>CAWIDG010000001.1:0-239045 GCA_963834875.1 Miltoncostaeaceae bacterium
CGCTTCCCGAGAAGTCGCGCCACCAGCGGTATCTCGGGCCCCTCAGTTGATCTGGGTCCCTTGCGGCTCACGCGCCCGGGGATCGGTTGAATTTCCAGCTCGCCCCTGACCGCCTGGGATCCGCTCTCGAGGCGGCAAGCACCCCGGCGATGGCCTCCGGGTGGCCGGTATCCTCTCCCGCCCAAGGGTGTCGGGCCTGAGGAGCGGCAGTGGGAGCAGTTGCGCCAGCCCCGAAGTCGGCGGACGGGGTCTTCGAGGGCGGGGGAGTCAAGGGGTTGGCGCTGGTCGGCGGGCTCCTCGAGTTCGCGGACCACGGCTACACCGACTGGGTCAAGGTGGCCGGCACCAGCGCGGGGGCGATCGTGGCCGCCTACCTGGCCACCGGCCACAGCGCAGAGCAGGCGAAGGCGCTCCTCGAGGCGACCGACTTCGCCGCCTTCGAGGACTTCGGACCGGGCGGCCTGCTCATCGGGGGCGTCGTCGACCTCCTCGAGCACCACGGTCTGGCCCATGGGCAGGTCTTCCACGACTGGTTCAACCGAGCTGTCGGCGGGCAGACCTTCGCCGACGTCGAGAAGGCCGGGCGGACGCTCAAGCTCATCGCCTCCGACATCACTCGCCACCAGATGCTGGTCCTGCCCGAGGACCTCGGCCAGTACCTCGATCCGAGGAGCCGCTCGCCCATCGACCCCGGCTCGACGCTCATCGCCGACGCCGTGCGCATGAGCATGTCCATCCCCTTCTTCTTCACCCCGATCACCCTCGTCCACGCCACGAGCGGACAGGCCTGCACCATCGTCGACGGCGGCGTGGTGTCCAATTTCCCGGTGTGGATCTTCGACGTCGACCGGGACGCCCAGCGGCCCACCTTCGGCTTCCGCCTGGTCGGAGGCAAGGGCGCCGGAGGCGGCTACGAGCGGGTCTTCGAGCACCTCGGCTGGGTGGTCAGGACGGCGGTGGACCTCTTTCAGACCGCGAGCGACGCCTTCGACACGGAGTTCGCCAGCCACTCCACGGCGGTGCGCACCTGTGCGCTCGACGCGGATGGCATCGGGACCACCGACTTCACGCTCACGACGGAACAGAAGCGGACGCTCGTGGACCTGGGTCGGCAGGGCGCCCGCGCGTTCCTGAGCGGCTTTGACGCGTCTGCGTACGTGAACAGCTACGGCCACGGCCTGGTCGATCCCGCCCTCGGACCGCGCGGCTAGCCCTACGCAATCGGCACCATGTCGCGAGCGGAGCGATCGAGCCGCTGGCGCGCAACCCCGTGTCGGACTCTGGTCCCCGGCCGCTGCGACCGTTCAGCAGAGCCCATGGATGGAACGCTCACGACGGCCATCGGGCCGCCGGATCAAGGAGAGGAGCTCCGTGTGCGTCCAGCCGCTGGACCCTTCCTCCTGGGACAGATAGCCACGCAGACGCGCAGCGGCGTTGACAAGCGGGGCAACGGAGCCGGTCTCCAGTGCCTCGCGACAGAGATCAGCGCAGCCCGCCGGATCTGACAACCTGGACAGTCCAAAGGTGAACCAATGGTCGAGCGGCACCCACTGCCACTCCAAGGCGAATAGAACACGGGCGAGCGCGCGTGCCCCACGAACCGCCACGAGAAGACCTTCAACATTCTGGCCGCGCTGTGCACATCTCCGGCCTCGTTCACAGGCGAGTGTGATGTCGAGGACGCCGTGGCGGAGTCGTGCAGTGCGATAGCTGTCTGGCATCGACGCCACTCGTTCCAGCGTATGAAGCACAGCAGGATCCCGAGCGTGAAGAATCTTGGCCTGGCGATACGGCCACCGATCGACATCGAGGGCCGAGCTCGCGCGGGCGGCCAACTCGTCAGCGGTTGTCAGGAACGCATCACAGACGATGCCGCCTTTGCCCGATCTCGGCCACACCAAGGCGAGGCGGCGGTTACCATGTGCATCGTCGTAACCGCCGGACGCGCTCAACACGACCTCGAGATCGTCGTCAGAGGCATCGTCGTATATACCGAGCGAGACCGAGCCCCGAAGCAGAATTGCGCCAACCGCGGGGCACTGCGCGAGGGTATCGATAAGCGCGATTGTAGGTTCATGGAGCGGCACCCCGAAACGGGTCGTACTGCGCCGGCCCGACGTTCGCCTTCTGGCGAACAAGACCGCGGGACGATTTTCGGGCCGATAGGCATCGGGCACGAGGGACTGCCAGAAGTCTTGACACGTGTTCACGCGGCTAGGATGCTCCGGAAGCTCGCGTTTTCGCAAGCGTCGGATCGAAATCCCGCCTCGCGAAGGGTTGGATCGCAATCTCGGTGCGTGAGACCCCCATCGACTCGATGCTCGAGGTTTGGGCAAGCGACGCGAGCGCGTTGGAGGAGTTGCTCCATGATCCGGATGCGGCGGCGCGCCGGTTCCGGTTGAGCCCCGCGGACGCGCGAGCGCTGAGGGAGGCTGATCGGCTCAACCCGCGCAGCTCTCCCGCGGAGAGGCGCGCGCGCCGGCCGGCCCCGGCGCGGGCGTCAGGTGTGACCTTCGCGACCGGCTCCACCATCTCGGAAGCGTTTCCCCGATCACCTTCGAGACCGGCTCGCACCATCACCGGCGGAAGCGCCCTCACCTTCGAGACCGGCTCGCACCATCACCGGCGGAAGCGCCCTCACCTTCGAGACCGGCTCCACCATCACCGGCGGCAGCGCCCTCACCTTCGAGACCGGCTCCACGATCACCGGCGGCAGCGCCCTCACCTTCGAGACCGGCACCACCATCACCGGCGGCAGCGCCCTCACCTTCGAGACCGGCACCACCATCACCGGCGGCAGCGCCCTCACCTTCGAGACCGGCAGCACCATCACCGGCGGCAGCGCCCTCACCTTCGAGACCGGCAGCACCATCACCGGCGGCAGCGCCCTCACCTTCGAGACCGGCTCGACCATCACCGGCGGCAGCGCCCTCACCTTCGAGACCGGCTGCACCATCACCGGCGGCAGCGCCCTCACCTTCGAGACCGGCACGCACCATCACCGGCGGCAGCGCCCTCACCTTCGAGACCGGCACGCACCATCACCGGCGGCAGCGCCCTCACCTTCGAGACCGGCACCACCATCACCGGCGGCAGCGCCCTCACCTTCGAGACCGGCAGCACCATCACCGGCGGCAGCGCCCTCACCTTCGAGACCGGCTAGCACCATCACCGGCGGCAGCGCCCTCACCTTCGAGACCGGCTAGCACCATCACCGGCGGCAGCGCCCTCACCTTCGAGACCGGCACCACCATCACCGGCGGCAGCGCCCTCACCTTCGAGACCGGCTCGCACGATCACCGGCGGCAGCGCGCTCACCTTCGAGACCGGCTCCACGGTCACCGGCGGCAGCGCCCTCACCTTCGAGACCGGCTCCACGGTCACCGGCGGCGCGCCTCACCTTCGAGACCGGCTCCACCGTCACCGGCGGCAGCGCGCTCACCTTCGAGACCGGCTCCACGGTCACCGGCGGCAGCGCGCTCACCTTCGAGACCGGCTCCACGGTCACGGCGGCAGCGCGCTCACCTTCGAGACCGGCTCCACCGTCACGGCGGCAGCGCGCTCACCTTCGAGACCGGCTCCACGGTCACGGCGGCAGCGCGCTCACCTTCGAGACCGGCTCCACGGTCACGGCGGCAGCGCGCTCACCTTCGAGACCGGCTCCACCATCACCGGCAGCTTCTCTCCCTGACCGAGTCTGAAGGTCACTGACAGCTTGCCGGCTCCGACGATCAGCGTCGTCATTCCCAACCACAACAGCTGGCATGGGATCCCCGGGACTCTGGATTCGATCCTGGGCTCGCGTCAAGGTCGTGACAGCCTCGAGATCGTCATCGTTGACGATGCGTCCACTGAGGCGGTGCCGCTCGAATCACTCCGTGCAGTGACCGATCGGTACGCCGATCAGGGCGTGAAGGTCCGTGTCGTGGGATCGCCGCAGCGGCTCGGCGTGGCCGGGGCGCGCAACCTCGGATGCGTCAGCTCCCGGGGCGAGATCATCGTGATGACCGATGCCCACGTGCACTTCGAGCCGGCATGGGATCAGGTGGTCGTCAAGGCGGTCACCCAGTCGGCGATCCTGGCCGGCACGATCAGGGACCCCACCTCGGGGTTCCGCGGGTTCGGTTGCACCCTGGTCGTGCCGTTCATGGGCACGCACTGGGTGCGGAGCCCCGTTCCGCCCGGGACGCCGACCCAGGTGGCCTCGTCGGCTGCGACGATCTTCCTCCGGGAAACCTTCAGCCGCGTCGGCGGGTACGACGCCGGCATGATCATCTACGGTGCGGCGGAACCGGAGTTCAGCCTGCGTGCATGGCTCTCAGGGGTCCGGATCGAGGCCTGCCCCAGCCACGTCGTCCGGCACCGGTTCAAGACTCATGAACAACGACGAACGTTCATCAAGGCGGTCCGGCCCTTCCTCATCCACAACAACCTCCGCTTCGGCCTTCTCTACCTCGACCGCGTCTTGGCGCTCGAGATGATCCGCCACCTGTGCCAGAAGTTCCCGTCCCATGCCGCCAGGGCGCTCAAGCTACTGGCGGCAGGCGATCTCGACGAACGGCGCCGCTTCCTGGAATCGCACCTCACCCACGACTTCAATTGGTTCGCAAACCGCTTTCAACTCGCCAATCAGATCGGAGAACCTCTGTATGAAGGTCCTCATCGCCGGAATTGACGGCTACCTCGGGTGGGCGCTCGCTCGGTGGCTTGTCGAGCGCGACGAGATCGAGGTGCACGGCGTGGACGGTCTCATGCGTCGGGAGTGGGTCGAAGAGGTCGGCTCCGCCAGCGCCGTCCCGATTGCGCCGCTGCCTGAACGCGTCCAGGAGCTCGAACGACGCTGGCGAGAAGACGATCCCGTTCTGGATCGGGGATCTGCGGGACCCGGCCTTCGCGTGCGAGGTCGTCAACGAGGTCGAGCCGGACGCGGTCGTCCACCTGGCGGAGTGCCCCTCGGCGCCGTACTCGATGATGGATGCGGACCATTGTCGCTTCGTGCAGGCCAACAACCTCCTGACGACGCTGAATCTGATGTTCGCGCTCGCAGGCAGGGGCGCGAGGGCCCACATGGTGAAGCTCGGCACCATGGGCGAGTACGGCACACCCGGAGTGCGCATCCCGGAGGGCAGTGGCTGGCTCACCCACGAAGGCGAATCGGCCTACATGCCCTTTCCGCGCCAGGCCGGCTCGTGGTACCACTGGAGCAAGGTTCACGGCTCGAACAACCTCTCGTTCGCGGCTCGCCTGAGCGGATTGCGTGTGACCGATGTCATGCAGGGGATCGTCTTCGGCGTCTATCCCTCGGACGACGAGAACGCGGCGCTCGACACCCGTTTCGATGTGGACGCCGTCTTCGGCACGGTCATACATCGATGGTGCGCGCAAGCGGTGATCGGCATGCCGCTGACGGTGTACGGCGCCGGCGGGCAGCAGCGGGGATTCATCGCACTCGAGGACAGCGTCAGGTGCCTTCAGCTGCTTCTCCACAACCCGCCAGAGCCCGGCGAATATCGAGTCGTGAACCAGCTCGACGAGGTGCATCGCTTGGACGAGCTTGCCACCCGCATCGTCGAGGCCGGTTGCCGGCACGGGCTGACGGCGGGGATTCAGCACATTCCCGAACCCGCGGCTGGAGAGCGAGGACCACTCGTACGACGTGACGAGCGAGATCCTGCCGTCGCTCGGATACCGGTCGCGGAATGCGATGGACGAGGACCTCGACGCCATCTTCCGGAAGCTGATGAGCAACGCGGAGCGTCTGGGGTTGCTCGAGGGCGTGCTGATGCCGGACGTCAACTGGGTCGGAGGCCGGCAGGCCGGCGCGGCGGCCGAGTGGTCGGTGAAGGTGTGAGGCTCTCGGGCCGGCGAGTGAGCCGGACAGGTGGCGTGGCACGAGGAGGCTGGCTCGGGTGATCGACCAGCCGATCGTGTTCTGGAACGTGGAACGACTCTTCACGATGGGCAGCCACATCGAAGCGGCCTTGGAGGGAGGGGAGCCGGCCACGAGGACGGCCGAGGATCTCTCGCTCAGGCTCGGGATCCTCGGGGGCGTCCTGAAGGCTATTCAGGCCTCGCACGGCCTCCCCGCCCTGGTCGGGCTCGCCGAGATCGGGACAGCCGGATTGATCAGGCGGCTGATTCGGGCCTCGGGGCTGAGCCTGGAGAGCATCGAGGGGCAGGCCGAAGACGAGGTGGGGGTGCCGCTGGAGGGCCTGGACGTTGGTCTGCTCTACGATCCAACCGTATTCAAGCCGCCGGTACGCATCCGGTCACACGTGCTTGATCGGACCTTCGATACGAGGGATGTCCTCGAGGTGGATCTGCCGCTTCGTGAAAACGACGTCCTCGTGAAGGTGCTCGTCTGCCATTGGCCATCGCGGCTGAGCTTGGAGTCGGCGGAGCGACGGGTCAGCGCTGGGTACTACTGCAGGCAGATCACCCTCGACTGGTTGCGCTACTCAGCGCGCGAGATGTGGGATCCCGAGAGGCGTCGGCTCGTGCTGCCGACGAGAGCGGAGCTCACCACCAGAGGCCTGCGGCCCCTCGTCATCCTGGGAGACTTCAACGACGAGCCGTTCGATCGGTCCCTCGAGGTGCTCGAAGCGACGCCGGACTTGCCCGAAGTCATGGTGGACGTTCGCGGAAGTGGTCGTTCGCTGCGCGACCGATACGCGGCCTACAGTGCCTGGACCCCACGGCTGTGGAATGCCTTCTGGGGCTTGGGAGGCGGACAGGCGGGCACGTACTATCGCAGTCCGCGATGGCGGGTGTACGACCAGGTGCTCGTCTCGCGCGGTGCCGCAGGGCTCTGCGGGCCAAGGGTGGCGACGACCCCCTTGCCGACCTCGATCGTTGTGGACGGGCGGCGGGTCCAGATGACGTCGCAGGACGGGCACCCCCTCTCCTTCGACGGCAGCAAGCCGCGGGGCGCCTCCGATCATCTTCCGGTGGCCCTGGTGAAGACGTGACGCTTATCGTCGAGCCGTTGACGCTTGTGTTCACGCCGTTCGCGCGCGGCGCTCCCGGCGATATGTGGCCTTTGCTGTCGGACACGCTGCAGCGATCGAGGGGTCAGGTGCGAGTCGCCACGCAGCAACTGTCCGATCCGCGTGTCGTCGATGCCCTCATCAAGGTCGCGCAGAAGCGGCGGGTTCGCGTCCGGGCGATCGTCGAGGAGGACTATCTCTATGACGACGGGCAACCGCCGGCGGATCCCTGGAAGGCGGAGGGGGAGAACGAGGCGAGCAGGGCCGGCTTCTGCGCCATGGCGCGCGCGGGCCTCAGGATGAGGACCGACGGGGCCGGCGGGGCGCTGATGCACTCGAACTTCGTCGTGGCGACGGACGATCCGGATGCCAACTCCGCGGTGGTGGTCACGGCGGCGAACCTGACCCGGAGCAATGCTCAGCGACACTACAACGCGTCCGTCGCGATCAGGTCGCCCACGGTGGCGAGCATGCTCGCGAGGGCGTTCGATCAAATGTGGGCCGGGGACTTCAAGAGGCCCGTCGCCGAGGCGACGATGGACCTCAGCGACGGCAGCGCGTGCACCGTCCTCTGCGGCGCCAACGGGGAGACGCTTGAGAGATCTGCCGACGTGATCGACCAGGCAGCGGAGACGGTCGACTTCGCAATGTTCACCCTCGCCATCGGGAACGAGGCGTTCGACGCGCTGTTGCGAGCATTGGCGAGGGGCGTTCGCGTCCGAGGCGTGGTCGATGGCGACCAGGTGGGTCAGCCGTGGGACGCGGTGCCGAGGCTACGCGGAGCCGGCGGGGACGTTCGATACAACCCCGGAGTGCTGACGGGAGGCGCCGGTCGGATGCACCAGAAGACCATGGTTGTCGACGGGGAACACGTCATGGTCGGAACCGGGAACTGGAGCACTGCGGCGAGAACGGCGCATGAGATCGCCGTCCTGGTGACGACGACCCCGGCCTCCCCTCGCCCGTGGCTGGTCGGACAGTATGTGAAGTCGGAGATCGATCGATTGCTCGACCTGTCGCCGAGCGCCTGACCGGCGCGAGGGCCCGAGCGAGGATCGGGGGAGACGGGCTGAGCTTCCCCCGACCGCCGTGACATCAGAGCCGTCCGATCACGTACGTCGGACGCGTGTACCGGGAGTCGTATCCGGGGGTCCGCGTGACCACGGTCCCGCCGACGGCCTGAACGGCGTCGTGCATGGCGGGGGTCTCGTGATGCATGGCCGCGTTCGGAAGGCGCTCGCGAGCGTCGGGAAGCTCGACGAAGGCCATGGTCGAGAACCCGAGCACCGCGGTGAGCGAGCGTCGCCACTCGCGCATGTGATGCAGCACGCTGAGGAGAAGCGTGACGTCCCATGTGCCGTGGTTGATCGCTTCGAGGTCGGCTGCGTCCATGTACCGGCGGCTGACCGCGACGTTCTCGCGTTCGTCGAGCCTGGTGTTCCGGTCCACGGCCAGACAGCGAGCGCCGAACTCGTCAGCGAGCCGGTGGGCGAAGTACCCCGTGTATGCGCCGATGTCGAGCACCGAGAACCCGCTGTGCCCCTGGAGCTCCCGCCGGATCGCCGCGTACCGGCCAGATGCGTCGCGCCCGCCGGTCCCGACCTCCTTGCCGTCCACCCAAGCAGGCTGGTAGCTCACCGGCCGACGCTCCCATTGGTTCTTGATCGACATGCGCAGCTTCGACCCCCACCATGCGGGGATCATGCGCCGATGGATGTCGGGGATCGGGACTCCTGACTTCTCCGGTCCCCAGAGGTCGTATGAGAATTCCGACGGGTGGAAGATCGCGGTCTCCCAGTCGATCAACAGGGGGCGACCGGACCGGCGTACGACGTTCTTCAGGTGGACGTCCCGGTGATGGATGCCTTCGGCATGTAGCGCGCCGAGGAGCTCGCGAAGCGCTTCGACGGGCCGCCACTCGGGAAGCTTCGTACCGGCGTGGCAGGTCTGGATCACGAGAGCCGGCCGTCGAAGTCGAGCAAACGCGGACATGCCCAGGGAACGCGCTCGTACCAGCCGACCTCGATCTTCGCCAACTCTGGATCTTGGTATGTCTTGACCGTGCGGTCGGGCGAGACCACGACCGTTGCCCGCTTGCCCATTGTCAGCCGGTCTCGGCGACCGTGTTGTCCCGGGTCTCGTTGAAGAGTTGGACCTCCGCTGTCTCCCATGGCGGTCGTGACTGATCGAGACCGCCATGTCGAGCTTACGATGAACGAGAGCTCGCGGGGAGGCCGCGGGATAGGGTTGAGGGGGATGCTGCGCGTACGCCTCCTCGGCGAGCTCCGCCTCGAGCTCGACGGGCAGCGGCTCGACGCCCCGGCGAGCCGACGGGCACGGTCGCTGCTCGCGTGGCTGGCCTACCACCCGGGGCTCCACCCGCGCACGCGCGTCGCCGCGGTCTTCTGGCCCGACGTGCTGGAGACCAGCGCTCGCGCCAGCCTCCGGACGACGCTGACGACGCTGCGCCGGAGCATCGGGCAGGAGGCCGCGGGCCGCATCGTCGCCGGCCGCGACCGCATCGGCGTCGAGGACCGTCCGGACGTCTGGATCGACGTGAGGGAGATCGGGCGTCTGGTCGCCGAGGGCCGAGGGGACGAGGCGCTGGCGCTCTGCCAGGGCGACCTGCTGACCGACCTCGACGACGACTGGGTGCTCGAGGAGCGCCAGGCCCACCGCGACCGGGTCGGCGAGCTCCTCGCGGCGCTGGGCGACGCGGCCGAGGAGGCCGGTGACACGGAGGCGGCGCTCCAGCACGCCCGCCGCCGGCTCGACCTCGATCCCGTCTCGGAGGACGCCGCCCGGGCCCTGATGCGGCGGCTGGCGCGGGCCGGCGACGCCGCGGCCGCCGTCGCGGCCTACGAGACCTTCAGGGCCGCGCTGCGGCGCGAGCTGGGCATGGCGCCCTCGGCCGAGACCCGCGCGCTCGCCGACGAGCTGCGCTCCGACCGGCGCGCCGCGGGCGAGGAGGACCGGCGCCTCCCCCTGCCGGACGCGCTCTCGCGCGGCGAGGGCGGGCCGCTCGTCGGTCGCGGCGAGCAACTCGCGGCGCTGCGCGCCGCCTGGGCCCGGGCGAGCGCCGGCGCCGCGACGGTCGTCGTGCTCGCCGGCGAGGCGGGCAGCGGCAAGACGCGCCTCCTCGTCGAGCTGGCGGGCGAGGCGCGCGACACAGGCGCACTCGTGCTCGCCGGCCGCTGCACCGACGAGGGCGTGGTCCCGTTCGCTCCCTTCACCGAAGCCCTGCGCCCATATCTCGCCGACGATCCGGGGGCTCTTCCCGAATGGGTCGTCGCCGAGCTCGCGCGCCTGCTGCCGGAGCTCGACGCCCGGTCCGCGCCGCCGGGGGGCGAGCCGGCCGGCGCTCGCCACCGCCTGTTCGAGGCGGTCGCCGCGGCGGTCGGGCACGCCGCCCGCAGCCGGCCGGTGCTGCTGGTCGTGGAGGACCTGCACTGGGCGGACCCGGCGACGCTGCAGATGCTCGGGCACGTCGTCCGGACCGTCGGGTGGGCCCCGTTGCTCGTCGCCGGCTCGCGGCGCGACGAGGGCGCCGAGGCGGCGCCCGAGCTCGAGGCGCTCCTCGTCGACCTGCGGCGCGAGCGCCGTCTCGAGCGCGTCGTCCTCGGTGGCCTGGCACGGGACGAGGTCGGCGAGCTGGCGGCCGCGTGGCTGCCGGGCGGGTCGTCGCCGGCGCTGGCGGCGGCCGTGCACGGGCGGACGGGAGGCAACCCGCTCTTCGTCGAGGAGCTGGTGCGCCACCTGGTGGAGTCGTACCCCGGCGAGCCCGCGGCGGCGCTGGTCGAGGCGGCGGGGCGCGAGGTGCCGCACGGCGTCCGGGAGGTCATCGACCGCCGCCTGTCCCGGCTCGGCGAGCCGGTCGGCCAGACGGTGAGGGTCGCGGCGGTCGCGGGCGAGGACTTCGCGCTCGGGGACGTGGCCGCCGCCGCCGAGGTGGGCGACGAGGCGGCCGCCGAGCGCCTCGACGTCGCGGTCGGCGCGGGGCTGATCGACGAGTCCGCTGGGCCGGGGCGCTACCGCTTCGCCCACGCGCTCGTGCGCGAGGCGGTGATCGCCGGGATGAGCGCGACCCGGCGCGCGCTGCTGCACCGGCGGATGGCCGAGGCGCTGCAGGCGCTGCCCGGCGAGGCCCGCGAGCGCCGGCTGCCCGAGCTCGCGCGCCACCTCCTGGACGCCCGCCCGCTCGTCGACGCGGCGACGGCGGCGGGCGCCGCCCTCGATGCGGCGCGACAGGCCATTCGCGGGCTGGCCTACGAGGACGCCGCCGACCTGTTGGAGCGAGCCCTCGCCGGCGACCTGGACGAGCGCGACCCGGTCCGGGCGGAGGTACTGCTGGCCCTCGGGGACGCCCGGCTCCGGTCGGGCGACGCGGCCTCGGCCGACCGCTGCTTCGACGAGGCCGCCGCGGCGGCCCGCGCCCTCGGCGACCCCGGCATGCTGGCCCGGGCGGCGCTCGGCACCGCGGGCCTCGCGGTCAGCGTGGCGCCGGTCCGCGACCGGGTCCGGGCGCTGCTCGAGGAGGCCCTGGGCGGCCTCGCGGAGGACTCGGCGCTGCGCCCGCGGCTGCTCGCGCGGCTGGCGATCGAGCTGTACTACGCGCCGCCGGCCGAGCTGCGCGAGCGCCTGAGCGCCGAGGCCCTGGCCGCCGGGCGGCGCGCGGGCGGCCCGGCGCTGCTCGAGGCGCTCGGCGCCCGGCACGTGGCGCTCTGGAGCCCGGCGCACACCGAGGAGCGGCTCGCCATCGCCGACGAGCTCGTCACCGCGGCCCGGGCGGCGGGCGACCGCGTGGCCGAGCTCCAGGGGATCAACTGGCGCGTGGTGGACCTCTTCGAGGTCGGCGACCGCGACGCCCTGACGGCGGCGATCGCCGAGCACGAGCGGCTCGCGGCCGAGCTGCGACTGCCCTCCTTCGCGTGGTACGTGCCGATGTGGCGGGCGACCCTGGCGCTCCTCGGCGGCCGGCTCGAGGAGGCGCAGCGGCTCTCGGAGCAGGGCGCGCGCATCGGGCGCCTCGCCCACGACGAGAACGCGGACCTGCTGTTCGGGGTCCAGCGCCGCTCGATCCGCATGTCCGGTGGCGATCTGCCCGACGAGGACGACGCCGCCGTGATCGGGCGGAGCATCGAGCGCTCCCCCGCCCGCCCCGCCTGGTTGGCGGCGCGCGCGCTGTGGTCCACGGTGAGCGGCGATCTCGGGCGGGCGCGGCGCGAGCTCGGGCAGGGGGTCGCCGAGGTGGCGGCGGCGCCGCTGGACGCCAACTGGCTCTACGCGGCGAGTTGCTTCGGCACGGTGGCCGCCCGGCTCGGTGACGCCGCGGCGGCGGCGGAGCTGTACCCCCGCCTGCGACCCTTCGGGGACCGCGTCGTGACGGTGGGACGGGGCAGCTTCTGCACCGGCTCGGCCTCGCTCGCGCTCGGCCTGCTCGCGGCGACGCTGGGGGACCGCGGCGCCGCGGCCGCCCACCTCGAGGAGGCCGTCCGGGCCAACGACGCGCTCGGCGCCGTCGTGTACGCCGCGGCCGCCCGCGGCGCCCTCGAGGGCCTGCGGGAGGGCGCCCCCGCGGCGGCCGTGGAGCTCCCCATCGAGCTCATCCGGCGCCCGTGACGCCCTCGCGCGAAGGACTCACGATGGCCTGACGGTGGCCTTGCGGTCGGGGGGGACCATGGGCGCGCAACGCTCGCTCTTCCGGAAGGAGACCCCGCATGGCCGTTCAGCCCACCACCGTTCTGGACCCCGCCGCGCTCGCCGAGCGCCTGGCGGGCGAGGTCATCGCCCCCGGTCACCCCGAGTACGAGCAGGCCCGCCGGGTCTGGAACGGGATGATCGACAAGCGCCCCGCGCTGATCGCCCGGTGCGCCGACGCCGACGACGTCGCGCTCGCGGTCCGGTTCGCCGCCGAGCGGGGCCTCCCGCTCGCCGTCCGTGGCGGCGGCCACAACGTCGCGGGCACGGCCGTGGTCGACGACGGGCTCGTCATCGACCTCTCGCCCATGCGCGCGGTGCGCATCGACGAGACCGGCCGCAACGGTGCACGTGCAGGGCGGCGCCACCTGGGCCGACGTCGACCGCGTCACCGCGCCGCTGGGGCTCGCCGCGCCGGGCGGGGTCGTGTCCGAGACCGGCGTGGCCGGGCTGGCGCTCAGCGGCGGCGTGTCCTGGCAGCGCCGGCGCGACGGGATGACCGTCGACAACGTCGTCTCCGCGGAGATCGTGCTCGCCGACGGCCGCCGCGTGCGCGCAAGCGCGGACGAGCACCCGGACCTCTACTGGGCCATCCGCGGCGGCGGCGGCAACTTCGGCATCGTCACCTCGTTCGAGCTGCGCCTGCACGAGCTCGGCCCCGAGGTCTTCGAGCTCTTCGTCGCCTACCCGATCGAGGACGCCGCCCGCGTGCTCGCCGGCTGGCGCGACGCCGTCGCCGACGCGCCGGACGAGCTGTTGACCGTGGGCTTCATCTGGACGCTGCCGGTCGTCCCCGAGCTGCCCGAGCACCTGCGCGGCCTGACCTACGTGGGCGTGGGCGGCATGTGGGCCGGCGACCCGGCCGACGGGGAGCGCGCCACGCGGGGCCTGCGCGAGCTCGCCACGCCGCTGCTCGACATGAGCAAGACCACCACGTACCTCGAGCTGCAGCGCGAGCTGGACGCCGTACTTCCCGGCGGGCCTCCGCTACTACTGGAAGGCGCTGTACCTCGACGGGCTCACCGACCCCGCGATCGAGGCGACGGTCGACTGGTCGAACCGCCGCCCGTCGGAGCGCACGCTGGTGGTGATCCGCCACTGCGGCGGCGCGATCGCCCGCGTCGGCGCCGAGGAGACCGCGTTCGGCGACCGCAGCTCGGAGTGGATGCTGAGCATCGACTCGACCTGGGACGACCCGGCCGACGACGAGGTCAACATCGGCTGGACGCGCGCCTACTGGGACGACGCCCACCGCTTCTCGCAGCGCGGGCAGACCTACTTCAACTTCCCGGGCCTGCTGGAGGAGGGCGACTCGGCCGTCCGCGCCAGCTACGGCGCCAACCACGCCCGCCTGGCGCGCATCAAGGCCCAGTACGACCCGGAGAACCTCTTCCGGCTCAATCAGAACATCCGCCCCGAGGCGTCGCCCGAGCCGGGCCGCGCCCTCCTGGGGTAGCCTCACCCCCGAGCGGAGGGAGGCCGGGCGCGTGGACGAGCGGATCGAGACGGTCATCTCGGCGGACGGCACGCCGATCGCGTGCTGGCTGAGCGGGAGCGGGCCGCCGCTGGTGCTCGTCCACGGCACGGCCGCCGATCACGTCCGGTGGGCGCCGGTGCTGCCGGCCCTCGAGGAGCGGTTCGCCGTCATCGCGATCGACCGCCGCGGCCGCGGGCGGAGCGGTGACGGCGACGGTTACGCGATGGAGCGCGAGTTCGAGGACGTCGCGGCGGTGGCCGACTGGGCCGGCGACGAGACGGCGGTGCTCGGCCACTCCTACGGCGGCAACTGCGCGCTCGAGGCGGCCCTCCTCACGGCAGCGTCGGGCGGCTCGTCCTCTACGAGCCCTCCTTGGGGGTGGTGGCGGCGCCGGAGGAGCTCGTCCAGCGGCTGGAGGCGTTGCTGGCCGAGGACCGTCGCGACGACCTCATGAGGCTGTTCATGGCCGAGGTGGCCGGCGCGTCGCCGGAGCAGATCGGGGCCATGCGCGCCGCCCCCGCCTGGGAGGCGCGCCTGGCGGTCGCCCACACGATCCCCAGGGAGCTGAGGGCCGACCGCGGCCTGGCCTTCGAGGCCTCCCGGTTCCGGGACCTCGGCGTCCCCACGCTGCTGCTGCAGGGCGGCGACAGCCGGGACGTGTTCAAGGCGGCGGTCGAGATGGCCGACGCGGCCCTGCCCGACTCCCGCGTCGTCGTGATGCCGGGCCAGCGCCACGCCGCGATGGACACCGGCACCGACCTCTTCACCGGCGAGGTGCTCGGCTTCCTCGCCTAGCGCCGGCGCCGAGCGCGCGGCGGGCGGGACCGAGCCCTCGGGCGTGGCGGGCGATCCCGCGCCACGGGTCCCCGTCCGCGAGGCGCTCGCCGATGGTCGCGACGGTCCACCGCTGCGGCTGGAGGCCGTCGTCGTCGAGCTCCTCCCAGCGCAGGGGCGTCGCGACGGGCGCGGTGGGCAGGGCGCGGACCGCGTAGGGCGCCACGGCGTGCTGCCCGTAGGCGTTGCGGTGGACGTTGACGAAGATGCGGTCCCCGCGCTTGGCGCGGCGGAACTCGACGGTGAGCGCGCCGGGGTCGCGCTCCACGAGCGCCGCGGCCACGTCGCGCGCGAAGGCGTTCACCTCGCCGTAGCGGGCAGTCCGGCGCAGCGGGACGACCACGTGCAGCCCGCGCGAGCCGGTCGTCATCGCGAACGGCTCGAGGCCGAGGTCCCGCAGCAGCTCGCCGAGCCCGCGCGCGGCGGCGCGCACGGCGCCGAAGCTGCCGCCCGGCGGGTCGAGGTCGAAGACGAGCCGGTCGGGCTGCTCCAGGCGGTCGGCCCGGCTCGTCCACACGTGCGGGGTGATCGCGTTCTGGCCGGCGAGATAGACGAGCGTGGGCACGTCGTCTGCCAGCACCTGGCGGATCGTCCCGCCCTCGCGCTTGGGCACGGCCACCGTGGTGATCCAGTCGGGGAAGTGCCCGGGCGCGTCCTTGAGGAAGTGGCCCTCGCCCTCGATGCCCTTGGGGAAGACCTGGAGCGCGAGCGGCCGGCCGCGCACGTGCGGGACCATCGCGCGCCCGACGGCCGCGTAGTGGCGGGCCAGGTCGAGCTTCGTGAGGCCCACCTCGGGGAAGACGACGCGGTCGGCGTGGCTGATCGCCACGCGTCGCCGGCCGGCCCGGACGGTCGCCTCGCTCATTCCCGGACCACCTCCTCGGCCGCCTTGTCGTCGCGCAGCCCCAGGAAGCGCGGATGGCGGAGGCGCCCGTCGCGCGTCCACTCCGTGAAGCCCACCTGGGCGACCAGGCGCGGCCGGACCCAGGTCGCGTCGCGCTCGCGCACCGGGTCGGCGAAGGGCGGGCGGTCCTGCCGCAAGGGCGCCAGGCGCCGCGCCAGGTCCTTCAGGACGGCGCGCGTGAAGCCCGTGCCGACCTTGCCCGCGTAGCGCAGGCGGCCGTCCTCGTGGTAGCCGAGCAGCAGCGCGCCGAGGTCGGTGCGGCTGCCCCGCGGCGCGGTGAAGCCGCCGATCACCAGCTCCTGCTCGGCCGAGCACTTGAGCTTCAGCCAGTCCCGCGAGCGCCCGTGCGTGTACGGCGCGTCGGTGCGCTTGGCGATCAGGCCCTCCCAGCCCCTGCGGCAGGCCTCCCTGAACAGCGCCTCGCCGTCGCGGTTCCGGTACGGGGTGAGGCGGATCGGATCCCGGAAGGCCAGCGCGCCGCGGAGCAGCCGCTTGCGGGCCCGCAGCGGGAGCGCGGTGGTGTCGCGGCCCGCGAGGTGCAGGAGGTCGAAGACGTAGTAGAAGACGGCCACGTCGCGCTCGCCGCGCTGCTGCAGGCGGGCGAAGCTGGTCCGCGCGCCGTCGAAGGCGACGACCTCGCCGTCCAGGACCAGGCCGCCGGCCGCGTCCTCGAGCGCCCCGGCCACCGCGGGGAAGCGGGCGTTCAGGCTCAGGTCGTTGCGCGAGAGCAGGCGCGCCCGGCGCCCGTCGCGGATCGCGACGCAGCGGATCCCGTCGAGCTTGCGCTCGAAGATCCAGGCCGGGTCCGTGAACCGCTCCTCCGTGAGCACGGCCTTCATGGGCTCGACCCGCCCGGGCAGGGGAGCGCGCCGCAGCAGCGCACGCTCGTCCGCCGACAGCCCGGCGAAGGGGTCGGCGGTCGTCGGCCCTCGCGGTCGTCCCATCTCGCATCACCTGCCCTGCCGCGGCCGCGCGAAACGCTCTCACCGGCGATACTGGACGCAAGAGGACCCCGCGCGCCGACCCCGGACGGGACCCCGATGCCGCTCGCCCCCGTGACAGAGCAGTCCTGGCTGTTCGTCCCGCCGCTGGACATGCCCCTCTCCCTGCGGCTCGAGAACGGCCGTTTCGGCTCCCTGCGACGCCGCGCGCTCCCCGTCCCGCCCCTCTGCGCAACGACTCAGGTGATCCCCGGCCCGACGGGGGAGGACGTCCACTTCGCCACCGGGATCCACCCGGCCGTCGATCTCGCCTCGGTGGCGGGGAACTGCGTCTACGCGGCGTACAGCGGGCGGGTCGTGAAGGTCGAGGTGCAGCCCGGCGGCGACACGGCCAACATCAGCATCGATCATCACCCCCGCGGGCTGGGCTTCCTGACCAACTACAACCACATCGCGGAGGTCCGGGTCGGGGTGGGGGACTTCGTCGGCGAGGGCGAGCCGGTCGCCCAGGTGTCGGCCGTGCCGGACGAGCCGACGCTGCACTTCGAGCTGTGGGCGGTCATCGACCGAGGTGATCGCGGCCGCGACGACGCGCCCGGCAACAGCGACATGGTGCCGATCGACCCCACCCGGCCCCTCTACGCCTGGGAGCAGCAGCTCGTCCCGGACGAGCCGGTCGCCGGGCTCTCGGTCCCGGAGACGATCGGGGTCGCGCGCATCCACACCGTCCCCTTCTTCGTCGCGAGCCTGGAGACGGGGCTCCGGCTCCACGTGCCCATGTACGAGCCGATGACGACGGACGAGCAGCTCATCGTACGACTGCTGCGTGAGGCGCACCGGCGGGGAGCCGGCCTCGAGCTCTCGGTGCGCCACTCGTCCTTCTGGGGAGTGGACGTCATCACCCAGGCACAGCTCGCCTAGCCGCCGCCCCGCCGGAGCCGAGGGAGGGGCGCGGAGCGTCCCCCAACACTGCGCGCCCCTCCGTCAGACGGGACGCTAGCGCGCTCGCTTATCGCGCGCTTACCAGCGAGGACCGATTCGTCGGTGCCGCCGCTCACGCCCTGAGGCAGCCCGCCCGGGTGTAGGTGACGTTCGGGTCCCACATGATCCACTCCGAGACGCCCTCGGCGCGGGCTCCCTTGACCTGGGCGCACACCTCCGTGGGCCCGTACGTCACGCGCAGGGAGAAGTCCTGGAGCCAGGGGACGACGCGCGCGCCGGTGTTCTTCACGAGCTCGTTGAAGTGGACCAGCGACTCCTCCACGATCGCCCGCGGCTGGCTCTCGGGCTCCTCGACGCCGTAGACGCCCCGGCCCCAGTGCGACGGGTACACCAGGGGCGCGACGTAGTCGACGTTGCGGGCGATGCGCGTGACGTCCTGGGCGACCTCCTCCGGCCGGAAGGCCGCGATGCCGAACAGCGAGGCGCCGAGGAACGCGCCCGTGGGCTCGAGGCGGTCGCGGGCGTCGGCCACGAACGAGACGATCGAGGCCTGCGCGCCGCCCTTCAGGACCGGGAACTTCATGGTCTCGAGCGGGCCGTCCGGGCGGCGGATGTAGTCGTAGAGGATGTCGTCCACGCCCCGGCGCGCGGCCTCCTCGGCCACGTCGATGTTGTAGTCGCGCACCGTCGGGTGGGCGAAGTTGGTGAACCCGCCGTACCCGGCGTAGGGCTGCCCGCCGGGCGTCTGGATGACCTGGTCGCGCGCGCCGTGGTCCCACGCCCACTTGGCGTGGATCGGGTCGCGGAAGGCCACGATGCGGCCGATGACGCGGCCGCCGAGGGCGTGGATCTGGCGCACCGCGTCCTCGACGACGTAGCTCGGCTCGACCGCGCCGATCCGGTGGGCGAAGGGCAGCTTCGAGTCGTAGCCGATCACGCCCGACTCGTCCTTCAGGTCGAGCTGGATCGCGTTGATCCTCTTGTCGCGCAGCAGCTCGAGCACGGGCTCGCGCAGGTAGTCGGTCTCCCAGGAGATCGCGGTCATGTGCACGGCCCGGATCGGCACGAGCGGCTCGCGGGCGATCACCGGGACGGTCGTGCGGATGCCCTTGGAGTTGCCGGCCCGGTCAACCGCCCGCACCGCGACCTTCCCGGCGGGCGGCTCCGGGAACGTCACCGAGAACCTCCCGTCGGCCCCGACGTCGACCGGCGCGTCATTGACGGTCACGGTGGACGGCTCGTTGACCCGGCCCGACATCGTGACCGGCGCCTCGCGCACCGCCGGCCGCGTCGGCCCGGTGATCTCGATGTCGGGGCGGGTGTGGTCAACCGTGAAGGTCCAGCTGCGCGTCGCCCGCCAGGGCACCAGCGGCTGGTCGATCGTGAAGCGCAGGGTGTGGGTGCCCTCCTCGAGCCCCTGGGGCCGGTAGGTCAGCTCGCCGTCGCCGACGTAGGCGTCGTCGCGCACGTCGGCGCCGTCGTATTCGAGCGTGGCCGTGTCCATCAGCGTGGGCAGGTCGGACGTGACCCGGAACACCAGGTCCTCGGTCGCCCTCGGGCCGAGGAACGCGTCCTGCTCGGGCCCGGTCGTGCTGAGCTGCACGCCGGCGTCGCGCAGCGCGTACCCGCAGAGGCCGCCGAAGGCGAGGGCGCCCGCGGCGAGGGCCGCCATCAGGGGCCAGCGGCGGCGGCGTCGCGGCTTCGGGGGCGCGCCGTCGAGGCGCAGGGGCGGGAGGTCGCCACGCCGGGCCCCGTCCCGCCCGCGATCGCCCACCTGGCGCTGACGGGTCGTGGACACCGGCTGGAGGGTACCGGAGGGCCGGCGGGGGCGGCAATCCACGGGCCCGACGCGCCTGTCAGGGGGCGGCGGCCTCCACGCGGTCGCGCCCCGCCCGCTTGGCGCTGTAGAGCGCCCGGTCGGCGCGGCGCTGCAGCTCGTCAACGTCGCGGGCGGCCGTGAGGTCGCAGACCCCCGCCGAGCAGGTGATGCCCGCGACGCCGGCGACCCGGATCCCCGCGATGTCGGCGCGGGCGCGCTCGACCGGCGCCATCGCCCCGGCGGCGTCGACCTGGGGGAGGATCCAGGCGAACTCCTCGCCGCCGATCCGCGCGACCAGCTCGCCGGCACGCGACGTGGCGCAGAGCCGCCGGCCCACCTCCGCCAGGACGTGGTCGCCCACCTGGTGGCCGTGGGTGTCGTTGATGCCCTTGAAGTCGTCGAGGTCGAGGATCACCAGGGTCAGCAGGTGCCCGTGCCGGCGGGCGCGCTCCACCTCGCCGTTCAGGCGCTTCGTGAACGCGCGGCGGTTCGCGAGGCCGGTGAGGGGGTCGGTCTCGGCCAGGCGGGCGAGCTCTGCCCGCGCCTCGGCGTTGGCGACGGCGATGGCCGCGAGCTCGGCGAAGGCCGCGAGGCGGCGCTCCTCGGCCGGCCCGAACGCACGCGGCTCGGTCGATCCCGCCGTGAGCGCCCCCCACACCCGGCCGCCGGTCGCCAGGGGCGCGGCGATGCCGCTGCGCAGCCCGGCCTCGAGGGCCTGCTCGACGGAGGGGTCGGCGGGCAGGTCGCGGTAGTCGTCAACGCGCGCGGCCTCGCCGGTCGTGGCGACCAGGCCCGTCGCGGTCGTGCCGCCGATCGACAGGGTGGGGGAGACGACGACGCCCTCCGCGCGCAGGCGGGTGGGCCGCCACGCATGTCGCCACCCTCCGCGACTCGAACCGGTAGACCGCGCTGCCCGATGCCTCCAGCAGGAGCGTCGCCTCCTCGGCGACGACGCGGCCGATCTCCTCCAGGTCGCCCTCGCGCGCCACGACGGTCGCGACCCGCCTGAGAGCCGCCTGCTCGGCCTCCTGGTTCACCCGGTCGGTGATGTCCGTGAACGCGCTGATCACGTGCTCGACCGCCCCGGAGGGCCCGGGCTCCGGCAGCAGGCGGGCGCTGTACCATCGCGCGCCGCTCTCGGCGGGGAAGCGGAAGTCCACCGCCAGCCGCTCGCCCCGCTTGAAGACCGATCGCACGCCGTCCTCCCAGCGCCCCGCCATCTCGGCCGGGAGCGGGGCGTCCGCGACCGGCCGGCCGAGGAAGGCCGCCGCCGGCCGGCCCGCCGCGCGCTCGAAGGCCGAGTTGACGAACCCGATCCGCAGGTCCGAGTCGATCCGCGCGACCGGGTCGGGCGAGTCCTCCACCAGGGCCCGGAACGCCGCGTGGCCGCCGGTGAGCCGCAGCTCGGCGTGCTTGCGCGGGGTGATGTCGCTGGCCGAGCAGCCGCACCCCGCCCGCGCCGTCGGGCACGAGCCGCAGGAACAGCCAGCGCAGCCCGTCGTTGGTCGGCACCTCGAGCTCGAGGTGGCGCTCCTCACCCGAGTCGAGGGCCAGGCGCAGCTCGCGCTCCAGCGGCACGACGACCTCGGCCGGCAGGCCCGTCTCGCTCGGGGTGCGGCCGATCACGGCCTCCGCCGGGAGGCCCACCAGGGCGAGGGCCGCGTCGCTCAGGCGCACGTGCCGCAGCTCCCCGTCGAGCTCGATGACGATCGGTTCCGCCGAGGGCCAGGCGCTGCTCTCGTCGTGTCCCACCAGGCCTGGAGTGTGACGCCTTTCCGGCGTCCGTGCCTGGGCGGAGGGCTAGAAGCGCTCGCGATCCGGCGGCGAGAGGTCCTCCGGGTAGTCCACCTCTTGCTGGCGCGCGCTCACGTCCTCTACCCGCGGGCCGCCGTTGACGCCGAAGACCCGGACGATCCCCCGCCAGACCACGGTCAGGACCGCGTCGCCGATCACGAGCGGCCAGCGCCAGAAGACCGTGTAGAAGAACCATCCGATCGCGCCGAGGTCGCGCGACCTCCGGCCGAGGCCCGGGCGGGTGACGGCGCGGTCGGGCCCGACGAGGACGTAGGTGTTGCCCCGCTCGCTCGCCCTGGACGGCCGCCTGGGGCACGAGGACCGCCGGCTTGGGCGGCAGGGGCGCCTTCCCATGCATCCAGGCCCAGCCGTAGGGGACGCTCAGCAGGAAGCCCAGGATCACGACCAGCGTGGGACGACCCCACCAGCCGACGTCGAACAGGTCGCCCGGTGATCCAGTCGGCGAAGAGCACCAGCACCGTCAGCCCGATGAGGAACGCCCCTCCGCGCCACCCCGGGGTCTTGAGCCACGGGCCGGGCTGGAGGGTGCGCTCCGGGTTCACGGGTTGCCGGTGGTGACCGTCACGGACTCGCGGTTGTCAACCTGGATCCCGCCGTTATCGGAGGCGAGACAGCCGACGTTGTTGAGGCAGATCGCCCCGCCCGAGGACGCCGCTCGAGACGAGCATGACGAGGATGACGATCGTTCCGATGACGACGATCAGGGTCTTCATGGCCGGTCCCTCTTCGATGCCGGGGAGGCCATTCCTCCGCCGGCGTTCTGCCCTGCAATTCACATCCTCGGGCGGCGCCGATCAAGCCCGTGAGCCGTCCGTGAGCCGTCTGTGACGGCCGCGGTGGAGGCTCCGCGGCATGAACGGGACCACGGGATCGGTCATCGCGGCGACGGCGGTCTGCCACGCCTGCGAGGAGCTGCTCGGGCGGGTCGAGGGCGAATGGCCCGGCGGCGACGCCGACCGCGCGCTCGAGCGGCTGCGCGCGCGGGTCGACGGCCTGCTCTCGCGCGCCTCGGCCCAGGCGTCCCGCGCCTGCGCGCAGGGACCGACCCTCGAGGTCCGCTGTCTCGGGCCCACGCGCCTGACCGCGGGCGGCGCGGCCATCGCCCCGCCCCGCCGCTCGCGGCTCGTCTTCCAGTACCTCGTCGCCCACCGGCGCCGGCCGGTCCCGCGCGACGTGCTGCTCGAGGCCTTCTGGCCCGGCTCGTCCCCCCGGGCCGCCCGCAACAGCCTCAACGTGGCCATCACCCTCCTGCGCCGGGCCTTCCGGCCGGTCTACGGGGACTGCCCGATCGTCGTCTTCCGCGACGAGGCCTATGCGCTCGAGCCGGGGCTCGACGTCTGGGTCAACCACGAGGAGTTCGCGCGGCTGGCGAGCGAGGGCGACCGGCTGCGCCGCGCGGGCGACCTGGCGGAGGCCGTCTCCGCCTACCGCCGCGCGGACGCGCTCTACGGCGGGCCCCTCTTCGAGGAGGAGCCGTACGAGGACTGGATCGTCACCGCGCGTCGCGAGGTCGAGGGCGAGCACCTCGACGTGCTGGGGCACCTCGGGGACTGCCTGGCCTCCCTCGGGGACCACGAGACGAGCGCGGAGGCCTACCGCCGCATCCTCGCCGCCGAGCCCCACCGCGACGACGTCCGGCGCCTGCTCGCCGAGCGCTACGAGGCCCTCGGCCGGCCGGGCTTGGTACAGCGCCTGGCGCACGTGCGGAAGCCGCGTAATCCGCAGGTAATCGCGGCCTAAGTGGGCGCGCCTAGCGTGCTCCCACAGCGTCGCGCACGACGCGCGGCGCCCAACTCAAGGAGATCAGAGATGGCTATCGCTCCCAACGACGTCAACGTCCTGTCGGTCGAGACCGCCGACCTGGACGTCCGCGAGGGACAGAACTTCAACGTCACGATCGAGGCCGAGGCCGGGACCGCGCTCCACGCGACCGGCGGCGCCTACCGCGTTCGCATGACCATGACCGACACCACCAACCCCTCCCTGCTCAACTCGCAGGACATCACCGGGAACTACGGCGACGCCAACTGGCCCAACCCCGGCCTGCGGACCTTCACGTTCACCGTGCCCGGCGCCGCGACCGCCGGCAGGCAGGGCGACATCCTGGAGCCGCAGGCGCGCGTCATCAACAACGCCGCCCCGCCGTTCGACGCCTCGCACGCCGTCGGCGACAGGCTGCTCGTCACCCCGTAGCCCGCTGCCGACGCCCGGCCCGTCCGGCCCGCCCCACCCGGGGCGGGCCGGTCGGTCGTCCCGGGGAGGAGGCGATGATGCTCGCACCGCACCGACGCCAGGATCACGGGCCTCCGCTGCCTCGAGACCGGCAGCGGCAGCGCCGCCGGGGTCGCGGCCGCCGGGACCCCGCTGGAGGTCGTCCTGTCCGTCGAGGCCGGCGCCGCGCTCTTCGGGACCGGCGCGCGGTTCGCCGCCGGGGTCCAGATCGATGGCGTCGACGCCGGCGCGATCGCGCGGGTCGAGGGCTGGCTCGCGGGCGCGGCCTGGCCCTCGCCGGTCGCGGAGCTGCGCGTCACGCGTGCCCGAGACGGCCACCGCCGGGCTCGCCGACCGCCTGCTCGCCGTGTCGGCCTTCCTGCGGGTGAACGCCGCGCCGCCGTTCCTCGTCTCCGTCCTCCGGGGGCCCGACCTCTTCATCGCCCCGGCGGGCACCCCTCAAGAGCCGCCATCCGTCCCGTAGCCTCCCGCAGGGTGTGGCTCCAGCGCACCGTCGCCCTGCGCCCCCGGCCGCGCGGGATCCACCTCGTCACCGGCGAGGTGCTCGAGGCCGTCCCGGAGATCCGGGCGCTGCGCGTCGGCCTGGCGCACGTGATCGTGCTCCACACCTCGGCGTCGCTGGCCCTCAACGAGAACGCCAGCCCCGACGTGCGGGCCGACCTCGCGGCATGGCTCGACCGCGCCGTCCCCGACGGGGCGCCGTTCTTCCGCCACTCCCTCGAGGGCCCGGACGACATGGCGGCCCACGTCAAGTCGGTCCTCACCGGCCCCTCGCTCACGCTGCCCGTCGCGGACGGCCGCCTCGCCCTCGGCACCTGGCAGGGCATCTATCTGTGCGAGCACCGCGACCGCGGCGGGCCGCGGTCCGTGACGATCACCCTCTGGGGGGAGGGCGAAAGGGGAGGCTGAACGAGGGGGGTCCGGGGTACACTCCACAGGTGTCCGACGCGATCCTCCCCGCGGCCCGACCCGGCCGGCGCCGGGGCCGGCCCCGTGCAAGGCGGCGTAGGGACGGCTCCGCGTGGGTAATGAGGAGCGCGAGATGGGATCGCTCGAGGTCAGCAGCGACCGGTCGCGCGGCATCGTCACGGTGCGCGGCGACCTGGACCTCGCCCACTGCGGCGACCTGCGGCTCGCGATCCTCGCCGTCGAGGAGAACCGGCCCGCGATCCTCGTCGTCGACCTGCGGCAGGTCGTGCACATCGACTCGACCGGCCTGAGGGTGATCCTGGACGCCGCGACCCGGGCCGAGGCCCAGGGGCGGCGCCTGGTGGTCGTGGTCGAGCCCGGCGGGCCGGTGGGCAAGGTGCTGGAGCTGACCCTGGTCACCGACCGCATCGAGGTGGTCGACGACCTGACGGCCGCCCAGGGGTGATCGAGGGGCCGCCCGAGGCCTGGGAGCTCCGCGAGTCGCGCGAGCTGCTCGACACGATCATCACCTGCGCGCCCGTCGGCTTCGGGCTGCTCGACCCCGCGATGCGGTTCGTCCGCGTCAACGAGGAGCTCGCCGGGATCGGCGGCCGCGCCGTCGAGGGGCTCGTCGGGCGCCGGCCGCACGACGTCATGCCCCCGCCGTGGGGCGAGGCGCTCGCGGGCCCGTTCCGCCGCGTGCTCGAGTCGGGCGACCCCGTCGACCACCTCGAGATCCGCGCCCCCACGGCGGCCGCTCCGGGCCGCGACCACACCTGGCTCGCCAGCGGGTACCCGGTGCGCCACGACGGCGAGATCGTTGCCGTCGGGATCTTCGTCACCGACATCAGCGACCGCGTCCGGGCCGAGCGCGAGCTGCAGCTGCTGTTCGAGGTGGGCGAGGCGCTCGACGCGACGCTCGGGGTGGAGGAGCGCCTCGCGCGCCTCGCCGAGCTGGTGATACCCGTCCTCGGCGACTTCTGCACCATCGACATGCTCGAGCCGTCGGGCGAGTCCGCAGGGTCGCCGGCGGCACGCCGGGCGGGCCCGAGGGGGCCGACCCGGCGCGGCGGATCGTCGTCCCGCTGCGCGCGCGCGGCCGCGAGCTCGGGACGCTGACCCTCGGCCTGGGGCCGTCCGGGCGCGCCTACGACGACGGCGACCGGGCGCTGGCACTCCAGCTCGGGCGCCGCGCCGGGCTCGCGATCGACAACGCCCGCCTCTACGACGACCAGCGCCTCATCGCGGGCACCCTCCAGCGCAGCCTGCTGCCGCCCGCGCTGCCCCGCATCCCGGGCCTCGATGTCGCCGCGCGCCACAGGCCGATGGACATGGGCGACGGCGTGGAGGTGGGGGGCGACTTCTACGACCTCTTCGCCGCCGGGCGGTCGTGGGTGGCCGCGATCGGCGACGTCTGCGGCAAGGGGATCGACGCCGCGGCCCTCACCTCGCTGGCCCGGCACACCCTGCGGGCGCTGGCGCGCGACGACCCCGCCCCGGGCGTCACCCTGGAGCGGCTGAACGACGCGATCGTGGCCGAGCGCGGCCTGGCGGCGCGATTCCTGACGGTCGCCTGCGCGCGGGTCGTCCCGGACGGTGCAGGCGTGGCGGTGACGGCGGCCTCCGCCGGCCACCCGCTGCCGCTCGTCGTGCGCGCGAGCGGGCGGGTGGAGCCGCTCGGCCGGCCCGGGACGCTCCTCGGGCCCCTCGCCGACGTGCGCGTGCACGAGGAGACCGCCCGGCTCGCCCCCCGGGACGCCCTCGTGCTCTACACCGACGGGGTCACGGAATCACGCCGGGACGGCGTGATGTTCGGCGAGGAGCGCCTGGCCTCGCTGCTGTCCGGCGTCGCCGGACGCTCCGCCGGCGAGATCGCCGACGCGATCGAGCGGGCCGTCGCCGCCCACCACGGCGGCCCGCTGGACGACGACCTGGCCCTGCTCGTCCTGCGGGTCGGGCCATGACCCCGCGCCGCGATTCGGCGTGGCTCTGGTACGGGATCGCGGGCGTCGCCCTGCTGGCGTTCCTGCTGCTCGACCTCACCGGCGTCCTCGGAGGCCTCGGCCCGTAGTGCCCCGGCCGCGGCCGCCAGCGTCGCCGGCCACCCTCCGCCTGCTCGTCGTCCACGACGACGGGCTCGGGATGCGGTTCGGAGGCGGCCACCCGACCGACGCGCGCCGCCACCGCCTGGCGGTGGCGCTGTGCCGCGAGGCCGGCCTCCTCGACGCGCCCGCCGTCGCCCTGGAGGCCGCCCCCGGCCCGCTCGCGGACGAGGCCCTGGCGCGGGTGTTCGCGCCGGCGTTCATCCGCGCGGTGCGCCGCTACAGCGAGGCCCCGGTGCTGGCGGCCGAGCCCGAGGCGCGCCAGTGGGGGATCGGGGGCGACAACAACGCCTACCCGGGTATGCACGAGGACTCGGCGCGGGCGTGCGCCGCCTGCGCGGCGGCCGCCGGAGCCGTGGCCGCGGGGCGCGCCCGCGCGGCGCTGGTCCCGGCCGCCGGCGCCCACCACGGCACGGCGAGCCAGGCCCAGGGGTTCGGCATCTACAACGAGACCGCCGTGGCGGTGCAGGCGCTCCTCGACGCCGGGCTCGAGCGCGTGGCCTACGTCGACCTCGACGTCCACCACGGCAACGGCACCCAGTGGATCTTCTACGACGAGCCGCGGGTGCTGACCGTCTCGGTCCACGAGAGCGGCCGCCACCTGTTCCCCGGGTCGGGCTTCCCGGCCGAGACCGGCGGGGCCGGCGCCCCCGGCACGGCCGCCAACGTGGCCCTGCCGCCGTTCGCCGGCGACGACGCCTACCGCGCCGCCTGGGACCGGGTGGTCGCGCCGGTCGTGCGCGCGTTCGGGCCCGGCGCGATCGTCGCCCAGTGCGGCGTCAACCATCACCACGCCGACCCGCTGAGCCACCTCCTCACCACGATGCCGCTCTACCGGGAGCTGTGGACGCGGCTGCGCGAGCTGGCCGACGAGGTCTGCGAGGGCCGGCTCGTGGCGCTGGGGGGCGGCGGCTACGAGCCCTGCACCGCCCCGCCGCGCGCCTGGGCCGGGCTGGCGGCCGAGCTCGCGGGGCTGAGGGTCGACGGGCCGGTGCCGGAGGCCTGGCGCCGCATCGCGATGGACGAGGGCTGTCCCGAGCCGGCGCGGGGGTGGTGGGAGGACGCGGGCCCGGCCGCCGACCCGGAGCGCGACGCCCGCGCCGCCGCCGGGGCCGCGGCGGCGATCGACCAGACAGCCGTCGCGCTGTCGCGCTTCTGGGACCTCAGCCCGGGATGACCTCGAGCTCCGTCACCTCGGCCCGCCAGTAGGTGAAGGGGCCCTCGGGGAGGTCCCAGGCGACCTCCGCGCGGCGCGGGACGCGCAATCCGCCGACCTCGCCGTGGTCGGAGAAGGTCCCCCGCCAGGGCGTCGGCACTGCGCGATCGCCGTCGGCCCGCGGCCGGTCGGGCGCGGCCGCGCCCAGGACGTCGCCGTCGGGGCCGAAGCGCAGGCGCACGGCCGCCATCCCGCCCGCGGTCGGGGTGGCGACCTCGGCCTCCGCGGGCCCCAACTCGGTCCAGGCGATCGCCGGGTTCGCCCGCACGGCCTGGGCGCGCTCCCGACCTGGCCAGATCCCGGCACCCACGCGAGCTCAGCCAGGTACCGCATCGCCTCGCCGCGGTCAACGTCGGGGCCGCTGGAGCGGAAGAGGCGCACGCCGGCCAGGCGGCCCTCCAGGCTCCCCTCCCCGTCGTCGTAGGCGTCGACCACGGCCAGCGGCCGCAGCGGGGCCGATCCCGAACCGCGCCCGCCAGCGGAACGCGACCCGGGCGGCGTCGATCTCCTGGACGGCCTCGAAGCCCAGCGGCCGGGCGCCCGGCCGATGCCACATCCGCCCGCGCTGGCGCAACCGGACGCCGCGTGCCGCCGGGCCCGGGCCGGCGCCCGCCCGGGCGAGGAAGCGGTCGGCCGCCGGGCGAGGGGACTCGGCACGGCAGGCCGTCGCCGCCGCGCTGAAGGCAAGGCTGCCGGCGACCCGCGACGGCGGCGCGCCCCTCGACGGGACGGGCGCTGCTGGTCGCGAGCCAGGCGACCGCCAGCAGCAGGACCACGCTCTCGGCGAGCAGCAGCCAGCCCAGGGTCTCGCGCCCGATGCCGGGGGCGAGGCAGAGCACCGAGACGACCAGCACCCCCAGCAGGACCAGGATCGCCTCGAGCCCCCGCGCGGGCATGCCGGGCATCGCCAGGATGCGCTCGACGTTGATGGAGACCGCCACGACCAGCAGGCCGGCCAGCGCGGCGGCGGCGCCGGCCGACGCCACGAACAGGTCCGACCACTCGGACGCGGCGTAGGCCGCGCTCACGCCTCGAGCTGGTCGGCGGTGCAGGAGGCCGGGTCGCGGTCGTCCCGGAAGCGCAGCAGGCGTGCCCCGTGGCGGATGCGCCCGCCGCTGGCGTGGTCGTAGCTGACCTCGGCGACGAGCTCCGGCCTCAGCTCGACCCACTCCAGCTCGCGCCCGGCGCTCCAGCGGCTGGCCTCGCCGCTGCCCCGGCCGCCGGTCTCGTAGGGGGCGAGCTCGCCGCGCAGCTCGCGCTTGCGCTTGGCCGTGAAGCCGGCGCAGTGGCCCACCGGGCGCAGGTCGGCCGCGTCGTAGAGGCCGAGGATCAGGGACCCCACGAGCTCGGGGTCGGTGCCCGGCCGCCAGCCGATGACGACGCAGTCGATCGTCCGGACGCGCTTGATCTTCACCATGCCGTGGCGCTCACCGGGCCGGTAGGGCGCGTCGAGGCGCTTGGCGATCACGCCCTCCGTGGTCGCCAGCCACTCCTGCGCGCGCGCGGCGTCGGTCGTCGCCTCCACCGGGTCGAGCCCGAGCGAGGCGTCCTCCAGCTCCGAGCGCCGCTCGGCGAACGGCGACTCGAGCAGCGTGCGGCCGTCCCGCGCCAGCAGGTCGAAGGCCGCGAAGCGGGCGGGGATCCGCTCGGCCAGCATGTTCGACCCGCGAGGCGGCCGGGTGGAGGCGCTGCTGCAGCAGGCCGAAGTCCTCGTCGCCCCCGTCGCCCGCGACCACGATCTCGCCGTCGGCCACGTAGCTGCCCCGCGGCAGCGCGATCTCAGGGAAGTAGCGGGCGAGGGGCTTGCCGGAGCGCGACTGGATCGACACGTCGCCGCCGTCGACGAAGACGATCGCGCGGAAGCCGTCGAGCTTGCGCTCGTACGACCAGCCGTCGCCCTCCGGCACCTCGCGGGCCGAGCGGGCGAGCTGGGGCGGGACCGGCGGGGCGAGCGGCAGCGTCACCCCGCCGAGACTACCTCGCCGCCTCGGCGGCCTCTCCGCCTCGGCTACCTCTCCACCGGCACGCCGACCATGCTGCCGTACTCGGTCCAGGAGCCGTCGTAGTTGCGCACGCGCTCGTAGCCGAGCAGCTCGTGCAGCACGAACCAGGTGTGGCTGGAGCGCTCGCCGATGCGGCAGTAGGCGATCACGTCGGTGTCGGGGGTGACGCCGACGCCCCCGTAGATCTCGGTCAGCTCCTCGTCGCTCTTGAAGGAGCCGTCCTCGCGGGCGGCCGTCGCCCAGGGCACGTTGGCCGCGCCGGGGACGTGGCCGGGCACCTGGGCCTGCTCCTGGGGCAGGTGGGGCGGGGCCAGCACCTCGCCGGAGAACTCGGCCGGGCTGCGCACGTCGACCATCGTCTTGCCGTTGCCCCCGAGGTGGGCCAGCACGTCGTCGCGGAAGGCCCGCAGCTCGTCCCGCACCGGGCCCAGCCGCCCGGGGTCGGCGGCGGCCACGCTCGGCTCGTCGGTCACCAGCTCGCGCTCCTCCAGCTCCCACTTCTTGCGCCCGCCGTCCATCAGCTTGACCCGGTCGAAGCCGAGGTAGCGCAGCAGCCAGTAGGCGTAGGTGGCGAACCAGTTGTTGTTGCCCCCGTAGAGCACCACCGTGGTGTCCGGGCCCACGCCGGAACGGGCGAGCAGCTCGGTCAGGCCCTCCTGGCCGAGGAACTCGCGGCGCAGGTCCTCGTGGAGGTCCTCCTTCCAGTGCCAGGCGATCGCGTTGCGGATGTGGCCGCCCGCATAGGCGGTCGTGTCCTCGTCCACCTCGACCAGGCGATAGGTCGGGTCGTCGGCGTGCTCGGCGACCCAGTCGGTGGAGACGAGCACCTCGTCCCGTCGGCTCATTCCCTCAGCTCCCCCTTGCGGCGTTGCGGACGCCGCGAGTCTACTCCGGAAATCCGCCGATTTTGCCGGTTATCGCGAAGGAGCGCCGGAGGCGGCCGTGACCCCGCCCGGCCGCCGCGGCGAGGACCGTCGTCCCGTGATCGCCCCGCGAGGCCGGTGGTAGATTGGCCTCGGTGCGCTCTCGCCTACGGTTCATCATCGCGGTCAGCCTCGCCGTGGTGCTCGGCGGATGGCTCGCCTGGACCAGCATCGGCGGCTCGCTGGAGACCTACGCCGGCCCCGGCGAGCTGGGCGCCGCCGGCGACACGACCTACCGCCTCAACGGCACGGTCGCCAAGGGCGCCCCGGCCGATCGCGGCCGCCGCCGCCCAGAGCTCGGAGGGGCTGCGCTTCACGGTCGTCGACAAGGAGGACCCGGCCCAGCGCATGCCGGTCCTCTACCGGGGCTCGGTGCCCGACCAGTTCAAGGCCGGGCGCGAGGTGGTGGTCACCGGCAGCGTGGAGGGCGGGACCTTCGTCGCCCGCAACGACTCGCTGATCACGCTCTGCCCCTCGAAGTTCACCGACCGGCCCGAAGACACGGCGACCTGAGGGCGGCGAGCCGATGAGCCTGCTCGGCCGCGCGGCCCTCCTGCTGGCGCTGGTCGCGGCGCTCTACGCGCTGGTGATGGCCCTGGGCTCGCGGCGCGGGCGCCGGCGGGCCTGGCAGGAGAGCGCCGAGCGCGGGGTCTATGCCGTCTTCGGCCTCACCACGCTCGCGATCGTCACGATGTGGGCGGCGCTGCTGAGCGACGCCTTCGAGCTGCGCAACGTCGCCGAGTACACGTCGAGCACCCTCGGCGCCCAGTACAAGCTCACGGCGCTCTGGGCCAGCCAGGCCGGCTCGCTGCTGCTCTGGGCCTGGATCTTCAGCGCCTTCAGCTCGCTGGCCGTCTACACCAACCGGAACCGCAACCGCGAGCTGATGCCGGTGGTGGTGGCGGTGCTGATGGTGGTCGCCATGTTCTTCCTCGGGCTGCTGTCGTTCGTGACCAGCCCCTTCGAGACGCTGGGCGCCGCGCCCGCCGAGGGACGCGGGCTCAACCCGCTGCTGCAGAACTTCTACATGCAGATCCATCCGCCGCTGCTCTACCTGGGCTACGTGGGCCTGTCGATCCCGTTCGCCTTCGCCATCGCGGCCCTGGTGACGCGCAAGCTCGACACCGGCTGGATCGGCAGCATCCGGCGCTGGACGATCTTCTCCTGGCTCTTCCTGGGCATCGGGATCCTGCTGGGGGCCAAGTGGGCCTACGAGACCCTCGGCTGGGGCGGCTACTGGGCCTGGGACCCGGTCGAGAACGCGGCCTTCATGCCGTGGCTGGTGGCCACCGCCTTCCTGCACTCGGTGATGGTCCAGGAGCGCCGCGGGATGCTGAAGGTCTGGAACATGGTCCTGGTGATCCTGACCTTCAGCCTGTGCCTGTTCGGCACCTTCCTGACGCGCTCGGGGATCATCAGCTCGGTCCACGCCTTCGGCGAGTCGACCCTGGGGCCGTTCTTCCTCGCCTTCATCATCGCGGTGCTGGTCGGCTCGGTGGGGCTGCTGGTGAGCCGCCTGCCGCTCCTGCGCTCCGAGCACACCCTCGAGAGCTACCTGTCCCGCGAGGCCGTCTTCCTCGCCAACAACCTGCTCCTGGTGGGCCTGGCCTTCGCCGTCTTCTGGGGGACGATGTTCCCGATCCTCTCCGAGGCCGCGCGCGGGGAGCGGATCACGGTGGGCCAGGGCTACTACGACCAGGTGGCCGTCCCGATCGGGGCGGCGCTCCTGGTGCTCACGGGCGTCGGCCCGCTGATCGCCTGGCGCAAGGCCTCGCCGGCCCAGCTGCGGCGGCGCTTCACGGCGCCCCTGGCGGCCGCCGGCGCCGCGGCCGTGCCCCTGCTGGCCCTGACCGACCTCTCGGAGAGCTGGACGGCGGGCCTGGTGGCGGTGGCCGGCGTCTTCGTGACCGCCTGCATCGCCGGCGAGGTGTGGCGCGGCCTCCGCGTGCGCCACGCGCTGGGGGGCGTGTCCTGGCCCGGGGCCTTCGTGGGCATGGTCGCCCGCAACCGGCGCCGCTACGGAGGCTACGCGGTCCACCTGGGGATCGTGGTGCTGTTCATCGGCCTGGCCGGCTCCAAGGGCTTCGCCACCGAGGCCGACCTGGTGGTGCCCGAGGGCGGCCGGGCGCAGGTGGCGGGCTACACGCTCGTCAACGAGGGCGCGGCGCTGGCCGAGGACGCGCACAAGTCGTCGGTGAGCGTCCGGATGGGGGTGTTCCGGGACGGCGAGCGGGTGGCCACGATGACGCCCGGCATCGACGAGTTCACGGTCAACGGCACGCGCTCCTCGGACGTGGCCATCGACTCGACGGTCTCCCGGGACCTCTACCTCGTCCTGACCGAGCTGACCCCGCAGGGCGCCGCGCGCCTCTCGGTGTTCGTGAACCCCCTGGTGCTCTGGCTCTGGGTCGCCGGGGCGATCATCGCCCTGGGCGGCCTGGTGGCCGCCTGGCCGGGGCCGCCGTCGACGCGCCGCGAGCCCGCAGAGAGCGCGGCGCGGGGCGAGGCCCGCGGCGAGGCCCGGGCGTGAGGTGCTCGCGGGCGCGCTGATCCTCGCAGCGGTCGCGCTGGTGGTCGTGGTGGCGCTCGCGTGGCCGCTCGTGGCACGCCGCGACGACCGGGCCCCCGCCGACCCGGGCGACGACGCCCGCCGCGCCGTCGAGGAGGACCTCGAGCGCTCGCTGGCCGCGATCCGCGAGATCGAGATGGACCATCGCGCCGGCAACCTCTCCGACGAGGACTTCGCCGAGCTCGACCGCGCCGAGCGGGTGAGGGCCGTCGAGCTGATGCGGCGGCGCGACGAGCTCGGCCCGGGCTGACGGGCTTTCGCGGAATCCGCTGAAAGCGCCAGCAAGTAGCGGGATCCCTCACTGACAGGTGTCACGCCGGCCCACCGCGGGGGTTGCCTCCCGGCCGGGGCCCCCGTAGAGTGCCGCGCGTTCTCCCCGCATGACTCCCAGGAGCGCCGGGCAGATGCCCCTGCCCGGCGCTCCACAGCCGCGGTCCCGCGCGCGGCGGAAAGGAGCCCGAGGTCCAGAACCGTCCGCGCGCCGTTGACGGACACGGCCGCTTCCCCCGTCGGACATCAGGCGTCCTCGTCTTCCTGATCCTCCTGGTCGCGGGCGCCTCCGCGTCCGTCGCGCAGGGCGTCGAGCTTCCCTCCGCGCCCGCAGAGGCGACCGAGGGCGCCGCCCCCGCCCCCGCGGCGCAGGCCCCGGCGCCGGCTCCGCCCGCCACCACGGCGCCGCGCCGGCGACGCGCTCGGTGCCCATCCGCCTCCGCATCGGCTCGCGCGGCGATGCCGTCCGCGACCTGCAGCGCGAGCTCCGCCGCCGCGGGCAGCGGATCGCCGTTGACGGCGCGTTCGGGCCGGCCACCAAGCGAGCGGTGAAGCGGATCCAGAAGCGCTTCCGCATGAGGCCGACCGGCATCGTCGGACCGAAGCTGCTGAAGCGCCTCGGCCTGCCGACGCGGACGGCGCCGCCGCGGCCCCGGCGCCGGCGCCGGCCAACCCCGGCACGACGACCGTACCTGAAGGTGTTCCCGGTCGCCGGCGAGTACAGCTACTTCAACGACTACGGCGCCCCGCGCGGCTCGGGCGTCCACCAGGGCATCGACATCATGGCCGACCGCGGCACGCCGCTCGTCGCGGTCGACGACGGCGATGATCTCCAAGATGACCCGCGTCGAGACCGGCCTCGGCGGGCTCTACATCTGGCTCAAGCGCGCGGACGGGGTCCAGTACTACTACGCGCACATGGATTCGATCGCGGAGGGACTCGCGGCCGGGTCGCGAATCACGGTCGGACAGGTGGTGGGCGCGGTCGGGAACACCGGCGACGCCCGCCACGGCGCGCCCCACCTGCACTTCGAGATCCGGATCGCGTGGACCCCGATCAACCCGTACCCGCACCTCCAGGCGGTCGACCCGGCCGCCCGCGCCGCCTCTCGCCCGGGAGGCTGACGCCGCCTCCGGCGCGCCGCGGGCGGCGCGCCGCGGCGCTGCTGGCCGGCCTCGGGGCCGGGGCCGCCCTGGCCGTCGCGGGGGTCGCGTGGTCCGCGCCGGCCGACGAGAAGGCCGACGTTAACCAGCGGCTCGAGCGGGCCCGGGACCGGCTCGCCCAGGCGCGCGGGCGCGAGAGCGTCCTCACCGACGAGGTGCAGGGCTACACCGACCGCATCCGCACGCTCGAGGCGCGGCTGGCGCCGCTGCGCGGAGCGCTCGGCACGCCTGGATGCCGAGCTGGCCGAGCTGCGGGACCGGCTCGAGCAGCTCACCCGGCGGCTGGCGGTCGAGCAGGAGCGGCTCTCCGACGCCCTCGCCGAGCTCGCCCTCCGCGAGGGCGTCCTCGGCGACCGCCTGCGCGACATCTACGCCCGCGGCGAGCCCGACCCGATCCTCGTCCTGCTGGAGTCCGGCAGCCTCTCCGAGGCCCTCGCGGCCGCCGAGCTGCTCGAGGTGGTCGCCGAGCGCGACCGCGACCTCGCGCAGGCCGTCAAGACCTACGCCGCCGAGGTGCGGCGGACGCGCGACGCCATCGCCGAGATGAAGGCCGAGGTCGCCGAGTCGGAGGCGAAGGCCGAGGTCGCCGCCGAGCGCGCCCGCGCCGCCAAGGCCGACCTGGAGCGGGAGCAGGCGGGCGTGGTGAAGGTGCGCGCGGGCCGCCAGGCGCTGCTGGACAGCGTGCGCGGCGACCGCGAGCAGATCGAGGCCGAGGCGAGGAACCTCGAGGAGCGCTCCGCGGCGCTGGGCAACCGCATCCGCAGGGCGCAGGGGCTCCCGGCTGCGCCGAGCGGCGCCGTGCAGGTGGGGCCGCCCTCGTCGGCCGGGCTCGTGTGGCCGGTCAGCGGCCCGATCACGTCCGGCTTCGGGCCCCGCTGGGGCCGGATGCACGAGGGGCTCGACATCGCGGGGTCGAGCGGCACGCCGATCGCGGCGGCGGCCACCGGGACCGTGATCTCGGCCGGCTGGAGCGGCGGCTACGGCCAGCTCGTGGTGCTCGACCACGGCGACGGCCTCAGCACGGCCTACGCCCACCTGTCCAGCATCTCGGTCTCGGCCGGCCAGACCGTCCCGCAGGGGTCGGCGGTCGGCGGCATGGGCACCACCGGCAGCTCGACCGGCGTCCACCTGCACTTCGAGGTGCGGGTCAACGGCGCGGCCGTGAACCCCCTGGGGTACCTCTAGGCGAGCGGCACCCGCCCGCGCCCGCTGCGGCTCTACGCCTGGGCGAGCGCCGCCCGCCGCGCGGCCTCGAGCGCGGCGGCGGCGCGTCGCACGAGCGCGGCCAGCTCGCGCACCTCGGCGGCGATGGACGGGGCGCGCACGACGAAGGAGGTGCTCCCGGCCAGCTCGTGGCCGTCGGTACCCACAACGGTCCACGAGACCTCGAACTTGCCCGTGCCGCCGCCCCGCACCGGGATGACGACCCTGCGGGCGTCGCGGGCGTCGAGCCGGGGCTTCACCGCGAGCTCGGCGCCTCCGGGCCCGCGCACCGAGGCGTTGACGGCCGCGGCGAGCGGGCTGGCGTACCTCGCCACCACCGCGTCGGGCGCGGTCGCCAGCCGGGCGCCGTCGCGGGGGACGGTGGAGACGACCTCGCTATGGCCGAGGGCGGTGGCGGCGGCGCTGCCGCACGCGACCGCGAGGGCGAGCGCGGCGAGGGCCCGGGCGGGCCTCAGCCGGCGATCAGCCCGGTCAGGTACATGATCGCGATGCCGGCCAGGAAGCCGCCGACGACCCAGCCGGACCCAAGGCCACCGGGGGCGCGCCGGGCGACATAGCGCCCGACCTCGACAACCACCTGCAGCGCCGCGCCCACCGCGATCGAGAAGAACAGGACGGCCAGCACCTCGTTGGTGATGAAGCCGCCGATCCATGCGCCGAGGATGGCGGGCGCCCCCGCGATCAGGGCGAGCGCGGCCAGGCGGCCGAGCCCCACCCGGCGCCCCTCGGCGAGCGGCGCCGCGATGCCGAGCCCCTCGGTGACGTTGTGCACCATGAAGCCGACGATCAGGAACGAGCCCAGCGCGAGCTCGCCGAGGGCGAACGACGAGCCGATGGCGAGACCCTCGCCCAGGTTGTGGAGCCCGATGCCGACGGCGACCATGGTCGCCAGGGCGACGCCCGCGAGCGGCCCGCCGCCGGCCACGTCCGGCCTGCGGGCGGAGAGCCGCTGGGCGACCCAGGAGAGCCCGAGGTAGCTCGCCGCGACCCCGAGCACGACCAGGCCGGTGCCGCCGAGGGCGCTCGGCAGGGCGGCCTGGAGCTCCAGGGCCTCCGCGAGGGCGTCGAACGCCAGGAAGGTGAGCAGCCCGGCGGTCAGCGCCATGAACGCGGCCAGCCAGCGGGCGTCGGCCTGGCGCAGGGCCGGCAGCCAGAGCATCCCGAGCGCGACCGGCACCACCCCCACGAGCAGGCCGATCAGGGCGTACCCGGCGACGCTCGACCCGCTTGCCCCGGGAGTCTCCACCGCGGCCGGCACCTCCTCGACGGTCTGGATGCCGGTCGAGCTGGTGACCCCCACCGTGTACGGGTCGTCCTCGACCCAGTCGAACGGGACCTCGATCGTCGCCGACCGCAGCCGCCCCAGGGTCGTGGGCCCGTCGACCGCGAACGGCACGATGGCGTCGTCGACCGTCACCGAGGCGATGGTGATGTCCTCGGGCTGGGGGTTGCGCACGTGGATCCGGATCTCGCCGGGCTGGAACTCGACCCGCCGGACGTCCAGCTCGTCGGCCGGCGGCGGGTTCGCGCCCACCAGCCCCGTGAGCGAGCTGCCCGATGAGACGAAGGCGGCGGCGACCACGACGAGCAGCACGATCGGCACCAGGGCGAGGAGCCGAGGCGCCCACGATCCGCCGCGCCGGATGGGGGCCGAGTCCGTCGTCACGTCAATCGTCCACCACGTCGAAGAACCCCATCCAGCCGAGCTCGGCGAACTCGGACTGGTGGGCGTGGAACATGAACCGCCCGGCGTGGTGCCAGTCGATCTCGACGATCCCGCGCTCGCCCTGGCACTGCATCACCGTGTCCGTGTACTCGAAGTGGTCGGTGCTGCCGGTGCGGTAGTAGCGGAAGAACTCGCCGTGCAGGTGGAACGAGTTGATCGGGTCGAACTCGGTGAGGTTCGCCAGGTAGATCCGCAGGGTCTCCGAGCGGCGCACGCGGATGGGGTACTTCGCGTAGTAGAAGGCCTTGCCGTTGACGGTGTAGAAGTTGTTCTCGCCGTCGCCGTCGGTGTCGAAGCCGTTCATCACCATCACGAGCTCGCGCGCCGGCCGCCGCGGCTCGGGCGGGTCGATGATGAAGGCGCCGTAGAGGCCCTTGTGGATGTGCTTCTTCAGCGGCGTCGAATGACAGTGGTAGAGCTGCATGCCGTGGGGACGCGCCGGGAAGCGGTAGGTGAACGAGCGCCCGGGGTCCACGACCTCGAACACGCCGTCCATGTCGGCGGGGTGGATCCCGTGGAAGTGGATCGTGTGCGGGTGCGAGCCGGCGTTGGTGAACCGCACCTCGAGCAGATCGTCCTCGGTCGCCCGGATCACCGGCCCGGGGACGGTGCCGTTGTAGGCCCAGGCGGGGAAGAACACGCCCTGCGCCACCTCGACCTCGCGGTCAACCGCGGAGATCTCGTAGCGGCGCACCCGCCCGGGGGAGTGGGGGAGCGCGGGCGGCGGGGTCAGGAGCGCGTCGAGGTCGCGCGGCCCGCCGGGGGCGGGGACCTCCGCGCCGATCATCGCCGCGTGGCCGTGGGCGGCCTCGTGCGGCGCGGCCTCTGTCGCGCCGGAGCGCCCGCCGAGCGCCGGCGCGGCCGCGATCCCGGCCATCGGCACGGCCGCGATGATGGGCGCCGCCCCGGCGAGCACCTGGCGGCGAGTCAGTCCCTTCCTAGACACGGCCAGGTTATAGCGTTAGCCATGGCTAGCTGGCAAGGTCAGCCGCCGCTGAGCGGCTCCTCGCGCAGCCTCGCCGCACGGGCGAGCACGTCATCCAGCATGGCCGGCGTCAGCCGGCCCGTGGAGACGTTCTGCGGGCTCGGGTGGTAGCTGCCGAGCAGCCAGAGCGGACGAGCCCGGAGGTGCGCCTCGGCGCCGTGGCCGAAGCGCGGCCAGGGCCGCGGGGCGCCGAGCGCGCGGAGGGACGCGTCCCAGCCCACGGCGCCGAGGGTGAGCACGACGCGGGCGTTCGGGCACAGCGCGAGCTCGCGCACGAGGTAGGGGCGGCAGCGGTCGCGCTCGTCCGGCGCCGGCCGGTTGTCCGGCGGCGCGCACCGGACGGCCGCCGTCACGCGGCAGCCGCGCAGGCGCATGCCGTCGCCGAGCCCGGCCGAGCGCGGCTGCGACGCCAACCCGGCCCGGTGCAGCGCCGCGTAGAGGACGTCGCCGCTCGCGTCGCCCGTGAAGGGGCGGCCGGTGCGGTTCGCGCCGTGGGCGGAGGGGGCCAGCCCCACGAGCACCAGCCAGGGGTCGGGGTCGCCGAACCCCGGGACCGGCTTGGCCCAGTACTCCTGGTCGGCGAAGGCCCGCCGCTTCACGCGCCCCACCTCCTCCCGCCAGGCCACCAGCCGCGGGCAGGCCCGGCAGGCGACGATCTCGGCCTCCAGCTCCGTGAGCGCGCCCGCGGTCAATTGGCACTCCGCGCGTGTGCCAATTGGCCAATCCCGAGGTGCGCGGCCAGGAACCCGACGGTCTCGGCGAGGACGACGGGGTCGTGCTGGAGGCTCTGGTGGCCGCCGCCCAGGGCGATGCGCAGCCGCACCGGCGGCGGCGTGCGCCCGGCCAGGGCGAAGGTCTCGCCCCAGGGCACGCGGTCGTCGCCGGTCGCGTGCCAGTAGCCGCGGGCCGTCCCGTCGGCCCGCGCGGGCGGCTCGGGCGACAGCGAGCGCGGCCAGTCGCGCCCGAGGCGCTCGGCCAGGCGGTCCGGGCGCGCCGGGCAGATCGCGACCACCGCGCGGACGCGCGGGTCGGCCCGCGCGGCGTGGAGCGCGAGCAGCCCGCCGAGCGACGACCCGCGCACGCCGAGCGGCGCGTGGCCGCGGGCGGCCAGCTCGCCCAGGCCGGCGCCGACGTCATCGGCGACGCCGCCCGCCAGCTCGCCCCCGCTGGCGCCGTGGCCGCGCAGGTCGAGCGCGAGGGCGGCCATTCCCGCGCCGGCCACCCGCGCGGCGAAGTCGGCGTGGTTCTCCTTGCGGCTCCCCAGGCCGTGGACGACGAGCACCCCCGGCGCGCCGGGCGGAGCGGTCCACAGGAGGCCCGCCAGGCCGGGCCCTCCAGGCGCCCGGAGCACGATGTCGGAGGGCGCGGACAGGCGGGGAGGATAGCCGTTCATCTGGTACCGTCCGCGCCTCCGATGATGCCGCTCGATCAGGTGCTGCCCCCCTCGGCAGCGGTCACCCCCGAGGGGCACCTGTCGATCGGCGGGTGCGATCTCGTGGCGCTGGCCGAGGAGCACGGGACCCCGCTCGTCGTCTACGACGAGGGGGCGCTGCGCGAGGCCGCGCGGCGCTACCGGGAGGCCTTCGAGTCCCACGACCCCGACGTCGAGGTCGTCTACGCCAGCAAGGCCTACTTCGGCCTGGCGGTGCTCCGGCTCGCCCTCGAGGAGGGCCTGTCGGTGGACGTCGCCTCCGGCGGTGAGCTCTACGCCGCGCTGCGGGCCGGCTTCCCGCCGGAGCGGATCTACCTGCACGGCAACAACAAGGACGCGGCCGAGGTCGCCGAGGCGCTCGACGCCGGCGTCGGCACGATCATCCTCGACAACCTCGACGAGATCCCGCTGATCGAGCGCGAGGCGGCGGCGCGGGGGGTCCGCCAGCGCGTGCTCGTGCGCGTGACCCCGGGCGTGGCGCCCTCGACCCACTCCTACATCGCCACCGGGCAGCTCGACTCGAAGTTCGGCTTCTCCATCGAGGGCGGCGCGGCGCGGGAGGCGGTCGAGGCGGTGCGCGGCTCGGAGGCCCTCGAGCTGGCCGGGCTGCACTGCCACATCGGCTCCCAGCTCTTCGACCTCGGCGGGTACCAGGCCGCCGCGGCGATCGTGGCGGACTTCGCGGCGACCCTGAACGGCGCGGGGCTGGGCGTGATGAACATGGGCGGCGGCCTCGGCATCGCCTACACGCGCGCCGACCGGCCGGCCGCCGTCGAGGACTACGCCGAGGCGGTCGTGGAGGCGGTCCGCGGGGAGTGGGGCCGGGTGGGCCTGCCGCAGCCCCGCATCCTGGTGGAGCCCGGCCGCTCGATCGTGGGCCGCGCCGGCGTCACCCTCTACCGCGTGGGCGGGACCAAGGTCATCCCGGACGTGCGGACCTACGCGTCCGTGGACGGCGGCATGAGCGACCTGCTGCGGCCCATGCTGTACGGGGCCGTGTACGAGCCGCTGCTGGCCAACCGGGCCGACGCCGAGCCCACCGAGACCCTGCGGTTGGTGGGCAAGCACTGCGAGAGCGGCGACGTGCTCGTGTCCGAGGCCTCCCTGCCGCCGGTGGGCCCGGGCGACCTCGTCTGCCTGCCGGCCACGGGCGCCTACGGCGTCGCGATGGCCTCGAACTACAACGGCGTGACCCGCCCGGCCGTGGCCTTCGTGGACGGCGGGCGCGCCCGCATCGTGACCCGGCGCGAGACGTACGCGGACCTCGTCGCCCGCGACGTGTGAGCGGGGCCCGCGCGCCGGAGCCCGCGGCGCCCGTCCGCATCGGGCTGCTGGGCTGCGGGACCGTCGGCCAGGCCGTCGTCCGCTCCCTCATCGAGCGGCGCGGACACCATCGAGCGCGCCTCGGGCCACCGGCTCCTGGTCGGGCCGGTGCTCGTGCGCGACACGGGCCGCGAGCGCGACGGGATCGATCCGGCCCTCCTCACGACCGACCCGGCGCGGGTGCTCGACGACCCCTCGGTCGCGATCGTGGTCGAGGTGATGGGCGGGGTCGAGCCGACGCTCGGCTACCTGCGGCGCGCGCTGGCGCGCGGGGCCTCGGTCGTGACGGCGAACAAGCAGCTGCTGTCGCGACACGGGCCCGAGCTGCTGCGGGCGGCGGAGGAGGCCGGCGCCGAGCTGCGCTTCGAGGCCTCCGCATGCGCCGCGATCCCGGTCATCAAGGTACTACGCGAGTCGCTGCTGGCGGCCGAGATCGAGGCGGTGACCGGGATCGTCAACGGCACCACCAACTACATCCTCACCGAGATGGCCCGGGGCGGGACCTCCTACGCCGAGGCGCTCGCGAGCGCCCAGGCGCTCGGCTACGCCGAGGCCGACCCGGCGGAGGACGTCGGCGGGGCCGACGCGGCCGCCAAGATGGCGATCCTGGCCTCGATCGCCTTCCACTCGCGGGTGCTGATCGACGACGTCCCCTTCGAGGGCATCGACGGCCTCCAGGCCGAGGACCTCGCGCACGCCGACGCCCTGGGGTTCGTCGTCAAGCTCGTCGGGGTGGCGCGGCTCCTGAACGGGTCGGTCAGCGTGCGCGTCTACCCGGCCCTCCTGCCGCGCGGGCACCGCCTGGCCGCCATCGGCGGCCCGGACAACGCCGTGCTGATCGAATCGCGCGCGACCCGGGAGATCATGCTCGTGGGGCCCGGCGCCGGCGGCGACGAGACCGCCTCGGCCGTGCTGGCCGACATCCTGTCGGTGCTCGGGACCCACCAGGGCTCGTTCCTGCACAACGCGCTCGCCGACGCCGGCCGTCCGATCGCCCCTCCCGGGTCGGTGCCGTCGGCGTTCTACCTGCGCACCTCCGTGGTCGACCGGCCCGGGGTGCTCGCCCGCGTCGCCTCGATCTTCGCCGACGAGCAGCTGTCGATCCTGTCGGTCGTCCAGAGCGGCTCCGGCGACGAGGCTAGCCTGGTGCTGATCCTGCACGAGGGGCTCGAGGACAGCATGCAGCGTGCCGTCGCGCGCATCGGCGGCCTCGACGACGTGCGCGGCGAGCCCGTGATGCTGAGGGTGCTGGGCTCGGGCGAGGGCGGCGACCGGTGACCGGCCCCGCCCTGATCGAGCGCTACCGCGACCTGCTGCCCGTGGACGGGTTGACCCCGGTCGTGTCGCTCGGCGAGGGCGCGACGCCGCTGGTGCCGCTCCACCGGCTGTCCGAGCGCCTCGGCCTCCGCGTGCTGGCCAAGCTCGAGGGCATGAACCCCACGGCGAGCTTCAAGGACCGCGGCATGACGATGGCGGTGTCGAAGGCCGTCGAGGAGGGGGCGAGCGCGGTCATCTGCGCCTCGACCGGCAACACCTCGGCCTCGGCGGCGGCCTACGCGGCCCGGGCGGGCCTCACCGCGGCGGTCGTGATCCCCGAGGGCAAGATCGCCGCGGGCAAGCTCGCCCAGGCCCTGATCCACGGGGCGCGCGTGCTCGCCCTGGAGGGCGGCTTCGACGATGCGCTGTCGGTCGTGCGGCGGCTGGTCGAGCGCCACCCCATCGCGCTCGTCAACTCGCTCAACGAGTACCGCATCGACGGGCAGCGCACGGCCGCCTTCGAGGTCTGCGACGACCTGGGCGACGCCCCGGACGCGCTCTGCATCCCCGTGGGCAACGCGGGCAACGTCAGCGCCTACTGGCTCGGCTTCCAGGCGTACCGCGAGGCCGAGCGCTCGCGCGGCCTGCCGCGCCTCTACGGCTTCCAGGCGGCCGGCGCGGCGCCGCTGGTGGAGGGGGCCCCCGTGGCGCGGCCCGAGACCGTCGCCACGGCGATCCGCATCGGGGCGCCGGCCCGCGGGGAGCAGGCCCTCGCCGCGATGCGCGAGTCGGGCGGCGGGGTGAGCGCGGTGACGGACTCCGAGATCCTGGAGGCCTACCGCCTGCTCGCGGCCGACGAGGGCGTCTTCTGCGAGCCCGCCTCGGCGGCCTCGGTCGCCGGGCTGATGGCGCGGGCCGAGTGCCGGCGACCTCGCCCCGGGCGAGACCGTGGTCTGCGTGCTGACCGGCCACGGGCTCAAGGACCCCGACACGGCGATCGTCAACTCGGAGGCCGTGCGGCGGCTGCCGGCCGACCTCGAGGCGGTCGAGGAGGCGCTCTTTGGCTGAGCTCGAGGCCCTCACCGTCAGCGCCCCGGCCACCTCGGCGAACCTCGGACCGGGCTTCGACTGCCTGGCCGCGGCGCTCGACCTGGGCAACGCGGTCGTCATCACGCGCCGCGCCGGGCCGCTGGAGGTGCGCGTGACCGGCGAGGGCGCCGGCGAGCTGGCCGAGGACGGCACCAACCTGGTCTGCCGCGCGCTCGCCTCGGGCCTGGGACCGCTCGACGGCCTGGCGGTCGAGTGCCGCAACCGGATCCCGCTCGGGCGCGGCCTGGGCTCGTCCTCGGCCGCCGTGTGCGCGGGCCTCGTCGCCGCGAACGCCCTCGGCGGGCTGCGCTGGACCCCGGACGAGCTGCTCGCCCGCGCCACCGAGCTCGAGGGCCACGCCGACAACGCGGCGGCCTGCATCGCCGGCGGCATCGTGGCCGTGCGGCCCGGCCCGGCCTGGGCGCCCGTGCCGGTCCCCGAGGAGCTGGCCTTCGTCGCCGTCATCCCCGAGGCGCGCACCTCGACCGACGCGGCCCGGCGGGCGCTCCCGCCGGAGGTGCCGCTGGCCGACGCCGCGGCGACCCTGGCGCACGCGGTCGGCCTCGTCCTCGCGCTGGCCGAGGGCCGCCTCGACGACCTCCCGCAGCTCCTCGAGGACCGCCTGCACGAGCCGCACCGCGCCGCGACGGTCCCGAGCATCGCCGAGCTGCGCGGGCTCGTGGGCCGCGCGGGCTGCCTGGGCGCGACGATCTCGGGCTCGGGCCCGACGGTGCTGCTCTGGTGCCGGCGCGACGACGCCGACGCCCTGGCCGCCGAGGCCGAGCGGGCCCTTACGGCGGCGGGAGTGCCCGGGCGGGCGCGGCCCTCGCGGGTCAGCGCCGCCGGGGTGCGCGCGCGCTGGACCGGCGGCGCCGACCTGAGCCTCGCCCGGGCGGTGGGGTGACGGGACGATCCCCTGCGCTGGCGCCACGCCGGCGGCGCCCTCGACTGCTCGCGGGGGCGGCTGGTGGGGATCGTCAACGCCAACCCCGACTCGTTCAGCGACGGCGGCGCCCACGCCGGCACCGAGGCCGCCGTGCGCCACGGGCTGCGTCTCGCCGAGGAGGGCGCCGACGTCGTCGAGGTCGGCGGCGAGTCGCTGCGGTTCGCGCCCCCGAGCCCGCCCGAGGTCGAGATCGAGCGGGTGGTGCCCGTGGTCGAGCGCCTCGCCGCTGACCTGGACGTGCCGGTGGCGATCGACACCTACAAGCCGCCGGTCGCGGCGGCGGCCATCGCCGCCGGCGCGGCGATCCTGAACGACCCCACCGGGCTGCGGGAGCCCGAGATGGCGACGGTCGCGGCCGACGGCGGCGTCGGCGTCGTCGCGGCGCACTTCTTCGGCCCCCCGAAGGTGCGCCCGGCGTCCTTCCCCGAGGTCAACGTGCCCGCCGCCGTCGCCGCGTGGGCGGGCGAGCGGATCGGCTGGGCCGCCGAGCGGGGGATCCCGCCCGAGCGCCTGGTCATCGACCCGGGCATCGGCCTGGGCAAGTCGCCGCCCCAGGACCTCGACCTGCTGCGCCGGCTGGACGAGGTCGTGGCGGTGGGCCGCCCGGTGCTGGTGCCGATCTCCAACAAGAAGGTCCTGGGCGCGATCACCGGCGCGCCCGCGGCCGAGCGCCTGCCGGAGACGGCCGCCGCCCTCGTGTGGTGCCGGGCGCGGGGCGCGACCCTCTTCCGGGTCCATGAGGTCGGGTTCCTGCGCGACGCCTTGGAGGTGGCGGAGGCCCTCGTGACCGGGCGACCGAGGCGCTGGCACGACGTCGAGAAGTAGCCGCGCGGGTGCTAGCGTGGACCCAGGTCACCGACCCGAGGGAAGGTCGTCAATGAAGCTCTTCGTGGACTCGGCCGACCTGGCCGACATCGAGACCATCGCGAGCTGGGGGGTCCTGTCGGGCGTCACGACCAACCCCACCCTGCTCGGCAAGGTCGAGGGCGAGGCCGACGAGATCTACCGCCGCGTCTGCGAGCTGGTGGACGGCCCCGTCTCGGCCGAGGTCGTCGCCGAGTCGCGCGGCGACATGATCGAGCAGGGCCGCCGGTTCGCCGCGATCCACCCCAACATCGTCGTGAAGCTGCCCATGGGCGCCGAGGCGCTCGCGGCCACCGCGGCCCTGGGCGAGGAGGACATCCGGGTCAACATGACGCTGTGCTTCACGGCGCCGCAGGCGCTGCTGGCCGCCGCCGCCGGGGCGTCATTCGTGTCGCCGTTCGTCGGGCGGTTCGACGACATCGGCCAGGACGGCCTCGAGGTGCTGCGGGAGGTCGTCGAGGCGCTGGAGCCGTCGATGTACGACACCGAGGTGCTGGCGGCCTCGATCCGCAGCCCCGTGCACGTGACCGAGGCGGCCCGGATGGGCGCCGACATCGCGACCATCCCGCCGAAGGTCTTCTACCAGATGCTCCAGCACCCCCTCACCGCCAAGGGGATCGCCGCCTTCACCGAGGACTTCGAGACGCGGCAGGGCCGCAAGGCGAAGGCCTGACGTCGTGATGGACCCTGCGGCCGAGACGGTGCGCTCCAGATAGGAAGGACCACAGTGAGCGACAGTGACCCCGATCTCCCGTTCCCGTTCGCGTTCGGCGAAGGGGCCGGCGAGGAATTCAAGGAGCGCCTCAAGGAGCTGATGCGCGCGCAGCGCGAGGCCTTCGAGGAGGTGCAGGCGGAGTCCGGCGGCCAGCTGGCCGCGGTCGACCGCTGGCAGGTGATCCAGCAGGCCGTCACGCTGGCGTCGGCGGCGCTCCGCGCCATGGAGCCGCGCGCGACGCCCGACGAGGCCGCCGACGCGATGGGCCTGCTCTTCGCGCGCTCCATGGCCGCCCTGCAGGGGGCGCTCAGGCCGACGCCGTAGGGCAGGGCCGGGCGAGGGCCGCCCAGGCGAGCGCGGCCAGGGGCACGGCCGCCGCGACCCCGACGGCGGCGCTCCCTGCCGCCTCGGCCGCCATCCCCGCGCCGAGGGCGGCGGCCGCGCCGGCGGCGGCGGCCAGGAGGTCGGCCCCGCCCATCGCGCCGGCGCCCCCGCGGGTCCGGCCGGGCGCCGATGAGGGCCGTCGCCGACAGGTAGACCGCCGACCACCCGGCGCCGACGACCGCGAGGCCCGCCATGGCCGCCGCCGGGGGAAGCGGCGCGCAGGCGAGCACCGCGCCGGCCGCGCAGGATCCGGTCCCGAAGGCGAGCCCCGCGCCGTGGCCGGCGCGATCGATCAGCCGGCCGATGGGCGAGGCGAGGCCGTACATGCCGAGCTGGTGCACGGCGATGGCGACGGCCATCGCGGCGCCGCTGCCCGTGTGGCGCCCGACGGCCGTGGGCGCGAGCGCCATGACGGCCACCATCGCGACCTGGGCCGCCGCGAGGGCGACGACGGCCAGCGAGGCGGCGCCGTCCGGCCGGGGCCCGGGCGCGTCCTGCGGGGCGGCCGGGGCGGGCTCGGCCGGGGCGAGAGTCTCACGGTCGGCGCCGACGACCGCCCACACGCCGAGGGCCCCGAGGGCCGGTAGGGCGAGCCAGGGGAGCGCGAGCGGGTCGAGCCCGGTCCGTTCCGCGAGCTCCTGGGCCCCGGCGACGGCGACGGGCCCGGCCGCCGCGCCGACGGCTCCGATGGTCAGCATCCGCCCGAGCGCGCGGCCGCGCCGGCATGAGGCGTGGAGCGCCGCGACGGCCACCCGGCCGAGCAGGGCGGCGCCCTGGCCGGCCCCCGCGAGGGCCGCCGCGGCGAGCAGCCATCCCGGCGACCGCGCGGTTGCGGCCGCCGCGGCCCCGAGGCCGGCGAGCGCGTACACGGCGTGCGCGGCGGCCAGGCGCCGCCGCGGATCGCCGCGGTCCATCAGGCGGCCGCCGACCAGGGCCCCGGCGCCGGCGGCCAGGCCCAGGACGGCGAGCATCGCGCCGGCCCACGAGCCGTGCGCGCCGCCGCCGCTCAACGGCAGGGGCGCGAGCCCCACGCCCACGCCGGACGCCGCGAACGCCGCCGTCTGGGCCGCCACCAGCCGGCGCGTCGCGCGCCGGACCTCGTCGGTGCCCCTCCCCGCCATGTCGTCCCTCCACTCGCGTCTCGGATGCGAGAGGAGGCAAGACGGGGCCACCTGCGGCGCGGCAACGGCGGGGTAGCGGTGGGGTTGCCCTCCCGGCGTCGCCGCTTTACCGCGCCGCTACCGGGCCTTTGGCGGCCCCCGCTCCACTGGCGCTGCACACCGCGATCGGCCCGGCTCCGGCCGGACCAGCAAGGAGGAGACCTCCCAATGACCACCACGACCTTCGCCAAGAGCACCGAGCGGGTCCGCAACGGCGTGGACACGCAGCAGCTCTTCGGGACCCTCGATCTGGTCAAGCAGCAGCCCGAGCTGGCGCAGTTCCAGTTCCGCGCCACCAACCGCTGGATCGGCGGCGCCCACAACCGCACGACCATCAAGGAGTTCTACGGGGCCGGCCAGGTCAACACCTCGCGATCCGAGCCCTTCGTGCTGGACGCCGGCGAGCCGGCCGTCCTCGTCGGCACGGACACCGGCCCGAACCCCGCCGAGCTCCTGCTGCACGCCCTGGCCGCCTGCGTGACGACGTCGCTCGTTTACGTCGCCGCCGCGCGCGGCGTCCGGCTGACCGAGGTCGAGTCGACCCTCGAGGGCGACATCAACCTGAACGGCGCGCTCGGCACCGAGACCGTCCACCACCGCAACGGCTTCGAGCGCATCCGGATGACGTTCCGGATGCGGGGCGACGCCCCGCCGGACAAGCTGCGGGAGATCGTCGCCCGCGGCCACGGCCGCTCCGCCGTCTTCGACAGCGTCACGCAGGGCGTGCCGGTGACCGTCAACGTGGTCACGGACTGACGGCCATGGACTTCGAGCTCCACGCCCGCACCGAGTCGGGCCGCCGCCTGGTCGCGCTGGCCGAGTCGCTGTCGTCGGACTTCGCGGCCCACGCCGCCGAGCACGACCGCGACGGCAGCTACCCGCACGAGGACGTCGAGGCGCTGCGCGAGAGCGGCTACCTCGCCGCGCCCGTCCCGCAGGAGCTGGGGGGCATGGGCGTGGAGTCGGTCCACGACCTGCTGGTGGCCGCCGCCCGGCTCTCGCGCGGTCAGCCCTCGGTGGCGATCGGCGCGAACATGCACTGGATCCCGCTCGTCAACATGGCCCAGCTGTGGCGGGCCGCCACGCTGTCCGGGGACGAGCGCCGGGCCGCCGCGTACTCCGGCGCGATGGCGCGCGTGGTCCGCGAGGGAATCGTCATCTCGAGCGCCGTCAGCGAGCCCGGACAGGACCTCACCCGGCCCTCCACGACCGCCCGCCGCACGGGCGACGGCTGGACCGTGAACGGCCACAAGATCTTCTGCACCATGTCGCCGGCCGCGACCCTGCTGTACGCCTCGGTCACCTTCGACGACGGCGACGGCGAGCGGTACGGCTACGCGCAGATCCCCGCCGACGCGCCCGGCGTCGTCGTCCACGACGACTGGGACGCCCTCGGGATGCGCGCCTCCGGCAGCAACTCGGTCTCGTTCGAGGACGTGCGGCTGCCCGGCGCGGCGCTCGGCGGCGGCTTCCCGGTCGGGAAGGCCGACGACTACATGCTCCGCAACCTGGCCGCAGGCGGCTTCCACGCGGCCTCATCGACCGGGATCGCCGAGGCCGCCCACCGCACCGCGGTGGACGGGCTCGCCCGCCGGGTCGCCGCGAGCGGCGCCACGCCGCGGACGCAGAACCTCGCGGCCGAGAGCGCGATGGAGCTGTCGGCGATCCGGGCCGTGCTCCAGCGCGCTGGGACCCTGATCGACGAGCACCACCTCAGCCGCTCCGCGTGGGCCGGCGGCGGCGACCTGGTCGCCCTCTTCGCCGAGGTCCAGGCGGCCAAGACCTTCATCAACGAGGCCGCCGTGCGCGTCGTCGACCGGGCCCTCGCCCTGTCGGGCGGCGCCGGCTACATGGCATCCCACCCGCTGTCCCGCGCCTACCGCGACGTCCGCGCCGGCGCCTTCATGCACCCCCTGGGCGCCATCCGCGCCTACGAGCTGATCGGCGAGGTGGCGCTCGGCCTCGAGCCGTCGCTCCACTGAGTCCACGAGAGGAGATCGCGATGAAGCCGAAGCGGCACGTCAGCCCCGATGAGGTCCACCGACGCAAGCGCTGGACGGCACTGCCGCCGTCCCACGCCGTCGGCCGCCCGTACCCAACCTTCGCCTGAGCCGGGAGCCGTCGGCGCCATGACCTTCGCCGCGCGCGTCGCCTTCGCCCGCGAGCTGCTCGCCCTCGCCGAGCTGCTCGGCCAGGTGGCCGAGCTGGAGGCCGCCTACGCCCTGCCCGCCTACCAGGGGCGCTCCTAGGTGCGCCGCGTGACCGGCGTGAGCGGGCGCCGCCGTCACGGCGGAGGCGGCGCGCAGGCCGCCTCCGCCGGCCTCGCCGCGATCCTCTTCTACGCCTTCGTCCCGCTCCCGCTCGCGGTCGCCGTGGCCGCCGACCTGGGGTTGAGCGCCGGCGAGGCGTCGCGGTGGATCGCCGTCGTGTGGGCGACCGGGGCCGTCGCGTCGATCGGGCTCAGCATCCGGCACCGCCAGCCGGTCGCGATCACCTGGAGCGTCCTCAGCCTTGTGTACCTCGGCTCGCTGGCCGGGCAGTTCACGTTCGGCGAGCTGGTGGGCGCCAATCTGGTCGCGGGCATCGCGATCCTGGCCCTGGCCCTGCTGGGGGTGGGGGAGCGCGTGATGCGGCTCGTGCCGATGCCGATCGTGCTCGGCATGTTCGCCGGCAGCATCCTCGAGTACGTCACCGGCGCGGCGGCGGCGACGGCCGCCGACGGCGCCGTGGCGGGCTCGGCGGTGGCCGGCTACCTGGCCGCGCGGGCGGTCGGCAGCCGCAGGCTGCCGCCGGTCGCCGTCGGCGTGCTGTGCGGCGCCGTCGCGGTTGCCGCGACCGGCGGGCTCGGGCCGGTCGACGGGGCGTGGAGTCCGCCGGCGCTGGGCGTGCCGGGCATCGAGCTGTCGCCGGCGGCGATTCTGACCGTCAGCCCGCCGCTCGTCGTGTTCGCGCTGGCGCTCGGCAACGTCCAGGGCCTCGGCTACATGGTCGCCCAGGGCTACCGCCCGCCCGTCACCGCGATCTCGCTGGCGGTGGGGGCCGCCTCGATCCTCAACGCCCTGCTCGGCGGGCACCAGGCGAGCGTCGGCCGGGCGACGAGCGCGATCGTCGGCGGCCCCGATGCCGGCCCCGCCGAGGGCCGCTGGCGCGCGAGCGTCGTCGCCTCGGTCGGCGCGCTGGGGATCGCGGCCGCGGCGGGCCCCGTCGTCGCCCTGGTCGGCGCCCTGCCGGCGAGCTTCGTGGCCGTCGTCTGCGGGCTCGCGCTCCTCGGGCCCTTCCAGGAGTCGCTGCAACGGTCGCTCGACGGGCCGCTGCGGCTCGGGGCGCTGGTCGCCTTCGTGGTGGCGGCGACGCCCTTCACGGCCGCGGGGATCGGCTCGTCGTCGTGGGCGCTCGTCGCGGGCGTCGCGGCCTCGCTCGCGGTCGAGCGACAGGCGCTACGGGCGACCCGCGGCGAGCGCCCGAAGCCTCAGGTGGCCACGGCGAGGCGGCCGAGGAGGGGCCCCATTCCGAGGTCGGCGGCGATCGCCAGGGCTCGCGCGCGCATGGAGGCCGCCTCGTCCTCGTCGCCCTCCGCGCCTCGGGCCGCCAGCGCGACGGCGAGGTCCGCCGCCGCCCAGGCCTCCTCTGGCCGGTAGCCGGCCCGCGCGCAGAGCTCCACCGCCCCCCGAGGCGGGCGACGGCGTCGTCGAGGCGCCCCGCCGTCAGGGCGAGGAGCCCCAGCAGGCGGTCGACCGCGAGCGGCGGCAGCGGCACGGCGGTCCCCGCGTGCGCCTCGAGGGCGGCCGCGTGGCGCGCCGCCGTCGGCCCGTCGGCCCGCTGGACGGCGACGAGGCCCAGGCCGACGTGCGCGAGCGCGAGCAGGTGGGCGGGGGCGCGGGGGAGCGCCAGGACCGACGCGCCCGCCCGCTCGGCCGTCCGGAGGTGGTCGCCACCGCCCGCGGCCAGGTCGCAGAGGGCGAGGACGGCGGCCGCGTACGGGTGCTCGGCCCAGGGCCCGGGCGGCGGGACAGCCTCGGCCGCCTCGACCAGCCGGGCCAGGAAGGCGTCGCCGGCGCTCAGCTCCCCGGTCTGGTGCTCGACGAGCGCGCGCAGGCCCAGGTTGCGCGGGTCGCGCGGGCGCGCCGCCAGCCCGGTCTCGGTCCACTCGCGCGCCTGCGCCCAGTCGCCGGCGGCCGCGGCGACCATCGCGTGGTGCAAGCCGTTGGTCGCGCGCCAGTAGCGCTCGCCCAGGGCCTCAGCGTGCGGCGCCGCGGCGAGCACCTCCCGCCGCGCGCCCTCGAGGTCGCCGGCCCGCACGAGCGCCCGCGCGAGCCACCCTCGCGCGGCCGCCAGGCTCCGGCGGTCGCCGCGGGGCGTCGCCAGCTCGACGATCCGGCGGCCGCTCGCGGCGCTGGCCTCCCAGCGCAGGTGGAACATCTGGACGTACTGGGCGTTCACCAGCGCCGCGATCTCCAGGCCTGGGTCGCCGATCCGGCGGGCGATCGCGCCGGCGCGGTCGAAGGCCTCCTGGGCAGCGTCGGCGTCGGCCTGGTTGATGCCGACGAACCAGCCATAGACCGCCAGCAGCCGCGCGGCCTCCGGCGAGTCGGGCGGCGCGAGCTCCAGCGCCCGCGACACGAGCCGCGTGACGCCGGTCGGCTCGTACATCAGGTTGGGCGGGAGGGGGTGGACGGCGACGGCGATCGCCCCGGCGGCGTCGCCCGCCGCGAGACGGAGGTCGAACGCGCGCTGCAGGCTCGCCACCGCCTCGTCGAGCTCGTGGGGCTCGCCGGAGGCCAGCAGCGCCTGGCCCAGGCCGAAGTGGGCGGCGGCGGCGCGATCGTCGGCCGCCGCCGGCCCGAGCACCCCGAGCGCCCGGCGGAAGAGGACGCCGGCCTCCTCGTGGGCCCGGGCCGCCAGGGCGGCTTCGCCCGCGGCGAGGGCGTGGCGGACGACCGGCTCGGGGCCGAGGACCGGCTCGGCCTCGATGGCGTGATAGAGGATCTCCGCGGCGTGCGCGCCGGCGTCGTCGCCGTAGAGCTCCTCGAGCGCGGTGGCGATCCGCGCGTGCAGCCGCGCCCGCCGCGCCGCCGGGTGTGCCTCGAGCAGGACCTCGCGGATGAGGGCGTGCGCGAACGCGTAGCGGCCCGGTGCGCCGTCGGCCTCGGCCACGAGGCGCGCCGCCGCGGCCTCCTCGAGGGCGTCCATGACCGCCTCCTGGGAGAGGTCGGCCGCGACGGCCTGCAGCGGCCGCAGCCCGAACTCCCGCCCGAGCGCCGCGGCGAGCTCGAGGACGTCCCGGCAGCCTTCCGAGAGGCGGTCGAGCCGGCGCCCGATCACCGCTCGAACCCCCTCGGGGATGCGCGGCGTCCAGTCGGCGGCGGGGCCCCTGCCGCCGAGCGAGCCCTCCTGCATCAGCAGCCGCACCAGCTCGCCGAGGAAGAGCGGGTTGCCCTCGGTCTGGGCGGCGCACGCGTCCACCAGCCCCGCGGGGGCCGGCGCGCCGCGGTTGATCGCGATGAAGCGCTCCGTCTCCTCGCGCGTCAGGCCGGTCAGCGGGATGCGCTCGACGAGGGGCTCGCCGCCCAGCGCCGCAAGGGTCTCGGCCAGCGGGTGCGTCCGGGGCACCTCGCCGTCGCGATAGGAACCGACCACCAGCGCTGGGCTCTCCCGGAGTCCGCGCGCCACGAGCTCGAGGAGGCGCAGCGAGCCGAGGTCGGCGGCGTGGAGGTCCTCCAGGACGAGGACGAGGGGCCGGTCCCGCGCGGCGTCGGCCAGGGCGGAGGCGACGGCGTCGAGCAGCCGGAAGCGCTCCTGCTCGGGGTCCCCGCCGGGGGCGGGGGGGTCGACGGCGCCGAGCCGCTCGCGGACCTCGGGCACCAGCGCGGCGATCTCGCCCGCGCCGGGGCCGAGCCACCGCAGCAGGTCCTCCGGGTCGCACTCCCGCGCGAGGGCCCGGAGGATCTGCACCCATGGCCAGTAGGGGGGCGCGCCCTCGCGCTCGTAGCAGCGCCCGGTCAGGACCCGCGCTCCCCGAGACGCCGCCCGGCCCGCCAGCTCCGCCGCCGTGCGCGACTTGCCGATGCCGGGCTCGCCGGACAGCATCACCAGCCGACCGCTGCCCGCGAGCGCGGCGTCGAGGGCCCCCTCCAGGAGCGCCATCTCCCGCTCGCGGCCCACGAAGACGGCGGCCGGCGCGACGGCCGCGGCCCCGGCGTGCAGGAGCGGCTCCTCGCCCGGGCCGTCCTCGCGTGCCGCGAACAGACGCCGCACGCCCGTGGCGAGCCTGCGCTCCCCGCGGTCGTCGAAGCCCAGGCCGGCAGCCGGCCACCAGGTCGCGCGTCGTGGCCGTCACCAGCACCTCGCCCGGCGCGGCCGCCGCGGCGACCTCCCGGGCGACATCGACCGCGAGCCCCGCCGGCCGCCCCTCGCCGCGCTCGACCTCGCCGGTGTGGACGCCCGCCCTCGCCGCGGAGCCCGTGGCCGCCAGCCGCCGCGCCATGGCAAGGGCGGCGCGGACCGCGCGCGCCGGTCCGTCGAACAGCGACAGCGCGGCCGCCCCCGGGCCCTCGGCGGCGACGACGGTCGCGAGGACGCGGTCGGGCACGGCCTCGCCGGGGCGGGCGGCGGCGAGCTCGGCGACGAACGGCTCCACGGCGTCGAGGATCTGGTCCGGGTCGATCGCGACGAAGTGGTCGGCGCCCGGCAGCTCCACCAGCCGGGCCCCCGGGATGCGGCCCGCGATGTACCGGCCCTCCTCGACCCGCACCCGTCCGTCGGCGGCACGGTGCACGACCAGGGTCGGCACGTGGATCGCGGGGAGCAGGTCGCGCACGTCGATGCGCGCGTTCATCTCGACCAGCGCCCGCACCGCGCCCGGGGTCGCGGCCGCCCGGCACCGCTCGCCCCACCAGCGCGCCATCGCATCGTCCGCCGAAGGGCACATCGCCCGCATGTGCGCCTCGAAGCGCCAGTCCCCGGCGACGATCTCGAGGAGGCGGGCGCGCTCCTCGGCGGTGGGCGCCCACGGGTAGTCGTCGTCGGGGTCGCTCCGCTTGGCGAAGGCGCCGAACAGCACGAGCCCGCGGGCGCGGTCTGGATAGGTCGCGGCGAACAGCACCGACAGTGGGCCGCCCTCGGAGTAGCCGAAGAGCACGGCGCCGTCGCTGCCGGCCGCCTCCATGACCGCCCTCACGTCGTCCATCCGCGCCTCGAGGTCGGGCACCCCGGGCGGGCGGTCCGACATGCCGGTTCCCCGCTTGTCGAAGCGGATCAGCCGCCCCATCCCGGCCAGCCGGTCGAGGAAGCGCGCGTGACGGGGCTCACGCCGGTCCATCTCCAGGTGGGAGAGGAAGCCTGGGACCAGCACGATGTCGATGGGACCGTCCCCGGTCACCTCGTAGGCGATGCTGAGGTCGCCGCTCCGGGCGTAGCGGACCGGCGGGGGCGCGTCCTGGGGTGGGGCGGGGGCCTCCCGGGCGAGGAACGCCGCGGCCTCGCGTAGGTCGGGGGTGTCGAAGCCCTCCTCGAAGCCGCCGTAGGCCGCCGCGACCAGCGCCTGCGCCTCCCGCGGGCGGCCCGTGTCGCGCAGGAGGCGCCCGAGGCTCATCGCCGCGCGCAGCTCGAGCGAGCGGCCGCCCTGCTCGCGGGCGACCTCGAGCGCCCGCCGGGCCGCGGCCTCGGCCTCCTCGTCCTCGCCGAGCGCCCGGAGGGCCTCGGCGCGCAGCCGGTGGAGCTCGGCGTCGAAGAAGAAGCGGCCGCCGCGGGGGACCGCCTCCAGCGCCTCACGGAGCGCGTCGAGCGCCTGGGCCGGCTCCCCGGCGCCGACGAGGGCGTCGGCCAGCAGGCCCAGGAAGTAGGCGTCGTCCATGCGCGCCCCGGTGATCCGCGCCCGCTCGATACCGCGCCGCAACTCGGCGATCCCCTCCTCGGCGCCGCCGCCGGCCGCGGTCGCCCACCCACGCAGCATCATCCCCATGGCGGTCCAGTAGCGGAAGCCCCTGCGCTCGGCCTCCTCGACGCCCTCGGCGGCGAGCCGCAGGGTCTCCTCGAGGTCGCGGCGGCTCTGGGCAACCGCCGCGGCGTAGATCAGGGCCTTCGGCAGGCCGTGCCGCGGGCGCCGCTCGCGCGCCAGCGCCACCGTGCGCGCGGCCCGCCTGGCGGCCGCGTCGGGGTGGCCGAGGTGCCACTTCGCCAGGGCGGCCCAGGTGTGGCAGCCGATCCAGGGGTCGTCGCCGTAGGCCGCCACGAAGCGGTTGCTGGGCAGGTCGTCGACGGCCTCGGCGCCGCGCTCGGCGACGTCCAGGGCGCGCTCGAAGACGCCCTGGTGGAGGAGGCTGCACGCCAGCAGCTCGTGGGCGTCAACGATCGCCGGGCCCCCGTCCGGCGGCGCGGGCGCCGCCATCATCTCCTCCATGATCGCCTCCGAGCGCGGGTACTCGCCCCGCACCTCGTAGAGCGTCGCCAGCTGATAGCTGCTCCACGAGGCGTCGTCGGCCCGCCCCAGGTCGGCGGCCAGGTCGCGGCAGCGCGCGAAGATGTGCTCGGCCTCCTCCGACGTCCAGCCCCGGGTGGCGATGAGCGACGGCCCCTTCACGCTCAGGAAGACCAGCTCCCACCCGGCGCGCTCGGCGTCCTCGGGGAGCCCGTCGAGCAGCCGCAGCGCGGTGTCGGCGAGCTCGAGGGCCTCCGCCGCGGCCACCCGCTCGGTCGCCTGGCGCGCCGCGGCCGCCAGGTGGGGGAGCGCCCTCCGCAAGTCGCCGCCGCGCACGAAGTGGGCCGCGAGCGCCGGCGCGATCTCGTCGGCGCGGTGGCTGTACGCCTCCTCCAGCCGCGCGCCGGCCGCGACGTGCAGGCGCGCGCGCCGGCCGGCGGGCAGGTCCTCGTAGAGCACCTCGTGGAAGAGGTCGTGGGTGAAGCGGAAGCGGCCGGCGATGGTGCCGTCGGGCCAGCTCTCGGCGCCCCGTGGCTCCAGCAGGATCCCCTCCCGCGCGAGGTCGTCGCAGCGCGCCTCGACCTCGTCGGCGGGGCGCTCGCAGGCGGCCGCGAGGAGCGCAGTCGAGAACTCCGGCGCCACGACGCTCGCGGCCTCCAGGATCTGCCGGTCCTCGGAGCCGACGGACAGGAGCCGCTGACGGATGAGCTGGCGCACGGACGAGGGCACCCCCCGCGCGAGCTCGTCGGGGTCGGCGTCGAGGCGCCAGCTCCCCTCGTCGCGGAGGACCTTGCCGTCGTCCACCCAGGAGTCGACCGCCTTCTCCAGGAACAGCGGGTTGCCGCCGGTGCGCTCCAGCAGCGCCCGGCCCACGGCCGCCGGCAGCTCGGCGCCCGGCACCCGGGCGCTCAGGTACTCGGAGACCGCGTCCTCCCCGAGCGCCTCGAGGTCGAGCCGGGCGACCAGGCCCCTCGGAGCGAGGTCGGCGACGGCGGCGTGCACCGGGTGCGCACGGGTGGCGGCGTCGGCCGAGCGCAGGGTCGCGACGACCAGCAGACGGGCCGGGTCGCGGCGGCGGGCGAGCGCCGACAGGAGGGTCACGGTCGAGGGATCGCTCCAGTGGAGGTCCTCGATGGCGAGCACGATCGGGCGCTCGGTCGCCGCCGACAACAGCGCCTCAACGATCTCGCGCAACATCCGCGCCTGGGTCGCGCCCAGGATGCGCCCCTGGACCCGGGAGAGGTCGCCGGGCGAGACGAGCCATGGCATCTGCACGATCCACGTGGGCGCGCGCTCCACGAGGAGCGGCACCACGCCCTCGGCGCCGGGAGCTCGGCTGAGGCCGTCGAGGGCCTCCAGGACGGGCATGTAGGCCTCCGCCGAGCCGTGCTGCTCGACGCACTGGCCGCGCCCGACCAGGGGCCCGTCGCCGGCGGCGGCGTCGGCGAGAAAGGCCTCGACGAGCGTGGTCTTCCCGGCCCCGGCCTCGCCGGCGACCACCACGAGGCGCGGCTCCCCCCGCGCGGCGGCGGCCAGGTGCTCGCGCAGCTCCGCCAGCTCGGGCTCGCGGCCGACGACCGGTCCCTGGATTCGCGCCGGCGCGGGCTCGGCCTTCGGCCGCGGCGCGGGCGGCGGCGGGGCGCCGCCAGGCCCGGGTCCTGCTGCAGGATGCGCCGCTCGAGCTCGCGGAGCGCCGGCGAGGGGTCGATGCCCAGCTCCTCCGACAGGACGCGCCGGGCCTCCTGGTAGGCGGCGAGGGCCTCGGCCTGGCGGTCGGAGCGGTAGAGGGCGAGCATGAGCTGGCCGCGCGGGCGCTCGCGCAGCGGCTGGCGGGCGATGAGGGACTCGATCTCGACGGCGACCTCGGCGTGGCGCCCGAGGGCGAGCTCGGCCTCGATGCGCTCCTCCGTCAGCGACGAGCTGCAGCTCCTCCAACCGGCGGGCCTCGGCCGCGGCGAAGGGCTCGGCGAACTCGGCGAGCGCCGGGCCCCGCCACAGGGCGAGGGCCTCGGCGAGGCGCTCGGACGCCGCGGGCGCGTCTCCCTCGGCGAGGGCCTCGCGCCCGCGGCGCAGCAGCTCCTCCGCGCGGAAGGCGTCAACCTGCTCGGGGGCGACGTCGAGCTGGTACCCCGGCGCGCGCGTGACCAGCACCCCCGGCGGCAGCACCTTCCGCAGCTGGGAGACGTGGATCTGGACCATCTTGGGCGCCGTGTCCGGCGCCTCCTCGCCCCAGAGGTCGTTGACCAGCCGCGAGGCCGCCACGGCCCGCCCGGGGCTGAGCGCGAGCACGGCGAGGAGCGCCCGCTGCTTGCGGCCTCCGAGGGAGACGGGGTCGCCGCCGTCGAGGACCTCGAGGGGCCCCAGGGTCCGGATCTCCATCTGCCGCGGCAAGCATGACCCAACCGCGCCCGGCCCGGCAACGCACGCCCCGGCGCTGGTCGCCGGTCAGGCTCCGGGGCCTCCGTAGGCCACGATCGACCAGTCGGGGAGGGGAGGGTCCGTCGCGATGGGCGCCCCCGTCGCGGCGCGCCGGTAGCTGAAGCCGCCCCGGGTCTCCTCGAACACCGGCCGGATCCGGCCGTCGGCGATCTGGGTGTCGATCCACGCGCCGCGGAAGACGAGCCGCCTGAGCCAGTGCACGAGGTCCTCGCCGCCGCCCAACAGGACCTCGCGGTGCCGCTCGACGTGCCCGGCGAGCGGGCTCGCCGGGCTCGGCACCGAGCCGTGCGCGGCGAGGGCGACCAGGTCCTCGACCTCGGCGGGCCCGAGGCCGTCGCGCTCGACCAGCCGCAGCTGCACGGCGGCCTGGCCGACGCGCTCGGAGAAGTCGCGGGCGCTGAAGCCGAAGCGCACGCCCGCCGCCTCCACGCTGAAGTCGGTTCCGCTGGAATACGCCGGCGCGAGCCCATGACCGGTCGCCATGGGGTCAGCCTACCAACGCCGACGCGTGCCCACCCCGGCGTCGAGCGTGGCACGATCACCCCGATGGGGGCCCTGCGCATCGACCGCCTGACGGGGCCGCCGCGGCCCCTGGGCGACGGCTCCGGCCGCGTGATCGCGGCGCGCTGCTACCGTGCGGCGTCCGCCGCGTCGCGGCTCGTGGGGCTGCTCGGCACGCCGGATCTCGCGCCCGACGAGGCCCTCTGGCTCGAGCCCTGCGGCAGCGTCCACACCCTGGCGCTGCGGGCGCCGATCGGCTGCGCCTTCCTCGACGCGGGGGGGCGCGTGCTGCGGGTGGTGGACCCGCTGCCGCCGTGGCGGATCGCCGGGGTGCGTGGCGCCCGCGCCGTGGTCGAGTGCCGCTCCGGTGCGCTCGCCGGCCTCGCCCCGGGGGCGCGGCTCGCCCTGGGGGCCGCCGGCTGATCCGGGCGCTCGCCATCGACGGCGGCGGGGTGCGCGGGATCATCCCGGCGACGGTGCTGGCCGCGCTCGAGGAGCTCGGCGCGCGGCGCGTTCACGAGCTGTTCGACGTGGTCGCCGGCACCTCCACCGGCGCCATCCTGGCCCTCGGGGCTCACCCGTCCCGCCCCCCAGACGGCGCGCGAGCTGGGCGGGCTCTACCTGGAGCGCGGCCCGGCGATCTTCGCCGACGGCGCCGAGCCCGGCGGGGAGCGCGACCCGGCGCCGCTCGAGGCGGAGCTGCGGGCGCGGCTGGGCGCGACCGCCCTGTCGGCAGGCGCTGCGTCCGGTGCTCGCCGTGAGCTGCGACGCCGAGGGCCGGCGCCCGGTCGTGTTCCGCGGCGGCGGCCTCGACCCGGGGCCGGTCGGCGACGCCCCGATGGTGCGGGCCGCGATGGCGTCGGCGGCCCTTCCGGGGGTGTTCCCGCCGGTCGCCCACACGGGCGCCGACGGCGTCGCCCGCTCGTGCATCGACGGCGCGCTGATCGCCAACGACCCGGCCCTCGTGGCCTACGCGGAGGCGCTGGCCCTCGGGGCGGGGGAGGAGGTCGTGCTGGTCTCGCTCGGCACGGGCGCCGGGCCGCCCGAGGTCGCCGACGACCCCGACGCGGCGGCGCTCGCGGCCGCCGCCGGCCCCGAGCTGGTGCGCGACGCGCTGCTGCGCGCCCTCGGCGAGCGCTACGTCCGCGTGCAGACGCCGCTCGGCTTCGGGGCGGCGCGCGCCTTCGACGACGCGAGCCCGGCGAACCTGGAGGCGCTGCGGCTCACCGCCGAGGACCTCGTCGCGCGCGAGCGCCCGGCGCTCGCGCGGCTGGCCGGCCTCCTCGCCGCCTGATCCGGACGATTTTCCCGCTCCGAGCGGACGAGCTGCGCCGCGGCGGGGGGAGAGAACGCGCCGCCGCGCGCCTCTGAGGGGGCACACCGCGCCGCCCGGGCGCGGCGAGCGCGACACGGGGAGGTGGGGTCATGCCGCTCGGGGTGGGCGGGGTCGTCCCGTCGGTGCTGCTGGTCGAGGACGACGCGCCGACGCGCGTCTTCCTGTCCGAGAACCTCATCGCCGACCGCTTCGCCCCGCTCTCGGCGACGTCGGGCGAGGAGGCGGTGGCGATGCTGTCCGGCGGGCACCCGGACGCCGCGGTCATCGACGTCGGCCTGCCCGGCATGAGCGGGCTCGACCTCATCTCGGCGATCCGCGAGGGCGGCGCGGACGACCCGTGGGACCCGGGGATGCCCATCCTGCTCCTGTCGGGCGACACGAGCCCCCACGCCGCGGTGCGCGGCATCGAGCGCGGTGCCGACGACTACGTCGCCAAGCCGTTCCACTACCCCGAGCTGCTCGCCCGGCTCGGCGCCCTGATCCGGCGCTCGCGCGGGGCCATCCTGCGCGAGGAGATCCGCGTCGGCGCGCTGTCGATCGACCGCAACGCCCGGCGCGCGACCCTCGGCGGGCGCGTGCTCGACCTGTCGGCGAAGGAGTTCGCCCTCCTGTCGGCCCTCGCCAGGGACCCGGGCCGCGTGCTCACCAAGGGCGAGCTGCTCCGGGACGTCTGGGGCTACCGGGCGGCGGGGCGCACGCGCACGGTTGACAGCCACGCCAGCCGCCTGCGGCGCAAGCTGGCGGCCGCTGGCGGCGGCGAGCGCTGGGTCGTGAACGTCTGGGGCATCGGGTACCGCCTGCTCCCCGAGGAGGCCTGAGGTGGCCGACGGCGCCCTCGACCGGCTGGTCCACGACCTCTTCGGCCCGCTCACCGTCATCAGGGGCGTCTGCGCGACCCTGGCGCGGGACGAGCCCCACCACGCGCGGCGCGCCGGCCTCGAGCTCATCGACGCCGAGACGCTCCGGCTGGCCGCCGGGCTCGACGGCCTCGCGCGAGTCGCGCGGCGCCCGGCCGGGACGGCGGTCCCGGGCGGACCGGTGTGCCTGGCGGCGCTGGCAGCATCGGTCGCCGAGCGGCATCGGGCCATCGGCGCCGAGCGGGGCGTCAGGGTCGTCGCGCGGGTGCGGGGCCTGCCGCCGACGGTCACCGCGGCGCCCGACGACCTGCGCCGGGCGCTCGACAACCTCGTCCAGAACGCGCTGCGCCATTGCGCATCCCAGGTGTGGATCACCGCGGGGCGCCGCGCCGGCTGGGGCGAGGTGCGCGTCGCCGACGACGGCCCCGGGGTCCCCCGCGGCGACCGGGAGCGCATCTTCAGCTCCGGCGAGCGCGGCAGCGCCCCGCGGGGAGCCGGCCGCGGCCTCGGCCTCGCGATCGCGCGCGAGCTCGCGGAGCGCCATGGCGGCCGCCTCACGCTCGATCCGGTGGGCCGCGGGGCGACCTTCCGGCTCGCACTGCCGCTTCGCGAGGACGCCCGCGACGGTCGCGGGGCGGCGTGACGGCCCTCGTCGTCGAGGAGGGGCTGGCCGCGGGCGTGGGCGGCCCGCCGCTCGACGGCGTCGTCGTGGTCCCGCGCGGGCGCGCGCGGCGCGGGGCAGGCTGGGCCGACCTCGACCCGGACGACGTGGTCGAGGCGCTCGACCGCGCCGGCCCCGGCGCCGTGGTGCTCGCGCGCCCCGCGCTCGCCGACCCGGGCGCGCGCGCGCTGCCGGCGCTCGCCGGGGTCATGGGCCGGGAGGTCGTGCGCCTGCCCGGCGACGGGGACGCCGCGGCCTGGGTGGTCGCGATGGCGGGCCGGCTCGCTCCGCTGGCGGGCCGGCCCGGCGCGCCTGCTGCAGGTCCTCGCGGGCGCGGCGTCGGCTCCGGTCCTGCCGCGGCGGCCGGTCGGAGCCGGCGCCGCGCGGATGCCGGCGCTGCGGCCCGGCGTCCTCGGGCGCTGGGCCCGGTGCGCATGGCGGCCGTGTGGCGCGGTGCGCCGGCGGGGGCCTGCCCGGGGGCCCCTGCGGGCGCTGCGGCGCCGGCTTGGCCGCGGCGGCGGCGCCGTGATCCTGGGCCGGCGGCGCCGCGGGGCCCTCTGGACGGCGCTCGCCGGGGCGGCCGGGCTGCTCGCGGTCCTCCTCACGCTGCGCGCGGCAGCCGAGCCGGATGCGGGCGGCTGGGTGCTCGTCGCGCGCGCGCCTCTGCCGCCCGGCCTGCTCATCGACGACGGCGGTGGCCTCCGAGGCGCTCGTGCCGGCGCCGGTGCCCGCGGGCCTGCGATTGGAGGGGCTCCTGAGCGCCGCCGACCAGGCGCTCGGCCGCCGCACTGCGGCGCCGGTGTCGGCCGGGGAGCCGCTCACCCAGGCGGTCCTCGGCGGCGCGCCCGGAACGGCGGCCGCGCCGCTCGCGGCCGGCGAGCGCGCCGTCGCGGTCCCGCTCTCGGCCGCCGGCGGGGCGGTGGGCCTGGCGCCGGGCGCGCGCGTCAACGTCGTCGCGTCGACCGGCGAGGGGCCGGCGGGCCGGACGCAGGTCGTCGTCGCCGACGCCGAGGTGCTCGCGACGGCCGAGGCGGCGCCCGACGGTGGCCTCGGCAGCGCGGGCGAGGCCGCTGCTGAGGGTGACGTCGGCGCAGGCCCTGCGGGTGACGGCGGCGCTGAACTTCGCCCGGGAGGTCCGCCTGCTCGCCCGCCCCCGGGACGAGGCGGGGTCCGAGCCGCCGCCCGCGGTCGGGGCACCGTGACCGGGCCGCTGGTGGTGGCGGGCGCGGCCGGCGGCTGCGGCGCGAGCCTGGTCGCGGGGGCGCTGTCGCTCTGCTGGGCCGCCGCCGGTGCGCGGCCGTGGCTCATCGAGCTCGACCTCGAGCGCGGCGACCTCGCCGGCGCCTGGGGGCTTCCGGCCGACCGCTCGGTCGCCGCCCTCGCTCCGGTCGCCGCCGAGATCGACGCCGGCCACCTGCGGGCGGTCGCCTTCCCGCACCCCTCCGGCGTGTCGCTTCTGCCCGGGCCCGGACTGCCGGGCGCGGCCGAGGCGTGGGACGACGGCGGGCTCGCGCGCCTGGTGGACGTCGCGGCGGGCGAGGGGCAGGTCGTCGTCGACGCCGGCGCGGGGCTGGGGCGTGCCGGGCTCGCGGCGGCCGAGCGCTCAGGTGGCGTGCTCCTCGTCTGCCCGCCCACGCTGGCCGGGGCGCGGCGCGCGCGCCGGCTCCTCGACGCCCTCGCCGCGCGGGGCGCGGGCGCGCGCAGCGCCGTCGTCGTCAGCGCCGGCCCGGAGCGGGGCGAGATCGGCGCCCGGGCCCTCGGCAAGGCGCTCTCGGCGAACGTCGTCGGCGAGCTGCCGTGGGCGCGCCGGGAGGGGGCCGACCTGAGCGGCGGGCGATGGTCGTCCGGGCGCCGCCGACCCCTCCACCGCGCCGTCGAGCGGTTGGCCGAGGCGATCCGATGACCGGCGCGCGGCCGCCGGTCGACGCCGGAGCGCCCGACCCGGCCCTCGTGGAGCACCTGCGCCGGCGGGCGGCCCGGGACGCCCGCGCCGCAGGCGGCGACGTGAGCCGAGAGGATCTCGCCGACCTGATCCGCGACATGATCGCCGAGGAGCGGCGAATCCTCACGGCGGCCGGCCGAGAGGCGCTGGTGGAGGCCGTCGTCAACGAGGCGCTCGGGCTCGGCCCGCTCGAGGCGCTGTTGCGGGACCCGGAGATCACCGAGGTGATGGTCTGCGGCCCGCGCCGCGTGTTCGTCGAGCGCGCGGGGCGCATCGCGCCGGCCGAGGCGCGCTTCCACGACGACGCCCACCTGCTTCACGTCATCGACCGCATCCTCGCGCCCCTCGGCCGCCGCGTGGACGAGGCCAGCCCGATGGTCGACGCCCGGCTGCCGGACGGCTCTCGCGTCAACGCGGTCATCCCCCCGCTGGCGCTCGACGGGCCGGCGCTGACCATCCGCCGCTTCGCGGGCCGGGCCCTCACCGGGGAGGGCCTGGTCGAGCTGGGCACGATCGACCGGCCGATGCTCGACCTGCTGGCGGTTGCGGTGCGGGCGCGGCGCAACCTCCTCGTCAGCGGCGGCACCGGCAGCGGCAAGACCACGACCCTGGCGGCGCTCGCGGCGTTCGTGCCGGTCACGGAGCGCCTCGTCACCATCGAGGACGCCGCGGAGCTGCGCATCCCGCTCCCGCACGTCGTGCGGCTCGAGAGCCGTCCGCCGTCGCTCGAGGGAGCGGGGGCGGTCTCGATCCGCGCCCTGGTGCGCAACGCCCTCCGCATGCGGCCCGACCGCATCGTCGTCGGCGAGGTCCGCGGCGGCGAGGCGCTGGACATGCTGACGGCGATGACGACCGGTCACGAGGGGTCGCTGTCCACGCTGCACGCCTCGTCGCCGGCCGATGCGGTCCGGCGCGTCCACACGCTCGCGCTGATGGGCGACCTCGACCTCCCGTACCGCGCGGTCGCCGACCAGGTCGGAAGCGCCATCGACCTGATCGTGCACCAGGCCCGCCTGCCGGACGGCGCCCGCCGCGTCGTCGAGGTCGCGTCGGTGGAGGCCGGGCCCGGCGGGCCGCGCCTGACGACGCTCGTCAACTGGGCGCCGCGCGGGGGCTTCCGCCACCACCCGCCCGCGGCGGAGTGGCTCGAGCGTGCCCGGTCGGCGGCCGAGCTGGCCGACGTGGCCGACGCGGCATGAACGGCGCCTGGGCGGCGGCGGTCGTGGCCGGCGCGTCGGTGGCGCTCCTGGTGGTCGGGGTCGGGCGCCTCCTGTCGTCCCGTGACGGCAGCGCCGCGCCCGGGCCTCGCGCCGGCCGGCCAGGGCCGCGCGCGATCGCCTCCCGGCCCGCCGGCCGGCGGCTCGGCGCCCGGCTGGCGCGCGCGGGGATCCCGCTCGGCCCCGACGCGTTCGTCGCCCTCGTGGCCGTCGCGGCCGTCGGGGCCGGCGCGCTCGCCCTCGCGGCGACCCGGTCGCCGCTCGCGGTCCCCGTGGCGATGGCCCTCGCGATCGCCGCGGCCGCGAGCGTCGTGCGGTCGGCCGACCGACGCCACCTCGCGCGCGTCGAGTCTCAGCTCCCCGGGGTCGCCCAGCAGCTCGCCGCCGCGCTGCAGGCGGGCCTGTCGCTGCGCCAGGCCCTCGCGCGCGCGGCGCGCGACGCCCCCGAGCCGTGCCGCGAGGAGCTCCGCCGGGCGGTCGACGAGCTCAGCCTCGGGAGCCGTCTGGAGACGGCCCTCGAGGGCCTCGTGGCCAGGGTCCCGGCGCACGACCTTCGCATCATGGTGACCGCCATCCTGGTCCAGCGACGCACCGGCGGGAACCTCGCTCGCGCGCTCGCCGGGCTCGCCGCCCGGCTCGAGGAGCGGGCACAGCTGGCGCGCGAGCTGCGCGGCGCCACGGCCCAGGCGCGGATGACGGCGTGGCTCGTGGCGGCCCTCCCGCTCGGCGCCGGCGTCATGGCGGAGATCGCGGCGCCCGGGACGCTCGCCCGCGTGCTCGGCGAGGGACCGGGCCTGCCGCTCCTGGCGGTCTCGGCCGCCCTCTACGGGGCCGGGGTGCTCGGGATCCGCCGCATCGGCCGGGTGGAGCCGTGACCGTGGCAAGCAGCCCCATCGCCCTGTGGATCGCCGCACTCGCGTGCGCCGCCATGGCGCTGCGCGCCCGCCGCCCGGCCCCCGCCGGCCGCGCAACCGGCACTGCCGCCGCCGCGGTGGTCCCGGCGGCGCTCCGGCTCGCCATCCGGCTGCCCTGCCCGTCGGCGCTCATCCGCCTCCTCGTCCGCGCGGGCGACGAGGCGCGCATCGCCCGCGCAGGGCTCGCGGGGCGGCTGTCCGCGGAGGAGATGGGCCGGGCCCGGGCCGGCGCCGCGGTCGCCCTCGCGGCGCTCGCCCTGCCGCTGGCCGCCGTCGCTCCGGCCGCCGCGCTGCTGGCGCCGGCCCTCGGTCTGGCGGGGGCGATGGCTCCGTCGCGATGGCTCGCGGCGCGTGGGGCGGCGCGGCGAAGGGCGCTCGTGCGCGAGCTGCCGGACCTTCTCGACCTGCTGGGGATCTGCGTCGAGTCGGGGATGTCGCTCGACCCCGCCCTCGACCTCGCCGCCGGGCGTCTCGGGGGGACGCTCGGCGGGGAGATCGAGGACGTCCTGCGCGACCTCTCCCTGGGGACGCCCCGCGCCGAGGCCTATCGGGCGCTGGTCGAGCGGACCGGCGCCCCCGAGCTGGCCCAGACCGTCGGGGCCCTGCTGCAGGCCGAGGAGCTCGGGGCGCCGCTCTCGCGGGCCCTCGAGGGCCAGGCCGAGTCCCTGCGCGTGGCCCGGCGCCAGGCGGCCCGCGAGCGCGCCTCGCGGGCCGCGCCCAAGATCCAGCTCGTGGTGGCCCTGCTGATGGTGCCGGCGGTGCTGCTGCTGGTGCTCGGCATCCTCCTCATCGAGCTCTCGCGCCAGGTGGGCGCGGTGATCGGCGGCTGATGGCCGCCGGCCGGCAGCGCGGCTCGTCGACGGCCGAGTACCTCGGCGTCCTCGGCGCCGTGGCGCTGCTGATGCTGGCGCTCATGGCCGTGCGCGAGCACCGCCCGGAGCGACGCCCGCCGCTGGACCCCGTGGCCCACGTCGCCCAGCTGCTCCGCGCGCCGCGGATCGCCCGCCCCGGCCGGTCGCGCCGGCGCGGCCCCGCCCGCCGCGCCCGCGCCGGCCGCGGCCCCCGCAGCCGCCGCGCCCCGTCGTCCTGGTGCCGGGGTGGGCCGTCGGCTGGTAGGGCGCCCCGGTGTGACGGACGGCCGGGCGGCGGCGGATACTGGTCGTGAGTGTCGGGTCCACCCTGCGCCACGAGATGACGCGCCACGAGGCGCGGCCGGCGTTCGCCGACGTCGCCGAGGCGCACCTGGACGCCGTCTTCCGCTACCTGGCCCACCTGGTCGGCGACCGGCACCTGGCGGAGGACCTGACGTCCGCGACCTTCGAGCGCGCCCTGCGCGACTGGCACCGCTACGACCCGCGGCGCGGCCGGCCGTCGGTGTGGCTGGTCGAGATCGCGCGGCGGGTCGCCCTCGACCACTTCCGTCGCGAGGGCCGGCGGCGGGCCCGGGAGGAGCGCTTCGCGGCGCAGAACCCCGAGGCGCTCGAGGGGCCGGACGCGCCCGGGGGGCTGTCCGACGACCTGCGCGCCGCGCTCGCGCGGCTCACGCGCGGCGAGCGCGAGCTCGTGGCGCTGCGCGTGGTGCTGGGGATGGACGCGGCCGAAGCGGGCCGTGTCGCGGGGATCTCGCCGTCGGCGGTCGGGACCGGCCTGCACCGGGCCCTCTCGAAGCTGCGACAGGAGGTGGTGTGATCGTGTCCGGACCGGAGGCCATGGGGCCCGAGCGGCTCGCGGAGCTGGTCGAACGGGGCCGCTCCGCGCGACGAGGCCGAGCGCCGGACGATGCGGGCTGCTCGCCGCCGTGAGGGAGCTCGAGCGGCGGAGCGCCCGAGGCCCTCGCCGCGCCGTCCGCCGGGCCGCGGCGGCGCCGGCGCCGGCCGGTGCCATGGAGCGGCTGCGGGCGCGGCTGCGCTCCGCCGACCGGCGCACGCTCGTGCTCGTGGCGGCGCCCGCAGTCGCGGCCATCGCCGCCGCGGCCGTGTTCCTGCCGGTCCTGACCTCTGGAGGGCCCAGCCCCGTCACCGACGCTCCGGCAGCCGAGCGGGCCGCCGCCCCGCCGGCCCAGCGCGGGCCCGCCCTGGAGGCGCCGGCCGACTCCGCTCAGGGCGCCGCGCCCCAGGTGGCCCCCGCGCCGGTGCCCGGCGGCGGCGGCCGCGCCCGGCAGGTGACGGCGTGGACGCGCGTGCGCGTCGAGGGGGTGGACGCGCTGTCCCGCGCGAGCTCGCGGGCGATGGCGGTGGTCCGTGGCCTGGGCGGCTTCACCGCCTCGTCCGACTACGACGTCCCGACCGGGGCGCAGGGGACCAACCGGCTCGTCTTCCGCGTTCCGGTGGCGCGCGCCAACGAGGCGATCGCGGCCTTCGGGCGGCTGGGGACGGTGACGGGCCAGCGGGCCGACGTCGTCGACGTCACCGCCCGCATCGACGCCGCGGGGCGCCTGATCGATCGCCTCGAGTCCGACGTCGAGCGGCTCCGGGCCGAGCTGGCCGCGCGTCCCGACGATGAGCTGAGGGGGCAGCTGGCCCGCGCCGAGGCGCGGCTGCGTGCCGCCGAGGGGCGTCGGGCCGCCGACCTGAGCCGCGCGCGCCTCGCCACGCTCAACCTGACCCTCACCACCAGGGGCCGCCGCCGGCCCCGGCCGACGAGGGCCGTTTCGGCGGGCCACTGGCGCGCGCCGGCGAGCGCCTCGCGGACGCTACGGCGTGGCTCCTGGCGGCCGCGCTGCTGACGGCGCCCTTCCTCGCCGTCGCGGCGCTCGGGGCGGTGGGGGGTCGCCCGCCTGCGACGGCGCGGGGCCCGGAGGCTGATGGGCTCCGCCTGAGCCGGGCGCCCCGCTCAGGCGAGCCGCACCCGCGCGGCCTTCTCGCCGACGCGCTCCAGGTGAGCCCGCAGGCCCGACCGCCGGGCCTCCAGCCACGCCCAACGAGGGTGGAGGTCGCCCCTCAGCGCCTCGCCGACGCTGCCCGGGTTGACGACGAGGACCGCGCCGGCCTGCAGCACCAGCGGCTCGTGCGTGTGACCGGTGACGATGCAGTCGGCGCCGAGCTCGTCGCCCAGCTTGGCGAGGCGGCGCTTGGGCGTGCCCGCGTCGATCGTGCCGTTCGGGTCGGTGGGGCTGCCGTGCATGACGGCCACCGTCGCCCGGCCGAAGGGCACGAGCGCCACCATCGGGAGGGCGGCGAGGAAGCGCAGGCTGTCGTCCGAGAGCCGGTTGACCGTCCACGCCCGCGAGCCGGGCCGCTCGGCCTTGGCGTGCTCGGGGTCGCGATCCGACCGCTGGCCGACCTTCCAGTCGGTGTTGCCCATCACGCAGGGCCAGCCGAGGCGGCGCACCTCGACGACGCACTCCTCGGGCTCCTCGCCTCGCATCACCACATCGCCGGTCACCACGCCCCGCGCGATGCCGGCGCGGTCCACGTCGGCGAGCACCGCTCGCAGCGCGGCCAGGTTGGCGTGGATGTCGCCCAGCAGGGCGAGGCGCTCAGGCATCGATGCCCAGGGCCTCCTCCAGCCGCGGCCGGAAGCGCTCGGCCTTCAGGCGCCGCCACTCGTCGAGGAAGCGGGCGTGGAGCTCCTCGCGCTCGTGGCGGCGGCGGCCGATCAGCGCGTGGACGCCGGCCCGCTCGTCGCCGCGCATGCCGACCTCGAGCCGGCGGCGGAACGCGCGATAGGCGGCCGCCGAGGGCTCGCCCGAGGGACTCCTCGCGGCGCGGCGCTCCACCAGCCTCCGCGCGGCCTCGCCCTCGCGCCCGGCCAGCCAGGCGAGGTGCTCCTCGAGCATCGGGACCTGGACGTCGCGGTCGTGGATCTCGCCGAGCAGGTCCTGGAGGCCCTTGACCTCGTCGATGAAGGGCTCGAGGTCCTCGGCGAAGGCGATGTCGAAGATCTCCAGCAGGTAGCGCAGCCGCTTGCACGCGATGCGCAGGTCGTGCAGCTCGGTCACGTTCGCCGGGTCGGCCACCACGCCGTCGAAGGAGTAGACCTCGTCGATCCGCACGGCGAGCACCTTGCGCGCGTTCGGCCGGATGCGGCGGTCCGGGTCGAGCCCCTTGACGGGGCGGGGCTTGGCCACGGTCAGTCCTCGGGCGGCCCGGGCTTGAGCCGGTCGAGCCGGATGCCGGTGTGCTTGGCCATGTAGCGCGCGAGGCGGTCCTCGAACCGCTCCTCCTCCAGCCGGGCGAACAGCGCCTCGATCTCCGGGCTCTCCGCGGCGCGGTCCTCGCGATACCGCGCGACGAGCCCCTCGATGCCCGGGCGCTCGTCCCGGGGGACCTCGGCGACGAGCCGGCTGAGGCCCTCGACGGCCACGTCGAGGTCACGGGCGTCGCCGAGGACGTCGGTGATCTCCTTCACCTGGGCCAGCAGGGGCCTGAACGTCTTGCGCGGGAACGCCCCCTCGAAGGCGTCCATGGCGGCCCGTAGCCGCCGCGACGAGACCCGCATCGAGTGCAGCTCCTCGATGTCCTCGCCCAGGAGCGTGCCGTCGCGGAAGCTCATCATCTCCCGCCAGCGGGTGAGGATCACCCGGCCGGCGGCCTCGCGGAAGCGGGCGTCGCCGGCCAGCCCCGGCACGTCCCAGGCCTTCGCCATCGGCGGGCTAGCCCGCGGCCCGGCGCCGCACCATGACGGACTCGCGCACGGCCTGGCGCAGGGACTTGCCGCTGGCCAGCACGGCCCAGTCGAGCTCGAGCTCCATGCCGAGGTCCACGAGGGCGCGCAGGATCGCCGCGTCGTCGATGCCGGAGCCCGACAGCGCCGTCGCCTCCCGCAGCCAGCGGGCCTGCGGCTTGGAGAGCGCCACGGTCACGTCCTTGCGGGAGTCCTTGCGGCGCGTCCCGATGGCCCCGTCGCCGAGGCGCACGTAGACGCCGCCGCCCTCGCCGCCGGGAGGCCCGCCGAGCATCGACTGGTAGCTGACGCGCCTCACCAGCCGTCCTGCGGCGGGCCGGCCGCCTCGACGCTCATGCGCGCGTCCTCGGCCAGGTCCCGGATGGTGTCCTCGCCGATCTGCTCCTCCCCGCGCGCGGCCGCGACGAAGAGGGCGTTCGCGACGAGCAGGTTGACGAGCCGCGGGACGCCCCCGGTCTGCTCGTGCACCGTCACCGCCGCGCGCTCGGAGAGGATGGGCCGCTCGGCTCCGGCGACCCGGGCGCGGTGCGCGACGTAGAGGTGGACCTCATCGGCGGTCATCGGCCCGAGGTGGTACCGGACCACCACCCGCTGGGCGACCTGGGGGAGGCGCTCGACGTGGCGCGTCAGCTCCGGCTGGCCGAGCAGCACCACCGGCGCGCTCGGCCCGTCGCCCGGGTTGGTCAGCATGCGCACCTCGTCGAGGGCGCGCGGGTTGAGGCGCTGCGCCTCGTCGATCGCGATCACCATGCGCCGGCCCTCGGCCGCCGAGCCGGCGAGCCGCGCGCGCACGCGGCCCGCCAGGCGGGCCGCCGATCCCCCGGCGGGCTCCGCGCCGGCCGCGGGCAGGATCGCGGCCAGGAGCGCCGCCGGCGTGCGCGGCGGGTTGGGAACCTCGGCGACGACGAAGCCCTCGCCGTCGAGGGTCCGCCGCAGGGTCTGGGAGAGGAGCGTCTTGCCGGAGCCGATCTCCCCCGTGATCACCACCAGCCCCCCGAGCTGGGTGATGCCGAACAGGATGCGCGCGAGGCCCTCGCGGTGGTCGGAGCGCTCGAATGCGTACCGGGTGTCCGGCTCGAGCCCGAAGGGCGGCTCGACCAGGCCCCAATGGGCGAGGTATCCGCCCCCGTCGACGCTCACCGGCGGAGTCTAGGCCACCCCGGGGCGCGGCGCGCCCGTTCACCGCCGTTACATCCGGAGGCCGGAGCGGCGGCGGGCGACGGCCCGCGCGCGCAGCGCCGCGAGGCCGCCCACGAGGGCCGCCGCCGCGGCGAGCCCCACCTGCCCGGCCACCACGTCGCCCCCGCCCGGCAGCGAGGCGACCCCCGCGAGCAGGAACCCCGCCGTCAGCCCGAGGGCGTAGAGGGCGAGCGCGCGGGCGGCCCGGAACGCGGCGCCGGCGCGGTGACGGGACCGCGCGCAGGCGCGCGCGGTCCGCTGCGGCGGGGCGGGGAAGGGCGTCGCGGCGGTGTGCGAGGGCGGGCATCGCGGGGAACTGTAGTTCGGGCCTCGGACGCGAACAAGTGTTCCTTTCCGCTGCACCTCGCGGACTGCCGCAACGCCGGTTGCGCGCGCGCCTCCTGCTCGCCCGCGTTGCGGGTACGCCGCGATCGGCAGATCCCGGTGGGCATCGGGGGAAGCGGGATTGTCAAGTGGGGTGATGTGGGGTAGCGTGGGGCCCATGCAACGCCGGCTGCTCAGCGGGACGTACGAGTGCAGCCTCGACGATCGCTTCCGCCTCGCAATTCCCGCCCGGCTGCGGGAGCCCTTCTCCGAGGGCGCGACGATCGGCTGGTGGCTCGACGACGGGCTGATCCTCGTGCCGACTCCGGACTGGTCCGGCCTGCTCGAGCGCACCTTCGGCGCCATGAGCGTGCTCGACGACGGGGCCCGCGAGCTGAGCCGCTTCCTGATCTCGGGTGCCTACGACCACGAGCTCGACGGCCAGGGCCGCATCCCCGTCGCGGCCGAGCTGCGCGAGCACGCCGGGATCGAGGGCCGCAAGGTGAGGGTCGTCGGCGTCGGCGAGTACCTCGAGGTCTGGGAGCCGTCCCGCCTCGCCGACCGCTTCTCCGAGCTGCGTCGAGAGGGGGTGTCCGCCCGTGCCAAGCGCCTTGCCGGTCGAGTCCCGTAGGCACGCCCGCGGGCACGAGCCCGTGCTGGCCGACGAGGTGGTCCGCCTGCTCGCGCCGCGAGCCGGGGAGACCGTGGTGGACGCCACCTTCGGCGCCGGCGGGCACGCCCGCCGCATCGCCCCGTCGCTGGGCGAGGACGGGCGCTACATCGCCATCGACCAGGACCCCGAGGCCGCCGCGTGGTTCTCCGACCTCGCCGAGGACGTGGTCTGCGAGACCCGCTTCGTGCGGGCCAACTTCGCCGACGCCCTGCCGCGGCTCGCCCAGCAGGGCGTGCGCGCGGACGCGATCCTGATGGACCTCGGCCTGTCCTCCATGCAGGTCGACCAGCCCGAGCGCGGGTTCTCGTACTCGCGCCAGGCGCCGCTCGACATGCGAATGGACCCGGGGCGTGACCGGTCGGCCGCGGATCTCGTCGCCGAGGCCCCCGAGGCCGAGCTCGCCGAGATCATCCGGGCCTACGGCGAGGAGCGCTACGCGCGGCCGATCGCGCGCGCCATCGCCCGGCGCCGCCGCGAGGCGCCGATCGCGACCACCGGGGACCTCGTGGAGGTCGTGCGCTCGGCCGTGCCGACGCCGGCGCTCTTCGCCGGCGGCCACCCGGCCAAGCGGGTCTTCCAGGCCCTGCGCATCGCGGTCAACGACGAGCTCGGCAGCCTGGAGCGCGGGCTCGAGTCCGCCTTCGACCTGCTCGCGCCCGGCGGCCGCCTGGCGGTGATCTCCTTCCATTCGCTCGAGGACCGCATGGTCAAGGGGTTCATGCGCGCCCGCTGCCAGGGCTGCATCTGCCCGCCGGACCTGCCGGTGTGCGGGTGCGGCCGGGTTCCCGAGGCGGCCCTGCTGGCGCCCAAGGCCCTGCGCCCGCGCCAGGCCGAGCTCGACCGCAACCCGCGCGCCCGGCCGGCGCGCCTCCGCGCCGTCCAGCGGGCCGAGGACGGACCATGAGCACGCGCGCCGCCCCGCGGCCGGCCCCCGCGCCCAGCCGCGCGAGGCCGCGGACCCGCCCCTCGTCCCCTGCCGCCGGACCGCGTCGCGCGCGGCTGCGCCTGGGGCGCGTGGCGATCCCCGTCATCGCCCTGGTGCTCGGCGGCATCGTCTGGATCAACGTCGCCAAGCTCACCCTGACCCACGAAACCGGCAAGGTCATCGAGCGCGCCCGCAGCGTCGAGGCCGAGACGGCGCGCCTCAAGAGCCGCTTCGAGCAGCGCAACGCGACCGTCATCGCGCGCGCAGAGAAGCGCCTGGGCATGGTCTCGCCCCCGAGCTCCGAGGTGACCTACCTGGACGGCACGCGACCGGACGCCGGGGCCCCGTAGCCGATGGCGGCCGGATCCTCGCGCCGGCCGCCCCCACGGCGCCGGCGGCCCCCGGCCGGCGGCCGCGCGAAGCCCCCCACCCGGGCGCGCCCCCGCCGCGTCCGCATGCTCGCCGCCGTCGCGATCGTCCTGCTCGGCGTCCTCGCCATCCGCGCGGCGTGGCTGGGGACCGTGCGGGCGGGGGACCTCTCGGACCGCGGTGTCCGGCAGAACCGCTTCGAGGCCGATCTGCCCGCCCAGCGCGGCGCGATCCAGGCCCGCAACGGGGCCGACCTCGCGATCGACCGCCTCGCGGTGGACGTCACGGCCACGCCGTACCTGGTCACCGACCCCGAGGGCACCGCCGCGAAGCTGGGCCCGGCGATCGAGCGCGACCCGAACGACATCGCCAACGCCCTCGCGCGGCCCGGCGGGTACGTGGTCCTCGCGCGCGACGTGCCCCCAGCGCTCGCCGACCAGGCCAAGAAGCTCGACCTGCCGGGGATCGACTTCTCCGACACCTGGCAGCGCTTCTACCCCGGCGGGCCGCAGGCGTCGCAGCTCGTCGGGCTGACCGGGGACACCCACGAGGGGATCTCGGGGATGGAGCGCCAGGTCGACGATGCGCTCACGGGAGTGCCCGGCCACCGCACGGAGGTGCGCGACCTGCTCGGGAACTCGATCAGGATGCTCGAGGACCGGGAGCCCGTGCCCGGCCAGAACGTCCAGCTCACCCTCGACCCGGCGATCCAGGACCGCGTCGAGCGCACGTTGGCGGCCACGCGCGAGAAGTTCGCCGCGCGCAGCGCCACCGGCATCGTGATGGACCCGCGCACGGGGGCGGTGCTCGCGATGGCCACGGTCCCACGGTTCAACCCCAACCGCCGGACCCGGATCAACCCGGAGCTCGAGCGCAACCGGCCGGTGACCGACACGTTCGAGCCCGGGTCCACCTTCAAGGTGGTGACGCTGGCGGCGGCGCTCGAGGACCGGAGGGTCCTGCCCGGCACGACCTTCGCCCTCCCCACCCAGATCACGCGCTACGACCGCACGCTGCGCGACGCCCACGAGCGGCCCCCGGTGACGCTGTCCGCCTCCGAGATCCTTGCTCAATCAAGCAACATCGGCACGGTCTTCATCGCCGAGCGGGTGGGGGCCGAGCGGCTGCAGGCGTGGATCGAGCGGTTCGGGTTCGGCAGCCGCACGGGCATCGACTTCCCGGGCGAGGTGGAGGGGCTCGTCCTGCCGCTCGAGCGCTGGTCGGGCACGTCGATCATCAACATCCCCATCGGCCAGGGGATCGGCGTGACACTGGCGCAGCTCACGCGCGTCTACGCCGCGGTCGCCAACGGCGGCCGGCTGGTGGAGCCCCACCTGCTGGACCGCGTCGGCGGGGTGCCCGTCGGCCACGCCCCCGGGCGCCAGATCATGACCGCGCGGACGGCGCGCACGCTCGACCGCATGCTGCGCGGGGTAGTGTCCCCGGACGGCACCGGCAGCCTCGCCCAGATCGAGGGCTACCAGGTGGCGGGCAAGACCGGCACCGCCAACAAGATCGATCCCCAGACCGGCCAGTACAGCAGCGCGCTGTTCACCTCCTCGTTCGTCGGCTACGTCCCCGCGAACGACCCCCAGCTCGTGATCTCGGTCGTCGTCGACGAGCCCGGGGGGGCCTACTACGGCGGCGAGGTGGCGGCGCCCGCGTTCGAGGACATCACCGCGTTCTCCCTGCAAACGCTGAACATCGCGCCGTGATGGCCGTCCGTCGCCTCTGGTAGGATCCGCGCCCGCATGACCCTCCAGGAGCTGATCGAGGCCGGTCCCGGAGGGCGCATCGTCGCCGCGCCGTCGCGGCCCGGCTCGGAGGCCGCCGCGACGCCCATCGCCTCGATCGTCCACCGCGCCGAGGACGCGGGCCCGGGGGCGCTGTTCTGCGCCCTGCGCGGCACCCGCGCCGACGGCCACGACTTCGCGGCCGAGGCGGTCGCGCGCGGCGCGGCGGCGCTCATGGTGGAGCGCGAGCTGCAGGTGGCCGTGCCCCAGGCGGTCGTGGCCGACGCGCGGGTGGGCATGGCGCTCGCCGCCGCCGCGCTCGCCGGCCACCCCTCGCGCGACCTCGCGGTCGTGGGCGTGACCGGCACCAACGGCAAGACCACCTCGTCGTTCCTGATCCGGGCGATGCTCGAGGCGGCCGGCCGGCAGTGCGGGCTCATCGGCACCATCGAGGCGCGGGTGGGCGGCCGGGCGCTGGCCCTGCGGCACACCACCCCGGACGCCGTGGAGCTGCAGGAGCTGTTCGCGCGGATGCGCGACGCCGGCGACGCGGCGTGCGCCATGGAGGTGTCCTCGCACGCCCTCGCCCAGCGGCGCACGGCCGGCACCCGGTTCGCGGCCGCGCTGTTCACCAACCTCACCCGTGACCACCTCGACTACCACGCGACCGTCGAGGAGTACTACCTGGCCAAGCGGAGCCTGTTCCTGCGCCCCGAGGGCGAGGGGGGCGACCCTCCCGGGGCGGTGAACCTGGACGACGAGCTCGGCCGGCGCCTCGCGCGCGAGGCCGACGCGCTCGGCTATGCGGTCGACGCCCCGGCGCCGGTCCGCCCGATCCAGGCGCGCGGGCTCGCGACCGGCATCTCGGCCCGCATCGCCACCCCCCGGGGCCCGCTCGAGATCGAGAGCCGGCTGCGCGGGCGCTTCAACCTCGCCAACCTCACCGGCGTCGTCGCCGTGGGCGAGCTGCTGGGGCTGCCCCACGAGGCGGTCGCGGCCGGGATCGGCTCGGTGCACGGCGTCCCGGGCCGCTTCGAGGCGGTCGAGGCCGGGCAGCCGTTCCCGGTCATCGTCGACTACGCGCACACCCCCGACTCGGTGGAGAACGTGCTGCGGGCGGCCCGCGAGCTTGTGGCCGACGGGCGCCTGATCTGCGTCTTCGGGTGCGGAGGGGACCGCGACCGGGGAAAGCGCCCCGAGATGGGCGCGGCGGCCGCGGCCCTCGCCGACGTCGCCGTCGTCACCTCGGACAACCCCCGCTCGGAGGAGCCCGAGGCGATCATCGACGAGATCCTCGCCGGCATGCGCGACGGCGCCGCCCGCACCGTCGTGGAGCCCGACCGCCGCGCCGCGATCGCCTGGGCGGTGGAGGAGGGGGCGGCCGGCGACGTGGTGGTGATCGCGGGCAAGGGCCACGAGCAGGGCCAGGAGCGGCACGGGGTGAAGACCCCCTTCGACGACCGCGTCGTGGCCCGCGAGGCGATCGAGGGCGCCATGAACCAGGGGACGAGGGTGTGAGGCTGACGGTCAACGAGATCTTGAGGTCGGGTGCCGAGGCCCGGCTCCCCGTCGGCACCCCGGACACCGAGGTCGAGGGCGCGTTCGTGGACTCGCGAGAGGTGGTGCCGGGCGCCCTGTTCGTGGGGATCCGCGGCGAGGCCGCGGACGGCGGCCAGCACGCCCCCGACGCGCTCCGCGACGGCGCCGCCGCCGCGGTGGTGGGGGAGTCGGCGTGGCGCTGGATCGAGGGCGAGTGCCTGGGCATGCGGCGGCCCGTCGTCGTGGCCCCGGACCCGGTGGCGGTGCTGCAGGCGGCCGGCCGGCTGGCCCTCGAGCGCAGCGGCGCGCGGGTGGTGGGCATCACCGGCGCCACGGGCAAGACCACGACCAAGGACATCCTGGTCGCCATGCTGCGGGCGGCGGGCGTCGCCGCCGAGGGGACCCCCGGCAACCGCAACACGGAGATCGGCGTCCCGATGTCCCTGATGGGCCTGCCCGAGGGCTGCGAGGTGGCCGTCGTGGAGATGGGGATGCGCGGCGCCGGCCAGATCGCCGAGCTCGCGGCGCTCGCCCCGCCCGACGTCGGGTGCGTCACCTCGGTCGGGCCCGTGCACCTGGAGCTGCTCGGCACGGTCGAGGCCGTCGCGGCGGCGAAGGCCGAGATCCTTGCGGCGCTGCGGCCGGGGGGCACGGCGGTGGTGCCCGCGGGGGAGCCGCTCCTCGAGCCGCACATCGCCGACCTCGACCCCGCCGTGAGGGTGATCCGCTTCGGCGACGCCCCCGACATCGACCTCGACCTGAGCCTGAGCAAGGGGTGGGAGCTACAGAACGCGGCCGCCGCGCTCGCGTGCTGCCGGGCGCTCGATGCCGTGCCCGCGGCCGGGGCGCGCATCGAGGTGGCGGTGTCGGCGCTGCGCGGCCAGGAGCGGCCGCTGAGCGTCGGCGGGACCCTCATCGAGGACTGCTACAACGCGAACCCGCTCGCGATGCGGGCCGCGCTGGCCGACCTGGCCCGGCGCGACGGCCGCCGGGTGGCGGTGCTCGCCGACATGATGGAGCTCGGGCCGCAGGAGACGCTCCACCACCGCGAGGTCGGCGAGGCCGCGCGGGACGCGGGCGTCGATCTGCTCGTGGCGGTCGGCGACCGCGCCGCGGCCTACGTCGCCGGCGCCGACGGCGTGCCGTCGGTCCACATCGCGACGGTGGAGGAGGCGATCGAGGCGGTTCCCGGCCTGATCGAGCCGGGCGACGTCGTGCTGCTCAAGGGCTCGCGCTCGATGCGCCTCGAGCGCATCGGCGCGGTCATCGCCGCCCCCGAGGCGGGGGGCTGAGCGCGTGCCGCGGGTCCTGATCGCGGCGATCTCGGCCGCGACGCTGCTGATGTTCCTGGGGCCGAAGTTCATCGCCTGGCTCCGGGCGAACGAGGTCGGCCAGTTCGTGCGCCCGCCCGGGCTGATCCCCGAGGCCCATGCCGAGAAGCAGGGCACGCCGACGATGGGCGGCCTGCTGATCCTGGTGGCCACGACGCTGCCCTTCGTGATCCTCTCGAGCCGCAGCACCGAGGCGATGCTCGTGCTGTTCGCCACCCTGGCCTGCGGGGCGATCGGGTTCTTCGACGACTGGATGAAGATCGTCAAGCGGCGCTCGCTCGGCGTGTCGGCGCGCTGGCGGATGATCGCGCTCCTCGTGATCGCCGCCGTCCTCGTGGCGGTGGCCGTCGAGGTGGTGGGGCTGCCGACGACGCTGACGATCCCGGTGCTCGACGAGTCGTTCGAGATCGGCGCGGTGGCCTTCTTCCTGGTGGTGTTCCTGGTCGTGGCCGGGGCGGCGAACGCCGTGAACCTGACCGACGGCCTGGACGGCCTGGCGGCCGGGATCGCCGCCATCGTGCTGCTCTCCTACACCGGGATCGCCTTCGTCGCGGGGCAGAACGACCTGGCGATCTTCGGCGCGACGCTCGTCGGCGCGTGCGTGGGCTTCCTCTGGTTCAACTCCTTCCCGGCGGCCGTCTTCATGGGGGACACGGGGTCCTACGCCCTCGGCGGCGCGATCGCGGCCATGGCCGTGATGACGAAGACCGAGATCCTGCTGATCGTGATCGGCGCCATGTTCGTCGCCGAGGCCCTGTCGGTGATCGTCCAGGTGATCGTCTTCAAGCGCTTCCGGCGGCGGGTCTTCCTGATGACCCCGGTCCACCACCACTTCGAGATGGCCGCCTGGAGCGAGACCAAGATCATCGTCCGGTTCTGGCTGATCGCGGCGATCTTCGCCGCGGTGGGCTTCACGCTCTACTTCCGCGACTTCCAGGTGACATGAGCCGGCGGGCGCTCGTGGTCGGCCTCGGCCGCTCGGGCCGGGCCGCCGCGCTGCTGCTCGCCCGGCGCGGCTGGGAGGTCGTGGCGGTGGACGCCGGCGAGGTCTCGGCCCCGGAGCTCGACGCGTCCGGCATCGAGGTGCGCGCCCCCTGGGACGCGCCGGTCCCCGACGTCGACCTGGCCGTGAAGAGCCCGGGCGTCCCCGGCGACGTCGCGCCGGTGCTCGGAGCGCGGGCCGCCGGGGTGCCGGTCTGGAGCGAGATCGAGCTGGCCGCACGCGAGCTGCCCAACCCGCTGGTCGGGATCACCGGCACCAACGGCAAGACGACCACCACCGAGCTGACCGCCCACCTGCTGCGCGCCGGCGGCCTCGCGGCGGCCGCCTGCGGCAACCAGGGCACGCCGCTGGCGGGCCTGGTTGACGCGTCCGACCCCGGGGCCTGGCTCGTGGTGGAGTGCTCGAGCTTCCAGCTGGAGGACGTGGAGGCCTTCCGGCCGCTCGCCGCGGCGCTCCTCAACCTGGCCCCGGACCACCTGGACCGCCACGGCAGCCTGGAGGGCTACCGCGACGCGAAGCTGCGGCTGTTCGCCGCCCAGGAGGCCGGCGACCTGGCGATCCTCCCGCCGGGCCTCGAGGCGACCGGGGCGGCGCCGGCGCGGCGCACCTACGACGGGCCGCCGGGGCCCGACGCCGTCGCCTGGGCGGAGGGCGGGCTGCACGTCGCCGGGCTCGGGCGGGTGGTGGCCTGGGACGAGGTCGCCCTGCGCGGGCGCCACAACCGCGAGAACGCGATGGCCGCGGCCGCCCTGGCGGCCCACGCCGGCCTGGGGGCGGCCGCCCTGGCCGAGGGCCTCGCGAGCTTCCGGCCGGTGCCGCACCGCCTGGAGCCGGTCGGGACGGCCGGAGGCGTCGCCTTCGTCAACGACTCCAAGGCCACCAACCCGGACGCCGCCATCGCCGCCCTCGACGCGTACCCCCGGGGGGTGCACCTGATCGCCGGCGGGCGGGCCAAGGGCACGCCCTTCGCGGCCCTGGCCGAGGCCGCGCGGGGCGCCGTCGTGCGCGCGTACCTGGTGGGCGAGGCGGGGGAGGAGATCGGACGCGCCCTGCGCGACGCCGGCGTCCCCGCGGAGGCGTCCGGCACCGTCGAGGCCGCGGTCGCGGCCGCCGCGGCGCGGGCCGCCGCGGGCGAGACGGTCCTCCTCTCGCCGGGCTGCGCGAGCTTCGACCAGTTCGCGGACTACCAGGAGCGGGGGGAGGCGTTCCGGGCCGCCGCCCGTGCCGCGGGCGCGCGCTGACGGCCATCAAGGGTCCCGGGCGCGCGCGGCGAAGTCCTCGGGGCCGTGGCGTCCCGCTCCCCATCCGCCGCCCCCGAGCGCCTGCTCACCGGGGTCGTGCTGGCGCTCGTGTCCTTCGGGCTCGTCATGGTCTACTCGTCCTCGAGCGCCACCGCGCTGCTCAACGACGGGGACCCCCTGGGCATGGTCACGCGCCAGGCCGCCTACGCGGTGGTGGGCCTCGGGGCGTATGCGGTCTTCGCCCGGATGAGCCCCGAGGGCATGCGCCGCCTGGGCCCGCCCGCGCTGGCCGTCGCGGCGTTCCTGCTGCTGATCGTGCTGGTTCCCTCCATCGGCATGGAGGTCAACGGCTCGCGCCGGTGGATCAGCCTCGGCGCCCTGGGCCAGCTGCAGCCGTCCGAGCTCGCCAAGCTGGCGCTCGCCCTGTGGCTGGCGCAGGCCATCGCCCGCCACCCGCGGCGCCTGGGGACCCCCGGCGGGCTCGCGCCGTTCCTGCTGGTGACCGCCGCGCTCGCCGTCCTGATCCTCGTCGAGCCGGACATGGGCACCGCCGTCGTGCTCTGCGCGATGGCGGTCGCGATGCTCATCGTCGCCGGGGCCCGGCTGCGCCACCTGGGCGGGATCGTCGCGGTCGGGGCCCTCGTGGCGATGATCGCGATCCTCGCCGAGCCCTACCGGCGCGAGCGCCTGCTGGCGTTCCTCGACCCCTGGAGCGACCCCGACGGCGCCGGCTTCCAGAGCGTCCAGGCCCAGGTCGCGCTGGGGTCGGGCGGCGTCAGCGGCGTCGGCCTCGGCGACGGCGTCCAGAAGGCGTTCTACCTGCCCGAGGCGCACACGGATATGATCCTCGCGACGGTGGGGGAGGAACTCGGCCTCATCGGCGTCCTTGCGGTGCTCATCGCGTTCGCCCTGTTCGGGATCGCGGGGTACCGGATCGCGCTGAGGTCACAGGACCTCCACCAGCAGGCGCTGGCGGCGGGCCTGACGACCCTGGTGCTGGCGCAGGCCGCGATCAACATCGGCGCCGTCGTCGGGGTGATGCCCGTGACCGGCGTCCCGCTGCCCTTCGTCTCGTTCGGGGGCAGCAGCCTCATCGTCCTCCTCGCCTGCGCTGGCCTCCTTGTCAACATCGGACGCCGATCCCACTCCGCCGCCGGGCGACTCGCCGCAGTCCCTGCGGGTGCTGATCGCCGCCGGCGGGACGGGCGGGCACGTGATGCCGGCGCTGGCGGTGGCCGACGCGCTGCGCGAGCGAGGGGCTGAGGTCCGGTTCCTGGGCGCCCGCGGCGCGGGCGCGGCGGGGGCGGTGGAGGCCGCGGGCTACCCGCAGGACCTGATCCCGCTGCGCGGGCTGGCCCGCCGGCTGACGCCGAGGAACCTCACCGCGCTGGCGATGGCCGCCCTCGCGCTCCCGCGCACGGCCGGCCTGCTGGCGCACCGCCGTCCCCACGTCGTCCTGGGCGCGGGCGGCTACGTCGCCGGGCCCGCCGCCGTGGCCGCGTGGCTGACCCGACGGCCGCTCATGCTCATGGAGGCCGACTCGCACCTGGGCGTGGCCAACCGCCTCGGGGCGCCGCTCGCGCGGCGGGTCGCGCTGGCGTTCCCGCTGGCCGGCCGCACCGGCCGCCGGTACCTGGTGACCGGCCGCCCGGTGAGCCGCGCGGTGACCTCGGCCACCCGCACCGCCGGCCGCCGCGCCCTCGGCATCGACCCCGGGGCCACCGCGGTGCTCGTGGTCGGCGGCAGCCAGGGCGCCCGTACGCTCAACCGCGCCGCCGTGGAGGCCTTCGGCAGCGCGCCGCCGATCGAGGTCATCCACGTGGCCGGCCCGGGCCTGCTGGAGGAGACGCGCCGCCTCCTGGACGGGCGCGATCCCGGGGACGGCTACCGCCTCGTCGGCTGGCTCGACGACCTGCCGGGCGCCATCGCCGCCGCGGACCTCGTCGTCGCGCGCTCGGGCGGGTCGGTCTTCGAGCTGGCCGCGATCGGCCGGCCGGCGATCCTCGTGCCCTACCCCCACGCCGCCGCGGACCACCAGGCCAAGAACGCGCGCTGGCTCGCCGAGGCCGGCGCGGCGGTGGTCCTGCCCGACGCCGAGTGCACCGGGGAGCGCCTCCGCGGCCTCGTCGGCGCCCTGCTCTCGGACCGCCACCGCCTCGACGCGATGGCCGAGGCCGCCCGCGCCGCCGGCCGGCCCGACGCCGCCGACCGGGTCGCCGACGAGGTGCTCGCCATCGCCCGGCGCCCGCGCCGCGGCCTCCGCCTGCCGCGCCTGCCCCGCCCGCGGGTGCCCCGGCTGCGCGGGCGCCGGGCGGGATGACGGCGCGCGCGATCCACCTGGTCGGCATCGGAGGCGCCGGGATGAGCGGGCTCGCGCGGCTCGCGGCGGCCGCCGGCTACCGCGTCAGCGGCACCGACCGCGAGGAGTCCGAGACGCTCGCGGCCCTCCGCGAGGCGGGCATCGACGCCCGCGCGGGCCACGACGCGGCGGCGCTGCCCGCGGACGCGGCGGCGCTCGTCGTCTCGACCGCGATCGCCCCCGACAACCCCGAGCTGGCCGAGGCGCGCCGGCGTGGCCTGCCGGTGCTGCACCGCTCGGAGCTGCTCGCCGAGCTGATGGCCGGCCGCCGCGGCCTGGCCGTCGCGGGGGCGCACGGCAAGTCGACGACCAGCGCGATGCTCGTCGCCGCCCTCGGCGACGCCTCGGCCGCCGTCGGGGCCACCATCGCGGGCGGCGGGGGCACCGGCGCCCTGTGGGGCGGACGGCCCCTGGTTCGTGGCCGAGGCGGACGAGAGCGACCGCTCGCTCCTGAACCTCGCGCCGGAGGGCGCGATCCTCCTCAACGTGGACCACGACCACCACGCGACGTTCGCCTCGATCGAGGACGTGCGCGACGTCTTCCGCGCCTTCGTCGCGCGGCTGCCGGCCGACGGGCTGCTGGTCGTCGGCCCGGACGACGAGGCCCGGGCCTGCGCGGAGGGCGCTCCCTGCGCGCTGCGGCTGGTCGGGGACGTCCCGGGCGCGTGGGGGCGCGCCGAGCGCGAGCGCGGCCGGCGCGGCTTCGCCCTGGCGCTGGGCGACGGGCGGAGGATCGACGTGCCGCTCGCCCTCGAGGGGCGCCACAACGCCGACAACGCCGCCTGCGCGCTCGCGCTCGCGGACTGGTGCGGCGTCCCGCCGAGCCGCGCGGCGGCGCGGCTCGCTGGGTTCGCCGGCGTCGGCCGGCGGATGGAGCCCCGCGGCCGCGCCGGCGGGGTGGAGGTGGTCGACGACTACGCCCACCACCCTGCCGAGATCCGGGCCACCCTGGCGGCCGCCCGCGAGCGCGGGCCCCGCCGCGTCGTCGTGGTGTTCCAGCCGCACCTGCCGTCGCGGACGCGGGCCCTGGCGGACGAGCTCGGGGCCGCGCTCGGCGACGCGGACGTCGTCGTGGTGACCGAGGTGTACCTGGCGCGCGAGCCCGCCGACCCGCGGGCCACCGGACGCGCCGTGGCCGAGCGGGTCCCGGCGCCGGCGCGGGCCGTCCACGCCGCGACCCTGGCCGAGGCCGTCGAGGCCGCCCTCGCCGAGGCCCGTCCCGGCGACCTGCTCATCACCATGGGGGCGGGCGACGTCACCCTCCTGGGGAAGGAGTTGGTGGCCCGCCTGGAAAAACAGTCCGTCGATGGGGACCCCGACGACCGCTCCCGCCCCGCCTGAGCTCGAGCGAGACGCGCCCCTCGCCCCGCTGACGTCCATCCGGGTCGGCGGCCCCGCCGACCGCCTCTGCCGGGTCGGGTCGTTCCGCGCGGCCTCGGCGGCGCTCGCCTGGGCGCGCGACGAGGGCGTGCCGGTCGCGATCGTGGGGCGCGGGTCGAACCTGCTCGTCGCGGATGCCGGCTTCCGCGGCCTGGCGGTGCGGCTCGTGGGGCGCCTGACGGCGATCTCCGTGCGCGGCGCCGACGTGTGGTGCGGCGGCGGGGCCTCGCTGCCGCGCGCCGTGCAGCGGGCCGCCGCCGCGGGCCTCGAGGGCCTCGAGTGGGGCGCCAGCATCCCCGGGACCGCGGGCGGCGCCGTGGCGATGAACGCGGGCGCCCACGCGGGCGAGCTCGCGCAGGTGCTGCGGTGGGCCGTCGTCTGCTCGGCGGACGGGCGGCGGCGGGTCGGCCCCGGGGAGCTGGCGCTCGGCTACCGGCGCTCGGCGATCGGGCCGGGCGACGTCGTGGCCGCGGTGGCCTTCGCCCTGCGACCCGGCGACGGCGAGGCCATCGCCTCGCGGCTGGCCGGCTTCCGCGGGCAGCGGCGCGCAACCCAGCCCCAGGGGGTGAGGACCTTCGGCAGCGTCTTCACGAACCCGCCCGGCGACTCGGCGGGACGGCTGCTCGAGGCCGCCGGCTGCAAGGGCCTGGAGGTCGGCGGGGCGCGGTTCTCGCCGGTGCACGCGAACTTCATCGAGGCCGAGCCCGGCACGCGAGCGGCCGACGTCCTCGCCCTGATGGCGGAGGGTCGCCGGCGCGTCGCGGCCGCGCACGGCGTGACGCTGGAGCCGGAGGTGCGCTACCTGGACCCGGAGCGCGGCATCGTCCGCCCGCCGCTCCCCGAGGCGTGAGCGGATCGCGCGCCGCGGCCGCCGGCCGGCGCCCCCACCCGGCCGTCGTCGCGCGCCGCCGCCGGATCGCGCGGGCCCAGGGCCGGCAGCGGCGGCTCGCCGCGCTCATCGCGGCCGCCGCGCTCGCGGCGCTGGGCCTGCTGTGGTGGCTGGCCCACGGGCCGCTGCTGGCGGTGAACGGCGTCACGGTGCGCGGATACGACCGCGAGGACCGCGCCGCCCTGACCGCCGCGATCTCCGAGGCGGCCTCGGGCGGCACGATGGCCTCCCCGCCGGTGGACGAGATCCGGTCGGCGGCGGCGGCGTTCCCCTGGGTCGCCGCGGTCTCCGTGCAGCGCGACTGGCCGCGGCGCGTCACGGTGGACGTCACCATGGCCCGTCCCGCCGGCGTCGCCGCAGGGCCGGGGGGCGAGGCGGCGCTCGTCTCGGAGGCCGGCCGGGTGCTCGGGCCGGTGCCGGACCGGGCGGGCCTCGGGTGGCTGCGGCTGCCGGCCGCGCCGCCGGCGGCCGGATACGCGCTGGGCGAGTCGGACCGGGCGGGGCTCACCTTCCTGGCGGCCGCCCCGCCCGAGGCCGCGCGCCGGGTGCGCCGCCTTGCCCTTGACTCGACCGGCGCGCTGTCGGGCCGCATCGACGGCGGGCCCGTCCTGCGGCTGGGGCGCCCGGAGGACCTGGCCGCCAAGGCCCGGGCGCTCGCCGTGGTGCTCGCCCAGGTGCCCCCGGCCGACCTCGCCGCGGCGACCTACATCGACCTGCGCGTGCCGGTGCGTCCGGCGATCGGCGGGCTCCCCCCGGCGGTCCCGGAGGAGGGCCCGAGCCACCGTCGAGTGAAGATCGAGGCTTCGTCGCGCCGAAGGCGAGAAGCCTCGACTTCCGCTTGACTCTTTGCTTGACACCTCAGGCGCCCGACACTAATTTCACGCTGGTGGAGTCGTGCCTGAGGCAGGCCGACACCGGCCTCCGGAAGGGTCCACCGGCCTCGAGTATCGCTCGAGGGTTAGGGAATCCGCGCGTGAGCAGGCCGTTTCGGACGGGCACCACGAGCCCGCGACGCAGGCGGCCGGGAGGCGAGCACAGGTGGAGACGAGCAACTACTTGGCGGTCATCAAGGTGGTGGGCGTCGGCGGCGCGGGCACCAACGCCGTCAACCGGATGATCGACGCGGGCGTCCGCGGGGTGGAGTTCATCGCCGTCAACACCGACGCTCAGGCGCTCTCGATGTGCGACGCCGACGTGAAGGTCCACATCGGCGGCACCATCACGAAGGGGCTCGGCGCGGGCGCCGACCCGCGGATCGGCGCGGCCGCCGCGGACGAGAGCCGCGAGGAGCTCAAGGAGGCCGTGCGCGGCGCGGACATGGTCTTCGTCACGGCCGGCGAGGGCGGCGGCACGGGCACCGGCGCGGCGCCCATCATCGCGCAGACCGCGCGGGAGCAGGGCGCGCTGACCGTCGGGGTGGTCACGCGGCCGTTCACCTTCGAGGGCGCGCAGCGGAGCCGCCGCGCCGACGAGGGCATCTCGGCGCTGGAGAAGCAGGTCGACTCGGTCATCATCATCCCGAACGAGCGCCTGATCGAGGTCGTGGAGCGGCGCACGTCGATCATCGACGCCTTCCGCCTGGCCGACGACGTCCTGCGCCAGGGCGTCCAGGGCATCACCGACCTCATCACGGTGCCCGGGCTGATCAACCTCGACTTCGCCGACGTCCGCACGATCATGCAGGACGCCGGCGCGTCGCTGATGGGGATCGGCACGGCGTCCGGGGAGAACCGCGCGGCGGAGGCCGCCAAGGCGGCGATCTCGTCGCCGCTGCTCGAGACGACCGTCGCCGGCGCGACCGGAGTGCTCCTCAACGTCACCGGCGGCCCCGACCTGGGCCTGTTCGAGATCGACGAGGCGGCCGGGATCATCCGCCAGGCCGCCCACGACGACTGCAACGTGATCTTCGGCGCGGTCATCGACGAGAGCGCGGGCGACACCCTGCGCGTCACGGTGATCGCGACCGGCTTCGACGGCGCGACGTCGGCCGCCGAGGTCTCCGAGCCGCGCTTCGGCCGGCGCGAGCGCCCCGGGGCCGTCACGCCCCGCCTGCGCGAGAAGGAGGAGAACGGCCGGGCGGCGCCCACGATCACGCTCGAGGCGCAGGACCGCCAGAGCCTCGAGGTGCCGGACGACGCCCTCGACATCCCGGACTTCCTGAAGGGCTCGTAGGAGCCTCCGGGCAGGGCTCCCCGGCCGGCGGGTCTCGCGCCGGGGACGCGTGGTAGCGTCACGCCGGATGGCGGCCACCCTCTCGCGCACCTCCCTGCACGGCCGGCACGCCGCGCTGGGGGCGCGGATGGGGGCCTTCGCCGGCTGGGACATGCCCCTCTACTACTCGACGGCCCGCGCCGAGCACCGGGCGGTGCGGGAGCGCTGCGGGGTCTTCGACATCTCGCACATGGGGCAGCTCGAGGTGTCGGGCCCCGGCGCCCGCGAGGCGCTGGCGCGGGTGCTCACGAACGACATCGACGAGATCGGCCCGGGGCGGGGCCAGTACACGCTGATGTGCCAGGACGACGGCGGCGTCATCGACGACCTGATCGTCTACGCCCTGGCCGACCGCTTCCTCATGGTGGTCAACGCGTCGAACGTCGCCGCCTGCCGCGACCGCCTCGCCGACCGCCTGCCCTCCGGGGTCGCGCTCGCCGACCGCTCGCAGGAGGTGGCCATGCTCGCCCTCCAGGGGCCCGCGTGGCAGGCGGCGCTGAGCCCGCACCTGGCGACCCCGCTCGCGCTCTCGCTGGACTACTTCGACGTCGGCGAGGACATGGTGGCGGGCGTGCCCTGCCTGATCGCCCGCACCGGCTACACCGGCGAGCCGGGGGTCGAGCTGATGTGCCCGTGGGACGGCGCCCCCGCCGTCTGGGACGCGCTCATGTCCGGCGCCGACGCCCCCGAGCCCACCGGGCTGGTGGCGCGGGACACCCTGCGGCTGGAGATGGGCTACCCGCTCTACGGCCAGGAGCTGTCGACCGACCGCACGCCGATCGAGGCCGGCCTCCGCTGGGCGTGCGACACCGACGGCTGGCGCTTCTTCGGCGCCGACGCCATGCGGCGCCAGCTCGCCGAGGGGACGGCGGAGCGCCTGGCGATCTTCCGGATGACGGAGCCGGGCATCCCGCGCGCCGGCCACGGGGTGCTGGTGGACGGCCGCCCCGCCGGCACGGTGACCAGCGGGACGCTGTCGCCGTCGCTGGACACCGGGATCGGGATGGCCTACGTCCCCTCGCCCGTCGCCGCCCCCGACCACGACATCGTCATCGACGTCCGCGGCAAGCCGAAGGCCGCGCGCACCGCCCGCCGCCCCCTGGTCACGACGTCCCCGAGGGAGTGAAGGAGCCCCATGCCCGCCGACGAGTCGTATCCGAACGACGTCCGCTACCACCCGGAGCACGACTGGGTGCGCGCCGAGGGCGAGGAGGCCGTCTTCGGGATCACCTGGTACGCGCAGGACGCGCTCGGCGAGGTCGTCTACTACGAGCCCCCCGCCGTCGGCGCGACGGTGTCGAAGGACGCGCCCTACGGCGAGCTCGAGTCGGTGAAGGCCGTGTCGGACATCTACGCGCCCGCGAGCGGCGAGGTCGTCGCCGTGAACGACGCCGTGCGGGACCGGCCCGAGACCGTGAACGACGACCCGTACGGCGAGGGCTGGCTGATCCGGGTGCGCCTGTCCGACCCCGGCGAGCTCGACTCCCTCATGGACGAGGCCGCCTACCGCGACTACCTGGCGGGGCTGGCGTGAGCGTCTACACCTCCCTCACCGAGGACGACCTGCGGGCGATGCTCGAGGCGATCGGGGTCTCCTCGATCGACGAGCTCTTCGCCGACATCCCCGAGGGGGTGCGCCTGCGCCGCCCGCTCGACCTGCCCGCCGGGCGGCCTGAGCAGGAGGTGCACGCCCACCTGGCCGCGCTGGCCGCCCGCAACACGTCCGCGGACGACGAGATCACGTTCCTCGGGGCCGGGATGTACGACCACTACGTGCCCGCCCTGATCGACTCGATCCTGGCGCGCTCGGAGTTCCTGACGCCCTACACGCCCTACCAGCCCGAGATCTCCCAGGGCGGCCTGCAGGTGATGTTCGAGTACCAGACGGCCATCAGCGAGCTCACCGGCCTCCCGGTCTCGAACGCCTCGCTCTACGAGGGCCCGTCGGCGGTCGGGTCGGCGGCCTACCTGGCGAAGCTCGCCAACGGCCGCGGCGAGGTGGTCGTCTCGCGCGGCGTCCACCCCCACAGCCGCGAGACGCTCCGCACCCTGGCGCCGGGCTACGGGCAGCGCGTCGTCGAGGCGCCGCTGCGCGACGGCGCCACGGACCTCGCCGAGCTGCAAGGCGCTGGCCGGCCCGGACACGGCGGCCGTGGTCCTGCAGCAGCCGAACTTCCTGGGCGCGGTGGAGGACCTCGAGCCGCTGATCGCGGCCGCCCGGGAGGCGGGCGCGCTCGCCGTGGTGGCCTGCGACCCGCTGCCGCTCGCCCTCCTGCGCACGCCCGGCGAGCTGGGCGCCGACGTCGCGGTGGGCGAGGGCCAGTCCCTTGGCAACCGCCTCGACTACGGCGGGCCGTCGTTCGGCTTCCTCGCCGCCCGCGAGGAGCACATCCGGCGCATGCCCGGGCGCATCGCGGGCGAGACCCGCGACGCCGACGGGCGCCGCGGCTTCGTGCTGACCCTCCAGACCCGCGAGCAGCACATCCGGCGCGAGAAGGCCACCCACAACATCTGCACGGCGCAGGTGCTGAACGCCCTGGCAGGGGTGATCCACCTCTCGTGGCTGGGCAAGCGCGGCGCCGTGGAGCTCGCGGAGCTGATGCTGCGGCGCGCCGACTACGCCAGGCGGACGCTCGCGGAGCTCCCCGGCGTCCGCGCGCTGCACGAGCAGCCGGTGGCCCGCGAGTTCGCCGTCGCGCTGGAGGCGCCGGTCGAGGAGGTGATCGAGCGCTGCGCGGCCGAGGGGGTCAACCCGGGCCTGGCGCTGGGGCGCCACTACCCGGAGCACCCCGACGGGCTGCTCGTGGCGATCACCGAGCGGCGCAGCCGCGCCGACATCGACCGCCTGGCCGACGTCCTGGGGCGCGCCGTGGCCGCCGGTCGCCCGGCCCCGGCCGCCCGGCTCGAGACCGGGGCGGTCGCGTGAGCGCCGCCGTGCAGACCCCCCAGCAGCGCGAGCCGGTGACGACGATCTACGAGCGCTCGCGCCCCGGGCGGCGCGCCTTCGTCGCGCCCGGCCTCGACGTCCCCGAGCGCCCGCTCGACGAGCTGCTGCCGCCGCGGTTGCGGCGGGCGTCCCCGCCCGAGCTCCCGGAGGTCTCCGAGCCGGAGATCGTGCGCCACTACAACCGCCTGAGCAAGCGCAACTTCGACCTCGACACCGGCTTCTACCCGCTGGGCTCCTGCACGATGAAGCACAACCCCAAGCTGCACGAGCGGGTCGCCGCCCTGCCGGGGCACTCGCGCCTGCACCCGTTCCAGTCGCCGCGCCGCGCGCAGGGGGCGCTCGAGCTGATGTGGAACCTGGAGCGCGCGCTGGCGGAGGTCTCCGGCCTGCCGCACGTGTCCCTGCAGCCCAGCGCCGGCTCGCACGGCGAGCTCGCCGGGGTGCTGCTGAGCCGCGCCTACCACGCGGACCGGGGCGACGAGCGCACCCTCGTGCTGACCCCCGACACGGCCCACGGCACCAACCCGGCCACGGTCACCATGGCCGGCTACGAGGTCGTGAAGGTCGGCACCTCGCCCGACGGGGGGATCGACCTCGAGGACCTGCGGCGGGTCGCCGACGACCGCGTCGCCTGCCTGATGCTCACCAACCCCAACACGCTCGGCATCTTCGATCCGAACATCGAGGAGATCGCCCGCATCGTCCACGACGCCGGCGCGACGCTCTACTACGACGGCGCGAACCTGAACGCGGTCATGGGCATCAGCCGCCCCGGCGACATGGGCTTCGACATCGTGCACTTCAACCTGCACAAGTCGTTCACCCAGCCGCACGGCGGCGGGGGGCCCGGCGCCGGGCCGATCGCGGTCTCCGACCGCATCGAGCCGTACCTGATGGTGCCCCGGATCGTGCGGGCCGAGGGCGGCGACGGCGACGGGCCGGCCTTCGACCTCGACGAGGACCGGCCCAAGTCGATCGGGCGCCTGCGCGGGTTCCAGGGGAACTACGGCGTCTTCGTCCGCTCCTACGCGTACATCTGCTCGCTCGGCGCCGAGGGGCTGCGCGAGGCGTCCGAGATCGCCGTGCTCAACGCGAACTACCTGCTCGCCCTCCTGCAGCGCCCGGGCGTCGGCGAGCACCTGCCGCTGGCGTTCGGCGAGCGCTGCATGCACGAGTTCGTGCTCACCGGCGCGCCCATGAAGCGGGACCTCGGCATCCGCACGAATGACCTCGCCAAGCGCCTGCTCGACTTCGGCTACCACCCGCCGACGGTCTACTTCCCGCTGCTGGTGGAGGAGGCGCTCCTGGTCGAGCCCACCGAGACCGAGACCCGCGAGACGCTGGAGGCGTTCGCCGACGTCGTGGCCGAGATCCTGCGGGAGGCGGCCGACGACCCCGAGATCGCCCGGCAGGCGCCCTACTCCACGCCGGTGCGGCGCCTCGACGAGGCCGCCGCCGCCCGCAGCCCGGTCGTCCGCCAGCCCCCCGCCGCCGCGCCCGGGTAGGCGTGCCGGACGCCCGCGTCCTGGTGCTCGGCGGCGGGCCGGCGGGCGACGTCGCGGCCCTGAGGGCGGCGCAGCTCGGCGCGAGCGTGATCCTGGTCGAGCGCGACCTGCTGGGCGGCACCTGCGTCAACCGCGGCTGCATCCCGACGAAGGCGCTGCTCGCCTCGTCGGAGCTCGTGTCCCGGCTGCGCGAGGCCGCCGACTGGGGCATCGCGCTCGGCGAGGTCGGGGTCGACTGGCCCGCGATGCGCGACCGGGCCATGGGCATCGCGGCCAAGATGCGCGGCGGCGTGGAGCAGGCCTGTCAGCGCCGGGGCGTGACCGTGGTCCACGGCGACGGCTGGCTCGCGGCCCCGGACCGGGTGTGCGTCGAGACCGCCGACGGGCCGCAGGAGCTCTCGGCGCCGACGGTCGTCATCGCGACGGGATCGGAGCCTGCGCGGCTGCCGGGCATCGACCCCGACGAGCCCGCGGTCCTCACCTCCACCACCGCCCTGGAGATGGACGAGCTGCCCGAGAGCATGCTGATCGTGGGCGGCGGCATCATCGGGTGCGAGTTCGCCTCCATGATGGCGCCCCTCGGCTGCCGGGTGACGCTGGTGGAGGCGCTGCCGGCGATCCTGAGCGGCGAGGAGCGCCGCGTGAGCCAGACGATGACCCAGGCCCTGCGGCGCCAGGGCGTCGAGGTCCTCGCCGACACGACCGTGGCCGAGGTGCTCGAGTACCGCCCCGACGGCGTGGTGGCGCGGCTGTCGGACGGCTCCGAGCGCGCGGCGGCCCGCGTGCTCGTCGCGGTGGGGCGGGCGCCGAACACGGCCGACGTCGGGCTGGAGGAGCTCGGCATCCGCACCGAGCGCGGCCTCATCGCGGTCGACGACCACCTGCGCACCGGGGTGGGCGACGTCTTCGCCGTCGGCGACGCCATCCCGGGCCCCCAGCTCGCCCACCTCGGCCAGGCCGAGGGCGCGAACGCCGTCGAGACGGCCCTCGACGGGCCCCGCGTGCTCGACCGCTCCCTGGTGCCGAGCTGCGTCTACACGCTGCCCGAGATCGCGCGCGTCGGCATGACGGAGGAGGGGGCGCGCGAGGCCGGCCTGGACGTGACCGTCGGCACCGGGCGGCTCGGCGCCAACGGCAAGGCGCTCGCCATGGGCGAGACGCTCGGGTTCTGCCGCCTGGTGGTCGACCGCGCCTCGGACCGCCTCGTCGGCGCGACGATCATGGGGCCGCACGCCACCGACCTCATCCACGAGCTCGGATTGGCGCTTTTGTACGGTATCTCCGCCCGCGAGGTCGGGCTGATGATCCACGCCCACCCGACGGTCGCTGAGGCGGTGATGGACGCGGCGCACGAGGTCCACGACGTGGGGCTGTACGCGGGATGAGGTTGGGGGCCGCCACCGTCGCGACGGCGGCGCTGGGCATCGCCCTGGGCGCGGCCTCGGGCGCCGCGGGCGCGCCGTCGGTGCTCGCGAAGCTCCCGGCCGGCGCCGACGCGCGCGACGTCGCCCGCGACGCGGGGGTGACGCTGGCGCGGTCGTTCCCCCGGATCGGCTGGGCCGAGTTCGAGGTGCCCCCGGGCGACGCGGCCGATGCGAGGGGGCGGCTGCTCGACGATCCCCGCGTCTTCCGGCTCGACTACCAGCGCCGCGGGGAGTCCCTCGAGACGGAGGTCGTCCCCGCCGACCCCTACACCACGCGACCCCCGGTGTTCAGCGTCGGCGGGCTCAGGACGGACTACCACTGGCAGCAGGCCCGGTTCTTCGAGGCGTGGGACCTCGGCCGCGCGAGCGCCCGCACCCGCGTCGCCGTGATCGACAGCGAGATCGACACCGCCCACCCCGACATCGCCCCGAAGGTCGCGGCGGCGTACAACGCCGAGCGCCAGCACCCGGCCACCTACCGGACCCCCGACGTGCGCGCGTCCGACGCCCAGATCGCCGGGGCGGGCGTCTTCGGGGACAACGACCTGCACGGCTCGCACGTCGCCGGGCTGGCGGCCGCGGCGACCGACAACGGCGTCGGGGTGTCGGGCGCGGGCTTCGCCGCGGCGATGATGCCCGTGAAGGTCACGCTCACGGTCCCCGCGGGCCCCTCCGGGGACGCGACGTTCGTCGGCAACGCGGTCGAGGGCATCGTCTGGGCGGCCGACAGCGGCGCCGAGGTGCTCAACATGTCGTTCGGCACCCCGACGTACCACCAGGCGCTGGCCGACGCCGTCGCCTACGCGGCCGGCCGGGACGTCCTGCTCGTGGCGGCCGCCGGCAACACGCAGGACGACCCGACGGAGACCGGGGCCGCGCTGTACCCGGCGGCGCTCCCGGGCGTGCTCGCGGTCGGGGCGACCGGCCCGGGCGGCGCGATCGCCCCCTACTCCACGAACGGGGCCTACGTGGACGTCGCGGCGCCGGGGTCCCGGATCCTGTCGACGTGGGACACGAGGGCCCCCGGGGTCCTCATCGACGGCCAGCCCGCTCCTGGCTACCAGTTGCTGAGCGGCACCTCGATGGCGGCGCCGATCGTGGCGGGGCTCGGCGCGCTGGTGCGCGACCTGCGCCCCAGCCTCACCGCCGCCCAGGCGGGGGCGGTCATCACCGCGACCGCCGCCGACCGCGGCGCGCCCGGGCGCGACCCGGCCTACGGCGCCGGGGTCATCGACGCCGAGGCCGCGCTGCGGGCCGCGGCGATCGCCGTCTCGGTCCCGCCGGATCCCGCCGCCCCGGCGGCCGCCCCGGGGCAGGGCTCCTCGGCGCTGCGGGCGGCCCTGCGCATCCGCTACCGGTGCACGGTCGGCGGGCGGACGGTGCCGATCGCGCCGGCGCGGCGGCTCGCCGTCGCGCGCGGCGCCCGTCTGGTCTGCCGGGGCCGCACGACCCCGGCGCTGGGGCGGGTGGGCCTCCAGGTGCAGCGCCTGCTGAAGGGGAGGTGGACCAGGATCGGGTCGTTCCCCACGAAGGCCGACGGGCGCTTCGGCTTCGTCGTGCGGTTGACGAGCGCGGGGCCCTGGGCCGTGCGGGCGCGCCTGCCGCGCACGGCGACCCACGCCGCCGCGGCCGGCGCCGCCGCGAGGGTCGCCGTGGCCCCCCGGGGCTGAGACCGTGATCGAGGGCTTCCGGGAGGGCGCGGAGGACGTCGGCGAGGCGACGATCGCCTACGAGGCCGCGGGGAGCGGCCCGCCTCTGCTGCTCCTGCACGGGTACCCCCAGACCCGGACCTGCTGGCACCGCGTGGCCCCCGCGCTGGCGGAGCGCTTCTCGGTCGTCGCGGCCGACCTGCGCGGCTACGGCGACAGCTCGACCCCGCCGGACGGGGAGGGCCACGAGGCCTACTCCAAGCGGGCGATGGCGCGCGACATGGTGCGCCTGATGGAGCGCCTCGGCCACGAGCGGTTCGCCGTGGCGGGGCACGACCGCGGCGGCCGCGTGGCGCACCGGATGGTGCGCGACCACCCCGAGCGCGTCGCGCGGGCGGCGCTGCTCGACATCGTCCCGACCGCGACCCTCTTCGCGACGGTCGACCAGGCCGTCGCGACCTCCTACTACCACTGGTTCTTCCTGATCCAGCCGGACGGGCTGCCCGAGACGATGATCGGGCACGACCCCGAGTGGTTCCTGCGCGAGACCGTGCGCCGCTGGTCGGGGACGGCCACGCCGGTGGACGAGACGGCCATCCGCGAGTACGTGCGCTGGTTCTCGCGGCCCGAGGCGATCCACGCCACCTGCGAGGACTACCGCGCCGGCGCGTCGATCGACCTCGAGCACGACGCCGAGGACGCGGGCCGGCGGGTGTCGTGCCCGCTGCTCGCGCTCTGGGGAGAGGAGGGGCGGATGGGCCGCATCTACGACGTGCTGGCGACCTGGCGGGCCGTCGCCGACGACGTGCGCGGGCGGGCGATGCCCGGCGGCCACTTCGTCCCCGAGGAGGCGCCGGCGGAGACCGTCGCCGAGCTGACGGCGTTCTTCGGGGAGGGGGGAGGGCCGCCGGTCGGGCTGACCGGTCCGGCGCGGTCAGTCGGGCGGCAGCCACGGCGCCAGGCCGCGATCCTCCCCGCTCAACGACGCCCGCGTCACCGACGCCGTCCCGAAGCGGTCGCGGACGCGGTCGAGCGCCGCGTCGAGGGCGTCCTCGCGGTCGTCCCCGAGGGGCAGGACGAGCTGCACCGGGCCGCCCTCGCCGAGGTTGGAGACCGCCACGCCGAGGAGGGTGAGCCCGCGGCGGTCGATGGCGGGGCGGGCCTCTGCCAGCAGCCCGCGCGCGACCTCGAGGACCGCGCGGGTCGCCGCGGTCGCGTCCGGCAGCGTCCGCGAGCGCGTGGCCCGGGAGTAGTCGCCGAAGCGGAGCCGGAGGACCACCGTGCGGCCGGCGCGCCCGGACCTGCGCATCCGCCGGGTCACGCGGTTGACGAGCGCGAGGAGGGTGCGGTCGACCGCCTCGGGCGGCCGGGAGGAGTAGTCGAGGGCGCACTGGGACCCCACCGAGCCGCGCCGGCGGCCGGCCCGCACCGGGCCGGGGGTCGCGGTTGTGGGCGAGGGCGTGGAGGTGCCGTCCGGCGGCCGGGCCGAGCATCGCGGCGAGGGCCTCCTCCGCGAGGCGGGCCACGTGCCCCACGGTGGCGATCCCCCGCGCGCGCAGCCTGGCGGCCGTCGCCGGCCCCACGCCCCAGAGCGCCTCCACCGGCAGCGGCTCGAGGAACGCGCGCTCGCCGCCCGCGGGGACCACCAGCAGGCCGTCCGGCTTGGCGACCGCGCTGGCCACCTTCGCCAGGAACTTCGTGGTGGCCACCCCGACCGTGATCGGCAGGCCGACCCGCTCGCGCACCTCGCGGCGCAGCGCGACGGCGATCTCCTCGGGCGTCCCCTGGATGCGCTCGAGCCCGCGGGCGTCGAGGAACGCCTCGTCGATCGACAGCCCCTCCACCAGCGGCGAGGTCCGCTCGAAGACGCCGAAGACGGCCCGGCTCGCCTCGACGTAGGCGCTCCAGCGCGGCGGCACGACGACGGCATCGGGGCAGAGCCGCCGCGCGCGGCGGCCCCCCATCGCCGAGCGCACGCCGCACGCCCGCGCCTCGTAGCTGGCCGCGAGCACCACGCCGCCCCCGACGATGACGGGGCGGCCGCGGAGGCGGGGATCGTCCCGCTGCTCGACCGACGCGTAGAAGGCGTCCAGGTCGGCGTGCAGGATCGTGGCCCCCGTGGACACGAACACATGTTCGCCGCTCGCGGCGCGCCGGGCAAGCCGCAGGCGGGGGCGCTACGGCGTCGCGGGCTCCTGCGTGCCGTCCTGGGGCGCCCCGGGCTCCTCGGGCGCCGCGGGATCCTCGGGCGCGGCGGGATCCTCAGGCGCCGTGCCCTGGGGCGCCTGGCGCTTGGGGGCGGGCGCCGGGCCCAGCTCGACGAAGGCGTCCTGGGCCGAGTAGTGCCACGTGTAGGTCTCGTCGCGCTTGAGCTCGTCGCCGGCCCAGACCTTGCGGGTGTAGCTGACGGTGAACCCCGGCCCGCCCGAATACTGCTCGACGACCCTCGACCCCGGCTCGAGCTCCGGGTTGACGGTCTCCTGGATCTCGGGCTCCTCGTAGTCGGTGCGCTCGCCGGTCTCGGTCTCGACCCGGCGGCCGAGCTCGGCGGAGTAGAGGCGGATGGTGATCGCGTTGTCGCCGGCGACGGCGTCGATCAGGACGCCGGAATCCCAGTCGTTGCGGAAGACCAGGTCGATGTCGCCGTAGGAGAGGGTCGCCTCGCGCCCCTCCGGGTAGCGCGAGATCCAGAACTGGTGCGGCGTGTGGTCCATGATCTCCAGGCCCGCGAAGAAGGCGGCGTTGTAGAGCGTGGTCGACACCTGGGAGACCCCGCCGCCCAGGCCCTCCTCGAGCTTGCCGCCCAGGATCTCGGGCGCCTCGACGTAGCCGCGCTCGGCCGTGCGCGGGCCGAGCGCGTCGTTCAGGGAGAAGGCCCAGCCGGGGCGGATGATCATGCCGTCGAGCGTCTCGGCCGCCCGCTGGATGTTGCTCACGCGCGGCTCGCAGCAGTTGTACGGGGTCGAGAACTCCGACACGCGCTCGCTGATGCGGAGGGCCCTCGCCTCGTCGGTGGTGAACCGGGGGTGGCTCACCTCGAACCGCGCCCGCACGCTCGCCGCCCCGGGGTTGTCGACGATGGACTCCGCGATCGCCTCCATGTCGAGGCGGCGGCCGATGCGCGATGGCACCAGCCGGGCGGTGGCCCCGTTCGTCCTCCAGTCGGCGTCACGGGCCGGCTGCTCGCGCGTCGAGTAGGCGGACGCGATGCGCCGGTAGAGGGTCTCGGGGTCCAGCGTCACCTGCAGGTCGGGGGGGTCGGGCGAAAAGCGCAGGGCCGAGCGGAGGATCGCCGGCTCGATGGCGACCCCGCGCCCCTGCAGGGCGACCTCCACCGGCTGGTCGACGACCCGCAGGGCGAGCTCGCGCGCGGCCGCGGCCGCCTCCGCGGAGACCGGCGGCGGCTGGGGCCCGACGGCGACCTCGATGGGGTCCTGCGGCATCTCGGCGATCCGGTCCCGCAGCGCGAAGCCGTCGATGCCGAAGCCGGCCTGACCCGGGAGGACCGCGATGTCGCTCTCGGTCACGCGCACGCGGGCGGGGATGGGCGGATCGTCAACGTCGCCGGACACGCGGTCCACCAGGGCGTTGACCCGGGCCTGGCGGATCGTGAACCCGATCGCGACCTCGCGCGTCGGGCGCGACGCCGAGCCCCGCGAGGACCTGCCGCCGAAGCTGCGGGGCTCGAGGGCCTCCTCGACGGCCCGGCGGATCTGCGGCCGCGCACCGAGGCTCCGGCGCGCCACCCTGATCGGCCGGTCGGGCGCGTCCTCGCGCACGATCACGAGCGGCTCGGACATGAGCTGCTGGGCGCGGTGGCGAACGGCGCGCTCCACCTCGTCGGGCGTGAGCCCGCCGACGTCGACGCCCTCCACCTCCACCCCGCCGGGGGCGTCCCCGTCGTCCCCCGTGGCTCCGAGCGCGACGCCGACGCCCAGCACGACGACGAGCAGCCCCAGCAGCGCCGCGGCGAGGCGGCCGCCCGGCGAGGACGGCAGCCGCAGGCGGCTGCGCCGACGTGGGGGCGGCGCGGGCGGGCGGCCCCGCGTGGGGGGTGGGGTGCGCGTGGCCTGGCGCATCCCGGGGATGGTAATCGCAAGCGGAGGGCGATCGGAGGGATGCCGTCCCGAACCGCGGATGTTTCAGGCCGCGGATGCGCGCGAGAACGCCCGCGTTCCGCGCCTCGAGCGGCGCCGCCCGCCCAGGGGTGGGCCAGCAGGTGGAGGCTGGCGAGCCCGGCCCACTCGCCGTAGGGCGCGAGCAGGGCCGCGGTGTCGGCGACCTCGGCGGGGCGGCCGTTGACCCGCGTCGCGAGGCGGATCAGCCCGAGGTCGCCCACCAGGCCGAGGTCGAGCCGCCCCAGGCCCAGCAGCGCCACCACGCCCGCCGACCACGGGCCCAGGCCGCGCTCGCGGGTGAGGCGGGCGAGCACGGCCGGCGAGTCGTGCTCACGCAGGGCCTCGACGTCGACCGTCCGCAGCAGGCGCGCGAGCGCCGACGCCCGCCCGGGCGACAGGCCCCGCGCGGCGAGCTCGGCGGGCGAGAGGGACGTCAGCTCGGCCCGGGTCGGGGGCAGCCGCAGGCCGCCGGCGCTCGGGGCGGCCGCCGCGACCACGCGCGCCTCGATCGCCGCGGCCTCGGCCCAGGTGACGAGCTGGCCCGCCAGGGCGGCGACCGCCGCCTGGGCCACGGTGCCCCGCGCCAGCGGGCGCACGCCGGGTCGGCGCCGCACAAGGGGCCCCACGAGCGGGTCGTCCGCGAAGCGCTCCCGGAAGGGGGACGTGTCGGCGTCGAGCGACAGGCGCCGGCGCACCGCGGCGGCGACGGCGGCCGGATCGCCCTCCAGCACCTCGGCGCGCACGGTCCCGTCGGAGAGCTGCACCACCCGCGCCCGGCCCGGGGCCCCGTCCGGCCGCACCGCCATCTCGAGCGCTCCGCCGCGGAGGCGCAGCGTGCCGCCGGCCCGGCCGCGCAGCGACTGGCGCAGCGAGAAGGGGCCTCGCGGGCGCAGGATCATCGCCCGGCTGCCCGGCCCTCGTCCTCGGGCTCGGCCTCCGGCGGCCGGATCAGCAGCGTGCGGTTGCGGACCTCGATCTCGCCGGCGCTCGCCAGGCGGCCCAGCGCGATCGTCACGGACTCGCGCACCGCCCCGACCATGTTGGCGAGCTCCTGGTGGGTGAGCCGGAGGTCGAGCCGGATGCCGTCCGGCGTGACGCGGCCCCAGCGCTCGGCGAGCTGGCGCAGCTTCAGCAGCAGGCGCCGCTCGACGCGCGGCTCCAGCGCGATCGCCACCGCCAGCTCCCGGTCGGCGATCTGGGCGCTCAGGACCCGGACCACGTTGGCGGCGAGGGCCGGGTCGTGCATCCAGGCGTCGAGGCGGCGCCGGTCGACCAGGTGCATCAGGGCGTCCTCGATGGCGAAGCACCGCACCCGCGGCCCGACGGCGGCCCACCCGTCGGTGGGCCGGACGATCACGTCGCCCTCCTCCAGCATCCCGATGGTGCGCTCGCGGTCCTCCTCGGCGATGAACGCGAGGGCGAGCCGGCCGCCCCCCACGATCCCGCAGACCGCCCCGCTCGCGGCGATGTCGAACTCGTCGCCGGCCGGCACCACGACCGCGTCGAGCTCCCCGACGGCACTCCGGAGCGCGGTCTCGTCGAGGCCCGCGAAGAGGTCCAAGCGGCGGAAGACGGCGGTGTCGGTCATGAGGCGGCGACCAGGGCGACCGCGGCCACGACGTTGACGGTCGCGTGGGCGGTGACCGAGGCCCAGTATCCCCGCCAGCGGTAGAGCCACGCCAGCACCACGCCCGTGGCCACCAGCGCGATGGCGCGCGGCCACAGGAGGTACGCGTCGGCGTGCGCGGCCGCGAACAGCACCGCGCTGATGGCGGCGGCCGGCCAGAAGCGGACCCGGCGCACGAGCGCCCGCAGCAGCAGCCCCCGGAAGAGCAGCTCCTCGCCGAGCGGTGCCAGCACGACCACCGCGCACACCGTCAGGGCGATCTGCCACGGCGCGGCACCGATCTCCTCGACCTCCTCGATGCGCCGCTCGACGGCCGGGTCGATGGCGCTGCCCAGGAGGATGATCGCCCCGGCGCCGATGACGAGCCCGATCCCGATCGTGACCCCCAGGCCGACGGCGCCCCAGGCCGAGTGCTTGAGCGCGACCGCCGCCCGGCGCTCGTGGGCCGGCAGCCGCCGCCAGAGGACGACGCCGAAGGCGAGCAGCAGCACGCTCGTGCCGAACGCGAGCACGGCCTCCGTGCCGTCGTCCGAGAGCGACGTCGCGCTGAGCGCCCCCGCGCCCGCGACGAGCAGGATGAAGGCGAGCACGACCGCCCCGATGGGGGACAGCACCCGCCACAGGAATCCGGGTTGGGGAACCGCGGGCGCCGGCCCGGCCTGATCGATCGTTCCCACCCCTCCGAGTGTAGGGACACCCCCGGGGACCGAACCGCCGGTGGGTAGCATGCCGCGATGCCCGATCGCCGAGAGCGCGTCTTCTCCGGGATGCGCCCGACCGGACAGCTCCACATCGGCCACCTCGTCGGCGCCCTGGGCAACTGGGTGCGCCTGCAGGACGACTACGACTGCATCTACTGCGTGGTCGACCTCCACGCGCTCACGACCTCATATGAGGACGTGGAGGACCTCCGCCGCAACGCGCGCGAGATGGTGGCCGACTGGGTCGCCGTCGGCGTCGATCCCGAGCGCAGCATCGTCTTCCGCCAGTCGGACGTGCACGAGCACGCCGAGCTGCTCGCGCTCCTCGGGATGGCCACCCCGCTGTCGTGGCTCGAGCGCGTGCCCACCTACAAGGGCCAGATCGCCGAGCTCGGGGAGGCCATCGAGACCTACGGGTTCCTCGGCTACCCGCTGCTGCAGACGGCCGACATCATCCTCTACAAGGCGACGAAGGTCCCGGTGGGCCAGGACCAGCTCCCGCACCTCGAGCTCGCCCGCGAGGTCGTGCGCCGGATGAACCACCTCTACGGCCCGGTCTTCCCCGAGCCCCAGGCCCTGCTGGCGGAGTTCCCGCTCGTGCTCGGGCCGGACAACCGCAAGATGAGCAAGAGCTACGGCAACGCCCTCACGCTCGGGATGGGCGACGAGGAGATCGACCGCATGGTGATGTCGATGATCACCGACCCCCAGCGCGTGCGGCGCGACATCCCGGGCCGCCCGGAGGTCTGCAACGTCTTCACCTGGCACCGCCTCCTCGACGCGCCGCAGGAGGAGGTTGACGCGGTCTACCGCGGCTGCACCACCGCCGTGCTCGGCTGCGTCGAGGACAAGCGCGACCTCGCGGCCCGCGTGCGGGCGACGATCGCCCCCATCCGCGAGCGGCGCGCCGCCCTGCTCGCCGAGCCCGAGCGCATCGACGCCATCCTGGAGGAGGGCGCCGAGCGGGCCCGCGCCATCGCCGCGCCCGTCCTCGCCGAGATCAAGGCGGCGATGGGGTTGTGAGCTCGTCCATCACGCCGACCGCACCCAGAGCGAGGAGGAAGTTCTGGAGCAGACGGAGGCCGACGTCGAGCGAGAGGCGACGGGACATCTGGCCGGAGGCATCCGCCATCGTCTCGTCGCGCACGGGCCTCGGGAGCTTTGGCGGTGGTGTGAGGAAGCTCCCGACCTGCCCTGGGGCCGTGACGCCCCTCTTGTCCTCGACGTAGAGGTCCCCGGGCTTCACGCGCTCCCGAGGCACCGCAAGGAGGTTGAGCCGATACTGATCCAGGAAGTAGCGGACGAGTGGATCAGTCGTGTTGCGCTTGCACATGACGGCCCTCCCTCTCTCGAGCGCCGGACGCACCGTACGGCAACGGCAGGCCTGGCGTGGAGCTCCAATGACGCGGGGCGCCCGCGCGCCTCGGCATGCAAGACCCCCACCAAGATCGCTTGACGCGTCGCGAAAAGCATGCGTACAGAGGCAAACATGCATGCGAGAGCGACGTCGAGGTGCAGGGGAGCGGCCCTGGTGGCGGGCGTCGCGCTCGTGGCGCTGGTCGTCGCGGCCGCGGTCGCCGTGCCGGCCGCCGCCGCGCCGACCTTCGATCCCCCCCGCGACGCCACCGTCGGGGGGACGGCTCGTTCACCTCCCAGCACCACGCGGTCGCCGCGGGCGAGCTCACGGGCGGCTTGCGGCCGGAGGTTGTGATGGTCGGGGAGAACGGGGTCCAGGTGCTCGAACTGACCGGCCCCTTTGACCGTCCCAGCAGCAAGACCCTCCCGGTCAGGTGGAACGAGGCCTCGAGTCCCCCCCTGCTGGAGGACGTCGCGATCGCGTCGCTCAGTGGCGACGGCTTCCCCGACTTCGTCGCGGTCGGCAGCGCCGGTGTGCGGAGCTTCGTCCAGTCCTCGCCCGGCGTGTTCGACCACAACGACAACGGCACGTGGCTCGCCGGCACGCCCCTCGAGGCCGTCGCGGTCGGCCGGATCAACAGCGACTCCCTCGCCGACATCGTCGCCGTGGGCGAGACCGGGGGCTGGGTGATCCTGCAGGGGGGCGGGGGCACCTTCGCCGACCCGCAGAAGGTGGTCGACGGGAGCCTCAAGGATGTCGTCATCCGAGACTTCAGCGGCGACGGGCGCTTCGACCTGGCGGTCGCCGGGACCATCGGGGGGAGCTCGGGGGTCCACGTGCTGCGCCAGTCTGCGAGCGCGTTCGCGTTCGCGCGGAACCCGAGCACTCCGATCGTGACGGGATCGGTCGAGGCGATCGTCGTCGGCCGGCTCGACGCCGGCCCGACGGCCGACATCGCGGCGTCCCGGCCGAACAACGACGACGTCGTAATCCGCCTTGGGAACGGCACCGGCGCATTCGTCCCCGGCCCGAGTCGCGTCTCCCCTGGCCGCAGGCCGGGTGCTCTGGCCGTGGGCGACCTCGATCGAAACGGCACGCCCGACCTGGTCGTCGCGCGCCTCGACCCGACGGCTGGAGACGCCGACGATGACGTCCGAAACACGGCTTCAGTGATGAGCGGCGCGGGCACGGGCGCCTTCTCGGAAACGTGGGCGATCCCGGTCTACGACGCTGGACAGGACCAGATGCGCAACGACCTGCAGTCGATCGCCCTGGCCGACATCGACCTCGACGAGCATCAGCGCCCCGACCTGCTGTTCGCGGACAGCACCCTCGCCGCCGCGATCATGGCGCGCAACATGTCGATCACGCCGCCCAACCCGCCTGACCCCGACCCGCCCGACCCGACCGACCCGCGGGTCCCCGACGACCGGCCCAACCCCCCCGACCCTCGAGGCCCCACAGATGACCCCGGCCCTCGCGTCACCACCATCGGCAGCGCCGGCCCTGGCCTCGCCGTGTCGGCGGCGCGGCGTCAGCGGCTATCGGGGAGAACCATCATCGCCCTCTCGGCGCGTTGCGCCACCGCCTGCAGCCTGACCGCCCGGGGCAAGCTCTCGCTGCGCCCGGGCGCCAAGAAGAAGATCGCGCTCGGGACCGTCCGCCGGGAGCTCCGCGCCGGCGAGCCCACCAGCATCAGGTTCAGGATCCCGCCCCGGCGCAGGCCGGCGATCAAACGCGCGCTCGATCGGGGCCTGCGGGTGCGGGCGACGATCGTCATCACGGCGGAGGACGCCCGGGGAACCCCGGCGGCGCGAATCGTCGTCTTCCGCCTCGTGGCCTGACGACCGGAGCGTGGCTGACCTCTTCGTCTCGTACGCCCGGACCGACTCCGCCTTCGTTCGACGGCTCCAGGAGGCCTTGACCGAACGAGGCAAGGACGTCTGGGTCGATTGGCAGGACATTCCGCCGACCGCCGATTGGCTCGCCGAGGTCGAGGCCGGGATCGAGAGCGCCGGCGCCTTCGTCTTCGTCCTCACGCCCGACTCGCTCGCCTCGGAGGTCTGCGCCACCGAGCTCGCCCACGCGGCCCAGCACAACAAGCGGATCATCCCCGTCCTGCGGCGCGACGTTGACGGCTCCGCCGTCCCGCTCGCGCTCTCGAGGCCCAACTGGGTGTTCCTCCGCCCGGAGGACAACGAGGGGCAGGCCATCGCCACCCTGGTCACGGCGCTCGACACCGACCTCGAGTGGGTCGAGGCACACACCCGGTTGCTGGTTCGGGCGATCGAGTGGGATGCGGGGGGCCGAGACGGCAGCCTTCTGCTCCGCGGGAGCGACCTGCAGGCGGCGGAGGAGCGGCTGGCGCGGCCACCCGGAGAGCCCCAGCCGACCGATCTGCAGGGCGAGTACGTCCTGGCGAGCCGCGCCGCGGCGACCCGCCGGCAGCGGGTCATCCTCGCCGGCGTCACCACCGCGCTCGTCGTCGCGGTCGTCCTGGGCCTGTTGGCGCTCTGGCAGCGGGAACGGGCGATCACGCAGCGTGACACCGCCCGCTCACGGGAGCTGACCGCGCAATCGGTGGCGCGGCTCTCGGTCGATCCCGAGGAGAGCGTGCGCCTTGCCCGCCAGGCCCTGGAGCAGCGGCCCACCGCCGAGTCCGAGGAGGCCCTGAGCGAGGCCCTGATCCGCTCGCGAGTGCACGCGGTGCTCCCGACGGCGGGTGGGCGATGGCCGGCTTCAGCCAGGATGGCCGCCTCGTGCTCACGGTCGGGGACGACGGGCGTGCGCGGCTTTGGCGCTGGGGCGCGGACGCGGCGGCGCCCGCGCTCACCCTCGGCGGCCGCGACGCCAGGACGACGGCAGCCGCGCTCAGCGACAGCGGCGCGCTCGCCGCCACCGGCGACGACGGGGTCACGCGCATCTGGAGCACGGCCACCGGCGAGGTGCTGGGAACCGTCCCGGCCGCGGCGCCCGTCGTCCAGGCTGCCTTCAGCCGCGACGGCCTGTCCCTCTTGACCCTGGCCGACGACGGAGTGGCGCGCGTCTGGGACACCGCCGGCGGCGGCGCCACCCCTCCGATGCCGAGCGGCGCGTCGCGCGCGGCGCTCAGCGCCGACGGCGGGGCCGTCCTCACATGGGGCGCGGGCGCGGCCGTCGTCTGGGACGGGCGGGACGGGCGTCGCCTGCGCCGCCTCGGCGGCGAGGTCTCCGCGGGCGAGCTCAGCCCGGACGGCTCGCGGGCCGTCACGGCCGGCCCGGACGGCACGGGACGGGTCTGGGAGACGCGCCGCGCGACCGGGCCCGTGGTCCTTCAGGGCCACCGTGGCCAGGTGACGTCTGCGGAGTTCAGCGCAGACGGCGAGCGCGTCCTGACCGCGGGGATCGACGGGACCGCGCGCGTCTGGAACCCGCGCACCGGCGCGTCGCTCCGGGTCCTCAGCGGGGGCGCCGGCCCGGTCGTCGCGGCGACCTTCAGCGGCGACGGCGCGCGGGTCGTGACCGCGGGCGACGACGGGGTGGCCCGCGTCTGGGACTCCCGGGCAGGAGGCCTCCGCGCCGTCTTGGCCGGGACGGGAGGCAACATCGTGGCGGCGGCGTCGAGCGCGACCGGGGCGCTGGTGGCGACACAGGGGTACGACGGTGTGGTGCGCGTCTGGGGCGCCCAGCGGGGCGCCAGCCGCGGCGAGCTCGCCGGACACACCGCGCCGGTGGTGGGCGTGTCGTTCAGCCCCGGCGGCGCGCGGGTGTTGACGGCGAGCTTCGACGGCACCGCGCGCGTGTGGCGTGGCGAGCGGGCGATGGCCACCCTCGGCGGCCACGACGGAGCCGTGCAGAGCGCGGTCTTCAGCCCTCGGGGAGACGTGGCGGCGACGGCCGGCTGGGACGGCACGGTCCGCCTGTGGCGGACGGAGGGGGGGCCGCCTCTCGGAGTCCTGAGGGGTCACCGCGGGATCGTCTACGCGGCCGGCTTCCGGCCGGACGGCCGCCGTGTGGTCACCGCCGGCCTCGACGGCACGGCACGGGTGTGGGACGTCCCGTCGGGTCGCCAGGTCGAGCTGCTCCGCATGCCGAGCGGCCAGTCGGTCGTGGCGGCGGAATATGACGCGGACGGCGAGCGCATTATCACGGCCGGCGCGGACGGCATCGCCCGCGTGTGGGACGCCCGCACCGGGCGGGTGCTCCTCGACCTGGAGGGGCACTCCGACACCATCGTGGCGGCCCGCTTCAGCGCCGACGGGACGCGCGCGGTGACCGCGAGCCTCGACGGATCGGCGCGCGTGTGGGACGCGAGGAGGAAGGCGCCGGCCGTCGTGCTCGCCGTGCCGCCGCAGGCCGTAACGTCGCCCTGAGCCCCGACGGCACGCGGGTCGCGACGGCGGGACAGGACGGCACGGCGCGCATCTGGGAGGCCCACACCGGCCGCCTCGTACACGTCCTGACCGGGCACACCGGCCCGGTGGTCGCCGTCCGCTTCAGCCCCGACGGCACCATGGTCGCGTCGGCGAGCGAGGACGGGACCTCTCGAGTGTGGGGAGCCCGATCTGGGCGGCGCCTCGAGGTGCTCACGGGCGCGACCGCGGGGCTCGTCGCCGTCGCCTTCAGCCAGGACGGCCGGCGCCTGGTCACCGGCGGGATCGACGGGGTGGCGCGCGTCTACTCGTGCGAGCGGTGCCGCGCGATGGAGGATCCCATCCGGGTCGCCGACCGGCGCGCCGCGCCGGGGTGACGCGGGGCGAGCGATCGGGCGCCCGCGCCGCGCGCGAACGAGGGCGACGGACCTGTCGATCGTCGAGACGATTGCCTCTCGGAAGCCGCGCCCGGACCACGCCGGCTCAGCGCGGCCGCATCCTGAACTCCGCCCAGAGGGGGTAATGATCCGAGAGCCGCCAGCTCAGCTCGGTCTTGGTCATGGCGGGCAGCACCACCGGGACGAAGTCGAAGCGCCCGGCCCGTCCCATGTACTCCAGCTCGAGCTTCGAGGCCTCCCCGTCGTGGAACCACGCGATCTGATCGAAGTGCTTGGCGCGGTTCGGCGCGGCCGGATCGTCGAAGATCGTCCGCGTGAGCCCGTCCAGCTCGGCTGGCGGCCGCAATCCGGTCGAGGTGAAGGCCTGCCAGTTGGGGTCGTCCTTGCGGTCGATGTTGAAGTCGCCCAGCACGATCAGGTTCTCGCGGTACTCGTGGATCCGGCCGGCCCAGGCGGCCATCCAGCGGGCCAGCCAGCGCAGCTCGTGCTGCCGGTCGGCCGAGGTCTCGCCGTACAGCACATGGAGGGTCACCAGGATGAAGGTCTGGCCGGCCGACTTGAAGCTCACGGCGTAGGGCGTGCGTGCGAACTGGCGCGCGAAGACGTCGTCGCTGACGTGCTCGGCCCACTCGTCCGGCAGCACCAGCTCGCAGGCGAGGCCCGACGGCTTCACCCGCCGGGTGTCGAAGACGAAGGCCAGCCGCTCGTCGTTGCCCGCCGAGCCCTTGGTCACGTCGGTGAGGATCATCGCCCAGTCCTCACCGAGCAGCCGCAGCATGTGGCGCAGGCACTTGATGTTCTCGCGCACCTCCTGCACCGCCACCACGTCGAAGCGCGAGATGATCTCAGCGATGTAGCGAAGGGCGCCGAGGTCCCGCTTGGGCTGGTCGCCCGGCTCGGAGCGCCACTTCTCGGTCACGTCGCCGAAGTGGCGGATGTTCCAGGTGCCGATGAGGAGGTTGCGGTCGACCCGCTTCGCCGGGACCGCGTCGTCGAGCGCCCCGCCGAGCGCGGCCAGCTCCTCGGCGACCTCCGGTGGAGGGCGATCGGTGATGGCGGGCACGAGATCCCCTGCCGGTGTGCGCGGCGTCACCCGCCCACCCTGTACCCGTTAGAGACTGGCGTGGCTCATGAAGATCAGGTCGCCGACCCGATCGTCGTCTCGCGCGTCACGCGGCCTCACCGCCGCTTGCGGAAGGTTGGGTTTCGATTGTCGGCGATGTTTGTTGTGGGGGCAAGGCGGCGGCGGTCACTGGTCTGGCCTGTGCGGTGAACCCCCGTCACTCAACGTCGATCGGATCGTCTCGCGCGGCCAACGTCGCCGCCCCGATCCGGAGCTGACCGATCGCGGTCGCGTGCGCGGCCCTCACCTCGAAGTTGTGCTCCTTGGCTGGATCGAGACTCCAGGGGATGAGCTGTTGAAGCGGAAGCCGGCCCCGGGCTCTCCGCTCTGGACCTTCCAGGTGTAGACCCGTTGACCCCTGCCCTCGGGTATCTGAATTCGGACGATCAGATACGCGATCGCCAGTGACCAGCCGAAGTCGTTGAGGGCGATGGTGAGCTGGGCGTGGTCCTTGCGTGCTGGATCCCAGTTGACTTCGACGCTCCGGCGGCTACGCGAGCCCGGCCAGGGCAGGCGCGTGACGACGCGAGCGGCGCGAACGGCGCGTACCGGACTCGGCGTGGACTCCGCCGGCGAGGCCGGGGCCTTCGCGGCGTCTCGGATGACCGCCGGCTTGCGCCATGCTTGGCGCAGGCGGCGGCCAAGCGCGACCATCGCGCTCCGGGCCGGCGTTGAGCGGCGCGGACGACTCCGCGCACCAACCCGTCGGCTTCCTCGTGATAGAGCTCTGGACGCCGCCAGGCGGTGCGTGCCGCCAGGCGGTGCGTGCCGCCAGACCGGTGGGCTGTTCGGTTGCCGCCCCAAAAACCACTCCACTGCACGAGTGCCGATTCGTCCTCGAGCAGGACCAGAGAAGCGTCAGCGACCTCGTATCCGCCGTCCCGTATGTCCAGTGCCCACGATCCCCAACGCGTCCGGCGCGGATAGCAGGCATGCGTCCCTCGGCCGGGGTAGACGAGAAGCCGGTCGTCTTGTCGGCGGGTCTGCCACCCGCTCCGGCGCGCCCCGGTCACGTGCTGCGAGAACGTGACGGCGTCGGGGCGAGGTGCCGGTCGCGTCGGATCCGCGTTGTCCGGCGGAAGCCGGATCTGCACCATTTCCCAGTCGCCTTCGTGAACCAACGGACCGGCGTTTGGGTCGATCCGGTCGTTGTAGAAGTAGAAGAGCCAGTACTGCAACCACCAGCCGTCGGGCCGTACCGCAACGCGGCCGTAGATCGTCGAGCCATAACGCTCCTGCTGGAGCGAACCCTCGTACCGGTAGTCCGGCATTCCCTCAGCCCGACCGCTGACACGCAGCTGATCGGCCGCCCCCCAGCTGCGGCCATCGGCGTATGACCCGGCGCTGGTGACTGCGAGGACGTCCGCTGGTGCGGGCGTCCGCCCGACGCTGGCGAAGGGCAGCGTCTCACCGGCGCGCGCGAGCTCGCAGCAGCCGCTCGACCCATCGGCATCGCCGATGCACAAGAGCGCATCGACGCTCGTCGCGATATATGGCTCGAAGCTGTCGTACCGAAGGATCGGTTTGAATCGCTCGAGTAATGCGAACCCGTGAACCGACTTCGTCACGCTCCAAAGCATCCTTGAGGTCCGGTCAACGGACAAGGCAATCATCCACAGTTGAGGCCGACCCCGCCAGCGGTTGAAAACGCGGGGTGTGCTGCGGCGGTCTGGGCCAGGGGTGGCGTCGCTCGTTCCCGATCGGGCCCGGCCATCACGGCGCCGACATGCGTCCCAAACGCGGGAGAGGGCCATCGAGATCCGGCACGTCCCCGGGGCGGGCCCTGGCGCGCGCCCTTCTGGTGAAGCCGGGTGGTGGCCCATCCACTTCCCGGACCGCTTGCCAAACGCGCGCGAACCGAAGTTCAATGGCCCCAGGCCGAGGCGGCATCGACGAGGGGGTGGTCCCGGTGCCTCGCCTGTCCAGTCGTACCCTTGCCGGCATCGTGCTGTGGGTCGGGCTCGCGACGACGGCCGGGCCCGCCTTGGGGGCGTCCACCTTCAGCGCGCCCGACCGCAACGACCACATCGACTTCGGTTTCCCGAAACGGGCGATCGCGGCCGGGGACGTCACGGGCGACGGCTTCCCCGACATCGGCATGGTGGGCACCGCCGCAGGCGCCCTCTGGTCCCAGCCGGGAACTGCGGTCCCGGTCCAGCCGATCCTCATCGGCGGAGCGGCTGCCTACGACGACAGGACATCGGAAGCTTCAATGACGTCGCGATCGCCGACGTCAGCGCCGATGGGCGACCGGACATCGTGGCCGTCGGCGCGCCGAACCCGGACCTCGGCCTCGACGGCGAGGGCGCCCGCCGGTTCGTGCAGGTGGGCCCGGCGGGCGCGCCGACCTTCGCGCCCGACGGCGAGCGCTTCGACTCCGACCCGCGCGAGGCGATCGCCGTCGGCCAGATGGACGGGACCGGCCTCCCCGAGCTTCGTCGTCGTGGGCGAGTCCGGAGGGGCGGTCCACTACCTGACCGCCGGGGGCGCCTTCGACGCGTCGCGGCTCTTCGGCCCGACGAATCTGACGGACGTCGCCCTCGGGGACTTCGGCGGCAGCCAGCTCATCGACATCGCCGTCGCCGGACCGGGCGGGGCCGTCGTGGTGCTGGACAAGGGTTCCTCCCTGACGCCGGGCGCCCCCGTGGTGGCGGGGCCGGCCGCTTCGATCGTCGCCGGCGACTTCAACAGGGACGGTCGGCCGGACATCGCCGTCTCGCGGCCGACCGAGAACGAGGTCGTCGTCCGCCTGGGCCAGGGGGGCGCGGACGCCGCCGCCTTCGGGCCCGGGGTACGCGTGCCGGTCATCGAGAACCCCGGCGCGCTCGCCGTCGCGGACCTGGACCTCAACGGCACGCTCGACCTGGTCGTCGCCCGCCGGAGTGACCAGGAGCCCAATCCCACCGACCTGCACACGCGTGCGACCGTGCTCGAGGGCGTCGGCAACGGCACCTTCACTGTGGGCGCGACCATCGACACCTCGACCGAGCCGCCCCCGGCCAGGACGACCAGGACGGCAACGACGTGCGCTCGATCGCGGTCGCCGACATCGACCGCGACGGCCGCCCCGACCTGCTCTTCGCCGACAGCGCACTCTCGTCGGCGATCGTCGCCCGCAACACCTCCCTCGTCGGCGGTCCGGGCGGCGGCGGGGGCGGCTCCGGCGGGGGAGGGGGGACAACCGGTCGGGCGCGCGGGCCTGGGCTGACGGTCACCGCCCCGCGTCGTAGGCGCTCTCGCTGCGGCGCGGCATCGTCATCTCGGCGCGCTGCGCGGTGGCCTGCAGGCTGACGGCCTCGGGCCGGATCTCGCTGGGACCGCGGTCGCGGGCCGGATCGTCCTCGGCCGCGCGACACACCGGCTGCGCGCCGGTCAGCGCGTCCGCTTGGCCCTTCAGGTCCCGCGCCGCAAGCGGGTTGCGATCGCCCGGGCCCTGAGGCGCGGCACGGCCGTGCGCGCCACCGTCGTCATCACGGCCAGCGCGGCGGGATCGTGGCCCGCAGGACCGTCGTCTTAGGCTGGTGCCCCGCAGGCCGCCGCGTGGCTGACTTCATCTCCAACGCACAGGCTAGCTTCGTAAGCCACCTCCGGGGCCCCGACCGGAGCGGGCAGATCTCTGGGTGAACCAGGAGGACAAGGGGGATCCAGCCCCATGTCAGTCGCGAGGAAGTACCCGATGAGCTGAGGGAGCGGGCGGTGCACGAGGTCTTTGCCTCGGGCCGTCCGATCGCCACGTGGCCGCCGACCTGGGCATCCACCGCAAGGCCTTCGCCCTGACGCTCCCTCACGGTGCGCGCCGGCGTCCACAGGGCGACCTTCTCTGCAGCCGTACACCCACTGGCCCCTCTGGTGATCGGCAACTCAATCCCGAGACCCGCTTGCTAACGATTTTGCAGCATCGGCAGTAGTGGGATTGAACCAGCGACCTCCCGCGTGTGAGGCGGGTCCGGCGCAGCCTCAGATCCTCGTGATCAAGGGGGATTCACCACCCCGCGTCTTCGCTCCGGCGCGCGCTCCCGTGTTGCAGGGCGCGCGGGACACACCCTCTCGGCGTCGCGAGAGCGCTCGCTCGCCCGGGCGCCCCCAGGGCCTGGGCCTCATGCCTTCTCTTCCAGCTTGCGCAGCTCCTCCTGCGAGAGGTCCTGCCGCTCGGGGGGCGGCTCGGCCGTCTCCCGGATCTCGTCGGGTACCTCCGCGCCCGTCCGGTCGTCGGCGTCCGCGTCCTTGGCCGGGATGTCCTCGATGCGGCTCTTCGGCACTGGCCGTCACCCCCTAGGTCGTCTTGCCAAGCGCCTCGGCCCGGCCCGCCGGCGCGACGCGCCGTTTCTGCGACCACGGCCGCAGCTCGCTGCGGAGGCGCTTCTCGAGGATCTTGGCGGCGCGCGCCCGGTGCTTCTTCGCCTCCAGGCCGCGCCAGGGCCCGTAGTTGCCCGGCTCGCCGACACGCAGAGCGAAGACCCCCTTCCCGGTCCGGACGACCTTCGTCACGCGCTTGACCGCGGGCTTCAGCCCGTCGTAGACCTCCTGCGCCGAGGCCCGCTTCTTCCACGGTCCGTTGACCTCGTAGTCCGCGTCCGGGTCCTCCAGGTAGTACCAGGTCTGGAAGGCGGGCTTGCGCGGGACGGCGATGTCGGTGAGCCCGGGCGGGGCGAAGATGAGCGGCCCCCGAGACGCTGCGCGTCGTCCAGCGAACCCCGTCCGCCGTATTCCCGCCGATGCAGCGCCAGGTCGACCCCCCGAGCGGCGTGTGGAGCAGCTCGACGTGCTTGCCGCACCATACGAGCGCCGCACCGGCCCTCGGCGTACACGTGAGCCCCTCGCTGCGCGCCATCGAGCACATCACGGCCGTGGAGGGAGACGCGACCCGACGGACGAGGTCGGGATAAAGCCGGCCTCCTGCCACACCCAGCAGACGAACGCCGCGCACCACGGCCAACCGGTGCCCCCGAGGGTTGTCGAGGCCTGGTACGCCTGTATCCGGGCGCCCCCGGTTCGAGCCCGGCGGGGCCTCGCCCGTGCCGATCTGCGACTCGGCACGGTCGAGCGCCAGCTCTGTGAGGGTCGGCATCAGTCGGCCTCCTGGATCGCTTTGGCGATACGCCTGATCTTGCCCGCGTACTCGGGGTCAACAGCCCACGTCCCGGCGAGGCCCCGCAGGTTCGGGGCGATGCCGCGATACCTGTCGGGCAGCGGCCGCCAGCCCAGCGCCTCCTCAATCAGGGGCCGCTGAGCGACGTCCTCCTTGCCGATCGGAAGCACGTAGGCCAGCAGGCGACCGACGTGAGCGCGCACGGCCGAGCGCCAGTCGGGAAAGGACAGCCCCGGCCCCGGGCTGGCCCGTGACCCCGATCCCCGCCGGGTTCCTGCGCGGGGGCTGCGACCAATGGGAGGTGAGGTTCCCGGTCTCGAGGGCCATCTGGGCCACGGCCAGAAGGGGGTCGACTCGACCGGCGCGGCGGTGTCGAAGTAGCGGCGCGCGATCCGGCGCACCTCGGCCGCGGTGTAGACCCCGGTCGGACGCGACGTGAGATGGCGGCCGACCTGCGCCAGGCTCCGCGCGGCGGGGCGAGCAGGCGGCTGCGGACCGTCACGGACGGACTGGGGGATGCCGCCGTCCGCCGGGGCTGGAGGCCGAAGAAGCGGCAGAGCGCCGCGTACTCGGCGGCGGCCAGCGGTGAGACGTTCCACGGAGCCAGGCGTGCTCGGCCGGGTTGGTCACGAATCCGTGCTCCACCACGACCTCCGGGCCGTCGGTGACGACCCGGCGAAAGCCGTAGTACCTGGCGAGGTTGACCGTGTAGTTGTCGGTCCGGCGCGGCGGGTGGCCCGGGAGGACCTCGACCTCCGCGGCGATCAGGTCGGCCAGGCGCTTGTTGACGGCAAAGAGCGGTAGCCGAAGCAGTAGCCCCGGGCCTGCGGGCTCGCCGCCCCATCGGCGTGCAGAAAGATCGCCGCGTCAACATCGAGCCCAGGCGGGATCTGGCCCGGCACCGCCACGGCCTCGAAACGCGGGTCGCCGTCGAGCAGGCGCACGAGCGACGACTGGATCGTGGCGACCAGGGCCGCTTCCCCGGTGCCCCAGTGGCGCCCTCGTGGCCCGGCTCGAGCGGATGCTGGTGACTGCCTGCACGAGGATCCGCTTCATCTGGCTCCCCCCAGGCCCAAGTGCGCTTCCTCGCTCGACCGCAACCCTCCATGAGATCCGGCGCCCGAGTCAATAGGGAGCGCGAGAGGAGGATGTTGTTGGACGAGGAGGACGTCGCCGTGGGGAGTTGTACTCGGCGATTCTCCTGTGTGACTCCGGTGTGAGTCAGCCGTGACGCCTCCAGAGGATCCTGAGCCGGCAAGGCAACCGATGCAAGGAGATCCAAGGATGCAGCAACCGAGCCCACATCCAATCCTCCGCGATCAGGAGATCGCCGCGGCACTCTTGATGGCCGGCATGATCGGGCCGGCCGTGCCGTCGAACACGGACGGCGTCACCACGCTTGCGTCGCGCAACGGCTCGCAAGATCCCGTCCGAGACGGTTGGCACCTGGAGTTCGAGGAGGTCGAATGACCACGACGGCACTCCCGCCGGACCATCCACGGCACACCCTCCCGTCCACGGCCGACACTCTTCCTCTGGCCCGACGAGGCCGGTCGGACGCTGGCGTGTACCGAGGGGAGGCGTCGAGTTCATCCCGAAGGGCCCGCTGATCGGCGGCCGGCTCGTCCAGGCCGCCGGGCCCGCCCGCTCGCCGTCGAGGACCCGGCCACGGGCGAGGTCATCGCTCATCTGGCCGACGCCTCGCCCCAGGACTGCGTGGCCGCCCTCGAGTCCGCCGTCGCCGCCCAGGCCGGCTGGGCCGCCGGCGCGCCGCGAGCGGTCGCGCATTCTGCGCCCGGCCGCCGAGGGCCTGCGCCAGGAGATCGAGGCCCTGGCGCTGACGCTCACGCGTGAGATGGGAAAGCCACTCGCCGAGTCGGGCGCCGAGGTCGCGTTCGCCGCCGACTACCTCGATTGGTCGGCCGACCAGGCCCTCCACATCGAGGGCCGCACGATCACCTCCCCGACGGTCAAAGCCGCCACCTTGTCGTCAAGGGCCCGGTCGGCCCTTGCCTCGTCATCACGCCGTAGAACTTCCCTCTGGCCGTGCCGGCGCGTAGCTGCTGGGGATCGACCGCGGCTCGTCCCGCTTATACGCTGGCTGGCCAGACGACCGGAGATGACAAACCGCCCCGCCCCACAGCGCATCGTCCTGGCCGACGGCCGCGAGGCGCTCGCAGTGGCCGCGAGCCGCACGACGAGCGGTGAGGACCTGGTGGCGGCGCTGGACCTGCCTCCGGCACGGGGCGTGGTCGTGCTCAACGGCGGCACCGAGGAGGTCGAGGGCCAGCTGAGGGAGCGCCTGTCCCTCGCCCTCGGGGGGGCTCTCGCCGACGTCGCCCGAGCGGATGCGCTGATCCTCGTGACGGGCGGGACGGACGCGGGAGTTTTCACCCTCCTCGGCGAGGGGCTTGCGGAGCAAGCCGCCGCCGGCATGCGTGGGGGTCGCGGTCGCGAGCCTCGTCGTCCCGCTGGCCGCGAGCCCGCCGTCGAGGGCGAGGAAAAACGACCGTGTCCCGCTCGAGCCGCATCACACGCACTTCGTCCTCGCCGACGGGGAGGAGTGGGGAGACGAGACACCGGCGCTCCTGGCGCTCCTGGGTGCACTCGACCGGGAGACCCCGAGTGTTGCCGTCATCGCGGGCGGCGGCGACGTCACCCGCGTCGAGGCCCTTGGCCATGCCCAAGCCGGCCGCCCGCTGATCGTCCTCAGGGGCTCCGGGCGCTTCGCCGACGAGCTGTGCGCGTGGGCCGAGGGTGACCCGGCCGCCCCGCCTGCCCCGCCGGAGCTCGCGGAGCTGATCCGCGACCGCAAGGTCAACGTGGTCGCGCTCGACGGCGAGCCCGATGGGCTCGCCCGCGCGGTGCGGAAGCGCGTGGCTGCCCGTCCCCCGTGGGGCCGGCCGGCCCTCGTCGCGCGCCTCCCGCGTCTGCGCGTTCCGCGGCGGGTCGAGCCGATCCTCCCGGGCCCGGCCCGGCAGGCTCATCCGGCCTTGGCGGACGACTTCCGTTTCCTCGATCGCGAGCTCATGCCCGTCTACGAGAGCGTGGAGCTCGAGGCGCGTCGCGCCCAGAACCAGTTCTGGATGGAGCAGCTCCTGCTCATTGTGGGCGGGGTGACGCTGACGGTCCTCGGCGTGGTACAGACCGCGCTGACCGGCCAGGCCTGGCCCGGGATCGTCGAGGCGGTGCTCGGGGGGCTCGTCTCGGCCGTCGCGCTCCGCGCCCGTGAGCTGAACGCGCGCGAGCGCTACATGGGCAGCCGCCTCAAGGCGGAGCGGCTCAAGAGCGAGTACTTCCTCTACCTGGGGCGGTCCGGCGACTACGAGACCGACGGGGACGCGGAGCACGCCCTGCGCCGCCGGGTCGTGCAGATCGAGACCGACCCAGCGTCGTGAGCGACGAGCGGCAGCGTCAGTTCCTCGCGCTGTACGGACGCTGGCGCGCCGACGATCAGCTTCGCTGGTACACGGCCCGACTCGACGAGTTCACCCGCGCCCGCGCGCAGGCGATCACGCTCACCGGCATCCTGCTGATCCTCACCACGACGTCGAGTGCCCTCGCCGCCGCCGACGCCGCCGGCCAGCGCACGCTGTGGGCCGTCCTCGCCACGCTGTTCCCGGCGCTGTCCACCGCGCTGGCGGCATACGTCGCGCTTCATGGATACCACCGGGTCGCCAAGCTCTACGACGACGCCGTCGGCTCGCTCCCGGGGGCTGCGCGTCAACCAGCCTCACACGGCGCCCGGGTCGGGGTTTGCGGAGCAGGAGAGGATTGGCGAGTACGTCGCGAGCGTCGAGGGGATCTTGCGCCGCGAGCAGGGCCAGTGGGGCCAGCTCGCGAGCGAGGCGCGTCAACCCCCCCCCGGTGAGGATGGCGCGAGCTGAGGGTCCCGCGGCGACCGATGGCAGCGCATCACCGCATCGCTCATGGCGCGCCCACCTGCCCCCGGTCGCCCAAGGCGGTACGGCAAGGAAGTGCCCGAGCAGGAGGGCGTGACGGGCGCCTTCACCGCGGAGGGCGAGCAGTGCTAGGAGCGGACCCGCTCGGGAGCATCCTCGCGCCGTCTGAAGGGTGAGGAGGGCGTGACTCGTCTGGGACAGAGAGCGAACCCGATAGAGCCGAAAGGGACTGTGCCCCGCCTGCCGGCACAGAACTGAAGGCCGTGCTCGTGCGGTTCCCCGCGGCGAGGACGGCCAGGGTCGCCGGTGCGGGTCGCCCTTCGCCAAGGGAGGCGGCCCCTCTCTACAAAGCCCCCGGCCGTGGACCGCGAAGCAATCGCCTCACCGTCGTGCGCAACCCGATCGGTACCGCCGTGCGCGGGGAGGCGAAAGCAGCCCTCCCCCAGCGCCTCTACCGAGAGCCGGGAGCGCGCCGCTCCTCCACAGCACCACGCCGAGGCCGTGCGCCGCGCTTCCGGCTCAAGCTGTCGGTGATCTCGCCGGCTGATTGGCGTCACCCGGGCGCTGGGTCCCGGTGCAGGGGCCTATGATCGCCAGGTGGCGCAGCGACGCCGAGCCCTCTCTGGAAGCCGGCCGGGCCGCGCTGGAGGCGGGAGAGTGGTCAGCGGCCAAGTCGGCGTTCGAGGCGGCGGTCGAGCGGGCCCCGACGGGGGAGGCGCTGCTGGGGCTGGGTGAGGCGGTCTGGTGGCTGGGAGACGTGGCGGAATCCGTCCGCTATCGGGAGAGCGCCTACGCGGAGTTTCGGCGCGGGAACGATCCCGCTCAGGCGGCGGCCGTCGCGGTTCGGCTCAGCCTCACCTACCGCGCGAACCTCGGCAACCGCGCCGCCTCGGCCGGGTGGCTGGCGCGCGCGGCGCGCCTGGTCAACGAGTTCGAGCTCGCGCCACTCGCCGGCTGGGTCGCGCTGATCCGGGCCGGTGGGAGCGCTGACCCGGCCGAGGCCGAGCAACTGGCCGGAGAGGCGCTCGAGAGCGCTCGCAGGTTCACCGACGCCGACCTGGAGCTGTGCGCCCTCAGCCAGATCGGCTCCTCGCTCGTCACGATGGGCAGGGTCGCGGAGGGGATCGAGCTGCTGGACGAGGCGATGGCCGGCTCACTCGGCGGCGAGGGCGGCAGCCTGAACACGGTGGTGTTCACGAGCTGCCAGATGATGATCTCGTGCAGCCGCGCCGCCGAGTACGAGCGGGCAGGCGAGTGGATCCGCGCCGCCGACGATTTCACCGGGCGCTACGGATGCCCCTTCCTCTACACGGTCTGCCGCACCCTCTACGGAGGGGTCTTGTTCTCCACGGGCCGCTGGGCGCAGGCCGAGGAGGAGCTCATGACCGCCCTGAGGATGTCAACGCCCGCCCAGCGCACATTCCGCGGCGAGGCCCTGGCCAAGCTCGCCGAGCTGCGCCTGGCCCAGGGGCGCATCGAGGAGGCGGAGCGCCTGGTCGAGGGCTTCGAGGACCACCCCGCCGCCGCCGTCGCGATCGGAGCGATCCACCTCGCGCGGGGCGAGCCGGGGCAGGCCGCGGCGATTCTGCGCCGACGCGCGAGCGGCCTCGAGGAGCGGAGCCTCGAGAGCGCCGCGCCGCTGGAGCTGCTGGTCGAGGCCGAGGTCGCCCAGGGCGCGACCGACGCGGCCGCCGCGAGAGCCAACCGGCTCGCCGAGCTGGGCGCCGGCCTCGGTTGCGACGCGGTCGTCGCCCGGGGCGAGCGTGCCCTTGGACGCGTGCTCACCGCGGCCGGAGATGCCGTGGCCGCGAAGCTTCACCTGGAGAGCGCCCTCGCCGCGTTCTGCCGGCTCGAGATGCCGCTCGAGGCGGGTCGCACCCGCCTCCTCCTCGCGGCCATGCTCGGCGATGCCGACCGCGACGCCGCCATCGCGGAGGCCCGCAGCGCTCTCGCCGCCTTCGAGGATCTCGGGCGCCGCCCATCATGCGAACGCGGCGGCGTCGCTCCTGCGCTCGCTGGGGGTGACGGCGAGTCGCTCCGGGCGACGAAGCGTCGGCGGGCCGACGGTACTTACACCGCGCGAGCTCGAGGTGCTGAGGCTCATCGGCGAGGGGCTGTCCAACCGGGAGATGGCGGAACGCCTCTTCGTGACCCGCAAGACCGTCGAGCACCACGTGGCGCGAGTGCTCTCGAAGCTCGAGCTGAGAAGCCGTGCCGAAGCCGCCGCCTACGCGGCGCGCAACCTCGAACGAGATTTCGCCACCGACTAGGGGTTTCTGCCGACGTCTCATCGGCGCGAGCCCGGGATGCTCGGGGGGCGGATCGGATGCGTTCCGCGACATCCCGCGCGACAGGAGGTGGTCGAGGTGCTCGTGCAGATCGTTCGTTACAGGTCCCGCCTCACCGACGAGGACGTCCTCGCGACGGTGGAATCGAGGGCTACGGAGTACCTGGCGGTCCCAGGGCTCTTGCAGAAGTACTACCTGCGGTTTCCCGAGACCGGCGAGCACGGAGGCGTCTATCTCTGGGCCTCGAGGGAGTCCTTCCAGGGGTTCCGTGAGTCCGAGCTTGCGCGCACCATCCCGGACGCGTACCGGGTCGAGGGGCCGCCGCACGTCGAGCTCGCCGACGTCTCCAAGGTGCTGCACCCGAGGTGCGCGACGCAACGACAGGAGCAGCCATGACCGCCGTTTCGACTCCACGCGCCCGTCTGATTCGCCGGTGCGGCCGTTTCGGAGCCATCGTCGTCGCCGGCATGCTTCTCTCGGCTGGCGTCCTCGCCGGTTGCGGAGACTCCTCGGATCCCAGCGCGGCCGATAAGGTCACGTCGCTTGCAACCGAGGTTGAGGCCGACTCGGCCCTCCCTGCCGCGCGCACCTACGCGAACCCGGACGTCAACCGTGAGCGCGCCTGGGAGAAGCCGGGAGTCCACCCGAACGACCCATAGCCCGAGGTGCGCGACGCACGCCTGAGGCAGATGGCCGAGGTGACCCGCCGGCCGGGAGCCACGCAGCAATGGGCGAGCCTCGCCACGGACGACCCCGAATGCCCCGTCACGCGATGAACCGCCTCCTCGACGCGCCGCAGGAGGAGGTCGACGCCGTCTACCGCGGCATGATCGGCTCCGGAATCGGACCGTGCACCGGTCTTGCTCAGCCGGAGAACCGTCGCGCGTCGTCGGCCGCGTAGGCCGCGACGGTCCGGTCCGCCGCCGCCGTCCGCTCGAGCCGGGCCACGACGTCGGCGAGCCGGGCGGCGGGCAGAGCGCAGGTCATCTCGTCGTTCGCCATCCCGGTCCGCACCCGGGAGAGCTGACAGCCGACGCTTGCCGCCGCCTCGCCGCGCTCCTTGGCGACCGCGATGATGTGGCATTGCGGCTTGCCCTCCACCCGGAGCCCGGGGATGGCGTCGGACAAGACCATCAGCTGGCGTGCCGTCAGGCGGAGCAGGATCACGTCCGGATCGTGTGGCGTCTCGGCGAGCGGGCCATAGGTCACGGCCGCAGGCCTTGTGCGCACGACGGGGATCTCCCGCACGACGTCCATCGTCACCCAGCCGCTCTTGAGCAGGGCTGCAACGTCAGCGTTCCCCGCGACGTCGTCCAGGGACTTCATCCCGTGCGTCAGCGAGCCGACGCTGCAGTTGCCGTGGTCCTCCGGGAGGGTCGTGAACGTCCTCTCCGTGCACCTCATCCAGAACACGCACCCGGCCGAGACGCGTCCCGTGCGCCCGTCGGGCGCCGGCGGCGGCATGGGCGCCTCGTAGCGCTCGACGGCCGGGACGGTGTCATGGAAGGTGATCGCGATGGGGGGAACGCGCGTGGCCAGGGCCCGCCGAAGGCCATCGGCCAGCCCTTTCCAGTCCTCTCTCATCCAACGCCCCCCGGATTCCTCTCGGTGGCGCGAACGGGTCGGGGGACGGCGAGCACGCCGGCCCGTTCGCGACTACTCCTGCATGGACGCCATGAGATCCTTGAACAGCGCTTCCTGCCGCGGGTAGTAGTCGGCCCTCCGCCGCTCGGAGAACAAGGGGTGGGCCGACATGGCGACGATGGCCTCCACGGGGAGAAGTTGGCCCAGCTCGGAGTCGAAGCGGCTCCAATCCCTCGCGTCGGCGTCCGAGCGGAACATGTTCATTTCGTTGCAGGCGTAGGCGAGGGAGACCTCGCCCTCGCTGAAGGGGGTCGTGATCCGGTCGAACGGGTGGTTGATGAGCACCACGGCCGTCGGCGGGTCGAGCTCGAGGATCTCGCCGTCCTTGATGCGGACCGTGATGGCCGTGCCGGTCGTGGGGCAGCGGCTCTCGATCAGGACCTCTTGGCCCGGGAACATCCGTGGCGCGGCGAGCACCTCGACGCCGCACTGGCCGAACCACTTCTGCTCGCCGCCGACGGTGATGCGGTGGTGGTTGGGGATGTTCGAGAACGGCGCCCACGAGGAGACGTAGTCTGTCTCCGGCGCGAACCAGCAGGCGAGCGAGTGCTCCGCCGCCTCGTGCTGTGCCTCGCACGCCTCGTCCGGCGTGACCCCGAGAGCCGACCCGAGTTCGGTGTAATGCGGGGAGTGGCCCGTATCGACGAACCCCTGGGTGGTCTCGTTGAAGGCCCTCTTTCGCAGCTGCTCGCTGGCCATCGACGCTCCTTCCCCCTTCAGGCGTCTTTCGACTTCCATACACCACGGCGAGAAACCCTGGCAAGCCGGGCGTTGATGTCCATCAGAAGGTCAGGGCGCCGAACGCCCGATCCCGGTCGCCGAGGAAACGGGGCTGCCCTCGACCGCCAGCACGAGCGAGTCCTCGCATCGGCGGATCGAGCCCCTGGGTCGCGGCTACCGGGCCACGGCCGCGGCCATCACGTCGACGCCGGGCTGGGTGACCCGGGTGAGGTCCTCGTAGACGCCGAAGTCCCTGGCGACGATGTCCGTGAAGTGCGGGAAGGCCGCGACCGTGGCGAACAGCTCCGACGCGAGGTAGCCCTCCATCGACTCGCGGTCGCGGAAGAGGTAGACGCCGCCGTAGGTGCCCTCGTGCGGGGCCAGCCAGACCTTGGCCATCAGGCCCGGGAGCTCCGCGAACGCCGGCGCCATCTCGGCGCAGGCCGCGCGGTAGCCCTCCTCGTCCATGTCGGCCAGGCGGAAGTTGATGATCAGGACGTGCACGGGACTCCTCCGTGGTCGGCGCGGGCGAGGCCGGCGTCGTAGTCGGCGAGGACGCGCTCGAGCATCTCCCGGGCCTCGGCGGGGGCCTGCGGGTCGGCGCGCATCAGCGAGAGGGCCATGCGCGCCCCCGCGGCCAGCGCCGAGAGCTCCTGGGAGGTGGCGACGAGCGTGACGACGTTCGCCCGCGTGCGTGTGATGCGCACCGCCGTGGTCAGGCGGGGGCGGGCGCTGCGGCCTGCGAGCGCACGTAGGCGGCGATCTGCTCGAACTCGGCCCGGAACGTCTCCTCGTCCACCAGCAGGGTGTTGAGGTAGGTGCTCCAGCCCATCGTGTGCTTGGCCATGAGCGCGGCCTCGGCGATCTCCTCGTCGGTGGCGCCGAACAGGCGCGCCGTCTCGGCGTGGAAGAAGGCGCAGTAGCGGCAGCGGGTGGCGCCCGACACGGCGAGCCCGATGAGCTCCTTGTACTTGTTGGGGATGGCGGTCTCGGAGAGCTCGAGGGCCTTGAAGCTCTCCCACTCGCTCCCGATCAGGGTGTCCGGGACCTCCGCGAAGAAGCTCGGCACGAGGCCGAGGGTCTCGCGGATGTCCGCCTCGACGGCGGCGCGGGACATGCGGCTCCTCCTGGTGGCGGACGGCGAGCCCGTCCGGTCACCCGCGACGCTACGGCCGCGCGTTCCCCCCGCCATCGGGCGAACGCCCCATTTCGCCGCGGGCGTCGCCCCGGCGCCGGCTCCGGGGACGGCGGGGGTGCCGGGTATGCTGGCCCCGACCCCATGGCCGCGCCCGACGCCCTCCAGCAGCCGGTGGAGCTGGACCTCTTCGAGGGGCCGTTCGACCTGCTGCTCACCCTGGTGCTGCGCGACGAGGTCAACCTCCTGGAGCTGCCGCTGGTCGAGGTCGTGACCGCGGCGCTCGGCGAGCGGGCCCGCGAGCGCTGGGACGTCGAGACCGCGGGCGAGCTGATCGTCCTGCTGGCCGCCATGACCGAGCTGAAGGCGCGGCGGCTCCTCGGCGAGCCGGTCGACGAGGAGCCCGACCTGGACGCGCTGGAGGCCCGCGAGCGCCTGGCGTCCCGCCTCATCGCCTACGCGCCCTTCCCGCGGGCCGCGGCCTGGCTGGCCGAGCGCGGGAGGGACTCCGCCGGCCCGCGCTACCGGCGCGTCCCGCTGGTGGGCCCGGCGCCGCCGCCGCCGAGCGAGGATCCCGAGCGGCTGCGCGCGGCGATGCGGGCGCTCCTCGCCGCCCCGCCCGCGCCGTCCCTGGAGCACCTCACCAGCCGCGTGAGCGTCCCCGAGGCCATCGGCCGCCTGCAGGCGGCGCTCGCCCGCGCCCGCTCGGTGAGCTTCGACGCCCTCACCGCGGGGGCGGGCCCGTTGGAGGAGGCCGTGACCCTGATCGCGACGCTCGAGCTGGCGCGGCGCGGCGACGTCACGATCGCCCAGGCCGAGCCCTTCGGCGACATCGCGATCACCGGGAGCCGGCGGTGACCGGGCTGGCGCGCCAGATCGAGGCCCTGCTGTTCCTGAGCCCCGAGCCGCTGTCCCTGGTGGCGCTCTGCGACCTCACCGAGGAGCCCCCGGGCCGCGTGCAGGGGGCAGTGGCCGAGCTCTCCGAGCGCCACGGCCCCGAGGGCGGCCTCGAGGTCGCCGAGGTGGCGGGCGGCTTCGCCCTGCGCACCCGGGCCGACCTCGCCGAGGTCTGCGACCGCCTGCGCGAGCGCCCGCCGGAGGACCGCATCACCCCGGCCGGCCTCGAGACGCTCGCCGTCGTGGCGTACCTGGAGCCGATCAGCCGGCCCCAGATCAGCCGCCTGCGCGGCGTCGCGGCCGACTCGACGGTGGCGTCGCTCGTCGAGCGCGGGCTGCTGGAGGAGGCCGGCCGGCCGTCCGAGGGCGGGGCGATGCGGTACCGCACCACCCGCCTGTTCCAGACGCGGTTCAACCTGCGCGGGCCCGGCGACGTCCCGCCGCTCGAGCGCTTCGAGCTCAGCGGGCCCGAGGCCGAGCGGGTGCGGCGGCAGCTGGTCGAGGCGGGGCACCTCGCGGACGACGCGGGGGCCGGCGCGGGCGGCGATGGCGAGTGAGCGGATGCGCGTCCACCGGGCGCTCGCCCTCGCCGGCGTCGCGAGCCGCCGCGCGGCCGAGGGGCTGGTCGCGGAGGGGCGGGTGTCGGTCAACGGCGAGCCGGCGGCGGTCGGACAGCTCGTCGGCCCCGGCGACCTCCTCGAGGTGGACGGGCGGCCGGTCCGCGACCCCGAGCAGCTGCGCGCCTACCTCCTGCACAAGCCCGCCGGCGTGGTCTCGACGGCCAGCGATCCGCAGGGGCGGCCGACGGTCCTCGAGGGCCTGCCCCGCGACGTGCGCGTCTACCCGGTCGGCCGCCTGGACCTCGACACCACGGGGGCCCTCCTGGTCACGAACGACGGCGAGCTGGCGGCGCGCCTGATGCACCCGTCGTCCTCGGCGCCCAAGACCTACGAGGCGCTGCTCCAGGGCCGGGTCTCCGCGGCGACGATCCGCCGCCTGCGCCGGGGCGTCGAGCTCGAGGACGGGATGACCGCCCCCGCCCGCGTCCGGGCCCTGGACCGCCTCGCCCAGGGCGGGACGTGGCTCGAGATCGAGATCACCGAGGGCCGCAACCGGCAGGTGCGCCGGATGGGCGAGGCCGTCGGGCACCGAGTGCTGCGCCTGCACCGCTCCCGCTACGGCGGGATCGGCCTCGGGCGGCTCGCCCCCGGCCGGTGGCGCCCCATCACCCGGGCCGAGTGGACGCGCCTCGGCGCGTTGGTGGGGCTCGAGCGCTGAGCGGCCGGGTGCTGAGAGCCGTCCGGGGCGCGACCTCGGTGGCGGAGGACACCAGCGAGGCGATCCGCGAGGGCACCGCCGAGCTGCTCGGCGAGGTGCTGGCGCGCAACGAGCTCACCGCCGACGACCTGGTCTCGATCATCTTCACCGCGACCGCCGACCTGAACGCCGACTTCCCGGCCGCCGGGGCACGCGAGATCGGCCTCAGCGCCGTCCCGCTGCTCTGCACCCGCGAGATCCCGGTCGTCGGCGCCCTGGCGAGGTGCATCCGGGTGATGGTCCACTGCTACGCCCCCGCGGACCGCCCCATCCGCCACGTCTACCTCCACGAGGCCCGCCAGCTGCGCACGGACCTGCCCGAGTAGGCGTCGGGCGACGGCCCACGTCAGGCGGCGTCCAGGCCCAGGTCGAGGGCCGGCGCCGAGTGGGTGAGGGCGCCCACCGAGACGGCGTCGACGCCCGCACGGCCGGCGGCGCGGGCGCCCTCGAGGGTCATGCCGCCGCTCGCCTCGGTGCGGGCGCGCCCGCCGACCAGGGCGACGGCCTCGCGCAGCTCGGCGGGCGTCATGTTGTCGAGCAGGATCCAGTCGGCGCCGGCGTCGAGCGCCGCTCCGCACGCCGTCCAGGTCGTCGGCCTCCACCTCCACGAGCACCCCGGGCAGCTCGCGGCGCGCCCGGGCGACCGCCTCGGCGAGCCCCGCGCCGGCGATCGCAAGGTGGTTGTCCTTCACGAGCACCCGGTCGAAGAGCCCCATGCGGTGGTTCGCGCCGCCGCCGGCCACCACCGCGGCCTTCTCGAGCGCGCGCATGCCCGGCGATCGTCTTGCGCGTGTCGAGGACGGCGGCCGGCGCCGCGGCGCCGACGTAGGCGGCCGTCAGGTCGTCGCCACGCCCGACAGGTGGCAGAGGAGGTTCAGGAGGGTCCGCTCGGCGCCGAGCACGGCCCGCGCGCGGCCCTCGATCTCCGCGATGACGGTCCCGGGCGCGAGGCGCGCCCCGTCGTCGAGCAGCCAGCGCCCCGCCGACGCCGGTCTGGCGCAGCACCTCCTCCCCGGCGGCGCGCCCGGCGAGGACCCCCTCGGCCCGCGAGGCGAGCCGCGGCCCGCAGGCGCGCGTCGGCGGGGACCAGCAGGGCCGAGGTGATGTCGCCGCCCTCGCCCAGGTCCTCGGCGAGCGCGGCGGCCACCAGCTCCGCGGTGGTCATCTCACGCCAGGGCGAGCATCCGGTCGAGCGCCAGCCGGCCGAGGCGCGCCATCTCCTCGTCCACGGCCACGATGTTCACGATCTCGCCGGCCGCCAGGGACTCGAGGCACCAGGTGAGCTTGGGCAGGTCGATCCGGTTCATCGTCACGCAGGGGCAGATGTCCTCGCGCAGGCAGGAGATCCGCTTGTCGGGGTGCCGCTGCCGCAGGCGGTTGACCAGGTTCCAGTCGGTGCCCACGACGATCGACGAGCCGGCGGGCAGCTCCGCGCAGCGGCGGATGATGTACTCGGTGCTGCCGTCCTCGTCGGCCGCCTCGACCACCGGCCGCGGGCACTCGGGGTGCACGATCACCCGCACGCCGGGGTCGGCGGCGCGCGCCTCGGCCACCTGGCGGGCGGTGAAGGCCGTGTGCACGTTGCAGAACCCCTTCCAGAGGATCGCCCGCGAGGCGGCGAGGGTCTCCTGCGACAGCCCGCCGAGGGCGGCGAGGCGCGGGTTCCACACGAGCGGCTCGCCCGGGGCCATCCCGAGGCGGCAGGCCGTGTTGCGGCCCAGGTGCTCGTCCGGGAAGAAGAAGACGGCGTCGCCCTCCGAGAGCGCCCAGCGGAAGGCCCGCTCGGCGTTGCCGGACGTGCAGACGGCCCCGCCGTGCTCGCCCACGAACGCCTTCAGGTCGGCGCCCGAGTTCATGTAGGTGAGGGGGATGACGCGCCTCCCGGGCAGCGCGGCCGTCATCTGGTCCCAGGCGTCGCGCACGGTGAAGATGTCGGCGCACTCGGCCAGGTGGCAGCCGGCGCCGAGGTCGGGGAGCACGACGGTCTGGCCCGGCGACTTCAGGACGTCGGCGGCCTCGGCCATGAAGTAGACGCCCAGGAAGACGATCAGCTCCGCCTCGGTGGCCGCCGCGCCGCGGCGGGCGAGCAGGAACGAGTCGCCGGTCACGTCGGCGAGCTCGATGACCTCGTCCTTCTGGTAGTGGTGGCCGAGGATCACGGCTCGCGAGCCCAGCGCGTCGCGCGCCGCCCAGGCGCGCTCGCGGAGCTCGGCGAGCGGGACGCCGTCGACTGGGAGGGCGCAGGCCGGCGCGGTGGTCGTCATGCGGCCTCCATGGCCAGGGCCCGGCGCCGCCGGGCTCGGGTGACGGGCACGTGGAAGGGGGCTCCGCCGACCCAGGCGATGCGCCGGGCCTGAGCCGGGTCGGGGCGCGGGTGGTCGCGGCGGAAGTGGACGCCGCGGCTCTCGGCGCGCAGGCCGGCGGCCGCGGCCGTGAGACGCGCGACCAGCAGGAGGTTGTCGGTGCCGGCGTCGGTGCCCTCGGGGAGGGCGCCCAGCGCCCGCGCGGCGGCCGCGATGCCCTCGGCGTCGCGCTCCACGCCGCAGCCGGCCCACATCGCCGCCTGCAGGGCGGCGCGCGCCTCCGGCCCCCCGCCGGCCTGCGCCGGAGGCGGTGCGGGCGCGGCCGTCGGCCCCTCCGGCCACTCCCCGAGGTCGCCCGCCAGGGCGTCCGCAGCGCCGGCCGCCAGCACGGCCGCCTCGAGGAGGCCGTTCGAGGCGAGGCGGTTGGCGCCGTGCGCGCCGGTCGCCGCGCACTCGCCGACCGCGAGCAGGCCGGGAAGGGTGGTGCGGCCGGCGATGTCGGTCAGGACGCCGCCGATGGCGTAGTGCGCCGCCGGGGTGACCGGGATCGGGTCGCGCGCCAGGTCGAGGCCGTGGTCGGCGCAGAGGGCCGCGACCGTCGGGAAGCGGCGCCGGACGGCCTCGGCGTCGAGGTGGCGGAGGTCGAGCGTGACCTCGCCGCCCAGCTCCGCGGCGCGGCGGGCGATCGCGCGCGCGACGACGTCGCGCGGCCCGAGCTCGGCCATCGGGTGCTCGTCCGGCATGAACCGGCGCCCGCGGGCGTCGCGCAGCACCGCGCCCTCGCCGCGGACGGCCTCGCTGACCAGGGCCAGGGAGCCAGTGCCCAGCGCCAGCGCGGTGGGGTGGAACTGCACGAGCTCGAGGTCGGCGAGCGCGGCGCCTGCCCGGGCCGCCAGGGCGGGGCCGTCCGCCGTCGCCCCCGGGGGGTTGGTCGTGCGGGGGTAGAGCCGGCCCATCCCGCCGGAGGCGAGCGCGACGGCGCGCGCGGCCCGCTCGCGCGGGCGACCGTCGCCGCCGCGCGTCCGCAGGCCCGCGGCCCGCCCGTCGCGCACCAGCACCTCGACCGCGCGCTCGCCCTCGGCCAGCTCGATGCGGGGGTCGCCCCGCAGCGCGGCCGACAGCGCGGCGACGATGTGGGCCCCGGTCGCGTCGCCGCCGGCGTGGACCACGCGCGCCGCCGAGTGGGCGCCCTCGCGCGCCAGCCGCAGGCGCCCGCGGCTGCGGTCGAAGACGACCCCGCGCGAGAGCAGCTCGGTCACCTGGGCGGGCCCCTCGCGGCAGATGGCGGCGGCCGCCCCGGGGTCGCAGAGGCCCGCGCCGGCCTCGAGGGTGTCGCGCAGGTGCGCCTCCACCGAGTCCCCGCGGTCGACCGCGGCGGCGATGCCGCCCTGGGCGCGCCGCGTGCTCCCGTCGCCGAGCGTGCCCTCGGTGACGACCACGACCGGCCCCGACTCGGCGGCTCCGAGCGCCAGGAGCGCACCGGCGATGCCGCTGCCGACCACGATCACTGGCTCCTGCGGGCGGGCTCCGGGCACGCTTCGCGTCTCCCTGACGGTTATTCGCCTGACAGTTGATGTCGTCACGACAAGAACTGACGCGCGACGAGGATAGCGCATCCGGCCGCGGCCCGGCCGATCCGCCCGGCCGGGGTCAGCCGGGCGTCACGCGGAGCGGTCCCCTGCTACTGGATCGACAGGACGTACGCCGTGACGTTGTCCAGATCCTGGCCCGTCGCGAGGCCGGGGGGCATCGCGCCGCCGCCGTTCTGGACCTGCTCGCGGATCTGGGCCTCGGTCAGCCCGGCGCCCGCGAGCTGCGGGCCCACGCCGCCCGCGGCGGTGCCGTTCTCCAGGTGGCAGCTGGTGCAGGTGGCCGCGAAGAAGGTCATGCCGGCCGCCGCGTCGCCGCCGGCGGGCGCCGCCGTGGTCGCCGGAGCCGTGGTCGTGGCGGGGGCCTCGGTCGTCGTCGGGGCCTCGGTCGTCGTGGGCGCCTCGGTGGTCGTCTGGTCGGCCGCGTCGTCGTCGTCGCCGCCGCATCCGGCGGCGACCCCCAGCATGCCCGCCACCACCATCGCCGCAATCGCACCGCGCGATACCCGCATGAGCCCTCCCGCGTGACGACGTTTGCCTGACTCTAGGCCCTTTCGCCCGGGCCGTACACTCCCCTTGTGGCGATTCGCTCCTCATCCCGCCTCGACGCCATCCCGCGCTACGAGCCCGGCCTCACCACGGCCGAGGTCCTGGCGCGGTTCGGGCTCGAGCGCGCGGTCAAGCTCGCCTCCAACGAGAGCCCCTTCCCGCCGCTGCCGCAGGTGGCCGGCGTGATCGCCGAGGGCGTCGCCGGGCTCAACCGCTACCCCGACGGCCCGGGACGCGCTCTGCGCCGCGCGATCGCCGAGCGCCACGGCGTCGGGCCGGACGAGGTCGTGCTCGGCAACGGCTCGTGCGAGCTCATCCTGCTGGCCGGCCAGGCCCTCCTCGACCCCGGCACGACCGTCGTCCACGCCGCCCCGTCGTTCGCGCTCTACCCGCACCTCGGGGCCGCCGCGGGCGCCGAGGCCATCGCGGTGCCGCTCGCGGCCGACGACGGTCACGACCTGGAGGCGATGGCGGCGGCGGTCGACGAGCGCACCCGGCTGGTCGTCGTCTGCAACCCGAACAACCCCACCGGCGTGTACCGGAGCGCCGCGGAGATCGAGCGCTTCCTCGACGCCCTCCCCGAGGACCTCGCGGTGCTGGTCGACGAGGCGTACTTCGAGTTCGTCGACCGGCCGGACGCCGGCCGCACCATGTCGCTGGCCCGCGAGCGCCCGAACCTGCTCGTCACGCGGACGTTCAGCAAGGCCCACGGCCTCTGCGGCCTGCGGGTCGGCTACGGCGTGGGCGCTGCGGGCTGGATCGACGCCCTCGACAGGGTGCGCCAGCCGTTCAACACCAACGCCCTCGCCCAGGCGGCCGCCCTCGAGAGCCTGCGTCACCCGGCCCCGCTCGAGCGGCGGGTGCGCGAGACGATGGCCGAGCGCGCCCGCGTGCAGGGCACGCTTGCGAAAACGAGCTGGGCCTTTACCCCCAGCCAGGGCAACTTTATCCTGGTCACGCCGGATGATCCGGCAGCCGGATCTCCGGGTGTCCACGAGCAGCTCCTGCGCCTCGGCGTGATCGTGCGCGATGGCGCCTCGCTCGGGTGCCCCGGTCGCCTCCGGGTCTCGATCGGCACCCCGGAGGAGAACACGGCGTTCCTGTCGGCGCGGGCGCAGCTCGCCCGCCCGGCCCCACGCGAGACCGAGTCAGGACGGACCCCACGATGATGATCGTCATGCAGGAGGGCGCGACCGAGGAGCAGATCCGCCACGTGATCGAGCGGATCGTGCAGGCGGGCGCCCGGGCGCACCCCTCGCGCGGCGAGTTCGTCACGGTCATCGGCGCGATCGGGGACGACCGGGAGATGGTGGCCTCGCTGCAGCTCGAGGGCGAGCCCGGGGTGGAGAAGGTCGTGCCGATCCTCAAGCCCTACAAGCTCGTGTCGGCCGACTTCCGCGGCACCGACCGGGCCGTCGAGGTGGCCGGCCGGCGCATCGGCGGCGGCGCCTTCGGCCTGATCGCCGGGCCCTGCGCGGTGGAGTCGCGCGAGCAGACCCTCGCGGCGGCGCGCGCCTGCAAGGCCGCCGGGGCGACGCTGCTGCGCGGCGGCGCCTACAAGCCGCGCACGTCGCCCTACGCCTTCTCGGGCCTCGGCAAGCCGGCCCTCGAGATCCTTGCGGAGGCGCGGGAGGAGACCGGGCTGCCGATCGTGACCGAGCTCATGGACGTCCGCCAGGTGGAGGAGGTGCTCGAGGTCGCCGACATGGTCCAGCTCGGCGCCCGCAACATGCAGAACTTCGACCTGCTGCGCGAGGTCGGCCGCACGGGCACCCCCGTGCTCCTCAAGCGGGGGATGGCGAGCACGATCGAGGAGTGGCTGCTCTCGGCCGAGTACATCGCCCGCGAGGGCAACCCCGACATCGTCCTGTGCGAGCGGGGCATCCGCACGTTCGAGACGGCGACCCGCTCGACGCTCGACATCTCCGCCGTGCCGGTGGTGAAGCTGCACTCGAGCCTGCCCGTGATCGTCAACCCGTCGCACGCGTGCGGCAGGCGCGACCTCATCCTGCCCATGGCGCGCGCCGCGGTGGTGGCGGGGGCCGACGGCGTCATCGTCGAGGTCCACCCGGCGCCCGAGACCGCGCTGTGCGACGGCCCGCAGGCGCTCCACGCCGACACCTTCGCCGCGTGGGTCGCCGACGTGCGGCGCTGCGTCGACCTCATGGGCAAGGTCATGGCGCAGGACGCGCCGGTCGCCGTCAGCGCCTGACCGCGGCATGACCCCCGGCCCCGTCGCCATCGTCGGCGTGGGGCTCATGGGCGGCTCGCTCGGCCTCGCCCTCGGCGGCGGCCCCCGCGAGGTCGTCGGCGTCGACCCCGACCCCGAGGCGCTGCGCGTGGCGCTCGCCGTCGGGGCGGTGGGCCGCGTCGCGGGCTCCCTGGAGGAGGCGGGCGAGGGCGCCGACGCGGTCGTGCTCGCCGCGCCGGTGCCGGCGCTCGAGGGCCTCGCGCGCCGGGCGCTGGCCGCGACCGCCGACGACTGCCTGGTCACGGACCTCGGGTCGGCCAAGGCGGGCCTGCTCGAGGCGCTGTCGCCCGCCGAGCGCGAGCGCTTCATCGGCGGCCATCCGGTGTGCGGCGCCGAGCGCACCGGGGTGGCGTTCGCCCGGCGGGACCTCTTCCGCGGCGCCACCTGGTTCGTCACCCCGGGGGCCGAGGCGCGCCCCGAGATGTTCGAGCGCCTGCACGGCCTGATCGGCTCGGTCGGGGCGCGGCCGGTGGCGATCGACGCCGGCGTGCACGACCGCCTGATGGCGCTGGTCTCGCACCTGCCGCACGTCCTGGCGGGGGCGCTGGTGAACCAGGCCGCGGACACGGCGCCCGAGGGCCGCGAGGCCCTGCGCTCGGCCGGCCCGTCGTTCGGCGACGCGACCCGCGTCGCGGGCTCGAACCCGCCGCTGTGGGCCGACATCCTGCTCGCCAACCGCGAGGCGCTGCTCGACGCCCTCGGCGAGTTCGGGGCGCTCCTCGGCGGCGTCGAGGCGGCGCTGCGCCGGGGCGACCGCGACTGGCTGCTGCGCTTCATCGGCGACGCCGCCGGCGCGCGGGAGCGCCTGCGCGCGGCCCGGGTCGCGGGCCCCGCCGAGCCGGCCCGCCTCGTGGTGGCCGTCCCCAACCGCCCGGGGGCGATCTCCGAGATCGCGACCGCGCTCGGGCACGCCCACATCAACATCGAGGACCTCCACCTGCGGCCGGGGCCGCCCGACGGCGACGGGGAGCTCGAGCTGGTGGTCGACGGCCCCGACGCGGCCCGCGAGGCGGTGCGCCTGGTGACCGAGCGCGGCTACCGCGCCTCGACCGCGTAACTCCGAGCGCCCCTAGCGCGTCGCGCGGCCCGCCAGGTAGTCGCGCTCGGCGGGGTTGTCCGTGAGGCGGGCGGCGACCGCGTACTCGGCGGCGGCCTCCTCGGCGCGGCCGAGCCGCCGCAGGAGGTCGGCGCGGGTCGCCGAGAGCGGGGCGTAGGCCCCGAGCGCGCCGCCGGCGCTCAGCTCCTCGACGATCTCCAGGGCTCGCGCCGGCCCCTCGACCTCGGCCACCGCGACCGCCCGGTTGAGCGCGACGACCGGCGAGGGCGCCCGCCGCATCAGCTCGTCGTAGAGCGCGAGGATCTGGGGCCAGTCGGTCGCGGCGGCGGACGGGGCCTCGGCGTGGACCGCCGCGATCGCGGCCTGCAGGGCGAAGCGCCCCGGCGGGCGCCGCATCCGCAGGGCCCGCTCCACGCCGGCGATCCCGTCGGCGATCGCCTCGCGATCCCAGAGCGCGCGGTCCTGCTCGGGGAGCAGGATCAGGGCGCCCCCGGCGTCGGTTCGCGCGGCCCGGCGCGCGTGCTGGAGCGTCATGAGGGCGAGCAGGCCCGCGGGCTCGGCCTCGTCGGGCATGAGGCCGGCCAGGACGCCGCGCCAGCCGGATCGCCTCCTCGGCCACGTCGTCCCGGCGCAGGGCCGGGCCCGGCGGTGGCGACGTAGCCCTCGGTGAAGACGAGCGAGAGGACGGTGAGCACCGCGTCGAGGCGCTCGGGCAGGCGCTCGGCCGGCGGCACCTCCAGCGGGATGCCCGCGTCGCGGATCTTGCGCTTGGCGCGCACCAGCCGCTGGGCCACGGTCGGCGGCGGCAGGAGCAGGGCGCGCGCGACCTCGGGCACGGTGAGGCCGGCGACCAGGCGCAGGGTCAGCGGCACCTGGGCGTCGGGGGAGAGGGCCGGGTGGCAGCACGCGAAGATCAGCCCGAGGCGCTCGTCGGGGATCTCGGTCTCGTCGAGGTCGTCGGGGATCATCTCGGTCACCCGCCGCTCCAGGTCGCGCGCGCGGGCCGCCTCGGACGCCCGCCGGGTCCGCTCGCGCCGGAGGCGGTCGACCGCCCGGTTGCGCGCGGTCGTGAGGATCCACGCCAGCGGCGCGTCCGGCACGCCGTCCCGCGGCCAGCGCGCGAGCGCGGCGGCGTACGCGTCCTGCAGCGCGTCCTCGGCGCGGTCGATGTCGCCGAGGACGCGCGCGAGCACGGCCAGCGCCCGCGCGCCCTCGTCGCGGACGAGGCGGGCGACGGCCTCGCGGCCGTCCTCCGTCAATCGAACTCCACGATCGGCCGCACCTCGACGCTCCCGGAGTCGACGCTCGGGATGCGCCGCGCCGCCTCGATCGCCTGGTCGAGCGTCTCGCACTCGATCATGTAGTAGCCGCCGAGCTGCTCGCGCGTCTCGGCGAACGGCCCGTCGGTGACCTGGGCCTGGCCGTCCCGCACCCGCACCGTCGTCGCGGCGGACGTCGGGTACAGGGCGTCGCCGCCCCGCATGATGCCCTCGGCCGTGATCGCCTCCGTATAGGCGTTCCACCCGGCCGTCTCGGCCGCCGACGCCTTCTCGGAGACCTCGCTCCACTGGCTCTCGTCCCCGTAGATCAGCAGCAAATACCGCACATCGCACCTCCGGATCGGGGGCGGGCCCGCCGCCCGCGTGTCGACAAGTAGACGCGGCCCGGGCCCGGAAATCGACCGCCCGCCCTTCAGGCGCCGTCCAGGTGCTGCAGGATCGCCTTGGACAGGGCCCCGCCGCGCCAGGCGAGCGGCGACTCGCCCTCGTCCTCGACCAGCAGCCGTGCGCCCGGGATGCGGCGGGCGTACTCCTCGGCCACGGCGAGGGGGTGGTCGGGGTCGGCGCCGTCGCGGCTGCCGACGACCAGCGTCGGCACGGCGAGCCCCGCCAGCGCCTCGAGGCCGTCGAAGGCGGCCGTCCGCGGGATGCCCCGCAGCGCCGCCGCGACCGCGCCGGGGTGCTGGTGGCGGGCGATCCGCTGGAGGATCACGGTGCGCACCGAGTCGCGCCAGCGCTCGTCGAGGGTCAGCGGCCCGAGGGCCGCGAGGAAGCCCTCCGGCCCGCCGCGCTCGAGCCCGTCGGCGAGGCGGTCCCACCGGTCGAGGTCGGCGCTGGGCCGGCCCAGGTGCGCCGGCGTGACCAGGGCCAGCGCGCTCACGCGCTCGGGGTGGGCGAGCGCCAGCGCGACGGCCGTCGCCGCCCCCATCGACTGGCCGGCGACCGCGGCGCGCGGGAGGCGCGCGGCGTCCAAGACCGCGACGGCGTCGCGCACCAGCTCATCGTAGGTGTACGCTCTCGGGGCCGCCCGCCGGCGACGACGCTCCGTGGCCGCGCGCGTCGTAGGCGACCACCGGGTGCCCGGCCCGCTCGAGCACCCGCGAGCCGTGGACGACGTAGCGCCGCGTCGCGGTGAGCCCGTGCAGCAGCAGGACCGGCTCCGCGTCGCCCGGCGATGCCTCGCCCGCGAGCACGACGCCGTCCCGCCGAGCCTCGAGGGCCGCGGCCGGGGTGGTCATCACCCCAGGATGTCATGTGAGTCATACGCCCCTCGCCCGGCTCCGCCTGGCGGCGGGGCGCGCCGTCCGAGGGGCTGAGCTGTCAGGCGGCGATGCCGAGCGGGGAGGCGCAGCCGGGGCAGTAGGGCTCGCCGTCCTCGTCGGGCGACCCGTCATCGGGAGCGCGCCAGAGCTCGTCGCCGGGCTCGAGCGGCTCTCCGCAGTCGTGGCACGCGTAGGGCGTCATGGCGCCAATATGGCGGCGGCCCCGGACGGATGTGGTGTGATGGGCCGGATGGACGACGCGGCGGCGAGGGCCCGCGAGACCGCAGAGGGGGCCCTCGGCCACCCGGTGCCGTACGCGCTTCCCCCGGAGGAGGGCGGGCCGATCGCCGCGGGGTCCGTCGCGGGAGACCCCCCGTGCGCGCGCGTCGCCTGGGTCTCCCCGCAGGGCACGGTCATCGCCCGGGTCGCCTGCCCGCCGGGGCGGCCGAGCCGGTGGCGGCCCGTCGTGGCCGCGGCCGTGGCCCTCGAGGCCCCGCCCCACGCCGACCGGGTGCTGGTGGGCCGCCTCGCGCCCGGGGCCACGGCGGCTCGGCCGGTCTTGGCGACCCCGGACGAGGTGCCGGCGGCCCGGGTGGGCGGGGAGGGCCTCGTCCTGGCGCGCATCCCCGCCGAGGTCGCGGTGCTCGGGGTGGACGCGCTCGACGCCTCGGGCGAGCCGATCGGCCGGCTGGCGCGCCCCGGGGTCTCGGAGCTCCGCTTCGACGGGTCGTCGGTGAGCGGGCGGCTGGGCGCGACGCACGGGATGGGCGCCGGCATCGGGAGCGGCCGCTGGACGCCCGGGCTCGCGGAGGCCGCCTTCGAGGCGGGGTACGAGGCGTGGCTGCCCACCTGGATGCCGGCGGGCCTGGAGCGCGGGCGCCCGCGGGTGGAGCCGGACGTCGCCTACCCCGCGGCGCCTCCGGCGATCGTCATCGCCTGGACCGGCGCCGACGGCGCGCGCGTGCTCCTGCGCCAGACGCCCGCGCCGCTCGCGAGCCCCGAGACCGGCGGCCGGGGCGCGCGCCTCGCGCCCATCGGCGAGGTGGAGGGGGTCCTCCGGGGCCCCCGCCTCGTGACGCTGGTCTGGGAGGGCCCCGAGCGGGCCTTCGGGCTCCAGGTGCGCGGGATGCCCGGGGGGGAGGAGGTCGCGCTGCGCGTGGCCCGCTCCATCCGCCCGGACGCGGTCCGCTAGCGTCCGGCTCCCGGCGCGGCGGCTAGGCTTCGCCGATGCCGGTCGTCCGCGTGGCCCCCGTCCCGGCGCTCCACGGGACGCTCCGCGTCCCGCCGGACAAGTCCCTGACCCATCGCGCGCTGCTGCTGGCCGCCGTCTCCGACGGCGAGGCCCGGATCGCGCGGCCGCTCGACTCCGCCGACACGGGCGCCACCCTCGACGCCGTCGAGGCGTGCGGGGTGAGCGTCGACGGCCATCTCGGCGACGCGGTGGCGGTGGCGGGTCGCGGCCTGCGGGGCCTGTGGCCGCCGCCGGCCATCGACTGCGCCAACGCCGGGACGCTGATGCGGCTGCTGCCCGGCCTGCTGGTGGGGCAGGGCGCCGAGCACGTGGTGCTCGACGGCGACGACTCGTTGCGGGCGCGCCCGATGACGCGGATCGCGCGCCCGCTGCGGGCGATGGGCGCGGTCGTGTTCACGGCGCCCGGCGGGACGCCGCCGGTGGTGGTGAGCGGCGGGACGCCGCTGCACGCCGCCGAGCACCGGCTCGAGATCGCGAGCGCCCAGGTCAAGAGCTGCCTGCTGCTCGCGGGGCTCTTCGCCGACGGCGAGACCTGGGTCCACGAGCCCGCGCCGTCGCGCGACCACACCGAGCGGATGCTCGAGGCCGCCGGCGTGCCGCTCCTCCGCGAGGGCGGCGCCGTCGGCGTCCGCGGGCCGGTCGAGCGGCTCTCCCTCCCCGACCTGGAGGTGCCCGGCGACTTCTCCTCGGCCGCCCCGCACCTCGTCGCGGGGGCGCTGCTGGGCGACCCGGAGGTGAGGCTCGAGGGCGTCAACCTGAACCCGCGGCGCACGGGCCTGCTGGCCGTGATGCGCCGCATGGGCGCCGACGTGCGCGAGGAGCCGGGCGCCGACGTCGCAGGCGAGCCGTGCGGCTCCCTGGCCGTCGGCCGCGCCGGCGCGCTCCACGCGACCGAGGTCTCGCCCGAGGAGGTGCCGTCGATGATCGACGAGCTCCCGCTCGTCGGCGTCCTCGGGGCGCTGGCGACCGGGACGACGATCGTGCGCGGCGCGGCCGAGCTGCGCGCGAAGGAGAGCGACCGCATCGCCGCCCTCGTGGCGGCGCTCCGCGCGCTGGGCGTGCGCGCGCAGGAGCGGGACGACGGCTTCGAGGTGCGCGGCGAGGGGCGCCTGCCGGGCGGGACGATGGTCTCGGCGGGCGACCACCGGCTGGCGATGGTCGGCGCCGTGGCGGGCCTCGCGAGCCTCGACGGGGTGGCGGTGGGCGGCTTCGAGGCGGTCGCCGTCTCATACCCGGGCTTCGCTCAGGACCTGGCCGGCCTGGGGGCGGTCCCGGCGTGATCGTCGCGATCGACGGGCCCGCCGGCGCCGGCAAGAGCACGGTGGCGCGGGCGGTCGCGCGCCGCCTCGGCGCCGCGTACCTCGACACCGGCGCGATGTACCGGGCCCTGACGTGGCTCGCGATCCAGCGCGGCCTGGCGCCGTCCGACGGCGAGGCGCTGGCCGCGCTCGCCCGCGAGCACCCGGTGGAGATCGAGCCGACCGACGACGGCGACCGCGTGCGGATCGCCGGGCGCGACGTGACGGCGGCGATCCGCTCGCCCGAGGTCGCCGCCGAGGTGTCGGCGGTCTCGGCCCACCCCGGGGTGCGCGAGGAGATCGTGGCGTTGCAGCGGGCGCTCATGTCGAGCGGCGACTGGGTCTCCGACGGCCGCGACGTCGGCAGCACCGTGCGGCCGGACGCCGACCTCAAGGTCTTCCTCACCGCCACCCCGCAGGAGCGCGCGCACCGCCGGCGCGCCGAGCTGGCCGCGGGCGGCGTCCACCTCGACGAGGCGCAGGTGCTGGACGATGTCCGCCGCCGTGACGAGCTCGACAGCACGCGGCCCGCCAGCCCGCTGCGCGTGGCCGAGGGCGCGGTCGTGATCGACTCCTCCGGGATGGACGCGGACGAGGTGGTCGACCGCGTGATGGGCCTCGTCGCCGCCCGCGCCGGCGGCGGCTGACCCGTGGCCTCCGACTTCTACTCCGTCCCGCCGGTCACGCGGCGCTGGTGGGTCTTCGGCCAAATGGTGCTGGTGCCGCAGATCATCTGGATGAAGCGGATGCGGCGCGTGAGCGGCCGGGAGCACCTGCCGCCCGCCGGGCCGACGCTGGTCGTCTGCAACCACGTCTCGCGGGCCGACCCGCCGACCCTGGGCCTCGCGGCCCGGCCGCGCCGGACCTACTACATGGCCAAGTCGGAGCTGTTCCGCATCCCCCTCTACCGCCGGGCGATCTGGCGCCTCGGGGCCTTCCCGGTCGAGCGCGGCGGCGCCGACCGCCGGGCGCTGCGCATGGCGCGCGAGGTCCTGCGCCGCGGCGACGTCCTCCTGATGTTCCCGGAGGGCACCCGCAACCCGGAGGGTCGCCTGCGCCCCGGGCTGCCGGGGGCCGGGTCGCTCGGCCTGGAGCCGGGGGTGACCGTCGTGCCCGCCGCCGTCTGGGGCAGCCAGAAGCGGTTCGGGCCGATCCGCGTCGTCTACGGGCCCGCCGCTCGACCTCTCCGACCTGGGCGACGGGCCGCGCAGCCGGCGCTCGCAGGTCGCCGTGGAGCGGATGATGGCCGCGATCGCGGCGCTCCTGCCGCTGGCGGGCGGGCCGGCCCAGGAGCCGCCCGGCAGCCTCGACCCCGCCGACGCCCCGCCGGAGGTGGTGGATGGCTGACCGCGCGGCGCGCGCGCGGACCCCCAGGCGCCAGGCCTCCGGCAGCACGCTCCAGACCGGCCAGCCGGTGGTGGCGATCGTCGGCTACCCGAACGTCGGCAAGTCGACGCTGTTCAACCGGCTCGCCGGGCGGCGGGACGCCGTCGTCAACGCCGCCCCGGGCGTCACCCGCGACCGGCGCCAGGCCGGGGCCGAGTGGAACGGGCGGGCCTTCCAGCTGCTCGACACCGGGGGCATCGACGAGGCCGACCCCAGCGACGTGGGCCGCCAGGTCGCCGCCCAGGCGCTGCGCGGGGTGGAGGAGGCCGACCTGGTCATGCTCGTGGTCGACGTCACCACGGCCCCCACGGCCGGGGACCTCGAGATCGCCGACCGGCTGCGCCGCGGCGGCCGGCCCCTGATGCTGGTCGCCAACAAGGCCGACGGCCCGGCCCAGGACGCCGCCGCGGAGAACCTGCGGGCCCTCGGCCTCGGCGACCCGCACCCCGTCTCCGCGCAGCACGGGCGGGGGGTGGGGGACCTGCTCGACGCGATCGTCGAGCAGCTCCCGGACGCGCCGCGGGCGGCCGACGCCGCCGAGCGCGCGCCGGCGATCTGCATCATCGGCCGCCCCAACGTCGGCAAGAGCTCGATCCTCAACGCCCTCCTCGGCGAGGACCGGGTCGTCGTCCACGAGCGGCCCGGCACCACGCGCGACCCCATCGACACGGCGATCGAGGTCGACGGGCGCGAGGTCGTCCTGATCGACACGGCGGGCCTGAGGAAGCGCGGCCGGATGCGCGAGGGCGTCGAGCACTACAGCCAGGTCCGGGCGCTGCAGGCCGCCGAGCGCAGCGACGTCGCCATCGTCGTGGCCGACGCCACCGAGGGGTTGACCGAGGCCGACCTGGCGGCGGTCGACCGGGCGGCCCGGGCGCACTGCGCCACGCTCCTCGTGATGAACAAGTGGGACCTCGCCCAACCCGATCTCGACCACATCCGGGGCAAGCTGCGGGCGAAGTCGCGCCAGCGGCCCCCCGTCGAGATCGCCTCCGCGGTGACGGGCGAGGGCCTCCACCGGCTGCTCCCGGCGGCGCTGCGCCTCGAGGAGCGCGCCCGGACGCGCATCCCCACCCGCGACCTCAACGAGGCGCTGCGCGAGCTGGCCGCCGAGCGGCCCGGCCCGCGGCGCGGCGCGCGGCGCCTGTCCCTCAGGTACCTGGTCCAGACCGCCGAGGCCCCACCGACGTTCCGGCTCGACGTCAACGACCGCTCGCTCATGACGCGCGACTACGGCTTCTGGCTGGAGAACCGCCTGCGGCGGCGCTTCGACCTCGACGGGGTGCCGCTCGTGCTCGAGGTGCGCACCCGCCCCTAGGCCGCGGTCGCCCCGCCAGGCGGGCGCGTCCCTTCTTGGCCAGGCCTTTACTGCGGCCCGGCGGCCCGCGACAAGGCCGATGCTACGGTCGATCTCCGCTTCCACCCCCCGACGGAGGTCCCCCCTTCATGGCCGTCAAGATCCCCGAGACGCTCCGGCGCCGCAGGTCCGTCGCCCTCCTCACCGCGGCCCTCGCCGGCTCGGCGATCGCCGTGGCCGGGTGCGGCGGGGGTTCCGACAGCGGCTCGAGCGCCGGCGACGTGGCGTCCTACGTGCCCTCGACGAGCCCGCTCTACCTCGAGGTGACCACGGACTTCGACGGCGCCCAGTGGACCCAGGTCGAGGCGCTCGCCAAGCAATTCCCCGGCTACCCGGAGCTCGAGCGGACGATCCAGGAGGAGCTGCGGTCGGGCGACGTGGACTTCGAGACCGAGATCAAGCCGCTCCTCGGCGAGCGCGCCGCGATCGCCGGGCTGGGGCTCCCCAGCACCGCCGGCCTCCAGGGCTCCCTCACGGCCCCCGACGCGGCCGCGGCGGGCGACGCGGCGGGCGACGCGGCGGACGACCTCGAGTTCGTCGCCGTGGTCGAGCTGGCCGACGGCAAGTCGCAGCAGGTCAAGGACCTGCTCGTGCAGGAGGGGGCGGTCTCGAGGGGCGAGCGCGGGGGTGTGGAGTACTTCGCGCAGGACGACGAGGACGGGGTGGTCGCGGTCGCCGACGACGCCCTGATCTTCTCCGAGACGGAGGAGCAGGTGTTCGCCGCGCTCGACGCCCACGCGGGCGGAGGCGGCCAGACGCTCGCCGGCACCGACAAGTTCACCGACGCGCTGGCGAAGCTCCCCGCCGAGGTCTTCGGCCAGGCCTACCTGGACATCGGGGCGTTCGTGGACGCGGCCGGCGCCGCCGCCGGCCCGCAGGCCGAGCAGCTCGGGCTGGACGACTACAGCGAGGCCGTCATGGCCGCGTCGATCGCCGCCGAGCCCGAGGGCGCGCGCATGAAGGGCGTCATCCTCGGCGCGCCGAGCGACGTCCAGCCGGAGGAGTTCACCCCGGAGCTCACGGACGCGGCGCCGGCCGACTCGCTCGTCTACCTCGGCTTCTCGAACCTGTCGGGCACGCTGACCCAGGTCTTCGAGCAGGTGCAGGCCTCCCTCGGCGACGAGGAGCGGCGCCAGCTCGAGGGCCTGTCCGGTCAGCTCCCGCAGATGCTCGGCGTCTCGCTCGACGACCTCTCGGCGCTCGCCGAGCAGGAGCACGCGCTGGTCGTGACCCCCGGCGAGACGCCCGGCGCCGCGCTCGCCCTCGAGGTCGAGGACGGCGCCCAGGCGCAGGCGACCCTCGACAAGCTGCGCACCGGGATCCCCGCGCTCGTGCGGACCTTCAGCCCGGACACGGAGGTCCCCGAGTGGACGCGGGTGCCGCTCGCCGGCGGCGTCCAGGGCTGGCGCCTCCCGCTGTCCCCGGAGGCCGGCGTGGTCTACGGGGTCGACGGCGACCTCGCCATCATCGGCACCAGCGTCCGCGCGGTGGCCTCCGTCCAGCGCCCCGTCGCCCCGCTGTCCGGCTCGGCCGCCTTCCAGGCGGGCACGGCCGGGATGCCCGAGCAGGTGACCTCGGTGCTCTGGATCAACCTCCAGGACGGGATCGCGGCGCTCGACAACGCCGGCGCCTTCAAGGGGGCCGACGCGGGGACGCGCGCCAACCTGCGGCCGCTCAAGAGCGTGGCCGCCTGGACGACCGCCGGCGAGATGCCGACCTTCGAGGTCTTCGTCAGGATCAAGGGATAGGAGGGGTTCGAGGCCGGCTCGGTCCGGTGGGGCCGATTCCGGCCTCCGACCCCTCGGCTATGCTCGCCGCTGTTCGCGAGTCCAGCCGGGAGCCGTAGCCGCATGGGACAGAGCCACCTCTTCACCTCGGAGTCCGTCACCGAGGGCCACCCGGACAAGATCGCCGACCAGATCTCGGACGGCGTGCTCGACGCGGTGCTGGCCGACGACCCCTACGGCCGGGTCGCCTGCGAGACCCTCATCACGACGGGCCAGGTGATGGTGGCCGGTGAGATCTCGACCTCGACGTACGTCGACATCCCCCAGATCGTCCGGAGCACGATCCGGAGGATCGGGTACGACCGGGCGAAGTACGGCTTCGACTGCGAGACCTGCGGCGTGTCGGTGGCGCTCGACGAGCAGTCGGCCGACATCGCCCAGGGCGTGGACCACGCCCTCGAGTCCCGCGGGAAGCGGGACGCCGACCCCTACGACCTGCAGGGCGCGGGCGACCAGGGGCTCATGTTCGGCTACGCCAGCGACGAGACCGCCGAGCTCATGCCCCTGCCCATCATCCTCGCCCACCGGCTGGGCGAGCGGCTCGCGGCGATGCGCCGCAGCTCGATGACCTACCTGCGCCCCGACGGCAAGTCGCAGGTCACCGTCCGCTACGAGGACGGCGTGCCCCGGGAGGTCACCTCGGTCGTGATCTCGACCCAGCACGCGCCGGACGTATCGGCGGAGCTGCTCCACGACGAGGTCATCGGCCAGGTCGTGCGCCCGGTGCTCGAGGACTTCGAGATGTTCCGGCCCTCGGGCATCACCTACTTCATCAACCCGACCGGGACCTTCGTGGTCGGCGGGCCGCTCGGCGACTGTGGGCTGACGGGGCGCAAGATCATCGTCGACACGTACGGCGGCATGGCTCGTCACGGCGGCGGGGCGTTCTCGGGCAAGGACCCGTCCAAGGTCGACCGCTCGGCGGCCTACGCGGCGCGCTGGGTGGCGAAGAACGTCGTGGCCGCCGGCTTCGCGAAGCGCTGCGAGGTCCAGGTGGCCTACGCGATCGGCGTCGCCCACCCGGTGTCCCTGATGATCGAGACCTACGGGACCGAGACCCGCTCCCATGACCTGATCGCCCAGTGGGTGGAGGAGAGGTTCGACCTTCGTCCCGGCGCGATCATCGAGCGCCTCGACCTGCGCCGCCCGATCTACCAGAAGACCGCCGCCTACGGGCACTTCGGGCGCACCGACCCGGACTTCACCTGGGAGGCCACCGACATCGGCCGGGAAGCGGCCGGGCGGCTGGCCCAGAGCGCCTAGGAGGTCGCGGCGGCCGCGACCGGCGCAGCGCCCACCGCGCCGCCGCCGGCGGCCGCGGCGGGGGGCGCCGCCGCCCAGGTCCACCTCCTGGTCGAGGCACGAGCGCTCGACCGCACCCTCGACTACGCGGTCCCGGCCACGCTCGAGCCCGCTGCGGTCCCGGGGGCGCTGGTCGCATGCCCGCTGGGGCGGCGGCGCGTGCTGGGCGTCGTCACCGGCCGGGGCCCGGCGACCCACGAGGGCCGCCTGGCGCCGCTCGCCGGCGTCGTCGACGCCCCGCCGGTGGCGGCCGACCTGCTGGACCTCGCGCTCTGGGCGGCCCGCTACTACCTGGCGCCGGCCGCCACCTGCCTGAGGCTGGTGCTGCCGCCCGGCGCCGAGGGCGCCCTGCGGCGGGGCCCGGGCGGGGAGTGGCTCCTCTCGCCGCCGCCCACGGGCGCCCGGCCCCGCCTGACGGCCGCCCTGGTCCGCCGGAGGCCCCCGAGCCCGGAAGCGCCCGGCGACGGTCCGTCGCCGCGGTCCTCGCGGAGGCCGGGGGCACCATGGGCGCCGCGGAGCTCTGCCGCGCGGCCGGGACCACCGTTCCGACGCTGCGGCGCATGGCGGCCGACGGCGTCATCGCGCTCGAGGCCCGGGCGCCCGCGGGCCGGGCGCTGGAGGCGGTCGGCGGCGAGGCGCCCGAGCGCGACGAGCCCCCGGCGCTCACCGACGACCAGGCCGAGGCGCTCCGGGCGGTGATGGCGGCGACGCGCGACGGCGGGCCGCTGCTGCTGCACGGCGTCACGGGCTCGGGCAAGACCGAGGTCTACCTGCGCGCCATCCAGGAGGCGCGCGCCCGGGGGAGCGGGTCGATCGTCCTGGTGCCGGAGATCGCGCTCACCCCTCAGCTCCTGTCGCGGCTGCGCGCGCGCCTGGGCGAGGGCGTCAGCATCTGGCACTCGGCCATGTCGGGGGCCGAGCGCGCCGAGGAGCACCGGCGCGTGCGCACCGGCGAGGCCGACGTCGTGCTCGGCGCGCGCAGCGCCGTCTTCGCGCCGGTCGCGCGGCTCGGGCTGGTGGTGGTCGACGAGGAGCACGACGCCTCCTACAAGCAGGACGCGACGCCCCGCTACGACGCCCGCCAGGTCGCCGCCCGCCGCGCGCGCGCCGCCGGCGCGGCCGTCGTCTACGGCACCGCGACCCCGCGCCCGGAGACGTGGCACGCCCTGCCCCGGCGGACGCTCCGGTCACGGCCCGACGGCTCCGCGCCGCCCGCGATCGAGGTCGTCGACATGCGCCTGCAGGGCCCGGGCCCGGTGTCGAGGCCGCTCGCCTCGGCCCTCCACGCGGCCGCCTCGCGCGGCGAGAAGGCGGTGCTGCTGGCGAGCCGGCGCGGGTTCGCGCTGATGGCGCTCTGCCGCGACTGCGGGTGGATCGGGCGCTGCCCGCGCTGCGACGTCGCGCTCGTCCACCACGAGGGGCCGCGCCGGCTCGCGTGCCACCACTGCGGCCACGCGGAGCCCGTGCCCGGCGTCTGCCCGTCGTGCGGCGCCGCGGGGGTCGCGCGCCAGGGGTCGGGCTCCCAGGGGCTCGAGGCCGCCCTCGCCCGGCTGGTGCCCGCCGCCCGCCTGGTGCGCCTCGACGGCTCGAGCGCCTCGGGCCGCGGCGCCGTGCGCCGCCTGCTGGACGAGTTCGCGCGCCCGGGCGCGGCCATCCTCCTCGGCACGCAGATGGTCGCGAAGGGCCACGACCTGCCCGCCGTCACCGTCGCGGCGGCCGTCGACGCCGACGCTCCGCTCCAGCACGCGGGCTTCCGGTCGGAGGAGCGCGCCTTCGACCTCATCGTCCAGCTCGCCGGCCGGGCCGGGCGGCGCGGCGAGCCGGCCCGCGTGATCGTCCAGGCCTACGAGCCCCAGGCACGGGCGGTGCAGCTCGGCGCGCGCCAGGCCGTCGCCGAGTTCCTGGACGGCGAGATCGAGCGGAGGCGCGCCCACGGGCTCCCGCCGTTCTCCCACCTCGTGCGGGTCGTGCTCGACGGTGAGCGTCCCGAGGCGGTGGCCGCGGCGGCGGAGCGCCTCGTCCGCGACCTGCGCGCGGGAGCGCCGGCGCTCGGGGTGCTGGGGCCGGCCCCGATGCACCGGCTGCGGGGGCGCACGCGGCGCTCCGTCCTGGCCCGGGCCCCGCGTGCCTCGCAGGCGGCGGGTCCCGTCCGGGCCGCCCTCGACGCCCGCGCCGCCGACCTGCGCCGCGACGGCGTGCGCGCCGTCGTCGACGTGGACCCGCAGGAGACCTAGGCGCGACGCGCCGGGCGTGACCGCCACCTTCGGTGGCGGTGGCCGGGGACGTCAACGGCGATCGCGTCGCGGACATCCTGGTCGGCGCTCACGGAGCAGACAACAACGGCCGCGTTGGCTCCGGGTCGGCCTACGTGATCTTCGGCGGCGCGGGCCTGAGCGACGTTAACCTGGCCGCGCTGGGTGCATCCGGCGCGCGCATAGACGGCGCGGCCCCGGGCGAGTCCGCCGGATGGCGCGTGGCCCCCGCGGGCGATGTGAACCGTGACGGCGTCGCCGACGTCCTGGTGGACACCCAGCGCGGCACTGGACAGCCCAGCGTCGTCTACGTGGTCTTCGGCGGCGTCGGCTTCGCCAGCCTCGACCTGGCGACGCGCCGGGGCGGCGCGGGCGATCAGGATCGTGCGTCATCGCGGAGACCTCGGCCGATCGGCGGCGCGGAAGGAGCCGGCGACGTCAACGGCGATGGCTTCAGCGACCTGATCGTAGAACGACACCGCCGTCCCCCGCGATCAGAGCCTTCGTCGTATTCGGATCGGCGACGCCGTCCGATGTGAAACTGGCGGCGCACGCAGGGCGGGCGATCCGCATCCTCGGCCGGCCGGACGAGGAGATCGGCTTCGTGGCCGGCGCCGGCGACGTGAACGGCGACGGCTTTGACGACGTCGCCGTCGGCGCGCCTTCGGGCCCGGCGCCCAAGGAGGGGCGAGCGGCGCAGTAACGTGATCCGGGGTGGGGCCAGGCTCACCGACATCGACCTGGCCTCGGCCGGCACCGGCGCGACCCGCTTCCTGCCCGGCGTCGGCGGCCTGCTGGGATCGCGCATCACCGGGGTGGGCGACGTGGACGGCAACGGCGTGGACGACCTCGCGGTCGGCGCTCTGTCGGCCAACTTCCCCAGCCGTGGCACCGCCGGCTCGGTGATGGTGCTCCTGGGCGGGCCCCGGTTCTTCCGCTCGGCCACCCGCACGCGGCCCAGGGCGGCGGTGACATCCTCCGCCTCGTCGGCCCGGTTGACCGGGCGTCGGCCGGCGACGTGGGCAGAGCGGGCGATGTGGACGGCGACGGACGGGCCGACGTCGTGGTCGCCGGGGGACACGCAAGCCTCAAGGATCGGGCGCTGGCGGGCGGGGCTGGCTGTACGGCTATGGGGCGCCGCGTCGCTGCGCCGCGGTGCCGCGCGGGAGGACACCCGGTGGAGGGGTCCGCCGACCCGATCAGCCTCACCCGCGAGCAGCTCCTCATCGACCAGCGCATCGGCTAGGCCGCGATCAGACGGATCGCCGCCGTGGAGCAAGGCATCGCGGACGGCCTCCAGGACCGCGACGTCTGTGGCGGCACGATCAGCGCCCAGAGCCTGGTTTCCACCCTGACGCCCAGCTACGGCGCCGAGATCCCCATGCCCAGCGCCGGCGCCCCAGCCGATCACCACCGCGCCGCCCTCCGGGGAGCCCAGCAAGGTCAGACTCACGGCGCAGCAGCTTCTGATCAACCAACGCATCTACCAGACGGCCCTGCTGCGGAGCCGGTCGCTCGCGGTGCGGAGTCGCGGGGCCGAGCGGCCGGCCTAACCGGATCCCCGGCCGGCGCGCGGCCGTACGCTACGCTGTCCGGCGCTTCGCCCCCCGGCCAAGGAGCGCCCGGAGTGCCCGTCCCCCGCCTGTTCGAGGCATCGTCCGATCCGCGCGAGCAGTGGGCCCACGTCGTCGCCACCCTCCTGGCGCTCGGCGGGCCGGACACCCGCACCGCGCTCGTGGAGGAGATCTCCGGCGAGGCCCTCCCCGACGCGGACGCCCTGCTGGTGCGCGAGCAGCGGGCGCTGGCGGACTCGCCCGAGGGGCTGGTCGCCGACGTGGTGGCGCGCGGGGCCGGCTGGACGTTCGCGATCCAGGCGACGCTGGCGTTCGAGGCCGACGAGACCGCGCGGCTGGTCGCCACCTACGAGGCCCTCACCGCCTCGGCCGACCGCTGCATCGTCGTCGCGCTCACCCCCGACCGCAAGCCGCCGCCCGCCGTCCTGGAGGCGATCGCCGGGGGGATGCGCAACATCCGCCACCGCAGCTGGCTGCGCGTCCGCGACTGGGTGCAGGAGCGGCCCGAGCGCGGCGGCGCGGAGGGCACCGACCTGCTCCTGCTGCGCGAGGCGGAGTACTTCCTCACGCCGCGGGTCGCCGAGCTGTACCGCCTCGAGGGCCTGATGCCGATGGTCGGCGCCGCCCTGCGCCCGAGCCTGGCGGGCATGTTCTTCGACCTCAACGACCTCGCGCCGGCGCCCCTGATCCAGAACGAGGAGGGGGCCGCGCGTATCGCGTACCCGCGCACCGGCGACCCGGTGGCCGAGATCGCCCTCGAGGGGGGCGGGCTGCGCCTGCGGCTGGCGAGCGAGCGGGCGGGCCCCGGCTTCGCCGATGCCGGCGACGGCTGGGCGCGCCTCGAGGTCGCCGAGCCGGACGACTACGTGGCCGCGCGGGCGTGGGCCCAGACGACGGCGCGCGCGCTGCTGCCGGCCCGCCGGTGACGACGGCCTCCGCGAGCACGACGCTCGGCCCCTGGGAGCTCCTGGAGCGCATCGGGGGCGGCGGCCAGGCGGCCGTCTACCGGGTCCGGCACGCGGGCCTCGGCCATGTCGCCGCCCTCAAGCTCGTCCACCGGCCGGTCTGGGCCGACCCGTCGTTCCGCGTGCGGTTCCGCCGCGAGTGCGAGGCCCTGGCCGCCCTGCGGCACCCGCACATCGTCCCGATCCACGACGCCGGCGAGCAGGACGGGCGCGGCTACCTCGTGATGGCGTTCGCGCGCGAGGGGAGCCTGGCCCGGCGGCTGGCCGCCGGGCCGCTCGACCCGGCCGGCGCCATGGAGGTGCTCGGGCCGATCGCGGAGGCCCTGGACGCGGCGCACGCCGCCGGCCTGGTCCACCGCGACGTCACGCCGGCGAACATCCTGCTCGACGCCGACGGGCCCTGGCTCGCCGACTTCGGCATCGTCCGGCGCCTCGACGCGACCGCGATGACCGGCGAGGGCCTGCTCCTCGGCACCGCAGGGTTCCTCGCCCCCGAGGTCATCGCCGGCGGCCCGGCGGGGCCGGCCTCGGACCGCTACGCCCTCGCGGCCGTGGCCTTCGAGGCGCTCGCCGGCCGCCCGCCGTTCGCGGCCGACTCCGCACCGGGGATCCTCTACGCGCACCTCAACCAGCCCGTCCCGCGCGCGTCGTCGCTGCGGCCGGGCCTGCCGCCCGGGGTCGATGCCGCGCTCCGGCGCGGCCTCGCCAAGGATCCCCGGGACCGGCCCGCGAGCGCCCGTGCGCTGGTCGCCTCCCTCGCGGAGGGGCCGGCCCCTCGCCTGCGGGGGACGGCGCGGCGGCTCGCCCGTCCGCTCGCCGTGGCGGCCGCGGTGCTCGCTGCCGCGACCGGCGCGACGGCGGGCCTGCTCGCGATCACCGGGGGCGACGAGGACGCCCCGCCCCCGGCACCGCTGGCGAGGGTCGTCACGGAGCCGCCGCTCACCGTTCCCGCGCCGGGTGGCGCCGAGGTGCCGGCGCGGCCCGCGCGCCAGGACGACCTGCCCGGCCTCGAGGGCGCCCGCGGAGCGGCCGCGGCCGATGTCGGCGACGTGCGCGTGGTGTCGGTCCCGGGGGGCTCGCCGGAGCTCGAGGCCGCCGCGTCGGCGCTCTCGGGGTCCCTGATGTGGATCGAGCCGCTGGTCATCGAGGGCCGCGAGATCGGGTTGCTCGCCTCGTCGCCGGTCGACATCCTGGGCGGCGAGGACCGCTGGGCGCTGCTCGTCGTCGGGGATGACGTGGTGCTCGTGCGCGGCCGGCGCGACGCGCCGGAGCGGTACGCGGCCGCCCTCTGAGAGGCGGTTTCGGGCGGAGGGCGCGCGGGCGGGCGCTGCTAGAGTCGAGGGGTGTCCTCACGCGCACTCGACGACCCCGTCCTCGAGCGGCGGCGCCTCTCCGCGCTCGCCCACATCCGCCAGTTCGGCGACCCCGTGCTGCGGGCTCCCGCGCTCGAGATCACGCAGTTCGACGAGGCCCTGGCCGAAGAGGCCGAGCGGATGGCGGCCATCATGGTCGACGCCCGCGGCATCGGGCTGGCCGCGCCCCAGCTCGGCTCCCTGCGGCGCCTCGTGGTCGTGCGCCTGGGCGAGGACGGCGAGGAGGTCGTCGCCCTCTGCAACCCCCGCATCGTCTGGCGCTCCGAGGAGGAGGAGATCGACTCCGAGGGGTGCCTGTCGATCGGCGAGGTCACGGTCAACGTGGCGCGGGCCGTCGCGATCCGGGTGGAGGCCAGGGACGTGGCGGGCCGCCCGCTCGAGCTCGCCCCCGAGGGCTTCGAGGCCCGCGTCATCCAGCACGAGCTGGATCACCTCGACGGCGTGCTGATGCTCGACCGCACGGAGCCCGAGCAGCGCCGGGAGGCCCTCCGGGCGCTGCGCGACGAAGGCTGAGGACGGCCTCCCGATGAGGGTCGCCTTCGCGGGCAGCCCGGAGGCGGCCGTCCCGCCGCTGCGCGCGCTGGTCGGGGCGGGCCACGAGGTGACCGTCGCGGTGACCCAGCCCGACAGGGCGCGCGGCCGCTCGGGCCGGCCGTCGCCCACGCCGGTGGCGGCGGCGGCCGAGGAGCTGGGCATCCCGGTCCTGCGCCCCGCCACGATCAACGCCCCCGAGGTCGTCGAGGAGATCGCCGGGACGGGCGCGCGGGCGCTCGCGGTCGTCGCGTTCGGGCAGATCCTGCGCGAGGCCGTCCTGTCGCGGTGGCCCTCGATCAACGTCCACTTCTCCCTGCTCCCCGCCTACCGCGGCGCCGCCCCGGTGGAGCGCGCGATCATGGACGGCGCCACCGAGACCGGGGTGACGATCATGCAGATGGACGCCGGGCTCGACACCGGGCCGATGCTGGCGTCGCGGCGGGTGGAGATCGGCGAGGACGAGGACGCGGGGTCGCTGACCGCGCGGCTGAGCGAGCTGGGGGCACCGCTCTTGGCGGAGGTGCTCGAGGACCTCTCCGCCGGCCGCCTCCAGCCGGTCGCCCAGCCCGAGGAGGGCGTCTCGCACGCCCCCAAGATCACCGCCGACGACCGGCCGCTCGACCTCTCGCGGCCGGCGGCCGAGCTCGCCCGGCAGGTGCGGGCGCTGTCGCCCCACGTGGGCGCGACGCTGGCGATCGGCGGCCAGCCGTTCAAGGTCTGGGCCGCGCGCGCGCTGCCGGAGAGGCCGCGGCTCCGCTCGCGGCGGAGGGGGGCCGGCTGGTGGCCGCGACGGGGGAGGGGTCACTGGAGCTGCTGCGGCTGCAGCCGCCGGGCAAGGGGCGCATGGACGCGGCGTCGTTCCTGCGGGGGTGGCGCGGCCCCCTCGACGTCGGGGCGTCCGATGGCTGAGGCGGTGGCCGACGGGATCGCCCGCGAGCGCACCGTCGCGCTCCGCGTGCTGCGTCGCGTGGACGGGGGGGCCTATGCCGACCGGGCCCTGGCCGCCGAGGCCCGCCGGGCCGGCCTCGACCCGAGGACCCGCGCCCAGGCGACCCGGTTGGCCTACGGCGCGGTGCAGCGCCGCCGCACCCTCGACTGGCTCATCGACGGCGCGCTGGACCGGCCCGGCGCGCTGGAGCCCGCGGTGCGCGACATCCTGCGGATCGGCGCCTACGAGCTCGCCTTCTCGGACGGCGTGCCCCCTCGCGCCGCGGTCAACCAGGCCGTGCGCCAGGCCCGCGCGCTGCGCGGCCCCAAGGCGCGGGCCTCCGCGCGCGCGGGGGTCGTCAACGCGGTCCTGCGCCGCATCGCGGACGAGGGGCCGCGGCTGCTCGCCGGCCTCGATTCCGAGGGCGCCGAGGCGGCGGGGGTGCGCCACTCGATGCCCGACTGGATCGCGCGCCGCCTCATCGACTCGCTCGGGCCGGCCGACGCGGCCGCGGTCATGGAGTCGGCCGCCCAGCCGGCCGAGTCGGCGCTGCGGTGGAACCCGCTCCGCGGCCCGCGCGCCGGCCTCGAGGCCGAGCTCCCGGCGGGTTGGAGGCGCGACCCGCTCACGCCCGAGGCCTACGTCCTGTCGCGGCCGTTCGCGCTCGAGGACTCCCGGGCCTGGGCGCGCGGCCTGGCGATGGGCCAGAGCCGCGCCTCGCAGCTCGTGGGGCGGATCGTCGACCCGCAGGCCGGCGAGCGCGTCCTCGACCTCTGCGCCGCCCCCGGCGCGAAGACCACCCACCTGGCGGCGCTCTCGCGCGGCGGCGCCAGGATCACGGCCGTGGAGCTGAGGCCGGCGCGGGCCCGGGCGCTCCGGGACCTCGCCCGCCGCATGGGCGCCGTGGTCGAGGTCGTCGAGGGCGACGCGCGCGAGGTGCCGCTGCCGGGCGGCTACGACGCCGTGCTCGTCGACCCGCCGTGCACCGGCCTGGGCGTGCTGTCGGCCCGGCCGGACGCGCGCTGGCGCCGTCGCGAGGAGGCCCTCGAGCCGCTGACCGACCTGCAGCGGGCCCTGCTCGGCCGGGCGCTCGCGCTCGCGCGGCCGGGCGGGCGCGTCGTCTACTCGACCTGCACCCTGATCGCCGAGGAGAACGAGGACGTCGTCGCCGCGGCGGGCGCCGCGCTCGACGACCTCGGCGCCGAGTACCCGGGCCTCGCCCACCCGCGCCGGCCGGAGGCGCTGCTCACGCTCCCGCACCGCCACGGCACCGACGGGTTCTTCATCGCCCGGATGCGCCCGCGGTGAGCGCACAGGCGCCTCCGGCGGGCAAGGTGCTCCCGTCCCTGATGTCGGCTGATCCGTTGCGCGTGGGCGAGCAGCTCGACGCGCTGATCGGCGCCGGTGCGCGTGCCTTTCACGTCAACGTGATGGATGCCCACTTCGTCCCCAACCTCACCCTCGGCCCCGATTTCGCCCGGGCCGTCGCGGTGCCGATCCACGCGGCGAGCGGTCTCGTCAACGTGCACCTGATGGTCGCTCGACCCGGCGAGGTGATCCCGCTCTTCGCGGACGCGGCCGACGCGATCGCGATCCACGTGGAGGCCGACCCGCACCCGCACCGTCTCCTGGCGGTGATCCGGGCGGCGGGGTGCCTGGCGGGCCTCGCGCTCAACCCCGGGACCCCCGTCGAGCACGTCGCCGAGCTCGGCGACGATCTCGACTACGTGAACCTGCTCTCGATCGACCCCGGGTTCGCCGGCCAGGCCTTCATCCCGGCCACGCCACGACGGGTGGAGCGCCTGCGGACCCTGCTGCCGGACCGCGTGGCCATCGAGATCGACGGGGGCATCGCCCGCGAGACGCTGCCGGCCGTCCGCGACGCCGGCGCGCAATTGTTCGTGTCGGCGTCGTCGATCTTCGGCGCCGCCGACCCGGTCGCCGCCTACGCGGAGCTCGCGGCCATGGCGGCCGCGTGAGCATCCCGGAGGCGGAGCGCGCCGCCCTGGCGCGGGCGCGGGAGCTGGCCCTGCGCGGCCGCGGCCGCGTGAGCCCGAACCCGCTGGTGGGCGCGGTCGTGCTGCGCGAGGGCGAGACGGTGGCCGAGGGATGGCACGAGGGCCCGGGCCTGCCCCACGCCGAGGCCTCGGCCCTCGCCGGCGCGGGAACGGCCGCGCGGGGCGCCACCGTCGTCTGCACGCTCGAGCCCTGCTCCCACGTGGGGCGCACGCCGCCGTGCGCCGACGCCCTCGTCGCCGCCGGCGTCGCCCGCGTGGTGATCGGCGTCGCGGACCCGCTCGAGCGCGACAGGGCGCAGGGCGGCGAGGTGCTGCGCGCGGCCGGGATCGACGTCGCCGTCGCCAACGGCGCCGACGCCGCGGCATGCGCCGAGCTGAACGCGGCCTTCCTCACCTGGGCCGCCACGGGGCTGCCGCACGTCACCCTGAAGCTCGCGACCAGCCTGGACGGCAAGCTCGCCACCGCCGGGGGCGAGAGCCGGTGGATCTCCGGGCCCGAGGCGCGCGCCCTGGTGCACCGCTGGCGCGCCGACCACGACGCCGTCGGGGTCGGCCTCGGCACCGCGATCGCCGACGACCCGCGGCTCACCGCCCGGGACGTGGACGGGCCCGTCCGCCAGCCGGCCCGGGTGGTGTTCGACTCGGCGGCGCGGCTGCCTCTGCGCTCCGCGCTTGTGCACGGCGCGCCCGAGCACCGCCTGATCGTCCTCGCGGCCGCCGACGCGCCCGCCGAGCGCGTCGCCGCCCTCGAGGCCGCGGGGGCCGAGGTCGCCCGCCTGGAGGGCGGGCCCGCCAGGCGCGTCGAGGCGGGGCTCAGGGCGCTCGGGCGAGCGGGGGATCCAGTCGCTGCTGGTGGAGGGGGGCGCCGAGCTCGCCGGGACGCTCGTCGCCGCCGGCGCGGTCAACAGGCTCGCGTGGTTCCTCGCGCCCATCCTGATCGGCGGCCGCGAGGCCCCGTCGGCGCTCGGCGGCGCCGGCGCCCCGAGCCTCGCCCTCGCGCCCCGGCTGGACGGGGCCGCGACGGAGGCGGTGGGCGACGACCTGCTGGTGACGGGGCGCCTGCGCCCCCTGGCGGGGGTCGCGTAGGTGTTCACGGGCCTGGTCGAGGAGGCGGGGCGGGTCGCGGCGCTGCACCCGGCCGGCGCCGGGGCGCGGCTGGTCATCGCCGCGGAGGCGGTGCTGGACGGCCTGCGCGTCGGCGACTCGGTCGCCGTGAGCGGGGCCTGCCTCACCGCGATCGAGGTCACGGGGGATGGCTTCGCCGTCAACTGCGTGGCCGAGACCCTGCGGCGCACGACGCTCGGCGGCCTCGCGCCGGGCGACCGCGTCAACCTCGAGCGGCCCATGCGCCTCGGGGACCGACTCGACGGCCACCTCGTGCAGGGGCACGTCAACGGCGTGGGAACGGTGCGCGCGGCCCTGCCCGAGGGCGACGGCGCGCTCCTCGAGGTCGCCCCGCCGCCGGCCCTCCTGCGCTACGTCGTGGAGAAGGGCAGCATCGCCGTCAACGGCGTCAGCCTGACCGTGGCCGAGCGTCTGGGGGACGCGTTCACGGTGGCGCTGATCCCCCACACGATCGCCGTGACGACCCTCGGTCCGCAGGCGGTGGGACGCGCCGTCAATCTCGAGGTGGACGTGGTGGCAAAATACGTGGAGTCGCTGGCAACGCCGTACCGGCTCGAAGGACCCCGAATGACGATCAGGACCGCCCAGTTCGCCTCCGTGGCCGACGCGATCGAGGAGATCCGCGCCGGGCGCATGGTGGTGATCCTCGACTCCGAGGACCGGGAGAACGAGGGCGATCTCGTCATGGCGGCCCAGTTCGCGACCCCCGAGGCGATCAACTTCATGGCCACCCACGGCCGGGGGCTGATCTGCCTCTCGCTCACCGAGGAGCGCTGCGAGCAGCTGGGGCTGAAGCCGATGGTGAGGCGCAACGAGACGCCCAACGCGACCGCGTTCACCGAGGCCATCGAGGCGCGCCACGGCATCACGACCGGGATCTCGGCGCCAGACCGCTCGCGGACGATCATGGTCGCCATCGACCCGGACTCGGGGCCGGAGGACCTGGTCAAGCCCGGGCACGTCTTCCCGCTGCGGGCGAAGCCCGGGGGCGTGCTGGAGCGCGCCGGCCACACCGAGGCGGCGGTCAACCTGGCGCGCCTGGCGGGCCTCATCCCCGCGGGCGTGATCTGCGAGATCAGCAAGGCCGACGGAACGATGGCCCGGGTCCCCGACCTGGTCCCCTACGCGGCCGAGCACGGGCTGAAGCTCATCACGATCGCCCAGCTCATCGAGCACCGCCGCCGCACCGAGCGCCTCATCGAGCGGGGCACGGCGGCGCGGCTGCCCACCGAGTTCGGCGATTGGACCGCCGTGGGCTACCGGTCGATCATCGACGGCAAGCACCACATCGCCCTGGTCAAGGGGGAGGTGGACGGCGCCGAGGAGGTGCTGGTGCGGGTGCACTCCGAGTGCCTCACCGGCGACGTCTTCGGCTCGCAGCGCTGCGACTGCGGGGCCCAGCTCAAGGCCGCGATGCGGACGATCGCCGAGGAGGGCCAGGGCGTCCTGCTCTACATCGCCCAGGAGGGGCGGGGCATCGGCCTGCTCAACAAGCTGCGCGCCTACGAGCTGCAGGACCGCGGCATGGACACGGTGCAGGCGAACCTCGAGCTCGGCTTCCCGCCCGACCTGCGCGACTACGGGATCGGCGCCCAGATCCTGGTCAACCTCGGCCTGTCGTCCATCCGGCTGCTCACCAACAACCCCAAGAAGATCGTCGGCCTGGAGGGGTACGGCCTCTCGGTGGTCAACCGCGTGCCGATCGAGATGGACCCGAACGGCGACAACGCCGAGTACCTGCGCGTCAAGCGCGACAAGATGGGCCACATCCTCCACCACCAGGACCTGCGCTTCGACGCCGACGACCCGGCGGGCGAGGGCTCGACCGACTGATGGCGCGGAGCGATCCGCCGCCGCCCGCGCCGCGACTCGAGGGCAGGGTGCGGATGGCGGCCGTGATCGCCGGCTTCCACCGCGACCTGGGCGAGCGCCTGCTGGAGGGCGCGCGGGAGCGGTTGGCGGAGGCCGGGCTGCCGGAGGGGCACCTCGACGAGCGCTGGGTTCCCGGCGCCTTCGAGCTGCCGCTGGCGGCGAAGGCGATGGCGCAGACCGGCCGCTACGCGGCGGTGATCGCCCTCGGCGCCGTCATCCGGGGCGAGACGCCGCACTTCGACCACATCTGCCGCGCGGCGGCCGGCGGCCTGTCGGCCGTCGGGCTCGAGACCGGCGTCCCGGTGACCTTCGGCGTGCTGACCACCGAGAGCCGCGCCCAGGCGGAGGCCCGCGCGGGCGGCGCCGTGGGCAACGCGGGGGCCGACGCCGCCGACGCGGCCGTGGTGATGGCCAACCTCGTCCGCGAGGCGGGCTGACCGCTCCGACTGTCAGCTTTTCGTAAGTTCGGCGGCGGTCCGGGCGGTTGCGGTTCACAGGCGGTCAGGTCGCGGCGAGCATCTGCCGATGGGGGTGGACCGGACCGCACACGCCTCCGAAGGAGAGGACCCGTGACCGAGCCCACGCACCGGCCCGCCCGCCGGCGCCGCGTCGCCCTGCTGGCGGCCGTCGCCGCGCCCGTCGCGCTCGCCGCCATCCCGGCGGCCCTCAGCGCCGCGCCGACGATCGCGACCGACGCGATCTGCCTGCGCCCGATCGTGGAGCCCAACGGCCCGGGGCTCTCGCCGCCGCTGAACATCAGCGGCATCGGGCTTCCCGCCGAACACGTCGATCACGATCACCCGGGGCGCGCGGACCGTACTTCGCCTTCTCGGACGCGAGCGGCACTTCTTCCAGCAGCTCAGCGTGCATCGACCGCCTGCCCTCACGCCGCCGAAGTCGAGCCCGCTGGACATCGTGGCGGCCGACCCGGCGTCCGGCGGCCCAGCAACGCGCTGCGCATCCGCACCGCGCCGCTCGAGTTCGAGGCGTCGCCCAAGCGGACGCGGCCGTCGAACACCGTCACCTTCCGGTTCTCGGGCTTCAACCCGGACCAGGTCGATCTACGCCCACTACCGCTTCAACGGGCGCGTGCGGGCCAACGTGAGGATGGGGCAGGGCCAGCAACCCGTGCGGCCTGCTCACCGCGAGACGCGACCAGATCCCGGTCGCCGACGCGACGTCGGCCTCTGGCGGCTCCAGTTCGACCACAACAAGAACTTCTCGCCCACCGCGACGCCGCGCATCCGCGCGACGGTCAACGTCTTCCGCACCTTCCGCTAGGCGACAAAGCGGCGGCACCGCCTGGGGGCGGGGCTGGCCGCCGCTCGCCCCGGACGCTCCGGACGGAGCCCGTCCCAGACCGCCGAGCGGCCCGGAGTATGCTCGTCGGATGGAGGACCGGCCGCCCGCGCCGCCCGCGCAGCGCCCCACGCACCGAGCCGCCCGGCGGCGCCGCGTCGCGCTGCTGGCGGCCGTCGCCGCGCCCGCCGCGCTCGCCGGCATCCCGGCGGCCCTGAGCGCCGCGCCCGACGATCGCGACCGACGCGGTCTGCCTGCGCCCGTCCCAGCAGCCGAACGGGAACGCCGTCTCGCCGCCGCTGCGGATGACCGGCGCGGGCTTCACGCCTGGACAGGTGGTCCCGATCCAGGTCGGAAGTCGGACCTGGTACACCGTCGTCGAGGACATCGGCGGCTTCCTGGTGGAGATCGACGTGAGCGACCGGCTCAGGCTGCCGCGGCCGAAGTCGTCGCCGCTCGGCATCGTGGCGACGGACCCGTCCCTGGGGCCGAGCAACGCGCTGCGGATCCGCACCGCGCCGCTGGAGTTCTCCGCGACGCCCAAGCGGACCCGGCCGTCCAACACCGTGACGTTCCGGTTCTCCGGCTTCGAGCCCGGCCGCGCCATCTTCGCCCACTACCGCTTCAACGGGCGCGTGCGCGCGAACGTCAGGATGGGGAGGGCGAGCAACCCGTGCGGCCTCCTCACGGCCCGGCGCGACCAGATCCCCGTTCGCGACCCCGAGATCGGCCTCTGGCGGATCCAGTTCGACCAAAGGGCGACGTTCTCGCCGCGGGCGACGCCGCGCATCCGCGCGACCGTGAACGTGTTCCGCAACGTTCCGTAGCGACAAGGCGGCGAGCACGCGCCTGGCGGACACGGGCTGGCGCACCGCCTCGCGCCGGACGCTCGGCGGGCCGCCCGTCCTCAGACGGCCTTGATGACCTTCCCGCCCTTGAGGCAGCGGGTGCAGACGTAGGCGCGCACGGGCGTCGAGCCCACCATGACGCGCACCTTCTGCACGTTCACGTTGAAGCGGCGCGAGGTGGCGCGCATCGAGTGGCTGCGGTTGTTGCCGAACGCGGGCGCCTTGCCGCAGACGCTGCAGATCTTCGCCATGTGCCGTTCCTCGCCGTCGCTTCGGTGCCGGGTCGGGACGCCGGGCGGCGTCCGAGCGGCCCCGGATTATGCTCGTTGGATGCCCGCCCGCGCAACCACGGCGGATCCCGCCGCCCCGCCGCTCCCTCCGCTCGGCTGGTCCAGCGTGGAGGACTGGCCGTCCGCGCCGCCCGCGCAGCGCCCCGGGCCCGAGCCCTGGTTCGACCCCGTCACCGACCTGCCGGGCGTCGGGCGGACGACGGCCGATCGGGCGCGGGCGATCGGCATCACGACGATCGGCGACCTGCTCGAGCACCTGCCCGCCCGCTACGAGGACTTCGACGCCGGCGCGCGGCCGGTGGCCGCCCTCACCGCCGGCGATGAGGCGACGGTGCGGGTGCGCCTGGACGACATCGCGGTCCAGCGCACGCGCCGGCGCAACCTGCGCCTGGTCCGCGCCCGGGTCCACGACGACAGCGGGCGCATGGTCGCGGTGTGGTTCAACCAGGAGCACCTGGCCCGGATCCTGCATCCGGGCGACGAGCTCCTGCTGCGCGGGCGCCTCTCCGACGGCGGGGCGGCGGGAGATGGCCGTGCGCTCGCACGAGGTGCTCGGAGGGCGGGCGTCGGAGGGCGTCCACACGCAGGGGTTGGTGCCGGTCTACCCGGCCACCGAGCGGCTCCCGCCCCGCCGCATCCGCGAGCTGGTCAACCTGGCGCGGCCGCTCGCCCGGGCGGCGCCTGAGCGCCTCCCGGCGTCGATGCGCGTGCGCCTGCGGATCGGCGGCGTCGCGGACTCGCTGGTGGCGGTCCACTTCCCCCGCTCGCGCGCCGAGGCGCACCTGGGGCGCCGGCGGCTCGTGCTGGACGAGCTGATCGTGCTGCAGCTCGGGCTGCTCGCGGTCCGCCGCAGCCAGGAGCTCACCCGGGCCGCGCCGCGGCTGCGGCCGACGGGGGAGCGGTCGGGGCCCTTGCTCGCGGCGCTGCCGTTCGACCTCACGGCCGAGCAGCGGCGCGCGGCGCGCGAGATCGGCCGCGACCTGGACCGCGAGCGCCCGATGCGGCGCCTCCTTCAGGGCGAGGTCGGCTCCGGCAAGACGGTCGTCGCCGCGCTTGCGATCTGCCAGGCGGTCGAGGCCGGCGCGCAGGCGGCGCTGCTGGTTCCGACCGAGACGCTCGCCGAGCAGCATCTCCGCACCCTCGACGGGCTGCTGGCGCCCGCCGGCCTGGAGCCGCTGCTCCTGACCGGCCGCGTCCCGCGCGCCGAGCGGGAGCGGCGCCTGATGGCGCTCGCGACCGGCACGGCGCCCGTGGCCGTCGGCACCCAGGCCCTCCTGAGCGAGGGCGTCGCGTTCGGGCGGCTCGGGCTCGCCGTCGTCGACGAGCAGCATCGCTTCGGCGTGGAGCAGCGCCAGGCGCTCTCCGAGCGATCGGGCGCGGTCGTCGGGGCGGCGGGCGCCGCGCACCTGCTCTACATGACCGCGACGCCGATCCCGCGCACCCTGGCCCTCACGGCCTACGGCGACCTGAGGGTCTCGACGATCCGCGGGCGCCCCCCGGGCCGCGCGCCCGTCGAGACGCGCTGGGTGCGCGAGTCCGATCGCGACGAGGCCTACGAGCTGGTGCGCGCCCAGTTGCGGGAAGGCCGCCAGGCGTACGTGATCTGCCCCCTCGTCGAGGAGGGGGAGGCGGCCGAGGCCCGTGCGGCCACGACCGAGGCCGAGCGCCTCATGGCGGGGCCGTTCGCGGGCTTCACCGTGGGGCTCGCCCACGGCGGCCAGCGCAGCGACGAGAAGCACGCCGCCATGGACGGCTTCGCGACCGGGCGCACCGACCTGCTCGTGGCGACGACCGTCGTGGAGGTGGGCATCGACGTCCCGAACGCGACGACCATCGTCGTCGAGGGGGCCGACCGCTTCGGGCTCGCGCAGCTCCACCAGCTGCGCGGCCGGGTCGGGCGCGGCGAGCACCCGGGCCTCTGCCTGCTCTTCGGCGAGCCGGCGACGGAGGAGGGGGCCCGCCGGCTCGAGGCCCTGACCCAGACCAGCGACGGCTTCCGCCTCGCCGAGCTGGACCTCGAGATCCGCGGTGAGGGGAGCCTGCTCGGCGTGCGCCAGGCCGGGGCGACCGACCTGCGCGTCGCCCGCCTGAGCCGCGACCGCCGCGAGCTCGCCCAGGCGCGCTTCCTGGCGCGCCGGACCCTGGAGGCGGATCCTCGCCTGCAGCGCCCCGAGCACGTGCTGCTGCGCCGCGCGGTGCTCGACCGCTTCGACGCGCTCCCGCGGCTCCTGGACGCGTGAATGAGGATCGTCGCCGGAACGCACCGCGGCCGCCGCCTCGCGGCGCCCCCGGGGCGCGCCACGCGGCCCACGCCCGACCGCGTGCGCGAGGCCCTGTTCGCGCTCATCGGGCCGGTGGAGGGCGCCGCCGTCCTCGACCTGTTCGCCGGGTCGGGAGCGCTCGGGCTCGAGGCGCTGTCGCGGGGGGCGGCGACGGCGACCTTCGTCGACCGCTCCCCGCGGGCGGTCGCGGCGATCCGCGCCAACGTCCGGTCGCTCGGGCTCGAGGACCGCGCGCGCGTGGTGGGCAGGGATTGGCGCGCCGCCCTCGCCGCGGAGCGCGCCGCGGGCCGCCGCTTCGGGTTGTGCCTCTGCGACCCCCCCTATAGCCTCCTGCCCCGCATTGCGGGCAGCATCGGCGCTGCGCTCGCGCCCCTCATGACGCCGGGAGGGACCGTGGTGATCGAGCACCCGTCCGCGGGCCCCGACCCCGAGCCGAGAGGGCTGGAGATCGCCTCGCGAATCGACCGGACCTACGGGGACACCGCCCTGAGCGTGCTCCGCCTGGAGGACGCGTGAGCATCAACGGGTACCGGATCGCCGTCTGCCCGGGCACCTACGACCCGGTGACCAACGGCCACGTTGACGTGATCGAGCGCGCCGCGAGCCTGTTCGACGAGCTCGTGGTCTCCGTGACCACCGGATCGGTCAAGAAAGCGCCGCTCTTCGACGCCGAGGAGCGCATCGCCATGGTGGAGCAGAGCGTCGCCCATCTCGACAACGTGAGGGTGGAGGGCTTCGACGCGCTGATCATCGAGCACGCCCGCGACCTCGGCGCCTCGGTTCTGGTAAAAGGGCTGAGGGCGATCTCGGACTTCGACTACGAGTTCCAGATGGCCCAGCTCAACAGGCATCTGGCGGCCGAGATCGAAACCGTCTATCTGCCGGCGTCTCCTCAGTACAGCTTCATCAGCTCGAGCGGCGTGCGGGAGGTGGCGGCCTGGGGGGGCGCGGTTCGACGACTGGGTCCCCGCACACGTCGCGCAGGCGCTGAGGGCGCGGCATCGCCGGGGTCCCGGCTCGGTCCCTTAGGAGGGTGCGTTGGACGTACTGGAGCTCATCGACAAGCTGGACGACCTGATCCACAACGCGCGGGCGGTGCCGCTCACCGACCAGGTCCGGATCGACCGCGACGCCATCTACGAGCTGCTCGATCAGATGCGGTTGACCATCCCGGAGGAGGTCAAGCAGGCGCGCTGGATCGTCAAGGAGCGCCAGGAGATGCTCGCCGAGGCCAAGCGCGAGGCCGAGCGCATCGTGGCCGACGCCCGCGACAAGGCGACCCAGGAGGCGTCCGAGCAGGAGGTCGTCAAGCGCGCCGAGCGCGAGGCGGCCGAGATCCTCGAGGAGGCGCGGCAGCGCGAGCGCGAGGTGCGGCTCGGCGCCGAGGACTACGCCGACGAGGTGCTCGGCACGCTCGAGGTCAACCTGGGCAAGTTCCTCCAGGCGGTGCAGCGAGGCCGCGAGCGGCTCCAGGGGCCGTCCGACGAGCAGGCGCTGGAGCCGGACGCGGTGCCCCAGGAGCCCGCCCTGTAGAGGGATGGCGGGGGCCGAAGGGACACTCGACCTCCGCGCCCTCGACCTCGCACCGGGCTCCGAGGCGCGGCTGGCGGTCCGCGTGCCGCAGGTCGCGCTGCGGCTCGGCGGCGAGGAGTACCGCGTCGAGCCCCCCGAGCCCGAGGTCGAGCTGCGCGTCGCGCGGTCGCTGTCGGGCGTCCACCTGCGCCTGCGGACCGAGGTGGACCTCGTGGGCCCGTGCTGGCGCTGCCTCGAGGAGGCGCGCGTGCACCTCGAGGTCGAGAGCGACGAGTTCGCCGCCGAGGGCCGCCCGGCCGACGCGCCCTTCGACGAGGACCTCGACTCGGCCTACGTGGAGGGCCCCCGGCTCGACCTCGCAGGCTGGGCCCGCGACGCGATCGCCGAGGCCGTGCCCGCCACGATCCTGTGCCGCGAGGGCTGCGCCGGGCTCTGCCCCACCTGCGGCGCCGACCGCAACCGGGTTGACTGCGGCTGCGTCGTGGTGGAGTCGGATCCGCGCTGGGACGCCCTGCGCGAGCTCTCGGAGCGCCTCGGCCGCGGCGACCCGCCCTAGGTCGGGGCGCCCGGCAGCACCAGGTCCGGGCGGCGGTAGTGGCCGCCGGTGTCGAAGACCCGCCGCGCGGCGATGATCGCGCCGGGATCGCAGTCGGCGTAGATGGTCTCCTCCCGCCCGGAGACCGGCCCCGCCAGCAGGTTCCCCCAGGGGTCCGCGATCAGGCTCGCCCCCTGCAGCAGCTCGTCGGGGCCGGCGGCGATCTCCTCCGCGAGCGGGAAGTCGTCGGGGAAGGCGGTCTTGGGCAGGTACTGGACCGGCGACAGCACGAACGCGCCGGCCTCGAAGGCGAAGGCGCGCATGCCCGCCACCCAGATGTCGCGGTCGTCGGCGGTGGGCGCGAGGTAGAAGTCCACCCCCTGGCGGTGGAGTACCTGGCGGGCCTCGGGCATGAAGTTCTCCCAGCAGATCAGGCCGCCGAGGCGGCCGTGCTCCGACTCGTGGACCATCAGGTCGTCCCCGGGGCCCATGCCCCAGAACACGCGCTCGTGGAGCGTGGGCATGAGCTTGCGGTGCTTGCCGGCGAGCCGCCCGTCCGGCGAGAGCCAGACCAGCGTGTTCCAGAGGGTCCCGGGCCGCGCCGAGTCGCGCTCGTTCACGCCGATCGCCACCCAGGCGCGGGCGCGCCGCGCCGCGGCCCCGAGGCGCTCGGTGAGCGGCCCGGGGACGTCCACCGCGCCGGCCCACATGCGCCGGTGAACCTCGGCGCCCTCGCGCCCGAAGGTCGCGCACCGGTGCGCCCAGCGCGAGCTCGGGTAGAGGGACACGAACACCTCGGGCAGGGCGATGATCCGGGCGCCGTTGGCGCCGGCCTCGCCGATCAGCTCGCAGGCCTTCTCGACGGTGGCCTCGGCGTCGAGCACCACCGGGGTCGCCTGGACGACCGCGACGCGCACGCTCATCAGAGCCCTCCTCACTCGATCCCGTGGGGCGCATCCTTCCTCACCGGCGTTCCGCGTGCGTCATGGCGCGCGTCATGGCCGCGCCTTTTGCGGCGCCGCTCCGCCCGCTACCCTTCCGCGAGCCCCTCGACCGGTTGGTGACCGCGTGGCCGTTCCGAAGCGAAAGACCTCCAGGCAGCGCCGCGACACGCGGAGGGCGACGCACGCCATCGAGGCGACCCGGATGGGCCGCTGCCCGCGGTGCTCGAGCCCGGTCCGCACCCACCACGTCTGCGGCGTCTGCGGCTACTACCGCGGCCGCCCGGTCGTCGAGATCGAGGGCTGAGGGTCCGAGCGCTCGACGCCGGCGCCTGAGGTCGGACCGGTGGCCGACGTCGTGGTCGCGCTGGACGGGATGGGCGGCGATCACGCGCCGGCCGCCCCGGTGGCGGGCGCCCTCGAGGCGGCGCGCGAGGGCACCGGGATCCTGCTGGTCGGCGACGAGCGGGCGCTGAGCGCCGAGCTGGCGCGCCAGGGCGCCGAGGGCGCGAGCGGGGTGGAGGTGATCCACGCCCCGGACGTCGTCGGCTCCGACGAGGAGGGCGCCCGGGCCGTGAGGGCGAAGCCCGGCTCGTCCGTCTCGATGGCCTGCCGCCTCGTGGGGGAGGGGCGCGCGGGCGCGGCCGTCTCGGCGGGCAACACCGGCGCGACCCTCGCGGCGGCGACCCTCTACATGCGGCGCATCCCCGGGGTCGTCCGGCCGGCCATCGCGGTGACCCTTCCCGCCGCCGGAGGCCGTCCGGTCGTGATGCTGGACGCCGGCGCCAGCGCGGAGGCGCGGCCGGAGCACTACCCGCAGCTCGCGCTGATGGGGCGCCTCTTCGCGCGCGACGTGCTCGGGATCGCGGCACCGCGCGTGGGGCTGCTGTCGATCGGCGAGGAGGCCGTCAAGGGCAGCGAGGAGGTGCTCGCGGCGCACGCCCTGCTCCGGGAGACCCCGGGCTTCGCGGGCAACGTCGAGGGCCGCGACATCCTCGCGCGTGCGGTGGATGTCGTGGTGACCGACGGCTTCACGGGCAACGTCGTCCTCAAGACCATGGAGGGGACCGCGGGGTTCCTGATGGGGGAGGTGCGCGCGGCGGTCGGCTCGACCCTCCCCGGGCGGGTCGGGGGGCTGCTCGTGCGGCCGGCGATGCGGCGCATGCGCGAGCGGATCGACCCCGAGAGCTACGGCGGCGCGGTGCTGCTGGGCGTCCGCGGGCTCGCCGTCATCGGGCACGGCAACTCCACCGGGCGCGGGATCGCCAACGCGGTGCGCCTCGCGGCGCGCGGCACGCGAGGAGCGCCTGGTGGCCCAGTTCGCCGAGGCGCTGGCCCACGAGGGCGCCGAACCCTCTCCCGCCGCGTAGGATTCGCCAGTCGTCGCGGCGATCGGATCGTCCGAGCGCCCGTGTAGGTTGACCAGCCAGGGCGTCGCCAGCCTGGCGCGGACAGAGGGGGACAGGGTTGGATCGAGACAAGGCCGTCGAGGAGGTCCGCGCCATCCTGGTGGAGCAGCTCGGGGTCGATCCCGCGGAGGTCACCGAGGAGTCGTCGTTCCAGGAGGATCTGAACGCGGACTCGCTGGACCTGGTCGAGCTGATCATGGAGATGGAGGATCGGTTCAAGCTCAAGATCCCCGACGAGGAGGCGGAGAAGATCGCGACGGTGGGGCAGGCGGTCGACTTCGTGGTGGCCAACAGCGCCTGAGGGCCGCAGATCCGGCCGAGACCGGGCTGGCCCGCCTCGTGGCGGGCCTCTCCGGGTCCCGTCGCCGCCAGGTCTTCACCCACAGCTCCTGGGCGCGGCGACGTGACGCCTCCTACGAGCGGCTCGAGTTCCTCGGCGACAGCGCTCTCGGCGTGATCGTCAGCGAGGAGCTCATGCGCCGCCACCCGGAGGTTGACGAGGGCGAGCTGTCGTGGATGCGGCAGGCGGTGGTCGACCGCGAGTCGTGCGCCGCGGCCGCCGTCGCGGCCGGGCTGCCCGAGGCGTTCGTGGCCGCGGCGCCCTCCGGTCGCGCCCAGGCCGCCGCCGACCTTGCCGGCCGGCCGAGCGTGCGCGCGGCCCTCGCCGAGGCCGTCATCGGGGCGGCGTGGCTCGACCTCGGCGCCGACGAGACCCGCGCGGGGGTGGTCGAGGCGTTCGGCCCGGCGCTCGGGGCGGCCCTGCCGGGCTCGCGCGACCCGAAGACGACGCTCCAGGAGGAGGCCGCGCGCCGCCGTCTGGAGGTCGCCTACGAGCTGATCGACGCAGAGGGGCCGCCCGAGCGGCGCCGCTTCACGACGCGGGTGCGGCTGGACGGGCGGCCGATGGGCGAGGGGGCGGGCCCGTCCAAGCAGGCCTCCGAGCAGGCGGCGGCCGCGACCGCCCTGCGGGCGCTCGCCGAGGAGACCGCGTGCTGAGCGGCCTCACCCTGCGGGGCTTCAAGTCGTTCGCCGACCCCACGACGCTGGAGTTCGGCCCCGGGCTCAACGTGATCGTCGGCCCGAACGGCTCGGGCAAGAGCAACCTCGCCGAGGCCGTGATCTGGGCGCTCGGCGAGCAGCGGGCCACGCGGCTGCGCGCCGGCGGCATGGGAGAGGTCCTCTACTCGGGCGGCCCCCGCCGCCCCGCGGCGCCCCTGGCCGAGGTCGCCGTCGTCCTCTCCTCCGACGAGGCGGCCCACCCGGGGCCCGCCGAGCTCGAGGCCGCGCGCCGCCTCACCCGCGCCGGCGAGGCGGACTACCGGCTCAACGGCGCCGGCTGCCGGCTGCTCGACGTCCAGGAGGCGCTCGCAGCCCGCGGCCTCGGGCCCGACGCGCTCGCCGTCATCCGGCAGGGGCAGGTGGAGGCCCTGTGCACCAGCACGCCGGTCGAGCGGCGGGCGATGGTCGACGCCGCGGCCGGCGTCGCGGTCGCCAAGCGCCGCCGCCGGCGGGCCGAGCAGAAGCTGGCACGGGTCGGCGAGAAGCTCGACCGGGCGCGCGACCTGGCCGGCGAGGTGCGGAGCCGCGCCCGCGCCCTGGGCCGCCAGGCCCGCGCGGCCGACCGCGCCCGGGCGCTCGACGCCGAGGTCGAGGCCGCTCGCGGCGCCGCCGGCGCCGCCCGGGCCCGTGCCGCGGCAGAGGCCCACCGCGAGGCGGCGGATCGCGCCGCCGGGCTGCGCGCCCGCGCCGGGGAGGCCGCGGAGGCGCTGGCCGCCGCCCGCCGGGGGCGCGCCGATGCCGGCGCCGCCCGCGACCGGGCGGCCGCCGACGCGGCGGCCGCGCAGGAGCTGGCGAACGCGCTCCGGATCGCAGCCGAGCGGACCGCCGGCCGGGCCGAGCTGGCGACCGAGCGCCTCGCCGGGGCGCAGCGGGCGGCCGCCGAGCGCGCCGAGCGGCGACGGGCGGCCGCGGAGCGGCTCGGGGGCCTCCTGGCCGCGGTGTCGGCGGCGTCCGGGGAGGCCGCGGGCGCGAGCGCGGAGGCCGCGCGCGCCGACGCGGCCGCGGCCGCCGCGGAGGAGCGCGACCGGGCCGCCCGCGCCGAGCACCGGCGCCTCGAGGACGCGGCGGCGCTGGCCGCCGCCGCGCTGGCGGCCGCCGAGCGCGAGGCGGCCGACGCCGGCCGGCGCGCGGCCGAGGCCGCGGACGCCCTGCGCGAGGCCCGGCGGCGCCTCGCGGGGCTGGACGGCGCAGACGGCGACGGCGGGATGCTCGCGCGCCGCGAGCGCCGCGATGAGGTCGCGGCGGCCCGCGCCCGCCTCTGGGCCGAGCGCGAGGAGGCGGCGGCCCGCGCGGCCGCCGACGCCGCCGCGCTCCGCGCCGGCGCGGAGGAGCGCCTGCGGGACGCTCGGGCCGCCGAGCGGGCGCTGGCGCCCGGCGACGAGGTGCGCCGCGGCGGTGCGGCCCTCGGCGACGGCCTGGAGGTCGAGCCCGGCGCCGAGCGCGCCGTCGCGGCGGCGCTGGGCGTCCTGGCCGACGCGGTCGCGGCCGGGTCCCTCGACGAGGGCCGGGCCGCGCTCGACGCGGGCGCGAGCCACGTCGCCCTCCCGGCCCCCGCCCGGCCCGCGGGCGCCGCGCCGCCCGGCGGGCGCCCCCTCTGGGATCTGGTGCGGTCGTGCTCCGGCGCCGCGCGGCCTCACCTGCAACGCCTGCTGGCCGACGCATGGCTGGTCGAGCGGCTGGAGGACGTCCCGCCGGGCGCCCCGGGGCTGGCCGTCACCGCCGACGGCCATGCCCTGCGCCCGGCGGATGGGGTGATGGCGAGGTACGGAGGGGGCTGGGCCCGGCGCGCCCTCCACGCGCGGGCGCTGGAGGCCGCGACGGCGGCCGCCGCCGACGCGGAGGCCGCCGCCGCCCAGGCCGAGGCGGCATCGGGCGTCCACGCCACCCTCCTGGCCCGCAGGCGGGCGGCCGAGCGCGCCCGCAGCCGCGCGGCCGAGCGGCTCGCGGCGGCACGCGCGGAGGCGGGCGGGCGGGCCGAGCAGGCCGCCCAGGCGGCGATCGACGTCGAGGTGCTGGAGGCCGAGGAGACCGGCCGCGGGGCGGAGCGGGACGCCGCAGCCGAGCGTCGCGCCACCGCGCGCGACGCGGCGCGCGCCGCCGCGGAGGCCGCGTCGGGGGCCCGCGCCTCCGCCGACGCCGCGGGGCGGGAGCACCGCGACGCGGCCGCGGCCGCCGCCGACGCGCGCACGTCGCTCGCCGCCGCACGGGCGGCCGAGGCCGAGGCCCGCGCCCGCGCGGCCGCGACCGAGGCGCTCGCCGAGGAGACCGAGGACGCCGATGCCGACCTCGAGCCCGCGCGCCGCTCGGTGCGGGCCCTCGAGGCCGCCTCAGCCGCGCTGGCGCCGCAGGCGGAGGCCGCCCAGGCCCGGCTGTCCGAGGCGGCCGCGCGGGTGCGCGACCTCGACGCCGGGCTCACCTCGGCTCAGGCGGAGGTCGAGGTCGCCGAGCGGGCGGCGGCGGCCGCGGGCGACGAGGCCCATCGCGCCGAGGTGGAGGAGGCCGTCGCCGCCGAGCGCGCCGGCGAGGCCGGTCCCGCGCCGCCCGACGGCACCGAGCTGCCGGCGCCCGACGAGGCGGCCGCCCTCGTCGAGGAGCTCGAGCGCCGCCGCGCGGCGCTGGGCGAGGTCAACCCCCTGGCGGCCGGCGAGCGCGAGGAGCTGGGCGAGCGCGAGGCCGAGATGGCCGCTCAGATCGAGGATCTCGAGGGGGCGGCCGCGGCGCTGCGCGACCACCTCCACGAGCTGGACGCCGCCGTCGCGGAGGGGTTCGACGCGGTCTTCGACGGCCTCCGCGAGCGCTTCGGCGAGGTGTGCGGGCTGCTCTTCCCCGGCGGCGAGGGGCGCCTGCGCGCCGTCGCGGACGAGGAGGGCGAGGAGGGCATCGAGGTCGAGGTCGTGCCGGCCGGCAAGCGGGCCCGCTCCCTGTCGCTGATGTCCGGGGGCGAGCGGTCCCTGGTCGCGCTCGCCTTCCTGCTGTCGCTCGCCATGGCCCGGCCCGCGCCCTTCTACCTGTTGGACGAGGTGGAGGCGGCGCTCGACGACGTGAACCTGGGGCGCTTCCTGTCGGTCGTGAGGAGCCTCTCCGAGCGCACCCAGTTCATCCTCATCACCCATCAGCAGCCGACGGTGGAGGCCGCTGACACGCTGTTCGGCGTGACGATGGCGGGCGAGGGCGTCTCCCAGGTCGTGGCGAGGCGCCTGAGCCGCGACGTGGAGGGCCCGGCCCAGCCGTACGTGCGGCGGGCCCTGCGGGCGATCTCGGGCGGCCGCTCGGCGTGAGCCCCGCGGGGCCGGACGTCGATCGGGAGGCGTGGGCGGAGCTCTTCGGGCTCGCCGACGCCTCGGAGGGGGAGGAGTCGCCCGGCCGGCGCGGCATGTTCGCCCGCCTCCGCGAGAACCTGACCAGGCCCCGTCAGGCGATCTCGCCCCAGCTCGCGGGCATCTTCGCGCCCAGGCTCGTGACCGCCGAGACGTGGGAGGAGCTCGAGGACGCCCTCATCACCGCCGACGTGGGGGTGGAGGCCACCGTCGAGCTCGTCGAGGAGCTGCGGGGGGAGGCCGAGCAGGGGCGCATCACGAGCGGCGCCGACCTGTCGCGGGCCCTCTGGGAGGCGATCGCCGTCCGGATGGCCGCCGACCCGCCGCGGATCCCGCTCGTCGGCTCGCCCACGGTCGTGCTGATCGTCGGCGTCAACGGCAGCGGCAAGACGACCACGATCGGCAAGCTGGCCCACCGCCTCGCCGAGCTCGACCAGCGGGTCGTCATCGGCGCCGCGGACACCTTCCGCGCGGCGGCCATCGACCAGCTCGCGGTCTGGGCCGATCGCTCGGGCGCGCACTTCGTGCGCCAGTCCCAGGGCGCCGACCCCGGCGCGGTCGCCTACGACGCCGTGGCGTCCGGCAGGGCCCGGGACGCCGACGTGGTGCTCATCGACACGGCGGGCCGGCTCCAGACCCAGCACAACCTCATGGAGGAGCTGCGCAAGGTCGCGGCGGTCGTGGGCAAGGTCGACCCCGACGCCCCCCACGAGGTCCTGCTGGTGCTCGACGCGACCACCGGCCAGAACGGGCTTAGCCAGGCACGGCTGTTCGACGAGGCCGCCGACCTGACGGGGGTCGTGCTGACGAAGGTCGACGGCACCGCGCGAGGGGGGATCGCCGTGGCCATCCGGCGCGACCTCGGCATCCCGGTGAAGCTGGTGGGGTCCGGGGAGCGCCTGGAGGACCTGCAGCCCTTCGACGCCCGAGCCTTCGCGCAGGCGATCTTCTCGCCGGAACAGTAGGGCCCCGGCCTCCGCTAACATCGCCGGTTGCGCCCATGTTCGACGCCCTCACCGACAAGCTGCAGGGGGTCTTCTCCGGCCTGCGGGGCCGCGGGAAGCTCACCGAGTCCGACATCGACCAGGCCATGCGCGCCATCCGGCTGTCGCTGCTGGAGGCCGACGTCAGCCTGCCGGTCGTCAAGCAGCTGACGACGGCCATCGCCGCCCGCGCCAAGGGCGCCGAGGTGATGGAGTCGCTCACGCCCGACCAGCAGGTCGTGAAGATCGTGAGCGAGGAGCTCACCGCCCTCATGGGCGAGGCGAACGTGGCCCTCCCGCTCGCGTCGAGGCCGCCCACGATCGTCCTCATGGCGGGCCTGCAGGGGTCGGGCAAGACCACCTGCGCGGCCAAGCTGGCGCGCCACTTCCACTCCCAGGGACGCGCCCCGATGCTCGTGGCCTGCGACGTGCACCGGCCGGCCGCGGCCGAGCAGCTGGCGGTGCTGGGGGCGCAGATCGACGTCCCGGTGCACCGCGAGGAGGGCACCGACGCCGCCGCCATCGCGCGGCGCGGGGTCGAGGCCGCCCGGCGCGGCGGGCGCGACCTGGTGATCGTCGACACCGCGGGCCGCCTCACGATCGACGACGAGATGATGGACGAGCTCGTGCGGGTCCGGGACGCGGTGGACCCGACCAGCGTCGTGCTCGTCCTCGACGCCATGACCGGCCAGACCGCGGTCGAGGTCGCGACGGCCTTCGCGGAGACCGCGCACGTCAACGGCGTCGCGCTCACCAAGCTCGACGGCGACGCCCGCGGCGGCGCCGCGCTGTCGGTGCGGGCGGTCACCGGGCTGCCGATCCTCTTCATCGGCACGGGGGAGAAGCTCGACGCGCTCGAGCCCTTCCACCCCGACCGCATGGCCTCGCGCATCCTCGGGATGGGCGACGTCCTCAGCCTGGTGGAGAAGGCCCAGGCGACGGTCGAGATCGGCGACCCGGTGGCCCTGGAGCAGAAGATCCGGGGCGGGTCGCTGACGCTCGAGGACTTCCTCGAGCAGATGGGCCAGGTCCGCAAGATGGGGCCGATGTCCCAGGTCCTCGGGATGATCCCGGGCTTCCGCGCCGTCGCCAAGGCGAAGGACGTGGAGGTGGACGACCGCCAGCTCGACCGGATCGAGGCGATCATCCACAGCATGACCCCGGCCGAGCGCCGGCACCCGGAGATCATCAACGGCAGCCGCCGCCGCCGCATCGCGTCTGGGAGCGGCACCAGCGTCCAGGAGGTCAACCAGCTCCTGTCGCAGTTCAAGCAGATGCGCAAGCTGATGAAGCAGATGGGGCGCGGCGGACTGCCGGCGCTCTTCGGCAGTCCCTCGTAAACGAGCAAGGAGCACCGTGGTCAAGATCCGCCTCGCCCGCGTGGGCAGCAAGAAGAACGCGATCTACCGGGTGGTCGTCGCCGACTCCCGCTCGCCCCGCGACGGGCGGAGCATCGAGACGATCGGCCGCTACAACCCGCAGACCGACCCGTCGATCGTCGAGATCGACATGGACAAGGCCAACGGCTGGATCGCGAAGGGCGCCCAGCCGACCCCCGCGGTGAAGAAGCTCATGAAGATCGCCGCCAAGGCCGCCGCGTAGCGGGCATGGCCGAGCCGAGCCCGCTCGCGGCGATGGTCCAGACGCTGGCCCGCGGGCTGGTCAACAACCCCGACCAGGTCGAGGTCAAGGAGGAGCGCGACGGCGCCTCCCGGGTGATCTCGCTCTACGTCGCCGAGGAGGACCTCGGCCAGGTCATCGGGCGCGGGGGCCGCATCGCCCGCGCGCTCCGCGCCGTGCTGCGCGCCGCCTCGACGGCTCGCGGCGAGCGGGCGGCGCTCGAGATCGTGGACTAGCGCGGGGGCGGCCGGGGCCATGACGGAGGAGTCCGTCGTGATCGGCGTGATCGGCCGCCCTCACGGCGTGCGCGGCGCGGTGCGGACGACGGCCACCGGCGCGACCCTCGGCGGCCTCGCCGCCGGCGAGGCGGTCGAGGCCCGGATCGGCACTGGCCCGCCGCGCCGGCTGGTCCTGGCCGGGCGGGCCGGCACGCCCGAGCGCCCCATCCTGACCTTCGACGGCATCGCGACCCGCGACGATGCGGCCGCCCTCGCCGGCGCCGAGATCCGGGTCGCCGGCGACCGCCTCGCCCCGCTCCCGGACGCCGACACGTTCTTCGTCAGCGACCTCGTCGGGTGCGAGCTGATGGTCGGGGGGCGGGTGGCGGGCCGCGTGACCGCCGTTCACGGCGCCCCGGCGAACGACGTCCTCGAGGTGTCGGGCGGGGACGGGGTCCTGCTGGTGCCCTTCACGGCCGACGCGGTCACGGAGGTCGATCCGGCGGCGCGCCTGATCGTCGTCCGCGACGATCTCTTCGGGGGCTGAGCGTGCGGATCGACGTCTTCACGCTCTTCCCCGAGTGGTTCGACTGGATGCGGCGCCCACGCCACCTGGCCAACGCCGCGCTGTCGGCCGGCCTCGAGCTGCGGGCGTTCAACCCGCGCGACACCACCCCGCTGCCGCACGGCCAGGTCAACGACTCCCCCTACGGCGGCGGCCCGGGGATGGTCATCCGGGTGGACGTGATGGCCGCGGCGCTCGAGGCCGTCTACGGGGAGCCGGCAGAGCGGGTCCGCGAGGGGCGGCGCGTGGTGGTGCTGACCCCGCGCGGGCGCCCCCTGACGGACGCCGTCGCCCGCGAGCTCGCCGAGGAGAGCGCCGTCGCGCTCCTGTGCGGGCGCTACGAGGGATTCGACGAGCGCGTCCACGAGGACCTGGCGGGCGACGCCATCAGCCTCGGGCCCTTCGTGCTGGCCGGCGGCGAGGTCGCGGCGATGGCGGTCATCGATGCGGTCGGGCGGCGCATCCCGGGCGCCCTCGGCAACGCGGAGAGCCTCGCGGGCGAGTCGTTCTCAGAGGCGCTCGGCGGCGGCCTGGAGCACCCCCACTACACGCGCCCGGCCGAGTTCCGCGGCAGCCGGGTCCCCGACGTCCTGCTGTCGGGCGACCACGGGGCCATCGCGCGCTGGCGCGCCGAGCGGGTGACCGCGCCGCCCGCCTGAGCGGAGGCGGTCCCGGCCGCCGGGAGGCCGCCGACCGCCTTGCTAAACTCGCCGTCGTTTTGCCGGATCCCGCCCCGGCGAGTCGAGCGAGGAGCACGTGCCATGAGCGTCATCGAGAGCCTGGAGCGCGAGCAGCTTCGCGACGACGTGCCCGACTTCAAGCCCGGCGACACGGTCCGGGTGCACTTCCGCGTCATCGAGGGCTCCCGCCAGCGGGTCCAGGTCTTCGAGGGCACCGTCATCCGCCGGCAGGGGTCGACGAACCGCGAGACCTTCACGGTGCGAAAGCAGAGCTTCGGCGTCGGCGTCGAGCGGACCTTCCCGATCCACTCGCCCAAGATCGAGAGGATCGAGCGGGTCATGGTTGGTGACGTCAACCGGGCCAAGCTCTACTACCTCCGCGGCAAGGTCGGGAAGAAGGCCCGCATCCGCGAGAAGCAGCGCTCGTAGGGCCGCCGTGGCGCCGAGCCGTGGGCGCGTGAACGGCCGCCGCCCGGCGGGACGGCTCTTCGCCCACGACCGCGGGTTCGGCGTGCGCCACGTCGCGGGCGCCGACGAGGCCGGCCGCGGCTGCCTCGCGGGGCCCCTCGTCGTCGCGGCGGTGTGCCTCGACCTCGAGCGGCTCAGCCCGCGCGGCCGTCGCTCACTCGGCGACCTCGACGACTCGAAGCGCCTCGCCCCGGACGTCCGCGCCCGGGTCGCGGAGGCGGTCCTGCGCCAGGCCGATCAGGTGGTGGTGCTGGTCGCGAGCCCGGCCACCATCGACCGCGACGGCCTTCATCGCACGAACCTGCGCCTGCTCGCGAGGGCCCTCGCGGCGCTCGAGCCCTGTCCGTCGATCTGCCTGGTCAACGGGTTCCGACTCGGCTCGCAGGCGCCCCCGCACCGCGCCGTGGTCGGGGGCGACCACAGGAGCGCCTGCATCGCCGCCGCGTCCGTCGTCGCCAAGACCGCGCGCGACCGCCTGATGGCGGGGCCGGTGGCGGCCGCCTATCCGCGCTTCGGGTTCCACCAGCACGTCGGCTACGCGACCCCGGAGCACCACGCCGCCCTGAGGGCCGAGGGGCTGTCGCCGGTCCACCGCCGCTCCTTCCAGTCGGTCGCCTACCCGTGGGTCTGAGGCGGGCTGGGGGGCGGGTCAGCCGGAGGCCGTGATCGGCTGCACCCTGGCGCCTCGCCCCGCGACGGCGATCGTGCGCAGGCGGGAGCTGCCCGTGGCCGGCACGACGACGTAATCGGGCCGGTGGACGTAGGTGGGGAGGTACCGCACGCGCCGGGCCCGAGCCGCCCGCGGGGTCACGGCGAGGTCGAGGAGGGCGATCATGCCGTCCTGAGAGGCGCCGGACTGGTTGGACACCAGGTTCCCCTCGCCGAACACCACGGGCTTGCCGTTGACGAACCGGATCGGCTGCACGACGTGGGCGTGCTGGCCGACGACGGCGGTCACGGCGGGCGAGCCCGTGAGAACGCGGGCCAGACGCCACTGTGAGGGCGTCGGCGCGTGCCGGTACTCGGCGCCCCAGTGCATGTTGACGATGACGGCCCGCGCCCCGGCGCGGCGGGCGCCGCGGGCGGCCGCCAGGATGGCGCCCGGGTCGGCGAGCGCCACGGACCACGGGTACGGCGGAGCGATGCCGTTCGTGTGCTCGGTGGCCGAGACGATCCCGACCGTCACCCCCCGGGCCGCCACGAGGGCGGGGCGGCCCGGGGGCGGCCGCGTCCAGCTGCCGGTGTGACGGACCCCGGCCCCGTCCAGGGCGGCCAGGGTGGCGACGACGCCGGGCTGACCGTAGTCGAGGGTGTGGTTCGAGGCCGTGCTGCAGACGTCGAAGCCGGTCGAGCGGATCGCGCCGGCCAGCGCGATCGGGGCGCGGAAACGCGGGATAGCCGGTCGGAGGCCCGCGGCCGAGGGGGTGCTCGAGATGGCAGAGCGCGAGGTCGGCCCGGCGGATGAGGGGGCTGATCCGCGCGAGCATGGGGCCGAAGCGGTACGACCGCCGGCCGCCGTTGGCCAGCGCCCGCGCGGCGACCGGCGTGTGGATGAGCAGGTCGCCCGAGACCGCGATCGTCACGATCTGGGGCAGCCGGACCGCGCGGGTCACGCTCGTCCGCAGCCCGGACGGATCGCGGGCGACGACGTTCACGGCGTAGCGGCCGCGCGGGAGGCGGCCGAGCGCCAGCCGGGCCGCCCCGGCCTGCAGCGGGCGGCCCGGCACCCGGCGGACCACCGCCCCGCCGCGCGAGAGCGCTGCGGCGACGCTGGCCCGCTCGGAGAGCCGCACCTTGATCCACCACTCGCCGCCCGACTCCCGCAGGCGCCACTCGAGCGCGGGCGGGCGACCGTCGCCGACCGCGCCCGCCGGCGCGACGAGCGCGAGCGCGACGACGATGCCGGCGAGGAACCACCCCGGCGCATGCCGCGCGAGGCTACCCGCGGCGTCGGACGGCCGCGATGCGAGGCCGCCCCTCACCAGGCCCCGATCGCCCCGGGGCGGTGGACGACCCGCGCGCGGAGGCGCGACAGCCGCACCGCGATCAGGTCCAGGCGCACGGCGCAGCCCGCCAGCTCGGGGCGCCCGGCGAGGTATGCCTCGGCGGCGCGCGCGATACGCGCCCGCTGCGCCGACGTGACCGGCTCGTCGAGCACCGCCGGGTCGCCCCGCGCCTTGACCTCGCAGATCGCCACGACGCCGGCGCGCGCGGCCACGAGGTCGAGCTCCCCGCCGGCCCCGCGCCACCGCGAGGCCAGCACGGTCCACCCGCGCCGGGTCAGGTGCCGCGCGGCGGCCCGCTCGCCGCGGCGGCCCTCATCCGTCCGATCTCCCATGGCGCGATGGTCGCGCCGCCGGGCGTGACGCCTCCAGGGACGAGCGTGTCAGGGTGCGCGCGGGGGTGTGACGGGCCGCGTCAGGCCCCCCAGCGGAACCCGGTCTCCGACGCGGCGACGGGCAGCGGGCTGCCCGGCAGGCCCGGGGGTGGATTCGGGTCGTTGTACCCGCCCGGAGCCACGTCGTTCGGCCCGTCGGGATGGAACAGCGAGGCGAGGTACTGGATCTGGCCGCGCCCGGGTCCGAGCTCGGTCTGGCCCCCGCCATACGCCCCGATGCCGTGGTCGCGCAGGTGGTCGTAGGTGGCCATCAGCTCGCGCAGTGGGCCGATGCGGGAGGGCTTGACGTTGATCATGCGCGGCGTCCACTCGAGCGCCCGCACGTCGGCGACCGAGTGGATCGGCGCGTCCCAGGTCACCCGGTCCTCGGCGCCGCGCAGCGCCTCGCGCAGGGGCGGGGTCAGCTTGGGATCCTCGATCCACGCATCGGGGAAGCGGGCCACGATGCGCTCGTAGATGCGCGGGTCGCTGGGCACGGCGAAGGGCACGTCGTCGTAGGCGCCCTTCATGTCGAACGTGTCGACCACGCCCATCTCGGCCAGCTCGCCGATCAGCTCCGGCGACCACTCGTCGGTCGGGTCGAGCTTGAACCGCAGGCCGGGCGTGCGCTCGAGGAAGCCCCGCAGCCGCCCGGCGCCGCCGTCGAGGCGGGTCGAGACGACGAAGGTGACGGGCCGCGGCTGCAGGCCGAGGGCGTCGGCGAGCGAGGCCCCCGCCTGCCGCAGCGCGAGGTCGAGGGCGGCGCTCTCGAACGCCCAGCGGCGGTAGTTGTGCGAGAAGTCGCGGACGGGCTCGGCGGGGAAGAGGGCCAGGCCGTCGAGGTGGCGCGCGAGCCCGTCGAGGGTCCAGTCGCCGGCGAGCGGGAGCGTCGGCCCCGCCGCGAGCTGGGTCTCGTGGTCAACCTCGTCGTAGACCACGTCCTCGCCGAGCCCCTCCTCGCCCGCGCCGTGGAGGGTGATCACCGTGGTCACGCGGGCGAACTCGGGCGCCAGCTGCAGCGAGAGCGGGTCGAGGCGGTAGCCCTCGATGCGCAGGGGCAGACCGGCGATCCGGCCGTAGGTGCCGCTCACTCCCGCCGGGTCCCCTCGTCCAACGTCACGGCATCCTCCTCGCGGGCCACGCGGTAGCTTAGGCATGGGGCGTGCCCGGCGCCGTTCGTGACTCGGCGCCGACCCGGTGCGATCGGATGCTCATCCGCGCGCACGCCCCTGGGAGCCTTGGGCCGCGTGGTCGCCCGGCTCGTCAGCCCCGCCGTCCTCGGCCTCGAGACCTCCACCGTCGAGGTCGAGGTGGACCTTCGCGCCGGCCTGCCCGCCTTCTCGGTGGTCGGCCTCCCCGACGCGGCGGTGCAGGAGGCGCGCGAGCGGGTGCGCTCCGGCCTCGCCAACCAGGCGTTCCAGGTGCCGGCGCGGCGGATCGTCGCGAACCTGGCGCCCGCGGACCTGCGCAAGGCCGGGCCGCAGTACGACCTGCCGCTGGCGCTCGCCATCCTCTGCGCGTCGGGCCAGGTCGCGCCGGCCTCGCTCGTGGGAGCGGGGGCCGTCGGCGAGCTCGCGCTCGACGGGTCGCTGCGCCCGGTGCCGGGGGCGCTGGCGATGGCCGAGCATGCCGCCCGCCATGGGTGGCGGCGGCTCGTCGTGCCGCGGGGCAACGCTGCCGAGGCCACGCTCGTGCGCGGGGTCGAGATCCTCGGCCCGGCGACCCTCCGAGCGGCTGTGGACCTCCTCGAGGGGCGGACGGAGCCGTCCCCGGTGCGGCTCGACGCCCACGCCCTCCTGGCGAGCGGCGAGGGGGCCCGCGGCCCCGACCTGGCCGAGGTGCGCGGGCAGGGGGCGGCGCGGCGGGCGCTGGAGGTCGCCGCGGCCGGCGGCCACTCGATGCTCATGCTGGGCCCCCCGGGCGGCGGCAAGACGATGCTCGCGCGCCGGCTGCCCGGCATCCTGCCGCCGCTCGCACTGGACGAGGCGATCGAGGTCACCCGCATCCACTCCGTGGCCGGGCTGCTCGACCCGGGCTGCCCCCTGGTGACCCGGCGCCCGTTCCGCGCGCCGCACCACACCATCTCCGCCGCGGGCCTCGTGGGCGGCGGGCGCCTGCCGCGGCCCGGGGAGGTGAGCCTCGCCCACGGCGGGGTGCTGTTCCTCGACGAGGTGTGCGCCTTCGCGCCGTCGGCGCTGGACGCCCTGCGCCAGCCCCTCGAGGAGGGCCGGATCGACGTGGCCCGGGCGATGGTCAGCGCGCGCTTCCCGGCCCGGGCGCTCCTCGTGTGCGCGGGAAACCCCTGCCCGTGCGGCTTCGACGGCGATCCGGTGCGGCGCTGCGTCTGCCCGCCCGGGCGCGCCGAGGCCTACCGCGCGCGCCTCTCGGGGCCCGTCCTCGACCGGATCGACCTCCACCTCGAGGTGCCGCGCCTCGCGCGGGACGAGGTCCTCGCCGGCGGCTCGAGCGAGCCGAGCGCCGCGGTCCGGGCCCGCGTCGGGGCGGCTCGGCGGGTCGCGGCGGGCCGGGGTCAGGCCGAGCCGAACGCCCGGCTCGGCCCCGCCGCGGCGCGGCGCGCCGCGGCCCTCGACCCGGGAGGGCGGGCGCTGCTCGGGCGGGCGATCGACCGGCTGGGCCTGTCCGCGCGCGCCCACGACCGCCTGCTGCGCGTCGGCCGCACCATCGCCGATCTGGCCGGGGACGAGCGCGTGACGGAGCAGCACCTCGCGGAGGCGCTCGGCTACCGCGTGGCGGCCGAGGGCGTCGGGGCGGCCGCGTGACCGGGCCGGCCGAGTGGCCACTGGGCCTCGCCCGGCTCGCGCAGGCCCTGGGGCGGGACCTGCAGCGCGCGGCGCGGCGCGCGGGCGGAGGGCGGGCGCTCTGGGGCGCCGACCGCGAGGCGCTCGGTCGCGCGCTCGGCCTCGCCGGGGCGGAGCTCGCCGCCGCGGACGCGGCGCGGCGGCGCTTCGACGCCGCCGCCGAGCTGCGCCGGCTGGCGGAGGCGGCGATCCTCCACGTCGGCGCCCCGGACCGCCGTTACCCGAGCCGCCTCGCCGAGCTCCACGACCCGCCGTTCGGCCTCTTCGCCCGCGGGTCGGTCGAACGCGCCCTCGCGGCGATCGCCGGCGCGCCCGTGGTCGCGATCGTGGGCAGCCGTCGGGCGACGGCCCAGGGCCGGGCCTTCGCGCGCGGGCTGGCCGGCCGGCTGGCCGAGCGGGGCGCGGTGATCGTCAGCGGGCTGGCGCACGGGATCGACGCCGCCGCGCACGAGGGCGCGCTCGCCGAGGGCGGGACGACCGTGGCGGTGCTCGGGTGCGGCGTCGACGTGCCCTATCCGCGGCGCAACCGCGACCTCGCCCGGCGGGTCGCCGAGCGAGGAGCGCTGGTGTCCGAGTACTGGCCTGGCACGGCGCCCGCCCCGTGGCGGTTCCCGGCGCGCAACCGGATCGTGGCCGGGCTCGCCCAGGCCGTGGCCGTCGTCGAGGCCGGGCGGCGGTCGGGCGCCCTGATCACCGCCGACTTCGCCCTCGAGCTGGGGCGGCCCGTGCTGGCGGTGCCGGGGTGGCCGGGGGCGCTCGCCTCGGAGGGCTGCAACGGGCTGCTCCGGGCGGGGGCGGCGCTGCTCGAGGGGCCGGAGGACGTGGTCGCCGAGATCGCGGAGGCCGGCTGGAGCGACGCGGCGCCGGCCGCCGCCGCCGCCCTCGGCGGCCTCGGGGGGCGGATACACGAGCTGCTCCAGCGCGAGCCGATGGGCGCCGACCGCCTCGCGGACGAGCTGGCCGAGGAGGCGGCGGCGGTGTCCGCGGCGCTCGCCCTGCTCGAGGTCGAGGGGCTCGCCGTGCGCGGGGAGGGGCAGCGCTTCTGGGCGGCGCCGCTCCGGGCGCCGCCTCCGGGGCGCCCCGCCGCCGGTTAGCGGGTGGGGGCGCGGCGCCTGCCGCCGCTCGGGCGGTCGGCGCCGTAGCTGTCCAGCACCTGCTCGGCGAGCTCGGCGACCGTGCGCCGCAGCGAGACCGGCTCGAACAGCACGGCCTCACCCTGGTACTTCAGGAGCTCCTTCACCAGCCAGTCCTCGCTGGCGTAGGGGATCTCGACCAGGACCGAGCCGTCGGCGAAGCGCTCGCGCGAGCCGTGCTTCTCGAGCATCCAGCGCGCGAGGGCCGGGGTGCACCAGACCGACGCGCTCTGGGCGACCGTGCCGCCGGGCTGCGGCCGCGCGCCCCAGGGCATGTAGGGGCCGGCGCTCGTGATCTCGGGGCGGCGCTCGAAGTGCTCGTCCGTCAGGCTGGCGCTGCGGATGCGGTCGAGCCGGAAGGTCCGCTGGCCGCCCGCGCGACGGCAGTACGCGACGACGTACCAGGCGTCCTGGGCGTTGACGAGCAGGTGCGGCTCGATCGCGCGCCGGGTGATGGCGCCGCGCGACTCGGTCCAGTAGTCGATCTCCAGCACGCGGTCCTCGCGGATGGCGTGGCTGACGGCGGCCGCGACGGCCGTGTCGGCGACCTGGGCCCTCCCCAGCTCGACGGTCGGCAGGTCGTCCTCGCCGATGGCCGCCTCGAGCTTGCCGCGCACCGAGCTGAGGGACCCGCCATCCTCGGTCGGCAGGCGGTCGCCGATGAACTCGAGCGCCCACAGGAGCGCCTTCGCCTCGAGGGGGGAGAGCCGGGCCGGGCGGCTGAAGCGGTCGCCGTAGGTCTCCTTCTGCACGACGACGGTGTCGCCCTCGATCTGCGCGTAGAGCGCGTAGCAGCCGCCGCCGAAGTTGATGAGGTTCAGCAGGCCGATGTCGTCCTCGAGGACCTTCTTGTCGAGGTTGAGGGCCTTCCGCAGCTCGGAGACCGGGATCTGGGCCTCGGCGGACTCGCCGCAGGCCGACAGCAGCCGCGTCATGAGCGCCAGCAGGCGCGCGAAGCGCTCAGCCGGGACGACCCGCTCGGGAGGCTGGGCGGCACCGGAGCCCGAGCCCTGCGCGGGCGCCGGGTCCTCGGGCGGCGGCGAGGCCACGACCTCGGCCGGCGCCGGCACGCGCCCGCCGTCGGCCTGGTGGCGGTCCCCGACCAGCTCGAGCGCCGACACGACGGCGTCCCGCAGGTCGGGCGGGTCGAGCGCCTGGGCCTCGGCGCCCAGGCCGAGGATCCACGACACGAGCTCGTGCCGGTTGGCGTACGGCGTCGTGTAGACGCCCGCGCCGTCGGCCCCGATGGCCGTCTCGCCGTATCCGCCGAACATCTGCTCCACCCACCACGCGATCGTGGGGGTGAGGGAGATCGTCGCCGTCCGGTCGGCCTCGTCGAGCTGCCAGGGCGCGCGGTCGCGGTAGCGGGACAGGTCGAAGTCCTGAGGGGCCGGGAAGTCGTGCTCGGCGCGGGTCTTGAAGGTGATGCGCCCCTCGATCCGCGAGAGGCGGAACATCCGCGTGTCCTGGCGCTCGTGCGACCAGCCCACCACGTACCAGTTCCCGGCCGAGTAGAGGAGGCTGTACGGGTCGACCTCGCGGTCGGATCGCTCGTCGCGGCCGATCGAGTAGTACGTGAAGCGGATCGTCTTCCGCCGGCCGATCGCCGACTCGATCTTCGTGAGGTGCGCCGCGACCTCCGGCGAGTAGTCCCCGCCGAGGAGGTTCAGGGAGACGGTGCGCGCCGCGTGGTCGTCCAGCGGGCTCGGGCGGCCGAGGGTGAGGTGCTGGAGGGCCAGGCGGAGCGGCTCGGCGTACGCGAACTGCCCCTCGAGCAGGTAGAGGCAGGTCTGCAGCGCCGACAGCTCGGCGGGGTCGAAGTCGAGCTCCGGCAGGTAGTAGTTCTCAGGCGGGAGCGCGTAGAGGTCGCCCTGGAAGGGGTCGTCGCCGGGCCGCTCGACGGCGAGGCGCAGGCCCATGCTCTCGATCTCGGCCCGGTCGGCGTAGAAGCGCCGCAGGAACGCCTGCTCGCTCATGCCGCCATAGCCCTCGACGGCCTCGTGGATCTCGTCGGCGGTCACCGGCCGCTGCTGGGCCATCAGGAAGGCGACCAGCGAGAGCTGCCGGACCAGCTTGTCGTCGTCTCTCATCGCCATGGTCGCTCCGACGTCACGGCCCGTCCCGTAGGCCTCATGATATCCCAGGGGTGCCGGCCGGACCCTCGCCGGGGGCCGGCGAAGGTCGCTCGGAGCGGGCCGCCATGAGGTCGCGGTGGGCCAGGCCCGAGAGCGCGAGCTCGACCGGGACGAGCACCGCGGCCGCCACGAGGGCCCACAGGAGCGGGGGGGCGAGGGCCGCGGCGGTCCCGAGCCCGCCGGCCATGCCGAGGACGATCACGGCCAGCTCGCCGCGCGTCACGGAGGCCGGGTCGGAGGGGTCGACGCTTCCGTGGACGGCGAGCGCGGCGGCGAACGCGACCGCGGCGATGGCGAAGCGGGCGTCAACGAGCGCGGTCAGCAGGATCGCGCCCACGAGGGCGATCGCCGCCCACAGCACCGCATAGCGACGGCCGGCGCGGCCGAGGAGGACGATCGTCGTCGTCTTGGGCGGGAGCGCCCGGCTGTCGGGGATCCGGTCGAGGTAGTGGTGCATCATCAGCATCGCGACGCACGAGGCCGCGTAGGCGATGCCGGCCAGGGCGGCCCCGCCGGACAGCTCGCCTCGCTGCAGGACGTAGGCGCCGGTGGTGCAGCCCCAGATGCAGGCGAACGCGACCGCCTCGCCGCTGAACGGGCGGTAGGAGGCCCGCACCGGCGGCAGCGTGTAGAGCACCGCCCCGGCGAGGCCCGCCGCGCCGTAGGCCAGCAGGATCCAGCCCCAGGTCGCAGCGGCGGCGATCCCCACCACCGTCGCCGCCAGCGCCGCGGCGACGCCGATGGCGCGGAGCTCCCGGGTGCCCAGCAGCCCGGAGGCGATCACCTTGCTGCCGCCGCTGATGACCCGGGGCGACGGGTCGCGGTCGGTCCCGGAGCGCCAGTCGGCGATCTCGTTCACGCAGTGCGCGACGAGACCCTGCAGCAGGACGCCGATCGCGACCGCGGTCAGGTAGCCCCAGGTCGAGATGCCGTCCCCGTCGCGCCAGGCGAGCGCCGTGCCGAGGGTGATCGCGGTGAAGGACCACAGGAGCACCGGGATCACCCGGAGCTCCAGCCACAGGCCCAGCAGCACCCGCCGAAGGCCGGCCATGGGCCACCCTAACCCCAGCGAGGGGGCGGCTGGTACCCTCCCGGGCCGTGTCGCTGCACGAGCGCGTCCACGACCTGCCGACCGAGGACGAGCTGGCCCAGCTCGTCGGGGCGGCGACCCCGCACTTCGCGTTCCAGGCGCGAGAGCGACTCGCCCAGCTCGCGGCCGCCCTGCCGCCGGACCATCCGCGCCAGGCGGAGCTGGCGGCCCACCTCGAGTACCTCGACCGGCTGGGCTACGAGGGCGAGACCGCCGGCGTGGAGCGACCCGACCTGCCGCCCCGGGAGTCGCTCAGCGGGCTGGCGCCAGGGCGCAGCGAGCCGCCCGGCTGAAGATCCGCAGGATGCGCGCGGTCGCGCCCCAGACGTCCTCGCCCGCCAGCGGGTAGCGCAGCGCGAGCGGCGCCGGCTCGGCCGGCAGCGCGGCGTCGGCCCGGAGCAGGTCGGCGACCGGCACCTCGAGGATCCGGGCGACCTCGGCGTCGCTGGGGACCGGCGTGAACGGGCCATCGGCCACGGCCACGAACGGCCGGACGATGAAGCCCGAGACCATCGTGCTGACGTCGTCGAGCTCCCCGACCAGGCGGAGCGCCGCGGCCGGGATGCCCACCTCCTCCTCGGTCTCGCGCAGCGCGGCGTCGCGCGGCGACCGGTCGCCCGGCTCCACGACCCCACCTGGCAGCGAGATCTGGCCCGGGTGCGACGGCACGCTCTCGCTCCGCTTGGTGAGCAGGAGATGGGCCTCGCCGCCGCGGTCGTACAGCACGAGCAGCACCGCCGCCCTGCGGCCGGGGCCGGGGAGCTCGACCGGCTCGCGGCCGGCCAGCTCGGCGGCGAGCGCCGCCGCGAGGTCGCCGGCGCGCGGCACCCGGACCGCCGGCTCGCGCGCAGGCGGGGGGCAGTCGGCTCCGCCGGACACCGGCGGGAGTCTACGCCGGGGGCGCCGGAGGACCGTCCGCGCGCTCACTATCCTGCCCTGACGTGGGCGCGCGGGACCCGATCCTCCTCCAGCCGCAGGATCTCGCGATACTCGCGCTGGAGAGCGAGACGGTCGCCGGCCACGCCTGCAAGGTCGTGCTGGTGGGGGAGGGGGCGCCCGGCCTGGCGGAGCTCCGCCGGGCCATCGCACGGCGCATCGCCGGTGCCCCGGAGCTGACCCGCCGGCTGGGCGAGGCCGGCGGCGCCGCGGCCTGGGTGCCGGACGAGGGCTTCGATCTGGCCGCCCATGTCGTCGCGAGCCCCGCCCGCGAGCCGCTCGACGGCGCGGGGCTGCGGCGGGAGGTGGCCCGCCTCTTCGCCGAGCGCCTCGACCGCTCGCGCCCGCTCTGGCGCATCGACGTCGCGCCCCTCGAGGGCGGAGGGCAGGCCCTCGTCTGGAGGACCCACCACGCCCTCGCCGACGGGACGACGGCCATGCGCTACGCGCGGGCGATCCTGTGGGACCCGCAGCCGGAGCCCGCGGGTGGGGCGGACGCCCACGGCGCGTCCGCGGCGGCCGACGACGAGCGCCGCCGCGGCCATCTCCTCGGCTTCATGCGCCGCGAGTTCGGGCCGCCCGGCCATCCCTCGCCCTTCGACGGGCGCATCGGCACCCGCCGGCAGGTGGCGTTCGCCGCCGTCCCCCTCGGGCCGTTGCACGACGCCGCGCGATCGGCCGGCGCGGCAACGGTCAACGACGCGGTCCTCACGGTGGTCGCGGGCGGGATCCGCCGCTGGCTGGAGGCCCGTCACGGGTCGCTCGGGACCATCCGGGTGCGGGTCCCGGTGAGCCTCCACCACGAGGGCGACGATCCCGGGAACCGCGACTCGTTCTTCTCGCTCGGCGTGCCGCTCGCCGAGCCGGACGCCGTCGCCCGGCTCCGGGCGGTCCACGCGGCCACCGCGGCCCGCAAGGCCGGCGACGACGCGCGGACCCAGGACGAGATGATGCGGGCGCTCGCGCGCCGGTCGCCCGCCCTGCGGGCCCTCGCCGCCCGGCTCGAGGCGAGCCCCCGCGCGTTCGCCGTCGCCGTGTCGAACGTGGTCGGCCCGCGGTCGCCGGTCACCGTCCTCGGAGCGCCCGTCCGCGGCCTCTACTCGCTGGCCGAGATCGGGCAGCGCCACGCGCTGCGGGTCGGGGTGGTGTCGCTCGCCGACACCCTGGGCCTCGGCCTGTGCGCCGACCCGGGCATCGTCGACGACCTCCAGGCGATGGCCGAGGGCGCCGAGGCCGAGGCGCGGGCCCTCATCGAGGCCGCGTGACGGCCGCCGCCGACGAGGCCGCCCTCGGGCGCCTGGTCGAGCGCCTGGAGGCCGCCCGGGACGCGGCCGCCGCCATCGCGGGGCGCCCCGCGATCGGCGTGCGGGCGGTCGAGCCGGCGCACGGCCGCCGCAGCTACCTCTGCGCCTTCGAGGGTCCCGCGTTCCTGTGCCTGGACGACCGGCTCGCCGCCGAGCGCGACCCCCGGCGCGTCCGGGAGGCGGCGTCGGCGAGCCTGCTCTGGGAGCAGGTCGAGTCGCTGGTGGACGCGGCCTCCCTGCGCGACCTGGCCGCGGCCATCGGCCGCCTCCTGGCCCGGGGCGGCGATCCGCCCGAGGTGGCCGAGAGCCTCGAGGTCGTGGCGGCGCGGGCGCTCGACCTGGCGCGCTGGCGCGACGACCCGGCGCGGGCGGTCGCCTCGGTCCCCGGCCTCGACAGGGCGACGGCCCTCCAGGAGCGGCTGGTGGGCGCCTACCGCCGCTTCCTGCGCGCCTCCGAGCCGCTCGTGGAGGTGCAGGACCGGCTCGACCCCGGCCTGGTGGACGCGCTGCGCGACGTGGAGCAGAGCGCGGGGCCGGCGGGGGCCGCCGAGCGGCTGGCCGACCGTCTGGCGGCGGCCATGCCCGAGACCGAGGACGGCGCCGACCAGGTCGTGAGGGCGCACCTCACGCGGCTGGTCGGGCTAGGCGGTCGCGGGCTCCGGGACGACGCCGAAGTTCTCGGCGTAGAGCTCGGAGACGCGCGCGAGGTCCTCCTCGGCCAGGTCCGGGAGGTCCGGCGCGGCCGCGAACTCGTCGAGCTGCTCCAGCGAGTAGATGTTCGGCAGCGTCGTCATCACGAGCGGCTCGGCGAGCAGCCACTTGAGCGCGGCCTGGCCGAGGGTGTGGGGGCGGTCGTCGGTGAGGAAGCGCAGCGTCTCGATCTTCTGCAGGCCCTCGATCAGCCACGAGCGCGGCCGGTGGCTGCGGTGATCGCCCGGCGGGAAGGTGGTCTCGGTCGTGTACTTGCCCTCCAGCATCCCCGAGGAGTGGGGGACCCTCACGAAGAGCCCGGTGCCCGCCTCGCGCGCGCCGTCGATGAGGTCGCGCCCCGGCTCCTGCTCCAGGACGTTGTGGATCATCGTCAGCGACGTGATCGGGCGGCGCGAGAGCGCCGCGAGCCCCTCGTCGCGCCAGCCGATCTTGGGGCCCAGCGACACGCCGTAGGTGCGCACCTTGCCCTCGCGCGCCAGGTCCTCGAGCGTCGCGAACAGCTCGTCCGAGCGGATCGCGTCCATCCGCGGGTTGTGGAGCTGGTAGACGTCGATGCGGTCGGTGCCGAGCCGCTCGAGGCTGCGCTCGCACGAGCGCCGCACGAACGCGGGGGACCAGTCGTGGGGCAGCTCGCGCTGGCCGCGCGGGCCGGTGTGCGAGTACCAGTCGTAGCCGACCTTGGTCGAGTAGACGACCTCGTCGCGCCGGCCGGCGAAGGCCTCGGCGAGGATGGTCTCGCCGCGGCCGTTGCCGTACGAGTCGGCCGTGTCGTAGAGCGTGATGCCCCGCTCGAGGGCCGCCCGCAGCAGGGCGACGGCCTCGCGGTCGTCCCTGTCGCCCCACCAGCCGGTGGCGAGCGTCCAGACGCCGAAGCCGATCTCCGAGACCGACACGTCCGTGCGGGGGAGGGTCCGGTAGCGCATGGGCCGATCCTAGCGGCCCGGCGGTGCCGCGCCGCCGCTACCCTGCCCTGTCGGATGACCCTCTACGGCACGGAGATCTCGTTCCGGCTGGGCCCGGGCACGGTCGACGAGGCGCGCGGGTTCGCGGAGCGGCTCGCCGCCGCTGCGGCAGGCTGCCGCCGCCACGTGCTCTTCCTCGACGCCGAGGCCGGCGAGTACGGCTGCCTGGCCGAGTGGGAGCGGCGCGAGGACGCCGAGGGGTTCGCGGAGCGGCCGGCGGCGCGCGCGCAGATCTCGCTCCTGGAGGAGCGCCAGGGGAAGGCGCCGCGCGTGCGCCTCTACGCGATGGAGGAGGCCGGGCCATGGCCGACCTGACCCCGTCGCGGACCCTCGTGGTGATGGAGGGCGACCAGACCGGCCAGGAGCTGCTCGAGGAGGCGCTCCGGGTCCTCGACCCCGACGTGACGGGCCTGCCGCTGGAGCTGGAGCGCCACGACCTCTCCCTCGAGAACCGCCGCAGCACCCGCAACCGGGCCGTCTTCGCGGCCGCAGAGGCCGTCGTGGCCCACGGCTTCGGCCTGAAGGCCGCCACCATCACCCCGGAGGGCGCCGGGGACGTCGGCAGCCCGAACGCCCTCCTGCGCGAGGCCATCGGCGGCAAGGTCATCATCCGCAGCGGCCGCCGGCTCTCCGGCGTGCGGCCGATCGGGGGCATCCACGCGCCGATCTCGATCGTGCGGATGGCGGTCAACGACGCCTACAACGCCCGCGAGTACCGCGAGGCCGACGGCGACGACGAGGTGGCCTGTCGCGTCGAGCGCATCTCGCGCCGCACCTGCCGGGCGGTCGCCGAGTTCTCCTTCCTCCGGGCCCGGCGCATGCACGCCACGGTGTTCGGCGGGCCCAAGTGGACCGTCTCGCCGGTCTACGAGGGGATGCTGAAGGAGGAGCTCGACGCGGCCGCCGCCCGCCACCCGGACGTGCGCTACCGGCCGATGCTGATCGACGCCCTCTACGCCGCGCTGATCAGCCACACCGGCGACGCCCTGGTCGTGCCGGCGCTCAACCGCGACGGCGACTGCCTCTCGGACATGGTGCTCCAGCTCTTCGGCTCGATCGCCGGGGCGGAGTCGCAGGTGCTCGCCTTCGACGACGAGTTCCGGGCGTCGGCGGTGATGGCCGAGGCCCCGCACGGGACGGCGCCGACGCTCCAGGGCAAGAACGTCGCCAACCCGCTGGCGATGATCCTCGCCGGCGCCTCGGTGCTGCCCTACATGCAGGACGAGCACGCCTCGGTGGTCTCGAGGGCGATCTACGAGGGGGCGCTCGAGGCGATCGCCGAGGAGGTCCGCACCGCCGACCTCGGCGGCCACGTCGGCACCGACGAGTTCACCGACGAGGTCATCAAGCGGGTCCGCACCAAGCTGGACGTCTGGGCGGCGCTCGGCGAGAGCGCCATGCAGTTCTAGCCCCCGCCGTCGCTCGGGCCCTCGGCGATGAAGCGCAGCAGGTCCTCGACCGTGAAGCGCCCGCTCTGCATGGCGGCGACGAGGCCGTAGACGGTGGCCGTGTGGGGCCGCTCGATCACGTAGGCGAGCATCGCCTCGTTGGCGCGCTCCTCGAGGGCGGCCGCGGTCTGGCTCCCCTCCGAAGTGGCCTGGACGCCGTTGGGCCGCGCCTCGGCGAGCCCGGCGCCGACCAGGCGCCCGCACAGCGCGGCGACCTCGTCCGGCCCGCCCCCGAGCCGCTCCGCCAGATCGGTGACGGCGTTGGGGCCGGGGTGGGCGACCAGCTCGCGCAGGACCAGGTACGGGCCCTGCGAGAGCCCGGCGTCGGTGACGGTCTGGTCGAGGACCCCGGCGAGCTCGGCGAGGAGCTGCAGGTCGTCCTCGTCGCGGTACATGCCCACCGCGGGCTAGGGGCCGAAGCGGTGGGGCGGCGCGGGCCTGACCAGGGTGCGGGTCGCGCCGGCCCAGGTGCGGCCGCTGATCGCGCGGTCGTCGAGGATGCGCAGGGCGGAGCGGACGACGCCCGCCCGCGCGCCGTGGCCGTGCGTGTTGGCGACGGTGATCTCGAAGTCGTGGTCGGCGGGGACCCTCAGCGGCCGCGCGTTGGCCCGCGCCAGGGCCACGCGGGCCTCGTTGAGCCGCAGCGGGTCGTCGAGCGTGACGTAGACCTCGAAGAAGGACCAGTCGGAGGGCTGCTCGGCGAGCATCTCGTCGAAGGCGTCGGTGTGGTTCAGGCCGCCCCCTCCAGGCGGGCCGCCGCCAGGTCGTGCACCACCTCGCCGCGGCCGAGGTCGCGCTCCACGATCTCGGCGACGTCGCCCGGGCGCCACCGGGGCGTACCAGGCGCCGGTGGGGTAGCAGCAGACAACCGGGCCGCCGCCGCACAGCGGGCCCACGCAGCCGCACTGGGTCTGCACGACCTCGTCCGACAGCCCCTGGCGCTCGATCTCCCAGGCCACCGCCGTGTAGACCTCCTGCCCCCCGCGCGCCGAGCAGTCCGGCCCGCGGCAGACGAGCACGTGGGCCCGCATCAGCGGGCGACCCCGGCCGACGCCAGCGCCTCCTCGACCGCCGCCGCGGCCTCCGCGAAGGCCTCGTCGCCCAGCGCGGGCCGCCGCTCGGCCGGGGCGCCGATGGCCGCCGGGAGCTCCACCCAGCTCACGCACCCCCCGTAGCGCGAGGCGTCCTCCAGCACCGGGGGCGCCGGCAGGCTCCAGACGCGCAGCACGGCCGCCCAGAGCGGGTGCTTCCGGCGCCAGCGCAGGCGCTCCTCGGCGTACGACGGCGCCAGGATGTGCAGCCCGTCGATCGCCGCGAGCGCCTCGGGGTCGGCGACCGGGTGCGCCGCGTGCAGCTCGGCATAGGCGGGCAGCGGGAGCCGCTCGGGCTCGTCGCGCTGCGCCAGCGGGTCGCCGAAGCGCTCGCGCCCGGCGGCCTTCACGAGCTCGGGGCGCTGGTGGGCGTAGGTGGGGAAGAGGTAGAAGCGCGGATGCGGCAGCTCGAAGCGCTTCTCGCCGATGCCGCCCTTGCGGACGATCAGCACCTGGTCGCCGGCCGCGAGGGCCGCGACGGTCACCGCCCACTCCTTCAGCGCGTGCTCGGGCACGGCGTCCACCCTAGCGCGGTACGGGTGTCCGATGAGGTGACGGGAGCCCCTGATAACCTCGCCCTCGATGACCGACGCCATCCTCGCCCGCGCCGCCGACGGCGGGCGGATCACGCCGGACGAGGCCGTCGTCCTCTACCGGCAGGCCCCGCTCGCCGAGCTGGGCGCGGCGGCCGACGCGGTCGTGCGGCGCCGCTACGGCGATGACGTGACCTACAACGTCAACGCCCACCTCAACCCGACCAACATCTGCGTGGTCGGGTGCGGCTTCTGCGCCTTCGCCGTCTGGACGGAGAAGGACGAGCGGGCCTACGCGTACAGCGTCGACCAGCTCGTCGACCGGGCGTCGCAGCTCGCCGAGCTCGGCATCACCGAGCTCCACATCGTCGGCGGGATGACCAAGGAGTACGACCTCCCGTACTACGAGGAGCTGTTCGCCGAGCTGAAGGCGACGCTGCCGCACGTCGCGCTGACCGCGCTCACGGCGGTGGAGGTCGACTTCATCGCCCGCCTGTCGAAGGTCTCCAGCGCCGAGGCCCTGCGCCGGCTGCGGGCCGCCGGGCACGACACCATGCCGGGCGGCGGGGCGGAGGTCTTCAGCCCGCGCGTGCGCAAGATCATCGCCGACCGCAAGGTGCCGGCGGAGACCTGGCTCGCGGTCCACCGCGAGGCGCACCGGCAGGGGCTCAGGACGAACGCCACCCTGCTCTTCGGCCACTTCGAGACGCCGGAGGAGCAGGTCGACCACATGAGCCGGCTCCGCGACCTGCAGGACGAGACGAGCGGCTTCCAGGCCTTCATCCCCCTGCCGTTCCTGCCCGGCAACACGGACTTCGCGTACCTGCCCGGGCCCACGCGCGAGGAGAAGCTGCGCACGATCGCCGTCGCGCGCCTGTTCCTGGACTCGTTCCCGCACGTCAAGGGCCACTGGGTGATGCTCGGCGAGGAGATCACGTCCGAGGCCCTCGGCTTCGGCCTGGACGACCTGTCGGGAACGCTCACCGAGGAGCGCATCGCGCACGCGACGACGGTCCAGACGCCGCTGGGGCTCTCGCAGGAGCGGATGGAGACCCTGATCCGCGCCGGCGGCAAGGTCCCGGTCGAGCGCGACACGCTCTACCGCCCCGTCCGGCGCGACGAGGTCGTCGCCTAAGCGCTTCTACACCCTGGCGGAGGCCTCGGCGGCCATCGGCGCGCTCGGCGCCCTGATCGCAGAGATGCGCGAGGCCCGCGCCGTCATGGCCGACCGCGAGCGCGCCGCGCGGCTGCGGGGCGTCGCCGAGGGCAACGGGGGCGGCGCGGACGGCAGCGTCTTCGCCGAGGCGGCGCTGCGGTTCACCGCGGGCCTCGCGCAGATCGACCGCTGGGGCGTGATCGTGCGGGACCTCGACACCGGCATCTGCGACTTCCCCGCCCTGCGCGAGGGCCGCGAGGTCTACCTCTGCTGGCAGGTGGGCGAGGAGCGGATCGAGTGGTGGCACGAGACCGACGCCGGCTTCGCCGGCCGCCGGCCCCTGGACGACGCGATCCCCTGACCCGCCCCGCCGTCAGCCGCCGAGCAGGTGCTCCGTGAACCAGCCGGCCGCGGCGCCCGCGGCATCGTCGAAGGCGTCCGTGTAGGCGTCGAAGTGCGCGCCCGGGAGCACGACGAGCCGCTTGGGCTCGAGCGCCCGCTCGTAGGCCTCGATGGCCAGGTCGGAGACCGTCAGGTGGTCCTTCGCCGCGACCACCATGAGGAACGGCGTCGGGGAGATCCAGGCGATGTAGGCGCCGGGCTCGTACTCCCAGAACATCTCCACGCTGCGCAGCGTCACCTCGTTCTGCCACGAGGGGGCCCGCGTCTGCCCGGTCGTCGTGAACCACTCGTACGAGTCCGGCGTCGGCAGCGCAGACGGGGCCAGCGGGTCCTCGTCGACCACCGGGATCATGGCCGGCGGCTCGCCCGCGTAGCGGGCGGCGCGATCGGCATCGAACATCCCGCCGACCGCCGCGATGAAGTCGGAGCGGACGATGCGCCGGGAGTTGCGGTGGCCGCTGATCAGCGGCACCTGGCACGCCACGCACTTCACCCGGCGGTCGATGGCGCCGACGACGATGACGTGCCCGCCCGAGTAGCTCGAGCCCCAGACCCCGATCCGCTCGGCGTTGACCTCCGGCCGGGTCTGGGCGTAGCTGATCGCGTTCCGGTAGTCGCGCACCTGCTCCCAGGGGTCGATCTCCAGCCGCGGCTCGCCGTCGCTCGCGCCGAAGTTCCGGTGGTCGTAGACCAGCGCCCCCAGCCCCGCCGCGGCGAAGGCCTCGGCGAAGCGGTCGAGGTACATCTCCTTCACGGCGGAGAAGCCGTGGGCCATCACGACCGTCGGCACGGGGCCGGCCGCGTCGTCGGGGACGTACAGCCACCCCCGGAGCGTCACACCGTCGGCGTCGAACTCAACGTCGCTGCGCACCCCGCCCCCTTTCTTGGCCCGAGGGTTCACCCTTCACCGCCCCTCTGTGCGCGTCAAGGCAACGGGCGCCTCCGCAGGCCGCCCACGCAGGCGATCGACAGCAACGCGCACCACGCGAGCGTCCAGGCGACGCTGCCCCAGCCGGACGCCGGCACCAGCACCAGGTTGTCGTTGATCTCGAGCGACGGCGCCGCCGGCCCGCCCTGGTCGCGCCCCTGGAGCTCCGAGATCATGGGCGACACGATGGCGTGGGGCGCCACGTAGTAGAGCGCGCTGACCGCGGCGTCGGCGGTGCCGATGAGGTCCTGGTCGGCGGCCGCCTTCAGGTTCACCGCCGCCTGGGCCGCGATGAAGACCACGAGGCCGAACGCGCCGGCCGCGATCGGGCCGACCACCGAGCTCGCCGCCGCGGCCGCCAGGAGCGTGAGCAGCAGGCCCACGGCCACCGCGAGGGAGTGGACCGCCAGGGGCCCGTCCAGCCCGAGCCCGAGCGCCAGGCTTCCCGCCTGCAGGGCCAGCGCCCAGGCGGCGACGATCGCGGCGAGGGCCGCGATCCGGGCTCCGGCGGCCGCGGCGGCGACCTCGGCCCGCGACGCGCCCGATCCCACGAGCAGGCCGAGGTGGCCCGAGGCGGCGTCCCGGTTGAGCGCGCCGGCGCCGAGGGGCACCGCGACGACGAGGCCGCCCAGCAGCAGGAGCGAGGCGCCGCCGCTGCGCAGGGCGTCCTCGCGCGCCAGGCCGGAGTCGGCGGCGGCAACGGCCGCGACGACGGCCGCCGCGACGACGCCCGCGCCGGCGGCCGCCCGCAGCCAGGGCCGCCGGGACAGGCGCAGGAGCTGCCCCCACGCGAGGCCGGGCGGCGCGGCTCACCGCGGCGCGCCGTCGGCCATGTCGAGGCGGCGGCCCAGGGCCGGGGCGAGGCCCGCCGGGCGCGACGAGGCCGCCAGCACCGCGGCGCCGCGCTCGCGGGCCCGGGCGACCTCACGCAGGGTGTCCCGGAGCGCCCAGGGGTCGTCGAGGACGACCAGCGAGGGGTCGCCGGCGATGGCGAGCGCGAGGCTGAGACGCCGCCAGCCCTCGGCGTCGAGGCCGCTGGTGCGCCAGCCGGTCACGAACTGGAGGCCCGCGCGGCCCAGCGCGTCCTCGGCCGTCGCGCGCGGGGATGCCGCGCCGCGGAGCGCCGCGATCATCCGGACGGCCTCGTTGACGCGCAGGCCCGAGGCGAAGCCGCGACCCTGGGGCCCGTAGCCGACCCGGGCGGGCACCTGCACCTCCCCGGCGAGCGGCACGAGCCCGAGCAGGCCGCGCAGCAGGCTCGTCTTGCCGGCGCCGGCCGGCCCGCTCACCAGCAGCCCCTCACCAGGGCCGAGGCGAAGCGAGACGCCGCGCACGGCCGGATCGGGACCCCCGTGGTACCGGACCTCCAGGCCGTCGGCCGCGACGAGGGGCTGGAGGTCTGTCGCGCCGGTCACCCGGAGCGGATGACCTCCAGCACCTCGTCGCGCCGGCGCTCCATGTCCTCCTCGGACACGAGCGACTCGAGATTGAGCCGCAGCAGCGGCTCGGTGTTGGAGGGCCGGACGTTGAAGTGCCAGTCGTCGTGCTCGACCGACAGGCCGTCGACCTCGACCTGGCGGGCGTCGGCGTAGCGCTCGCGCAGGCGCTGGATGGCCGCCGGGGCGTCCTCGACGGTGGAGTTGATCTCGCCCGAGACGTGGTAGCGCTCGCGGAAGCCGGCGACCATCTCCGAGAGGGGCCGCCCGGCGGTCGCGATCATCTCCATCACCAGGAGCGCCGGGATGAGGCCGCTGTCGGCGTACGAGAACTCGCGGAAGTAGTAGTGGCCGCTGACCTCGCCGGCGAAGAGGGCGTTGACCTCCCGCATGCGGCGCTTGATGAAGGCGTGGCCGACGCGCCACATGTCCGGCGTGCCGCCCGCCGCCGCGACGGTGTCGCGCACGGCCCACGAGGCGCGCAGGTCGTACACGACGGTCGCCGGGCCCTCGCGCTCGAGCAGGTGGCGGGCGAGCAGGGCCGTGAGGAAGTCGCCGGGCACGAACTCGCCCGCGTCGTCGATGAAGAAGCAGCGGTCGGCGTCGCCGTCGAAGGCGATCCCGAGGTCGGCGCCCTCGTCGCGGACCTTGCCGATGACGAACTCGCGGTTCTCCGGCAGCAGCGGGTTCGGCTCGTGGTTGGGGAAGGTGCCGTCGAGGTCGAGGAAGAAGGGCACGGCGTCGATGGCGAGCCGCTCGAGGGCGGGGGGCATGAACAGCCCGGCCATGCCGTTGGCGGCGTCGATCACGACCCGCAGGTCGCGCACGGCCGCGGGGTCCACGAACGACATGCAGCGCTCGATGTAGCGCCCGAGCAGGCCCTCGTCGCGCTCGCGCGTCCCGGGCGTGGCGGCGACCGGCGGCCCGTCCGCGGCGATCCTTCCCACCTCCCCGATGCCGGAGTCGCCGGACAGGGGCAGCGCCCCCTCGCGGACCATCTTGAGGCCGGTGTAGCGCGGCGGGTTGTGGCTGGCGGTGACGCACGCGCCGGCCTCGAGGCCGCCGTCGGCGACGGCGAAGTAGAGCATCTCGGTCGCGCAGAGCCCGAGCTCGACGACGTCCGCCCCGGCCGCGAGCGCCCCCTCGGCGACGGCCTCGGCCATCGACGGCGAGGACAGGCGCACGTCGTGCCCGAGCGCGATCCGCTTCGCGCCGGTGACCGCGACGAAGGCGGCGCCGGCCCGCCGGCCGCCCTCCTCGTCGATCTCGTCGGGGTAGACGCCGCGGATGTCGTAGGCCTTGAAGACCGCCGGGTCGAGGGTCACTCGGCGAACCCACCGGCGAGCAGGGCATAGGTCTCGTCGAGGTGCTGCGGCATGACGCGCACGTCTCCCAGGGCCGGCATGAAGTTCGTGTCGCCGACCCAGCGGGGGAGCAGGTGCATGTGCACGTGGTCGGCGATGCCGGCGCCCGCCGCCCGCCCCTGGTTGAGGCCCATGTTGAAGCCCTGTGGCCGCATCCGCTCCTCCAGCACCGCCTGGGCCCGCTTCGCCAGGGCCATCATCTCCGCGAGCGTGGCCTCGTCGAGCCCCGCGAGGGTGTCGGTGTGCGCGTAGGGGACGATCATGAGGTGGCCGTTGTTGTAGGGGTAGAGGTTCATGATCACGTAGGCCCGCTCCCCGCGGTGGAGGATGTACGTGCGGGCGTCGTCGTCCTGCGCCGGCAGGTCGCAGAAGACGCACGCCGGGCCGCCCTCGTAGCTCCCCCGGTGCTCCGCGGAGATGTACGCCATCCGCCAGGGGGACCACATGATGTCGGGGCCGCCGCCGCGGCGGCCCGCGCCGCTCACAGCCACCGCTTGTAGCGGAAGTAGGCCACCATGCCGATGAGGATCGCGAGCATCACCCCGACCACCGCCCAGAACGTGGCCGACGCGCCGGAGACCGGGTCTCCGCCGCCCGGCAGGCCCACGTTCATGCCGAAGACGCTCGCGATCAGGGTGAGGGGCAGCACGATGACGCTGATCGCGGTCAGGGCCCGCAGGATGTCGTTGACGCGGTGCGAGATCACCGACTCGTTGGTGGCCTCGAGGGCCTCCGCGACCTCCTTGTAGTTCTCGAGCAGGTCCCAGATGCGCTCGCTCTTGTTGACGATGTCGTCGAAGTAGAGCTCGAGGTCCTGCGGCGCGAAGCGCTGGCTGTTGCGGTCGAGCAGGCGCAGGGTCGTGCGCTGCGGCTTCACGATCCGGCGGTAGTTGATGATCTCCTGCTTGATGTTCGAGATGTCGCGGACGAGGTCGTCGCTCTCGCCCTCGAAGAGGGCGTCCTCGATCGAGTCGAGCTTGAAGCCGATCTTGTCGAGGATCGGGAAGCAGTAGTCGTACATCGTGTTGACGATCTCGTAGAGCAGGAAGCCCGAGCCCTTGCTCATGTACTGGTCCCGCGCCGCCTCGCTGCGCTCGCAGCGCGACCAGAGCGCGCTCAGCGGCTTCAGGGGCTCGTTCGGCAGCGTGATCACGAGGTCCTCGGCGACGAAGAGGTTCAGCTCCGCCGCCTGCAGCCGTCCGGCGCGCTTGTCGAAGCGCGGGAAGTGCAGGACGATGAACAGGTAGTCGGCGTACTCGTCGATCTTCGCCCGCTGGCGCCGGCGCGACAGCACGTCCTCGAGGTCGAGGGGGTGGAAGTCGTAGTGCTCGGCGAGCCAGTCGGTCTCGAGCTGGGTCGGCGACTCGATGTTCAGCCACGTGAGACCGTGCGCCTCGAGGCGCTGGACGTCCGGCCCGGTGCGGTCAGCCCGCGGCTCGTCCGCGGGCGCCCGCCCGCGCCACTGGCCTCGGCGGATCTTCGGGAGGTTCGCCATCGAGGCGGCCGTGGTGTAGTGGGGGCGAGCGCGTCCACGCAGCGATTCTGGCACACGAACTGCGCGGGGAAGGGGAGCCCGAGGGCACCGAGGGGAGAATTCCGGATTCACGCCGGGCCATTCCGGGCCGATCCGGGCCGAGAGGGGAACGCCGAAGCGGTGTCGGTTCCGGGCATTTGCGGCGGTTCTCGTCTCGGGCCGAATCGCGCCGGGCGATCGTGAGCGTGCCCGCCGAGAGGTCCAGGTCGCCCCACCGCAACTCCTCAAACTCCCCGATGCGCGCCCCGGTGTAGGCGAGCAAGCGCACGAACAGGCGCCACCCCTCGGGGACGGCGGCGTAGAGGGCCTCCAACTCCTCCGGCTCCAGGTGCTTCACGGCGCCGCCGCGGGCGCGTGGGAGGCGGAGCCCGAGCGCCGGGTTGGCGCGGATCGCGCCCTCCTCCACGGCCGTTTGCAGGAGCGCCCGGAGCGGGGCCATCACCCGCGCGATCGTGGCGGGCGAGAAGCGCTTCTCCTCCAGGCGGGCGACGAGCGTTTTCAGGTCGCGGGCTTCGATATCCACGAGGCGCATCCCCCCGAGGAGCGGGAGGACGTGGAGGTCCAGGGCGCGGACGTAAACGGCGCGGGTCCCGGCGCGCACGCCGCGGCCGGTGCGCCCCCGATACGTCTCGCCCCGCTCGGCCCGGCCGCGCTCGGGACCCCGGGCGCCCAAGGGCGCCACCCCGGGTCCCCGAAAAGTCAGGGGGGCGCCCACGGTGCGAGGCGCCCGGTCGGGTGCGAGCGTGCCCTCATCGGAACCCCCGCACGAAAGGACACACCATGAGCGAAACGATCACCTACCCCGACCGGTAACGAGAGCCACAACCCCGACTTCGTCTGGCGCGGCCGCTGGTCCGGTGGTCTCAACTCGCCCGCGCTCCTCGCCTCGACCCTCGCGGGGAGGGGCTCCTTCTCGGGCCGACCGCCAGCGAGGTGGCCGAGTCGCTGACTAGTAGAGGAACGGGCGCCAGAAAATCACCCCCCGCGGCGGAGCCGGAGGCGATTTCTCCGGTTGACCCCCCGGTTGACCCCCCTAGCCCGGAGCCCCGAGCCCGAGAACGAGAAAACCCCGCCGGAGCGGGGCTTTCGGGTCGAGCGGTGAGTGACGGTGTCACTCGTGAGCGTGATTTCCGGATTTCCAGCCCCGCCGAAGGCGGTGAAATCCGGTTGGTCCGCATCTGCGAAAACGGCGCGCCCCGGCCGAAGGCCGGAGCCGTTTTCGCCGGCGCGCCCGGGGCCTGCCCGGCCTCAGCGGGCGCTTCAGAGCTCAGAAAGCCTGAATCGCGCTATTCGATGAGGCCGTTGCGGTATGCGTACCGGGTGGCCTCGGTGCGGTTCCCGACGCCGAGCTTGCGGTAGATGTTCGACAGGTGGAACTTCACCGTCTGCTCGGTGACGTAGAGCTTGCTGGCGATGTCGAGGTTCGAGAGGCCCTCGGCGACGAGCCGCAGGATCGACAGCTCGCGGTCGGTGAGCCCGCCCGGGTGGCCTGTCCCCGTGCCGGCCGTCGCGGCGCCGCCCTCGCCGGCGCGGCCGCGCGGCGTGAAGACCGTCCCCTCGACGACCTGGCGGATGGTCGAGGGCAGGTCGAGCGGGTTGATCGTCTTCGCGACGTAGCCCGAGGCGCCGCCGTGGAAGGCCTGGTCGATGTGCTCGTTGGCCTCGGACATCGAGAGGATGATGATCTTGAGGTCCGGGTAGTCCTTGCGGAGCGAGGCCAGCGTCTGGAGGCCGTCGCCCTTGGGCATCCTCAGGTCGAGGATGACCACGTCGGGCCGCACGCGCGGGACGAGGGTCAGCATCTCCTCGCCGGTGGTCGCCTCGCCGACGACCTTGATGTCGGGGGCCGTCTCGAGGGCCCGCTTGATGCCGTCCAGCATCAGGCGGTGGTCGTCCGCGATGGCGACGCGAAGCGGGGACTTGGTCTGGACTGCGTCAGGCACGTCGGTGGTTGCCACGTTGTTCCTATCGGCAGACATGCCTGCCTCCTTGAGCGTGGCGGTGCCAGCCTAACGCGCGACCGGCCCCGCAGATAGGCGGGACCCTAGACGGCCCCTCGGCCGTCGAAGGGGTCAGGCCGGACCCGGCACCGGTCCATAGCGCTTGATGGCATCGACGATCTCATCGGCGGGACCGCCCTTGACGAGGTACTCCGACGCTCCGCCGGCGAGCCCGGCCTCGATCTCCTGCTCCTTGTCGCCGACCGAGAGCATCAGCACGGTCACGTCGGGGAGACGCGCCTTCAGCTCGAAGGTCGCCTCGAGGCCGTCGAGGCCCGGCATCGAGACGTCCATGAGGACCACGTCGGGGCCGACCTCGTGGGCCAGCTCGAGGGCCTCGTTGCCGTCGCCCGCCTCGGCGACCACCACGATGTCGGGGTCGCGCTCGAGCAGGCGGCGCAAGGTTCCGCGAAAGCGGGCGTTGTCGTCGGCAAGCAGCACCCTCACCACCGAGTCGTGCCCTCCATCGTCGCCGGATGAGTCCGCGCGGGGGTCCGATCCGCGCGGTGGACATTACGCCCGAACCCACCCGTGGTCGCCTAGACGCTTAGGGAGTTCGGGCCTCCGAGAGGTATAGGGGATCCTTTCTCACATCGCGAGCCCCCGAGGGCGATCGGTACCATGATCCGCGATGAGCGACCCTGCCGATGAGCCCCTTCCCGACGCGGTTTCGGCGCTCGTCGAGGTCGCCTCGTGCGAGGCCAGCGCATCGCGCGGGGAGGCGGCGATCGCCGACCTCACGCGGGCGGTGCGACGGGCGGCCGGCGCCAGCATCGCCATGACCTGGGCCGCCGACCCGCTCGACCGGGCGGGCCGGGCGATCGCGTGGGCGGGCCTCACCGACGGCGATGTGGGACGCCTCGCGACCCTCGTCGGGCAGATTCCGGCGGATTCGGGCGAGGCGGAGATCGCCCCGGGCGAGGACGGCCCGCTCGCGGCCGCCCTGGCGGGCCTCGGCGCGCCCGCCGGCCTGACCGTCCCGCTGGCCGCCGAGGGCGGCGTCCACGGCGTCCTCCTGCTCGCGGCCGAGGACCCCCCGGCCGCCGACCCGGTGCGCCGCCAGGCCGCCCGGGTGGGCGCCCGCCGTATCGGGGCGGTCCTCGACGCGATCCGCCTGCGCGCGAACCTCGACCGCGCCATGGCCCAGATCCTCGAGAAGGACGAGCGCATGCTCGGCCGCATCGGCCTCGACATCCACGACGGCCCGACCCAGCAGCTCTCGGTGGCCCTGCTCGAGGTGCAGCTGCTCGAGGCGGACCTCGCCGACGCCGAGGAGGCCGGGGGGCCCGCGCCCGAGTCGCTGCGCCCGTCCATCGGGCGCATCTACGAGACGATCGGCGGGGCGCTGCACGAGATGCGCGAGCTCATCGGCCACCTTCGCCCGGCCCAGTTCGAGGACCGCCGCCTGACCGACATACTGCAGGAGGCGATCGCCGGGTTCGAGTCGCGCAGCGACGGCCGGGTGGAGACGACCTGGGAGGGCGAGTTCGCGGTCAACGGGGTGTCCGCGACCCAGCGCATCACCCTCTACCGCATCCTGCAGGAGGCCCTCACGAACGCCCACCGCCACGGCCGCGCAACGCTCGTCACGGTCCTCTGCCGCGATGAGGAGTCCGCGACGACCCTCGTGGTGACGGACGACGGCGCCGGGTTCGACCCCGACGGCGGTCCAGAAGCGCCGGCCCGGCGTGCCGCTGCAGCGCTTCGGCCTCCACGGGATGCGCGAGCGCGCGCAGATGCTCGGCGGGACGTTCGCCGTGACGAGCGCCCCGGGCCGCGGCACGACGATCCGGGTCGTCCTCCCGCGCTCTGAGGACTCCCGGCCCGGGGGGGCCGCCGATGACCGCTGAAGGGCCCGTGGCCGTGAAGGTCTGCGGCCTCACGGTGCCGGAGGAGGCGCGGGCCTGCGCGGAGCTCGGCGTCTGGGGGATCGGCGTGGTCTTCGCCTCCGAGAGCCCCCGGCGGGTTGACGCCGCCCGCGCCGCCGAGGTGCTGGCCGCGGTCCCGGCGGGCGTCGCCCGCGTGGGCGTCTTCGTGGCGGCCCCCCCGCGGAGATGGCCGCGGTGGCGCGGCGGGCCGGCCTCACCCACCTCCAGGTGCACGAGTGCGACCCCGCCGAGGCCCGCCGGGTCGCCGGCCTGCCCGTGATCGAGGGCGTCCGGGTGACGGGCCGGGCCGCGCTCGAGCGCGCCCGCGCGAGCGCGGCGGACATGGTCATGCTCGACGCCGCCGTCCCCGGCCGCCACGGCGGGACGGGCCGCCGCTTCGACTGGGGGCTGCTGCGAGAGCACCCCCTGGAGCGCCCGTTCGTCCTCGCCGGGGGCCTCCGCCCCGGCAACGTGGGCGAGGCGGTCGGCCTCCTCCGCCCCGCGATCGTGGACGTGTCGAGCGGGGTCGAGTCGGCGCCGGGGCGCAAGGACCCCGAGCTGGTCCGCGCCTTCGTCGAGGCCGTCGCGGCGGCGGGGACGGTCGCGGCGTGAGGGACGACCAGCTCGCCGCCCGCTTCGGCCCGTTCGGGGGGCGCTACGTCCCGGAGACCGTCATCGGCGCGCTCGACGAGCTGGAGGCCGCCTACCTCGTCCAGCGGGAGGACGTCGCCTTCCGCGCCGAGCTCGAGGGGCTGCTCGCGCGGTACGTGGGCCGCCCGACGCCGCTGTACCGGGCGGCCGGGCTGGAGACGGCCTACGGCGTCGCGCCCCTCTACCTCAAGCGCGAGGACCTCTGCCACACGGGCGCCCACAAGATCAACAACGCGCTCGGGCAGGTGCTGCTGGCGTCCCGGATGGGCAAGCGCCGCATCATCGCCGAGACCGGCGCGGGCCAGCACGGGGTCGCGACGGCGACCGCGGCCGCGCTGCTGGGGCTCGAGTGCTGCGTCTACATGGGCCGGGTTGACATGGCGCGCCAGCGGCTCAACGTGATCCGCATGCGCATGCTGGGCGCCGAGGTGCGACCGGTCAACTCGGGCATCGCGCACGCTCAAGGACGCGCTCAACGAGGCCATCCGCGACTGGGTGACGAACGTGCGCGACACCCACTACGTCATCGGCACGGCCGCCGGCCCCGCCCCGTACCCCGAGATCGTGGCCGAGCTCCAGTCGGTGATCGGCGCGGAGGCCCGCGAGCAGATCCTCGCCGAGGAGGGCCGGCTGCCCGAGGCGATCGTCGCCTGCGTCGGCGGGGGCTCCAACGCGATCGGGATCTTCCGCGCGTTCCTCGACGACGACGGCGTGGCGCTCGTCGGCGTCGAGGCCGGCGGCGAGGGGATCGAGACCGGTCGCCACGGCGCCTCGCTCGGGCACGGGCAGCCCGGCGTGCTCCACGGCACCTACTCGTACCTGCTGCAGACGCCGGAGGGCCAGGTGGCCGAGCCGCACTCGATGTCGGCGGGGCTCGACTACCCGGGCGTCGGGCCGGAGCACAGCTTCCTGCGCGACTCGGGCCGGGTGCGCTACGAGAGCGCCACCGACGCCGAGGCCCTCGCGGCCTTCGGCGACTGCTCGCGCGCCGAGGGCATCATCCCGGCGCTCGAGAGCGCCCACGCGCTGGCGCTCGTCGCCCGCGAGCGCGGCGACCTGGCCCCGGACGGCGGCCCCGTGCTGGTGTGCCTGTCGGGCCGCGGCGACAAGGACGTCGACGAGGTGGGCGCCGCCCTCGGCCTCGGTGACTGACGGCGCGGCCGCGCATCCGGGCGGCCTTCGAGCGAGCCGGCCGGCCCCTCTTCATCCCCTACGTCATGGGCGGCTTCCCCGCCCTCGAGGCGAGCGCGGCGCACGTCGCGACGCTCGCCCCCCACGCGGACCTGATCGAGCTGGGGATCCCGTTCTCGGACCCGCTCGCGGACGGCCCGACGATCCAGGCCGCGGGGCAGCGCGCGCTCGAGGGCGGCACGACGCCCGAGGACGTGATCGCGATCGCCGAGGGCCTGGGCGACGACGCCCCGCCCGTCGTGCTCATGACCTACGTGAACGTCGTCCTGGCCGCGGGCGCGCGGGCCTTCATGGAGCGGGCGGCGCGGGCCGGGGTGGCGGGCGTGATCCTGCCCGACCTGCCGATCGACGAGGGCGACGACCTGCGCGAGCAGGCCCGTCGCGCCGGCGTCGCCGTCATCCCCCTCGCCGCGCCCACCACGAGCGACGAGCGCCTGGCGGCGATCGGCCGGCGCGCCGACGGGTTCGTGTACTGCGTGTCCGTCACCGGCGTGACGGGGGGCGACGTGGCGGTCGACTCCGACCTGCGCGGGTTCCTCGAGCGCGCCCGCGCGCGGATCGACGCCCCGCTGGCCGTGGGGTTCGGCATCCGCACGCCGGCCCAGGTCGCGGCGATCGGCCGGATCGCCGACGGCGTGGTCGTGGCGAGCCAGCTCATCCGGCTGATCGACGAGGCCGCCGACCCGGCCGCGGCCGAGCGGGCCATCGAGGGCTTCGCCGCCGAGGCGGTGGCGGCCCTGCGCGAGGGATCCCACAGGACGGGCGACGGCCCGGCCGCCGTCCAGCGGGTGCGCTAGCATCCGCCCCGCCTCGCTGGGAAGGCTTCGGCGAGGCGGACACCGCGGGATGCGAACGACGTCGATCGGCCTCCAGGCTCGGCGATCTCGATCAGGTCTCGCCGCACAAAGGAAGGTCGAATGGCCGAAGGCGTCGTGAAGTGGTTCTCCTCGGAGAAGGGCTACGGGTTCATCACACCGGACGACGGTGGGAAGGACCTCTTCGTCCACTTCTCGGAGATCCAGGGCTCCGGCTACCGGAGCCTCGACGAGGGTCAGAAGGTCAGCTACGAGCCCCAAGAGGGCCCCAAGGGGCCGCAGGCCTCGCAGGTGGCGCCCCTCTAGGAAGGTCGCTCGCGACGGCCCCGGCTCAGCCGCGGGCCGTCGCTGCACCCCCGACGCGCCGTCAGGGGTCAGCAGGGCCCGCTCAGCACCGAGTCGCCGTTGAGCGCGTAGCACGCTCCGGGGGCGACCGCGGTCGCGCCGGAGGCGACCGGCCCGTTCTCGTCCGAGCCGATCTGCAGGACGTACCACCCCCGGGGCTGAGGCCGCCGAGCGCCGTCGCCCGGCCCTCGCCGTAGCCGGACGAGTATCCGGCGGCGCGGCCCTGCTCCTCGCCCTTCTCCATGCCCTCCTTGAGCCCCGCCTTGCGCCCCTTGGCCGTCCCCGCCTTGAGGCCGGTCGCGCGGCCCTGCTCGAGGCCCTCGCGCTTTCCGGCGGCGAAGCCGGCCTTCTCGCCCGTCTCCTCGCCCTGGGCGTAGCCGCGCGCCTCGGCCCCCGAGGCGTCGGCCTGCGAGCTGCCGATGATCCACCCGCCCAGCCCGGCGCCGGCGAGCAGCATGGCGCCCGCGACGGCCGCCGTGACGGCCACGTCGCGACCCAGGGCCATCGCGCGGCGGCGCGCGGCGTCGCCGAAGGCCTGCGTGGGGCGGTCGCCGCCCGGCCCGGCCGGCGCCGGGCGCCGGAAGCGGGCCAGGGCGGCCTCCCAGGGGCTCGGCCGGCGAGGGAGGGCGGGCCTCCTCGCCCGTGTCCGTGATCCGCTCGGCGACCGTCAGGCGCGGCGACCCCGGCCTCGGGAGGCCTCGAGGGACCGCCGGAGCTCGTCGACCAGCGCGCCGGCCTGCGCCGGGCGGTCCGCGGGGTCCTTGGCGAGGCCCCGCGCGAGGACGCGGTCGACCCGGCCGCGGCACGCCGGCGCCGACCGCGGAGGCGTCGGGCACCGTGTCGCGCACGTGCGCGAGCAGCACCGCGCTCGGCTCCCGGCGCACGTACGGGGCCCGCCCGGTGAGGGCCTCGAAGGCCACGGCCGCGAGGGCGTAGACGTCCGAGCTCGCCGTGGCCGGCTCGCCCTCCACCTGCTCCGGCGAGACGTACTCGGCCGTGCCGAGCCAGTCGCCGCGGCGGGTCAGGCCGGGCATGTCGTCGAGCAGCACGAGGCCGAAGTCGCTGAGGAAGGCCGAGCCGGCGGGGTCGAGCAGGATGTTGCCGGGCTTCACGTCGCGGTGCACCGTTCCCTGGGCGTGCGCGAAGTCGATGGCCTCGGCGATGTCGGCGAGGATCGCGAGGGCGTCCGGCGGGTCGAGCGCGCCGCCGCGCGCGATCCGCTCTGCCAGGGTGTCGCCCGGGACAAGCCGCATGGAGATGAACGCGCGCCCCTCGACCTCGCCGGCGTCGTAGACCGGGACGATGTGGGGGTGCTCGAGGCGCCCGGCGGCGATCGCCTCGCGGCGGAAGCGCTCGAGCGCCCCGGCGCGCGTGAGGTAGCCCTCGTGGAACACCTTGAGGGCGACCTGGCGGTCGAGGTCGAGCTGCGTTGCGCGGTACACGACCGCCTGTCCGCCGCGGCCGATCTCGGCCTCGACGCGGTAACGGCCGAAGTCCTCTCCCGGAACGAGTCTCATGATGAGTCACGGTTCGCCCTCGACCCCGCGCTTCCTCGCGGGCCGCGGAAGGCGTCAGCGCGCGACGAGCACCGAGGCCTCGGCGCCGTGGACGACGCGCTCGCTGACGCTCCCGAGGGCTCGGATGCCGTGCAGCCCCCGGCTGCCCACGACGATCAGGTCGCCGCCGCCGTCCGTCAGGGCATGCACGGGGCTGCGCCGGTCCTCCACCAGCTCGTGGGCGGGAAGGCGCGCGCGCAGCTTCTCGACGGCGTCGCGGTCGGCGCCGCGGCCGCCGCGCGCCACGACCAGCCGCAGCTCCGCGCCGCGCCGCCGGGCGATGTCGCCGGCCGCCTCGGCGGCGACCGCCGAGGGCGCCGAGCCGTCCACGCCCGCGACCACGAGCCGGGGGAAGTCGCCCGGGTCCTCGGGGCCCCGCGACAGGAACAGCGGCCGGGACGACTCGTGCATCAGCCAGGTGCCCGGATCGGCGTCGATGATCCCGAGCATGCGCCCCTCCTGGGGCGCGTCGAGCGCCAGGAGCACCCCTTCGCCGTCCCCCGCGACCTCCTCGAGCGCCGACGCCAGCGAGCCGACCTCGATGCGGGTCGCGACGCCGGCCCGGCCGGCCAGCGCCCGCTCCGCGCGCTCCAGGTCCTCCCGCACGGCGGCCTCGAGGTCCTCGAGCGAGGTCCAGGGCCCGGCGGGCATCGGCCCCATGTCGATGTCGCCGCCCAACGGCTGCGCCATGGCGGCGGCCCCGATGTCCGCCGCGCCCACCAGGACCAGCGGCGCGTCGTCGGGCGCGATCCTCGCGGCCCGCGCCGCGGCGCCGACACCGTGCCCGCCCGGCTCGATGCCGCACACGATGCGCGCGATCCGCACGTCAGCCCTCCAGCGCGACCACGACGATGGTCAGCAGGGCGAGCACGACGCCCACCGCCCCGAAGACGGCGGCGATCCCGCTGCCCAGGGGCGCGAAGCGGCCGCGGTCGATGGCCTCCTCCACCTGGCGGTACCGCACGACCCCGTACGCGATGAACCCGACCGCCAGCAGGCCGAAGCCGATGCCCAGCAGGACGAACGGCCAGCGGCTCCCCGAGGTGAGGTCGGGGACGACGGCGCCGGCGCCGAGGGAGACGGCGAGCGCCGTCAGCCCCCCGCGCCACCAGGCCAGGTAGGTCCGCTCGTTGGCCAGCCGGGTGCGCCGGCTCGCGTCAACCGTCGCGTCGTCCATTCGGTCTCCCGCGCTCGCTGTGTGGGCCTAGCCTCTCACGTCGGTCGGCGGGCGTCCGGCCCCCGTGCCACCCTTCGGCGTGTGACCACCGCCCAGGCCGGGATCCCCGGCGCCATCCTTCCGCTGGCCGCCCTCGCCGAGCTCGCCCGGAGGCTCGACGCCGGCGAGGACGCCGAGGGGACGCTCGCTGCGCTGAGGGCCGCCTGGCCGGCGCTTGGGCCGGACGACCGGCGGCTCCTGGGCGGCCTGGTGAACGGGCTGCTGCGGGAGCCGCGCGCGGGGGCACGGGCCGCGCGCCGCGAGCCCCTGGAGGCGGTCCTCGTCCGGCTGGGCGTGCGCCGGCTGCGCCCGGGCCAGGACCGGGCGATCGCCGCCGGGCTCGCCGGCCGCGACGCCCTGGTGGTCATGGCCACGGGCTCGGGCAAGTCGCTCTGCTACCAGGCGCCCGCCGCGGCGCTGCCGGGCCTGACCGTCGTCGTGTCACCGCTCATCGCGCTGATGGCCGACCAGCTCGCCGGCCTCGACCGGGCGGGGATCGCGGCCGCCGCCCTCAACTCCGACATGCCCGAGGAGGCCCAGCGCGAGGCCCTGGGGCGCGCGCGGTCCGGGGAGCTCGCGCTGCTCTACGTCGCGCCCGAGCGGTTCGGCTCGGCCGCGTTCCTGAGGCGCGATCGACGCCGCGCCCGTCTCCCTGCTCGTGATCGACGAGGCCCACTGCGTCTCCGAGTGGGGCCACGAGTTCCGCCCCGACTACCGCCGCGTGGGCCGCTTCCGCGAGCGGCTGCGGCCGCGCGCGACGATGGCCCTCACCGCGACCGCGACCGCGCGGGTCCGGGCCGACGTCGCGCGCCGTCTGGGCCTGCGCGACCCGGTGGAGGTCGTCGGCGGGTTCGACCGGCCCAACCTCACCTTCGACGCGCTCTGGGTGGAGGGGAAGGGGTCCGGCGCGCGCAAGCGCGGCGCGCTGCTCGCCGCGATGGGCTCGCTCGGACGGCGGCAAGGCGATCGTCTACTGCGGCACCCGGAAGGCCTCGGAGGAGACGGCGGCGTTCCTGGAGGCCGCCGGGCACCCGGCGGTCGCCTACCACGCCGGCCGCGGCGATCGCGCCGAGGCCCAGGAGGCCTTCGCCGCCGGCCGGGTGCAGGCGGTGGCCGCGACCAACGCCTTCGGCATGGGCGTGAACGTCCCCGACGTCCGCCTGGTGGTCCACACCGCGCTGCCCGACTCGCTGGAGCAGCTCTACCAGGAGGCCGGCCGCGCGGGCCGCGACGGCGACGCCGCGCGCCACGTCATCGTGGCCGGGCCCGGCGACGAGGTCGCGATCCGCCGCCGCATCGCCCGCGCGCGCATGGAGTCGGCCGAGATCGACCGCCTCCTCGCCGGGATCGCCGCGCGGGCCGGGGGCGACGGCGCCTTCGAGATGGGCCGCGCCGAGGTCGACGACGAGACCGCGTTCCGGCTGGCGATGGCCGAGCGCGTCGGCGCGCTCGAGGTGGACGCCGCGCCGGGCGGCGGCCGCCGCGGGCGGCTCGCGCTCGCCCGGCTCTCGCCCGAGGCCCGCGAGGAGCTGGACGGCCAGGTGCGGGCCGAGCTGCGCCGGCGCCACCGCAGCCTCGACCAGGCGGCGGGCTACGTCCGCGGGGACGGGTGCCGGCGGGCGGCGTTCCTCACCCACTTCGGCGACCCCTCCGAGCCCGCGCCCGAGGAGCGCTGCTGCGACGCGTGCGAGCCGGCCCCAGACCTCGCCGGCGCGGCCGCCGTGGCCGTCCGTGGACCGCGCGCGGCGCCGGCCGCGCCGGAGCCGCAGGCCGACCTGTCGCCGGGCGAGCGGCGCACCTACGACGCGCTGCGCGACTGGCGGTGGGAGGCGGCCCAGGAGCTCGGCTGGCCGGCATTCAGGGTGGCCTCCAACCGCACGATCGCGGGCATCGCGCGCGCCGCGCCCGCAACGGAGGCCGAGCTGGCGGCCGTGCGCGGGGTGGGGCCCTGGCTGATGGAGGCCCACGCCGCACGGCTGCTGGAGATCGTGGCCGGATGAGCGGCGGCGAGACCCGCATCTGCGAGTTCGTGTTCCCGTCCGACACCAACCACCTCGGCACGCTCTACGGCGGGACGCTCATGGCGTGGATGGACAAGGCGGCGGGCGTCGCGGCGCTTCGCCGCGCGGGCGCGACCGCCGTGGTGACCGCGGCCGTGGACGCGCTGGAGTTCCGCGTGCCGATCCACCACGGCGACCTGGTCGAACTCCTCGCCCGGGTGGAGTCGGTGCGCCGGACGAGCATGAGGGTCCGGGTGGAGGCCCACCGCGAGGATCCGGCGAGCGGCGCCCGCGAGCTGCTGCACGGCCGGGAGCTTCACGATGGTCGCGATCGACGTCAACGGGCGGCCCACTGCGGTCCGCTGAGCGCTCCCCCGGTCTTGCTCGCACCCGCTCTAGTATTGCGTCACGAGGGGCACCGGTAGGAGGTCGAGATGCACGGAGTCATCGTCCAGGTCAGGATCGACTCGAACCGCGAGGAGGAAGCCAGGAGTGCGCTCAATGACGTGGTCGTGCCCAGGGCCAAGGCGTTGGCCGGCTTCTCGAGCGGCACCTGGCTCCGGGCCCTGGAGGGCGACGGCGGTCGGGGCGTGCTGCTCTTCGAATCAGAGGAGGCCGCCCGGGCCGCGGTCGAGGAGATCCGGTCGCAGGGGCCGCCGCCAGGCGTCCCCGTGACCTTGGAGACCGTCGACACCTACGAGGTCCTGGCTCAGGCGTAGGCGACGATCGCGTCGGTGCGATCGGTGAGGGCCGGCCGGTGGGCTACGTGACGGCCGCCGGCGCGAGGGCGCCCGCGATCAGCTCGTAGGAGCGCAGCCGCTCGCCGTGGTCGTGGACCAGGGTCATCACCATGACCTCGTCGGCCGCCGTGCGCTGCGCGAGCGACAGGATCTCGTCGCGCACGCCGTCCGCGTTCCCCAGCACCTGGGCGCGACGGTAGCGGCGGATCTGGTCCTGCTCGTCCGGCGTGTAGCGCTGGGCGGCGGCCTCCTCCGGGCTCGGCAACGGGATCGGGCGGCCCTGGCGCATGCGCACCAGCCCGAGACCCATCGACGTCGCGAGCTCCTCGGCGCGCTCGGGGGTCTCGGCGGCGATGGCGGAGACGGTCAGGATCGCCGTGGGCCGCTCCATCGCGGGCGAGGGGCGAAAGGCCTCGCGGTACGCCTGCATGACCGGCTCGGCGCCGCGCGGGTTGAGGTGCCGCGCGAACGCGAAGCCCACCCCGAGGGCGGCCGCCACCTGGGCGCCGTACTCGCTCGAGCCGAGGATCCAGATCGGCGGCAGCGGCACGTCGGCCGGCATGGCCCGCACCGACTCGAAGGGGTGCCCCTCCGGGAAACCCCTCGCCGGCGTAGGCCAGGAGCTCGCCGAGCTGGGCCGGGAAGTCCTCGGCGCCGAGCGCGCCGGCCGAGCGGCGCAGCGCGACCGCGGTGACGCCATCGGTGCCGGGCGCGCGGCCGATGCCGAGGTCGATGCGCCCGGGGTGCAGCGCCTCCAGCACCCGGAAGGTCTCGGCGACCTTCAGCGCCGAGTGGTTGGGCAGCATGATGCCGCCCGCGCCCACCCGGATGCGCGACGTCGCGGCGGCGACCTGCCCGATCATCGACCTCGGGCGACGAGCTGGCGAGCCCCGGGGTGTTGTGGTGCTCGGCCAGCCAGTAGCGGCGGTAGCCCCAGCCCTCGGCGGCCCGGGCGAGCTCGATGGTGTTGCGCAGCGCCTGAGCCGACGTCGATCCCGAGGGGACCGGCGTCAGGTCGAGGACCGAGAGGGGGAGGGGGGCCACCCCGGCCACGCTACAGGGCGCGGCCCGGGCGGCCCCTCCGCCTGGCCGGGCGCGCCACGGCGAGCAGCCGGAGCCCGGCCAGGCTCGTCCGTCCGCTCAGGGGCGGGGCGGCCGGCCCCTGAACGGGCCGATGTGGCGCACGCGCTCGCCGGGCTCGGCGTTCACGACGCGCTGCGCAATGCGGGTCGCCTCGGCCCTGGTCGGTGCCTCGTGGCCGGGCGGCGGGTCGGCGAGGATGGCGTTGCGGACCGCGGCGACGACCGCCGACTTCTCCACCTTGCGAGCGGCCGCGACCTGGGCGAGCGACTTGCCGTCCTCGAGCTGCTCCCTGAGCGCGTCCTCCGAGAGGCCGAGCGCCTTGGCCGCGGCCTCCATGAACGGCCCGCCGTGGAACTCGACGTGGAAGCCGGGCCCGCCGGGGCCGAGCGGGAATCCCCGCTCGCCGGCCCGCTCGAGGATGCGGTCGGCCTCCTCCTGCGTCAGGCGGCCCTTGGCGACCGCCTCGTCCAGGCGCTCCTTCAGCACGTCCTCGAGCGCGGTCTGGATGTCCTCGCCCGTGAGGCTCGTCCCCTCGCGCTCGTTCAGCGCCTCGGCGAGCGCGTTGGCGTCCTCCTGGGGGCCGCCGCTGGTGGCGGCGTACGTGGCGCCCCCGGCGGCGAGCCCCAGCGCCGCGAGCGCGGCTCCCGCCACCGCGATCCGTCGTCTGCGTGCCTCCACGTCCCCTCCTCGGTCGATGTCCGGCCGGGCGCCGGCCTGCATCGACGGTAGGGGGCCTCTCTCAGGATCGTCTCAAGGCGCCGTGAAGGTCTGCTCGGCCTCAGCCGCCTCCGGCCAGCAGCGCCTCGAGCCGGCCGAGGTCGCTCGGCATCTGCCGGCGGATCATGGGCCCGAGCACGGGCTCCATGAGCTTCTTGGTCCCGCGGAGGCGTGATCTCGACGGAGACCCCCAGGCGCGTGGCCCGGCCGCCGTCCGCGGGGGCGAAGGACGACCTCGATCCGCGCGCTGCCCGCCTCGAGGTCGGCGGCCTCGGCCCAGAGCTCATCGCGCTCGAAGGCGACGACCTCGGCCTCGTAGGTGCCGATGCCCTTGGCCGACTCGCGCCAGCGCGTCCCCAGGCCGGGCTCCCCGTCGCTGAGCACCTCGACGTCGTGCGTGTTCTCCTGCCACAGCGGCCGGTTGCGGACGTCGGCCATGAACGCGAACACGCGCTCGACGGGGTGCGCCACGACGTGCTCGAGGTCGACCCTCACGGCGGCGCATCCTCTCACGCGGGCCCCGATAGGGTCGGACGCCGGGGAGCGGCCGGGGCCCGGTGGCCCGACTCGTCTTCAAAACGAGCGGGGCGGGGTCCATCCCCGCCCGGTAGGTTCGACTCCTACGCCGCTCCGTGGGCCGAATCGGGGAATGTGCGCCACCAGAGGAATCCCCTGCTATCGGCCAGGATCGGGCCTCTGTCGAGGAGCGCGAGGGATGCAAAGAAAGGTGCCCGCGTGACTCACGGGTGCCCCATGAGGGACTAGCGCCCGGACCACCGCCCAGCTTGTCCGAGACGCCCGGCCGGGCCCCTCAAGTCAGGGCCAAGGCTGCCGAGATTAAGGGCATCGGCAGGCGATGGCGGGGGTGGCGACATGGGCGACGAGGCGGCGGCGCGCCAGCTTCCCGAGTACCGGGCGGCCCTGGCGGATCTGCGGCATGCGGTGGAGGCCCGCCAGGCCGACCCGACCGCCCGACACCTCCTGGAGCAGCTGCAGGAGGCGCGGGCCAGGGTTCGGCGCATCGAGCGGGGCGGGTCGCCCGCGACCCGGGTTGTCGCGCGCGTCTGAAAACGGCCTGGGGGCCAGCCCCGAAATCGCCTCACGACGGCCGCGGTGCTGTCCGCGTCAGCCGCGCAGCTCGTCGCCTGGGTCCTCCTTCCCCCGCAGGTACTCCCACGCGTCCTCGATGGTCAGCGAGGGGTGGCCGGGCTTGACGAACCGGCCCTCGATGTCGTCCGGTCCCTTGCCGTCCCAGGTCCAGCCGTCCGCGGCCATCCGGCGCTCGAGCGCTGCGTCTTCCATCCGTCGCCGCCGCCCGCCCGAGCCCGAGCCGGCCGAGCCCGAGCCGGCCGAGCCCGAGCCCGCGCCCAAGCGCCCCGGCCCCGCCGACGCGGGGGCAGGGGTCGGCTCACCGGGACCGCGGCCCAGCTTCGGCGCGCAGCTCAACCCGGCCCTGCGCGAGCCCCGGCAGCGGCCCGGTCGCCTGGAGGTCTGGTGAACGGCGGGCAGCTCGCCGCCAGACCCCGCGCATCATCAGGTGCGAGTGCAGCACCCGGCCGCTCGCGAAGCGCAGCAGGTGGTCCTTGCCGACCGCCTCGGCCGCGCTGACCGGGACGCCACAACCTAGATGAGTCTCACAAAGACTGGACGTTCCGGTAGGGAATATTTCGCCCCGCTGGGGCACCCTGGAGCGCCAGGAATGCGAGTCTCCCCGAAGATACGGACCCGCGCGCTGGTGGTCGCGGCCGCCTGCGCCCTGAGCGCCGCGCTCGCCGCTGCGCCGCTCGCCGGCGCGGCGACCAAGGCCCCTGCGAAGAAGCCGCGCCCGGCCTTCGTCTTCGGCGGCTTTGCCACGGTGCAGCTCGACCCCGCCCTCATGACGGCGTACGGCATCACCGTCGAGTGGCGCGGGAAGACGAAGCCGACGGCGCAGGGCGGCCTGCGCTACAAGGTCGCCGACGGCACGACGACCCTGAGGTTCCCGCTGAAGTCCGTCATCAAGACCGTCGGCAACGTGGGGCTGGAGCAGACGGCGACCGGCAGGGACCTGAACTTCACCGACTTCACCGTCAAGCTCGGCCCCGCCAAGTCCGTGCTGTCCGCGGGGACGGGCTCGAACATCGGCTACGGCGGCCCGCGCCAGACGCTCCTGCGCATCTCGCCCACGGCTCCGAGCGTGGTGGTGAAGGGGGCCGGCCTGCGGGTGAACAACGTGCCGATCACGCTGACGGCCGCCGGCGCCGCGGCGTGGAACGCGCAGTTCGCCACCGGGCTGCCGGTGCCGCCCTTCGCGGCCGGCCAGGTCGTCGGCCTACTGAACGTCAACACGCGTTGGTACGCGTGAGCGGCGGTGACAGGTCGTAGGCTGACGCCCTGCGCGTCTGCTTCGTCTGCCTCCTCGCTGTCGTGAGGTGGCAGGGGCACGCGGGCGGCCTTTCGCTGCCCTCTCACTCGTTGCGTCCCGAGCGCTGATGCGCCAGGCCCGCCGCGTAGAGGGCTCCTGACCCACAAGAAAGGCCCGCTGCCGCGGGCCTCAGGCGTGCGTCTTTGACAGGGAGCTCAACTCCCTGTCAGTCCTGACTCTCGAAGTCCACGTACCACTCGCGGCTGTCCCCATCCGCCTTCGCCGATGAGAGACCGTCCAGCTCCGGCTGCATCATCGCCTCCTTTGCGGTTCGCGGGCGGGTGCAAATCCGTGCCCGCGAGTCTCGTGTGGCCCGTGTGCCGGCGTCCATCCTTTTGTTCAAGCGTCCTAGTACGTGAGACGCCCGTCCCTCGGGCTCCACGACCTCCGCGCCACCGGCGCTCTCGCTACGTCCTCATGGACAACCGCGAGGTGGACCGCCGCGCGGTCCTCGCCTAAGTCGTTCTCGGGGAGGCTCGGGCGTCCGTTTGGGCGCCCAGAGGCGCTGCGTCGAGATGTTCACCACCGCGTTACCCGACGAAGCGGTATCGGAGTGCGTGGATCGGGATCGCGGTGCACAGCGCGCAGAGCGTGGTGCTGGCGATCCTCCTCCTCCCGCTCGTGCTCTAAGGGCGGCGAGCGCGATAGGGATCGTTCGAGTCCTGCGGGCCTTCGGGGTCGCAGGACTTGGCCGTTCTGGCGCGAGAAGCGTCACGCGTCGCACCACTCGAACGCACTTCGGGGTCGCACGCGCGCCTCCGGCAGGGTCGCTCGTCAAGTCCTGCGGATCTTCGGGTTCGTAGGACTTGGCGTTTTCTTCTGTGTTATCGGCGAGGCCGGGAGGAAGGGCGTTGTCAGCCTGGAGCATTGGGCAGATCCGGCGCCTGACTACCTGCATTCCGGCCGACCGCCACGCACGCACGCCAGGTGACAGGCGCCGAGGAGCTCAACGCGGAGTACTACGAGGCCGCCGGCGGGCCGAAGGAGCTGTGGGAGATACCCGAGGTACTCGCACACCGACGGCATCACCGCCCGGCCCGACGAATACGAGCGGCGTGTGGTCGGCTTCTTCGACCGGGCGCTGCTCGAGAACGCCGGCCGCGGCTGAGCCCCGGGCACCTCGCAGGGTAGGTTCGACTCCTACGCCGCTCCGTGAGGCCATCGGCCGGAACCCCGCCATGAGCGCGTTACCCCCTGCTCTGGCCGATATTCTCGGGGTGCAAGGACGGACAGGGAAAACCGTCTACAGACGCCCCCGTGCTACCCCCGGTGCTACCCCGGCGGTTGACCTCCCCGGCGCGCGGCGGCCGTAGGGTCGCCCCACGAACATCAAGTGGCCCGGCGGTGCTAGGACGCCCCGGGCCCGGCAAGAGGAGGTGAGCCAGGGTTCAGGAATGTTCCCTAAGCGCGAGCCTCAGGCGTCGTCCTCTGCTTCCGCCAACCTCAGCGCCAGGCGAAGGAGCCCTACGACACCAGCGCGCAAGCCCGATACTTCGGCCACTACGGGAGCGAGGAGGTTGCGATGTTGGGAGCCAGAGACTCCATCGCCACCATCGCCGTCAAGAACCTCGAAGAGGCTCGCGTCTACTACGAGGAGAAACTAGGACTCGAACTCGCCCGCGAGCTTCCCGAGGGCATCTCCTACCGGACCGGAGGTACGACCCTCCTCGTCTACGCGTCACGGTATGCCGGCACGAACCAGGCGACGTGCGTGACCTGGGCGATTGACGACGTCGAGCGAGTCGCACAGGAACTCAATGCCCGAGGCGTCACCTTCGAGCATTACGACCTTCCCGGAACGACCATGGAAGGCGACGTGCATGTGGAGGGGGGCAGGAAGGCGGTGTGGTTCAAGGACCCCGACGGCAACATCCTCAGCATCGTGAATGAACTCATGGAGTAGGTCAGATCCGCCGCAGTAGCGACCTTAGGGAACGAAGGGCGAGTGGCAGCTCGAACTCTGTGACGGGCGGCCCGGGTGCCGGCGACCGTCGGGGAACGACTGCGCTGGCCCAGGCGCAGGCGGGACAGTCCATCAGACCTTGGCGATCCAGACTGGTGAGCCGATCACGAATCGGCGTTCCGGCGGCGGCTCGTAACCGGGAAGGAAGTTGCCCGTTGGCCGGACATCCGCAAAGTCCTCGACCTCGGCGACGAACTCGAACGTTCCGCGGACATCACCGCGGAAGACGCCTTCGATCACTTCGAGGTCGTATGTCCACGGCGACGTGCTGGCCTCGATCTCGTTCTCCGTATCGTCCTTGTCCGGCTTCAGGTGGGCGGCAAGGGCTGCCGCGTTGTGCTTCTCGGATAGCGGCATCGAACCCTCGCCGCCCTTTCGCAGCTCGTCTTCATAGACCTGAGCATGTGGCGAAGACGTCCGCCAAGTCCGACGAGATGCGTCTCGTCGGACCCGAGGAACCAGACGAGCTCGAGCCGGCCTCCCTCCCAGCTCCCGTAGCGCATTTCCATCGTTCCCTGGACATAGTCCGGCAGGTTTGCGTCGTCGAGCTGGCCCAGCTTTCCTTCCTCAGCGATCTTCTCCGTGACGGTCTGGAGGATGCTGTAGCGGGAGGCAGGCTGCTCACGCAAGGTGACGCCGAGCTCAAACCAGAACGCTTTCACTCCCACGCTCGGCTCGAGCCGCTTCCAGAACGACGGTTTGATGTCCGCTCCGAGCTTCTCGACTTTCCGCGTCGAGATGTAGCGGTAGTCCGTGAGCGAGATGGACAGCTCCTTCGCGCCGAACTGCCCAAACGATAGCGGCGCCTAGCGCGCCCGGAAGACCCACGCGGTAACGCTCGGCTGGGCGAGAGTGAGGCAAACTCATGGAGGGCGGGGGGGCGCCGGTCCCGGCGCCCCCCTCGTTCAGGGCCGCGGGTCCGGTGAGGGGTCCGCCAGCTTGTCGGAAAGAAAATCGTGCCTTTGGCGGCGAGTTTCGTGCACCATCGTCCAAACGGTCGAAAAATGGAGCGCATTTTGGGCTGCGACGTCAGCTTCGACGCTTATGAGGACGCAATGAGTTTCGACGCGAGCTTGATGGACCTGCCTCTGGTTGGCTATGACCCTTATCTCAACGAACTGATGGTGAAGAACTGCGAGGACGCCATTGCGGATCGCCTATCCAACATCAGCCCGTTTCGAACAGAGGTTGAGAACATCATCGCACCACTTTTGCCGCACGCTGAAGCGCAGGCGAAGACGGTCGCCCATCGGCTCGGCCTCAGCGAAAGGACTTTTGCGCGCCGGTTGGCAGCTGAAGGGTTGAGCTTTGGAGAAATCCTCGACCAATTGCGGCGCGATCTCGCCGTGCGCTATCTCGGAGAGAGCCTTCAAGCTTCACAGATTGCGTGGCTGCTGGGCTTTCAGCAGCCCAGCGCCTTCAGCCATGCGTGCCGCCGCTGGACCGGCAAGACCCCATCGGAATTCCGGCGTCGCGGCTATCAGCCGACTGTGGCATGACCATTTTCGACCATGGCTCCGGCCGCTCCAAGCGCAGAGTGTGGCCGCTGCAAGCAAGCTATTGACAGCGAAGCGCAAGTTGCGGCCTTGCTGACGCCGGGCAATTGCTAGATGAATTCGGCAGAAAAGCGGACGTCCGTAAGGGCCGTACCGCGGCTATTCGTGTGAGAAAATTCGTGTGAAAACACTTAGGCGACATTGGTTGCTGGTTGCCCTTTTCACGTCATCGCCGATGGCTGCACGTGCAGAGTGGCAGGCAGTCGAAAAGGTGCAGACTTATGCCATTACGGGAACTGTCCGGCGCTGAACTCTATTTTTCAATCGGCGAGCGCGGGCCCAAGATTGGTGGCACTCGTCGCACAATCGCGCACACCAATTTTACGTTGACCTGGTCCAGAAAATACGAGGCTGCGTGGTGACGTCTGCACGCTGGTTTCAGCGCGGCCAAAGCTAACCATCACCTACACCCTGCCAGAACCAACCGAGCAACTCCCGGTCTCAACCCAAAAGAATTGGGACACGTTCATCGCCGGTATGCATGACCACGAACGGGTGCACGGCGACATAATCAAGGATATGGTCAAGCAGATCGAAGCCTCGACCGTGGGCATGTCCGTTTCCGACGATCCGAGCTGCCGCAAAATCAAGACCGAGCTAACGAAGCGCCTTTCGGCACTCTCTCTCGCGCAGCGGCAGCGAAGTCGTGATTTTGATCGGATCGAACTCAGGGACGGCGGCAACGTTCACCAATTCATCCTAAATTTGGTGAACGGGCCATAAGCGTTTGCGGGTTAGCGACGGAAACCGGGGGTGACAACCCGGCACCGATGGCCAGCCAGCAGAGGAAAGGAACCCAGTGATCTGCCGCGGCAGCGCGAGTAGTCGGGAGCTTGCCAAACCATGCAAGCGTTCACGCCTGACCGTGAAGTCTCGTGGCGTCGAAACACCGACCACTGTCAAGGGACGGGCGCAGTCGATCATTTTGGCGCCTCCTCGCACAAGGCCGTCTTCTCGGTCTGCTTGGCGCACCAGTCGGCGATGATCCGCTTCGGATCGACTTCGTCCACGGCACGATCCTTCGCGGGCTGCGCGTCAATACGCTCATTCATCTGCGGCAGCAGCGTCTTCGCTTCGGCCCGGAGGGCCTCCGCCTCGGGCATCGCGGCGAGATCGGCGATGCAGCGGGGCAATTCCTCCTCATAGCCGCCATCCGCCAGCGACCAACGGGCCGTCAGAAATATCCTCACCACAGCAACGACATGGCCGCATTGCGCGATACGCGCTGCCCTCGCCTGAGCCGCGGCGCGCTGGGCCTCCTCTTTCTCCATCGCTGCGAGCGTTGCGTCCATCTTCACCTGCATTTCCGGAAGGGTAGCGGTGACCCGGTCGACGAAGGCTTTGGCGGGCTCGCAGGCTGACCTGTCGTCTTTCAGACGGCTGGCTTCACGCGTCTGCTCGGCATCGGAATAAGACTTGTTCTGAAGGTCCGCTTGCGTGATTGCCGCAGCCGCGAGAGCGGTGTTGGCATAGTGCCAATCCCGGAGGCAATAGGCGTCGATTGCTTCGGCATAGGCCAACGCAGCCATGAACGGCAGCCTGGCGATCTCGTCCCTGGTCAGCGTATCCGCAGCCAGCGCTTCGGCGGCGGCGAGCGCAATGGCTGCGGTCAACAGGGTCGCTTTCATTTAGGTCACTCCGTCTCGCCGTATGATCCGAAGCTGAACTACACTGGCCGGCACGACCTGCTCTGGCTTTTCGGGTAGCTCACCGTCTGGGCGTCCGCGCTCCAGGAGGATGAGCAATTCCTGATGGTCCCCGTCAATGGCGAACTTGTAGGCGCGAGCATCTCTATTAAGACATCTGACTGTCATGAGCCAAGCACCCGGTGCCCGAGGCTTGGTATCGCCTGGTAACCAGCGACGGCGGTGGCGTCTCGCCCGACAATACGTAGCGGAGAACTGTAGGTTGTCGTAATCTTGGCGGTCATGCCAGCCTCCTCGCTCAACACGCTCAACGCCAGACAGGAAGCCTTCTGCCGTCTGCTCGCGGAGGGGAGGACGCAGAAGGATGCCTATGCCAATGCCTGGCTATACCGCGAAGGGGAATGCGGGTGAGGTCGAGGCTTACAAGATGGTCAGAAATCCCAAAGTGGCAAAGAGGCTCACCGAATTGCGGGCGGAGAACGCAGCACGGACCCTGACCACCGTCGATACCATCAATCCGAACTCAACGAAGCCCGCGAACTGGCCAAACGCATCAACAACCCAGCGCGATGGTCGGTGCCTCCATGGCAAAGGCCAAACTGCTCGGCTTCGACAAGTCCGACCAGCACAAAACCGACATCACCATCATCACAAGCCACTGCCGTTTCCGACCAAGGAAATTCAGATGTCGGTGGAGGCTTGGGTCGAGAAATGGTCGCCAAAGGAGATCGAGCACCAACCAGACGGCAATGGTATGGGAGCGTCCGCGGCTCAGCAAAAATGAAGAAGGCAGAGACCACTATTAAGAGCGCCACGACGCGCTGGACACGGTGGTTGACTACCTTTGGACGGCGCGTCTACGTTCTTGATACGTGCGAGGGCTGCAATTCCGGAGAGGGGCATCACCATGAGGATGCAACGAGGAAATGCCATGCGCTTCGCCGGAGTTTTCGCCGTCATCTCCGTCGCGTCCATGGCGACGGGCCACGCCTGGGCTCAGGATGCAGCGGCAGGCGAAAAGGTCTTTGCCAAATGCAAGACCTGCCACGTCGCTGACCAGGACAAGAACAAAGTCGGCCCGTCCTTGAAGGGCGTGATGGGCAAGCAAGCCGGGGTCCATGAGGGCTTCAAGTATTCTCCCGCCATGGTTGAGGCCGGGAAGGCTGGCCTCGTTTGGGACGATGCCAAACTGAGTGAATATCTGAAGAACCCGAAGGCGGTGGTGAAGGGCACCAAGATGGCGTTTCCCGGTCTGAAGAAGGACGACGAGATTGCCAATGTGATCGCCTATATCAAACAATTCCCGTGATGCAAGACGCCACCAGTGTTTCCCGAGGCTAGACGCAGGAAGTGACCATGCATCTGACTTCGTATTCACCTCGCTCTCTCGCCGAGCCGCGCTGCGCCGCTCTCTTGGCGCAACATTTCTGCCTGGCCGTATGCCTTGCCATCGTCATGATTTTGATCGGACAGTTCGCTACAAGTGCCTCTTATGCACAGGGGCATCAGCACGGCGCGGCCACACAGACGGCGCAAACGGAGACGCCCGCCACGCCTCCTACCCCGACCGATAGTCCCGCTGCGCCAGCCGCCCCCGCCGCTGCGGCGGCCAGCAACTATCACAACCCGACGACTTTCACGCTGCGTACAGGCATCGCGCAGGGCCGAATGGTCTATATCGGCGTCGGTGGTGACATCAACGGACAAGTGAACCCGACGCTCACGATCTATGAAGGCGAGTTGATCCAGATCAACCTCATCAATGGCGAGGGGGCCGAGCACGACATCTTCGTTGACCACTACAATGCCCGGTCGCAGCGTGTGGTCGGAAGGAACGCATCCTCGACGTTCTCATTCACGGCAAACGACCCGGGAGAGTTCGCCTATTTCTGCACCATTGCCGGACATCGACAAGCGGGCATGGAAGGACTGATCCGAGTAGTCGCCGGTCCACGCGCAGCCCCACCCACTGATGGCGCGGACGTCGTGCGCGATCCGGGCGATTTGCCCCCTGTTATCGGCCAGCGTGCTCCTCAGGTCGTCAAGGTCGACCTTGAGACTATCGAACTCAAGGGCAGGCTCGACGACGGCACGACATATGTCTACTGGACCTTCAACGGCAAGGTTCCTGGGCCATTTCTGCGGGTGCGGGTGGGCGACACCGTGGAGGTCAGGCTCAAAAACCCGGCTGACAGCGTCATGGTTCATTCGGTCGATTTTCATGCCGCAACCGGCCCTGGAGGTGGCGCGCACGCGACACAGACCGATCCCGGTAGTGAGACGATGGTGACCTTCAAGGCGCTCAAGCCCGGTGTCTTTGTTTATCACTGCGCCACGCCCATGGTTGCCCACCACATCACCAATGGAATGTATGGCCTCATTCTCGTCGAGCCGAGGGTGGTCTGCCGCTAGTGGACCGCGAGTTCTATGTGATGCAGGGCGAACTGTACACGGTCGAGACCTTCGGCACCCAGGGCGACCAGGAAATGGACTATGACAAGCTGATCTCAGAACGGCCCGAATATTTTCTCTTCAACGGTTCGGTAGGTGCATTGACCAAGACCCATCCGCTCTATGCAAACGTGGGCGAAACCGTGCGCATTTATTTCGGCGTCGGCGGCCCGAACTTCACCTCGTCCTTTCATGTGATCGGAGAGATATTTGACCGCGTTTACGCCTTTGGCAGCATCACAGCGCCGCCGATCACGAATGTCCAGACCGTGACGGTCCCGCCAGGCGGGTCAGGCGTAGTCGATTTTATGATTGATCGAGGCGGCACGTATACGCTGGTCGATCACGCCCTTTCTCGCGCCGAGCGCGGCCTCGCCGGGTATCTCATCGTCGACGGTCCGGAGGACGATGACATCATGCATCATGGACCTGCAACCCGAGAACCTCCGCAATAGTGCTCTTCATAGCCGCGTCGAGGCGAGTTCGAAGACGGGGGCGCCTTCTGGTCACTGATGAAGCTCTTACGCATGAACGGTTTCATATCCGACCCCAGACATTTCGATACATAGCAACTTCATCCCAATGGGACGTCTGATGGAGATTGGACTGGGTCTCGTGGACGTCGGCGATCCGATCCGCGTCAACGGTCAGAAGTTCAGGCGGGCGTCGGATCGACTTGAGCCTGTATAGACCTCCCACTGGGAATTCCGTAGACGATAGGTCTCGCCGGGCGATCTTGTTGCCGTGGAGGACGAAACTGGAGCCGACGCCATGAAGGCCTCCTTCGTTGGAGCCGTGTCCCTTGTGTTGGCCACCCTTGCCAACCCCGGTGTGACAAGAGCACAGGAACGTGCCTGCGGCAGTTCTGAACCTATCAACACCATAAAGGAGATACTCGCCGCCATCTATGCCTGCTGGGAGCCGCCTCCCGGGACGGCAGGCATGAGCATAACTCTGCAATTTTCCCTGCGACGACAAGGCACGCTAATTGGAAGGCCACGCGCCACCTATTCCCATCTGGGCGGTGATGAAGCGCTTAGCCGGGCCTTTGTGGCGTCAATCCTCAAGGCGCTCGATAAGGCTCTGCCGTTACCCCTTTCCGATAGCATGGGCGGAGCAGTCGCCGGTCGCATGCTCGCGCCTCGATTTACCGCAACCAGTGGAAGTGACGCATGAGCCTGGGCACGGTGATTTCATAAGGTCGCGGGGCAAAAGCGGATGGCGGAGATTACCCCACAGTCCTCGCTGATCGCTGCTCGTTTGCTAAACTCAGACGGAACTAGGCCGGAGCAATAGAAACCCCTTCTGACGCATTGAGGATATCACCTTCGGATCGCCGCGTTGCGCGCCCTGCATGACCGCGATCTGGCCCATGGTAGTGGCCATCAGAAGGGCCGTATACTCCGCAGCATCCACGTCGGCTTCCTCGACCTGACCCCTCAGCCGCTGACGCAGATATTCGAATTCGGCGTCCAACCCGGCAACGGCTTCCTCGATCCGCAGGTTTTCAGAATGGGTAAGCTGATTTGGGCTTTGGGCAACGCTCATGCGGGGTCCTCGCTGCAAACCTGTGTGACCGGCAGTTATAGTGACACGATGTCGACCATTATTGCCTTTAGCCGCCATTGTCTTGCCGAGGGCTGCCATCGCGGCTGCCGTGCGAGCCGCGCAGACTGCGTCAGCGATACTTGGCGCTAGACCCTACAGAAATGTCGGGCACTCGCATGCGACGCCCGTCGCGGTTGACCTGGAGAGAACCGGCACCGCAGAACCAGGCGCCCCGCCCAATTTGGTCGCAGTGCCGGGCTTTGACACGCTGAACGCGAGTTCGTCTCGGCGGGACCCTGATACCGACTTCGACTACTGATATCTTGCGGCGTCCTGACAAAAGTTTGCGCTAAGTTGCCATACGGCCCATAGTGGGCGCTGGTCGGTTGGGCGGTCCTTCGATAACCGATCAGGGCTGGACAATTTTCAGAGATAGCGGCTGTGCCAACGTCGATAGGCTTGGCGGCTCACTTGGCGGTTGCTCATCTTGAGCGCCGGGGCTTAGACCCGGGTCCCCTTCTTGCATCGTCTGGCCTATCTCAGACTGCCGTCGCGAAGCGCGAACGTATCAAGGTCAAGTCCGTGATCGATTTTCTGGAGCGCGTTTCGCGTGCCGTCAAGGACGACTGACTCGGGCTTACCCTGGCTGCCGATTTCAGCCACGCCTGCCGCCGCTGGAGGCCGCCTTCCAGCCCAAGCTTGTTGCAGGACTAAGCGCCGATCTCATCTCCGCTGTGACGGATCGAGTGTCCGCAACGCCTTGCGCCGCAAGGGTTTTGACGGTGTGACGGTTCAGAACGGGGACCTGGCAGTTGGTCATTGTTCAGCGGGTTCCTAACAATCCTCGCAACGATGACCGCAGCGATTACGCGAAATGTCCCTCTGGCCGGACTTGAGGTGCGGCTAGACTTAACCTTCAGGAGAACCAACCGCCTTTCGGCCCCGCCGCTTCTATGCTTATGTCCTGTCTGGGCAAGGGGATTCCGTTGACAGAACTCGAACGCTGCGTCACCCGATGATGTTCGGCTTGGCGCAGATTATTCGCTTTAAGAACAGTCGCAGGCGACGCCAGGGGAGTTCACCGGTTCCGCTCAGTGCGGCTATTGCTCTCGGCTTGCTTGCTGGCGTGGCAATCGGCGTGGCCATCGACAATCGAGCATTGTCGCTTGTTGACGCTGTCAGGCGCAACGGCGTCGTCAAAACTGTAGTCGGGTCATCCACCATTGTCGGGCGTGCCTCGGTGGTTGACGGCGACACAATTGAGATCCATGGCGAACGCATTCGTTTCCACGGTATCGACGCCCCGGAATTGAACCAGCTTTGCCAGGATGGCAAAGGCGAGAGTTATCGCTGCGGCTCCGCTTCCGCCAATGCGCTCGACAACTTCCTTGCGAAGTCGCAGCCTGTCCGGTGCGATTTTGTCGAGCGCGATCGCTACGGCCGCTTTGTCGGCAACTGTTTTCGTGCCGACAATGTAAGCATCGCCGCCTCGCTGGTGCGAAGCGGTCTCGCGCTGGATTGGCCCCGCTACAGCAATGGTTTCTACGCGGCAGAGCAGGACGCCGCCAAGGCCGAAAGGATCGGAGTTTGGCAGGGCACGTTCAAATTGCCATGGGAGTGGCGCGGTCAAAATCGCGAGCCCGACATTCAGCAGCAGTCGGCGCCCGCATCTTCCTTTTTGAGTACGCCGGGATCATCGGGTTGCAACATCAAGGGCAACATCAGCGACAGGGGCGAGCGCATCTATCACATGCCGGGCCAGCGGTACTACGACAAGACCAAGATCAGCGAGGGCAAGGGCGAACGACGGTTTTGTTCTGAAGCAGAAGCTCGGGCGGCAGGCTGGCGCGCTTCGAAGCGGTAAGGGGATTGAGAGGCGTGCTCACTCGACGAGCGCGACATCCCTTGAAGCGTCGTGGATTCGGAGTTGCGCAGCTGTGCGGCCGGGATCGCAGGTCATCTGGCACTTGCCGACAGCAGTGTGGACGACTGTATCCCAAGCGGGGTCACCGCCTCGGCATGCGAATGGGTCGAACCGACCCGATCGCGAAATCGCTTGAGCGTGCGCGGAACTGGCGCTCACGATCCAAAGAGTTTACCGTCGCGGCGTCGGCGTAGGAATTTTGCCATTTCAAGCTAATTCCGCGGACGCAAGTATCCACTTCGACATAAGCCGCGAAATGCCGTCGTCGACCAAATTGGGAGGATGAAAATGGCCTACGCGATTGTCCACTTCTTTCCTGGTGGCACGAAGGAGCAATACGAGGCATCAATTGCAGCGGTGCATCCCAACAGAACAACCCTGCCAAAAGGCCAGATCTTCCATGCGGCTGGGCCATCCACAGGCGGATGGACGATTGTAGCGGTTCACGATTCCAAGGAAAGTTGGGAGGATTTCCGCGACGGCATACTGATGCCTCAATTGAAGAAGGGCATCACGGGCGGGTTCACCAATCCGCCTGAGGAAACTGCGATCGAAGTTCACAACCTTCAGAACTAACAACTTGATGGGAGTGTGAATTATATCGAGTGCGCAATTCTTCACATGAGGGGTTAATTTAACGCTGTTTGTGCCCTTTTCCGCCGCCGTTGCCGCCCCCGTAAGCGTTGCCTTGCGGGTCGTGGGTGTGGGTGTGGTTCTTGTCGCCGTAGCCTTGGCCGCGCTTGCTCGGGGCTGGTGTGCCGGGGTCGCTCGGTGCGTTCGGCGTCGGTGTCCCCGGCGTGTTCGGGGTACTCGGGGTACTTGGGGTGTCAGCTTGTCTGGCCGGTGCGTCCGCCTGTCGTGCTGGTGCGCTGGGCTGGCTCCTGCCGGGTGCGTCCGCCTGTCGCGCCGGTGCGCTGGGCTGGCTCCTGCCGGGTGCGTCCGCCTGTCGTGCCGGTGCGCTGGGCTGGCTCCTGCCGGGTGCGGCCGGTGCCCGTGACGGGGGGTCCCTGCGGTCCGGCGTGTTCAATACCGCGACGGACATCCCGCAGCCGGTACTTGCCCCGAAGCCGCCCGACAGACGCTGGTTACCGGATAAGAACGGTAGCGCCTTCGTGTTCCCCAATGTCTTGAGGGTCTGGCGGTTGGCGCGGCTCAGGGTTGGTTTTTGGCCCGGCCTCGCGATCACGCAGTCGCACTTCCGCATCAATTGGACGCAGCCACCGGAGCCGCAGAACCGGGCAGAACCGCTGAGCAGGACGACGCCGGTCCTGCCGTCCGGGCCGACGTAGAAATCGAATTTGGTTCCGCGCACGCCGATCGTCCCCGCCGGCGTGATGATCTGGTAGGCGGAGGATTTGGAGTTGCCGCTGACCCAGCGGAACGTGCCCTTGGCTGCCCTGACGGTGAACTTCTTGACGGACTGCGCGTCATCGAAGACGAACTTATCCACCTTGACGACCGAGCCAGCTCCGATGGCGAGCTTAGTGCCGTCGCGGAACACGAATTCACCCAGCCCGGATTTGGAGGTTCGGATGCGCTCGTCCCGGTGAACCGGCTCGCTGACTTCCACTGAGCCGTAATCACCGTTGACGGAGGTCTGAATGCGGGTTGCCGTCCCGATCCGCTCCGGTTCCGCCCCGGCACCGCCGGTCGAAACCAATAGTGCCAGCGCGGCCGTTATCAATCTGTGTTTCATCCTCGCCCCAATCAGTAGTTTTATTTCTCCCGCCGCGACCTGCGGAAGTTCTGGGTAATCGGCTCAATGGTTCGGCAGCCGCGAACTGCGAACGAGGTCGCCCCAACTTTGAAGATACGCATTTGCACCCATCCCTCCTAACTAAGGCAAGAATATCGCGCCAAATCATTGTTCGTCATCGACTTCGCGGCGGTAGCAACTCTACCCAAAAGGCGCAGAGTTGACGCTGCGGAAGCAGCAAAAAAATGTCGTCTAGTTTCTTGTCGCATTTAGATTTCGGGGCGAGATAATTCGGCGTCAGTTAAGCGACGAAACGACCGGCGTATCACGGCTAATCAATTCGAGTACTTATCATATACGGTCGACGTTTGCGACCTGCCGTCGCTACCAGCCCATAAAAAAAAGTATCGACCGGGAAGGGGCTTCACCCGGTCCCGTCGTCATTTCGAGACGGCATTAGCGCCGGGTGCAGCGTCGACGACTACCCTTCAGTCCGCCACCGCGCTGGCCAAGCAGGTCGGCCGGGGCAATACGAGGATTGTCGTCGTCAATTGAGCGGCCACTGGCGAAGCCGGGAGGCGGGCGAACCCTCGCCGTCAAGCCAAGGCCTCACTCATTCGTGTCTGAACCGGAAGAAAACTGGACGAAAAGGGCCGGGAGGAAACCTCGTCACCTCTCGGCTATCGCTTCAAAGCCAAGTGTGGTGGGTATTCCTCCCGGCCGCCGCCTACCGGCGGCCACAGGAAGGCCCACGGCGGGCAGCGAGTATTCTGCGCATAGGCACGGGCAACGTCGAGTTTTGAAATGAGTTCGTTTCTTCAGGCACCCTTTTCCCAATTGCTCCCCTTTGCGGAGAAGGCGCGCCGCTTCGCTACCCGCTCCTGGTTTCGGTGGTCCTTTGAGTAGGTTCTTTGTCAGGTGGCGCGCCTGAACATTCTGCCGATTGCGATGAGAATGCAGGCTCCTATAAACCCCGCGATCAAATAGCCTAGCCAGCCGCCCAGGTTTATGCCGACAACACCCAAAATAGCGTTGGCAACGACCGCCCCAACGATGCCGAGAACGATGTTCATGAGCATGCCCAAGTTGCTCTTCATGAACTGCTCGGCCAACCAGCCAGCGATGCCGCCTATGACGATGGCAGCGATCCAACCCACAGTCGCGTCGTTTTCCATGTTCAGTTCTCCCTTCTCCGGTGCAACACGAAATTGTTCGCACATGGCTTCCCAAGACCTGACCCATGCTGAGCATCAGGGAAACGCCCGGTGAAACGGTCCGGAGGTTGCGCCGCAATGGTTAACTGGCCGTTACTCGATGGTCGAGGCGATCACCTGCCTGCCCTGTCTGCTGCTATCTTGATCGTCACCGTCCAGGGCCGCCAACATGATTGTCGGTCATGTCGAATATGCCGTCGCGAAGCTCGAAACGTCCGGTGAGACGGTCGAGGTCGGATCACCGAATGCTCGATGCTCGCGTGACCCGAAAGGAGCCGCACATGAACCCGATGATCCCGCCCACCGTCCGCCCCGGAGGCACCGACAAGCTCGTCCTTGTCGACTGCCACGTCCAAGTCATGCAGAAGCTCGACGAAGTCGCGAACGCCATGGCGCAGATCATGCCGAATGGGCGTGACTACATCCTCTCGGCAAAATACGACCCCTCAGGCCTGACCCGCGAGGTCCTGGCCAAGGCCATGGCTGCATGGCAGGAGCGTTTCGACATGATCAGCGCGATCCGCCGCGACATCGAGAAGGTTGCCATTGCCATCAATGATCAGCCGTGAAGCCGATGCTCGAAGGTAGAGCAACTATAACTCGCGGCTGCTCCCGTCGATGGCAGATCCGCGACACGGGCAACAGAAGGCGAGGTCCAGTCCTTGAGGGAGGAGTTGAAGAACCTCCCCTCCTGTCGCACTTCTTGCTTGCCGGAGTTGAAAACAGCAAGCGCCTCCTGACGGGAAAAAAGGCCGGGCGCAGACCCGACCTCTCCTCTCACAATCCGTGCCAGTACATCCGTGGTCACGAATTGCAGACGGATGCCTATGCCGCCTGCAAGTTGTCCGCTGCACTCTTTCCGGAGCGGTTGTCCTTGACGACATCGAAACTGATCTTTTGACCCTCGACGAGGCTGCGCATGCCAGCGCGTTCGACGGCGGAGATGTGAACAAACACATCCGTGCCGCCATCGTCGGGTTGGACAAAGCCAAAGCCTTTGGTGGAATTGAAGAACTTCACGATTCCGGTTGTCACAACGATTTCCTTTCAATCGGTCACGTACTTAGCCCGCCCGCCGAGTTCTCAGCGATGCTTTCAGATCGATTTTGAGAGGGAAGATCGTCGGAGCGCTTTCGGCGCAGAACAAAGTTCGACAAGCAAGATCGATGACTGAGCGTAGTGGGCATCAGAGTTAAAAACAAGGTGTTAGAAGAAATATAGTCAATTGTTCACGTTTTGTAGTCGAGAAGGAAATAAAGTCAGAACATGGGATGTATTTGGTGGCAAACCTGATAGGATCAAATTCTCTCGGAGGCTGCCGACCCGGCACGCCCGCAACAGCGTGCCTCGACAACCGTTAAGACAGCGGCGCGCCAAAGTCAGGAAATCAAATTGCAGGTTCTCGTCCGCGACAACAATGTCGAGCAGGCACTTCGGGTATTGAAAAAGAAAATGCAGCGGGAGGGTGTCTTTCGCGAAATGAAGGCAAGAGTTCTACGAGAAGCCTTCCGAAAGACGCGTCCGCGAAAAGTCCGAGGCCCTTCGCCGGGCGCACAAGGCGGCGCGAAAGCAGGCACAGCGCGACGGCCTGCTACCGAAGCCGAAGAGAAAACCATCACCGGCGGAGCGGCGACGCGGCAACGACCAACCCCGAGCGATGGCGACCGATCAAGCATCGGGGCCGCTAGTGAGGAAAGAGTGATGATGGTAAATCTGTTCGTGACAAGATCGACAATCCCGGCAAGACCGTCGAACGTTCAGCCGAAGGTCTCCGCCCAAACGCAACGGCGCATCGATGAAGCTGCTGCTGCTAGGCGAAAGAAGGCAGACAGCGACGGAACTCTTCGTCGCATGCGTCAGGTCATGGAAGAGAACCGATTGCTGTAAATTATGCTCGGGCCATCTTCAACCGCGCGGCGGCATGGCACGCGCGCCGAGAAAGTCGATCACGCTCTGACCCGATTAGAGGAGTAACATCCATCTGTCGTCCGATCTCCAAAGGCATACGGACGCTTGGAAGAAGACCAGCACGCTTTCGCCAAAATGGAAGGAAAGCGGATGTTTTCCACCGGAGCCACTCCCGGTCACCTGGCCATCATGACCAAGGTCTTTGATGACTACTGTCAGGCGCATCGCATTGCGGACGATGCCGACAGGGAAAGTATCGCCTTTGTCGTCATGACGCTTTTCGGTTCAGGCGCAACGACTGCCAAGAAACTGGAGGCAGCGCTAGACCGCGTGGGCCGCATCCAGCAGGACAATTTTTCAAGTGGCTAGGAGACGATGAATGCGGCGCGCGCTTGCCGGAATGCCTTCACTGCTTTACCGGCCATTTGCACCAGCGCTCGCCGGTTTTCATGAGTGGGATAAGCCGCACCTGCGGAACAACTCGGCAACCACCGTAACGCGTTTTTCCTGGTGAATCGGGGATGAGGTTAATTTCAGCTTCCGCTGACAGAGGTGCGTCGAGTTGCGGCTAGGCTGCTTCCTGCCACCGGCTTTTGCGGTTCGTGACGTGCAGGAGATTGGTCCAACGGTTGTCGTGGCCATCGCCATTAAGGTGGGCGACCGCGCCCTCAGGCCACGCGCCGGTGGCGAGAAGCCAGATCACTCGGTGTTCGAGGTAAAGGCCGCCGCTGACCCGGATCACCCGATAGTCATCGCGCATGCACCCGGCCCGGTCTCCCTTGTTGACGCGGTTGGATGCTTTGACGCGCCATCGCGGCCGCAGTGCCGCAACGGGCGGAATTGTCTTCCGCCGTAAGAAGCGGTCGCCGTCAGGGAGTTGCAAGGGAAAAAAATTCACCTAAATTTTTATGCATGAACAAACAGCTTGCCATCACTGCCGATGCCTATCGCTCTCTGAAAGAGCGACTGGAGTTCACCCACAACGGGATGGGACGCCTGCTCGGTGTCAGCGGCCGCATGTCCAAGAACTGGGTGCGGCATGGAATTGCACCATCTTCCGCTCTGATCCTCGCCGACTGGATCGGGTTGCACCTCGATGGCGGCAATGTCGATGCGGCGATCGAGCAGGCAGTGGCCGCTGCCCGGCAAAACGGTTCTGTCGATGCAAAGGTAGCGGACGGCGTCCCTATCACGTGATCGAGCTAGACGTTTCCCTGACGCTGCGACGTCCAACGGGGTGGTTGGAGAATTTACATCGGTTCGATATCGGCGAGGAGGTCGCTCTCGGCTGCATCGTGCGGTTGCTCGACGTTGCGCGCCTTCCCTGCGTCAACACGGCAGAAAAGCAGGGATGAAAGCATGGCCAAAGCGAAAGCATCTTAGCAAGCTATTGTGATTACTAAGCTTTTTGTTCAGATGAAGCCGCTGAGGGGTTGCGCTACTCGGCAGATGTCGTTTGCCCGACCGCTGAATGAGCGCCGCGTGGGCCAGAGCGATCCGATTCTGACGGAATCGGCAAACGGCACCGGACCCGAAACTGGGAACCGGTTTCGGGAAAATCCGATGCTCAAACAAAAGGTTAGAGCGGGGGCGCTGATTCCGTGTGTTAGGATTCAGGTCAGGCCGACGTTTTCGAGAAGCGGCACCCATCTTACGTTTGGGTACGTGAGTAGCGGGACCGCAGAAGACTGACTGCCATTTGAAGACCGGCATCACCTGAATATCAAGACGGCCTAGTCGATCAACTCCTCCAGTCCACGGATCAGGCCCCGAACGCCGCCGACCCGGCGGATGGCCAGCAACGTGCCCGCAACGTAAGGGGCGGCGGACGACCCGGCATCGTGGCGAATCGTCAGCCGCTCGTCCGGCAGGCCGAACAGCGCCTCGCACGAAATAATGTAGGAAGGCAGCCTGAGCGCATGAACCTGCACACCCGGCGCGTTGCCCACCGCCGCGCCGCGCGTACCGGGAATGCCGGACACTTCACCTTGCGGCCTGGCCGTCGAGGGTCCGCGAATGTCCGCCAAGGCTTCCGCCAGTTCGCGCGCGGTGCCGGACGGTGCGTCTGGCTTCCTGGCACTGGCATAGTCGATCACTTCGACGTCCGGCACATATTTTGCCGCCATCAGAGCGAACCGTTTCATTAGAGTAGCTGTGATCGAAAAATTCCCCGCGGCGATGACGCCGACGCTGTTGGACCGTGCGGCTGCATCGATTTCAGCATAGTCCTGCGCACCCAGTCCGGATGTGCCGATCACCACGCTCCGCCCGCTCGAAAGGGCCGCCAACGTGTGCGCCTTCACCGCATCGGGCTTGGTATAGTCGACCACGACGTCGGAGGGAGCCCGAAGCGCCTCGGCGAGCGTCGCAGCCACGACGACACCCAGCAGCGGCGCACCGACAGCCGTTCCCGCATCCTGTCCGGCAGCATTGCGCGCTACCGCCCCGGCCAATACCATGCCGCTATCCGCGGTGATCGCCGGAATCAGCGCTTTGCCCACCCAGCCGGTGGCGCCGCTCATCACAACCCGTATTGTCATCTGATGCTCCTGGATACGCTTCTCGCTTCGAGACTGATGTTACTCAGGTGTTGCGCGTTCCTCGTTCAGGGCCGCATCACACTGGCGGAGCGGTCCGAAAAACTCATCGGCCGCACCATTTCCTTTTTCTGTTCCACGGGAGAAAAACCAAGCCGCTGGTAGAGGGGCAGCGCCGCAGGATGATCGAGCGTGCAGGTCTGCACGGTGACGATCGCGGGCCCGTGGGACCACGCAGCCTCAACCGCCGCACCCAGGAACCACCGGCCGAGCCCTTGCCCCATCGCGTGTTTCATCATGCCGAAATATGCAAGCTCCGCCTCGCCCGGCAAATGCGGCTTGATGTCGAAGAAACCGGCCGGCGCTCCGTCGAGATAAAGAACGCGAATGTCACGGTCCGGTGCATGGATGCTTTCCGAGAGTTCCTCGTCGTTCATCCGCAGCACGTTGACCCAATGCCATTTGCGCCCGACGCGGTCCATCAGATAGCGATAGAAATGAAGCGGCATGTTACGCGTCTTGAGCAGCGCGATCTGCCGGTTATAGGGCAAGGGCGGATAGTGGGCCGGCGGCGCGCTCATTTCGAGGAAGGTCACGGTGACCGGAATGACCTCGATCTTTCTTTGCGCGTTCATGATCACTCCTTGCCGGTAACCACCGGTGTATCAGAAAGTCCGCCCCATTCGCTCCAGGAGCCGTCGTAGAGTCTGTTGTCAGTATGGCCGAGCGAATGCAGGGCGAGCGTGACGACCGCCGCCGTAATCCCTGAGCCGCAGCTGGTGACCACAGGCCGCGACAAGTCGAGGCCAGCCTCCTCCAGCAGCTCCTTGAGCCGGGCGGGCGGCAGCAGTTCGCCGTTCTTGGACAGGGAGGTCGCGGGCACGTTCTTTGCCCCCGGCATATGACCGGAGCGCAGGCCCTGCCGCGGCTCGGGGTCGGTGCCGGCAAAGCGGCCCGCCGGGCGGGCGTCAGCGATCTGCGAGCTTCCCGTCTTCACGATTTCCCGCATGTCGGCGAGCGAAGCCACGCGGCCCGCGTCGAAATCGGCGAAGAAGACATTGGGCGCGATCTTCGTCACTTCGGAAGTCACCGGCCGTCCTTCTGCCTTCCAGCGGTCGAAGCCTCCCTCAAGCAGGTAAACCTGCGCCACGCCCATGACGCGAAACATCCACCACACACGCGGCGCCGAAAAAACGCCTGGCCCGTCATAGACGATGATCGTGTCGTCCGCCGAAATGCCCATGGAGCCGACGTGCTGGGCGAAGACCTGTGGGTTGGGCAAGGCGTGCGGCAGGCGGGAACCCGGGTCGACGACCATATCCTGGTCAAAGAACACAGCTCCGGGAATGTGGGCGGCGTCGTATTCCGCTCGCGCGTCCCGCTTCTGCGCAGCAAGATACCACGAGGCATCCACAGTCGAGATCCCCGGATCGGAGAAGTGTTCCTGCAGCCAGTCGGCGTCAACCGTGAATGGGCTGTTGTCCGGCATCGTCAGCTCCGTCGTTCGATTGCATCCTGCATAGCCATCACACGGTGAAGACTGCAAGCCGCCACCCGCTTCAATATGGCTACAGCCTCTTCGCGAAAGCGCAAAATGGCAAGGACATGCCCGCCGGATGCGTGCGATAAATGGCAGGATGGGACGAAGGGAGGCCGCAATGATCAAGCGGATCTGGCACGGCTACACGACGCCCGAAAACGCCGAAGCCTACGAGAGACTGCTCGAAACGGAGATCTTTCCCGCTATCGAGGACAAGAAAATCCCCGGCTACCGGAGCATCGAACTCTATCGGCGAGAGGCTGGCGACGAGGTCGAGTTCACGACGGTGATGAGCTTCGACTCGATCGACAGCGTCATCGCCTTCCAGGGCCCGGACTACGAGGCCGCCTATGTTCCGGTTGCGGCTCAGAAAGTCCTCAAACGGTGGGATTTGAGGTCAACTCATCATGATCTCAGGACCAGCAGGCAATACAGCTAACCATTGGCCGATAGCATCCAATAACCGGGATCGGCCGCATGGTCAGGTGGATCTGTCGGCGGCGGCATGCATTTAGTGAGACAGCCACTTCCCTTGTGCACTGGATCAGCCGCGAGGTAACGGCGTGGCACTTACGCAGCACCGGTTCCATCGTCCGCCACTCTAAGGTGTGTTGGCATTCAGGTGATGCCGGCCTGCAAATGGCGGTCTTCTGCGCTTCCGGTACTCACGTACCCAAACGTACGCTGCGTGCCGGTTCTCGAAAACCGCCATTTTCGGCTCGGCCTGACCTGAATCGCAACACACCTTAGATCGAGCGCATCGGATCCGACAGTGGGCGCCGGTTTCTGGTCCGATGCTCCAACAAGCTGGCTCTCAGATTTTGGCCGCAATCCGCATGAAGGCCGGCATGTCGTCACCGAAGCCCAGCGTGGCGCCATCGTCCTTTTCCTGACGGCTGACGCGACCGTCGCCTCGCGCCTGCTCGGCGCGTTCCGGTCTGGCCTTGCGCTCCGCATTTTCGGACCGGATGACATCCTTGCGGGTGCGGCGTTCGGCAGCTTCGTCCGCGGCGACTGCCTCGGCCTGGGCTTCCGGTGGTGCAATCCGTTCTTCGGCACGGCGCGCCGGCCGGTCGGAGTGTCGCCTCCGGCTGGTGTCGGCCTTCTGGCTGCCGCGACGCGGAGCGCCCCGGCCGCGCCTTGGCTCCTCGTCGTTTTCACTTATGACGACAGTGGACAGATCGCCGTCATGCCAGTCGATCTTCTGGCCGATCAGCTTTTCGATGGCGTCCAAATGTTTCACATCCGATTTCGTAACCACCGTAAACGACTTGCCGGAGCGCCCGGCACGGCCTGTACGGCCGATACGGTGTACGTAGTCCTCAGCATGGATCGGCACATCGAAATTGAAAACATGGCTGACATCCGGAATGTCGAGACCGCGCGCTGCAACGTCAGAGGCAACCAGCAGCTTGAGCTTGCCATCACGAAAGCTGGCCAGCATGGCCATGCGGGCACGCTGATCCATATCGCCGTGCAGCGCGCCAGCGTTAAAATCATACTTCACAAGGGAACGGAACAGTTCCGATACCTCGACCTTGCGGTTGCAGAAGATGATTGCGTTCTTGATGCAGTCTTCCTCCGCGCGAATGAGGTCCCGCAGGACTGCGCGCTTGTCCCACGGCTTCGGTGCCGACTTGATCAGGCGCTGGGTGACGGTCGAGGCAGTTGTCGCCGATTTGGCGACCTCCACGCGAACCGGCGTGTGAAGGAATTGTTCGGTAAGCTTGGTAATCTCCGGCGGCATGGTCGCGGAAAAGAACAGCGTCTGCCGGGTGAACGGGATGAGCTTGCAGATGCGCTCGATATCGGGGATGAAGCCCATGTCGAGCATACGGTCGGCTTCGTCGATGACAAGGATTTCGACGCCCGTCAGGAGCAGCTTGCCGCGCTCGAAGTGATCGAGCAGCCGGCCGGGCGTGGCAATCAGCACATCGGCGCCGCGCTCCAGCTTACGGTCCTGTTCGTCGAAGGACACGCCGCCGATCAGCAACGCCATGTTGAGTTGATGGTTCTTGCCGTATTTTACGAAATTCTCCTCCACCTGCGCCGCGAGTTCGCGCGTCGGTTCGAGGATCAGCGTCCGTGGCATCCGGGCGCGGGCGCGGCCTTTCTCGAGCCGGGTCAGCATCGGCAGAACGAAGGACGCGGTCTTGCCCGTCCCTGTCTGCGCGATACCCAGCACATCCTTGCCCAGCAAGGCGTGCGGGATGGCTTCCAACTGGATAGGCGTCGGCTGCTGGTAGCCGGCGTCGGTTACTGCGGAAAGGACCTTGGGCGAGAGGCCAAGGTCTGCAAAGGTCAACGCTTCTTGAGCGATCTGTAAGTCGGAGGACAATTCTCGTGGCTGCTTTAACTGGTTAGGGCGTGGCGCGCCGCCTGGGCAGACGCCCCGCGTCTGCAATTAGTGAGCACCGCGTTACGGGTAAGTCTGCGATTTGTCAACTGAATGCGGTGTGAAAGCGGCACGGCTGTCAACTGTGCCTCATTTTGCCGCAACTTCGCGCCCGTTTGGATCAATATCGGAACTGCTCGGCAAGGATCCGCTCGTTCCATGAATGGCTGGCGTCAAAGAGAAGCGTCGCAGTCTGCTGTTTGGACTGGCTTACCGTCACGGAGACAACGGTCTTGAACTCGGTGTGGTCAGCGGCAACGTTGACCGGTCGCTTGTCGCCTTCCAGAACGTCGAACCGGACAATGGCTTTCTCAGGAATGAGCGCGCCGCGCCAGCGTCGTGGCCGGAACGGGCTGACGGGCGTCAGCGCCAGAAGCGGCGCATCGAGGGGGAGGATCGGTCCATGCGCGGAGAGGTTATAGGCGGTGGAGCCCGCGGGCGTCGCGACCATCACGCCATCGCAGCTCAGTTCCTCCAGCCTGATTTTTCCGTCGATCGAGATTCTGATCTTCGCCGTCTGGTAGGATTGCCGCCACAGAGCGACCTCATTGATCGCCACGGCGTACGAGGTAAGCCCATCGGAGGTAACCGTTTCCATCTCCAGCGGGCGGATCGTCTCGGCGACAGCAGCGGCGATGCGTTCCGGCAGGTTCTCTTCGTTGAATTCGTTCATCAGGAAGCCGACCGTGCCACGGTTCATGCCGTAGACCTTCTTGCCGGTGCTCATCGTCTCGCGCAGCGTCTGCAGCAGGAAACCGTCACCGCCGAGCGCGACCACGACGTCGGCTTCAGCTATGTCGGATTGGCCGTAAAGCCGGGCAAGCCGCGTTGCGGCGTCCTTAGCGTCTTCGGTTCCGGAGTAAATGAATGCGAAAGTGGTCCTTGCCTCGTTCATCACTTCCGGCCGCGGTTTTTTTGTCGGTCACCACTGTCCGGTTAGCACGCGCCATCCTGTCTGCAAAGTCGGCCTGAGCACAATCACTGGCAACCAGGGCCAGGTCGCCAGGCGTTCGCTACCGATGACAGCCCCACCTTTTCGTTCGTCACACAACGTCCAGATCAAACCCCGGCGTCGCCGCATGCTCTGACCCGATGTCACCTCGCAGACTAGCGGATTGCTTACATGACAATGACAATACTTGGCATTCCCGCATCGATTAGCGCGCGCCATTCCGTCTGCAAAGAGACGTGCGCT
>CAWIDG010000002.1:0-336522 GCA_963834875.1 Miltoncostaeaceae bacterium
CATGGCCATGCGGTACCCCGTTCCGCGCATTCCATGCCCCGCCCGTCAGCGCCGCGGCGTCAATCGCCACGCCGCGGCTAGGCGAGGCGTCGGGCCAGCGTGGTCTCGAGACGGCTCTCCCCCTCGGCCGGCACGGTCTTCTCGATCGTGAGGAAGGCGGTTCGGTCCCGGGCTGTAAGGTCCCCACCTGATTATCGAACATCGGCGGCGCCGCGAGGCGCCATCGCACGCCGGGCTGGGGCACTCGCGCCGCGCGAGCCAGCAGGGATCCGATCGCGGCTCCCGCCCGCGACGCCCCGAACCGGATCACCCGCCGCTCGCGGACGTCGAGCGGGTTGCGGAACGGGGAGCAGACGACCTGGTAGACCGCGCTCTGCACCCCGGCTTCCCGCCGGAACCCGACCTCCGCCAGATAGGCGTGGTGCACGTCGCCCGAGATGACCACCAGCGTCGCCGGCGGCCGGCCCTGATCGCCGGCGCCGACGGTCCGCAGCAGGTCCGCGAGGCGGCCGAAGGAGTCGCCGAAGGCGGCCCAGTGCTCGAGGTCGAGGGCCCGCCGCATGCCGCTCGCCGATGCCGGCCGCCAGGCGCCCCCAGGCGCCGTCGCACGACGGCCTCGTTCCACGCCTCGAGGTGGTGCATCCCGTGGGCGAGCAGGACCGGCAGCGACGTGGCGATCAGCAGATGGTCGACGTCGCCCGTGAGCCTGCTCGACGACCCAGCCCACTCGTCGTCGTCGACCATCATCCGCCGTCCGTCGCAGGACCCGCCCGGCCCGCGAGTCGACGACCACCAGCCGCGACGCCGCCGAAGTCGCGGCAGTAGCTCCAGCGCGTGCCGCTCGGGCTCGCGCGTCGGCCCGCGAGGCGAACTCGCGCAGGGCCGGCTCGGCGTCGTCGGCCTCGCTGCACGTTTCGCCACAGCGGGTCCTCGGCCAGCTCGGGCGGCGAGAGGTTGCCGAGGTGCTGGTAGAGCCAGTACGACATGAGCGCGCCCACGATCCGCTCGCTCCCACCACGGCTGCGCCACGCATCTCCGCGACCCAGGCCGCCGAGATGTTCCAGTCGTCGCGGACGTCGTGGTCGTCGAAGATCATCGCGCTGGGCGACCGTGCGAGAGCAGCCAGCGGAACAGTCGGCTCGCGCCAGGACTCCCAGTAGAGGCGCGTGTACTCCTCGAAGTCGGCGACCTCCTCGCCGGGCGGCACGGTCGGGGTCGCGCCGCGAGCGGATGAACTCCGCGCGTCTCCGGCGAGCACCTCGTCGGCGTACACCTGGTCGCCCAGCATCAGCAGCAGCGTGGGCCAGGCCTCCTCGTCCGTCCCGAGCATGCGCACTGCCAGGGCGCGCAGCGCGTCGTTCTCGCGCCCGCGTCGGGTCACGGTCCTTGGTGAGCGTGTAGGGCGGATGGTGCGGGAGCGCGACGCGGCAGGAGCCGAAGGCGATCGGTGACCGGGTCACCGGGGCCGGGCGTGCGGATCAGGCTCGGCGGGTGGCTCGAGTCCGCGGGGGGCCAGCGGCTCTCGCCGTCCAGGCGCGACCCGTACGGGTGCGCCGTGCCGGGCTCGAGTCCGGTGACGTGCACGAGCGCGTAGTGGTGGCCGGCGACGTCGAACGTGCGGGCCCGGGCCCCGAGAACCTCGACCTCGCAGGGGCGGTCGGTCTCGACCCAGATCGTGGCCTCGGTCGGCCCCACCTGACGCAGGACCGGCCCCAGCACCAGTGCCGGGCTTGGCGAGGCGCTGGAAGGGGCGTCCATACGCGCGGCAGATCGTACCCGCGGCGGACCCGCTCGGTGAGGTCGGTCCGACGTCCGCGCCGGTCGTTTCCGAGTCGTCCCGCGGGGGTAGTCGAGGGAGCGGAAACGAGGATCGGGGTGCGTCGTGACCCTCGCGGTCATCATCGTCATCTGCGTCGTGCTCTTCCTGCTCGCCATCGCCCTGCCGCTGTGGTCTCGGCGGCCGCAGCGCGGCGTGGGGCGGACCCTCGGCGCCGGGGCTCGCACGGGGCGAAAGGCGCCGGGCAAGCTCGGTTGGCTCTTCTCGAAGCCGTTCAGCGCCTCGCGCAAGGCAACCGACAAGAGTGGCGGCGCCGGGCGGCGTCTGGGGCAGCGCCTGCGCTCCTGACGGCCCCTCGCGGCGGCGACACTCGGACAATCGAGAGCGCGTAGCCGATCTCGGGCCGAGCGGCCGTCGGAGCTAGCTCTTCTTATTCGCGCGCCTGGTGGAGCGGCACTCGGCGGCTCGGCGGCCAAGGCTTCGTGACGGAAGACACGTCCGCTTCTAGCCAACCGACAAGCAGACTACGGTGGCGTCGTCCTCGAGCTCACCGCCGCTGGTTTCGAGCACGGCCGTGTGGACCTTGCGCACGGTGTCGGCGGCGGTTTGGCGTTCGGAGCGGAGTGCCGCCTCGATCAGCTCGTTGATCCCAAGGCCGGCTCGCCCCCCACCCGCCTTCATCACGCCGTCCGAGACCATGAGCAGGCGATCCCCCGAATCCAGTGACGAGGTTCTTTCGATCGGTCTCGGACTGGCCCGACCTCCGAGCCCGCGGCCCTTGGGGAACCGCAGGCGCTCGATGTCTCCATCGGCGCGCAGGATGACGCGGGGCCACGTGGCCGCAGTTGGCGACCCTCAACTCCGAGGTGCTGGGGTCCCAGCGCGCGGCGACGGCGGTCATCTCGGCGCGAGATCCGGGCATCTCGCGGAGGGTCTGATGCATCACGACGAGAGCCTCCTTGATGTCGGCGCCGCTGCGACGGCTGGCGCGCAGGGCCCCCAAGGCCACGGCGCTGCTCGCCGCGGCGCGGGTGACTCCCCGAGTCCGTCGGCCAGGGTGATCCAGACCCCGTCGGTGTTCTCGACGACATCGAACCAGTCGCCGGCCACCTCGTAGGTGGGCAGAATGTTCCCGGCCACCTCGCCCCCCGTGATCCGCGAGATCCGAGGCGGAAGCAGACTCTGCTGGATCTCGGCCGCGGCCTTCGGCTGCTTGCGTCGCTGAGCCTGGGCGAAGGCATCGGTGTAGCGATCGGCGAGGGTAACCGCGGCCGCTGCTTGGCGGGCCATCTCCAGCAACGACTGAAGGGGGCGGCCGAACGCGATCAGCACGCCGATCGCGCGCCCCCGAAGCCACAGCGGGAAGCTCTGCGTGCCCGGATACCTCCGCAGGTACCGGCGCAGGTCGAGGAGTCCATCGCCGTCGAGTTCGGGGCCGACGGCAAGCGGCGCCTCGATCTGATCGGGAAGTCGCTGTGGCCCGGCGATGCGCAGCAGGTGGGTCCCATCGATGTCGAGCACATAGAGGGCGACCGGGACCCCGGCGATCCGCTGCGCCTCGGCGACCAACTGCTCCGGCAACAGGGCAGGGGGGACCACGTCGAAAACCTGGATGGCGTCGAGGACGACGGGGCGCTCACGTCCCAGGTCCCCCGGAGGCAGGAGGTTGTGGATCTCCTCGGAGGAGGAGATCTGGGGCCGCTCGCCAAGGGCCGCGACCATCCGAGTCCGGTCCGCAAAGTGGCGATAGACGGTCGATCTCGATAGTCCGGCTGCTGCGGCGATGTCCGCGACGGTGGCCGATGGCGAGTGCTGCAGCAGGCGTTCTGCGGCATCGAGGATGCGCTCCCGATTGCGGAGCGCATCGGCACGGCGCGAGTCCCGGGGGTCGGCCCGATCAGTCACTGAGTGACGCGGAATCGGCATGTGGCGCGGCCGCAGCGTGACTCAGATGTGGCCCTTATCTCCTCTGGCTTGCGCAAGTGGAACACGATATCGGGGGCCGCTGGTGCATTTGGCGCTCATGTCCTGCTTACCGCCGTTTGGAGATCGCCGGCTCGGGAAGTCCGTCGACCCAGACCCACGTCGCGCGTCCGGAAACGGGGCGCGACCCGGACCACGAAGGAGAACGATGACGACGGAGATCAAGGGGGCGGCGTCCGGTGCCGTCGAGAAGGCGACGGAGGCCGCCGGTGCCGCCAAGGCGCGCGCGGGCGAGGCGCCTCGAGCGCGCATAAGCGCCGACGCCATTGAGCAGCACCGGGATGTCTCCGCCCTCGGCGAACTGGGTCTCCGCATCGTTCACCGCCGCCGATCACCGCCATCCCGGGTTGCCCGCCCGCTCGCCGTCAATCCGATCGGCGTGAGCGTTTGCGCAGCGGGGCCGCGGGGTAACAACCGCGCCCTCAATATGAATTGGAGGAGTTGTGTACATCGGTATCAGCGCGCTCGTGTTGGTGATCATCATCGTCATCCTGCTGATCATCCTTCTCTAGCCGCACGCACCGGCGCGGCCGGCCGCGGCCCATCCCCCTCGGGCGCAACGAGCTCCTGTTTCGCTCAGGCCCGGCGGGAGAATCTCTTATATGACGGCATTGTTCGCCGTTCCGAATAGGGAGAGCGAAGTTGAGTACAGCGGATCGAATCGCAGAGCGGCGCCACATCGGCCCCGAGTACTCGGGGTCAACGCTGCCTCCGAGCATGGACCAGCTCGCCAGCATGAAGGTGCGCGACATGAACGGCGAGAAGATCGGCACGGTCGACGACAGCTACACCGACGCGCAGGGCCCGTACCTGCGGTACGTGGCCGTCAAGACCGGCTGGTTTGGCACCAAGCGCCACCTCATCCCGATCGACGACGTGTACGTGGAGAGCGAGGGACGCGACACCCACCTGGTCGTGCCTTACACGAAGGAGCAGCTGCGCGAAGGCCCGACCTTCGAGCGCGACGAGCCCTCCGCGCGCGCGCACGAGGAGCGCGTCTACAGGTACTACGGCCGCAGCGGCTACTGGGACGCGGTCCGCGCCCGCCAGACGGCGCCGGCGCCCACGCCGCAGATCGCCAAGGCGGAGGTCGCCGACGCGATCGACCGGGGAGAGGACCCCGACCAGGTCGCCGTCAAGCGCTGGGGCGTCTGACGACGTCGCCGACTACAGACACACCACGGAGGACGGATTCGATGAGCATTGACCACCCCGGCCGGTGGTTGGTTCACCAAGCGAAGATCGCTGTGACCGAGTTCCCGGAGAACGCCGGATGGCTGATGAGGAAGGCTCTGACCAAGCCGCCCGTGGAACACGCGATGGAGGAGGCGCGAGGCGGCGCCCGGCGGGTGAGCGAGTCGATCGCCGACGCGGTTCCCTTCGGCGCCGACTCCCTGGACCTCCGGCTACAGCGCGCCCAGGAGGCGTTGGAGGACGCAGAGCGCGCCGAGGAGCGTGCGCTGCAGAAGATGGGCGAGGCCAACGATCTCGCTGAGCGGGTGAAGACGGTGGCCGCCGACGGGCGGAGGCGTCTGCAGGAGGCCAAGGCGGCCGGGGAGACCGCGACCAAGCGGCGCGTGGCCGAGGCCGAGCGGCGGGCAAACGCAATGGTGGCCGAGGAGCGGGCCGCGGCGGAGGCAGATGCGGGCAAGAACCTCGACGAGGTGACGGCCCAGAACGAGGCCGAGGCCGAGGACGCGCAACGCAAAGCCGAGGACGCCCGCGAACGCGCCGAGGCAGAGATGGACGCCGCGCGGGAGCAGCTGGCGGAGGCCCGCAGGCTCGCCGACGAAGCGGCAGAGGCGGCGCGGAGCGCGGCAGACGAGGCGCACCGCCGCGCCCAGGCGATGACCGAGCAGGCCGAGGCGCAGTCGCGGGCCGCCGATGAGCGGGCGGCCGAGGCCGACAAGGCCCGCGGCTCTGTCACCCTCCAGGCGGCCGAGTTCGTCCGGCAGACGGAGACGGCGCCGGCGGCCGACGACCTGGCGGACATGACGAAGCCGGAACTGCTCGACCTCGCCGCGTCTCTGGAGGTCGAGGGCAGGTCGGGCATGACCAAGGACGAGCTCACGAAGGCGGTGCGCCGAGCCTCCGGCAATCGCCGCGCCGCGGCATCGCGGCGGGGCTGACGATGGGCACCGTGCTGAGGCTGACGATGGGCACCGTGCTGAGCAAGACCATCTGCCGGCGCACGCTCCTCGCCGGCGCCGGCGCAGTCGTGCTCACCGCTACGAGCGCGGTCGTCTCGTCCGTGAGGCGTCGAGAGGCCAGGTGACGCGGCACAAGCCATGACCGCATGGGGTCCGGTGGGAGTTGCACCCCCGCGACGGCCCCCTCCTGCCTGCGCGCACACGCTTTCATCCGGTTTCTACCCCGGCCCCGGTGCCCCCCCACCCAGTCGCCCTCGCAGCAAGCGGGCCCCGGCGGCCACGAGGAAGAAGGTGAGCGCCCCGAGGACGGAGACGAGGGCCCAGTACACGATCTTGACGCGCGCCACCCCGCTTCGGTACCCCGGTGGGCGACGCGGGAAACGGGCTGTCGGGGTGGTTCCCCGCCGACGTCCAGAGCGACGAGCTGATTTCACGCCCGCATCGTCAACCGGGAAGCGGCCCTCCCAGCCCGGAGGAGAGCGGACTCCGACCGGACATACTCCGCCGTCGGGGTGGAGGGCCTTCGAACCTGAAAGCGGCCCGTGTGGAGCGACAGCGAATGGCGCCGGGTCGGATGTCGCACTTGTCGCGCGGGCCTCCCACCTGCACCGAGCGGCCTAGCTCCATCACCGGTGGGTGAGTAGGCGCAGGCATACGCTCGCTTGTCCAAGGAGGGGGACGACGAGGCGGAGCCTCGTGGCGGAGCGCGCTCGTCAGGCGGTCGCGCCGCGCGGCTCTTGCTATGTCCTTGGCGAAGGCTCGGGATCGCCGTCAACGACGAGCGCGAGGAGCGTGACGTCGTCACGCAGCCGCCCCCGCGAGGCCTCGACGACGAGGTCCTGAAGGCGCCGTACCGTTTGGGCGCACCGCATGCCGGCCGATGCACGGAAGACTCGATGGAGGGCTTCGACGCCGACCGGCTCCGCCGTACGCCAGTGCCGCTGCTCGACGAGACCGTCGCTGTAGAGAAGCAGCCGCTCGCCGGCCGAAAGGAGGCACTCCGCCGCGCGCGGCCCGGTCTCGCTACCCGCGATGCCCAGTGGGCGCGTGACACCCCCCTTGAGGGTCTCCACGCGGCCGCCGGAGCGCAGCACGATCGGGCGGGGATGCCCTGCGGTGATCCAGCGCAGCCGGTACGTGGCTGGCTGCCACAGCGCCACGACGGCGGTCACAAAGGCCGACCCGCCACGCCCGCAGCTCCTGACGGCCTCGCACATCGCAACCACCGTTTGCTCCAGTCCCACTCCCGAGCGCCGAGAGGCTCGCAGGGCGCCGATCGCGACAGCCGCTAGGGCGGCCGCCTCACTCCCCTTGCCTACCGCATCAGCGACGGCGAGCCACAGGCCGTCCTCGTTCTGCGCGTAGTCGAAAAAGTCGCCACCCACCTCGTAGCCCGGCAGGACCCCCCCGGCGAGGTCGGCATGGCTCACGCGCGCGATCCGCGGGGGCAAGAGGTTCTGCTGCACCTCCGCGGCCGGTCGTGGGTGCATGCGGCGGCGGGCTGCGTGTACGACGTCGGTGTAGCCGCTGACCGTCTCGAGAGCCAGCGCCACCTCCAGAGCAGACTCATCCAGACCCGGCGAAGCCCCGTCGGGCCTGACGAGGACGCCGAGGGCGCGATCCGCGAGTATGAGCGGTGCCGAGCCGCAGCCGGGTAACGCGCTCGCAACGGCCGCCGCGAGCGCGCCGAACGCCTCGGCGGGAATCTCGGGTCCGATTCCTATCGGAGCCGGGATCACGTCGGGCACACGCGACCGGTCGCCTGCCAGCAGGTGTAGGCACGAGCCATCTACGTCCACGACATACAGAGCCATCGGCCCGCGGTAGGTAGCCTCGAGAATCTGGCGCAGCCGCTCAGGCAGCTGATGAGGAGCGCCCTCTCGTCGCAGCAACTGGGCCGCGTCGATCGCGTCCTCGATCCTGTCGTCGGGTGCCATCGGTCGAGCGTAGTCACTGCGGTGCGAGCGGTGAGAGGCTTTCGGCCGGCGAGTTCGTCGCGGTCGGGCGGCCGGCCCATTTCTGAGCGGGATCAGAGGATGGTGATCAGCACGTTAACCGTAGAAGCGGACGCACGCGGTCGGGGTCGCCGAAAACGGTGATGACGAGAAGGCACGCGGGGCCTCTGCGCAGTTCCCGTCTCAGCGGCTCTCGAGCGGGACGTTCGTTCAGGCGCCCGACGCTCCCTCAGGCGTCGCCCTCCTGCAGGTCGACCTCGATCGCGTCTCCACCATCGAGGCGTATGAGGCAGGCGGTGAGGTCGTCGGAGACATTGTCCACGAGGATCCCGCCGCGCGCCGCGCCGTTGCCCGGCACCGTCACCTTGAAGCCCTCGATCGAGCTGCCCACCTGGTCGCCGTCGGAGAAGCGGCGCACCGGGGTCACAGTAACCGTCCGCTCGTCCTCCCCGGTGTTGCGCAGGTTCACCTCGAAGCGCGCATCGTCGGCCTCCCGATCATGAACGCATCGAGAACCCTCCGGGACGACCTGGACAAGCGTCTCGATGTCCTCCGGCTCGCCGGTGACGTCCTCGGAGCTGCACCCCCGCCGCCAGCGCGCCCGCGCACGCGGTCTCCGCGAGGAGGACGGCCATCGCGAGGCTGGCGCGAGTCAGCTCGCTGTGGCCTTGACGCGCTCCCTCGCCAGCCGGCGACTCGCCTGCTCGAGCGACTTCAGCGTCTCCTTCTCCTCGCGGAGGCTCTCGCTCAGGAGTTCGACCACCTCACGCTCGCCCAGCGCCCGGGCCATCACGATGAGGCCGGAGTACGCCGCGATCTCGTAGTGCTCGGTGCGCGCTCCCGCGCCGGTCAGGAAGAGATCGCAGATCTCGGCCGAGGGGTCGTTCTCCTTCATGAACTCGTCGTGCTCCTCGATGATTCCCTCGATGCCGGGACACTGCTCGGCGGACGCCCTCTCGCCCAGGCTCGCGAACGACTTCTTGATCCGGTCAACCTGCGCGCGGGTCTGCTCGAGGTGCTCCCTGAAGCCGGTGCGCAACTCGTCGTCGGTGGCCTCCTTGGCCATCGTCGGCAGCGTCTTCACGAGCATGTTCTCCGCGTAGAGGATGTCCCCGAGCTCGTGCAGGAAGAGCTCGCGGGCATCGGTCATCTCGGGCATGGTGATCTCCTCAATCGGGGGACACATTGGGATCCCGCCCGGCGGCATCGCAAAACACGTCGCGACGGCAGGCCTGCGGCCGCGGCGACGATCTCCGCAAGACGGTTGCGCGCCCGAGCCCGCTTGAAGGTCGCGTCCGGTGGGGAGCGTGCGAAGCACTGAACCCCAGTCTCGGGAGACTGCCGCCGCCGGCCGCAGCGTGACTCAGATGTGGCCCTTATCTCCTCTGCCTGCCGCAAGTGGAACACGATATCGGGGGCCGCTGGCGCATTTGGCGCTCAGCTTGTGTCGCCGCGGTTTGGAGATCTCAACCTCGGGCAGGCCGTAGAACGCACCCAAAGGGACACGATCCGACCGCGAAGGAGATCCATGACGACCGAGATGAAGGAGGCGGCGTCCGGTGCCGTCGAGAAGCCGACGGAGGCTGCCGGTTCCGCCAAGGCGCGCGCGGGCGAGGGCACCTCGAGCGCGCTCGCCACGGCGCGAGCCCGGGCGCGCGATGAGGTGGATCGGCGCTCGACCCTGGCGGGCGACCGCGCCGTCGGCGCCGCCGGCGACATCAGGAGCGTCGGCGACGAGCTCCGCAAGCAGGGCAAGGATGCCCCAGCCCGGGTGGCCGAGCGCGCCGCCGACCAGGTGGAGCGCGCAGGGGCCTACCTGCGCGACAACGACGCCGACGCGCTGCTCGGCGACGTCGAGCGCGTGGGCAGGGAGCAGCCCTGGGCGGTCGCGGCGGCCGCATTCGCCCTGGGTATCGTCGCGGCCCGGGCGCTGAAGGCCTCGAGCGCCAAGCGCTACTCGCACATCCCGGGCGGGGTGGGCCCCGACGCCGACGCCCGGCCCGCCGGCCTGGGCGTGCCCGACCCGCACCGTCCGTCTGGCCTCGGGGGGCGGTGATCGTGCGGACCGTTCACGAAGGGTGGGACGCGACCGACCCGCGCCAGCTGTCCATGCGAGACCTCATCAGGCGGCTCGGCGACGAGACGACGGGTCTCGTCCGCCTCGAGATCGAGCTCGCCAAGGCGGAACTCGCCGAGAAGGGCAAGATCGCCGGCGTGGGCGCGGGGATGCTGGGCGGCGCGGCCGTCGCCGCGCTCTGCGCGCTGGGCGCCCTCACGGCGTGCCTCATCCTCGCCCTCGCGGAGGTCATGCCTGGAGCGGTCGCCGCGATCATCGTGACGATCCTCTGGGCCGCCGTTGCCGGCGCCCTCGCCCTCGTCGGGCGGACGCGGCTGCGCGAGGTCGCACCGCTCGCGCCCAGGCGGGCGCAGGAGGGCCTCAAGGAGGACGTGCGCGCGGCGCGCGCGGGCCTGCGCGCCGGCCGCAACGGAGAGATCGAGACACGGGGAGGACCGCGATGAGCGAGCGCACCGAGGAGTTGCGTCAGGAGATCGAGGAGAGCCGGGGGCGCCTGGGCGAGACCGCGGGCGCCATCGGCTACAAGGCCGACGTGCCGTCGCGGGCGCGCGACCGCGTCGGCGCGGTGAAGGACCGCGTCATGGGCGCCGGGCACCGCGTCGCCGACGCCACCCCGGGCACGGACGACGCCCGGCAGGGCGCGCGCCAGGCGGTCGGCATGGCCCAGGAGAACCCGCTGGGGCTCGCCGTCGCCTCGCTGGCCGCGGGCCTGCTGGTGGGCTCGCTGCTGCCGCGCACGCGCATCGAGGACGAGCGCATCGGGCCGGTCACGGACACCCTCAAGGAGCGCGCCGGCGAGGTGGCCCAAGAGGCCGTCGAGCACGGGCGCGAGGCCGCCGGCGAGATCGCCGGGGCCGTGCGCGAGCAGGCGGGCGACGTCGCCGGGAGCGTCCGCGAGCAGGCGGGCGAGATCGCACGGGAGCACGGGTCGGCCGTGGCCGACAGCGCCAAGCAGGCCGCCTCGGAGGGCGCGACCCAGGCCCGCGAGGCCGCCGGGGGCACGAGCTCGGACACGTGACCCGCGAGAGCGACGTGAACGGCGCTCCCGAAGGCCCGACGGACGTGCCCCCGCGGGGGTGGTGGGCGGTGCTGAAACGGACCGTCCGCCGCTTCCGTGAGGACAACATGACCGACTGGGCGGCGGCGCTCACCTACTACGCGGTGCTGTCGCTGTTCCCGGCGCTGCTCGTGCTGGTCGCGCTCCTGGGCGTCGTCGGCCAGGAGAGCGCCGTGGACGAGCTGGTCAAGGTGGTGGAGGACCTCGGCTCCGCCCAGGCGGCGGAGGCCGTGCGCGGCCCCCTCGAGGGGGTGGTCGCCAACCGGGGCGGCGCCGGGGCCCTCCTCGGCATCGGCATCCTCGGCGCGCTGTGGTCGGCGTCCGGCTACATCGGCGCCTTCACCCGCGCCGGCAACGTGGTCTGGCAGGTGGAGGAGGGCCGCCCGGCCTGGAAGCTCAAGCCCTTCCAGATCCTCGTGACGGCCGTCGCGGTGCTCCTGCTGTCGGTCATCGCCATCGGCCTGGTCCTCACCGGCCCGATCGCCGAATCCGTCGGCGACGCGATCGGCCTCGGCGACGCCGCGGTGCTCGCGTGGCAGATCGCCAAGTGGCCGGTCCTGGCGCTGCTCGTGGTGCTCCTGATCGCGATGATCTACTACCTCCTGCCGAACGTCCGGCAACCGCGCTTCAGGTGGGTGAGCCCCGGCGCGATCGTGGCGCTGGTGGTGTGGCTCGTGGCCTCGGCGGGGTTCGCGGTGTACGTCGCGGCCTTCGGTTCGTACAACGCCACGTACGGCACGCTGGGCGGCGCGATCGTCCTGCTGGTCTGGCTGTGGATCTCGAACCTCGCGCTGTTGCTGGGCGCCGAGTTCGACGCCGAGCTCGAGCGCGAGCGCGAGCTCCGCAGCGGTGAGCCGGCGCACCAGCGGATCCGGCTGCCCGCCAAGGAGCCCGCACGAGGGTAGGACGTCGTCCTGGCAAGCACCGGCTCCCGCACAGACGCGGGGCGTCGGCAGTCGAGGAACCCGAAAGCGAGGCCAGCATGCGGATCACGAGGGAGAAGGTCGTCGAGATGCTCAACAGCGAGGGTCAGGCAGACAAGGCCTCCCGAGCCGAGCGTGAGCTTCCCGACGAGATCGACATCGAACGCGATCAGGGCGTGCTCGACGAGCTCGGCCTGGACGCCAAGGAGCTGCTGCAGCGGTTCGCCGGCGAGGGAATCCCGCGGCTCTCCTAGACGCCCATCCCATCCGACACAGGAGGCAAGGCATGTCCGACGACAAGAACCGCCCGCCCGAGGAGGACCTGAGCAAGGGCTCGACCCCGGAGACCCGCCGGGAAGATGACGAGCCCGAGCGGGAGCACGACACGAGCGAGGTGCGCAACGGCGACGCCGATCGCTCGGCCGTCGAGACCTCGGGCGCCGCGGCGGGTGCGACCGTCGCCTCCCTGCGCGATGACGACGACCCCACGCTGGACGACGACGAGACGGCGAGCATCGGCCCCGAGGGCTACTCCGAGAGCACCCGCCTGCCGTCGCTCTCACGACTGCGCGGCATGGAGGTGCGCACGACCCACGGCGAGAAGGTCGGCAAGGTCAACGACGTCTACCTCGACTCGGAGGCCCGCTACGCCCGCTACCTGGCGGTTAAGACCGGCTGGTTCAGCGGAACGCACGTCGTGCCGGTCGACGACGTCCAGTACGTGGACGACGGCGGCGACGCATACGTCGTCGTGCCCTACACGGCCGAGCACCTCAAGGGTGCGCCGACCTTCCGCGACGACGACGAGATGACGCCGGAGCGCGAGCGCGCCATCTACGACCACTACCAGCGCGTCGGCTATTGGGACGACACCCGCGACATCGTTCGGGCGCGCCAGACCGAGCCCGCGCCGACGCCGCAGATCGCCGAGGCCGAGGTGGCCGACGCAATCCGGCGGGGGAAGGACCCGCGGCGGGTTCGCGTCAAGCGCTGGGGCGCGTGACCAGCGCGTAGCGGGGCGCTGCCGGACGCGACGGGAGCGCTTTCCGGCGGGCGGCGGCGCTGCGACGCCCCCGCGGCATGCGCTGCGGCCGAGCCCTCCGGCGCCCCGCTCGACCGGGCGCGCCTCGCCGACGGAGACTGGGGGGTTGTTGGGACACTTGCCCCGACCGCCAGAGGGGGAGACCTTGGGCCGGGGGGACAGGGGCGACGCTCCGCGCCAGACCGCCGAGGGCGGCTGCCCTCGGCGGATGGAGACCGGCCCCGGGTACGAGGGCTTTCTACGCCGGGCGCACCGGCCGTCCGGCTACGGACTGCCAGGAGCGCGACCCCCGAGGCCCGCGCCGCCTGGGCGGCTGCTTGGGAGCGCGGCCACGCCGAATACGGGGCGGGCCCGGGCGGTCTACGCGGCGCAGGTCCGGGCCTTCGGCCGGGCCGCTCAGGGAGCGGCCCCGACATGGCGCCCAACTCGTCGGCGTCGATGATGCCCTCCCCGATGCCGCCGGCGAGAATTCTCACCACGAACGACAAGGTCGCGCCCGCCACGAACTCAAACCGCTTGATCGCCGTGTGCGGCCCCTGGCGGGTGACGACCGAGATTGGCCGCTGCTCAATGCCGCCCGGCTCGGTTACGGGCGCCCCGCCGGCGTCGTGAAGGCTTAACACCTGGCCCCCGTCGGGGGCGCGTACAACGAGGTCCTGTTAGAGCACTTGGCGGGACCCCCCGCTTTCCATCGGGCGAGGTGTCGTGGGCGACCGGTGCGCGACAGTTGCGCGACAGTCGACGCCCTTTCTGAGCGGTCCTGAGCGGTCCTGAGCGGATGGAGAGGCTGGGGCCGTGGAGGGTGAGATCCTGCTTCACAAGCCGGAAAGGCGATGGGGACGGTGGGAGTCGAACCCACACGAGGGATTTGCCCTCAGCGGTGTTTGAGACCGCCGCGTCTGCCGTTCCGCCACGTCCCCCGGCGGGCCGAGTGTAGCCCCGCCTCCGGGTGGCTATCCGGTGGGCTCCAAGGCGACGACCGGCAGCTGCCGCTCGGTGCGCGCCTGGTACTCGTCGTAGGCGGGCCAGATGCCGGTCATCTGGCCCCAGAGCCGCTCGCGGTCGTCGCCCTCGACCGTGGCCGCGCGGGCGGGCATGACGTCGGGGCCGACCTGGATCGTGACGCCGGGCTCGGCGGACAGGTTGAGGTACCAGTCCGGGTGCTGCGGGCTGCCGCCGTACGAGGCCACCACGACGTACCGGTCGCCGTCGCGGCCGTAGATCAGCGGCGTGCGGCGCAGCTTGCCGCTGCGCCGGCCGCGGGTCGTGAGGAGGAGGGTCGGGACGCCGGGCCTCCACTCATGGCCGTCGGCGCCGTCGGTGGCGACGTAGCGGTGCAGGTGCTCGCGCACCCAGCCGGTCCTGGGGTCGAGCGGCTGCTCCTGCCGGTCGCTGCTCATCGCGACGCCCTACATGTCGTGGGGGTCCTCGCCGGCGTGCGGGACGCGGCGGGCGAGGCCCTCTGCGGCCGCGACCTCGATGACCTTGGCGGCCACCGTGGGCGCGACGTTGCGGTTGAAGACGCTCGGGATGATGTAGTCCTCGTTGAGCTCGTCGTCGGAGATGCAGGCGGCGATCGCCTCGGCCGCGGCCACCTTCATGGCCTCGCTGATCTGGGTCGCGCGGCAGGCCAGGGCGCCCTTGAAGATGCCGGGGAAGGCGAGCACGTTGTTGATCTGGTTCGGGTAGTCGGACCGGCCGGTGGCCATCACGCGCACGTAGGGCGCCGCGATCTCGGGCATGATCTCGGGAGTCGGGTTGGCCATGGCGAACACGATCGGGTCCTTCGCCATCGTCTGGAGCTGCTCCGCCGAGAAGGTGCCGGGCCCCGACAGCCCGAGGAAGAGGTTGGCGCCCGCGACCGCCTCGGTGAGGCCGCCGCGGATGCCCTCGGGGTTGGTGTTCTCGGCGTACCAGTCCTTCATGAAGTTCATGTTCTCGGTGCGGCCCTTGTAGATCGCGCCCTTCGAGTCGCAGCCGATGATGTTCTCGACGCCGGCGTTCATGAGGATCTTCGAGCACGCGACGCCCGACGCGCCGACGCCGCTCACGACGACCTTGAGGTTCTCGATCTTCTCGCCCGTGATCTTCAGGGCGTTGAGGAGGGCGGCGAGCACGACGATCGCCGTGCCGTGCTGGTCGTCGTGGAAGACCGGGATGTCGAGCATCTCCTTCAGGCGGTCCTCGACCTCGAAGCAGGTCGGCGCGGCGATGTCCTCCAGGTTGATCCCGCCCCAGGCCGGGGCGATGGCGGCGATGGTCCGGATCAGGACCTCGGGGTCCTTCGAGTCGATGCAGATCGGGTAGGAGTTGACCCCGCCGAACTCCTTGAAGAGCATCGACTTGCCCTCCATGACCGGCATGCCGGCGGCCGCCCCGATGTCCCCCAGCCCGAGGACCGCCGTCCCGTTGGTGATGACCGCGACCATGTTGCGCTTGAGCGTGAGGTCGAAGGCCTTGCTGCGGTCCTCGGCGATCGCGCGGCAGACCCGCGCCACGCCCGGCATGTAGGCGATGGAGAGGTCGTCGCGGGTCTCGAGGGGCACGCGGGTGGTCATCTCGATCTTGCCGCCCTGGTGCATGCGGAAGGTGCGGTCGAACGACGACAGCACCTTCACCCCGTCCAGGCCCGCGGCCGCGGCCACGATCGCGTCGGCGTGCTCCTGGTCGGAGGCGTTCACGACCAGCTCCCTGATCACCGACCCGTAGCCCGTCCCCACGAGGTCGATGGCGCCGATGTCGCCGCCCACGTCGCCGATGGCGGTGGCGAGCTGGCCCAGGAGGTCGGCCTGGGTCGAGTCCATCTCGACGCGGAGGGTGATGCTGTACTGGGCGCTGGGCGTGACGGCCAACGTGGCTCCTTGCGGGGCGCGGGAACGGGCGGCCAGCATAACCGGCGGATCCGGCCCCCGGAGTATCCTCCCGCCGTGCCCGACACCGCCGCTCCGCCCGCGACCGGGCCGCTCCTCCTGATCGACGGCAACAGCCTCGCGTACCGGGCGTTCCACGCCCTGCCGGACACGATCTCGACCGCCGACGGGTTCCCCACGAACGCCCTCTACGGCCTCGCCGCGATGATGATGAAGATGCTCGCCGAGGAGCGGCCCGGGCGCGTGGTCGTGGCCTGGGACGCGCCGGGCCGGACCTTCCGCCACGAGCAGGAGCCGACCTACAAGGCCAACCGCCAGGCGACCCCGGACCTCTTCCGCGAGCAGGCCCCGCACTTCCGGCCGATGATGGAGGCCTTCGGCTTCGTCAACACCGAGCTCTCCGGCTACGAGGCCGACGACGTCATCGGCACGCTGGCCCGGCGGGCCGAGGAGGCCAGGGAGCCGGTCGTCATCCTGACCGGCGACCGCGACGCCTTCCAGCTCGTGAGCCCGCGCGTCAGCGTCATGGCCACGGGCCGCGGGGTCACCGACACGACGGTCTACACCCCGGACGCGGTGCGGGAGCGCTACGGCATCGGGCCGGAGCTGATGACCGACTTCCGCGGCATGGTGGGCGACCCGAGCGACAACCTGCCGGGCGTGCCGGGGGTGGGGGAGAAGGGGGCGTCGCAGCTGCTCCAGAAGTACGGCAGCCTCGACGAGATCCTCGACCACGCCTCCGAGCAGACGCCCAAGCGGCGCGAGGCGCTCACCGAGCACGCCGCGGCGGCCCGCAAGACGCGCGACCTCGCCCTCATCCGCACCGACGCCCCGGTCGAGCTCGACCTCTCCGACGTGCCCGCGCTCGACTACGGGCCCGAGCGCATGCAGGCGCTGCGCGAGCTGTTCGACCGCTTCGAGTTCGGCAGCCTCGTCCGGCGCCTCGAGGAGCTGGCCGAGGGCGGCGCGAGCGCGCCCGAGGCCCCGGCCGACGTGACGATCGACGTGACGGTCGTCCCGGCGGCGCCCGAGGACCTGCCGATGCGGCTGGCGGGGGCCGAGCGCGTCGCGCTCGCGCTGTCCGACGAGGGCTGGGCCGTCGCGGGCGACGGCGACGAGGTCGGCGGCGGGCGCGCGCGGCGAGGGCGTCGGCGCGGCGCTGGCGGCGCGCGCTCGCCGGGCTGCCGGTCACGACCCACGACGCGAAGGCGGCGCTGCAGGGCGACGGGCGACGACCTGCGGCCGGTGCACGACACCATGATCGCCGCCTACCTGCTGGAGCCGCGCCGGCGCGGCTATCCCCTGGACGAGCTCGCCGCGGACGCCGGGCTCGGGGCGCGCGGCACCGACGACCGCGCGGCCCTCGACGCCGTCCTGGTGCGGGAGCTGACCCCCCGCCAGGAGGAGGGGCTGCGCCGTGAGGGGCTGGAGCCGCTCTACCGCGAGATCGAGCTCCCGCTGGCGCGCGTGCTGGCGGCCATGGAGGAGGCCGGCGTCAAGCTCGACGTGCACCGGCTCGGGGAGATCGCCGCCCGCGTGCGCGATCGCGCCGACGAGCTGCGCGACCGCATCTGGGAGCTGGCGGGCGGCGAGTTCGTCATCGAGTCGCCCAAGCAGCTCGGCGAGGTGCTCTTCGAGCGGCTCGGCCTGCCGACGTTCCGGCGCGGCAAGACCGGCTGGAGCACCGACCGCAAGGTGCTCCAGCTCCTCGAGGGCAAGCACCCGATCATCGAGCTGATCGGCCAGTACCGCGAGCTCACCAAGCTCGACAGCACCTACCTGTCGGCGCTGCCCGAGCTGGTCGACGAGGCGGGGCGGCTGCACACCACGCTGGCCCAGACCGTGGCCGAGACCGGGCGCCTGTCGTCGAACAACCCCAACCTGCAGAACATCCCCATCCGCACCCCGCTCGGGCGGGAGATCCGCGGGGCGTTCACCACCGACCCGGGCTGGCTGGTCGTGAGCTGCGACTACAGCCAGGTGGAGCTGCGCATCCTCGCCCACGTCTCGGGCGAGCCGGCGCTGGCGGACGCCTTCCGCCGCGGCGAGGACATCCATCGCGCGACCGCCGCCGAGGTGTTCGGGATGGCGCCGGCCGACGTCGACCGCACGACGCGCGACCGGGCCAAGGCGGTGAACTTCGGGATCGTCTACGGCATCAGCGACTTCGGCCTCGCCGACCAGCTCAACATCCCGCGCGCCGACGCCGGCGCCTACATCGAGGCCTACCTGGCCCGCTACCCGCGGGTGCGCGCCTTCATCGACCGGACCGTGGTGGCCGCCGCCCAGGACGGGTTCGTGACCACGCTCTTCGGCCGCCGCCGCGCCCATCCCGGAGCTCGGCGGCCGGACCGTCCAGCAGCGCCAGCTGGGGGAGCGCCTGGCGGTCAACACGGTCATCCAGGGCAGCGCCGCCGACATCATCAAGGTGGCGATGGTGCGCGCGCACGCGGCGCTGGCCGAGGCGGGTCTGGAAGCGCGCCTGATCCTCCAGATCCACGACGAGCTCCTGCTCGAGGCCCCGGTGGAGGAGGCGCCGCGCGCCGGGGCGATCGTACGCGAGGCCATGATCGGCGCCTACGCCCTCGACCCGCCGCTGGCCGTGGACGTCGGCACGGGGGAGACGTGGCTGGACGCGAAGGCGTAGGCGCGCCGGACCCGTACCGGGTCCTGCAGGTCCACCCGGAAGCGCGCCCGGAGGTGATCGACGCGGCCTTCGGGGTGCTGCGCGAGATCGTGCTGCGCGCGGACGCGCGACGACGCGCCCGCCCGGCTGGCCGAGCTGATGGCGGCCCATCGCACGCCTGAGCGACCCGCTGCTGCGGGCCGCCCACGACGCGGGCGGCTGGCACCTCGCCCAGGTCAACATCGCGCTGCCGCGCGAGCCGCTCGACGCGCCGCTGCTGGCGGACTTCGTGGCCGCCCTCGCCCCGGTCAACGCCGTCGCCGACGCGAGCCCGGGCTTCGTGTGGCGCCTCCAGACCGAGGACGGCGACGCCACCGCCATCCGCGCCTTCGGCGACGACCGGCTGATCGTGAACATGTCGGTCTGGGAGTCGGTCGAGGCCCTGCGGGCGTTCGTCTACGGCGACGACCACGCCGCCGTCCTGCGGCGGCGCCGCGAGTGGTTCGAGCGCCTCGGCGCGCCCGAGACCGCGCTGTGGTGGGTGCCGGCCGGGAGCATCCCGACGGTCGCAGAGGCCGAGGAGCGCCTCGCCCTCCTGCGCGCCCGCGGCCCGGGCGCGGACGCCTTCACGCTGCGCGAGACGTTCGCGCCGGGCCGGGGAGGCGCGCCCTCAGGGAGCGCGGGGCGATCCGAGCCGTCCGCGCCGGCGCGGAGCGTTCCGGACCCCGTCGGTCGCGGCGCAGACGCTCAGGCAGACGATCCAGGCTGAGATCCCGAGGATCTCGAGCCGCTGGCTGATCCCTCCCAGCGCCTCGGGCCCCGTGAGTTCGGCCAGCGCCCACGATCCCGCCGGTCACGACCTGGACGGCGACGGTCAGCCACCCCGCCCGGGCCAGCCAGCGCGGTCCCTCCCGCCGGACGGCGAGCGCGGTCGCGGCCGCGCTCGCGATGAGGGCGCACGTTGACAGGATGCTCAGGCCGTTGTGCAGGAGCGTCTGGAGGTCGTCGCCCCCGCCGGCGCCGCAGCCGGTCTCCCCCTCCGCGCACGGGAGGGCGATCACGCCCGCGGGGATGCCCGCGACGGCGAAGATCGCGAACGACCAGACCGCCACCGCGCGCCAGGGGCCACGGGGCAGCGCCCAGTGCACGAACGGCACGAGGACGAGGCTCAGGACCGCCGCCACCACGTCGAGGGCGCGGAGCGCCCGGGCGAGGGATCCGTCCCCGGCCTCGAGCGAGCTCACCACCGTGGTGAGGTCGGGGTCGCCGGGCGACACGGCGGCGAGGATGAACCCCGAGTACGCGACCGCCGCCGCCACGCCGGCGCCGAGCAGCATCCATCCGCCCCGGGTGCTCGGGGTTCTCACGGGGGGCTCCTCCGGCCGGGACTCGGGGCTCGACCGGCCGCACGATAGTCGTGCGGGTCGCGGGCGTGCGCCGCGACCCGCACGGGCCCGTCAGCCGGGCAGGCGGGTCCAGGCGGTCCCGAGCATGCAGGGCATGGCCGCCCCGCCGGTCGCGGCGGCCTCGTCGGAGAGCCGGTCGGCGAGCGTGCCGATGTCGACCTCGGCCGGCGTCGTCACGCCGAGCGGCTCGAGGACCGGCAGGAGCGTCCGGAGGGTCTCGACGCCCCACCGGATGTAGGCCGGGTCGTCCCCGACCGTCAGCAGCGGCTCCAGCCGGGCCGCCGGCGCCGGCAGGCCGGCCCGCACGAAGGTGTCGTGCAGGGCGATGCCCATGCGCGTGTGCACGCCGGCGCGGGTCAGCGCCTGGTCGATCCAGCCGACCATGGTCTCGAAGAGCGGGCGCGCTGGGATCGCCGTGCGGGCCGGCACCATGAAGAGCTCGGCGAACGCGATGGTCGCGCCGGGGCGCGCCAGCCCCGCGAGGTGGGCGAGCAGCGCGGCGGGGTCGGGCTGGTGCATCAGGACCATCCGGCCGAGGACGGCGTCGTAGGGCTCATCGGCGGCCATCGCCGCGACGTCGTCCTCGACGAAGCGCACGTGCTCGGCGCCGCGCAGCGCGGCGCGGTCGCGGCCCTTCTCGAGGGCCTCGGGGGCCCGGTTGACGCCGGTGACGTCTCCGGCCGGCCCGACCGCGTCCGCGGCGAGCATCGTCACCTCGCCGGTGCCGCAGCCGGCGTCGAGGACGCGCATCCCGGCGCGCAGGCCGCAGTCGGCCAGCAGGCGCACGGTCGCGGGCCGCAGGATCGCGGACTGCTCGTCGAGGCGGCGCAGCTCGTCGGGAGCGTGGCCGAGGACGTAGGTCGTGGTCATGTTCCTCCTCCGGCGTCGGGGGCGCTCGTGCGGCGCTCTCCTCCAGGACGCCGCCGCCGGCGGTCTATTCCCGGGGGCTTACCCGAGGCTTATCTCCTAAGGTGGCGGGGATGCCGGCGTCGCCCGCCGTCCACCCCCTCCAGCCCCGCTTCGCGCAGGCGATCACCGGGGTGCTGTGCCTCGAGGCCATCCTCTTCGACCAGCCGGTGGCGGTCGCGGTCGCCCTCGCGCTGGTGCTGCTCGGGCTGGCAGGCCCGCGCGTCTCGCCGGTCGCATGGGTGTTCCGCCTGATCGCCCGCCCGCCGCGCGAGCTGGAGCCGGCCGCACCGGTGCGCTTCGCCCAGGCCCTGGCGGCCGCGTTCCTGACGGCGTCGGTCGCCCTCCTGTACGGCGGAGCCGAGACCGCGGGGTGGGTCCTCGCCGGCCTCGTCGCCGCCCTGGCGCTCGTGTCGGCGCTCACCGGGCTGTGCGTCGGATGCGAGGCCTACCGCCTGCTCATGGGGCGCTCGCACGGGCGCGAGGACGTGCGAGGGGATCTGGGCCTCACGGGCGACGGGCCCTGGCTGGTCGTCCTCACCGCTCCCGGGTGCGCGCGGTGCGAGCCATTCGCGCGCGAGCTGGAGAGCGCGGCGGGCGGGCGCGGGGTGGTGCGCGTGAGCCTGGCCGACCACCCCCGGGCGGCCTCGCTGCCGGTTCGCAGCGTGCCTGCGGCCCTGGCGGTCGGCGGCGACGGGCGCATCCGCGCCGCGCGGGCCGGTCGCCTCGCCCCGGCCGATCTCGACGGGGTGCTCGCCGCGCTGCCCTGAGCGCCGCTGCACGGGGGCGCGGAGGCGAATGGCCGCTCCCGGCCGGCGGGTCTATACTGCTCGCCCTCCGGCACGCCCGGACCGTCGGCTCGTGCCCGGAGCCACACCGCAACGAGGACATTCCACCGATGACGACTGACCAGCCCGAGATCGCCACCGCCGAGCCCGAGGCACCCCCCGCGGACGCCCCTGCGGCCCCGGCGCCGGATCTCGAAAGCCCGGTCCGCACGCTCGACGGCCCCGAGTACATCGAGGTCGACGGCGTGCAGGTGCCCAACTACGACCTGACGATCCCGATCTTCTCCGAGGGGGACGTCGTCACCGGGAGGGTGGTGCGCGTCGACAAGGACGAGGTCCTGGTCAACATCGGCTACAAGAGCGAGGGCGTGATCCCGCTGCCGGAGCTGTCCATCCGCAAGAGCGTGCGGCCCGAGGACGAGGTCGCCCTGGGCGAGATGGTGGACGCGCTGGTCATGCAGAAGGAGGACCAGGAGGGGCGCCTGATCCTCTCCAAGAAGCGGGCGCGGTTCGAGAAGGCGTGGAAGCGCATCGAGGCGGCCGCCACCGCCGGGGAGAACGTCGAGGGCACGGTCATCGAGGTCGTCAAGGGCGGCCTCATCCTCGACCTCGGCGTCCGGGGCTTCCTGCCGGCCTCGCTCGTCGACATCCGTCGCGTCCAGGACCTCGACGAGTTCCTCGGCCGCAAGCTCGAGTGCAAGGTCATCGAGCTCAACCGCAACCGGAACAACGTCGTGCTGTCGCGCCGGGCGGTGCTCGAGGACGAGCGGCGCGAGGTGCGCCAGAAGATCCTCGACGAGCTCCAGCCGGGCAAGGTCGTGGAGGGCGTGATCTCGAACATCGTCGAGTTCGGGGCGTTCGTGGACCTCGACGGCATCGACGGCCTCATCCACATCTCCGAGCTCTCCTGGAGCCACGTCAACCATCCGTCCGAGGTGCTTCAGATCGGCGAGAAGGTGCGCGTGAAGGTCCTGGACATCGACCGCGACCGCCAGCGGATCTCGCTCGGCCTCAAGCAGACCCAGGCCGACCCGTGGCAGAGCGTCATCGAGGCCTACGAGGTCAACGACGTCGTCGAGGGCCGTGTCACGAAGGTCGTCACGTTCGGCGCCTTCGTCGAGATCCACGCGGGCGTCGAGGGGCTCGTGCACATCTCCGAGCTGGCCGCCCACCACGTGGAGAACCCGCGCGAGGTCGTCAACCAGGGCGACGTGCTCGCCGTCCGCATCATCGAGATCGACGCGGACCGACGGCGCCTGTCGCTCAGCCTGAAGCGGGTGGCCGACAGCGACCCGATCCAGCACCGGCTCCCCGACGACGTGCGCGCCGCGGCCCTGGAGGCCCAGCCGGCGGACGAGGAGGCAGCCGCGGTCGAGGAGCCCCTCGCCGAGGCGGACGCGCCGGCCGCCGACGCGGTCGAGGTGGAGGAGCCGGCCGCGGAGGTCGCCGGAGCCGAGATCCCGCCCGAGGTGGCCGCCGACGAGGCGGCCGCGCCCGAGGAGCCAGAGCCAGAGGCAGAGGCCGAGCCGGCCGCGGAGGCCGAGCCGGCCGCGGAGGCCGAGCCGGTGGCAGAGGCCGAGCCGGCCGCGGAGGCCGAGCCGGTGGCAGAGGCCGAGCCGGTGGCAGAGGCCGAGCCGGTGGCAGAGGCCGAGCCGGTGGCAGAGGCCGAGCCGGTGGCAGAGGCCGAGCCGGTGGCAGAGGCCGAGCCGGTGGCAGAGGCCGAGCCGGTGGCAGAGGCCGAGCCGGTGGCAGAGGCCGAGGCCGAGCCCGCCGAGGGCGACGACTCGTAGCGCGGTGGGGACGGCGGGGGCGCGATCCGCGCCCCCGTGCGTCGCCGTGACCGGGGGGATCGGCTCCGGCAAGTCCGAGGCGCTCGCCGCGTTCGCCGCGTGCGGCGCGGCGACGCTGTCGAGCGACCAGATCGTCCACGACCTCTACGCGGATCCGGAGATCGTCGCGGCCGTGGCCGAGCGCTTCGGGCCCGAGGTCCTCGCGCCCGGCGGCGGGGTGGACCGGGCCGCGCTCGGCGCGCGGGCCTTCGCCCAGGAGGGAGGGATCGAATACCTCGAGGGGCTCCTGCACCCGCGGATCGAGGGCCGGCGGGCCGCGTGGGTTGAGGAGCAGTCGGCGCGCCGCCCGCCACCACCGCTGCTCGTCTGCGAGGTGCCGTTGCTGTTCGAGGCCGGGGTCGAGGGCCGGTTCGACGCGGCGCTGCTCGTCACCGCCCCCGAGGAGGTGCGCCGCCGGCGCGTGGAGGCACGGGGCCAGGACTTCCAGGCCCGCAGCGCCCGCCAGATGCGCGAGGACGAGAAGGCGGCGCGCGCCGACCGGGTGCTCGTCAACGACGCCGGGCTCGCCGCCCTGCGCGCGTGGGTGGCCGACCGCTTCGCCGAGTACGCTGGTCTCCCCTGCGATGCGGCGAACCGCGACCACTGACCGCGCCGCCCGCGGCGCCGGGGCCGTCGCCGGCGCGCCGGGCACGACGCGCCCCCGGCGCCGCCGCCGGCGCCTGACGTGGCTGATCGCCGTGCTCTTCGTCCTCGGCGCGGCCGGGGTCGCCTGGTACGAGGTGCACCAGCAGATGCCGGGCTGGTACGCGCGGATGTGGTACCCGCTGGAGCACGAGCAGGCCCTGCGCGAGGAGGCCGCCCGGAACGGCCTCGATCCGGCCCTCGTCGCCGCGGTGATCGACACCGAGAGCGGCTTCGCCGCCGGCTCGCGCTCCGCCCAGGGCGCGGTGGGCCTCATGCAGGTGCAGCCCGACACGGCCCGCTTCGTCGCGGGCCTGCCGCGACCGGCCGGGCCCCTCGCCCGACCGCATCGAGGAGGCCGGCGTCAACATCGCCTACGGCACCCGCTTCCTGCGCTACCTGATCGACCGCTACGGCTCGGTCGACCTGGCGCTCGCCGCCTACAACGGCGGCCCGTCCAACCTCGGCCGCTGGCTCGAGGAGGCCCAGGCGGAGGGCCGTGCCCTGCGCATCCCGGACGACATCCCGTTCGCCGAGACGCGCGGGTTCGTATCGAAGGTGCGCGAGGCGACCCCGATCTACCGCAGAGCGTACGGCGACCGGCTCCCCGCGCCGCCCGGGTGATCCTGAACCACGCGCAGCTCGTCGTCGCCGACCTCGCGGCCTCGCGGGCCTTCTACGCCCGCTGGTTCGGGCTCACCGAGGCGGTGCACGACGAGGAGGGCTTCGTGATCCTCCGCGACCCGGCCGGCGGGCTGCTCGCCCTGCGCGAGGGGTCGCCGGCCCCCGGGACCGGCGACGGCTTCCACCTCGGCTTCCAGGTCGAGCGCGGCGAGGACGTCGTGGCGTTCCGGGAGCGCGCCCGCGCCGCGGCCTGGAGGAGGTGGCCTTCGAGCGGGCCGGGGGCTTCGGCTTCGCCCGGGTCCTCGACCCGGACGGCTACGCCGTCGAGGTGTACGCGCCCGGCCCGTGAGCGAGGGGGCCGGCCTTGGCCCGCGCGGGCAACATGCCGGGCCGGTGGCCTCGGCACCGTCCTGGCCCGCGCCCTGGCGGGCCGAGCGGGGAGGCCGCGGGGCGGCGCTACCCTAGGCGGGTGACCACGAGCCCCTTCGAGGTCTCCGAGGCGTACCGGCCGACCGGCGACCAGCCGCGCGCGATCGGCGAGCTCAGCGAGGGGCTGGCGCGGGGGGAGCGCTTCCAGACGCTGCTCGGCGTGACCGGCTCGGGCAAGACCTTCACGATGGCGCGGGTCATCGCCGAGGCCGCCCGTCCCGCGCTGGTCATCGCCCACAACAAGACGCTCGCCGCCCAGCTCTGCAACGAGTTCCGCGAGCTGCTGCCGGGGGCCGCCGTCGAGTACTTCGTCAGCTACTACGACTACTACCAGCCCGAGGCCTACATCGCGGCCACGGACACGTACATCGAGAAGGACTCGTCGATGAACGACGAGATCGACCGCCTGCGCCACGCGGCCACGGCGGCGCTGCTGGCGCGGCGGGACGTGGTCATCGTCGCCTCGGTGAGCTGCATCTTCGGCCTCGGCTCGGCCGAGCTCTACAAGGAGCGCATGGTCCTGTTCCGGGTCGGCGCGGAGCAGCCGCGCGAGGCGATCTACCGGCGCCTCGTCGAGATCCAGTACCAGCGCAACGACACGGCGCTGGAGCGCGGGCGCTTCCGGGTGCGCGGCGACACGGTCGAGCTCCAGCCCGCCGACTCGGAGACCGCCTATCGCATCTCGATGTTCGGCGACGAGGTCGAGAGCATCACCGAGTACGACCCGCTGACCGGCGAGGTGTACGCCGACCTGCAGCACCTCGCGGCCTACCCGGCGACCCATTACGTGACCCCGCCGGCGACCATCGACCGGGCGGTCCGCGAGATCCGGGACGAGCTGGAGGAGCAGGTCGCCGCCTTCGAGTCGGCCGGCAAGCTGGTGGAGGCCCACCGGCTGCGCCAGCGCACCGAGTACGACATGGAGATGATGCGCGAGCTCGGCTTCTGCTCGGGCATCGAGAACTACTCGCGGATCCTGGACGGCCGGCGTCCCGGGGAGCCCCCCCACACGCTGCTCGACTTCTTCCCCGACGACTTCGCCTGCTTCATCGACGAGTCCCACAACACGATGGGCCAGCTCCGAGGGATGTACGAGGGCGACCGCTCGCGCAAGCTCGCGCTGATCGACGCCGGGTTCCGGCTGCCGTCGGCCCTCGACAACCGCCCCCTGCAGCTGCCCGAGTTCCTGGAGCGGGTGAACCAGGTCGTCTTCGTCTCGGCCACACCGGGCGAGTTCGAGCGGCGCTCGTCGGGGCACGTGGTCGAGCAGATCATCCGGCCGACCGGCCTCGTGGACCCACAGGTCGAGGTGCGGCCGACGCACCACCAGATCGACGACCTCATCGGGGAGATCCGCGACCGCGCCGACCTCGGCGAGCGCGCGCTGGTCACGACGCTCACCAAGCGGATGGCGGAGGACCTCACCGACTACCTCGTCGAGGCCGGCGTCCGCGCGCGCTACCTGCACTCCGAGATCGACACGCTCGAGCGCATCCGCGTGGTCCGGTCGCTCCGCCTCGGCGACTTCGACGTGCTCGTCGGCGTCAACCTCCTGCGCGAGGGGCTGGACCTCCCGGAGGTCACGCTGGTCGCGATCCTCGACGCCGACAAGGAGGGGTTCCTGCGCGGGAACACCTCCCTCATCCAGACGATCGGCCGGGCGGCCCGGAACGTCGTCGGGCCGCGTGATCATGTACGCCGACACCGAGACCGAGGCGATGCGGTCGGCGATCGACGAGACCAACCGGCGCAGGGAGATCCAGGTCGCCTACAACGAGGCGAACGACATCACGCCGGAGTCGATCGTGAAGGGCGTCTCCGACATCGTCGAGCTGCTGGGCCTGAACGACGACGCCCCGGCGCCCGCGCGCCGGCGGCGCGGGGAGGTCGACCCGCTCGCCGACGTCGGCCCGGACGAGCTGGACCGGATGATCGTCGAGCGCGAGCAGGAGATGTTCGCTGCGGCCGAGGAGCTGCGCTTCGAGCTGGCCGCCCGCCTGCGCGACGAGATCGCGGACCTGCGCCAGGAGCAGCTCCAGCGCCTCCAGGGCGCGGAGGACGACGGGGACGGGGACCCGGGCGATGCCGACGCGGCGCCACGGCGCCGCGGCTCGGCGCCCGTGCCGCGCAAGTCGGCCCGCCGGGCCGCCAGGGCGGGCCGCCGCCGGCGATGAGCGACGACCGCGCGCGCGACGAGGTGGCCTTCCGGTCGCTGGCGGCGCCGGGCCTGGACGAGGACGACCTCTTCGCGGCGATGCAGGGCCTGCCGGTCCCGAGCCCGTTCTGGGGCGAGGGGCGGCCGTGGGCGCGCCCGGACGAGGAGGTCCCCTGGTGCGAGGAGGTCGAGCGCCGCCGTCGCCACGAGGCGCTCATGCGCAAGTGGGACCGCGCCTCCCGGGACGAGCGCTAGCCGCTCAGCCGCCCGCGTCGCTCACCAGCCCTCCCAGCGGGCGAAGCGGTCGAGCGGCTCGCGAGGGCCGGGCTTGAAGCCCGACCCCACGACGTGGGCGAGCGGGATCAGCGCGACCTGCGAGACCTCGTCGTAGGGGATGCCGAGCACCTCGGCGGCCTCGCGCTCGTGGAAGAGGTGGATGGTGGTCCACGCCGTGCCCAGCCCACGAGCGCGCGCCGCGAGCATGAAGCTCCACGCGGCCGGGAGCACCGATCCGAAGGCGGACGCCTGCACGACCTGCGGGCGGTCCTCGGTGCGGCCGCGGTGGCACGGGATCACGTGGACGGGGACCTCGCCCAGGTGCTCGGCGAGGTAGGTGGCCGAGCGGCCGATGCGCGCCGCCTGGCGCCGCTTGGCAGGGTCGTCCGGGCGTGAGGGTGGGCCGCCGAGGATGCCCTCGGACAGGTAGCGGTCCCAGCCGCGACGGTAGAGGTCGCCCAGCGCCCTGCGGCGCTCGGGATCGGTGACCACGACGAAGGACGCCCACTGGCGGTTCCCGCCGCTCGGGGCCTGCTGGGCGAGGCGCAGGCACTCCTCGATCAGCCCGCGCTCGACCGGACGCGTCAGGTCGAGCCGTCGCCGCACGCTGCGCGTGGTCGCGAGCAGCTCGTCGGGGGAGAGGACGGGCACCGCCCCGATCATGTCAGGGCCGGGGCGGACCGGCTCGTGGGGGCCCGCCCTGGCGACGCGCGACCGCGAGCCCCGCGTCCCACCCGGGCGCGCGACCGCCGGCCGGCGGTCGAGCCCCTGGGCCGGCGAGACCGCTTCGCGCGATCAGCCACGAGATCAGCGAGTTCGAGTTCCACATGTCGCCGGTGTGGAGCTCGTCGCGTCCCCAAACGGGCGTCGGCACCTGCGGCACCAGGTCGAGCACCCGTTGCGCGCGGTCGAGGTCGCCGCTCAGCCGCCGAGGGCTCTCGACGGCCTCGGCGACGTCCGGGATGACGCCGCCGCGCCACCGGCGCACCTCGTAGCGGAACAGCCGGAGACGGCCGGCCGGGTGCGTGCCGACCGCGCCTTCCGCGACGACGCCGCGGTCGGCGCCGTCGCTCGGCGCGGATGGGCGTCATCTCGATGACGAACCGCCCGTCGGGAACGCGGACCTCGAGCGCCGAGTGGTACAGGTCGCACGGTGCCCGCCGGGCGATCCGGGCGACGAGCGCCTCGTAGACGCGGCCGTTGAGCCGGACGAAATGGCCGCCGGCGCCGAGCGGGAGCCAGTAGAGATCGACGCTCGCATCGTCCGGTGCCGCGTGTGTCCCAACCGATCCAGGCGCGGGTGTCTCCATGTCGCTGTGTGCGATTGTGCCCCATGGCCGAGGACCTGACCGCGCTCCCGCCCGGCCTGCCCGCCCCGACGGACGACGGCGCCGCCGATCACCTGCCCGGGTCGGCGGTGGCCGACATCGAGCTGCCCTCGACGGCCGGCGGCCGGCGGCCGCTCTCGCTCGGCCGGCGACCGACCCTCGTCTTCGCCTTCCCCTGGGCCGGGCGCCCCGGCGAGGCGCTGCCCGCCGACGACTGGGACGCGATCCCGGGAGCCCGGGGCTGCACCGCCGAGGCGTGCGGGTTCCGCGACGTCCACGCCGAGCTCCGTGCGCTCGGACTCGAGGTCGTCGGGCTCTCAGCCCAGAGCCCGGCGCGGCAGCTGGAGGTCGTCCAGCGCCTCGGGCTTCCCTACCCGCTGCTCTCGGACGAGCGCCTCGAGCTGGCGGGGGCGATGGGCCTGCCGACCTTCGCCGCCGCCGGCAGGACGCTCCTGCGCCGGCTGACGATGCTCGTGCGCGACGGCATGGTCGAGCGCGTCTGGTACCCGGTCTTCCCGCCCGATCGCCACGCCGAGCGCGTGCTGGGCGACCTCGCGGAGCGCGCGGCCGGCTAAACCGTGCGCGGCCGCTTGCGGCGCGCCCGCGGCCGGCGCAGGTGGGGGAGGGTCATCGCGTAGACCGTCGCCGCGGCGGCCTCGACCCCGGCCCGGACACGGCGGCCGGAGGGGGCGGGCAGGGCCAGGCGCCTGCGCGACCTCACGCCGGCCGGCCTGGCGGCCTGCGGCTCAGGGGAGGCCTCGACGGGCACGGCCTCGCCCCGCGTGGGCAGGGCGTCGGCGCGCGCGGGCAGGCGCCGGCCGCCGCCGGCCACGGCGGCGAGGACCGACTCGATCTCGGCCCGGTCGATCTGCTCGCGCTCCAGGAGCACCGTCGCGAGGGCGTCGAGCTCGGCGCGGTGGTCCTGGAGCAGGGCGACCGCATCCTCGTAGGCGGCGTCAACCATCCGCCGGATCTCCTCGTCGATCACGCGGCGGGTCTCCGCCGAGAGCGGCACCTGGTGGGGCCCGGCCGTCGAGATGATCTGGCCCACCCGCGGCGAGAAGCCGAGCCGCTCGACCGCCTCGCGGGCCATCCCGTTGACCTGCTCCAGGTCGTTGGCGGCGCCGGACGAGATCACGCCGAAGCGGGTCTGCTCGGCCGCCCGCCCGGCCATCGCGACGACCATCCGCTCGTGCAGGTGCTGCTGCGAGGTGAGCGCCCGGTCGAGGCTGCCGTACAACGCCAGGCCGCCGGCGTCGCCGCGCGAGAGGATCGTGACGCGCTGGGCCTTCTGGTGGGTCGGGCAGAGCTCGGCCGCCAACGCGTGGCCGGCCTCGTGCCAGGCGATGACCTCCAGCTCGCCCTCGCCGATGCGGCGGTCGTTGCGCTGGGGGCCGGCGACCGCGCGGAGCATGCCCTCGTCCAGGTCGGCGGGCAGGATCGTGTCGCGGCCCGCGCGGGCGGCCATGATCGCCGCCTCGTTGACGATGTTCGCGAGGTCGGCCCCCGCGAAGCCGGCGGTCACCCGCGCCAGGGCGTCCAGCGACTCGGACGCGGCGATGGGCATGTGCCTCGAGTGGAGCCGCAGGATCGCGAGCCGGCCGGCCTCGGCCGGGAGGCCCACCTGCACGCGCCGGTCGAAGCGGCCCGGCCTCAGCAGCGCCGCGTCGAGGATGTCGAGCCTGTTGGTGGCCGCGACGACGACGATCCGGTCGCGCTCGCCGAAGCCGTCGAGCTCCACGAGGAGCTGGTTGAGGGTTCCCTCCCGCTCCGAGTCGGCGCCGGAGTTGCCCGCCCCGCGGGCGCGGCCGATGGCGTCGAGCTCGTCGAAGAAGATGATCGCCCCCGTCTCGCTGCGACGGGCCTGGTCGAACAGGTCGCGCACCCGTGACGCGCCGACGCCCACGAACGTGTCCACGAAGTCGGAGCCCGAGAGCGCGAAGAACGGCACGCCGGACTCGCCCGCGACGGCCTTGGCGAGCAGCGTCTTGCCGGTGCCCGGCGGCCCGTGCAGGACGACGCCGCGCGGCATGCGGGCGCCCACGCGCCGGAAGCGCCCGGGCTCCTTGAGGAAGACCACCACCTCGCGCAGCTCCTCGACGGCCTCGTCGCAGCCGGCGACGTCGGCGAAGCGCGTGTTGGGCGCCTGGACCTGGGCGCTCTTGCGGATCCTGCCGTGGCCCGCCGCGCCGCCGCGCCCGCCGAGCCCGCGCCCGCCGGGGTTGCGGCCGCGGATCAGGAGCATGCCGCCGATGATGAACGCGGCGACCAGCGCGAAGCCGAGCGGCAGCAGCAGGAAGCGCAGGGTGCCGCTCATGCCGGACCCGGAATCGGCCGCCGCCGCCGGGCTGAGCACGGCCACGCCGTCGGCGCGCAGCCGGGCGGCGAGGTCGAACGCCCCCGGCAGGCCCGTCGAGGCCGCGCCCCGCTCGGCCGCCGGCGCGGCGGGGACGGTGGACTGGGCGAAGTCCTGCCCCGCCCTCGGCCGGGGGATGGAGGCCGCGATGACCTTGCCCTCCCGGTCGATCGCGGCGACCCAGTAGCCGGAGGTGTCGACGACGGCGGCGTTCAGGTTGCGCGCGTCGGCGGCGCCGACCAGCTCACGGTAGGAGACGACGGCCGCGCTCTCGGCGCCGAGCGGCTCGACGACCGCCGCCGGCACCGTCGCGGGCTCGTCGGCCGCCATGACGGGCGCCGCGAAGGCGAGGGTGGCGGCCAGGGCGACGAGCAGGCAGGTGAGCGCAATGCGCAGCGGGGCGGTCCTCAGGGTCGTCGCCGGGGAGGGGCTCACGACAACTGGTTCGCTGGTGGGCACGGCGCGGTTCAACCGGTCAGGTGATAGCACCCCCTCGACGGTAGGGCGGGGCGCTGACGGTACGTATGTACCTCCGGCCAACCCGCTCCCGCCCCGGTCGGCCGGAGGGACAAGCGCGACGGGACGGGCGAGCGCGGGGTGGACGGCGGGCGCGCCGGGGCCGTCACTACACTTGACGGGTGCCGCCGCCGCCCCCGTCACCCGCCCACGCGATCCACGTCGTGGGGGCCCGGGAGCACAACCTGCGCGACGTCAACGTGCTGATCCCGCGCGACGAGCTCGTGGTCGTCACGGGCCTGTCGGGAAGCGGGAAGTCGAGCCTCGCGTTCGACACGCTCTACGCCGAGGGCCAGCGCCGCTACGTCGAGAGCCTGTCGGCGTACGCGCGCCAGTTCCTGGGCCAGATGGACAAGCCCGACGTCGACCACATCGACGGGCTGTCGCCGGCCATCTCGATCGACCAGAAGACCACGAGCCGCAACCCGCGGTCGACGGTGGCGACCGTCACCGAGGTCTACGACTACCTCCGCCTGCTCTACGCCCGCGTCGGCCAGCCCCACTGCCCGGTCTGCGGGCGCCCGATCACCGGCCAGAGCGTCGAGCAGATCGCCGACCAGGTGCTCGCGCTGCCCGAGGGCACGCGCTTCCTCGTCCTCGCCCCCCTCGTGCGCGACCGAAAGGGCGAGCACCGCGACGTGCTCGAGCAGATCCGGGCGGAGGGGTTCGCGCGGGTGGCGGTCGACGGCGAGGTCCACACGCTCGACGACGTGCCGCCCCTCGACCGCAACCGCGTGCACACGATCGAGGCGGTCGTCAACCGGCTCGTCATGCGCGACGACCTGCGCCGGCGCCTCACCGACAGCCTCGAGACGGCGACCCAGCTCTCGGACGGGCTCGTGCGGATCGAGGAGGCGCCCCGTGACGCCGGCGCGGACGCGCGGTCGTGGATCTACTCGGAGCGCTTCGCGTGCCCGGTGCACGGCGCCGTCATGGCCGAGCTCGCGCCGCGGACCTTCTCCTTCAACTCGCCCCACGGCGCGTGCCCGCAGTGCACCGGGCTCGGCTTCACGCTGGAGATCGACCCGGACCTCCTGGTCTCACCGGACCGGACGCTCGCCGAGGGCGCGATCCTGCCGTGGACCGACCGCACCACCGACTACTACGACCTGCTGCTGGCGGCGATCGCCGAGCAGCACGGCATCGCCCTCGACAAGCCCTGGCGCCGGCTGCCGGAGCGCCAGCGCAAGCTGCTGCTGGAGGGGCCGCGGCGGCGCGAGCGCATGTACCTCGGGCGGCGCCGCAAGGGGGGCAGCTGGGGCTGGTTCGAGGGCGTGATCCCCCAGCTCAGGCGCCAGCACGCGACCTCGATGTCGAGCGCCGTGCGCGAGAACGTGGAGCAGTTCATGTCCCTGCGGCCCTGCCCGTCCTGCGGCGGCGCGCGGCTCAAGCCCGAGGCGCTGGCCGTGACCGTCGCGGGCCGCAACATCCACGAGCTCTGCCTGCTCCCCGTGACGGACGCCCTCGGGTTCTTCGCCGACGTCGAGCTCAGCGACACCCAGGCCCTGATCGCCGCCCGGATCATCCAGGAGGTGCGCGCGCGGCTGCGGTTCCTCGACGACGTCGGCGTCGGCTATCTCACGCTCGCCCGCGCTGCGGGGACGCTGTCGGGCGGCGAGGCCCAGCGCATCCGGCTGGCAACGCAGATCGGCTCGGGCCTCGTGGGGGTCCTCTACATCCTCGACGAGCCGTCCATCGGGCTGCACCAGATCGACAACCGCAAGCTCATCGGCACGCTCGAGCGGCTGAGGGACCAGGGCAACTCGGTGCTGGTCGTCGAGCACGACGAGGAGATGATCCGCAGCGCCGACCACCTCATCGACATGGGCCCCGGTGCCGGGGAGCACGGGGGGCGGGTGGTCGCCGAGGGGACGGTCGCGGACCTGGAGGCCGAGCCGGCCTCGGTCACCGGCGCCTACCTGTCGGGCCGGCGGGCCATCCCACTGCCGCCGGCGCGACGGGGGGGCACGGGCCGGATCACGGTGGTGGGGGCGCGCGAGCACAACCTGCGCGGGATCGACGTCACCATCCCGCTGGGCGCGCTCACCTGCGTGACCGGGGTGTCGGGATCCGGGAAGAGCACCCTGGTGAACGAGGTGCTGCTGAAGGCCCTCGCAGGGCAGGTGGGCCGGCGGCCGGTGCGGCCGGGGGCCCACGACCGCATCGAGGGCGCCGAGAGCATCGACAAGGTCATCGCCATCGACCAGTCGCCGATCGGGCGCACCCCGCGCAGCAACCCGGCCACCTACACCGGGCTCTTCGACCACATCCGCCAGCTCTTCGCCATGACCCCGGAGGCCCGCGCCCGCGGCTACTCGCCCGGGCGGTTCAGCTTCAACGTCAAGGGCGGCCGGTGCGAGGCGTGCAAGGGCGACGGGACGATCACCATCGAGATGCACTTCCTGCCCGACGTCTACGTGCCCTGCGAGGTCTGCGGCGGCAAGCGCTACAACCGCGAGACCCTCACCGTGCGCTACGGCGGCCGGACCATCCACGAGGTGCTCGAGATGAGCGTGGAGGAGGCCGTCGAGGCGTTCTCGGCCGTCCCGCGCATCCACCGGCGCCTGCGGACGCTGCACGACGTGGGGCTCGACTACGTGCGCCTCGGCCAGCCGGCCACGACGCTGTCCGGAGGCGAGGCCCAGCGCGTCAAGCTCGCGACCGAGCTCTCGAAGATCGCGACCGGACGGACGCTCTACATCCTCGACGAGCCGACCACGGGCCTGCACTTCGCCGACATCGAGAAGCTGCTGGAGGTGCTGCAGCGGCTCGTCGACCAGGGCAACACGGTGGTGGTGATCGAGCACAACCTCGACGTGGTCAAGTCGGCCGACTGGGTGGTCGACCTCGGCCCGGAGGGCGGCGACAACGGCGGGGCGCTGATCGCCGCCGGGCCCCCCGAGGAGATCGCCGGCTCCCCCGAGTCGCGCACGGGCGAGGTCCTGCGGCCGGTCCTGCTGGCGGCGCCCGAGCCGGCCGCGCGCCCGCTGGTCGGCGCAGGGCAGGGGTGAGCCCCGGGCGCAGGTAGCCGCGCGGTGCTGGCCATCGCGCTGGGCCTGGCCTCGAGCCTCTCCTGGGGCCTTGCGGACTTCCTCGGCGGCCTGGCGAGCCGGCGCGCGTCCGCGATCTCCGTCGTGGCGCTCTCCCAGGCCGCCGGGCTGGTCCTGGCGCTCGTGGTCCTCGCGCTGGCGCGTCCGGAGTCGCCCTCGGCGGCGGCGTACGGGCTCGGCGTCGCCGCCGGTGTCAGCGGCGCGGTGGGCCTGGCGGCCTTCTACCGCGGCCTTGCCGTCGGCACGATGAGCCTCGTCGCGCCGATCTCGGCACTCGGCGGGCTGGTGCCGCTCGCGGTCGACCTCGCCGCGGGGCGGTCGCCGGGGACGCTCGCGCTCGTCGGGATGCTCGTCGCGCTGGCGGGGGCGGCCGCTGGCCGCGAGCGCCCCGGGGCCGGCCTCGCGCCGGGGCCTCGGCCTCGCGCTCGTCGCGGCCGCGGGCTTCGGCGGCTTCTTCGTGCTGCTGGCCGAGTCCGCGGACGGGGGCGGGGCGCTCTGGAGCCTGATCGCCGCCCGCACGGGCTCGGTGCCCATCGCCCTGCTCGGCGTGGCCGCCGTCGGCGCGAGTCTCGCCATCGGCCGCCGGCTGCTGGTGCCGGTCGTCGCGGTCGGCGTGCTCGACGCCTCCGCCAACTTCATGTTCGCGGCCGGCAGCCAGCGCGGCCTGGTGAGCGTCGTGGCGGTCCTGGGATCGCTCTACCCCGTGGTGACGGTCGCGCTTGCCACCGTCGCGCTGCACGAGCGGCTGGGGCGGCTCCAGGCCGTCGGCGCGGGGGTCGCCCTGGCGGGCGTCGTGATGATCGCGGTCGGGCTGAGGCTCACGGCTCGCCGGGGGGTCGGGGGCGCCGCCGAGCAGGTCGCGGAGGCGGTCGAGGCGCTCCTGGCGCTCCGGTCCGAAGCGCCGCTCGGCGCGCTCCATCTTCTGGGACGCTCCCGGTACCGCCGCCGGGCCCAGGGTGAGTCCGGCTTGGCCAGGCGTATCGCCCCGACGAAGCTGAAGACGAACAAGAAGAGGCCGATCAGGCCGAAGGCCAGCTTGCCCTTGAGCACGCTCACCAGCGAGAAGCCGATCGTGACGAGGACGGTGATCGCGACGGTGATCAGGCCCTCCCGGGAGACGTTGTCGTCGACGCCGAACGGCGCCGTGCCGATCAGCAGGACCGCGCCGATGCAGGCCGCGACGATCGATGGCGTCGATCGACTTGCGTCCCTCCTTCGACCAGTAGACGTCGTCGAGGTGCACCCAGAGCGCGAACTCGTCGAGGGTGAGCGCCGCGCCGACGCCGAAGATCGCCCCGAGGACCTCCACCCCGGGCGTGTCCGGCTGGTAGGCGAACTCCAGGACCGCCGCGACCAGGATGAGCAGGATCCCCCAGACCTGGTGGTGGATGTGGACGCCGCCGATGTGGACGTCCCCGACGAGGCCCTCCTCCTCCTCGTCGTCGCCGGCCGCGGACTTCGCCCGGATGTGGCGCGTCACCAAGCGCGTGATCGCGAAGGTGATGACGAAGGCGATCAGCATCCAGAGGACGCCGGACCGGCCGGTCTCCAGGATCGTCTCCCGATACCACGTGATCACGCGCGTCCCCCTCCGTCCCCGAGGCCACGGTATGCGCGCGCAGAGCGCCGTTCAAGCGGCGGCGGGCGGGTCCGGGAGGGCGGTGCTACCGTCGCCGGACCGTGGGGATCGGCTTCATCGACGACGTCTCCGGGGCGATCCAGGACCCCGGCCCCTCGGGCGGCCCCGAGGATGATGCCGAGGCCCTCGACGCCTACTCGCGGGCCGTCAGCGCGGTCGCCCGCGCGCTCGGGCCCTCGGTCGCGAGCGTCCGGGTGGTCCGCCGCGACCGGCGCGGGGGGCAGGGGGAGGGCAGCGGGAGCGGCGTGATCATCACGCCGGACGGCTTTCTGCTCACGTCGGCCCACGTCGTGGAGGGGGCGGGGGGCGGGCTGCGGGCCCGCCTCACGGACGGCCGCGACCTCGCCCTGACGCTCGTGGGGGCCGACCCGCTCTCCGATCTCGCCGTCCTGCGGGCAGACGGCGCCGAGCTGCCGGCGGCGGCCCTCGGCGACGCGGACCGCCTCACCGTGGGCCAGCTCGTCGTGGCCATCGGCAACCCGTTCGGCCTCGCGGGCTCGGTCACGGCCGGGGTCGTCTCGGCCCTCGGCCGCTCGCTGCCGGTCGGCCGCGGCCGGGCGCGGCGGGTGGTCGAGGACGTCATCCAGACCGACGCGGCCCTCAACCCGGGCAACTCGGGCGGTGCCCTGGCGGACAGCCGCGCCCGCGTGGTGGGCGTCAACACGGCCGTGGCCGGCTTCGGGCTGGGGCTGGCGGTGCCGGTCAACGCGACCACCCGCGCGATCGTCGGGGCGCTGATGCGCGACGGCCGCGTGCGCCGCGCCTACGTCGGCATCGCCGGCGGCCCGCGGCCGCTGCCGCCGCGCGCGGCTTCCGATCTCGGGCGCGAGGCCGCGATCGAGGTGGTCGAGGTCGTCTCCGGGAGCCCGGCCGAGCGGGCCGGCCTGCGCCCCGAGGACCTGATCGTGGACGTGGACGGGGTTCCCGTCGCCGACGTCGGCGATCTCCAGCGCCTCATGGGCCCCGACCGCATCGGTCGCCGGGTCGAGCTCGGCGTCGTCCGCGACGGCGCCCGCCGCCCCCTCGCCCTGACCCCGGTCGAGCTGCCGCCCGCCTGATCGGGGCGGGGGTGCGGGGGGCGGGAGGGCCCCGCGCCGCCCGCTCCCTCGCCGCCCAGCCACCGGCCCTCGGCGAACCACCGCAGCATCGTCCGCCGCGACGGCGCCCTCGCCGGCCCGCCGGAGACGGCGGCCCGCAGCGCGCCGATCACCGTGGCCGGGCGCTCGCCTGACGCGTAGCGCCGCTCGGCCTCGCGCCGGAGCTCGGGCCAGGCGTACGAGCCCGGCCGAGCGCGGGCGGGCGGAGCGGCGAGGCGGCCCTGGTGGGCCCCGAGCGCGCGATCGCGCGCCCGCGTCATGCACCCCGCCGCCTGCCACGCCCGCATCAGGCTCACCGTGAGGTCCCGTCCCGCCCGCCGGCTGAGGAACTCGGGGCTCCGGTGCGCCGCGCAGAGCCACACCGACACCCCGCCCGGAAGGTGCAGGAGCCCCCGCTCCCCCCGGCCCGGGCCCATGCAGATCAGGCACGGCGGCCGCTTCCCCAGCCGCTCCCCCTTGTACAGACTCGTCGCCACGGACCCACCTTCGCGGAACCCGAAGAGACGATCACCACCCGACCGTCACGGATCTGCATCGCGTGTGATGCGCTCGTGGATGCCAATTGGCAGACGCCGCTCGCGCCAATTGGCACCCCCGCGCAGAGGCGGCCTCGCCCTCGTCATCGCCTGGGTGTCGGCGCCGGCACACCCGTCCCGTCCGATCCCAGTCGCGCCCCTCGGCCGGGACCGGCCGCCGGCCTCATGACGTCTGAAATAGAGCTCGCGGGCGGCGGCAGGACCGGTGGCGTGGCGCCGGCTTCTCTCGCCCCGCTCCTGGAGCGCGGTGTGTGCCACGGCCGCCGCGGGCGCAGCGTGCCCGGGTTCGGGCGGGTGTGCCAATTGGCATTCGACGCCTCGGCCAATTGGCACGAGCCGCGATGGCGCTTCAGGCGGGGCCGGCCGGCGCGCCCCGAGAAGCGCAGGCCGGCCGGCCCCGACGGGCCCGCCGGGCCCGTTCGGCACCTCGTGGCGATCCGAGCACGGCGTCCATCGAGCCCTCCGGGTTCAAAGGGGGAGGCGGCCGCCGGCGCCGGGTGTGCGACCTGATCAGGGTGCAGCGGCGCTCCTGTTTCCGCCATCGCGGCGCTCGGGGTATGGTGCCCCCGGCCCGACCTGCTGGGAGGCGACGATCTCCGACGACCCGAATCTCCCAGAGCCGCCCGCCTCCCCGACCGGGCTGACCGGGAGCGCCGCAGAGCAGCGGCGGCGGCGCCTCGCGAAGGTCGAGGCCCTCCGCACGCGCGGCATCGACCCCTACCCGGTCTCGTATCCGCGCGACCACACGCTGGCCGAGGTCCGCGAGGAGTTCGGGACGCTCGAGGCCGGGGCCGAGACCCAGGTCGTCGTGCACGTGGCCGGCCGCGTGATGCTCAAGCGCGACCACGGCGGCCTGATCTTCTTGCGCCTCAAGGACGAGAGCGGGTTCCTCCAGATCATGGCCTCGCGGGCGGAGATGGGGGAGGAGGGGTTCGCCGACGCCGGGTCGATCGACATCGGCGACTGGATGGGCTTCGAGGGCCGCGTCGTGGCCAGCCGCCGGGGCGAGCTGTCGGTGCTCGCGCGCACGTCGCGGCTGCTGGGCAAGGCGGTCCGGCCGCTGCCCCCGAAGACCCGGCCGCTGGTGGACTCCGAGACCCGCGCGCGCCAGCGCTACCTCGACCTGATCGTGACGCCCGACGCCCGCCGGGTGGCCGACGTCCGCACGCCGGACGCTCGCGGCCATCCGCGGCTACCTCGCGGGGCGCGGCTTCACCGAGGTCGAGACGCCGGTGCTGCAGCCCGAGGCCGGGGGGGCCGCCGCGCGCCCCTTCATCACCCACCACAACGCGCTCGACATCGAGATGTACCTGCGCATCGCCCTCGAGCTGCACCTCAAGCGGCTGATCGTCGGCGGCTACGAGAAGGTCTTCGAGATGAGCCGGGTGTTCCGCAACGAGGGGATCGACACCCGCCACAACCCCGAGTTCACGATGCTCGAGGCCTATCAGGCGCTCGCCGACTACCGGGACATGATGGTCCTCACGGAGGAGATGGTGGGCGCGGCGGCCCAGGCCGCGATCGGCACCACCGAGATCGAGGTCGGCGGCGAGCCGGTGTCGCTGGCTCCGCCCTGGCGGCGGGCGACGATGTACGAGCTCATCAAGGAGCACACCGGCATCGACATCCACCCCTCGATGCCGATCGAGGAGGCCCGGCGCATCGGCACCGGGGCCGGCGTCGAGTGGGAGGAGTCCTGGGGCGCCGGCAAGATCTGCAACGAGATCTACGACGAGCAGGTCGAGCACCTCCTCACGGGCCCGGTCTTCGTCTGCGACCACCCGCGCGAGATCTCGCCGCTGGCGCGGGCGCACCGCGACGACCCCACGCTGGTCGAGCGGTTCGAGGTCGTCGTCGCGGGCCGCGAGCTCGCCAACGCCTACAGCGAGCTGACCGACCCCATCGACCAGCGCGCGCGGTTCGAGGACGAGGCCCGCGCGAAGGCCGCCGGCGACCCGGAGGCCGGCGACGTCGACGAGGACTACCTCCGCGCGATGGAGCTCGGCATGCCGCCCACGGGCGGCCTCGGAGTCGGCGTCGACCGGCTCGTGATGCTCCTCACCGGGGCCACGACCATCCGCGACGTGCTGCTGTTCCCGACGCTGCGCCCCGAGGCGGGGGACCCCGCCGCGCCGGCGCGCCGCCTGGTCCCGCTCGCGGTACCGGTCCCGCGCCCCGGCCCGGCGGCCCCGGTCGCCTCGGCCGTCTCGACCCCGCAGCCCGAGCGCCTCACTCTGCCCGCCCCTCCCCGGGGCAGGGCCACGCGCCGCGGCGTCCTGGCCGCGCTCGTGGCGGTGGCCGGGGTCATCAGCCTGCTGGCGGCGCTCCCGGTGGTCCACGCGCGGCTGGGGACCGGCGCCGTGCTGGACGTCGAGGCCCGCGCGGGCGGCAGCATCGCCTCGGTCATCATCGGCCTCGTCACGCTCCTCGCGGCGGGCCAGCTCGCGCGCGGCAAGCGCAGCGCGTGGTGGCTGGCGCTCGCCCTGCTGCTGGGCGCCACGGTCATCCACGTGCTCAAGGGGCCGCACCTGCTCGCCGCGCTCGCGTGCGGGGCGCTCGCCCTGGCGCTGCTGTGGTTCCGGGAGGACTTCCGGGCGCCGGGCGACCCGCCGTCGCTGTGGACGGCGCTGCGCTTCATCCCGCTCTGGCTGGGCGGCGTGCTGCTCTACGGGGTCATCGCCCTGCTCGTCGAGCGGAACAAGGTCTCACCCGACCTCTCCGTCGGCGGCGTCCTGGAGACGATCTTCGGCGGCCTGATCGGGCTCGACGGGCCATACGAGTACGAGAGCCGGCTCTTCCGGGAGTTCTTCGCCGACTCCCTGCTCGCGCTCGGCATCGCCGGGGTCGCCGTGCTCGCGTTCCTCGTGTTCCGGCCGCTGGCCCAGCGCCAGACGGTCGCTCCGGAGGACCGCCGCCGGGCCGAGGACCTGGTGCACGCCTACGGATCGGACACGCTCGCCTACTTCGCGCTGCGGGACGACAAGAGCCTGTTCTTCTCGTCCGACGGCCAGGCGATGGTCGCCTACACCTACCTGCAGGGGTACGCGCTCGCCTCGGGCGACCCGATCGGCGCGCCGGGGTCGGTCCCGCTGGTGGTCGACGAGTTCGCGGCCTTCTGCCGCGAGCGCGGGTGGCGGGTGGCCTACCTCGCGGTGCGCGAGTCCGACGTGCCGCTCTACGAGGCGCGCGGGATGAAGGCGATCTACCTCGGCGACGAGGCGATCATCCGCTGCGACAGGATCGACATCCACGGCCCCGGCATGAAGAAGCTGCGCGGCTCGGTGTCACGCGTCGCGCGCGACCACACGTTCGCGCTGATGCGCGAGTCGGAGGCCGCGCCCGAGCTGGTGGACGAGCTCAACGCGATCAGCGAGCACTGGCGCGGGAAGGACCCGGAGCGCGGCTTCACGATGGCCCTCAGCCAGGACGTGGACGGCGAGAGCGACGAGATGGTGCTCGCGGTCGCCCGCGACGGCGCCGGGAGGGTGGCGGGCTTCCTCCGCCTGGTCCCGTGCTTCGGCGCCGAGCCCGGCTACTCGCTCGACCTCATGCGCCACGAGCCGAGCGCGCCGAACGGGATCACCGAGTTCCTCATCGTCCGGTCCGCGGAGGAGCTGGGCCGCCTGGGGGTCGTGCGCCTGTCCATGAACTTCGCCGCCTGGGGCCGGCTGTTCAACGCCGACGCCGAGCTCGGCGCCGCGCGACAGGGCGCTCAAGTGGGTCGTCGAGAAGCTGAACCCCTTCTTCCAGATCAAGTCGCTCCACGACTTCAACGAGAAGTTCCAGCCGGAGTGGCTTGCGCGGTCGATGGTCTTCGAGGAGGCGGCCGACCTGCCGCACGTGAGCATCCTCTACGCGGGGGTCGAGGGCTTCCTCAACGTCCCCGTGCTCGGGCGCCTGCTGGTGCCCCCGGTCGTCGCGACCCGCGGCTCGTGAGGGCGAGGGTCGCCGCGGCGCTGCTGGCGGCGGCGCTCGCGGCCGCCGGGTGCGGCCGCGCCGACCACTCGGAGCCGGCCTCCTTCGCCGACGTGGAGGCGGCGATCGCGGCCGCCGGCCTCCAGGTGTGCGACGAGGTCGAGACCGAGGCCCGCACGCCGGGGGCGGCCGGCGAGCGCCGCTACGACGTCGGGCTCGACTGCGACGACCCCGGCGAGGAGGACGCGGTCCTCGTGGCGACCGCCTTCGACGACCAGGAGGACCGCGACGGCGCGGCGCGGCGCTTCGAGGGCCAGGTGCGGCCGCCGGCGCAGGGCGCGGTGTGGACGCTCGGGCCGGTGCTGGTGCGCGTGAGCGGCGATCGCGACCCCGAGGCGGTTGACGCCCTCATCGAGGCCCTCGACGATCGGGGGGCGGAGTGAGGCTCCCCCGCCGCCCGGGGCGCGCCGCCGGCCTCGGCGTCCTCGCGCTCGCCATGATCAACGTGGCGGCGATGGTCAGCCCGCGGAACCTGCCGATGATGGCCGAGTACGGCTGGTCGCTGATCTTCTTCGTCCTCCTGGCGGTGGTGCTGTTCCTGGTGCCGGTGTCGCTCGCCATCGCCGAGCTCGCGACCGCCTGGCCGCGGCGCGGCGGCGTCTACCCCTGGGTGAAGGAGGCGTTCAAGGGCCGCGCCGGCTTCCTCGCCGTCTGGTGCGACTGGGCCGAGAACCTCGCCTGGTTCCCGACCGTGCTGGCCTTCACGGCCGCGAGCTTCGCCTACGCGCTCGACCCCGACCTGGCCAACAACAAGGTCTTCCTCGTCGTCGTCATGCTTGACGGTCTTCTGGGGATCGACCCTCGCCGCCTTCAAGGGCATCGGCGCGACCAGCGCCATCGGAGCGATCGGGACCGTGCTCGGGGCCATCGTGCCGGCGCTCCTGATCATGGTGCTGGGGGTGGCCTTCCTGGTCGACGACAACGACTCGGAGATCCCCTTCTCGGCCGACGCGCTCGTCCCGAACCTCGGCGTCACGAACCTGGTCTTCCTGACCGGCGCGATCCTGATGTTCGCGGGGATGGAGGTCGCCGGCTTCCACGCCGACCAGGCGCGCGACCCCGCCCGCAGCTTCCCCCGGGCGATCCTGCTGGCGGCCGTGATCATGACCGCCTTCACCATCCTCGGCTCCCTCGCCCTGGCGGTGATCGTGCCCCAGCACGAGATCAGCCTCGTCGGCGGCGTGATGCAGGCGTTCGAGGCCGTCTTCGACGCCCTCGGGGTCGGCTGGCTCCTCGTGCCGACGGCGCTGCTCATCACCATCGGCGGGGTCGCCCACATGATCCCCTGGATCATGGGGCCGGCCACGGGCTTGGCGAGCGTCGCCGAGGCCGGCGAGGCTCCGCGATCGTGGGCCCGCGCGAACCGGGCCGGAGCGCCGGTGGGGATCCTGCTCGCGCAGGGCGTCGGCACGACGCTCTTCAGCCTGCTGTTCCTGTTCGTGCCGAGCGTGAGCACCTCGTACTGGATCCTCTCCGTGCTCACCGCCCAGATCATCATCATCATGTACGCCCTGATCTTCGCCGCGGTGCTGCGGCTGCGGTACACGCACCCGGAGGTCCACCGGCCCTTCCGCATCCCGGGCGGCACCGCCGGCGTCTGGATCACGGCCGCCGTCGGGCTCGTCGGGTGCCTGCTGTCGTTCGTCCTCGGGTTCGTGCCGCCCGACCAGCTCAAGACCGGCAACCCGGTCCTCTACGTCGGCGGCATCGCGCTCGGGCTGATCGTGCTGGCGCTGCCGCCCTTCCTCGTGCGCCGGCGCCCGCCCGGGGCGGGCGCCGCCCCGGCGGTGGAGGTGGCGCCCGTCGTGGGGGAGTAGGCGCCGGTGACCGGCCTCGCGATCGCCGTCGCGCTCGTGGCCGCGCTGCTGTTCGCGGTGGCCTTCGTGATGCAGCAGCGCGCCGCCTCCGAGGTGCCGGACGACGAGTCGCTGGGCCTCGGCCTGATCACGCGCCTGGTGCGGCGGCCGATCTGGCTCATCGGCACCGCCGCCGACACGCTCGGGTACGTCGCCCAGGCGGTCGCCCTGGGGCTCGCCTCGCTGGTGCTGGTGCAGCCGTTGCTGGCCACCTCGCTGCTGTTCGCCTTGCCGCTGGGCGCGTGGTGGGCGAAGCGGCGGCTGCGCCGCTCGGACGCCGCCTGGGCGATCGCGCTCACCGTCGGCCTCGCCGTCTTCCTGGTGGCCGGCGAGCCGACCGATGGCGTCGACCGCGCCGACGCGACCGACTGGCTGATCGCCGCCGCCGTCTTCGTCCCGATCACCGCGGCCTGCGTGCTCGTGGCCGCCCGCAGCCGGGGCGCCCGGCGCGCCGTGCTGCTGGCCGCCGCGACCGGCATCCTCTACGGCGTGGCGGCGGCGCTGACCAAGTCGACCGTGAGCCTCCTCGACGACGGCTTCGTGGGGGTCGTGACGAGCTGGGAGCCGTACGCGCTCGTCGCCGCGATCGGCCTCGGGACGTACATGCAGCAGGCCGCGTTCCAGGCGGGCGACCTGGCCCAGTCCCTGCCCGCCGTCCAGGTGCTCGAGCCGGTCGTGGCCGTGGTCCTGGGCATCGCGCTGCTGCAGGAGGAGCTGCAGCGCGGACGGCCTCGAGTGGGCGCTCATCGCCCTGTCCGCCGTCGCGATGATCGTCTCCACCGCCGCGCTTGCCCGTTCTCAGGCCCAGGCGCAGCCGGAGCCGGTGCGCGAGCCCGCGGCGGCCGCCACAGGCTGATGCCCGCGCGCGAGCACAGGGTCTTCGCCGCGCTCTACGACGTCATCGGCCGCCGGGCCGAGCGCGGGCGCGATGGGCGCCCGGCGGCGCGAGCTGCTGCGCGAGGCCTCCGGGCGGACCCTCGAGATCGGCGCCGGGACCGGCGCGAACCTGCCGCACTACCCGGAGCTGGCGGCCCTGATCCTCGTCGAGCCGGACGGCGCGATGCGCCGCCGCCTGGCGCCCCGCGCGGCGGCGGCGCGGTTCCCCGTCGAGGTGCTGGACGCGCCCGCCGAGCGCCTGCCGCTCGCGGACGCGAGCGTGGACGTGGTCGTGTCGACCGGGGTCCTGTGCTCGGTCGACGACCCCCCGCGCGCGCTGGCCGAGGCGCGGCGGGTGCTGCGGCCGGGCGGCCGCCTGCTGTTCATCGAGCACGTCCGCGCCGAGGGCCGCGCTGCGCGCTGGCAGGACCGGCTCACGCCCGTCTGGCGGCGTCTGAACGCCGGGTGCCACCCCAACCGCGACACCGTCGCGGCGATCCGTGCGGCGGGGTTCGCGGTCGCGACCGTGCGGCGCCTCGACGACGTCGCCGCCCCTCCCTGGATCCGGCCGCTCGTGGCGGGCGTCGCGGTCGCGCCGGCCGACGGGGGCTGAGCCGTGGCGCTCCGCGACTGGTACGAGCGGGAGATGGTCGACGGGAGCCGGTCAGGCGCCTTCTGGCTGCTGCTGTCGCTCCTGATCACCTTCCTGATCGTGCGCGGGATCACGCGGCGGATCCGCTCCGAGAACGCGCGTCTGCTGCGCGACCTCACCCTCGGCGGGATCCACATCCACCACCTCGTCTACGGCATCGCCATCACCCTGGTCGCCGGCTTCCTCGAGTTCCGCTTCCAGCCCGAGGCGCCCTGGTTCGAGCTGCTGGCGATCGCCTTCGGGATCGGCGCGGGCCTGATGCTCGACGAGTTCGCCCTCTCCCTCTACATGAAGGACGTCTACTGGGCCGACCAGGGACGGACGTCGGTGGACGCCGTGCTCATCGCGCTCATGGTCGGCGGGCTGTTCGTGATCGGCACCACCCCCCTCGAGCTCGACGACGCCAGCGACGGGTCGCGCCTCGGCCTCGCCCTGACCGTCGCCGTGAACTGCGTCTTCGCCGCCGCCGCCCTGCTGAAGGGCAAGCTCGTCACCGGGGCGGTCGGCATCTTCGTCCCCGTGGTCGCGATCGTCGGCGCGATTCGCCTCGCCAAGCCGAAATCGCCCTGGGCACGCGTGCGCTACGCGAAGCGGCCGGAGACGATGGCGCGCGCGCAGCAGCGCTTCGGCCCCGCCTACGAGGCGCGGATGAACCGCCTCAAGGACCTCCTCGGGGGCGCCCCGAGCAAGCCGGCCTCGTGAGGTACGTACACTCGCGGCCGTGACCCGCGAGGAGATGGAGCGTCTCGAGGCCCTCCTGCGGGTGCCGAGCGTGAGCGCCGTGCCCGACCACGCTCCCGACATGGAGCGCGCGGCGGCCCTGGTCGCCGACGAGATCCGGCGCGCGGGCGGCGAGGCGGCGGTGACGGCGACGCCGCGCCACCCGCTCGTGCTGGGCGAGGTGCCGGCCAGCGCGGGGGACGGCCGCGCGCCGCGGGTCGTCGTCTACGGCCACTACGACGTCCAGCCCCCGGGCCCGAGGAGCTCTGGACGACCCCGGCCTTCGAGCCAGTCATCCGCGACGGGAACCTCTATGCGCGCGGCGCCAGCGACGACAAGGGGAACCTCTTCATGCTGATCGCCGCGGTGCAGCGGCTCGCCGCGGCGGGCGAGCTGCCCGTGCGGGTGGGCTTCGTCGTGGAGGGGGAGGAGGAGAGCGGCGGCACCTCGGCCGTCGAGCACTTCGCCGCCGACGCCGAGCCGGCACTCGCCACCCTGATCTTCGACAGCCCGATGGTGGCGCCGGGGCGCCCGTCGTTCTGCACGGGGGTCCGCGGGATGCTCTACCGGCGGGTGCGGGTGCGGACGGCCGCGGTCGACGCCCACTCCGGGCTCTACGGTGGCGCGGCCCTCAACGCGGCGCACGCCCTCCTGGAGATCCTCGCCGCCGTCATGCCCCGGGACGGCCGGCTCCCCGCCGCGCTGTACGCCGGGGTCGCCCCCGCCGGCCCGGCGGAGGTCGCCGCCTGGGACGACCTCCCCCCGGGCGCCGAGGCCCTCGCCGCCGCCGGGCTGCGCGCCCGCCGATCCGGGGGCCGCCGACGGCTTCTACATGCGCACCCTGGCCTCGCCGTCGCTCGACGTCCATGGGCTCGCCTGCGGCGAGCCCCATGCGGTCAAGACCAGCATCCCCTGCGAGGCCACGGCCACGCTGTCGCTGCGGCTCGCCGGCGGACAGGACGCGGACGCCTTGGGCGGGGTGCTCGACGACCTCCTGCGCTCCGCCGCCCCTGAGGGCGCGGAGGTGACCATCGAGGGCCTCGGCCTCGCTTTGCCCGCGGTCCTCGACCCCGGCCACCCGGTCCTGGCCGCGGCCGCGGACGGGATGGAGGCGGCCACCGGGTGGCGCCCGGTGCCGGTGCGGAGCGGGGGGACGCTGCCCGTCGTCGCCGTCCTGGCCGCGAAGGGCATCCCCACGGTTCTCACCGGCTTCGGGCTGCCCGACGACGCGATCCACGCCCCCGACGAGCACCTGAGGGTGGAGCACCTCGAGCTCGGCACGCGGGCGGGGATGGAGATCCTGCGCGCGCTGGGGCGACTCGCCGACTGAGGGGCGCACGCAGTCGGCTTACGGACGCGTGACTGACCGCCCGTCCAGTTACGCAGCGTGCCGGCCCGGACGTACGTTCGCGGCGTGCGGGGCCTGCCGGCAGCGCTGCTGGTCGCGATCGCGCTCCTCGCGGGCGCGGCGCCCGGGGGCGCCGCCACGTCGGCCGGCGGCCTCGGGCAGCTCGCCACGGAGGCGGGCCTCTCCTCGTCGGGGCAGGAGCGCCGGCTCGCCCTGGTGGCGCGCGGCATCGTCGCGGAGGCGGCCGAGCCGGCGAGCGGCCTCGGCGCGGCGGCGATCCTGACGGCGTGGTCGGACGGGCGGACGCTCGAGCCCTGCCCGCCGGACCCGGCGGCGTTCTCGAGCAGGCCCGACGCGACCCCGATCTCCTGGCGCGGGGCCGACGCCGTCGAGCTCGATGTCGGCCCCTTCTTCGCCACCGGGGGCCAGCGCGTGGGCGGCGGGCCCGTCGCGCGGCGCGTCTGCACCTACGTCACCCCGACCCCCGCCGCCGGCCTGCAGGGGCCGGCGCTGGCCGCGCAGGACGCCGTCACGGCCGGCGCCCGGCCGCTGCCGCGGTGCGGCCGCCGGGCGGCCGTCGGCCTCCTCGACGAGGCCGCCTCGCTCATCGACCGCAAGTGGTCGTACGACCTCCGGCCCGGTGAGCTGAGGGTCGGTCGGGTCCGGTGCCTCCAGCTCGTCGCCGGCGGCGGTCGCGAGATGGTGGTCGGCTACCGGCGGCGGAGCCCGGCAGGCTGTGTGGCGGCCGAGCCGTGGGTGATCTACCGGGCCTCCGCCGCCGGGTGGCGCATCGGCCTGGTCCGGATCAAGACGGGGTCGTGGTCGCTCACGACGCTCGGGCTCCGGCGCGGCCGCCGGGGGATCGTCGAGCCGGCGCCGCGCTTCGACACCCAGGACCAGGACCCCTGCGCCCCGTCGGGCTTCGACCGCCGGCTCGTCCTCTGGGGAGGGGCGTCCTGGGTGGTGCGGACGATCGCCCCGGCACCAGGCGGGTAGGATTTCAGGCGGAGCCGAGGCGATCCAAGGGGGGCCGGTGGCGGAGCTCTGGGGCGGGGAGACCCGCAAGGCGGTCGAGAACTTCCCGGTGTCCGGCGAGCGCGTGCCGCTGCCCGTGGTGCGGTGGCTGGGTCGCATCAAGGGCGCCGCGGCGCGGGTCAACGCGGAGCTCGGGCTGCTGGACGGGGCCATCGCCGAGCGGATCGCCCGGGCGGCCGACGCCGTCGCAGCCGGGGACCACGACGACCAGTTCCCGATCGACGTGTTCCAGACCGGATCGGGGACCTCGTCGAACATGAACGCCAACGAGGTCATCGCGACCCTCGCGGGCGAGGAGGCCCACGCCAACGACCACGTCAACATGGGCCAGAGCTCGAACGACGTGTTCCCGTCGGCCGTGCACCTCGCCGCGCTCGAGGAGATCTCGCGGCACCTGCTGCCCGCCCTCGACCGCCTGGCGGCCGCCCTCGGCGCCAAGGGCGAGGAGTTCGCCGACGTCGTGAAGGCGGGGCGCACGCACCTCATGGACGCCGTCCCGGTGACGCTCGGTCAGGAGTTCGCCGGCTACGCGGCCCAGGTCCGGCTCGCCCGCGAGCGGATCGCGGACACCCTGCCGCGGCTCGGCCAGATCCCGCTGGGCGGCACCGCGACGGGGACCGGCCTCAACACCCACCGGGAGTTCGCCGAGCGCGTCCGCGAGCTCCTGATGGCCGACACCGGCCTGCCCATCGGGGCGCCGGCGGACCCGTTCGAGGCCCAGGGCGCGCGCGACGGGCTCGTCGAGGCCTCGGGCGCCCTCAAGGTGCTCGCCGTGTCGCTCACGAAGATCGCCAACGACATCGCCTGGATGGGCAGCGGCCCGCGCTGCGGCCTGGGCGAGATCTTCCTGCCCGAGCTCCAGAAGGGCTCGTCGATCATGCCGGGCAAGGTCAACCCCGTGATCCCCGAGGTGGTGATCCAGGTCGCCGCCCAGGTCATCGGCAACGACGCCGCAATCACGGTCGCCGGCACGCAGGGCAACTTCGAGCTGAACGTGCGCATCCCGCTGATGGCCCGCAACCTGCTGCAGTCCATCCACCTGCTCACCACCGCCTCGACGCTCTTCGCCGACAAGTGCGTCTCGGGCATCGAGGCGCACGTCGAGGGCGCGACCGGCCACGGCGAGAACACCCTGGCCATGGCCACCGCCCTCAACCCCCACATCGGCTACGACAGGGCGACGGCGATCGTGAAGGACGCGACCGCCTCGGGACGGCCCCTGCGCGAGGTCGCCCGCGAGCACGGGGTGGACGAGGCGGTGCTGGACGAGGCCCTCGACCTCAAGCGGATCGCCCGTCCCCACGACCTGGACCCCTCGGCGACCTAGCGCCCGCGCCGGTCGACCCTCCGCTACGCGGTCCTCGCGATGCCCTCCTCGTTCGCGCCGGCCGCCCGCACCTCGTCGGCGAACTCGCGGCCGGCCTGGACGACCGCGGCGTAGACGTTCGCCTTCGGCTTGACGAACCGCGGCGGGTTCGGGACCTGCCCGATGAGGTCGGTGGACACGAGCACCTGGCCGTCGCACTCCGGGCCGGCGGCGATGCCGATCGTCGGGCAGGAGAGCTCGGACGTGATCCGGGCCGCGAGCTCGGCGGGGACGGCCTCGATCACGACCGCGTAGCAGCCCGCCGCGTCGAGCGCGCGGGCGTCCGCAGCGATGCGGTCGGCGTCCTCCGGGCTCGTCCCCTGGCGGGTGTACGAGGCGGCCGTCTGGGGGAGCAGGCCCACGTGCCCCATCACCGGGATCCCGGCCGCGAGAATCGCGGCGACCTGCGGGATCAACGCGCCCTCGAGCTTCACCGAGTCGGCGCCGGCCTCGACGAGGGCGCGGGCGGTGGCGACCGCCTCCTCCGGCGTGCGGTACGTCGCGGCGGGCATGTCGCCGCAGACGTGCGTCCGCTCAACCCCGTTGCGGACGGCGCGGACGTGGTGGGTCATCATCGCCAGGGTCACGGCCCGGGTGGTGTCGAAGCCCAGCTCCACCTCGCCGAGGCTGTCGCCCACGAGCAGGATGTCGAGCCCGCAGGCGTCGAGCGCCAGGGCCGTCGGGCGGTCGTAGGCGGTGAGCATCGCAAGGCGCCTGCCGCCCTTGCGCGCGCGCAGCTCGGCGGCGGTGAGGGGCGCGGTCACGACCGCTCCCAGGAGGCGGGCACGCCGTCGAGGGCGCTCGGCGGCGGCACCTCCACCCGCCGGTTCTGCGCGTCCACGTGGACGACGAGGGGCTCGTAGCCGTCGAGCTCGGCTTCGTCGAAGGGCGCGTAGCTGAGCACGATCACGAGGTCGCCCGGCTGCGCCAGCCGCGCGGCGGCCCCGTTCAGGCAGATGTCGCCCGCGCCCGCCGGGCCCTCGATCGCATAGGTCGTGAAGCGGGCGCCGGTGCTGATGCTGAGGACCTCGACCTGCTCGTACGGCCGGATGTCCGCCGCCTCGAGCAGCTCGCCGTTGACCGTGATGCTCCCCACGTAGTTCAGGTTCGCGTCGGTCACCGTGGCGCGGTGGATCTTGCTCTTCAGCATGGTGCGGCTCAGGGGGGTCACGTCGGCCCTCCGGGTCGGGGTGGGGAGCGGGATGTTGTCGATCAGGCGCGCCGGGCCCACGCGGGCGGCGACGGCCAGCAGGGCGGGACGGTCCAGGGTGCGGAGCGGGGCGAAGGTGCGGGGTTGACCGCGGCCGCGTACTCGAGCGCGCAGCGCGGCTCGGCCTCGATGACGGCGCGGGCGGCGGCCTCGACGAGCGAGGCGTCGCGCTCGCCGGAGGCGGCGAGCTCGGCGGCCGCCGAGAGCCCGCGGTGCAGCGCCGCCGCCGCGGCCCGGTCCTCGGGCCCCAGGTACGCGTTGCGGCTGCTCATCGCCAGGCCGTCGGGCTCGCGCACCGTCGGCCCGACGACCAGCTCGACGTCGTCGAGGTGGAGGTCGCGCATCAGGCGGCGCACGACGGCCACCTGCTGGGCGTCCTTCTGGCCGAAGACCGCCCGGTCGGGGCGGGCCGCCAGGAGCAGCTTGGTCACCACGGTCGCGACCCCGCCGAAGTGCTCGGGGCGCGCGGCGCCCTCCAGCCCGCGGCTGGGGCCGCCGACCGTCACGGCCGTGGCGAAGCCGGGCGGGTAGACCTCCTCGGCGCCCGGGACGAACAGGAGGGTGACCCCGCGCCCCGCCGCCAGCGCGGCGTCGCGCTCGTCGTCCCGCGGGTAGCCGGCGAGATCCTCGCCGGCGGCGAACTGGGCCGGGTTGACGAACAGCGTCATCACAACGGCATGGCCGTCGCGCGCGGCGAGGTCGACGAGGGAGAGGTGCCCCTCGTGGAGGGCCCCCATCGTCGGCACGAGCGCGATCCGGCGCCCGTCCACGCGCAAGGCGGCGACGGCTCGGCGCAGGTCGGCGACCGTGCGGACGATGTTCACGGGACCTCCTCCGGCGCTTGCTCCAACTCCCGGGGATCGGGATGCCGGGCATCACGCTCAGGGCGAGCGCATGATACCGCCGCGCGGGGGGTGCCGCCAGCGCCATTCCGGCCGAGCCACCGGGTAGCCTGCGACACGATGTCGGACCGCGAAGCCCGGCTCGCCGAGCTCGAGGCGTACCACCGTGACGAGGTGTCGGCCTGCGTCCGCTGCGCCCTCAGCGAGGGCCGCACCCAGGTGGTCACGGGGAGCGGCAACCCGGACGCGGAGCTGATGTTCGTCGGCGAGGCGCCCGGCTACCACGAGGACCGCCAGGGCGTTCCCTTCGTGGGGCAGGCCGGGCAGCTCCTGACCTCGCTCATCGAGGGCATCGGGCTCACGCGGGACGATGTCTTCATCGCCAACGTCCTCAAGTGCCGGCCCCCGGGCAACCGCGATCCGCTGCCCGCCGAGATCAGCTCGTGCGAGCCGCACCTGTTCCGCCAGATCTCGCTGATCCGCCCGACGCTGGTCTGCACGCTCGGCAACTTCGCGACCAAGCTGCTGTCGGGCCGGCCCGACGGGATCTCCCGCGTCCACGGGCACGAGCTGCCGCTGGTCATCGCCGGCGAGCCGGTGCTGCTGTACCCGCTCTTCCACCCGGCGGCGGCGCTCTACACGCGCGCGATGCTCTCCACCCTCGAGGCCGACTTCGCCCGCATCCCGGGCCTGCTGGCCGCCGGCCCCGGGGCGCCCGCTCCCGAGGTCCCGGAGCTGGCGGCGGTCGGGGCCGCGCCGGCGCCGCCTCGTGCGCCGGAGCCCGCCGAGCCGTCCGCCGAGCAGCTCGGCCTCTTCTGAGCGCCTGAGCGGCGGCCGCCTCACCTGGGAGAGCGGGGGGCCCGGCGACACCGCCGCGCTCGGCGCCCGTCTCGCGACGATCCTCGCGCCGGGCGACATCGTGCTGCTCCGCGGCGAGCTGGGCACGGGCAAGACCACCCTCGTGCGGGCCGTGGCCCGGGCCCTCGGGGTCCGCGGGCCGGTGACGAGCCCGACCTTCACCGTCGCGCAGCGCTACGAGGGCGACGCCCCGATCGCGCACGTCGACGCCTACCGCCTCACCGCCCCCGACGACGAGGACGCGGACCTCGTGCGCACGGCCCTCGAGGACGCGATCGGTCTCGTGGAGTGGCCCGACGCGGTGATCGCGGTCATCCCGGACGCCCGCCTGGAGCTGGAGCTGCAGCATCTGGGCGGCGATCGGAGGCTGGTACTCTTCGACGCGCGAGAGCCCGATGCCCGCTCCGAGCTGGTCCGCCTCATTGCCGACCTTCGCGCTCGACACCGCCACCGCGAGCCCGAGTCTGGCCCTCGTCCGGGCTGACCGGCCGACCGCGGAGCTGTGGCTCGCGCCCGAGCCGGGCTCGGGGCGCCGCGTCCTCGAGGCGGCCCACGGCCTGCTCGAGGCCGCCGGCGCCTCGGTGCGGGACATCGGCGCCATCGTCGTCGGGGTGGGGCCGGGCGGGTTCACCGGCCTGCGCATCGGCATCGCGACGGCGCTCGGGCTCGGGCAGGCCCTCGGCGTGGCGGTGACCGGCGCCTCGTCACTGGAGGCCCTCGCGCTGGGCATCGCCGAGGCCGCGCCTGCGGGCGCCGTCGTGGCCCCGGTCCTGGACGCCCGTCGCCGCGAGCTGTTCACGGCGGCGTACCGCGCCACGCCGGACGGCGGCCTCGAGGAGCTGCTGGCGCCGGCGGCGCTGGCCCCGGCGGACCTGCGCGCGGCGCTCCGAGGCCTCGGCGACGAGGTCTGGCTCGGCGGGGAGGGGATCGAGGCCGGTGGCGACGCGCTCGAGGGCCCCGGCCTCCGGCGCCCTCCCCCCGGGGCCGCCGCGCACCGTGTCCGCGCGGCCCACCTCGCCCGCCGGGTCGCGGCCGGGGCGGGGCTGCCCGCGCGGCCCGTGTACGCACGCCTCCCCGACGCCGAGGTCAACCGCCTCGCCGCCGTCGCCGCGGCGGCCGCGCAGCCGGCGTGAGGATGGCCCGGGGCAAGCGCGCCGCCGCCCCGCCGGCGATCAAGATCCGCGAGATGCGCCCCCGCGACGTCCCCCAGGTGGTCGCGATCGAGAACGCGACCTCGGCGACGCCGTGGACGCGCTCGATGTTCATGTCGGAGCTCGGGCGGCCCGGCACGCTCGACCTCGTCGCCGACCGGGCCGGTGACGTCCTGGCCTATGTCATGGTCTCGCGCTACGCCGACGTCTGGCACATCCTGAACCTCTGCGTGAGGGAGTCGCAGCGGGGCCGGGGCCTCGGCGCTCGTATGCTGGACGAGATCTTCGTGCGGGCCGCCAAGAAGGCCCACCTGGGCTTCACGCTCGAGGTCCGCGTGTCCAACGACCCGGCCATCCGCCTGTACCGGCGCAAGGGGTTCCACGAGCACGGGGTGCGCCCCGCCTACTACTCGGACAACGGCGAGGACGCGATCATCATGTGGCGGGGCGGCGGACCGGACGGGGAGGAGGGGTGACCGGGGGCGCCGTCCTGGCGATCGAGACGTCCTGCGACGAGACCGCCGCCGCGGTGGTGCGCGGCCGCGAGATCGCCTCGAGCGTGGTGGCGTCCCAGGCCGACCTGCACGCGCCCTACGGCGGCGTCGTCCCCGAGGTCGCGGCCCGGCACCATCTCGGCACCGTCAACGCGGTCGTCGACCGGGCGCTCGAGGAGGCCGGCATGGGGCTCGACGACGTCGCGACGATCGCCGTCACACAGCGCCCGGGCCTCATCGGGGCGCTGCTCGTCGGCGTGTTGACGGCGAAGGCTTTGGCCTACGCAGCGGGAAAACCCCTGGCGATGGTCGACCACCTCCACGGGCACATCGCCTCCGTGTGGCTCGAGCCCGTCGCCCTGGACCCGCCCTTCGTGAGCCTGATCGCGTCGGGCGGGCACACCCGCCTGGACCTCGTCGCCGACTACGCCCGGCCCGCGCTGCTCGGCCAGACGATCGACGACGCGGCCGGCGAGGCCCTCGACAAGGGCGCCCGCCTGCTCGGCCTCGGGTACCCGGGCGGCCCGGCGCTGGAGCGCCTCGCCCGCGACGGCGACCGCACGGCGCACCGCTTCCCCGTGGGGCTGGAGGGCCGCGGAGCCCGTGACTTCTCCTTCGCCGGGGTGAAGACGGCCCTGCTGTACGCCGTCCGCGAGGCGGGCGACCTGGACGACGCCGGCCGCGCCGACCTGGCCGCCTCCTATCAGGAGGCGATCGTGCGCCCCCTTGCCGAGCGGCTGGTCGCCGCCGCCGCCGCGGAGGGCGTCCCGGCCGTCGCCCTGGGCGGCGGCGTCGCGGCCAACGGGCGCCTGCGCGAGCTGGTCGAGGAGGGGGCGTCCGCCGCGGGGCTGCGGGTGGCCGTGCCCGACCGGTCGCTCTGCACCGACAACGCGGCGATGATCGGCGCGGCCGCCCAGTTCGCCGATCCGGTGCCGTGGCCGGACTACCTGGGCCTCGACGCGACCGCGACCGCGCCCCCCGGGGGGATCGCCGCGTGAGCGCCCGCCGCCGTCGCAGGCCGCCGATCGCGGTCGGGCTCGTCGCGGTCCTCGCGGCAGCCCCCGCCACGGTGGCAGGGCAGGCGGTCCCGGCCGGCGCGCCGCCGCCGCCCGGCACGGCGGCGCTGAGGAGCGCGGCGCTCGACGCGGCCGCCGGCTGGCGGGACACCCTCGAGGCCCACCGGACGCCGCAGTTGCCCGCTCCCGGCGACACCGAGTCGGCCATCCTGCTGCTGGCCGGCCCCCCGGCCGCCGCCGCGGCGCCGGCGGACCGCGCCGCCGCCGCGCAGACGGTGACCGCGGGCCAGCAGGCGCTCGACCCGGTGCTGGCGAGCCTCGGCGCGACGGTGACGTTCCGGTCGCGGGTGCTCGTGAACGCGATCGGGGTGCGCCTGCCCGCCGGCCGGCTCGAGTCGCTCGCGGCCCTTCCGGAGGTCCGGGCGGTCGTGCCGGTGGCGTTCCTCGCGCCCGCTCAGGCCGCGGGGCCCCCGGTGCCGGCACCCCTCCCGGCGCCCGAGGCGGGCCCGCCCGCCCGCCGCGCGCCGGCCGGCCGCGACCCCGCCCACATCGCGCTCATCGACGCCGGCATCGACGCCTCGCACCCGTGGCTCGGCGGCGGGATGGGCCCCACCTTCCCCGTGATCGGGGGCGACGACCTCGTCGACCGGGACCCCGACCCGAGCTACGACCCCGCGGACCCGGCCGCCGAGGGCCACGGCACCCAGATGGCGAGCCTGGTCCTGCGCTCGGCTGCGCTGGCGGGGCTGCCGCCCGCCCGCACGCCGCGGCTGCTCGCCTACCGGGTCGTCGCCCGCGAGGCCGTGGGCGGGCGTCTGAGGCCGCTGGCGCGCACCGACCGCGTCCTGGCCGCGCTCGACCGGGCGGTCGATCCGGACGGGGACGGCGACCCCTCCGACGGCGCCGAGGTCATCCTGATGGGCTTGGCGGCCGGGTTCGACGGCGGTGGGATCGACCCGGTGGCCCAGGCGCTGGCCGCTGCGGACCGGGTCGGCGCCACGGTCGTGGTCCCCGCGGGCAACGACGGCCCGACCTACTCGCGTCCCGGCTCGGTCGGGGGCCCGGCGGCCGCCCCGTCGGCGATCGCGGCCGGCGGCCTGTCGGCGCCTGCCACCCCGCGCACGGCCGACCTCGAGGCCCTTCTGGGCCCCGCCGCCGCGCGGCTCGGGCCGCTGCCGCTGATGGGTCCCGAGCCGGGGGACGAGGCCCTGCCCGTGGCGCTCCTGCGCGCGCCGGACGGCCTCGCGACCGGCGACGCCCCTGAGCACTACCGCGCCCCCGGCGGCGGCGCGGTGCGGGGGGCGCTCGCGGTCGTGGCGCGCGGAGGCGGCACGATCGCCGAGAAGGCCGCTCAGGCGGCCGCCGCGGGAGCGGCCGCGCTCGCGGTCTGGGACGTCACGGGCCCCGCGAGCTTCCCCGGTGTGCCGGGCGACGGCGGCCTGCCGATCCCGGTGCTGGGGATCGGCGCGCAGCAGGGCCAGGCCCTGGCCAGGCTCGCCGCCGACCAGCCGGGCCTGCGCGTCGCCGTGAAGCCCGGGGCGGCCGCGGACGCGCCGAGGGGCGTCGCGTCCTTCTCCTCGTGGGGCCCGACCGCCGACGGCCGCCAGAAGCCCGACCTCGTCGCCCCCGCGGTGGCCCGCGAGGCCGCGTGGCCGGGGCGCGGGCCCGACGGGGCGCCGCGCCAGGCGGCCCTGACGGGCACGAGCGCGGCAGCCGCCGAGGTCGCCGCACGCGCCCTGCGACTGCGCATCGACCGGCCTGAGCTCGGCCCACGGGCGGTGCACTCGCTGCTGGTGCAGTCGGCGATGCCGGTCGAGGGCGTCTCGGTCCAGCGGCAGGGGGCCGGAGCCCTCCAGCCGCCCGGCGATCCCGCGCTCCGCATCGATCCGCCCCTCGTCACGGCCCATCCCGGCCGCCGGGCGGGCGCCGGCGCGGTCGCCCGCATCGTGCTCGCCGACCTGAGCGGCCGCGCAGGCCGGTACATGGTCGTCCTGCGGACCGGCGGCCGCGAGGCGCCGGTCGAGGGCGGCGGGGCGCGCCTCCGCCCGCGGGGCCGGTCCGTGCTCCGCCTGACGCTGCCCGCGGGGGCCGTACAGGGACAGCTGATCGTGCGGCGCATCGGTGGGGGAGAGGTCGCCGCCCGCGCGGTGCTGCTCCCCTCCCGCCCGGCCCACACGCCGGCCGAGGCGCTCGGCACCCCCCAGATCCGCGCCGACTCGGGCCTGGCTGAGGTGCAGGTGCGGGTGGGCATGCTGCGCCGCGACGACGCGCGCGTGCGCAGCGTGCGACTGCACGGGGTGCGTCTGGATCTGCTGCCCGACGACGGTGGCGCCCCACTGCCCGTGGCCGGCACGAAGCAGGCCTCGGCGTGGCCGGCGGGCACCTACCGCTTCCTCGTCGCCCGACGGCTCGCCTCGGGCGTCGACGTCGCCCCGGGCACCTACCGGGTGAGGGTCACGGGCACCGGCCCCGACGGGACCGTGCTGCGGCAGGAGAGCGGGCCCTTCGCGCTCGACTGAAAGGCTTGCGCAAGTTTGTGCCTGTCGGCACTTGCGGCGCCCCCGCCGCGGCCGTAACTTGCGCGAGATGTCACAAAGTCCCGGGGGAGGTGCCGGCGAGCGATGGCCACCGATCGTCTGACGCTGGGCGTGGCCGCGCGGCTCTCGCGGTACCTGCAGGTGCTCACCCAGGCGAAGAAGATGGGCAAGAGCAGCATCTCCTCACAGGCGATCTCGGAGTACACGAACGTCAACCCGACGCAGATCCGGCGCGACCTGTCCGGGTTCGGCAAGTTCGGCAAGCGGGGCGTGGGCTACGACATCGACTCGCTGATCGAGCAGATCCGCAAGATCCTGAGGACCTCCGGGCAGCACAACATCGCGCTCTTCGGGGCCGGGAACCTCGGCCAGGCGATCGCCACGTCCGGGGTGTTCGCCGATCACGGGTTCCGGATCTCGGCGATCTTCGACGTCGATCCGGAGCGGGTGGGCATGCGCCTCGGCGACCTCGAGGTGCGCCACTACGACGAGCTGTCGTCCGTCGTGGCGGACGACGGCGTGATGGTGGGCGTGCTCGCCGTCCCCGGGGGCGCCGCGCAGGCGGTTGCCGATGACCTCGTCGCGGTCGGCGTGAAGATCATCTTCAACTACTCGGACGCCCTCCTGACCGTCCCCTCCGACGTCACCGTCCACACGTCGAGCCCGGCCGTCGAGCTGCTCTACGCGCTCTACTTCTACCTGACCTGACCGGACCTCACGGCGGAGCTGGTCGACCGGACCCCGGCCCCAGCTCCTCAGCCAGCAGGTCCATGAGCAGGTTGTCGTGCCAGGCGCCGTCGCGGCCGCGCTCGTACGCGCGCATGACCCCGACCGGGCGGAAGCCGACCGCCGCGTAGGAGCGGATCGCCCGCTCGTTGGCCAGGGCCGGGTCGATGGTGAAGCGGTGGTGGCCGCAGGCGGCGAGGTGGCGCACCGCGAGATCCAGCGCCTCCCGGCCCAGGCCGCGACCCTGGGCCGCGGAGCTCAGGAAGATGTCGAAGGCGGCGTGCCGGTAGTCCGGGTCGGTCTCCTGCGTGACGCTGAGCCAGCCGGCGACGCGGCCGTCGACCTCGATCGCCCACCCGGCCTCGGTCGTGAGCTCGCGGCGCGCGCGCTCGTCGGTGTAGTCGCCCCACCAGCGCGCGACCTCGGGCTCGCGGAGGATGGCGGTGAGGGCCCCGACGTCGGCCTCGGCGACCGGCCGCAGGGCCACCCGCTCGCCGCGCAGAACAGGTGTCGCGCCGGGGCCCACGGCACCAGTCAAGCAGCCGGGGGGCCCGGGGGGCCGTTGCTACACTCGCCGCCGGATGGCTGACGGCACCGTCCCTTCCAGCGGCATCCTCGACGGCGTCCGCGAGCGCTTCGAGGAGTCAACCGACTTCACGGTGGGCATCGAGGAGGAGTACCAGATCCTCGACCCGGCGACGCTGGAGCTCACGAGCCGGTTCGAGGACATGATGGCGGCGGCCGACGAGCCCCTGCGGGACCGCCTCGCGGGTGAGCTCATCGCGTCCGAGATCGAGTACCGCACGCGCCGCCACCTCACCTTCGCCGACGCCGCCCGCGAGCTGGTCGAGGGGCGCCTCGCGACCCTCGCGCTCGCCGACCGGCTCGGCCTGGCGCTCGGGATCTCCGGCGTGCACCCGTTCAGCCCCTGGACCGAGCAGCGGATCATCGACACCCCCCACTACCGCCGGCTCGACGACGAGCTCGGCTACGTCGCCTGGACCAACAACACCTGGTCGCTGCACCTGCACTCGGGCGTGCGCGGCGCGGATCGCGCCGTGGCCGTCTCGACCGCGATGCGCAGCGTGCTGCCCGAGCTGCTCGCGCTGTCCGCCAACAGCGCGGTCTTCTGCGGCCGGCCGACGCGGCTGCACTCCACCCGCACGCAGATCTTCACCAGGAGCTTCCCTCGCTGCGGCGTGCCCGACGCGTTCGACGGGTGGGCCGACTACGCGGCGTTCGTCGAGTCTGCTCGAGCGCACGGGCTCGATCGTCGAGAGCACCCAGATCTGGTGGAGCGTGCGCCCCCACCACCGCTTCGGCACGGTCGAGGTGCGGGTCTGCGACGGCCAGACCGAGATGAGGGAGGCCCTCGCCGTGACGGCCCTCGCGCTGGCGTGCATCGCCGCCTTCGCCGCCGATGCCGACGCCGGCAGGACGCTGCCCGCCCACCCGCGGGGGCTGATCGAGGAGAACGTCTGGCGCGCCCAGCGCCACGGCCTCGAGGGACGCCTGATCGACCTCGACCGCGGCGTCGAGCGGGACACCGCCGCGGCGATCGAGGCCTTGCTCGAGTGGTCGGCGCCCGTGCACGACGCGCTGGGGCTCGGCCCATTCCTGGCCGGCGTCCCCGCGATGCTCGCGGCCGGCAACGGCGCGATGCGCCAGGCGGCGCGCCTCGCCGAGCTCGGCGACGTCCGCGCGGTGCACGCCGAGGTCGTGGAGCGCACCCGTCGCTCGGCCCAGGAGGTCCTGGAGATGGCTGCGGCGGGGGCGGCATGAGCACCGAGGAGCCGGGCGCGGAGCCCGAGCTCACCCCCGAGGAGCTCGCGGCGGTCTTCGCCGAGCAGCTGGCGCGCACGCCGGTGCGCGACCTGCTGCTGCAGACGATGGCGACCTTCACGGACATGGCCGGCATCCGCCTTGGCCTCGGCCCCGGCGGCGACGAGGCCCGCGACCTCGGGCAGGCGCGCCAGGCGATCGAGACCCTGCGGGCGCTGCTCGAGGTCGCCGAACGCGAGCTCGGGGCGGCGCAGGTGCGGCCGTTCCGTGAGCCGCTCGCCGCGCTCCAGATGGCCTACGCCCGTGTGGTCGAGCAGCCGTCCGACCGCCCGCAGGACGAGGGCGGGACGCCGCCCCCGGGCCCGGAGGGGCCGCCTCCGGACGACCCCGCCAGCCGGCTCTGGGTCCCTCCGGGAACCAGGCGCTGACGCCGGTCAGAGGGCGGTGCGAGGTCGGTTCCCGCCCGCGACGTCCTGTCCCGTGTGGTAGAAATCGCCGCCGGATCGGCGTCCCCGCCGGGATGCCGTCGGCACAGGCGGTTGAGCAGCTCTCCCGGTCGGGCAGAGCACCACGCTCGCAGTGAACCCGATCTCGGAGGGAGCACTTGGCCGACTTCCTGTCGGACAACACAACCTGGCTGGCCGTGGTGCTCGGCCTCGTGGCCGTCGCGTACGGCATCGGCCTCACGCTCTACCTGCTGCGCCAGCCCGCGGGCGACGAGCGCATGCGGGGCATCGCCGCGGCCGTGCAGGAGGGGGCCCAGGCGTACCTCACCCGCCAGTACACGATCATCGCGGGCGTCGCGATCGTGCTCTTCGTCGTCATCGGCCTCCTCGGCCAGGCGGTTGACTCGGCGCTCCTCGGCTGGGAGGCCGCGGTCGGCTTCCTGATCGGCGCGGTCGCCTCGGCGGCCGCCGGCTTCATCGGCATGAACGTCTCGGTGCGGGCCAACGTGCGGACCGCCGAGGCGGCCAAGCGGGGCCTCGGCCCCGCGCTCGGGGTCGCCTTCAAGGGCGGCGCGGTCACGGGCCTGCTCGTGGTGGGCCTGGGCCTGGTCGCCGTGGCGGGCTACTTCCTGATCCTCGGCGAGGAGGCCACCGACGTCGAGCCGCTCGTGGGCCTGGCCTTCGGCGGCAGCCTCATCAGCGTCTTCGCCCGCCTGGGCGGCGGCATCTTCACCAAGGGGGCCGACGTCGGCGCCGACCTGGTGGGGAAGGTCGAGGCCGGGATCCCCGAGGACGACCCGCGCAACCCGGCCGTGATCGCCGACAACGTCGGCGACAACGTCGGCGACTGCGCCGGCATGGCGGCCGACCTCTTCGAGACCTACGCGGTCACCACCGTGGCCGTCATGTTCCTCGGCTCGCTCTTCCTCGCCGACTTCGGCAACGCCCTCGTCTATCCGCTGGCGCTCGGCGGCGTGTCGATCATCGCCTCGATCATCGGCACCTGGTTCGTCCGGGTCGGGCCGAACGGCTCGGTCACGGCGGCGCTCTACACCGGGCTCGGCGTCGCCGCCGTCCTGGCGATCGCCGGCTTCGCGCCGGTCACCTACTGGCTGCTCGACGGCGTCGAGGACGCCGTCCCCGGCGCGGCCGAGTGGCTCGACTACTTCTGGTGCGCGGTCATCGGCATCGGCGTGACCATCGCGCTCGTGGCCATCACCGAGTACTTCACCGGCACGCTCTGGCCGCCGGTCAAGAAGATCGCCCGGGCCTCCGAGACCGGCCACGCGACGAACATCATCGCGGGCCTCGCGGTGGGCCTGAAGGCGACCGCCCTGCCGATCGTGGTGATCGGCGGCGCGATCGCCGCGACCTACGAGCTCGGCGGCTACTACGGCATCGGCGTCGCCGTGATGGCGCAGCTCTCGCTCACCGGGGTGGTCGTCGCGCTCGACGCGTTCGGGCCGATCACCGACAACGCCGGCGGCATCGCCGAGATGGCCGACCTCCCCGAGGGCGTGCGCGCGATCACGGACCCGCTCGACGCGGTCGGCAACACCACCAAGGCCGTCACCAAGGGGTACGCGATCGGCTCGGCCGGCCTCGCCGCGGTGGTGCTGTTCGTCTCCTACGTGGAGGAGCTGCGCTCCGTCCTCGAGGAGGCGGGCAACCCGGTCGAGGTCGACTTCACCCTCCAGAACCCGTTCGTCGTCGTCGGGCTCTTCATCGGCGGCATGATGCCGTTCCTCTTCGCCGCGTTCGCCATGGAGGCGGTCGGCAGGGCGGGCGGCCAGGTCGTGGAGGAGGTGCGGCGCCAGTTCCGGGAGAAGCCCGGGATCATGGAGGGCACGGAACGCCCCGACTACGCGCGGTGCGTGCGCATCGTGACCGCCTCGGCGCAGCGGGAGATGCTCATCCCCGCGGCGATCCCGATCCTGTTCCCGATCGTCACCGCGTTCATCTTCGGCGTGAACAACGGCCGCGAGATGCTGGGCGGGCTGCTGCTCGGCACGATCGTCACCGGCATCTTCGTGGCGATCTCGATGACCTCCGGCGGCGGCGCGTGGGACAACGCCAAGAAGCTGATCGAGGACGGGCACCTCGGCGGGAAGGGCTCGGAGGCCCACAAGGCCGCGGTGACCGGCGACACGGTGGGGGACCCCTACAAGGACACGGCGGGTCCCGCCATCAACCCGATGATCAAGGTCGCCAACATCGTGGCGCTCCTGATCATCCCGTTCCTGGACTGAGCGGCAGACGTCCGGGGCGCCGTCCGACCGGCGCCCCGGGATGTTCGGGCGGGGCGGGCGGCCGAGGGGGAAGGGAACGGCCGTCCGCGTCCGGTCGGACCCCCTACCAGTCGGCCCCCGTGATCGTGGCCTCGGCCGGCGCGATCGCGGCCACCCTGACGTCGAGGCCCGCCCGCCGCAGCATCCGCTCGGTCTCGGCGATCTGGCGCTCGTGGTCCCAGGGGGCGCCGACCAGGACGACGCGCGGCTCCACGTCCACGACCTCGCTCAGCGCCCGCAGCCGCGCGAGCGTGGGGCGGCGCACGAGCGTCTCGGGCAGCTCCACCTCGAAGCAGATGGCGCTCCCGGGCTGGACCTCGCAGAAGACGTCCGGCGGCCGGCCGGCCCTCAGCGGCGGGCGGCGGAACTCGCGCGAGCCGGACGCGCGGACGGTCCAGGGGGTGCGGGAGGCGAGGTCGCGGGCCAGTGCATCGACCCCTGCGTCGTGCTGGGCGAGGCGGCGACGGAAGTCGGCGAGCCAGGCGCTGTACGTGTCCAGAGGGATCCCCCGGAACGGGTTGCCCTATGGGAGGAACACGCTAGCGGTGCCCTCGGACGGAGCCGGGTGTATCGTCAGCCCACGCCCCGACCGGCCCGGCGGTGACCGTTGCCAGACTCGCGACGCCCGGACGACTACGACCCAGACCGCTGGGACGCGGTGTTCATCGAGGCCCGCGACGGGCCGCGGGAGCTGGAGGAGGGCTGCCACCGCCGCACGCTCGCGTCGCTGAACAACGGCTGGCTCGCCCGCGGGGGCCTGCTGCGCCTCCACGACGACCACCTGTCGTTCACTCCCTCGCCGCTCGAGCGCCTGCTCCTCGCCAAGCGCCTCACGATAAGCTTCGCCGACATCACGGCCGTCGAGCGCCATCCCGCCGAGGTGGACGCGGCGCTCCCCGGAGGCAAGGCGCCGCGCATGCGCCTGCTCACCACCTCGCGGAGCTACGACTTCGTGTTCCACAGGGGCCTCGACGACTGGCTCGACTCGGTGAAGGAGCGGCTCAACGTATGGGAGAATCGCCAGCGGTTCGAGTAGGGGAGGGCGCCTGATGGCGGCGGAGGCCGACGGGCCGGGCGGCCGGCTCCCGCGCCTCCCGCACGCCGACAAGCCGCGGGCGGAGGAGAAGGTGCTCAAGCGCACCGGCGCCGACCTGCAGAACGGCTGGCTGGCGCGCCACGGCGACCTCATCCTCACCGAGGAGCGGCTCGTGTTCGTCCCGACGCTCCTCGACACGGCGCTCCTCGCCAAGCGCCGCCAGATCATGCTGGAGGACGTGCGGGCGATCGAGCGCTTCCCGCTCGCCCCGGGGACCCCGCCGCGGGGCGGCCGGCGGCCGCGCATGCTCCTGCACACCGACGAGTGCGTCTACGAGTTCATGGTCGGCGACCTCGACGCCTGGATCGACCTCCTCGAGCGCTACTTCCAGCTCCGCGAGCGGCGCGGCGAGGGCACCGCACCCCCCGTGCGCCGCGAGGGCCACGAGAACCCCCTGCTGATGGAGGAATAGCGGGGCCGGAGCGGCTCTGGCGAGGCTCGTGGGCTAAACTCCGTAACCCACGAGGTTTTCGGAGCCGTCCTGATCACCATCACCGAGAAGAGCCGCTCGGCGGTTCTGGCGCTGACGGAGCTGGCCCAGCGCGGGTCGGCGGCGCCGGTTCCGATCCTCGAGGTCGCGGAGGCGCGGGAGATCCCCCTCCACTTCCTGGAGCAGCTGTTCGCCGGGCTCCGCCGGGCCGGGATCCTCCAGAGCCAGCGAGGGGTCAAGGGCGGCTACTCGTTCCGCCGCGCGCCGGCCGAGGTGACGATCCTGGAGGTCGTCGAGACGGTCGACGGGCGGCTCACGTCCCCGGCCGGCGGCCAGCGCTCCTCCGAGGGCGCCGAGTCGGTCTGGGCCGAGGCCCGGGCCAGCCTGGCCGAGCTGCTGTCGGGCCTGACCGTGGCCGACATGGTGGAGCGCGAGGCGCGCATCCAGAGCGCGCCGATGTTCCACATCTAGCGCCGCTTCGGGCGCGAGGGGCGCTTTTCCGCTGCAAACAGCGCGGTTTCGCGTCGAGTCGCCGCGGGTCGCGCAGCCGCGCTAGGGCCGCTTTCGAGGCGCGATCGTCCCAAGATCGTCCCACGGCGCGCGTCGCGCGCACGGCTCGTCGCTCGCTGGAGTCGCAGGCGTGCTGTTCCGGCGGACGAGCGAGAGCCAGGCCTCGAGACCGTCCGAGTGTCGCGTCGAGGTCGCACGCGCCTTACGATCGGCCTGTGCCGGCGATCCTCTATCCCGATCCTCCGCTCCAGGCAAAACGTTCGTCCTCCGACGCTTTCGCGCTCGCGATTTCGACGCCGCTGTCGCGGCGCGCGCAGATCGCGAAGCCGCACGCTGGGTCAACCCGATTCCGTTCCCGGCCGGGGCACAATGGCGCGCTTCCTCGAGGCGCAGCGGCGTCGCGGAATGCTGTTGCACTTCGCGATCGTCGACCAGGTTGACGCCGGGTACCTCGGCGAGATCCTCCTTTTTCTGCGCGCCCCGCAAGCCGCGGAGCTCGACATCGGCGAGATTGCCTATGTGGCCGCACCGGCCGCACGCGGTCGCGGGATCGCGCCGGAGGTCGTCCGTCTCCTCTCGGCGTGCGGCGTTCTCGACGCTTGGGCTCGCACGCCTCCAGCTGTCGATCGCACCTGAGAACTCGCCTTCGTGTCCGTGTGGCCGAGAAAGCGCATTACCGCTACGAAGGGTTGCTCCGCTCGTTGAAGGTCATCCGCGGTAAACGGGTCAACTCGCTGCTCTACTCGCGCCTCCCCGAGGACGAGCGATCTGAAGAGGGCCTGGGATAACTCGCGCTAGCGACACGCCGCCGCCCGGCATACGGTGGGCACGAAATGGACCCCATCTCGGCGATTGTGAGCGTGGCCAGCACCCTGAAGGCCTTCGGGGACTCGTTCGTGAGGGCCCGCCGAGACAAGCGCGAGCGGCTAGCGACGTACTTCGCCGAATCTCCGGTTGCCTAGATGCCGCGGCGGCGCCGGCGTTAGGGTCGTGGGCGCGGCGCAACGGACTGGCCCGCATTCTCCCCGCCCAGGCGGACGTTTCCGCTCCGGCGCAGCTCCATCAGTGCCGAGGGGCTACTGCACGATCCGGGCGAGCGCCCCTTTCGCCCGCGGCCTGAGAGTCCAGCGTCCTCAAACGTCGGACGGCGAGCTTCGCGAGCGGGCCAGGCAGCAGGCCGTCGCCGGCGAACAGGTCGCGATCCGGGTCGTCGGGGTCGCTGGTCTCCTCGACCTGCGCTACTGCCGCGGCGTGCGGCGAGCAGACGCTGCCAGCGTCGACGAGCCTCTCCACCCGTGGACCGGCGATCTCGGGGAGAGCGGATCCGGGCTCGGCGGCATCCATCCTCGTCGCGAGGTCGGCGAGAGCCTCGGCGACGTTCCGGGCGGCGACCAGCTGCGTCCGCATCGCCGGGACGTAGGCGACGTCGCCTTGCGTGCCCCAGTCGAGCAACTGGCCGACGAACTCGTGAATTGCGCCGCGCGCAGGATCCGCGCCGGGATCGGCCCGTCGAGGAGCGCCCGCTCCTGGGTGACCTTCGCGGCGGGTAGCCGCCGTAGGAGCCGCGGTGAAGCGGTCGCAGCCGATGATGGACACACCGACGATCCGGCGCACGCCCGCACGCTCGCCGGCCTCCTCCAGGTTGCGAGCGGCAGTGGCGAAGAACTGGGTTGCGGCGTCCCTGTCGGGGGAGGGGCCGGTGGCGGTGTCGACGATCGTGTTTACACCCGCCAGGGCTGCCTCGAGACCCTCGCCGGTGATGACGTGACGCCGTTCGCACGAGGCGACCTCGTGGCCGGAGCCCTCGAGCAGCTCGCGGTGACTCCCACGCGACCCGTTGCGCCCGTGACCGCGATCTTCTGCTGTGCGTTCATGACCAGCTTCCTTCCGTTCGTTCGTGCTGTCTAAGACGCACGGGACACACGGAATCGAAGCTCACGAAGGAAGCTCTCGGCCTCATCGTTCATCCGAGGACCCGGGCGAGTCTGCGCTCCCTGGGCTGCTGCTACGTTCGGTCCTCCTTCTTCAAGGACCTTGGACGCCCGCTTCACCTTCGCCGCTGGTCTGGCCATCGCCACTGGCTCTGGCTGCTGGCATCGCCGGCGGGTGCACTGGTGAAGACGCCTCGGCCTTGAAGGCGAAGACGGTCGAGTCGGCGTCTCCGGAGACCACCGGCTGTACGACGCCACGGACGAAGCGGACGGACCTCCCGTCCGGGCCGACCTACGTCCCGTCCCAGGTCCGCCAGCCGCCATTCACGACGGGGCCGTACTACGGACGGAGGGCGGTCCTGCACGTCGACCGCTACGAGCCCGGCGTCTGGGACGGCAAGCTCTGGTGGTTCCTCCCCCGCCGAGGCATCGAGCGCCTCGAGATCGACGTCGCCCGGCTGTCGGACGGGGTGCCTGGGTTCCTGTGGAACGTGCCCCCCGCCCCTGGACGCAAGCGCTGGACGCGCCTGCTCCGCGTGGACGTCGCGCAGATCGCCGCCGCCTACGGGTTGGGCGGGGGACAGGAGAAACGGCTCGGGGTTCACTTCATGGCCGGCGCGGTCCGCCTGCCGTCGCAGGGCTGCTACCGGCTTCGCGCCCGATGGGCCGACGGGGAGTGGACGATGAACTTCCGGGCTCGAGCGGACGTCGCTCGGGGGCCTCGTCGCGGGGCATGAAGGGTCTCGCGCTCAGGTCGTCGAGCCTCGCCGGGCCGGCGGCACGGAGCGCCAGCGGACTGATCGCGAACCACACAATGCGCGATGCTGGGGTGGCCTACCGGCGCAGCGCGCCCCGGCGGGTCGCGCGGGCGTCCTCGAGCGCTGCCCGGCCCCGTCTCGTCAGGACGACGGAGGGCGGCCCGTCGGTTGCGCGGTTGCGCGTCACCTGGACCAGGCCCGACTCCTGGGCGTCCTCCCATGGTGTGATCCGCGGGCAGTGGCTGCCCCAGGTCTGGATCGTCTCCCGATGGGTGCGGGGCTCCCGAGCGAGCCAGTCGAGCAGGTCGAGCACGAGTGCGCCGGGGGCGCCGCGCGCCTCGCTGTTTGAGCTCTTCGCCTCGAGAGCGACCCCGCCGGAGCTGCGGGGGTTGGTCATGGAGTCCTCGTTCACGCGCACCGCTCGCGGGCGGTCTCAGCAGAGGATACGCCTCCGAGGCCCGGGTCTCGGGCTCGGTCTCGCTCACGTGGGCCCGGCGAGTCCACAGCCTGTGGACGAGGGCGTGGGGACTTCACGGCCCCGTAACCGGACCGTAGGATCGCCCGGCTCATCGATGGAGGGATCGGATGACGGAGCCGCTCGACGTGCTGGGCATCGGGAACGCGATCGTCAACGTGCTGGCGCACGCCGACGAGGCGTTCCTGGCCGAGCACGACCTGCCGAAGGGCGCGATGACGCTCATCGACGCCGAGCGTGCCGACCTGCTCTACGCGCGCATGGGCCCCGGTGTCGAGGTGTCGGGCGGCTCGTGCGCCAACACCGTCGCCGGGGCGGCGTCGCTGGGGAGCCGCGTCGCGTACGTCGGCAAGGTCCGCGACGACGATCTCGGGCGGATCTTCGCCCACGACATCCGAGCCGCCGGGGTCGCCTTCGACACGCCGCCCGCGGACGACGGGCCCGGGACCGCACGCTGCCTCATCCTCGTCACGGGCGACGCCCAGCGGACGATGTGCACCTACCTCGGCGCGTCCGCCGAGCTGGGGCCCGAGGACGTCGACACGGCGCTCGCCGCCCGCGCCGCGGTGACGTATCTGGAGGGCTACCTCTGGGACCCGCCCCGCGCCAAGGATGCGTTCCGCGTGGCCATGGCCGCCGCCAAGGGGGCCGGCAGGCGCGTGGCGCTCACCCTGTCCGACCCCTTCTGCGTGGAGCGCCACCGCGACGAGTTCCGGCAGCTCGTCGACGGCGACGTTGACGTGCTCTTCGCGAACGAGCGCGAGCTCACGGCCCTCTACGAGACCTCCAGCCTGGAGACGGCCGTGGCGGCGGTGCGCGGCCGCTGCGAGATCGCCGTCGTGACGCGCTCGGAGCGCGGCAGCGTGGTCGTGACGGACGGCGAGCTCCACGAGGTCCCCGCGGCGCGGGTGGACCGCGTGGTCGACACCACCGGCGCCGGCGACCTGTACGCCGCGGGCTTCCTCCACGGCCTGACCCGCGGCCTGCCGCTCCCGGACTGCGCCCGCCTCGGCGGCGTCGCCGCGGCGGAGGTCATCTCCCATTTCGGGGCCCGTCCCGAGGCCGACCTGGGCGCCCTCGCCCGCGCCGCGCTGAGCTGACACGCCCCTGCCGGGGGCGATGGTAGGGTGCCCCGGGTGCCGATCGCCGACTCGATCACCGACCTCATCGGGCGCACGCCGCTCGTGCGCCTGAACCGCATCTCCGACGGCTCGGGGGCGGTGATCCTCGGGAAGCTGGAGTCGTTCAACCCGGCCGGGTCGGTCAAGGACCGCATCGGGCTGTCGATGGTCGAGGCCGCCGAGGCCTCCGGCGACCTGGTGCCGGGCGAGTCGGTGGTCGTCGAGCCCACCTCCGGGAACACGGGCATCGCCCTGGCGTTCGTCTGCGCCGCCAAGGGCTACCGATGCGTCCTCACGATGCCCGAGACGATGACCGTGGAGCGCCGCACGCTCCTGCGGGCCTACGGCGCGGAGCTCGTCCTGACCCCGGGGGCCGACGGCATGCGCGGCGCGATCGCCCGCGCCGAGGAGATCGCCGCCCAGATCGAGGGGTCCTTCATCCCGCAGCAGTTCGAGAACCCGGCCAACCCCGAGGTGCACCGCCTGACGACCGCCGAGGAGATCTGGGCCGACACCGACGGCGAGGTGGACGTGCTGGTCGCCGGGGTGGGGACCGGCGGGTCCATCACCGGGGTCGCTCAGATCCTCGCCGAGCGCCGCCCCGGCTTCACCGCCATCGCGGTCGAGCCGGTCGACTCGCCCGTGCTGTCGGGCGGCGCGCCGGGGCCGCACAAGATCCAGGGCATCGGGGCGGGCTTCGTCCCCGGGGTGCTCGACACCGACGCCTACGGCGAGGTGATCGTCTGTGAGGCCGACGACGCCTTCGAGATGGCCCGCCGCCTGGCGCGCGAGGAGGGCATCCTCGTCGGCATCTCCGCGGGGGCCAACGTCTGGGCGTCGCTCGAGGTCGCGCGCCGCGCCGAGTCGGCCGGCAAGACCATCGTGACCTTCCTCTGCGACACCGGCGAGCGCTACCTCACGACGCCGCTGTTCGCGGAATGCGGACCGGCTCTGCGGGCCCGGCAGATCAGGCCCTGGCCGGCTGGGACCGCACGGCTGCGCCGGAGCCGCCGGCGGCGGATCATCAGGCTGCGGCGGGCGCCGCGCTCCTTGAAGCCCAGGGCGCGCAGGAACGCCTGGCCGTCGCCGTCGGCCTCGACCAGCGCGGCCAGGTGGGTTCCCCGTGCCTCGCCGACCTGGCGCGCGAGCTCGGCCACGAGCAGGCGGCCGATCCCGCGCCTGCGCGCGTCCGGATGGACGCCCATCCAGTTGATCCAGCCCTCCGGGACCATCGCCTGGGCGAACCCCCGCAGGCCGGCGCCCTGCTCGCGGGCGGCGACCATCGCGTCGAAGCCCTCGGCGCTCTCGTAGCCCGTCGGCTGGCCCATCTCCGCGAACGCGGCGAGCCCCTGCATGGCGGCCGCCTCGACCGCGGCGAACTCCTCGGCCCAGTCGTTGCGGTAGGGCTCGACGGCGACGCCCGGCACGAATGGCGGCCGGGGCAGCCCCTCGATCGGGCGCGCCATCACCGCGACGCGCGCGTAGGGCTCGAACCCCTCGGCCGCGAGCATCGTGGCGAGGGGATCGCCGTCGGCGACCTCGGCGTCCCAGGGGGGGTCGGGGAGCTGCGCCAGGAGCGAACGCAGGGCCTCGGGCCCGTCGGCGCGCAGCCCCTCGAGGCGCAGGGCGCGCGCCGTGGCGGACGGCCCCGGCTGGCACGACGCCCCGGCGACGGCGACGCTACTCGAGGTAGGCCTCCAGGTCGTCCACGCGCACGCCGATCCCCTCCAGGTGGCGCCGGGCCTCCTCGAGGCGCTGCTCGGTCCCCGTCACCTCCAGGATCACCCAACCGGTGGTGTCGCGGACGTCCGCCCGGCGGATGTTCGTCACGATGTCGAAGCGCTTGGCCAGCGAGTAGATGATCGGCTCCTGGATGAGCGGCTCGGGAAACGTGAGCTTGAGCCTCTGCCGTTTCAGCGGTGGGCGCCTCCTGCCGAGGGGCGCCTATACTAGCCCGCATGCGACGTCGCCAGCGGCTCGCCGCCGGGATCCGGACGGCGAGCGCGGTCTTTCTCCCGCGACGTCGAGGCCGCGCGCGAGCGCGATCCGGCGGCCCGGTCGACGGCGGAGGTCCTGCTCTGCTATCCGGGCCTCCACGCGCTCTGGATGCACCGGGCGGCGCACGCTCTGTACCTCCGAGACCTCCGGCTGCCCGCGCGGCTGGTGAGCCAGCTCTCGCGCTTCCTGACGGGGATCGAGATCCACCCCGGCGCTCGCATCGGGCCCGGCTTCTTCATCGACCACGGGATGGGCGTGGTCATCGGCGAGACCACGGAGATCGGCGAGGACGTCACGATCTACCAGGGGGTCACGCTGGGCGGCACCGGGAAGGAGACCGGCAAGCGCCACCCGACGGTGGAGGACGGCGTCATCGTCGGCACCGGGGCGCGCGTGCTCGGCCCCGTGGTGATCGGTGAGGGCGCGAAGGTCGGGGCGGGCTCGATCGTGATCAAGGACGTGCCGGCGAACTCCACCGTCGTCGGCAACCCGGGGCGCCCGGTGATCGTCAACGGCCAGCGCGTGCCGCGCGACGTCCACCACCCGGACATCGAGCACACCCGCCTGCCGGACCCGGTGGCCGAGGCCCTCGCGTGCCTGGTGCGGCGCGTCGGCGAGCTCGAGCGCGAGGTCCAGGACCTGCGCGCCGGGCGCGTCCCCGAGCCCAAGGCCGACGACGACGAGGACTGCCTCCCCACCGTCCAGGAGGAGATCGCCTCGATCCTGGGGCTCAACCCGGGGTCGGGGATCTAGCCGGCTCACGAGGCTCGTTAGAAACTCCTGGTAGCGCGCGGTGGAGGCGGCTTGCGGTCGGGCCGGTCGGCGGGGCGGCGTGGCAACGATGATCGTCCGCCCGTGCATCTCCTGCAGGCCGTGCTGCGAGCATCGGGCCGTCGGTCTTCGTGGAGCACGCTCGTCGTTGATGCTGCACCTGGTAGTCAGGCGTGATGCCGAGCAGGTTCTGATCGTAGGCAGCGTGGTGGATCTTGCAGAGGCTGAGGCCGTTGGGAGTCACCGGCTCCCCACGCTCCTCGCGGTCGCTTGACGATGTGCGCGGCATCGAGCAGGACGCGTCGCCGGAGACGACAAACCGAGCAGGTCGTGCGGTACGCGCGCGAGGACTCGGACCCGGAACTCAGGTTGGTGGAGGCGCGCCCAGGCCAGCGCGCTCCGCGTAGCGGCGCTGAAGGCGATCGGTCGGATGGCTGGGGTCGCCATGACCAGCTCGAGGAGCGTCCTCCTCGAGCGCGAGGACGAACTCGCGGCTCCGGATGATCGTCAGCGACGACGTAGACGGGAAAGACGGGCATGTACAGAGCCGGGTCTGGATCTTCCTCAAGAGGATGATCGGAAGCTGCAGCGTCATGGCCCGTCGGAGCTTCGTGTTGTCGCCCTCGATGGAGCCCTTCCGGTACGAGTAGCGGAAGAGCCCGGCGTCGTCGTATCGGTCGTCGTAGGGCCCGACCGGGGTTGCTCACCAATGGAGAGCGACCCCTGGAGCTCCAGGGGATTCCGGATCCCCCTGCTCGCGTCGATGAGCCTCCAACGCTCGCCGGCACCGATGGGGAAACTGCTGAGCTCGGCGCGGGTGATTGTGTCGGTCTCGGTCAACCGGCCGGCGAGCTCGCTCATGATGCGCTGCCGGAAGACGAGCTCCGCATCGAGATCCACCCGGCGAGCTCATCATCCCTCGCCGGCGCCGTGCAAGCTCCGTCCTAGCCCGAGCCCGGCGGGTAGAGCGTCATGCCGCCGTCGACGAGCAGGGTCGCGCCGGTGACGTAGGAGGCCTGTTGGGACGCGAGCCAGGCGACGGCGGGCGCGACCTCGTCGACGCGCCCCATCCGGCCCATGGGGATCTGGGCCTCGACCCGGCGTCGAGCCTCCTCGTCGCCCTGGAGGTGCTCGTTGATGGGCGTGGCGATGGCCCCGGGGGCGACGGCGTTGACCCGGATCCCGTGGGGCGCGAGCTCCTTGGCGATGGACTCCACGAACAGCTTGACGCCGCCCTTCGAGGCGGCGTAATGGGAGAAGCGCTCCCACGGCATGCGGTCGTGGACGCTGCTGACCACGACGATCGCGCCGCCGCGGCCATGGGCGAGCATCGCCTGGGCGGCCGCGCGGCAGACCAGGAAGCTCCCGGTGAGGTTGACCCCCACGACCCGTTCCCAGTCCTCGAGGCTCATGTCGACCATGAGGTGCGGGTCCTGCACGCCCGCGTTGCTGACGACCAGGTCGAGCGGCCCGATGGCGGCGGTCGCCTCCTCGAAGCCGCGCCGGACGTCGTCCTCACGGCTCACGTCCATCCCGACCGCGACGGCCTCGCCTCCCGCGGCCTGGATCGCCTCGACCACCGCGTCGGCGTCCCCGCGGCCTGAGAGGTGGACGATCGCGACGGCGGCGCCGTGAGCGGCGAGCTCCAGGGCGACGCCCTTCCCGATGCCCGAGCTGGCGCCGGTGACGAGCGCGCGGCGGCCGGGCAGGAGGCGCGCGGCGGGCGGATGGAGGGATGCGTCGACGCTCACCGATCCCACGGTTCCCTGCGGGGCTGCGTCGGAACCCTCGGATAGGATTTCTCCGGTGACGGAGCTCCTCGACGGCCTCAACCCCCCGCAGCGCGAGGCCGTCGTCCACGGGGACGGGCCGCTCCTCGTGCTGGCCGGTGCGGGGAGCGGGAAGACGCGCGTGCTGACGCACCGGGTCGCGCGGCTGATCGGCGAGGTGGGGGTGGCCCCCCACGCCGTCCTCGCGATCACCTTCACCAACAAGGCCGCGGGCGAGATGCGCGACCGCATCGCGCGGCTGGTCGGGCCCCGGGCACGGGCCATCTGGGCCTGCACGTTCCACTCGGCGTGCGTGCGCATCCTGCGCCGGGAGGCCGAGGAGGCCGGCTACGCGCGCGACTTCTCGATCTACGACGCCGACGACCAGCTGCGCCTGATCCGGCGCTGCCTGGTGGAGGACGAGGTCGACCCGAAGCGCGTCTCCCCGAAGATGGTCCAGGCGCGCATCTCCGACGCCAAGAGCCGCCTGGAGGGGCCCGACGACCTCGGCGCGTCGTCCTTCCAGGACGAGATCGTCGCCCGCGCCTACCGGCGCTACCAGGACGCCCTGCGCGCCAACGGGGCCATGGACTTCGACGACCTGCTGATGGTCACGGCCGAGCTCCTGGAGTCGAGCCCGGTCGTCCGCGAGCGCTGGCAGGAGCGCTTCCAGCACGTCCTGGTCGACGAGTACCAGGACACGAACCACGCCCAGTACCGCCTGGTGCGGGCCTTGGGCGAGCCGCATCGCAACGTGGTCGCGGTGGGCGACGACGACCAGGGCATCTACTCCTGGCGCGGTGCCGACGTGCGCAACATCCTCGATTTCGAGCGCGACTACCCCGACGCCCGCGTGATCGCCCTCGAGCAGAACTACCGCTCCACCGGCGTCATCCTGCGGGCGGCGAACGCCGTCGTGTCGCACAACCCGCACCGCCACCCGAAGCGGCTCTGGACCGCGCTCGGCGACGGCGACCCGATCCTCGCGATGTCCTGTCGCGACGAGCACGAGGAGGCGCGGGTCGCGGCGTCGGAGATCGACCGGGCGCTCGGCCGCGGCCTGAGCCTCTCGGACGTGGCGGTCTTCTACCGGACCAACGCGCAGAGCCGCGCGGTCGAGGATCAGCTCGTGCGCCGGTCGGTGCCCTACATCGTCGTCGGCGGGCCGCGCTTCTACGAGCGCGCCGAGATCCGCGACCTGCTCGCCTACCTGCGCGTGGCCGCCAACCCCGCCGACGCCGTCAGCCTGGCCCGCATGCTGGGGGCGCCGAAACGGGGGATCGGGCCGGGCGCCGTCGCCAAGCTCCAGGCGTTCGCGGCCGAGCGCGGGGTCCCGGTCGCCGACGCCCTGGGGCGCGCGGACGAGGTCGCGGGGCTCCAGCCGGCCCAGCGCCGCGCGCTCGGCGAGGCCGCCCGGCTGGTCGAGGACGTCAGGGCACAGGCCGCGGCCGGAGGCCCGCTCGACCGGATGCTGGAGCAGGTACTCGACCGCTCGGGACTGCGCGCGGCGCTGGTCGCCGAGGGCACCTTCGAGGCACAGGGGCGGGTCGAGAACCTGGACGAGATGGTCCGCGTGGGCGCCGAGTACGAGGCCTCGGACGAGGAGCCCACCCTCGCGGGATTCCTCGAGGGGGTCGCGCTGCAGGCCGACGCCGACCTCGTCGACCAGTCCGCGGGCGCCGTGACGCTGATGACGATCCACAACGCGAAGGGGCTGGAGTTCGACACGGTCCTGATCACCGGCCTCGAGGAGGGGCTCTTCCCGCACGCGCGCTCCGACACGCCCGAGGCCCTGGAGGAGGAGCGCCGCCTCTTCTACGTGGGCCTCACGCGAGCGCGCCGGACGTTGGTGCTGACCCACGCCGAGAGCCGGGCGATGCACGGTGGGCGCGACTACCGCCTGCCCTCCCGCTTCCTCGCCGAGATCCCGCCCGACTGCCTCGCCGAGCCCCCCGGCGCGCGCCGCGCGTCGCCGTCGCTCGCCGGCGCGGGCTCGGGCGGCGGCCGTCCGTCGCTGGAGACCGGCGACAACGTGCTCCACGCCACGTTCGGCGAGGGGGTCGTGACGGCGATCGAGAGCGGCGGGGAGCTGGTGCGGGTCCGCTTCGCGCAGGACGGCGCCGAGCGGCGCCTGATGGCAGGCGCCGCTCCGATGAGGAAGGTGGTGTCGAGCTGATGGCCGCGACCGCGACGATCATCGACGGGAAGGCGGCGGCGGCCGAGCTGCGCGCGGAGGTCGCCGAGGGGGTCGCGGCCTTCCGCGACCGCCACGGCCGGGCGCCCGGCCTCGTCGGGATCCAGGTGGGGGACGACCCGGCCTCCGAGATCTACCAGGCGGGCAAGGCGCGGGCGGCCGAGGAGGCTGGCATGGTCTCGCGCCGCGTGGTGCTGGCCGCCGAGACCACCCAGGCCGAGCTCGACGCCCTCATCGACGAGCTGAACGCGGAGGACGCGGTCGACGGGATGCTGGTGCAGCTGCCGGTCCCGGACCAGCTCTCCGAGGTGGCGATCGCCAACCGCATCCACCCGGACAAGGACGTCAACGGCTTCTCCCCGATCAACCTCGGCCGCCTCATCCGGGGAGAGCCGGGCTCGGTGCCGTGCACGCCGGCGGGGATCATGTGGCTGCTCGACCGCGCGGGCGTCGAGCTGGAGGGCGCCGAGGCCGTGGTGGTGGGGCGCAGCCTGATCGTGGGCAAGCCGATGGCCCTGCTGCTCACGTCGCGCAGCGCGACCGTCACCGTGGCCCACTCGCGCACCCGCGACCTGCCAGGGCTGTGCCGGCGCGCCGACGTCCTCGTGGCGGCGGTCGGCCGGCCCGAGATGATCCGGGGCGACTGGATCAAGCCGGGCGCGGCCGTCGATCGACGTCGGCATCAACCGCACCGACGCCGGCCTCGTCGGGGACGTGGCGGGCGACGAGGCGCGGGCGGCCGCCGGGTGGCTCACCCCGGTTCCCGGTGGCGTCGGCCCCATGACCATCGCCTACCTGCTGGCCAACACGCTCGCCGCCGCCCGCCGCCGGGCCGGCGACGACTGAGACGGGAGATACAACGTGAAGATCGCCATCTTCGGTGGCACCGGTCCCCTGGGGAAAGGCCTCGCCATCAACTTCGCGGCCGCGGGCCACGAGATCGTCGTGGGCTCGCGCAGCCAGGAGCGGGCCGACCAGGCCGCGGCGGACCTGGCCGAGGCGCTGCCGGAAGGGACCTTCACGCCCCGCGAGAACGTCGCCGCAGCGCAGGAGGGCGAGCTCGCGATCGTGTCGATCCCGTGGGAGGGGGTCGAGGCCACCATCCCGCCGATGGCCGACGCGCTCGCGGGCAAGGTGCTGATCTCTGTTGTGAACGCTCTCAGGTTTGGGAAAAGCGGTGCGATCGCCGAGCAGGACTTGCCCTCCGGCTCCGCCGGGGCGCGCATCCAGGCGCTGGCCCCCGAGGCCAAGGTCGTCGTGGCCTACAACAACCTGCCCGCGGCCGGCCTCCAGGCCCGTCACCACCTCGACGCCGACGTGCTCGTCTGCGGGAAGAGCCGCGAGGCCCGCGAGGCCGTCATCGCGCTCACGGAGTCGATCCCGGGGACGCGGGCGCTCGACGCGGGGCCGCTCGCCAACGCCCTCATCCTCGAGGGCATGACGGCGATCATCATCAACCTCAACAAGCGCTACGGCGGGGAGGCCAGCCTGGCCATCTCGGGGCTCGAGGACGCCCCGGCGCGGCCCGCCTGAGGGCGCGCTACCCGGCGGCCGATTCGAGCGCCGCCCGCGCGCGGGCGATCGCCTCCCGCACGCGGGCCAGCTCGCTGCGCAGGTCGCGGATCTCGGCCTCCAGCGCGGCCACATCGGCACCGGGGCCGGGCGCCTCGTCCCCCTCCTGGCGGGCGAGCCACCGGGTGAAGCCGGCCGCGATCTCCTCCGCGTGCTCCTCGTCTCCGCCGAAGCGGCGCGCCGCCTGCTCGACGGTCGCGCCGGCCTCCACGAGGGGGAGCATCTCCGCATAGAGCGCCGACGACTCACGCCGCGACGACGGGCGGCCGGAACGGGCGGGCGCGTCGGTGGACGCCTCGGCCGGCGCGGCGTCGCGGGCCTTGCGGGCGCCCGCGTAGTAGGCGGAGGAGGTCGCCGACACGGAGCGGTCCATCTCGTCGGCCACGAGCCGGATCGCCGCGGCGCGCGACGGCACGGCTTCCTCGGACATCAGGGTCTCGACCCGCGTGAAGACCTGGTCTGCGACGGTCTCGGCGATGGAGCTACCGTACCCGGCCCCTCACCAGCCGCGCCACTCGGCGACCTCGTCGATGCCCGGGCGCGGCGGGCGCTCTGGGGGCGGCCCGGCGGGGTGGCCGAGGTACACGAACCCGACGATCGCGTCGCCCGGGCCGAGCCCGAGCGCCTCGCGCACCTCGGGCTCGTTGACCATCTCGCCGGTGCGCCACATCGCCCCGAGCCCGCGGCCGTGGGCCGCGAGCAGCATGTTCTCGATGGCGGCGGCCACGGCGTCGCGGTCCTCACGGGCGCGCACGAGGTCGTCGGCGCCCAGTACCACGGCCGCGACCACGACGGGGGCCCGCTCCAGGCGGGCGGCCTCCTTCTCCAGGCCCGCCTGGGGCAGATCGGGCTTGGCGCGCGCGACCGCGCGGGCGTGCGCCTGACCGACCTCCCGGCGCGCGTCCCCGGCGAGCACGACGAAGCGCCACGGGGCCGTCAGGTGGTGGTTCGGGGCCGAGACCGCCGCCGCCAACAGCTCCTCGACGGTCTCGCGCGGGACCGGGTCGGGGCGCACGCGCCCGAGGCTGCGGCGCGAGGCGATGGCGTCGAGCAGGCTCACCCGTAGCCGAGCTCGTCGAGGCGGTCCTCGTCGAAGCCCAGGTGGTGGCCCAGCTCGTGCAGGACCGTGATGCGCACCTGCTCCACGATCTCGTCCTCGGTCGAGCACTGCTCGAGCAGCGGGTGCATGTAGACCGAGATCCGTGGCGGGAGGGCCCCCGAGGGGGGAGGGCCCTCGGACAGGGGGATGCCCTGGTAGAGGCCGTACAGCGGCCCCATGTCGCGCGGCCCGCGCTCCTCGACCACCACGGCGACCTCGTCGAGCGCCGAGGCGAAGGGCTCCGGGACCTCGTCGATCGCCTCGGCCACGAGGTCCTCGAACTCCGCCCGGCCGATCATCACGACGGCGATGGTAGCGGGCGCGGGCCCCCGGCCCCCCGTGCCGGCCTTGCCGTCCCTTGGTCAAGCCGGGCCCGGGGCAGCCGATGATCCCACCGGCGGGGCGGCCCCCAGGCCGGCCACCGCCTCGCCCGCCGGGCCCTGCGCAGCGTGCTGCGCGGGGCCTGGCGCGATCACCGGCAGGTGCCCCTCAGGTGGGCTCCTCGGGCAGGAAGCCGGGGTCGACCGCCTCGGCGGGCACGACCGGCTCCTCCAGCAGGCCGTTGTCGAGCATCCACGCCGCGAACGCCGACCACTCCTTCGGGCTCACGTTGAGCGTGGGCTCGTCGGCGGGGGAGAGGACGTCCGCCGTGAGGTCGAGCTGCTCCTTCACGACCTCGGGGTCGAGGTCGCCGTTGGCGGCCACCAGGTGCTCGACCGCTCCGGCCTCGTCGGTCGCGGCCCAGTCCTGGCCGGCGCGCAGGCCGCGCAGGAACGCCTCCACCAGCTCCGGCCGCTCGCGCGCGATCTCGTCGCTGGTGACGACGACGAGCTCGTCGTAGTCCGGGACGCCGTGCTCCTCCAGGCGGAACGCCTGCGCCTGGACGCCCTGGCGCTCGAGCTCCACCAGCTCGATGTTCCAGTACGCGCCGATGACCGCGTCCACCTTGCCGGCCGCGAGCGCAGGGCTCAGGCTGAAGCCGACGTTCTTGGTCTCCACCTTCGTGGGGTCGCCGCCGTCGGCCCGCACGACGGCGTCCAGCAGGGGCCTGTCCGAGGGCACGCCGGCCATGCCGACGGTCTTGCCCTCGAGGTCGGCCGGGCGGGCGATGCCCCGGTCGGTCCGCGCGATCACGCTGTTGAGCGGGTGCACGGCGACCGCGCCGACCGCCACGACCGGCACGCCCGCCGCCCGCGCGATCAGCACCTCCGGCTCGTACGAGATCGCGAACGGCGCCCTGCCCGCGCCCACCTGCTTCAGCGAGGCGGCCGGGTCGCTGGGGACGACCGCGCTCACGTCGAGGCCCTCCTCGCCGAAGTAGCCCTCCTCGATGGCCCCGTACACGCCGGCGTGGTCGGCGTTGGGGAACCAGTCGAGGATGAGGTCAACCTTCTCCGCCGACTCGGGGGCGGCGGGCCCGTCGTCGCCGCATCCGGCGACGACGGCTGCGACGAGCGCCGCGGCGGCGAGGAGGAGGGCGAGCGGGCGCGATCTCATCGGGGTCTCCACGATGGGCGGACGGAATGGCGGCGGTGGGGGAGGGCGAGGCGCTCGGCGAGGCCGACGGCGGCGAAGAAGGCCATCCCGATGAGCGCCAGCAGCGCGATGGCGGCGAAGCTGCGGTCGGTGCGGAACTCGGCGGTCGAGAACTCGGAGAGATAGCCCAGGCCGCGGTCGGCGCCGACGTACTCGGCCACCACCGCGCCGGTGACGGCGAAGACGGCGGCCATCTTCAGCCCCGAGAAGAGCGAGGGGAGCGAGGCCGGCACGGTGACGCGCCAGAACGCCCAGGGCCGGCTCGCGCCCAGGGTCCGGGCCGCGCGGGCCAGCGCCGGGTCCACCCCGCGCAGGCCGTCGACGCCGGTCACGACGACCGGGAAGAACGCGACCACGAAGGCGACCATCACCTGGGCTGCGCCGTAGTCGAGCCAGACCGCCACGATGGGCGCGACGGCGAGGATCGGGATCGCCTGGCTCGCCACCAGCCACGGATAGACCGCGGCCTCGACGCCGCGCGACCCGACGATCGCGACGGCCAGCAGGAACCCCAGCGAGGCGGCGAGACCGAAGCCCACCGCGGCCTCGGCGATCGTGGCCTGCGCGTGGAACCACAGGCGCGAGCGGTCGTCCCACAGCACCTCGGCGACGTCGGCAGGCGCCGGCAGGAGCCACTCGCGGGGCGACGCCAGCCAGACCACCGCCTGCCAGGCGGCGAGGGCGAGAAGCGGCAGCAGGAGCAGCGGCAGGCGCCTCCAGCCCCGGCCGCCGCGGCGAGGGGCCGGCGCGGCCGTCGTCGTCAGCCGCGGCCGCCGGAGACCCGGTCGACGGTGCTCATGCCACCGCCCCGCTCGCGCGCAGGGCGCCCATCAGGGTCCGGCGCAGCTCGGCGAGCTCGGGCGGGGCGACGTCGCGTCGCCTGCGGCCGCGGGAGGTCCACGGCGACCTCGGCCACGATCGCGAGCCGGGCGCGGGCTCGAGACCAGCACCCGGTCGGCGAGCAGCAGGGCCTCGTCGAGGTCGTGCGTCACGAGCAGCGCGGGCGGGCGGGCCTCGGCCCATGCGCGCGCCAGCACCCCGCGGAGGTCGGCGCGCGTCAGCGCGTCGAGCGCGCCGAACGGCTCGTCCAGCAGCCACCCCTCCGAGCCCGACAGCAGCGTGCGCGCGAGCGCCCCCCGTTGCCGCATGCCGCCCGACAGGGCGTGGGGGTAGTGGTCCTCGAAGCCGGCGAGCCCGAGCCGCGCGAGCGTCCGCCGGGCCGCGCGCGCGGCCTCCTCGCGTCCGACGCCGGCCAGGCGCGGCCCGAGCGCGACGTTGTCGAGCAGCGTCCGCCAGGGCAGCAGCGCATCGCGCTGGGGCATCAGGGCCAGGCGGCCGAGCCGCGGCCCCTCGACGCGGCCGTCGAGCGCCACCTCGCCGGCGTCCGGGACGAGCAGGCCGGCGAGCACCGAGAGCAGCGTGCTCTTGCCGCAACCCGACGGCCCGACCACCGCCACGATCTCGCCCGGCGCGACGCCCAGGCTGAGGCCCGCGAGCACCTCGGCGTCGCCGAACCACAGCCGGAGGTCGCGCGCCTCGATCGCCGGGGCCGGGTCAGACACGGTGCTCCCACCCGCCCGGCTCCACGCCGCGCAGCTCGGCGAGCCCCTCCTCGAGGTGCCCCACCGGGGTCAGCGGGCACGGGGCCGCGCGGTGGGCGGCCTCCACGCGGGAGGCGGGGATGGCCGCCAGGAGCTCGTAGTCCTCGCCGCCGGTCGCCGCCAGGCGCCGGGCGTCGAGCCCTGCGGCCGCGGCGACCTCGGCCACGCCCTCGGCGAGCGGCACGGCCTCGGCCTCGAGAACCGCCCGGACGCCGCTCGCCCGGGCCATGCGCAGCGTGTCGAGCGCGAGGCCGTCGGAGAGGTCCAGCATCGCGCGCGCGCCCGCCCGGGCAAGCGAGCGCCCCGCGGCGAGCCGGGGCTCGGGCCGCAGGTGGGCGGCCCGCAGGCGCTCCGCGACCGCGCTCGGCACGGCCGCGGCGAGCTCCGGGCGCTCCAGGAGCAGCAGCCCGGCCGCCGAGGCGCCCAGCGCCCCGGTGACGCAGAGGACGTCGCCGGGGCGCCCCCCGGCGCGGAGGACCGGGGCGACGCCGGCAGCCACCCGGCCGACCGCCGTCACCGCGAGGATCAGCGCCGGCCCCGCGGTGAGATCGCCGCCGGCCACCGTGACCCCGTGGCGGGCCGCCAGCGCCTCCAGGCCCGAGTAGAGCTCGTCCACCTCGTCGTCGCCCACGTCGCCGGACGGGAGGCAGAGGCCGACCAGGGCGGCGACCGGCTCGGCCGCCATGGCGGCGAGGTCGGAGAGGTTGACGGCGAGGGCCTTGTGGCCGAGGTCGCGGGCGCCGGTGGTCGCGCGCCGGAAATGGACCCCCTCGACCAGCAGGTCCTGCGTCACGACCGCGGTCCCGCCGATGCTGAGGAGCGCCGCGTCGTCGCCGATCCCGATCTCGGTCCCCGGCCGGCGCCGCGCGCGCGCGGCGATCCGCTCGATGAGCGCCAGCTCCGACATCGCCCCCGCGGTCTCCCTTCGCTGGAATTACCCAGATCAGGTTCAAGGGTCGAGGCCCAGTCGCCTCCTCTCAGCCGCCCGTGGCAGCTCCCCTGGTCGAGATCAGCCTAGCACCGGGGCTATCGTGAACGCGATGGGCGACTGGACCGCCGCCGACCGGGAGCTGCTCGAGGCGGCGCGCGGGGGCGACGAGGGCGCCTTCGCGCGCCTCGTCGGGCCCCACCGGCCCGAGCTGCACGCCCACTGCTACCGGATGCTCGGCTCGGTCCAGGACGCCGAGGACGCGCTGCAGGACACGCTGCTGCGGGCGTGGCGCGGGCTGCGGGGCTTCCGGGGGCAGCGGCCGCCCCGCTCGTGGCTCTACGCGATCGCCACCAACGTCTGCATCGACGCGTGCGCGCGCCGCAGGCGCCGGCTGCTGCCGATGGATCAGGGCCCGCCCACCGCCTCGGTCGAGGAGGCGGGCCCGCCGCTGGCCGCCTCGGCGTGGGTCGAGCCCTACCCCGACGAGCGGATCGGCCTGGAGGACGGCCGCGCCTCGCCGGAGGCGCGCTACGAGCGCCGCGAGTCCGTGGAGCTGGCGTTCATCGCCGCGCTGCAGCACCTGCCGCCGCGCCAGCGCGCCGTGCTCGTCCTCCGCGAGGTCCTCGGGTTCTCGGCCGGCGAGGTCGCCGAGGCGCTCGACACCAGCACCGCCTCGGTCAACAGCGCCCTCCAGCGCGCCCGCAGGACCCTCGACGAGCGGCTTCCCTCCGAGAGCCAGCAGTCCACCATGCGGTCGCTCGGCGACGCGGCGGTCCGCGACCTGGTGGCGCGCTTCGTCGACGCGTTCGAGCGGGCCGACGTCGACGCGATCGTCGCGCTGCTGGCCGCCGACGTGGCCTTCGCGATGCCCCCGTACGCCGGCTGGCAGCGGGGCCGCGACGCGGTGGCCCGAGTCCTGGCTCATGCCGACCGGGCCGCCGGGCAGCCTCCGCTACGTCCCGGCGCGGGCCAACGGCCAGGTCGCCCTCGGCACGTACGCCCTCGACCCGGCGCGCGGGGCGTACCTGCCGATCGCGCTGGACGTGCTGACCCTCCGGGGCCCGGAGATCGCCGTGGTGCTCGCGTTCCGGGACGTGTCGCTCTTCGGCCGCTTCGGCCTCCCGGCGGAGGTGGCCTGAGCCGCCTCAGCCGCGGGCCTCGCGGTAGCGCTCGAGCGCCAGCCCGCGGCGCTCGCCGTGGTCGACGCGCGGGGCGGGGTAGTCCCTCCCGATGCGGCAGCCCGCCGCCCGCTGCTCCTCGGCGGTCATCGTCCAGGGCTCGAAGATGCGCGCGTCCGGCACGTCGCGCAGCTCGGGGACGTGGCGGCGCACGTAGTCGCCGTCCGGATCGAAGCGCCGCGCCTGGCGGACCGGGTTCAGCACGCGGAAGTAGGGGGCGGCGTCGGTGCCCGTGCCGGCCGTCCACTGCCAGCCGCCGTTGTTGTTGGCCGGGTCGCCGTCGACCAGCCCCTGCATGAAGACGGTCTCGCCGCGGCGCCAGTCGACGAGCAGGTCCTTGGCGAGGAACGAGGCCACGACGATCCTGGCGCGGTTGTGGATCCAGGACTCGCCGGCGAGCTGGCGCATGCCGGCGTCCACCAGGGGATAGCCGGTCTCGCCCGCGGCCCATGCCGAGAGGTCGGCGGGGTCGTCGTCCCAGCGCACGCCCCGCAGGGCCGGGGAGAGGGCCCTCCGCAGCACCTCGGGGTGGCGCGCCAGGTGGTGGTGGTAGAAGTCGCGCCAGCAGACCTGGCGCCAGAAGCCCTCGCGGCCGCGAGGCTCGGCGGAGAGGCCGAGCGCGCGGCCGATCTGCGCGGGCGTGCACATGCCGAAGCGCAGGTGGGCCGACAGCCGCGAGGTGGCGTCCTCGGCGAGCATGTCGCGGCGGTCCGGGTAGGCGTCGACGCCCTCGCGCACGAACGCGGCGATGCGCCGGCGTGCCGCCGCGGGGCCCGCGGGCAGCGGCGGCTCCCCCGGCGGCAGGCGGTCGAGCCCCTCGCCCGGCAGCTCGGGTCCGTCGATGCGCCTCGGTGCGGGGATGTGGGGCGGGATCGGCGCCTCGCGCCAGGCGCGGTGGAAGGCGCTGAACACCAGGTACCCGGACCCGGACGAGCCGGGGAGGTCCTCGGGCTCGGCCAGGAGGTCGCCGGGCATCATCCGGACGAGCACGCCCGCGGTCTCGAGCGCCGCGGTCACCCGCTCCGTCGCGGGCCCGGGCGAAGGGGGAGACGTCGCGGGTCATGTGCACCGCGCGCGCGCCGGCCTCGGCGGCGACCTCCGGCACGACGACCTCGGGCCGCCCCGAGCGCACCACGAGGCGGCTGCCGCGCGAGCGCAGCTCCTCGTCGAGGGCCTCGAGGCCGGCGCGGAGGAACCGCAGCCGCGCCGGGGCGCGGTGGTGGCGCCGCCCGAGCAGGGCGGGGTCGAGCACGAAGAGGCAGACGACGCGGCCGGCGTCAACCGCCTCCCGCAGCGCGGGATGGTCCGCGACGCGCAGGTCGCGCCGGAACCAGACGACGGTCGTGGAACCCTCGCTCACGCCGGTCGACTCCCCGTCGCGCGGGGTCCGACGCGCGCCTCGAGGGCCTCCGGTGGCGACCGGGGAACGGCGCCCTCGAGGCGCCACGCATCGTCCATCTCATGCCGCGCCCGGGCTACCTCAACTCTCTCGTTCGACGAGCTCGGGATGGCGAGCGGCGAACTCGTCAGCGTTGTTGAAGTCGTCCGCTCCTGCCGCCTCGATCAGCTGAGCGATCGTGAAGTCGCCGAAGATGATCTTGCCCTTGTTCTGCTTGAGGATCGACTTGGGGTCGTCCTTCAGCAATCCGACGAACGTCGCGGCGACGATCGTGCCTCCGACCTTCCCCAGGCTGCCGCCACCGGTGCGGCTGTTCGCCTCGCCCAGGATGTAGAACCACAGCGGAGCTCCTCCTCCGAACGTCGCGCTGACACCGAGCTGGCGGTTCGTCAAGGGCCTCAGACCGAGGCGACGGGCGACCTTCTGTCCCGTCGGCAGGCCATACCTCTTGCCCCTGATCAGGTTGCGCTCCGCCAGGCTCGACGGGCCGCCGGTGATCGCTGATGGGAAGGGAAGCTCGAACAGGTCGTCGGTCAGGAGGGGGTCGATGCGCCGATGCACGTTCACGGGCGCCGGCTCATCCGGGAACTGCAGGAAGTTCGGCCAGTAGACGACCTTGTCCGGGGGAACCGGACGCCCTCCGGTCATGTCGTTGGGCGTTCCGTCGAAGACCTGGACGAACGGCACATCCAGGCCCTCTTCCTCCTCGGCCAGGCGGTAGGCCGTCCGCACCATGCTGTGACCGAACCGATATGCCGCCACGGTGAACTCGACCGGGAGGTTGACGTTCTCGTTCGGCTTGTACAGCGGCGTCCGATCGATCAATGCCTGGTTGGTCACCGTCTGACCCGCCATCGCCGGCAGGAAGTCCGTCAGGACGGCCTTCTGGTATCGCACGAGCACCTGACGGTGAGCTTCCGTCGAACGACATGCCCTCGTCCACGAAGCTGTTGTGCAACCGCAGGAAGACCATGTGGAGCTGGGAGATGATGGCGTTCTCGTCGTTCCGGGGGTCGGCGATGATCGCCGTTCCGTCCGGCCGGCGCGGAACATCTCTCCCATCCGGCGAGAGCCGGAAACGACTTCCGTTGTAGAGCTGCGGACTCTTCGCGGGGCCGCCGCCGTACACCGAGTCGAGGTCGAAGTACGGCGTGCGGCTGTTGACGAGCGTCGAGATGTTGACCTTCACGCTCGGCAGCGGGGTGAGGTCCAGCGTCAGGTCGTGATCGATGAACTGGCCGAAGAACGTGTATCCCGCTCCGAGGGCGGTCGGGGTGTTGAACGCCGTCGTCTCCTTCATCGACGGCGCGAGCTCGCGGGCCAAGAGGATGTCCGGTGGTGAAAAGGGCTTCAGGCGAAACATCCTGGTGAAGCCCGGCTTGTCTGCCGGCGCAGCCGCGGCGACTGCCACGCCGGGCACGGCGGCCGCCACGAAGGCGGCCGCGCAAAGCGCGATCACTTGTCGTCTCATCGTTCTGAGACTCCGTCTCATCGTCTTGAGACTCCTTTGTCCTCGTTCGCGTCCTCTCGCTCTGGCGAGACCATCCCTGCTCCTGGATCAGAGCGAAAATGCCGCTGAAAGCGTGGAAAGGTCTTGCTTCACCTCCCGGGAGGCATCTCGGAGTGACGTGGTGCCGGCCCGGCCAACCTCGCGGACGAAGGTGCTGGTCGAGACACAGCGCGACCGGCAACGCCGACGCCGTGGCGCTCGGGTTGACGCCCTCGATCCGGGCCCCGAGCAGGCCAGGCGCGGGCGGTGTTCCGGGTGTCGAGGTGGAAGGCAAACAGCGCCGAGGGCGGCGCGGCGATCTCGACCGCGCGCCCGGGCACGGTCAGGGGGTGGGCACCCGGGCAACCTACGGCGTGGACGCGCCGACCGGAAGGGGTCGACTCAGAGCCCTTACAGTCGTGTCGCGGCGGCCAGGCGGGCCGCCCGCGCCCCCAGCGCCGCCGCCCGCGCGCGGGGGACCCCGGCGCCGCGGTAGGTCATGACGACGACGATCCGGGGGCCGGCGGCGTCGTAGACGAGGGCAGCGCCGTGGCGCGCCGCGCGCAGCCAGCCGTTCTTCTGGGCGATGGGCGTGCCCGCCGCGACGCCGCCCGCGACCAGGCTGGCGTTGTCGCCGGCCTGCTCGGAGGCCAGCAGCCAGCCGAGCGCGAGGCGCGCCGCGCGCACGGTGAGGCCGGTCTCGCGGCGGGCCTGCGCCGACCCCGCCGCGGCGGCGTGGATCGCGAAGAGCACACGGGCGAGGTCACGCGCGGTCGTCACGCGCCGCGAGACCGGCGGAGGCGGGTCGGGGGCGCCCGGCGACGGCAGCGCCGGTTGAAGCTCGGTGCCGACGATGTAGCCGCCGGGGAACGTGCTCGAGCGGGCGCCGAGGCGCACGAGCGTCTCCTGCGCCAGGGCCGCTCCGTCGCCGAGGCGGTCGAGCAGCCGGTTGGTGGCGAGGTTGGACGACCAGGTCGTCATGGCGGCGAGGTCGTACCGCAGCGGCGAGGGACCCGGGCCCAGGCGGGCGAGCGCTCCGACCAGCAGGCCCAGCTTCACCGTCGACGCCGCCGGGAACCGGGCGTCGGCGTTCCAGCCGCCGGCCGTCCCGCTGCCCAGGTCCTGCGTCCAGAGGGCCGCCTGCACCCCGCTGGCCCGGGCCGCGGCGGCCAGCCGCGCCGAGAGCGCCGCGTCGAGACGCGCCCCCGGCCGCGCCGCGCGGGCGGTGGAGGGGAGGAGCCAGACGGCAGGCGCGCGGGCCAGGCCGGCGTCGCGGACGCCGGCGAGGAAGCGGACCTCGAGGTCGTGGCGGCCCGGCGCCGCGACGACGCTCGCGCGCACCCGCCCGCCGGCGACCGGCGCCTCGGCCACGACGGCGCCGTCGAGCAGGATCCGCGCCGCGCCGGCTCCCGCCGGGGCCCGGGCGACGACCTCCCCGAAGAACGCCTCCCCGGTGGCCGGCGACACGACGGCCCGAGGCCCAGCCGAGGGACGGGCGTCCCCGCGGCAGCGCCGGCGCGCCGCGGCCACGACGGCCCGGGCCGCTCGCGCCCGGGCGCCCGCCGCGCGCTGCGGCGGGGATCGAGCCGGTCGATCCCCTCGGCCTGGGCGACGCGCGCGCCGGCGTACCGGCGGGCCGCCGCCAGCAGCGCGCGGCACGGCCGGCCGGCCGGGGCGGCCCGCGCGACGGCCTCCGACAGGTCGCGCGCGGCGTCGTAGAGCGCCTGCACGGAGCCCGGATCGCCGGGGGACGTGCGGGCGGCCGCCCCGTCGACGGCGGGCAGCCCGCGATCGACCGCGGCGCGCAGGCCGGCATCGCCGGCGAGTGCCGGAGGTGCGCCCAGGGCGAGGGCGGCGGCGGCGAGGGGCAGGGCGGCGCGGGCGCGCACCCGGCCCAGGATAGCCCCGGGGGCCCACAGGGCCGGGGCGCCCGGTCCTCTACAGTGCCTCGGTCAGCCCGCCCCCGCGGGCGAGCAGAAGGCTGGAGGGCGCGTGGCCGGTCGGCCGATCACCGACGTCGATCCGCGAGAGGACACCGGCCGGCGCCAGCGGCCGGCGCTGCCCCCGCGCGCCCCGGCGCCCGCGCCGCGCCGCCCGGGCCGCCTGCGGCGCCTGGGCGACGACCGGGCGCGGCTTCTGGTGTTCGCGATGATGGCGGTCTACGCGGGCGTCTTCGCCTGGCTCTCGGTCGCCCGCCACCGCAGCTTCTCGACGGGCCGGTTCGACCTCGGGAACATGGTGCAGGCGCTCTGGAGCACCGCCGACGGCCGCTTCTTCGCGACGACCGACGTCTCGGGCGTGCAGTTCAACCGCCTCGGCGCGCACGTCAACCTCGCCCTGGTGCTCTTCACCCCGCTCTGGTGGGCCTGGCCGAGCCCGGAGATGCTGCTGGTCGCGCAGGCGCTGATCGTCGCGACGGGCGCCCTGCCGGCGTTCTGGCTCGGGCGGCGCTGGCTCGGCGACGACCGCCTCGCCGTCGCGGGGGCCGCCGTGTACCTCCTCTTCCCGGCCCTCCAGCACGCGACCCTGTTCGACTTCCACCCGGTGACGCTGGCGGCGCCGCTGCTGCTGTTCTGCATCTGGGCCGCCGAGGAGCGGCGCTACGTCGTCCTCGGGATCTGCGCCGCCCTGGCCTGCCTGACCCAGGAGCAGGTCGGCCTGGTGGTCGCGGGCCTGGCGGTGTGGATGTGGGTGCGCCATCCGGACCGGCGGCGCGCCGCCGCCGCCCTCGGGGCCGGTGCCCTCGCGTGGGTCGCGATCGCGGTGGGCGTGATCATGCCGGCCTTCGCGCTGGACGGGGACAACCCGCATCTGAGCCGGTACGCCGAGCTCGGCGACGGCCCGGGCGAGATCCTCGCGACGATCTTCACCCGGCCGTGGGAGGCCGTCGCGGTCCTCGCGACCCCCGGGCGAGCGGTCTACCTCGCCGCGCTCCTGCTGCCGCTGCTGCTGCTGCCGCTCGCGGCCCCGCTCCTGGCCGCCGCCGCGCTGCCGCAGGTGCTCATCAACCTCTTCGCCAGCAGCGGCCCGGTGCAGTCCGTGCAGTACCACTACGCGGTCCTGCTCGTGCCGTTCCTCGTCGCCGCCGCCCTGCTGGGGCTCTCGCGGCTGCGCGGGCGCGAGCGGCCCGAGCGGCTGGCCCGGGCGCTGGCGCGACCCGGCCTCGTCGCCGGCCTGCTCCTGGCCGCCGTCGTGCTCGCCGGCGCCCGCCAGGGGCCGCTGCCGATCTGGGGCTGGCTGCCGGGCGGCTGGTCGGGCAGCCCGCTCCACGCCTTCACGATGGACGACCAGGCCCGGGCGCTGCAGAAGGCGGTGGACCGGATCCCCGAGGACGCCCGGGTGTCGGCCGTCAACGTCGCCGGCGCCCACCTGTCCGAGCGCCGCCGGATCCTGCTCTTCCCGAACCGCATCGGCAACGCGCAGTACATCCTGGTGGCGGACGGGGAGCGCTTCCGCCGCATGGCCCAGGAGCGGCCCACCCTCCGGCCGCCCGGATACCGCTACGCCGCGCTGCTGCTGTCGCGCAGCAACCGCTGGGAGCTCGTCTTCGAGGAGGAGGAGGTCCGGGTCTACCGCAGGATCGCCCGCGCCGGCCTGAGCGCCAGCCCCGTCGGGTAGTCGCCACCGATGGGCGTCGCGCTGCAGGTCCTGATGTTCTTCCCGCGTGGCGGATCGGCCCAGGTGGCCCGCTACCTGTCGCGGGAGCTCGCCGCGGTGGGCGGCCGCTTCCGCCCACGGCTGGTGGCCGGCTCGGTGGGCCCGCCCGGGGGCCCGGGGGACGCGCGGTCGTTCTTCGCCGGCATCGACCTGGTGCCGGTCGACTACGACGCCGCGCTGCGCGCCCCCGACCCGCTCGCCGCGTCGCCGCCGCTGCACCCCTCCTACGAGGACCGGCCAGGGGCGCCCGATCGCGTCATGGCCTCGCTCGGCGACGGGGCGTTCGAGCATCTCGTGGACGAGTGGGAGCGGATCCTGGACGCGCCCGGCGTCCTGGACGACGTCGAGGTCGCGCACCTGCACCACCTCACGCCGGTCCACGAGGCGGTCGCCCGCCTGAGGCCGGACCTCCCCGTGGTCACGCACCTGCACGGCACCGAGCTGCTCATGCTCGAGGCGATCGCCGCCGGGGCGCCGTGGGCCCATGGGGCGGCATGGGCGGAGCGCATGCGCGGGTGGGCCTCCCGGTCGGCGCGCGTGCTCGCCTCGTCCGACGCCGCGCGGGCCGAGGCCGTCTCGGCCCTCGACCTCCCGCCGGAGGCCGTGGAGGTGGCGCCCAACGGCGTCAACCTCCGCCTCTTCGACGGCCGCCGGGCGGGGCGGGAGGAGCGCGCGGCGTTCTGGGCCGGGGTGGATCCGGGGATCGACCCCGAGGCGGTCGTCGTCCTGTTCGTGGGCCGGTTCACCCAGGTCAAGCGCGTGCCGCTGCTGATCCGGGCGCACGCGCGCGCCCGGACGGCCTTGGGGCAACCGCTGCCGCTGGTGCTGTGGGGCGGCGCGCCGGGGGAATGGGAGGGGCAGCACCCCGCCGACGCCGCCGCGGCGTCGCCGTGGGGCCACGAGGTCGTCCTCGCGGGCTGGCACGACCACGACGAGCTGCCGCCGGCCCTGGCGGCGGCCGACCTGCTCGCGGTGCCCTCAGCCGGGGAGCGCTTCGGCCTCGTCTACGTCGAGGCCATGGCGATGGGGGTGCCCCCGGTCGCCGGCGACGCCGGCGCCCCGCCCTCGTTCATCGACGCCGACCCGGCCTCGCCGTCGCGGGCCGGCTGGCTGGTGCCGCCGGACGACGAGGTCGCGCTGGCGGCGGCGCTCGTGGAGGCGGCCCGCGACGGGGACGAGCGCCGCGTGCGGGGCGCGAACGGCCTGCGCCTGGCCCGGCGGCGATTCGGGTGGACGCGGATCGCCCACCAGGTGCTCCGGGTCTACGAGGAGGCGGCGGTCGCGGTCGGCTGAGGGCGGCCGGGAGGCGCGAACGCGAGGGCGGTCGCGATCGACCGGCCCCCGGGGATCTCGGCGCCCCCGGCCTCGCGTGGCGTGTTGAGCAGGCGACCTCCGGCGACCAGGGCGGCCGAGCCCCCGCCGTCCAGATTGATCGCCCGCCGCGCCCCGAGCTCCGCCATCAACACCGCCAGCTCCTCGAGCGTGAGCCCCGCCTCGCCGTCCGCGCGCCCGTCGCAGACCACCGCCAGCAGTGCCTCGGGGGTCAGCCCCAGCGCGGCCCGCGGGTGCCGGCCGTCGCAGATGTCCGAGTCGAACTGGGCGCGGCCCGCCGAGAACCCCTCGGGGTCGTCGCCGTCCACCACGACGGGGCGCCCGCCGCGCACGAGCAGCGGCCCGGCCTGCAGGAGGTCGCCGCGCGGCGAAGCCGGGAGCCGGCGGCGACGGTCCAGCCGCACCCGCCGCCCGTCGACCGCCACGCACGAGCGCGCCGGGCCGGACGGCGGATCGAAGGGCACGCTCGCGAGCCGCCGGCCGCCGACCCACAGCTCCCCGAGCGGGATGCCGGCCGAGGTCACGAAGAAGCCGCCGACGAGCGCGTCGCTGACGCCGGTCCGCCCGCACCAGCTCTCGAGGGGCTCCGCCGCCTCGAGCGCGACCACGCGCACGGCGACGCGGTCGCGCCGGTACGCCGCCATGTGGACGGTGGTCGTCGCGCCGTCGGCAAGGCGGCGAGGGAACGACCGGACGCTGCCGGCCGAGGCCGAGGGGGAGAGGTTGGGGGCGGTGGAGGCCATCACCGTCGGTGTCGGCCGCACCGCCCCTCCGCTCAAGCGCCGGGGTCGCCGGGGCCGACGCCGCCGAGGGTACGAGCCCCCGTGTGACAGCCGGGTTGCGCCCGCGATACCCGCTGTGACACCGGCGTCCCGCGCATGGCGGGCCGCAGACTAGAGGCCGGTCCGGTCAACCTCGTAGGCCCGCTGGGCGGCCTCGACCGCGGCCACGCGCTCCTCGCCGGTCTCGGCGCTGCGGGCCCGGGCAACCCGGTTCGAGGCCTCGATGCCCGAGAGCGACCCCTGGAACCGGGGCATGACCTCCTTGGCGAGCAGCTCCCAGCTGCGGGCGGTCGCGTCCGGCGGCGCCCACTCGTGGCCCACCACGAGCAGGCCGCCGAAGCCTCCCGAGCGCTCCTGCAGCGCCTCGATGGCCGCGACCGCGTCGTCGGGGGTGCCGATGATCCAGTACCCGGCGTCGGCCATCTGGTCCACCACGCGCTCGCGCGGGCCCGGCACCGGGCTCGGCCGGCCGGTGACCCCCAGCGTGTAATCGAGCACGTGCGCCGCCGCGCCATCGCGGGCCTCGTCGCGGGCCTGGCGGCCGGTCTCGGCGAGGTGCACCGGCACGACGAGCCGCCACTCCTCACGCCGCGCCGTCCGGCCGGCCTCCTCGGCGGCCTCCTCCGCGATGCGCCAGTGGGCGCGAAGGTCGATCGGCCCGCGCGGCCCCCGGGCCACGCTCAGCGACAGGACGCCGGCCCCGTGGCGTCCGGCGAGGACCATGCCGGCCGGCGACTCCATGCTGGTCACGGCGACCGGGGGGTGGGGGTCCTGGTACGGGCGCAGCTGCAGCACGGCGTCGGTCAGGGAGAACCAGTCCGACCGGTACGTGTACGGGGTCGGATCGGTCATGAGGCGCATGATCACGTCGAGCGCCTCGGCCATCATCGGGCGCAGGCGCGAGGGCTCGATGCCCAGCATGCGGGCGTCGGTCAGGTGACCGCCCGGGCCGACGCCGAGCATCGCGCGGCCGCGGGTGAGGTGGTCGAGCAGGATGATGCGGTCCGCGACCATGAGCGGGTGGTGGTAGGGGAGGCTGACGACCCCGGTGCCCAGGCGGATGTGCCGGGTCCGCTCCGCCGCGACGGCCAGGAACAGCTCCGGCGAGGCGATCGTCTCCCAGCCGGTGCTGTGGTGCTCGCCGACCCAGGCCTCGTCGCAGCCGAGGCGGTCGAGGAGCTGGATCAGCTCGAGGTCCCGCTCGAGCGCGAGGGTCGGGTTCTGGCCCGGCTCGTGGTACGGGGCGAGGAAGACGCCGAAGCGCATGCGCACGCGGGCGAGTCTAGATCGTGGCGGGCTCGCGCCCAGCGCGTCATACGTTGTATGGTCTACGTATGACAATGCTGAGCTTCCGCGTGGACGACGTCGAAGCGGCCGCCGCGCAGCGCTGGGCCGAGCGCCTCGAGCTTGACCGCTCAGAGCTCCTGCGCCAGGCCCTGCATGCCTATCTCGTGCGCCTCGCATCCGAGGCTGACGCGGCGACCTGGCAGCGCGAGCCCCTCACGAGCGAGGAGACGGCGTTGGGCGAGCTGGCCGATTGGGGACCGGCCGAGGACTGGGCAGACTGGTCCGATGCGGCGGGGTGAGGTCTGGTTCGCCGCCACGCCGGGCGGCGACCGGCCGGTCCTGGTGCTCACCCGGGATCCCGTCGCCGAGCGCATCGGCTCCGTCGTCGTCGCCGCGGTGACGCGCACGCGGCGTGGGCTCGTATCCGAGCTCGAGCTGACGCGGGCCGACGACGACGTGCCGACGGACTGCATCGTGAACTTCGACAACCTCCACACGATCCCGCGGGCCGCGCTCCGCCGGCGGGTCACGATGCTCTCGCCGCCCCGTCTGGCGGAGGCCTGCCGGACGCTGCGGGACGCGCTCGACTGCTGACGGCGCGCCATGAGCGTCGTAGCAGCCGAGACGCTCGGTGGAGGGCCGACGCGCGATAGGCTCGGGTCCGTGGACCTCCGCCTGGAGCTGGCGATCGTCCCGGTCTCGGACGTGGACCGCGCGATCGCCTTCTACACCGAGATGGCGGGCTTCGTCCTCGACCAGGACCACACGGTGGGCGACGAGCTGCGCTTCGTGCAGCTCACGCCGCCGGGCTCGGCCTGCTCGATCGCCATCGGCACCGGGCTGACCGACAAGCCGATCGGCTCGGCGTCCCTGCAGCTCGTGGTGGACGACGCCCGGGCCGCGCACGACGAGCTGGCCGGGCGCGGCGTCGACGTCAGCGACGTCCAGGAGTTCCCCTGGGGCTCGTTCGTCTTCTTCGCCGATCCCGACGGCAACAGGTGGGCGGTGCAGCAGATCCCGCCGCGGCCGCGGGGTAGGGGGACGTGGAAGCGGCGGATGGCGAGGGAGCCCGCGCGCGGCGCGACGGTACGCGGCGCCGGCTGCTGGAGCTCGCCGAGCGCCGGCGGTGGGCGCACCACGTCGGCCATCTGGCCACCGGCGAGGTCGTCTCGACGGAGCTGGAGCGGCCGCCGACGCCGCTCGCGACCGCGCGGCGGCTCGACGCGGCCGAGCGTCTGGCCGCGGCACCTGCCGACGGGACCGTCCTTCCTGCTCACCCCGAGGTCCCCGTGGCTGCAATCGGGAGCGGCGTACCTGTCGATCTACAACCCGTCGACCTACCGGCCGTTCGACGACACGGTCGGCTGGGAGGTCCCCGCCGACCACGACGGCTCGCCGCTCCTCGGCCTCGACGCCTACTTCACGGCCTTCCCGGCCGACGCCGCGGTGCTCAGCATCGACATCGCGGCGAAGGCGTGGGCCGGGAGGACGGGCAGCGTGGCCGTGAGCTCGCAGTTCCCGGCGCAGGCGAGGATCCCGATCGACGGCCAGTTCAGGGCGCACACGATTCACCTCGCGGTCCCGCCGGCGGCCCAGCCGGGTCCGCGCCTGGTCGATGCCGTGGTCGTGATCGGGCCGGGCGTCGAGCTGCTGACCTTCAGGGCCCTCGCGCTGGGGGTGGGGTTCCTGCTCGAGGGCGTGATGCTGGACCCGGCCTCCCCTAATACGACATAACTTCAGTTCCCGCGCGTTGACCGGCGAGGCGACGCTGCGAGTCGACGGCAGACCTCCCGGCCCGGCCCCGACGCTCTCGTCCGTCCGAGCCGCTGGATAGCCTCGCCCCATCCGCACGCCGACCCTTGGAGGGGCCGTGCTCCCGACCCAGCACCCGACGCAGCCGCCGCCGCCCAAGCCGCCGAGCCCGTGGCCGGACGAGGACTACGCGGGGTGGGCGGGCCTCTGACCCTGCCGGGCGCGCCGGCTGAGGTCTGACACCGCCGTCACGAGCTCCCGACACGCCGTCAGGCCCCGGGGTGGCTCGACGTCCAGCTCTGTGGCGAGGCGCCCGATCCAGGTGACCAGCGGCTCGGGCGCGGCGGCGTCGGGCTCGACCAGCGCCAGCTCGTAGGCGCGGGTCCCGACCGCGCGGAGCTCTGCCAGAGCGACGGCCCGTGGGCGCTCCCGCGCGTTCCAGCTCGGCGGGACGGGGGGCCCCGCCGCCGCGCGGGCGGCCCCGAGGGGCCGCGGCCGCATATCCCCCATGCGCAGGGCGAGCAGGACCTGCCCGTCCGGGCCCAGCGCCCTGCGCACGATCGCGGCATCGAGATCGTGGCGGCCGGCGTGGGGAAGGACGAGCGCCACGACCACGTCCGCCTCGACGAACGGCAGCGGCTCCGAGAGCTCGACGAGCAGGCCCGTCAGGGACGCGTCCAGGACGCGGCCGGCGCAGGACAGGCCGCCCCGGGCCACGCGCACGGGGATGCCGACCGGGACCCTGGGCGCAACCCGCCGCTCGGATGCGGGCGCCCCCTGTCCAAAGCCGCTGCGCGTCGCGGACATCCCGGCCCGAGCTTACCGTCCGGGGGCGGCGCGATGAATTCCGCGGCTCCGGACGGTCTCTGAAGGCGAGGCGAGCACGTTTCGAGAAGACGCGCCCCGGAGCGGCCGCGAGGCTTTATCGGTCCGTTTACCCGGACTTGTCGGTCCGTTTACCACCCGCCGGGCGTGCTCTGAAAGATTCGCCGCCGTCGCACCGGCACCGTCGGAGAGGTGAGATGAGCCAGAACACCACCGCCACCGCCCATGCCCCCCAGCACGAGGGGGCGCTCGCCCGCCTGGCGCGCGCCTGCGCACGCCACGGCTGGCGCACGATCGCCATCTGGGTGGTCGTGGCCGTCGCGATCGTCGGGGGGAGCGCCAGCTTCGGCGGCACGCTCGTCGACGAGTTCACGATCCCCGACTCGGACGCCCAGCGCGCCACCGACCTCCTCGAGCAGCGCTTCCCGCAGCAGTCCGGGGAGGCCGCGCAGCTCGTGTTCGCCGTCCCCGAGGGGCAGACCCTCGCCGAGGGCCAGGCGCCGGCGGCGATCCGCGACGCCCTCGCCGCCGCGGCCGCCGTCCCGGGTGTCGAGGACGTCGGCAACCCGTTGACCGAGGACGCCGCGGGCGTCAGCGACGACGGCCGCATCGCATACGTCAACGTCCAGTTCACGGAGCCGTCCTTCGACGTGCCGACCGAGGACGTGGACCAGCTCAAGGAGACCACCGAGGCGGCCGTCGCAGGCTCGGGCGTCCAGCTCGAGTTCACCGGCCCCGTCATCCAGAACTCCGAGCCGCCCCAGACGGGCACGAGCGAGCTGCTGGGCCTGATCGCCGCGATCATCATCCTGCTGATCATGCTGGGCAGCGCGGTGGCCGCCGGCCTGCCGATCGTGCTCGCGCTGGTGTCGGTCGGGCTCGGGCTGTCGCTGCTGACGCTCGGGGCCGCGGTCACCAACTTCAACACGATCACGCCGGTGCTGGCGACGATGCTCGGCCTCGGGGTCGGCATCGACTACGCGCTCTTCATCCTCACGCGCTTCCGGCAGGGCATCCACGACGGGCTGAGCGGAGAGGACGCCGCGGCCGGCGCCGTCGCGACGGCCGGTCGCGCCGTGGTGTTCGCCGGCCTGACGGTGGCGATCTCGATCTCGGCGCTGGCCGTGATCGGGCTCGACTTCATCACGAAGCTGGGCCTCGGCGCGGCCATCACGGTCGTCACGGCGGTCGCCGCCGCGATCACGCTGCTGCCGGCCATCCTCAGCCTGCTGGGACCGCGCATCGACAAGGGGCGCGTGCCGTTCACGCGGCGGCGCGACGCGTTCGACGGCGAACGCCGACGGCACGACGATGGCCAGGTGGGGCCGCTTCGTGACCCGCCACGCCCGGTCGTCGGCGATCGCCGCGACGGCCCTGATCGTCATCCTGGCGATCCCGGTGTTCTCCGTGCAGCTCGGCTCGAGCGACGCCGGCTCCAACCCGCCCGACACCACGACCCGCCAGGCCTACGACCTGCTGGCGGAGGGCTTCGGCCCCGGCTTCAACGGCCCGCTGCTGGTCACGGTGGACCAGGGGTCCGCGCCGGGCGCGGCCGACCGCCTCGCCGAGGCCTTCCGGCAGACGCCGGGGGTCGAGTCGGTGAGCGACCCGAACGTGAACGACGCGGGCGACACCGCCGTCGTCACGGTCTTCCCGACCACCTCCCCGCAGGACTCCGAGACCCAGGACCTGGTCGAGGAGCTGCGGAACGACGTCGTCCCGGCGACCCTGGACGGCCAGGACGCCCAGGCGTTCATCGGCGGCCAGACCGCCGCCTTCGACGACGTCGCCCAGCGCATCTACGAGCGGCTGCCGCTCTTCCTGCTCGTGGTGATCGGCATCACGTTCGTGCTGATGTCGATGGCCTTCCGCTCGATCGTGGTCGCGCTCAAGGCGTCGATCACGACCCTCATGTCGGCCTTCGCGAGCTTCGGCATCCTGATCGCCGTCTTCCAGTGGGGGTGGCTGCAGGGCCTGATCGGTCTCGACCGCACCGGCCCGATCGAGTCGTTCCTGCCCGTGATCGTGTTCGCGATCCTCTTCGGGCTCTCGATGGACTACGAGGTCTTCCTCGTCAGCCGCATCCGGGAGGAGTACGTCAACGGCTCGCGGGCGCGTCCCGCCATCACCCGCGGCATCGGGGCGATCGGGCGCGTCGTGGTCGCGGCCGCGCTGATCATGTCGGTGGTCTTCCTGTCCTTCCTGCTCGGCGAGGACCGGATCATCAAGGAGTTCGGGCTCGCGCTCGGCCTGGCGATCCTCATCGACGCCTTCGTGATCCGGCTCGTGCTCGTCCCCGCGGTGATGCACCTCATGGACGAGCGCATGTGGTACATGCCGCGCTGGCTCGACCGGGTGCTGCCGCGCCTCACCATCGAGCCGCCCACCGGCACCGCGACGCCGGCGGAGCAGCCGGGGCCGCCGCCGAGGCCGGCGGTCGAGGAGGGCTGACAGGCCGTGGTATGAGGGGGCGGTGAGCCGAGCGAGTCAGGCCGCCGCCCTCCTCGCCATCGGCGCCCTCGCCGCCGCCGCCGGCTTCGGCGGCGCGGCCTGGCTGGACGGGCGCGGCGCCCCACCGCCGCCCCCGGCCGCCCTTCCGGCCGCCCCGCCCGAGGAGGCCCTCCTCGAGCCGCCTCGCCCCGCCCGCGCCCGTCACGTCGCCTCCGCCGGCCCCGGCGGCGCCTGAGCCGGCCGAGCCCCCCGGGCGCCGGGACCCGGACCCTCCGCCCGAGCCCGACCCCGGACCGGTGCCTGAGCTCCCGCCGCCGTCCGAGCCCCGGACCGCGCCTCAGCCCCCTCCCCCACCCCCGCCGCAGGTCGATGAGCCTGCCGACCCTCCCGCCGGGATCGCGATCCCGGCCGCCGAGGCCTCGACGGGCCACGAGCCCGCGCGCCGCGCGCTCGTCGCCGCCCTCGCGGCGGCGGTGCCCGGCTCGGCCGAGGACGCGGACATCCGTCGCCAGCTCGGTCTCTGGAGCGCCTACCTCGCCCCGGACGCCGCGGCGCCGCCGGGCCGGCGGGCCACGATCGCCCGGGCCGTGCGGGCCAACGCCTGGTGGTTCGCGGCCCGCGGCTCTCCGTCCGGCCGCGTGCTGCTGCGCGACGAGGACGGGGTCATCCTCACGTACCGGCGCGGGCAGGGCTTCGCCGTCAACCCCGTGGCCACCACCGGCCGCTGGCGCGGGCTGAACGACGACGTCCCCGCCGACGCGCTGGCGGCGGCGCTCCTGGAGATGGGGGTCGAGCGGACGGCGGGCGACCGGCGGTTCGTCGCCTGGGAGTACTACGACGTCGCCGACGACCCCGCGGCCATCCGGCCGGGGACCTCGGCGATGGCCCAGGGCCGCGTCGCGCTCCTGATGGCGCACGCGCACGCCCGGGCCGGGGACCCGCGCTTCGAGCGGGCGGCCCTGGACGCGCTGGCGGCCTTCGTGGTGCCGGTCGACCGTCGGCGGCGTGCGGAGCCTGGTCGCGACCGACCCGTCCCAGCAGCCGGCGCCCTGGTACGTCGAGCGCGCCTATCCGGACGAGAGCCCGTGGAAGGGCGCCGCCCTCAACGGCTTCATGGTCACCCTCCTCAACCTGCGGGGCGCGGCCGCGGTGCTCGACCGCGGCCGGGCGGAGTCGCGGGTGTCCGCGACGGCCATCGCCCTCGCGCGGGACCTCGCCGACCGCGGCGCGGTCACGCTCGAGCGCCACCTGGCCGACCACGACTCGGGCTCCTGGAGCTACTACGGCCTGCTCACGCCGGGCCGGCCCTGGCGCAGCTACCTCGCCGACCTGAACTACCACTGCTACCACGTGCGCCTGCTCGGCGCGCTGGCCGAGCCCTACCCGGACCGGTCCTTCGCCACCACCGCGGCGCGGTGGCGGGGCTACGTCGATCGCGCCGGAGCCGCCTGCCCGAGCGCCTGAGCGGAGCGTGCGCCACCGCAGGCTGCTGTGAAAGGCTCGCGCGGATGGCCCGCCTGGCCCTCTTCGCCCACCTGCCGCGCCTGCGCATCGAGGGCGACGACCCGCGCATCGGCGGCGGCATCCTGACCAAGCTCCCCTGGGAGCAGTACGACCAGATCACGATGGGCGCCTTCTCCGACTGGCGGCCCGCTACGAGGGCGCCGAGCCCGTCTTCTTCTGGACCGAGGTCAACCTCGACCTCCCGATCGTGCGCGACGGCCCGCCGCCGAGCAACCTGGCCGGGGAGCTGAAGGTGCCGCGGGCCGCGTGGGATGCGTTCCTGCCCAGGCTCGAGCTCGGCGTGATCGCCGACTTCCACGACCGCCTGGTCGACCCGGTCTGGGCCGCCCTGATGCTGGCCGCCCCGGCGGCCGGCATCGCGCCGCCGCGTGGGTCGGTCACCGTGCTCGGCGCCATCGACGACGTCCACTTCGCCGCCGCGGGCCTCGAGTGCGCCATGGTGCGGATCCAGGGCGACACCGACCAGGAGTACCTCTTCTCCCCCCGCACCGCCGGCCCCGCCTTGGACGACGAGGCCGTCGGTCTCGCGGCCGCGCTGGTGGAGCCCGCGAGCCGGTCCCTCGACGGGCCCGAGCTCGGGCCTCCCCTCCGCCAGCTCCTGGGCAGCGCCGAGCCCGCGCTCACGCCGGGCGACCGGCTCACCCTGACGGTCGCCGCGCTGGAGGCCATGCTGCTGCCCGAGGTCCGCTCCGGCCTGGGCGAGACCTTCGGCCGCCGCCTCGCCAACCTCGTGGGCGGCGAGGGCGCCGAAGCGGTGGCGCGGGACCTCTACCGCGCGCGCAGCGCGAGCGTCCACGGCCGCTCGGCTCCGGCCGCGGGCGCGTCGCTGCCGCCCGCCTGCGGCGAGCAGCTCCTGGCCGCCGGCATCGTCGCGGCCGGCCGTGCCCTCGGCGGGGGGCTGCCGCTCGAGGCGCTGCGCACCCGGCTGGACGCGGGACCCCTCGAGGATCGCGCCCCCGGCGGCGGGCCTGCCCCTGGCCGAGCCGCCGGGCCGGGCCCCGGACGAGCGCCTGCTGATCGCCGAGCCTTGGTGGTCGGTGTCCACGACGCTTGGCGTCTCGCTCGACCCCCCCGAGGGCACGCTCATGAGCTGGTCGCCGCTCGTGGGGCTGGGCTACCAGGGCGAGCCGACCGGGTCGCGAGAGCTCGGCGTGGCGATGATGGAGCTGACCGCCGAGGAGGTCGTGAGCCTGGAGCACCAGGACGTGCGCCGCGACTTCGCCGGCGAGCTCCGGTTGGAGGGGATCGCGATCGCCGGCCTGTCGATCCCCGCGCGCGCGGCCGGCGACCTGACGCTCAACCCGTCCCTCGTGGACCCCCTGCTGCGCCGCCGCGACCTCGCCGTGGCCGGGCTGCGGCTGGAGGGGTTCGACGCCTTCGTGGACCCGGAGCTCTTCGGCTGGTGCGTCTTCGACGGGCCGGCGCGCCACCGCCGCGAGACCGCGCTGCGCCAGTCCGTCCTCATGGGCTTGGGCAACGATCCCCGGCAGGCCGTCACGCCCGAGAGCCAGCCGGCCCTCGGGGACGCCTGGCGGCTGCTCGCCGCGTACGAGGATGCGGGGGCCATCCCAGACATCGAGGCCGCGCTCGGCCTGTTCCGCCGGGCGCACGACCGCGGGTTCACTCCCCCGGCGACGCGAGCCACCCTCGCGCTGTGCCTCATCGAGTCGCTCCTGGGGCGCTTCCGCGCGAAGGACGAGCGCCCGCAGCTCGAGGAGCTCGTGGCCGCGCTCGAGGACGTGGACCCCGCCGCCGCCGACTGGTTCGCCGCCGAGGGGCGCGGGTTCCGCAACGCCGTGGCCCACGGACGCTGGCGCCCCGAACCCCTCGACGACCCCGTCGCCGACGCCGAGCGACCGCCGCTCGGGCAGCTGCTCGCGATCGCCCGCGCGGGCGTCCGCGAGTGCCTGGACGTCTGGACCGCCCTCCCCGCGCGCGCGCGGGGAAAGGCGCGCCCGTCGCGGGTCCTGATCGACGCCGTCGAGAGCCGGGTGGCGGCGTGACGAGCCAGCGGGTCGCCGCAGCGGCGCCCGCGCAACTCGACGCCGCGCTCCCGGTGCGGGGGGTCGACCCCGATCAGCTCTGGGAGCTGATGTGGCGGCGGCGCCTCCAGACGGAGTGGCTGGGCAAGCCTGCGTGCCTGGCGCTCGAGGTGGACTGCCGGTTCACGCTGGGCGACGCGGCGGGCGCCTGGCGCGGCGGCAGGGTTCGCCGCACGAAAGGACGCCGGCTCGAGGCGGCCCTGCTCCCGGGGGCGGGCTGGCCCGCGGGGACCCCAGGCACGATTGTCACGATCTCCGTCGAGCCGCACGAGGACGGGTCGGCGCTCCTGCGGATCTCGGAGTCCGGGTTCCCCGGCGAGGCGCAGCGCGAGGAGTCGCGCCTCTACTGGGACGGGGCTCTCGAGCGCCTGCGCGACCTGGCGCGGGGGGCCCGGGCCCGGCGCGACCGGCCCCGGCAGGCCGTCGTCATCATCCACGGCATCGGCGAGCAGCAGCCCGGGCACACGCTCCAGGCCTTCGTGCGGGCCGGCATCATCGCGGAAGGGACCTCGCGCCGCTGGGTGAAGCCCGATCGCCTCTCCGGCTCGTTCGAGCTGCGCACCGTCACCTTCGAGGCCACCGCCAGCAGGGAGACGCCGACCACGGACGTCTACGAGCTCTACTGGGCCCACATGATCCGCGACACCACCGTGGCGCAGCTGACCGGCTGGATGCGCGGCCTGCTGCTGCGCCGGAAGGTGCCCCGCCCGCTGCTGCCGGCGTGGCTGCTGGGCTGGGCGGTCGGCATCGCGGTCGTGGCGCTCATCGTCGTCCAGGCCCTCCTGTCCTCGGGCATCGCGCCCTGGCTCGCGACCGCCGGCGTCGTCGTCGTCGCGGTCGCGCTCGTCTGGCGGCTCGCCGGCCGGGGGCTGGCCGTGAACTACCTGGGCGACGCCGCCCGCTATCTCAGCGCGCGGCCGGCGAACATCGCGCACCGCCAGGCCGTTCGCCAGGCGGGCGTGGACCTCCTGGAGCGTCTCCACCACGACGGCCGCTACGACCGGATCGTGCTGCTCGGCCACAGCCTGGGGAGCGTCATCGCCTACGACGTCGTGACCCACGCCTGGATCCGCATGCACCAGGCCCACCGCAGCCCCCGGGCGCCGACGTTCACGGACGTCGCGGCGCTCGAGAAGGCCATCGGGGCGGTCGAGGACCCGGACGAGGCCCAGCGGCTCCAGCACGCGGCCTGGCAGGAGCAGCGGCGCAACACCCAGCCGTGGCTCGTGACCGATCTCGTCACAGTGGGGAGCCCGCTCACCTATGCCGACTTCCTGATGACCGCGGGGCGGCCCGAGCTGAACGAGGCCATGGAGGATCGGATGCTGCCCGCGTGCCCGCCGGTCACCGAGACCGAGGCCAAGACCGGCCACCGGCGGTGCTCGTTCACCCGGCCGTACCGCGACGACGTGGGCGGGGCCACGCGGACCTTCACGGTCTTCAACCACGGCGCGCCGTTCGCGGTCACCCGGTGGACCAACCTCTTCTTCCGGGCCCGATGGCTGGGCCTCGTCGGGGATCCCGTCGGGGGGCCGGTGGCCCCGCAGCTCGGCCCCTGGGTGAAGGACGTGCCGCTCGAGCCGCCCGCACGGAGGTTCACGCACACCTGGTACTGGCGGCCGACCGGGCCCGCGGAGCCCCACCTCGCGGCGCTGCGGACGGCCATCGCGCCCGCCGCGGGCGCCGAGCTGATCGACCTCGCGGCGACCACGCCGGCCTTCGTCGCCGCCGAGCGCGCCCTGAGCGACGCGTGAGCGCGCGCATGCCCGCGGGCTGCCACCCGTAGGCACCGGACCGATGTCCGGCAAGCAGTGCTCGGCAGCCCGAGGCTGCTCGACTATAGGACAGGCGCCCCGGCCGGCGCCAGACCCTCCTCGGCGGGCTCCTTAGGGCCGCAGCACCGCGCGCAGCGACGTGGGGCGCCACTCCGCCCCGCCCGCGCGGCGTCGGCACGCCCTCGCGGTTGAGGACGTCGCAGATGCCCTGCAGGGTCATGCCCTGGGCCCGCAGGCCGCGGATGCGCTCGGCGACGGGGCCCGGCGTGGACGATGGCCGCCCCGGCCGGCCCGTGAGGGCGCGCCCGGCGGACGCGATCGCCCGCGGCTGCCACGATGCCGCCTCGGCGAGCACCTCCCCCACCGCCCGGCCCCCATCGGCCGCGATGTTCGACCGCGGGCTGCAGCGACACGATCGTGTAGCCGCCCTCCACGGCCTCCCGCACGAGCTCGGCGAGGTCGGCCAGGGAGTAGGTCAGGCGGTCGAGGCGGGCGACGGCGATGCCCTCGGCCTCGCCGGAGCGGCAGGCCGCGAGGGCCGCGCGCAGGCCGGGCCGGCGGAGGGTCCGCCCGGAGCGCACGTCCTCCTCGATCCGCACGAGCTCCCATCCCCCGGCCTGGGCCGCGTTCTCGAGCCCGCGGCGCTGGATGTCGAGGCTCGGCCGCTCGCCGTCGCGCTCGCGAGGCCCGATCCGCACGTATCCGACGAGCCTTCTCATGCCCGGGACTGTACACTAACCATTGGTTCGTGTAAAAACACGAAAAGGTTTAGCGTCCGCTCTCGACCGACGCGAAGGAGACTCTGTGAGCGATACCGTGAACGTGGCCATCATCGGCGTGGGGAACTGCGCCTCGTCCCTGGTGCAGGGCGTCGAGTACTACCGCGACGCCTCGCCCGACGAGTTCGTGCCCGGTCTGATGCACGTGGGCCTGGGCGGCTACCACGTCAGCGACATCCGCTTCACCGCGGCATTCGACATCGATGCCCGGAAGGTGGGGCGCGATCTGTCGGAGGCGGTGTTCGCGGAGCCCAACAACACCATCACGATCTCGGACGTGCCCCACCAGGGCGTCGAGGTCCAGCGCGGCATGACCCACGACGGCCTCGGCAAGTACCTCTCCGAGGTCATCCCGAAGGCCGACGGCCCGACCGCCGACATCGCCGGGATCCTGCGGGACACCAACACCCACGTGGTGGTCAACTACCTGCCCGTCGGCTCCGAGAACGCGACCAAGTGGTACGTGGAGCAGGTCCTCCGCGCCGGCTGCGCGTTCGTCAACTGCGTGCCGGTCTTCATCGGCCGCGAGTCGTACTGGCAGGAGCGCTTCCGCGAGCGCGGCCTCCCGATCGTGGGGGACGACATCAAGAGCCAGGTGGGCGCGACGATCGTCCACCGCCAGCTCGCCCGCCTGATGCGCGAGCGCGGGGTGAAGCTCGCCCACACCTCACAGCTCAACTTCGGCGGCAACACCGACTTCCTCAACATGCTCGAGCGCGAGCGCCTCGAGTCGAAGAAGGTCTCCAAGACCAACGCCGTGACGTCGATCCTCGGCACCGAGATCGACAAGAAGGACATCCACATCGGCCCGAGCGACTACGTGCCGTGGCTCACGGACCGCAAGTGGGCGCACATCCGCCTGGAGGGGACGGGCTTCGGCGACGTGCCGATCAACATCGAGCTCAAGCTCGAGGTGTGGGACTCGCCGAACTCGGCAGGCATCGTCATCGACGCGGTCCGCTGCGCGAAGCTGGCGATGGACCGCGGCGTCGGCGGCACGCTCGAGGGGCCCTCGTCGTACTTCATGAAGAGCCCGCCGGTGCAGCACCCGGACGCGGTCGCCCACGAGCTGACCGAGGCCTTCATCCGCGGCGACGCGGCGCCCGCCACCGGCCGGCGCGCCCGCCCCGGCGGCGACGGCCTGAACTGAGCGTTCACCCGGCCCCGGCGTCCCGGCGCCGGGGCCGGGCCTGGGCCGCCCGGGCAGGCCCTACACTGGGATGCGCGTGGAGTCCTCCACCCTCACGGCGCAGGTCGCCGGTGCCCCGCGCCTGATCGCGGTCGAGGGGGTCGCCAAGCGCTACGGGCCCGTGACGGCGCTCGACGGCGTCACCCTCGCGCTCGGCGTCCCGGCGACCGGCCTGCTGGGCGCCAACGGCGCGGGCAAGTTGACCCTGATGAAGATCCTGCTCGGCCTCGTGCGGCCGGACCGGGGGCGGGTCGAGGTGCTCGGCGTGGACGCGGCGCGCGAGGGCGCGGAGATCCGGCGACGGCTGGGCTACATGCCCGAGCTCGACTGCCTGCCGCTCGAGATGACCGCCCGCGACCTCGTCGTGCACATGGCCGAGCTGCGCGGGCTGCCGCGGCGCGACGCGGTGCTGCGGGCCTCCGAGGTGCTGTTCCAGGTGGGGCTCGAGGAGGAGCGCTCGCGCCTCATCCGCACGTTCTCGACCGGCATGAAGCAGCGGGCCAAGCTGGCCCAGGCGCTCGTGCACTCGCCCGAGCTCGTGGTGCTCGACGAGCCCACCAACGGGCTCGACCCCTCCGGCCGCGAGGAGATGCTCGCCCTCGTGCGCCGCCTGTCGGACGAGCTCGGCATCGCGGTGCTGCTGTCCTCGCACGTGCTCGAGGACGTCACGCGCACCTGCGACGCCGTGGTCGTCCTGCGCGAGGGGCGCGTGGTGACCGCCGGGCGCATCGACGAGATGGAGGGCCTCGCGGCCGACGGCGTGCTGGTGCGCGCCACCGGCGACCTCGACGCCTTCGTCGGCCGGCTGGCGGCGCGCGGGCTCGCGGCCCAACCCCGCGACGGCGGGATCGCCGTGCGCGGCGTCGCCGAGGACGCGCTGCTCGACGGGGTCCGCGACGCCGCGGCCGAGGCCGGCGTCGCCCTGCGCGAGCTGCGCCCGGCCGGGCCCACCCTGGAGGACGCCCTCGTGGAGGCCCTGGAGTGAGCGCCTCCGGGCTCCCCCCGGCCTCCCGCGCCGCCGAGGCCGAGATCCGCGACGTCCGCTACGGGACGTACGCGGGCGAGCGGCGCGGGCGGGCGGCGGCGGTCCTGTCGCTGGCGCGCTGGGGCGCGCTGCGCTCGCTGGGGGCGCGGCGAGGCTGGAAGGCGAAGGCCGTGCCGATCACCCTCATCCTGCTGGCGATCGCCCCCGCGGTGATCGTGCTGGGGGTCCGGGCCCTCTTCGCCGACCAGACCGGCATCGACCTGACGGAGGCGCTGCCGTTCTCCGGCTACCAGGCGATCATCGGCGTGGTCATCCTGCTGTTCGCCGGGATCACGACGCCCGAGCTGCTCTGCCCCGACCGGCGCGACGGGATGCTGCAGCTCTACTTCTCGACCGCCGTCAGCCGCGGCGAGTACCTGGCCGGCCGGGTGATCGGCGCGATCGCGCCGCTCCTGCTGGTCACCATGGTCCCGATGCTCGTGCTCTACGCCGGCATCCTCGTGTTCGAGGAGCATCCGGTGGGCTACCTCGAGGACAACTGGGCGGAGCTCCCGCGCATCGTCGCCGCGGGCGTCATCCTGGCCGTCTACTACGGCCTGGTCGGGCCTCGCCGTGTCGTCGCTCACCGGCCGGCGGGCGTTCGCCATCGGCGGCTACCTGCTCCTGCTGGTCGCACCCACCCTGCTCAGCGCCCTGCTGCAGGAGGCCTTCGACGGCGCCGAGGAGCTCGACCTGATCTCCCTCTCGACCCTGCCGATCGGCTTCGCGGGCGAGATCTTCCCGGATGCCCGCGACGAGATCCCGAACTCGCTCGGGGAATTCGCGGTGGCGTACCTCGTGGTGGTCGCGGCCGCCATCGTCGTCCTCCTGCGCCGCTACCGGCCCGGGAGCGAGGGGTGACGGCCGAGGCGCTCGTCTTCGACGGCGTCTCGCGCTGGTACGGCGACACCGTCGCCCTCGCGGACGTCTCCTTCGCGCTCGGCCCCGGGGTCACCGGCCTGCTGGGCCACAACGGCGCCGGCAAGTTGACCGCGCTGAAGTTGTGCGCCGGGTTCACGCAGCCCAGCACGGGCACCGTGCGCGTCCTCGGGGTGGACCTCTCGCGCGACCCGGGGGCCTACACCCGCATCGGGATCGCCCACGACCGGGACGCCCTCTGGCCGTTCCTCACCGCCCGCGCCATGGTCGCGCTGTGCGCGCGGCTGCGGGGCGTCCCGGACCCGGAGGCCGCGGCGGACCGGTCGCTCAGCGAGGTGGGCCTCGCCGACGCCGCAGACCGGGTGGTCCGCGGCTTCTCCCACGGCATGCGCCAGCGCGTGAAGCTCGCGCAGGCGCTCGCCCACGACCCCGAGCTCCTCCTGCTGGACGAGCCCCTCAACGGCCTCGACCCGGCGCAGCGGCGCCACATCGCCGAGCTCATCGTGCGCCTGGGCGAGCAGGGGCGCACCGTCCTCGTCTCCTCTCACGTCCTGCACGAGGTCGAGCGCATGGCCCCGCGGGTCCTGGTGCTGGTCAACGGGCATCTGGTGGCGAGCGGGGACACCCAGGCGATCCGCGACCTCATCGCCGACCGGCCGCGCAGCATCCGGCTGCGGACGGACGACGGCCGCGGGCTCGGCCGCGAGCTGGTCGGGGCGGGCCTCGTCGAGTCGGTGCGGTTCGAGGACGGCGCGATGATCGTGGCGTCGGGCGACGTCGAGCGCCTCGGCCGCGAGCTGCCCCGCCTCGCTCGCGACGCCGGCGTCCGGCTGCGCCGCATCGAGCCGATCGACGACGACCTCGAGAGCGTCTACGCGTACCTGCACGAGCGCGCGCGCGGGGTGGGCCGGTGATCGCCGCCGCCCCGCGCGTCAGCTTGCCGGTCTACCGGCTTACGCTCCGCAGTTTGTTCGCAGGTCGGCGCGTCCTCGCCCTGGCGGTGCTCGCGCTGGTCCCGGTCGTCGCCGCGACGGTCTTCGCGTCGGCAGGCGAGATCGAGCCCGACCTGTTCTGGGCGCGGCTCCTGCAGCGGCTGGTGATCCCGACGATCACCGCGTTCATCGCCGTCGTCATCGGCGGGAGCGCGATCGGGGACGAGCGCGAGGACGGCACGATCCTCTACCTCGCCTCGACCCCCCTCACCCGGCTCACGCTCGTCCTGACCAAGGTCGCGGCCGCCTGGACGGCGACGATGCTCCTGCTGACGCCCGCCCTCATCGCGTCCGGGGTCATCGCCCTGGGAGGGGAGGCCGAAGCGGCCCAGATCGCCTGGCCCCTCGTGGGGGTGGCGCTCGCGGCGCTCTGCTACTGCGCCGTGGCCGCCTGGCTGGCGATGGTCGTGCGCCGCCCGGTCGTCATCGGCGTCCTCTACATCCTCCTGTGGGAGGGCTCCATCGCGACCTTCGCGGCCTCCGCGGACCGTTTCTCGATCGCCGCGTACGGCCGCGCGATCGCGGTGGAGGGCGTGATCGACGTGAACGCGCCCGAGACCGCCGCGGCGACGGCGATGGTGGTCCTGATCGCCGTCGCGGCTCTCGCGACCTGGGCCGCTGCCCGGCGGATGACGCGCACCGAATTGCCCTGAAACGGTGTCGAGCGCACGCCGGGCCTCTTGCGCGGCCCGGCGTCCGCAGTCTGGTACCGTGCTCCGCTCGCGGGCCCGAGCGGCCCCGCGCCAGGAGGTGCCCTCTCCTCGATGCCCCCCTCCCCAGCCGGTGCGCCCCGCCGGCCCAGCAGCCGCGCCGTGCTCACGGCGCTCGCCCTCGCGGCCGCCCTCGCCGCCCTGCCGGCGATCGCCCTCCGGGCCGCCCCGGGCTCGGAGGTGATCGACGGGGCGCGCGCCCAGGTGCGGGCGCTCGAGGCCGAGCTGGTGCGGCTGGACGCCCAGGCCGGCGCTGCGGCCGCCGCCCACGCCGCCGCGCAGGAGCGCGCCGACGCGGTCCGCGCGCGCATCCGCGAGACGACGGCCGCGCTGCAGGAGGCCCGCGAGGCCCACGAGATCGCCGTCCAGCGGCTCTCCGACCGGCTCGTGTCGCTCTACGTCGAGGAGCCGCCGTCGCTCGTCGAGGTGGTCCTGAGCTCGGGGGGCCTCTCCGGCGCCATCGACACCCAGGCGACCCTGGAGGCCATCAGCGAGGCCGACGGGCGCATCGTCAGCTCCCTCGAGGCGACGCAGGCGCGCCTGACACAGGCTGCGGGCCGAGCTGGTTGACCGCCGCCAGGAGGCCGACGCCGCCCTGCGCCAGGCCGGCGAGCAGCTCGCCCAGATGGAGGCCCTGCTGCGCAGCCGGCGGGCCGTCCTCGAGCAGGCGGTGGCCACCCTCGACCAGCTCGTCGCCCAGGAGGAGCGCCGCCGCGAGGCGGCGGCCGCCCGCCGGGAGCGCGCCGAGGCGATCGACGCCGCCGGGCAGCAGGTCGAGAAGGCGGTGCGCCGGCGAGCGCGGGCCGGCGCGGACCCGGCGTCGTCTGCCGGCTCGCCCGCGACGGCCCCGGCGGCGCCCTCCGGAACGGCCCCCGAGGTGCCCGGCGGGCCCAGCCAGGAGGTGCTGGACCGGATCGCCGCGTGCGAGTCGGGGGGCAATCCGCGCGCGGTCTCGGCCAGCGGCCAGTACCGGGGGAAGTACCAGTTCGACCCGGGCACATGGCGCGGCGTCGGCGGGACCGGCGACCCGGCCGCCGCCTCCGAGGCGGAGCAGGACCTGCGCGCGGGGATCCTCTACGCCCGCAGCGGGCCGGCGCCCTGGCCGGTCTGCGGATACCGCTGAAGGGCGTGGGATCCCCCTGGGAAGGGCCATGTGCCCTTGACGTCTTGGTCGAGTCCTAACATAGTCTCGGTTCGGCCGGCGAGCCGTGCGCGGGCGTGCCCGTCAATGCTCGGCAATTCGAACCGGTTCTTCGCGGATGGGCGTCGTGCAGGGCGTCAGGTGTCCTGCTGGCGACGTTTCAGCGCGGCCCCCATTGGACAGAAAGCACCCCACGCGGGAACGGAGGCGGATGTTGACGCAGCAAGTGACCGGGCTGACGCGGGACGGTGAGCTCCGCGAGCTGATCGTCCGCGGGCAGGAGATGGGCTTCCTCGGGATGGAGGAGGTCGCCGAGGTCCTCGATGGCCTGGGCCTCGACGCCGACGCGCGCCGAGGAGGTCTACCAGCACCTCGAGGAGGCCGGTGTCGAGCTCCTCGAGCAGTCCGAGGCCGGCGCGCGCGCCGCTCAGATCTCCGAGGAGGTGGAGCGCCCGCGGCGCCCCGTCGCGGCGGTCGAGCAGACGACCGACTCGCTCCAGCTCTTCCTCAAGGACATCGGCCGCGTGCCGCTCCTGACGGCCGCCGACGAGGTCCGCCTCGCGAAGCGCATCGAGCTCGGCGATCAGGCCGCCAAGCAGCAGATGGTCGAGGCCAACCTGCGCCTCGTGGTCTCGATCGCCAAGGGCTACCGGGGCCGCGGCCTGCCGTTCCTCGACCTCATCCAGGAGGGGACCCTGGGCCTCGTGCGCGCCGTCGAGAAGTTCGACTGGCGGCGGGGGTTCAAGTTCTCGACCTACGCGACCTGGTGGATCCGCCAGGCGGTGACGCGCGCGCTCGCCGACAAGGGGCGCACGATCCGCATCCCCGTGCACGTCGTGGAGAAGCTGAACCAGATCAGCCGCGCCGAGCGCGTGCTGATCGGCCAGCTCGGCCGCGAGCCCACTGTGGAGGAGATCGGCGACGCCGCCGGGCTCCCCCCCGAGGAGGTCGAGGAGATCCTGCGAAGCGCCCAGCCGACCGTGTCGCTGGAGAAGCCCGTGGGCGAGGAGGAGGAGTCCGAGCTCGGGCGCTTCCTCGCCGACGAGAACACGGTCGCGCCGGAGATGTCGGCCGAGACCAGCCTGCGCGAGCAGGCCCTGCGCGACCTTCTCGACCAGCTCAGCTACCGCGAGCGGCGCGTGCTCGAGCTGCGCTACGGGCTGCGGGGCGAGAAGCCGCGCACGCTCGACGAGCTGGGCCGGATGTTCAACGTCACCCGCGAGCGCATCCGCCAGGTCGAGAGCCAGTCGCTCCAGAAGCTCGGGGGGCTGCCCGACTCGGGCCGCCTCGGGTAGGTCTCCGCGCTCGGCCGCGGGCGCCCGGACAAGCTCGGCCGCGCCAATTGGCACTTGCGCCGCGTGCCAATTGGCGCGCGGCGTCGGGGCCGACTGTCCCGGAGCGGTCACATCGGCAGAGGCGCCGCGGCCGCCGGTCGCCCGCGGCTCGCGATGCCCAGCGCCATGAAGGCCGCGGCGACGCCGAGCAGCCCGGCGCCCATGAACGCGACCTCGTAGCTCTCGGCCGCAGCGCGGACGGCGCCGGCGGCCCACGCCGCCGCGGCCGCGCCGAGCTGGTGGGCCGCGAAGATCCACCCGAAGATCACGCCGGCGCGCTCGCGGCCGAAGGCCTCCACGGTGAGGGCGACGGTCGGCGGCACGGTGGCGACCCAGTCGAGCCCGAAGACCACGACGAACGCCGCCAGCCCCGCCGCGCTCGTGCCGAGGACGAAGGGCAGGAAGAACAGCGACAGGCCCCGCAAGGCGTAGAACGCGAACAGCAGCTGGCGCGCGTCCCAGCGGTCGGTGAGCCAGCCGGAGGCCGTCACCCCGAGGATGTCGAAGACGCCGATCGCCGCGAGCAGCCCGGCTGCCTGCACCTCGCCGATCCCGTGGTCGTGAGCCGCGGGGATCAGGTGGGTGCCGATCACCCCCACCGTGGTCGCGCCGCAGACGAAGAAGGTCCCGGCCAGCAGCCAGAACGCTCGCGAGCGCAGCCCCACGACCAGCCCGGCGGCGGTGGCCGCGAAGGGGTTGCCGCCCGCCGCGGCAGGCGGCTCGACCTCCTCGGCGCCGTAGGGCGGGATGCCGAGGTCGGCCGGGCGCTCGCGCAGCAGCGCGACGGCCACGGGAACGGCCGCGGCGGCGCTGATGGCGACGGCGGCCGAGGCCCAGCGCCAGCCGGCGTCGCGCACCAGCACCGCGAGGACGGGCAGGAAGATGAGCTGTCCGGTCGCGTACGCCGCCGACAGCACGCCGGTGACGAGGCCGCGGCGGCGCACGAACCATCGCGTCGCCACCACAGCCGCGAGCGGCGACGACAGGCAGCCGGTCGCCGCGCCGATGACGACGCCCCAGAGCAGGGTGAGCTGCCAGAGGGCGCTCATGCCGATCGTCGCCGCCGTCCCGGCGGCCGTGGCGGCGAGGGCCGCGGCCACCACCCTGCGCATGCCGAAGCGCTCCATCAGCGCCGCCGAGAAGGGCGCCATCAACCCGAACAGCACGAGGTTGATCGAGATCGCGAGCGAGACCTGGTCGACGCGCCAGCCGAACTCCTCGTCGAGGGGCCCGATCAGGATCGTGGGCGTCGCGCGGACGCCGGACGCGATGAGCAGCGCGACGAACGCGGCCGCCGCGACGACCCAGCCGTAGTGCGCCCGGCGGATCAGTTCACGGAGGGGTTCTCGGGCATGCGCGCGATCAGCCGCCACGTCCCGCCCTTGCGGTCGAGGACGCGGCTCCAGAGGCCGTCGGGGTCGTCGCCGAAGACGTCCTCGGGCGTCGGGGTCGCGTCGATCCACGCCTCCTCGGCGATCTCGCGCTCCAGCTGGCCCTCGCCCCAGCCCGCGTAGCCGCCGTAGGCGCGGACGGCGCGCACTCCCTCGTCGAGGCGCGAGGTGTCCGCATCGGGGTCGAGGATCCCCACCTCGTCGAACGCCACCGAGGCCGCCAGCGTCGTGTCGGAGAAGTCGGCGAGCACGATCACGGCCTCGGGCTGCACCGGGCCGCCCTCGTGGACGCGCTCCTCCTCGGGCATCGCGCCGGCGAGCGCCGCCGGGAGCGCCTCGCGGGCGACGAGCGGCGTCGGCCGGTTGAGCACCAGCCCCAGCGCCCCGTCGTCCGAGTGCTCGAGCAGGAGGACGACCGTCCGGCGGAAATTCGGGTCCATCAGGCTCGGCGACGCGACCAGCAGGCGGCCCCTGCGGTTGGCGGGCTCCTCGCCGGGGTCCGGCCGTGCCGGGACGCTCACGGGAAGATCTCCCGGATGAGGGCCGTGAAGTCCGCCACCTCGTCCGAGTCGCGGGCCAGGACCGCCGCGAGCAGGCCGTCGAACGTCGGCGCCGCGACGGGGCCGAGGTGACGCCCCTCGCGGGCGAAGAAGGCCGTCAGGTGCCGCGCCTGGCCCGCGGCCTCGTCCCAGCGGCCCGCTCGGGCCAGCGACTCGACCACGGCCGTGCCCCACCGCGCGACCTGGCCGAAGGTCGGCGGCCCGTCCTTGCGAGGGCGCGAGCGTCGCCGCCCCGGCCAGCGCGGCCGCGTCGTCGCGCCAGCGCGCCTCGCTCAGCCAGGCCACCGCCGCCGCCAGCCGGGCGGCCTGGGCGGCGACCGGCTCGGGGCTCACCCGTGCCGCTTGCGGCGCCGCCCCAGCTGGATGTTGTAGGCCGCGCCGATCAGCACCAGGACGCCGGCGATGGCCAGGAGGACCCAGAAGACCGTCAGGTGCGCCTCGAGCTCGTTGCCCAGATCCTCGATGGCGAACCCGAGGCAGAACCAGGCCAGCGCGGCGATGAGGAGCGTGAAGGCCGCCCGGAAGGGCCACGTCGCCGGGAGATCGTGGGGGCCGTCGCCGTCGTGCGCCGCCAAGGGGGTCCTTTCGCTCCGCCGGGCCGGGGCAAGGCTACCACCCGATCGAGCCCGCCGACGCCCGGATCGAGCCCGCCCGCGGGCGCCCCGCCGGGCCGGTCGCGTCGCGGCCGGCCCGGCGAGGAGCGCAGCTGTCCTTACTCTGCCCGCTCCGTCGATCGGCACCGCTGCGGGCGTGCGGCAAGATGCGTGCCTGGGGTCGAACGGCTGCCCCTCGTGCGCCTACGCGGGCGGCGCCGGCCGCGGCTTGATGAGCGTCGGGCCCAGGGGCGGGAAGGCGGGCCCGCCCAGGGACAGGTTCATCACGGTCCACGACAGCAACATGCCGAGGCCCGCGAACACGAAGACGATGTAGCCGGCGACCTTGAGCAGGTCGGTGTTGACCGGCGTCATCAGGTAGGCGGCGGCGACGAAGCAGAGCGCCGCGACCACCAGGATGAAGATGAGGAAGTAGATGATCGGCAGCCGCAGGCTCGCCAGCGCGAGGAAGAGGAAGAACGACGCGAAGGCGATCGCGAAGACCGCGACGGTGCGCTGGATGTCCTCGGGCGGGATCGCGAACCAGCCGTGGATCAGCGCCAGCACGAGCAGGCCGTATCCGATCCAGAACCCGCCGAACGTTCCTGCGAAGCAGGCCACGAAGGACTGCCCCGCATAGGCGGCCCAGAGCGTCGAGACGAGGAGGAAGATGCCGGTGCAGCCGAGGATGATCGCCAGCGGCGCACCGACCGCCGCCTGGCCGACGTAATCGACGAGCTGAAAGGCGAGGGCGATCGAGCCGATCGTGAAGACCGGAGCGGCCACCAGTTGCGGGTCGCCTCGTTCCATGGTTCCTCCTTACTCGGGGATCGGGGAGCGGGCCCCGGCGTGGTCCGCCGGGGCCCGGGGAGGAGCGCCGGCTAGACGCCGGGCGGCTTCGGGAAGCGGTGGCGCATCGTGTACTCGAACGGCGTGGCGTACATGAGGTCGCCGATGTCCTCGGCGCTGCGCTCGATCGTCTGGGTCCAGATCGTCTCGGCGCCCGGGATCACCAGGTCGAAGCTGAAGCTCATCAGCCCGAGCAGCTCCTTGACCGGCAGCAGCGCCCCCACGTTGTCCCACGGGGTGGCCTGGAGGATCCAGCTGCGGATGGCGCCCGCGGACGCCGTGCGGATCGACTCCGGCTTGAGCTGGAAGCGGTGCTGGCCGGCCGTCTCGGGCCGGCCCATGCCCTCCGCCAGCGCGGGTGTCACCTCGGACGGGATGTAGGTCAGGTCCCACTTGGTGCTCGTCAGGCTGGGGTCCGTCACGAGCCGGAGGTTCATGCGCCCGTAGGCGGGGTCGCCGTAGAAGGCGGGCTTGGCCGGGAGCTCGCCGTCGTCGTACTTCCCGGTGGCGGTGTGGACGAGGTACCCGCGCCGCTCCATGGTGAAGTTGAAGTAGTCGTTGCCGAAGCCGCCGTAGCCGTCGTCCTCCCTGCCCCCGTGCTCCTGGGTGACGATGTAGGCGATCTTCTTCGGGAACCCGAAGGGCTCGCGGCCGGCCGCGACGCCGATCGCCGCGGTCAGCCACATGTACGGGTAGTAGCCGCCGTAGTACGTCTTGCCCTCGCCGTTCTTGTGGCTCGCGGCGATCGTGACCCCGACCTCGCCGTACGGTCCGACGCCCGTGTGGAGGTGGTTGACGTACCAGAACTCCACGACGTCGTCCTCGAGCTCGAGGCACTTCGGCAGGATCCCCTTCAGGTCCGCCTCGTCGGCCCGGTAGAAGAACGCCGACCACCGCGAGTTCGTGTACGTCAGGGGCACGATGTCGTAGTCGTAGAGCGGGTCGGCGACCGCCTGGGAGATGATGTCGCGGGGGTCGCGGTCGAGCGGCAGCGGCGGCGCGTCGCCCGACTCGATCCACGGGGTGCTCCTGACCGTCAGCTCAGCCATCCCGATGCCTCTCTCGACGAGGTGTCCACCGCCGCCCACCGAGCTTCCGACGCCCGTTTGGGTATCGTGAGCGCCCGGGCGGGTCGGCGGTGCCCTGCGCGAGCCACGCTACGGCCGGACTCGTTAGAGGCCGGAGGGCCGCGCTCGGGCCCGGCGCCGCCACCATCAGAGGGTCGTTAGGGAATGCGGCCGACCGCGCAGATGAGCTCCCGCAGGATGATCGTCGCCAAGCTGCGACCCCCGCCGCTGGCGGCCGTCCTCATCCCGCGACCGCGCGTCCAGGAGGCCCTCGTGGGCGCCGCCGGAGGCCATCGGGTCGTCCTCGTGATCGCCGGCGCCGGGGCCGGCAAGACCACCGCCGCGGCCCGCTTCCTCGAGGAGCGGCCGGGGAGGACGGCGTGGCTCTCGCTCGATCCGTCGGACACGGCGGCGGGGCGCTTCGTGAGCTACCTGGCGGCCGCGGTCGGGAAGCAGGAGCCGCGCCTCGAGACGCTGGTCCAGGACTCCCTGGCGGACGGCCTGCTCACGGAGGACTGCGCCGGCCTCCTGGCCGAGCGCCTGGGCGCCGGGTGGACCATCGTGCTCGACGATCTGCACCACCTCGAGCCGGACGCGCCCGCGCTCGTTCCCCTGAGGGCGTTCCTCCGCTATTTGCCGACGGACTCACTCGCGGTGCTGGTCTCGCGGCGCATGCCCAGCGTCGACCTCTTCCACGGCCTCCTGACGGACCAGCTGAGCGGCATCTTCGACGACGAGCTGGCCTTCAACCTCGACGAGACCCAGGCGCTGCTGGAGGCCAGGGAGGTGGACGTCGATCCGCGGGCGGTGCACGGCGCGACCGGCGGGTGGGCGGCGGGGATCGTGTTCGAGGCCCTGCGACCCCCCGCGAGCCCGTCGGCGTTCCCGACGACCGAGGGACCGCTCTTCTCGTACCTCGGGGACGAGATCCTCCACGAGCTCACGCCCCGCCTGCGCCGCGCGCTGTTGCGGACCGCGGTGCTCGACACGGTCACGGACGAGCGGCTCGAGCGGCTGCCCGAGGAGCGGCCGCCCGTGATGATCGAGGAGCTCGGCCGCCTGCATCTCCCGGCGACCGCAGAGCCGCAGGGGCTGCGATACCACCCGCAGTTCCGCGAGTTCCTCGAGTACCGCCTCCGGCGCGAGCTGCCCGACGAGGTCCCGCGGCTCCTCGAGTCCTACGGACGGCTGCTCGCGGAGGAGGGGTTCCTCGAGGAGGCGGTGGACGTGCTCCTTCAGGGCGGGCGCCGCGAGGAGGCGGAGGCGCTCGCGGAGGGCACTGTCAAGGCCCTGCGGCGGCGCGGCGACTGGTCGAAGGTGCTGAGCTGGACGGAGGCCCTGGGGGAGGAGGCCCTGCGCAGGCGGCCCATCCTCCGGGAGGCCCAGGTCCGCGCGCTGCTGAACGCACGGCGCCAGAAGGAGCTCGAGGACCTCGTCCACGAGATGCTCGCGACCGGGGAGGTCGGGGAGCTGGTCGAGTCGGCTCCGGACGTCGCGGCCTGGGCGGTGTGGGCGCTCCACGGGTCCGGCGAGTGGGCCAAGCTGATCCCGCTCCTCCCCCCGCGCGGGCGATCGCGGGTCGCGGAGGTGATGCGCTACATGCTCGTCTCGTCCGTCGCCCGCGACCCGCCCGAGGACCTGGCCGAGTCGGCGCTCACCCAGACGCACCCGCTTCACGTCGTGCTGCAGGAGGCGCTCTACTTCCAGGGCCGGCTGCGCGCGGCCGGCCTGCTCGCGGACGTGGCGGCGGCGGCGGCCGGACCCGTGACGGCCGCAGTGGCCCAGGTGCACAAGGTGAACGTGCTCCGCGCCCGCGGCGAGGCCGCGGCGGCCAGGCGCGTGCTGGAGACCGTGCCCACGAGCATCAGGAGCTCGCGATTCATCGAGTTCTGGCTGCACGCCGAGGCGGAGCTGTGCCTCGAGGAGGGCAACGGCGAGCGGGCGCTCGAGCTGATCCGCTCCGCGCGCGAGGTCTCGGCCCGGCACGGGTGGCGGGTGGGCGACAGGGCGATCCTCGGCGCCGTCGAGGGACGGATGCTCGTCCGCCTCGGGTCGCCCGAGGATGCCGTGCCGGTCCTGGCGAGCGTGCGCGCGTGGTGCGCCGAGCGCGGCCTCGCCTCGTTCCGCGAGTGGGCCGAGGCGTGGCTGGGCGCGGCGATGCTCGTCCTCGACCGGCCGCCGGACGAGGCGCGCTCCGTCCTGGCCCAGGCCGTGGCCGGGATGAGGCGCGCCCGCCGCCACCTCGAGCTGCCGGCCGCCGCCGTCTTCCTCGCCGAGGCCGAGTGGAGGGCAGGCGACGCCGAGGCCCACGACGCCGCCGCCGACGCGGCCTACGCCGCCGCGGAGGACTGCGGCACGCTCCACCCCCTCGCGGCCGCCCTCGAGCTCATGCCCGGCGTCCTCGCCCGGCGCCTCGACTCCGAGGCGCTCGACAGCGAACGGCGCTGGCGGACGCTGGTCCCGCGGTCGGCCCCGGCGGTCGCCTCGCCCGCCACGGAGCACGCGCGGCTGCAGGTGAGGACCCTGGGGACCCCGGGGCTCGAGCTGGACGGGCAGCCGGTCGCGAACGTGCCGCTGAAGGCCGTGGAGCTGGCCGCGGAGATCGCCCGCGCCGGGCCGCCGGGCATCGCCCGCTCGCAGCTCGTGAGCAGCCTCTTCGAGGGCAGCCGGGACGGGCCGAACTACCTGCGCCAGCTGGTCTTCCGCCTCCGCCGCGCGCTCCCGCCCGAGCTCGAGCTGCGATCGTCCGGCACGAAGCTCGCGTGGCGGCCCGCCGAGTCGGTCGCGTCCGACGACGCTCTGCTGGAGTCGCTGCACGGGCGGGTCCGGGTGGAGGTCGGCCAGGGGCTCACCGAGACCCTCGAGCGCGCCCTCGAGCTCGTGGAGCGCGGCCAGTACATGGAGGGCCTCGACGACGAGAGCGTCACGGATCGCCGCCGGGTGCTCTCGGGGCTCGCCATGGACGTCCGACTCGACTACGCCCGGGCGATGAGGATGGCGGGCGCGCCGGGCAGGGCGCTCGCCGTCCTGACCACCGCCATCGACGCCGATCCCTACCGGGAGGACGCGTGGCAGGAGCTGATGCGGGTCCAGGCCGGCCTCGCCGGCCCGGCCGCGGTCGCCCGCGTGTTCCTCGAGTGCCGCAGATCCTTGAGCGAGGTCGGCCTGGAGCCCTCGGGAGAGACGAGGGTGATGCTCGAGCGCCTCCGCCGATAACGGGCGCGGCGCGGCGCGCGCGTGGCGCCGCGCGGCCGTGTAACGGCCGGGGCATAGCGTGGCCCCATCCCTCCGACACAGGCAGGCGCGAAATGGCACAGATGGCAGTGACCCAGATCCCCGGCGCGGATACCGGTGAGGTCCCGCCGCCTCCGGTCAAGCGCGACGAGAAGACGGCGTTCGTCCACGGGATCGCCGATCCGCTGTGGGACATCGACACCCTGCCTCTCACCTACACCAACTCGCGGTGGTCCGCGTTCTTCTACCGGGCCGAGGAGGACCACCTGCGCCGGGTGCTGCCGGACTGCATGGAGCTCGAGGACGACATCGTCGAGTTCTGGTACGTCGACCACAACCACACCATGATCGGCCCCTACGGGGAGATGGGCGTCACGATCGCGGCCAGCCACAAGGGCGGCGACGGCAAGACCTACTACGGGGGCTACTACCCGTACATGTACCTCACGCAGGACGCCGGCATCGACGCGGGGCGCGTCCTCGGATTCCCCAAGAAGGACGCCTTCATCCGCGTGCTCGAGCACGGCGGGGCGCCGGACGACGGATACGGCGTGTACGACACCAAGGTGTACCAGTTCGACTACTTCTCGTTCCTGATGATCCGGTACGGGTACGTCATCCACTCGGCGACCGGCGCCTACGACGACGCGGAGCTGTCGGCCAAGCCCGCCTTCTACGGCAACACCGATTACGGCCGGCTCAACATGAAGGTCGTCACCGCCCCGGACGTCTCGGAGTCGCGCTGGGAGCTGGTCTACCTGCCCTCGATGGTCACGAAGGACCTGGCGACGGCGATCGGCCGCCCGGACACCGAGGGCTCGCACCGCTTCCAGGTGAAGCCCGAGTCGATCCGCACGGCCAGCCCCAAGAGCATCAACTGGTTCATGCAGGCCACCCCGTACGACAACCTCGGGCACGAGCTGCCGCCCAAGGAGCTGATCGGCCTCATGACCTTCAGCTTCGACCTGATCATCCCGGCGGGCGAGGTCCTCTGGAGCGAGACCTACACCCGGGACGCCACGTGGGCCGGCGCGGCCAAGCCGTACCGCTACGGCCTGCGCCACCGCTTCCCGAAGCCCGTCGGCCTCGGCGCGTAGGCGCGGCGACGGGGCCGGCCGCTACCGGTCGGCCCCGTCGGCCTCGGCGATGGCGCGGGCGATCCGGCGCTCGGGCGCGAGGGCCTGGAAGTCGCCGCCCGCTGACCGGTACAGCCGCGCCGGGCGTCCCGGGCCGTCCGACCGGGTGCGGCCGAGCGGCTCGACGACTCCCGACGCGAGCACGTCGCGGCGGAAGTTGCGGGTGTCGAGGGGGCGGTCGAGCACGGCCTCGTACACGCCCTGGAGCTCGCCGAGGGTGAACGCCTCGGGCAGCAGGTCGAGGGCGATCGGCGCATAGGCCGCCTTCGCCCGCACGCGCGCGCGGCCGTACTCGAGGATCTCGGCGTCGGAGGGCTCGAGGGCGGGCAGGTCGTCGAGCGGGAACCACCGCACCTCGACGATCTCGGCGCCCGGGCTGAGGGGATGCCGCTCCGCCGGGATCAGCGCGAGGTGGGCGACGCTGACGCCGATGCCGCCGTCGCGGTCGAACGTGTAGAGCTGCTCGAGACGGATCCCGCGGACGCCCGTCTGGAGCTCGAGCGCCCGCGACGCCGCCGCCTCCAGGGTGGCCCCCGAGCCGACGGCGGCCCCCGGCAACGCCCAGACGCTTCCGGGCAGGCGCAGGAGCAGCGCGTCCAGGCGGCCCTCGCGGACGCTCAGCACCACGAGGCGCACGTTGACCTGCTTCACGTCCCCTCCCGCCACGCGGCCAGGCCCTCGACGTTCGTCTCCGCCCACCCGAAGCGACGCCAGCGCGCGAGGCCGGCCCGGTCGGCGACCGTGGCCTCGAGCGGCAGGGCCCGCTCGAGCGCCCGCCGCAGGGAATCGTGGCCGTCGCCCGCGGCCGCCGCGGCGGCGCCCGCGCACGCCAGCTGGTCGCGGGCCAGGGCGAGGTCGGCGAGCGGGTCCGGGGAGGGCCCGAAGTGGGACAGGCACAGGCGCTCCGGGGCCAGCGCCACCAGGCGCTCGAGGCTCCGCGCGCCGGCCTCGAGGTCGAGGTCGGGCGGCGGCAGCGTCGGGTAGAGGCCGCCGCCGGCCAGGCGCGCGCCCGCCGCGTCCCCGGCGAAGACCGTCCCGGTCGCCTCGTCGTGCACGGCCATGTGGTGGCGGGCGTGGCCCGTGGTCTCGAGCATGACGAGGTCGCGCCCCGGCCCGACCGTCACGCGGTGCCCGTCCTCGGCGGCGACGATTCGATCGGCCGCCGTGCGGTCGAGCCCGCCGTAGAGCGACCAGCGCCGCCCGTAGACCGCGGCGGACGCGGCCACCAGGCGCCCGGGCTCCGCGAGGTGGCGCGCCCCCCGGCGGTGCACGACCACGGTGGCCCGTGGGAAGGCCGCGGCGAGGATGCCGGTGCCGCCGCAGTGGTCGAGGTGCACGTGCGTCAGCACGATCCACGCGAGGTCCTCCGCGCCGAGCCCGGCCCCGGCGAGGGCGCTGCGCAGGGCCGGCGCGGAGGTGCGGGCGCCCGTCTCGACCAGCGCGGGCCGGTCGCCGTCCACGAGGTAGGCCGACGTGATCCCGTCCACCCCCGCCAGGAGGGTGTCGATCATGCGGATGCCGGGAGCGATCTCCTGCACGGGCGTGATCGTCGCATAGCCTTCGGGTCGTGGAGGACGAGGACGCGCGAGCGCGGGCGTGGGCCGCGGCCGGTGAGGCCGCCGCCGCCCAGGTGCAGGACGGCATGGTGGTGGGCCTCGGGACGGGCCGGGCCGCTGCGGCCGGCATACGCGCGCTCGCGCGGCGCGTCGCCCGGGGCCTGCGGTGCCGCGGCGTGCCCACCTCCCGCGCGAGCGCGGCGCTCGCGCGCGAGCTCGGCATCCGGGTGGAGCGCCTGCGGAGCCCGCTCGACCTCGCGTTCGACGGCGCCGACGCCGTGGATCCGCACGGGCTCGTCGTCAAGGGGGCGGGAGGGGCGCTGGTGCGCGAGCGGCTCGTGGCCGACGCCTCGACGATCTGGCTCGTCCTGGTCGACGAGCCCAAGCTCGTCGGCTCGCTCGATGCCTGGGGGACGCTGCCGGTCGCGGCCATCCCGTTCGGGGCCGCGCGGGTCGCCGCCGAGCTGGCCGACCTCGCCCCCCGCCGCCGCCCGGGCCGCAGCGACGACGGGCTGGCCCTCCTCGACCTCCAGGTGCCGGCCGGATCGGACTGGGGGGCGGTGGCCTCGCGCGCCGCGGCCCTGTCCGGCGTCGTCGACCACGGCCTCTTCCACGCCCGCCTCGACCGCGTGCTGGTGGGCCGCCCCGACGGCTCCTGGTCCCCGGCGGGCTGACGCGACCGCGTCGCTACGATCGTCGCGTGACCGCGCCGTCCCTGACCCTCGCCCGCGCCGCCGGGACCCTGTCGCGGCGCCTCGGGCGCGGCGGCGGGACCAGCCTGCCGGGCAAGGTGCTGCTGCGACTGCGCCCGGAGGCCGTCGCCGAGCTCGGCGCCGCCCTCCCACACGGCGTGACGCTGATCTCGGCCACGAACGGCAAGACGACCACGGCGCGGCTCGTCGCGTCGTGCGCCCGCGCGGCGGGCTGGGAGCTCGCGGCGAACCCGTCGGGCGCGAACCTGCTCTCGGGGGTCGCCACCGCGCTCCTCGACGCCCGCACGCAGCGGCCGGCGCCTCAGGCCGGGCTCTTCGAGGTCGACGAGGCGGCGCTGCCGGAGGTCGCCCGGCAGCTGCGCCCGCGCGTGCTCCTGCTGATGAACCTCTTCCGGGACCAGCTCGACCGGTACGGCGAGCTCGAGATCATCGCGTCGCGCTGGGCCTCGCTGGTCGCCGGGCTGCCGCCCGGCTCGACGCCGGTGCTGAACGCGGACGACCCCGCCGTGGCCGAGCTCGCCGCGGGCCGCCCACGGGCCGTGACGTTCGGCATCGAGGACCCGGCGGTCGCCCTCCCGGCCCTCCCGCACGCGGCCGACTCCATCCGCTGCCGCACCTGCGCAGCGCCGCTGAGCTACTCGATGGTGGCGCTCGGCCATCTCGGCCACTGGCGGTGCGACGGATGCGGGGCCGCCCGGACGGCCCCGGACGTTCGGGCGGTGCGGGTGGACCTGCGGGGCGTCCGCGGCGCGGCCCTGCGCATCGAGACGCCCGAGGGCCCGGTCGAGGCGACGATCGCCCTCCCGGGCGTCCACAACGCCTACAACGCGACCGCCGCGGTCGCGACCGCCCTCGCCATGGGGATCCCCCATGCGGCGCTCGCGCGCGGGCTCGAGGGCAGCCCGGCGGCCTTCGGGCGCGGCGAGCGGGTCCGGATCGCCGGCCGCGAGCTGGTGATCCTGCTGGCGAAGAACCCCACCGGCACCAACGAGACCGTCCGGACCGTGCTGCTCGACCCCGATCCGCCCCACCTGCTGCTGGCCCTCAACGACCGCACCGCCGACGGCCACGACGTCTCCTGGATCTGGGACGTCGATTACGAGCCGCTGCTCGAGCGCGCCGCGTCGCTGACGGTGACGGGCGACCGGGCGTACGACCTCGCCCTGCGCGTGCGCTACGCCGGCCTCGCAACCGACCGCATGACCGTGGTCCCCGACCCCGAGGCCGCCCTCGACGCGGCGCTGGCGGCGGTGCCGCCGGGGGGCACCCTGTACGCGCTGCCCACCTACACCGCGATGCTGGGCCTGCGAGAGACGCTGGTGCGGCGCGGCGCGGCGGAGGCCTTCTGGCGTGAGCGGTGAGGACGAGGCGCGCCGCTTCGCGCTCGAGCACGCCCACTTCGGCGAGGACATCCCCTTCTGGCGGGCAGCGGCCGCCCGGTGCGGATCGCCGGTGCTCGACCTCGGGTCGGCGACCGGCCGGGTGGCCATCCCCCTCGCTCGCGACGGCCACGAGGTGTGGGCCCTCGACCGCTCGGAGGCCATGCTGGCCGAGCTGCGCCGCCGCCTGGAGCGCGAGCCGCCGGACGTCCGGGCCCGCGTGCGCGCGGTGCGCGGCGACCTCGCCGCCCTGCGCCTGCCGCGGGCCTTCCCGCTCGTGATCGCCGCGATGAACACGCTCCAGGTGCTCACGGAGGCGCCCGACCGCCTGGCGTGCTTCCGCGCGATGCGCGCCCATCTCGCCGAGGGCGGCGAGCTGGGGTTCGAGGTGGGCCTGCCGGACCCCGATGAGATCGTCGCCACGATGGGCATCGAGCGCTCCAACGGGCACTATCGCGACGGCGCGGGCGGCCCGCTCCTGCTCCACTCCGCCTGGTACGACAGCTGGGATCCCGACGCGCGGACGCTCGAGTTCACCCTGCGCATCGCGCAGTCGCACGGAACCGAGCCGCCCCGCGAGGTCCTCCGCCGCCACCGCGTCCACATCTTCTGGCCGGGCGAGATCGCGGACCTGCTCGCGGCCGCCGGGCTCGAGGCGGTCGAGGTGTCCGGCGGCTTCGACGGCGCTCCCATCGGACCCGGCTCCGAGCGCCAGGTCTACCGTTGCCGGGCGCGCGAATGAGCGCGACCCTGCGCGTCTGCCACCTGTATCCCGGCGAGATGAACATCTACGCCGACCGGGGCAACATCGCCGTGCTCGAACGGCGGCTGGCATGGCGCGGCCACCGCATCGAGGTGACCGCGCTCCGGCCTCGGCGAGCCGGTGGACCCCGCCGCCCACGACCTCTACTACCTGGGCGGCGGCCAGGACCGCGACCAGGCCGTCGTGGCCGAGGACCTCCTCCGGGCGAAGGCCGACGGCCTCGCCGCGGCCGTCGCCGGCGGAGCGGCGGTCCTCTGCGTCTGCGGCGGCTTCCAGCTCGCCGGCCACGGCTACACCGGCGCGGACGGCGCTCGCGATGGCAGGGCTCGGGCTGCTCGACCTCGACACCGTCGCGGGGCCGACGCGCCTGATCGGGAACCTGGTGATCGAGGCCGAGCTCGACGGGGAGCGCCACCGGGTCGTCGGCTTCGAGAACCACGCCGGCCGCACCCGCCTCGGGCCGGGCGCCCGCCCGCTGGGACGGGTCGTCCACGGCCACGGCAACAACGGCCAGGACGGTGGCGAGGGGGGCGTCGCGGGGCGCGTCGTGGGGACCTACCTGCACGGGCCGCTGCTGCCCAAGAACCCCTGGCTGGCCGACCGGCTCATCGCCTGGGGGCTCGAGCACGCCACGGGCCGGCCCGTCGAGCTCCCGCCGCTCGACGACGGCCTCGAGGTGGCCGCCCACCTGGCCGCGACGGCCCGCGCGGCCGGTCGGTAGCCTCGGACCGCGGCGACACCGGAGGAGGTGCGAGATGAACAAGGTCGTGCACTTCGAGATCCCCGTGGACGACATGGACGCGGCCAAGCGCTTCTATGGCGAGGTGTTCGGCTGGGGGCTCCAGGCCTACGGCGACGGCGACGACTACTTCATGGCGATGACCACGGAGGTGGGGCCGGACTTCCGTCCCACCGAGCCGGGGGCGATCAACGGGGCCCTCATGAAGCGTCCCGGCGACGCGCCGGCGCCGGTCCTGGTCATGGAGGTCAACTCCATCGACGAGCACCTCGGGAAGGTCGAGTCGGCCGGCGGCGAGGTCGTGCGGCCGAAGAGCGAGGTGCCGTCCATGGGCTACTACGCCTACGTCCGCGACGGGCAGGGGAACGTCATCGGCCTCTGGGAGACGATGGCCGCCTCCTGAGGCCGCGGCCGGTCAGCCGGTGGAGCCGAACCCGCCCTCGCCGCGGCCGTCCGAGGGCGGGAGCTCCGGCGCCTCGCGGGCCTCGCCCAGCGCCACCGGCACCACGACGAGCTGGGCGATCCGGTCGCCCGGCTCGATGCGGTGGGGCGCGTCGCCGAGGTTCACCAGCAGCACCAGCAGCTCGCCGCGGTAGCCGGCGTCGATGAGCCCCGGCGCGTTGGCCACGGTCACCCCGTGCCGGCGGGCGAGCCCCGACCGCGGGACGACCAGGCCGGCGTGGCCGGGCGGGATCGCCACGGCGATGCCGGTCGCCACGGCCGCGCGTCCGCCCGGGGCGATCTCGCACGCCTCGGCGGCGGCGAGGTCGAGCCCCGCGTCGCCGGCGTGGGCGCGCGCCGGGAGCCGCCCGCCGGGGCGCAGGACCGTGACCGGCAGCTCCGGGCTCACCCCTGGGACGACGGACGAGACGAGCGCGGCGATCCGCTCGGCGGCCTCGTTGAGCCGCTCGTCGGGCACCGTCAGGCTCATCCGCACGAACCCCTCCCCGCTGGGCCCGTAGGCCGCCCCCGGGGAGATCACGACGCCGGCGTCCTCCAGCACCCGCTCGGTGAACGAGGCCGACGTCTCGCCCTCGGGGACGCGCGCCCAGATATAGATGGCGCCCTTGGGCGGGTCGACCCGCAGGCCGATCGCCCGCAGCGCGCTCACGAGGACGTCGCGCCGCCGCTGGTAGATCGCGCACATCTCGGCGACCGAGGACTGGTCGGAGCGCAGGGCCGCCGCCGCGGCCTCCTGCAGCGCGTCGAACATGCCGCTGTCGATGTTCGTCTTGAGCTGCCAGTAGGCCTCGACGAGGTCGCGGTTGCCCACCACCGCGCCGGCCCGCCAGCCGGTCATGTTGTAGCTCTTCGACAGCGACAGGATCTCGATGCCCACGTCCATCGCGCCGGGGGTCTCGAGGAACGACGGCGCGCGGTAGCCGTCGTAGGTGATCTCGGAGTAGGCGTTGTCGTGGACCACGATCACGTCGCTGCGGCGCGCGAACTCGACGGCCTGGGCGAAGAACGCGTCGTCCACGACGCCCCCGGTCGGGTTGTTCGGGTAGTTGAGGAACATCAGCCGGGCACGCCGGGCCACGTCGGCCGGGATCGCGTCGAGGTCGGGCTGGAAGCCGAGCTCGGGGACGAGGGGCATCGGCACCGGGTCGGCGCCGGCCAGCAGCGGCCCGGTGGTGTAGACGGGGTAGCCGGGGTCGCTGGCCAGGGCCACGTCGCCGGGGTCGAGGAACGCCAGGTTCACGTTGGCGACGGCCTCCTTGGCGCCGAGCGCCGGGATCACCTCGGACCCGGGGTCGAGGTCCACGCCGAAGCGGCCCGCGTAGAACTCCGCCACGGCCTCGCGGAAGCTCTCGCGGCCGCGGTTCGACGGATACTGATGGGTGTCCGGCCGCGCGACCTGCTCGCGCATCGCCTCCACGACCAGGTCCGGGGTGGGGGTGTCGGGATCGCCGATGCCCAGCGAGATGACGTCCACGCCCGCCGCCACCCTGGCGGCGATCTTCTGCTCGATCTGGGCGAACAGGTACGGGGGGAGCCGCCGGAGCCGCTCGGCGCCGACGGTGCGGGCGCTCAGAGCTCCTCCAGCGCGCGCGCGAGGTCGCTCGACACCGTCCCGCGATACACCTCGACGGCCGGGCCGGTCATGGTCACCTCCAGGTCGTCGTCGACGGCGACCTCGAGGTCGCCGCCCGCGAGGTGCACGGTCACGGGGCTGCGCAGCCCGCCGAGGCGCACCGCGGCGACGGCCGCGGCGCACGCGCCGGTGCCGCAGGCCAGCGTCTCCCCCACGCCCCGCTCCCAGACCCTCATGGTGATCTCCGACGGGCCCTCGGCCCGCACGAACTCGACGTTGGTGCGCTCCGGGAACCGTGCCGCCGTCTCGATCGCGGGGCCGAGCGAGCGGACGACGTCGTCCGGCGCGGGGTGCTCGACGATCGCGTGCGGGTTCCCCATGGACACCTCGGCGAGCTCGACGTCGCCGCCGTCGACCCGCAGCCGCTCGCGCACCTCGCCGGCGGGGAAGCGCGCCCGCCCCATGCGGACCTCCACCCGGTCGCCGCCGACCGGGCGCACCGTCACGGGCCCGCCGCCGGTCAGGATCCGCCCGTCGGCCGGCAGGCGCCCCCGCGCCTGGAGGTGGCGGGCGATCATGCGGATGCCGTTGCCGCAGTTCTCCGCCTGGCTGCCGTCCGGGTTCCAGACCGTCATCCGGGGCACGCCGCCCTCGTCCGTGACCTCGAGGATCCCGTCCCCGCCGATGCCGAAGTGGCGGTCGCAGAGGCGGCGCGCGCGGGCGGGCGTCAGCGCCAGCGGCCACTCCGCGGTCTCGACGATGAGGTAGTCGTTGCCGAGCCCCTGCCACTTGGCGAATCTCATCGCACGGAGGTTACCGGACCCGCTCCGGCGCCCTCCCAGAGCTCGATCAGCGCCGGCAGAGCGGCCTCGGCGGGGCCGTCGCCGAGGTCCAGGGCGACGGCCCCGGCGGTCTTGCGCAGCCAGGTGAGCTGCTTGCGCGCGAGCCGGCGGGTGCGGGCCGCCAGGCGCGCGGGCAGCTCGGCCCGGTCCAGGGCGCCCGCGCGCACCGCCGCGACCTCGCGGGCGCCGATCACCTGCAGCGCCTCGCGCGAGACCCCGGGTGTGTCGAGCGCCGCCTCCAGCTCGGCCACGAGCCCCTCGTCGAGCTCGCGGCGCACGCGCTCGGCGATCCGGCGGTCGAGCTCCTCGCGCGGCCGCGTCACCGCCACGAGGAGGGTCGGCCGGCGGGGCTCGGCGGACCACAGCGCATCGCCTCGCCGGCCCCCGCCGGCCGCCACCTCGAGCGCGCGCGCCAGGCGGCGGGGGTTGGCGGCGTGGACCCCGGCGGCCGCCTCGGGGTCGCGCGCGCGCAGCGCCGCGAGCGCCGCCTCTGGGTCGCGCGCGGCGAGGCGCTCCGCCCACTCCCGGGCCTCCGGCGGGGCCTGCGCCGGGAAGGCGAGGTCCGACAGCGCCGCCCGCAGGTAGAGGCCCGTGCCCCCGGAGACGACCACCGGCCGCCCCGCTGCGACGCAGGCGTCGATCGCCGCGTGGGCGCGCTCGGCGAAGCCCGCCGCGGTGGACCGGTCCGTCAGCGCCAGGTCGCCCACGCAGTGGTGCGTGACCTCGGCGAGGGCGGCCGGCCGCGGGCTGTCCGCGGCGATCTCGAGCCCGCGATACCGCTGGAACGGGTCCGCGACGACGATCTCCGCCCCGAGCGCGCGCGCCGCGGCGTGCGCGAGCGCGCTCTTTCCGGCCGCGGTCGGCCCCGCGAGCGCGAGGACCTCAGGCGGGAACGGCCACCTCCGCCGCGACGCCGGCCTCGCTGCCGCTCAGGGTCGTCGAGGTGGCGGCCTCGATCCGCACCGACGCCTCTGTCCCCGGCGGGGCCGTGCCGGTGAAGTTCACGGCGATGTTCTGGCGCAGCCGCCCGCGCAGGCGCGAGGGGTCGGTGCGGGACGGCCCCTCCACCAGCACCTCCCGGGTGCTGCCGACGAACCGCGCGGCGCGCTCCGCCGCGGTGCGCTGCACCACCTCGACGAGGCGGCCGATGCGCTCGCGCTTGACCTCGGCGGGGACGTCGTCGGGCAGGGTCTCGTGGGCCTCGGTGCCCGGCCTCGGCGAGTAGATGAAGGTGTAGGCGCCGTCGTAGCGGCACTCCTCGACGAGCGACAGGGTCTGGGCGAAGTCCTCCTCCGTCTCGCCCGGGAAGCCGACGATCAGGTCGGTCGTGAGCGAGAGGTCCGGGATCGCCTCGCGCAGGCGCGCGACGAGGTCGAGGTAGCGCTCGCGGCCGTAGGTGCGGCGCATCGCCTTGAGCACGCGCGTGCTGCCGGACTGGGCGGGCAGGTGGAGGTGCTCGCAGACCTCGGGGCACTCCGCCATCGCGGCGATGACGTCGGCGCGCATGTCCTTCGGGTGGGGGCTCGTGTAGCGGACGCGCCGGATGCCGTCAACCGCCGCGACCCCCCGCAGCAGCTCCGCGAAGGTCATCCTGCCCTCGCGCGGCAGGTCGCGGCCGTACGAGTTGACGTTCTGTCCCAGCAGCGTGACCTCGCGCACGCCGTCGTCCGCCAGCGCCTCGACCTCGGCCACCACGTCCCCGCGGCGGGCGGCTGCGCTCGCGCCCACGGACGCTGGGGACGATGCAGTAGGCGCAGACGCAGTTGCAGCCGACCGAGATCTGCACCCAGGCCTGGTGGGGCCGCTCGCGGACCGCGGGCAGGCTCCCGCTGAAGGCGCCGTCGAAGCTGAAGGCGCCCACGGCGTCGAGCCGCTCGCGCGCCACCAGCTCGCCCAGGCGTGAGACCTCGCCCGGCCCGAAGGCGATGTCCACGAACGGGAACTGCTCGAACACCCGCTCCTTCTGGCTCTGGGCCCAGCACCCGCCGACGGCCACGACCGCGTCGGGCCGCTCGCGCTTGACCCGCTTGGCGTCGCCCAGGTTGCCGAGGAAGCGCGCGTCGGCGCTGCCGCGGATGGTGCAGGTGTTGAACAGGATCAGGTCGGCGTCGTCGCGGCTGCCGGCCTCGGCGTAGCCGATCCCCTCGAGCACGCCCCTCATCCGCTCGGAGTCGTGGTCGTTCATCTGGCACCCGAAGGTGGTCAGGTGGTAGCGCACGGACGGATCTTAGAGCGCCGCCGCGCTAGGGTCGCCGAAGCATGGACGAGCCCGCCGAGAAGACCGGCCTGCGCAACGCGTGGAGCCGCGTCGCGGAGGTCTATGAGGGCATGTGGGCGGCCCGCACCGCCCCCTTCACGGCGGCCGGGCTGGACCTCCTCGACCCGCCCGCCGGCGCAGAGGGCCTCGACGTGGGCTGCGGCCCGGGCGACACGACGATCGCCCTGGCGGAGCGCCTCGCGCCCGGCCGCGCGCGGGGGATCGACTTCGCGCCCTCGATGGTCGAGCGGGCGCGGGCGCGCTTCGGCGATCGCGGAGACGTCTCCTTCGACGTCAACGACGCCGAGCGCCTCTCCCTCCCCGACGCCTCGGTCGACGTGCTGACCTGCACCTTCGGACTCATGTACTGCTACGACGCGCGCGCGGCGCTGCAGGGCGCCGCACGGGTCCTGCGGCCGGGCGGGCGGATGCTCCAGGTCGTCTGGGGGCCCGCGCCGAAGGTCTGGTGGGTCCCGGTCATCGAGTTGATCGAGACCCGCGCCGAGTACTACTCCGCCGTCTGCCCGATGATGTTCTTCTTCGGCCTCCCCGGGGTGCTGCCGAGGATGATCGCGGAGGCCGGCATGGAGCCGGGCGAGCCGAGATCGGTCGGGGGGCGGATGCGCTTTCCCGACGCAGCCGAGGCGGTCGAGGCGGCCGTTCACGGAGGCCCCCTCGCCGGGCTCTTCCAGAACCGGTTGGACGCCGCCGCCCAGGCCGAGGTGCGGGAAGCGCTGACGGCGCACGTCGAGTCGCTGGCCGAGCCCGACGGCGCGGGCATCTCGCTGCCCGCCGAGGTCGTCGCCGCCGTCGGGACGGTGCCCGGCGGCGATGGTCGCCGTCCTGCCTGACGTCCTGATCTACGGCGACACCGAGCGCTCGCCCGGGCTGCGCCACGAGATCCCGGTCGTGATCGGCGACCCGTTCCTCTACATGGAGCGCGACGGCCGGCGGATCGTCGTGACCAGCGTCCTCGAGCGCGAGCGCATCGCGCGGGCCGTCCCCGGCGCGGAGCTGGTGCTGGCCGACGAGCTCGGCTTCTACGACCTGATCGGCGAGGGCATGCCGCGCGAGCAGGCCGAGCTCGAGGTGGTGCGCCGCGCCGTCGCGCGCGCCGGCGATCGCCCGCGCGGCGGTGCCGCGGGACCTGCCGGTCCAGATCGCCGACCTGCTGCGCGCCGACGGCGTCACGCTCGAGGTCGACGGGCCCCTCTTCGACGGCCGCCGCCGCGCCAAGAGCGCCGCCGAGCTCGCCGGGGTCCGCAGGGCGCAGGCCGCCGCCGAGCAGGGCCTCGCCGCCGGAGCCGCCCTGCTCCGGGCGGCCGAGGTCGATGGCGACCGGCTGGCGCTCGACGGGGCGCCGCTCACGGCCGAGCGGGTCCGGGCGGCGGTGCGCGAGGCCTGCGCCCGCCACGGCGCCCCCGCGCCGGCGGACATCATGGTCACCAGCGCCTGGTCCGGCGGCGGCCACGACCCGGGGAGCGGCCCCCTCCCCGCGCGCCTGCCGATCGAGATCGACCTCTGGCCCCGGGACGAGGAGAGCGGCTGCTGGGCCGACACCACCCGCACCTTCGTCGTCGGCGAGGTCCCCGCCGAGGTCGCCCGCCTGGCCGAGGTCGCGCGCGGCGCGCTGGAGGCCGCCCGGGCGCTCGCGCGCCCGGGCGCCGCCGGGCGAGCCCTCTACGACGCGGCCGCGCAGGTCGTCGAGGACGCGGGCTTCCCCACCCTGCGCACGCGCCCGCCGGGCGCGTCGCTCACCCACGGCTTCTACTTCAGCCTGGGTCACGGCGTCGGGCTCGAGGTCCACGAGGCGCCCCTGCTCGGCCTCGCGAGCGACGACGAGCTGGTCGCGGGCGACGTCATCGCGATCGAGCCCGGCATCGAGGGCATCGAGGGCATCGGCGGCGTCCGCTACGAGGACCTGCTGCTCGTCACCGAGGACGGCTGCGAGACCCTCACCGACTTCCCGTACGACCTCGCGCCCTGACGGCCGGCGGCGGCGGCCGCCGGCCGGCAGGGCACCTCGCCCGCGGCGTCGCGCCGCGGGCGCTCGGCGATCAGCAGAGGACCTGCAGGGTGAAGCTGTTGTCGGCCGCCGGCGGCGGCAGCCGCCGTGAGCGCGGCCGTCCGCACGTTGACCTGGGTCGGCTGGCCCGGCACGCCGACCGCGACGGCGATCGCCGGGGAGGCCGGCGGCGTCGCGAAGTACGGCGTGGCGCTCCACGAGCACGCCGAGACGTTCGTCTTGAAGTCCACGACGTAGTCGCCCAGGGCGGCGCGCGTCGCGGTGAAGGCCGCCGTCCCGCTCGTCGGACCGCTCGAGCCGGTGAGGACGCCGGCACCGTTGACGTTCGCCCAGTACTGCTTCTGGCCCCGCGCGAGCTGGCCGACGGCCCAGCCGTCGCCGGCGGTGGGGATCGAGCTGAGCGGCTTGACGCCGTCGCTGCCGTCGTCGGCGTTGTCGGTCTGCGTCGTGCGGATCGGCGCGAGGTAGTTCAGCGAGCGGTTGCTGCGCAGCACCGCCGCCGAGGAGATGTTCTGGTTGATCTTGAGCTGCTGGGGGCTGACGGTGAAGGTGGCGCCCTGGGCGCTCGCCGTCTGGGTGCCCACCTCGACGGCCGCCACGGCGCCGAGCCCGAGGGCGACCCCGCAGGCCAGGCCGATCCACAGTCGGTCGGATCTCATCGGCATCCCTTCCTGAGTCGGACAACGGTCGGGGCACCCTCCCGCAGCGCGCACGGAAGCGCAAAGAAGGTCGGCGTGCGATGACCTCCGACGCGTGTCAGGTCGGCGGGGCGACGACCTCGCAGCGGATCCCGGCGGCCCGCGCGAGGCCGCGATCGCCCGTGGCCAGCGGGCACCCGAGCAGCTCGGCCAGCGCCACGTAGGTCGCGTCGTACGCCGAGAGCGCATCGCGCAGCGCCCAGACGCGCGGCAGGAGGCTTGCGCGCCGTGCCGGCGCACGCCGAGCGCGGACCACCGGGCCAGCGCGTCCGCGGCGGCCGCGGCGGGGACCGCGCCGCGGCGCACGCTCCGGCGCAGCCCGTGGAGCAACTCCGAGTCGGCGAGGTGGGGCACGTGTACGTCGTCGCCGGCCAGCAGGGCCCGCGACTCGCCGTCCGCCAGCAGCCCCGGGAGGATCACCGAGGCGTCGAGGACGATCACCGCCGCCGCCTGCCCTCCGCGATGTCCGCCGCGGCCTCCGCGGGGGTGATGCCGAGGTCGGGCAGGCCGGCGAGCAACTCGGCGTTGTCGGCCCTCCGAGCCGCGCCCGAGAGCTCCCGCACGACGAGCGCGTTCACGGACATGAGCTCGCGCGCCGCCAGGCGCTCGAGGCGCTCGGCGACCTCGTCGGGGACGTTGCGGATGTAGAGGGTCCTCACGGCGCCATGCTAGCACCCTGCAAGCATGGCGCTGCGGTCAGGCCTTGGAGGCGGCCAGCGCCTGCTCGGGCTCGCGGACCTCGCCGGTCTCGGGGTCGAAGTCGGGCAGCGCGGCGATCCCCGCGTCCTCGCGGATGCGCGCCTCCAGCACGCCGGCCACGTCGGGGTGCTCGCGCAGGAAGGCCCGCGCCGCGCTGCGGCCCTGGCCGAGGCGCTCCTCCCCGAACGAGAAGTAGGCGCCGCTCTTCTGCACCAGCCCGCACTCGACGCCGAGGTCGATGAGGTTGCCCTCGTGGGAGATGCCCTCGCCGTAGATGATGTCGAACTCGGCCTGGCGGAACGGCGGGGCGACCTTGTTCTTGACGACCTTCACGCGGGCCCTGTTGCCGATCGCCTCGGCGCCCTCCTTGAGCGTCTCGATGCGGCGGATGTCGAGCCGCACCGACGCGTAGAACTTCAGCGCCCGGCCGCCCGGCGTAGTCTCGGGGGAGCCGAACATCACCCCGATCTTCTCCCGCAGCTGGTTGGTGAAGACGCAGATCGTGCCGGCGCGGTTGAGGGTGCCGGCAAGCTTGCGCAGCGCCTGCGACATGAGCCGGGCCTGGAGCCCGACGTGGGAGTCGCCCATCTCGCCCTCGATCTCCGCCTTCGGCACCAGGGCCGCGACCGAGTCGATCGCCACGACGTCGAGGGCGGCCGAGCGCACCAGCAGGTCGGCGATCTCGAGCGCCTGCTCGCCGTGGTCCGGCTGGGACAGCAGCAGCTCGTCCGTGTCGACGCCGATCCGCTTCGCGTAGGTGGGGTCCATCGAGTGCTCGGCGTCGATGAAGGCGCAGAGCCCGCCGCGGCGCTGGGCCTGGGCGATGATGTGGTAGAGCAGGGTGGTCTTCCCGGAGCTCTCCGGGCCGAATATCTCGACGATGCGGCCGCGCGGGATCCCGCCGATCCCGAGGGCGATGTCGAGCGCCAGCGACCCCGTGGGGACGACCGCCACCTCGGCGATCGGGGCGTCGCCCATCCGCATGATGGAGCCCTTTCCGAACTGCCGCTCGATCTGCGCGACGGCCGAGCCGAGCGCCTCGTGCTTCTCCACCAGGGCCTCCTTCAGGGAACGGGTGCGAACTCCACCGCGGCGAGCTCCCGGTAGCGCGAGGGCCCTCCCGGCGACTGATGCGAATCATAGAGCGCCCCTCGGCCGACGTCGAACACCTGTTCCCGCCCCCGGAGGTCCTCCAGCGACCCGAGCCGCGCGGGCCGGCGGAGCCTCAGCACGGTGACGTGCGGCCACAACGGCACGCCGCCGGAGTCCCTGCCCAGCACGCCGTCGAGCGCCTCCCGGACCCGCCGGGCGCGATCGGCCAGACCGCCCTCCGGATCGCCCAGCTCGACCGCCACCAGGCGCGCCCGCCCGGCCCGCGGACGCCCTCGCAACGCCCCGACCGACGCCGGGATCGGGGGGCCCGCCAGGGCCTCGCGCACCGCCTCGACGATCCGCGGGCCGGCGTCGGTCGGCACCCGCCCCAGGAAGTCGAGCGTGACGTGCAGGCTCCCCTCGGGGACGGGGCGCCCGCCCACGCGCGCCGCGAGCTCCGCGCCGATCCGCGCCAGCTCGGCCCGCGCGGCGTCCGGGAGCTCGGCGGCCACGAAGAGCCGGTTCCCGGGGCGCAGGTCGTCAGGAGGGCCCATCGGGGCCGACCCTAGCTCGGGCGCCCCACGCGGATCGCGGGCGATCTCACAGGGCCGGCGGACGGGCGCGTGACGCGGCCCGTCACACCTCCTCCCGCGCGTCGAGCTCCCGCCGCAGGGCGTGGAGGGCGATGGCCGTCGAGCCCTCCCGGATCCGCTCCCGGTCGCCCCGCAGGCGGTGCTCCCGCGCCGAGACGCCGCCGGGCCCGGCGACGCCCACGTAGACGAGGCCGACGGGCTTCTCGGGGCTCCCACCGCCGGGCCCCGCGATGCCGGTGACCGAGAGCGCCCAGTCGCTGCCGACGAGGGAGCGCACGCCGGCGGCCATCTGCTCGGCGACCGGCGCCGAGACGGCCCCGTGCCGGCGGAGCGCCTCGGCGTCGACCCCCAGGACGTCCCGCTTGACCTCGTCGGCGTACGAGATGACCCCGCCCAGTACGTACGCCGACGAGCCGGACCGGGCGGTGAGGCGCGCGCCCAGACCCCCGCCCGTGCAGGACTCCGCGACGGCGACGGTCTGGCCTGCGCCGAGCAGCCCGCGGGCCACGACCTCGTCCAGCGTGGCGCCGTCGCGGCTGTAGAGGGCCGGGCCGAACTCGGCGGCGAGCCGCTCCTCGAGGGCGTCGGCGGCCCACGCATCCCCGGCGGCGCTGCGGACCGTGATCTCGAGCTCGGCGTCGCGGGCGCAGATCCCCACGCCGAGCAGCCCCCAGGCGTCGCGGTCGAGGCGGCCCAGGGCGGCCACCGCGCGCGACTCCGGGATCGCGTGGACCCGCAGCACGCGCTCGACGGTGCCGCCGCCGCGTGCCAGGAGCGGCGCCACCGGCGGCGCGGCGCGGGCCGCCTGCCACATCGCGTCGAGCTCCCAGGGAGGCCCGGGCAGCACGACCACGACGGTCCCGCCGTGCTCGAGGGCCGCCCCCGGCGCCGTGCCGACCGGCGGCAGGACGGTCGCGCCGGCCGGCAGCGACGCCTGCTTCTCCCGGACCGCCCGGGCGACCTCGGGGTCGCCCGCGAGCGGCAGGCTGCGCGCCTCGACCATCGCCAGGGCGGCGGCGTCGAGGGCCAGCGGCCGGCCGGTGGCCGCGGCGACCGCCTCCATCGTCAGGTCGTCGTGGGTCGGCCCCAGCCCTCCCGTGGTGCAGAGCAGGTCCACGCCGCCGTCCAGGGCGGAGCGGATCGCGGAGACCAGGGCGTCGAGGTCGTCGCCGAGGATCTCGACCCGCTCCACCGCCACGCCCGCGGCCTCGAGCGAGCGCGCGAGCAAGCCGGCGTTGCGCTCCCGGATGCGCCCCCGCAGGACCTCGTCGCCGGTGACCAGGATGACCGCGCGCGGCCCGGGGGCCGGGGCCTCACTCGACGAGCTCGGCCCCCTCGCGGGTGATCTCGAAGTTCGCCGTCGTGCTGGCGTCCAGCTCGACCTCGCGCCCGTTCACGGTGACGGTCAGCTCGCCGGGGTTGGCGGCGCGCACCCAGATCCCCTCCACCACCTTGAAGGCCTTGGCCTGGCCGGGGGCGAGGATCGCCTCGTAGACGACCCTGCCGTCCGCGTCGCCGCCGCGCACCTGCACCCACGACCCGATCGACCCGGTGCCGGTCAGGACGATGGGGATCTTCTTGACCCGGACCGGGGCCTCCTGGGACGCGGTGTCGGGCTCGACCGGGGCCGCGGGCGCCTCGGCCGCGGGGTCGGGCGCCGCCGCGGGGACGTCCGTGAGCGGCGCGGGCGAGTCGCTCTCCCCCACTCCGAGCCAGACCAGCAGCGCGACCGCCATGACGCCGCCGATCGCCAGCCACAGGAGCTGCAGCTCGCTGCGCCGGCGGCGGCGGTTCCGCCGCTGCGAGGGGCCAGGGCGGCGCGGCGGCTGCTGACGCCCCTCGTACCGCGCCTCCGGCGCCGGGCTGGGCGTCCTGCCGGGGGGCTCGTAGCGCGCCTCGTAGTCGCCGAACCGGCTCTCGTACTCGTCCAGCACGAGCTGGCCGTCGAGGTCGAGGAACTCCGCATAGCTCTTGAGGAAGCCGCGCACGTAGGTGGGCGACGGCATGAGGTCGAACTGCTCCTCCTCCATCGCCCGGAGGTACTTCGCGCGGATCTTGGTCTCCGCCTCGCAATCGAGGATGTCGAGTCCACGGCGGAGCCGGGCCTCGCGGAGTGTGTTCCCGATTTCGAACATGGGGGCGGTGACGGGCAGCGGCTCCCGTCAGGCCCGGCACCCTAGCGAAGCGCTCGGCCGGCCCGCAACCGCGAATGGCCGGCGGAACGGTGTGTCAGTCGTCCCCGGAGAGCGCCTCGTCGCGCGGTGCCGCCCGGCGCAGGACCCGGTCGAGATCGGCCTCGCCGATCAGCACGGAGCGCGGCTTGGAGCCCTCGTGCCCCGACACGACGCCCATCCGCTCCATCGCGTCCACGAGCCGCCCGGCCCGGGCGTAGCCGACGCCGAGGCGGCGCTGCAGGAGGGACACCGAGGCCGTGCCCTGCTGGACGACGAGCTCGACGGCCCGCTCGACCATCTCGTCGGCGTCGGCGTCGAGCGGGTCGTCGACCGGCTCGGGGCGCTCCATGAGCTCCTCGCGCAGCTCGGGCCGCCCCTGGGCGCGCCAGTGATCGGTGATGGCCCGGATCTCCTCCTCGCCGACGTAGGCCCCCTGCAGGCGCTGGAGGCGCGAGGACCCCACCGGCCGGAAGAGCATGTCGCCGTGGCCGAGCAGCGTCTCGGCGCCGCCGGCGTCCAGGATGACCCGCGAGTCAACCTGCGAGGAGACGGCGAACGCGATCCGCGACGGGACGTTGGCCTTGATCATCCCCGTGATGACGTCAACCGACGGGCGCTGGGTCGCGAGCACCAGGTGGATCCCGACGGCGCGGCTCTTCTGCGCCATGCGGATGATCGCGTCCTCGACCTCGGCGGGCGAGACCATCATGAGGTCGGCGAGCTCGTCGATCACGACCAGGATGGTCGGCATGGGCGCCTCGCCGGCCGCCTCGCGCGCCTCGTTCCAGTCGCGGAGGTTCCTCGCCCGCGCCATGCCCATCAGCTCGTAGCGGCTCTCCATCTCGCGGACGATGTTGGAGAGCACCGCCGCGGCGTCCTTCATGTTCGTCACGACCGGCGTCAGGAGGTGCGGGATGCTCTCGTAGTGGTTCAGCTCGACCTTCTTCGGGTCGATGAGGATCATCCGCAGCTGGTCCGGCGTCGTGCGCAGGAGCATCGACGCCAGGATCGCGTTGAGGCAGACGCTCTTGCCCGTGCCCGTCGAGCCCGCGATCAGCAGGTGGGGCATGCGCGCGATGTCGACGTAGACGGGCTTCCCGCCCAGATCGAGCCCGAGCCACGCCATCAGCGGCCCGGCGTGGCTGGGGAACTCCCGGGTGATGTCGCCGAGCGTCACGAGGGCGGCCTCGGGGTTGGGCACCTCCACGCCGACCGCCTGCTTGCCCGGGATCGGGGCGATGATGCGCAGCTCCTCCCGCGCCGCCAGCGCGTAGGCGAGGTCGTCGCGCAGGGCGGTGATGCGCCCGACCTTGGTGCCCGGGGCGAGCTGCAGCTCGTAGCGCGTGACGCGGGGACCGCTCACCGTCTCGGCGACCGTGGCCTCGATGCCGAAGTGGCCGAGCGTCTCCTCGAGGATGCGGCTGGTGCGGCCGACCAGCTCCTCGGGCTGCGCGGCCGCGCCGCTCGAGCGCCGGAGGAGCGTCGCCGACGGCGCGCGGTAGCCGCCGTCGCGGCCGCGGGACGCGGGGCGCGGGGTGAAGACCGGCCCGATCGCCTCGTCCTCCCCGGCCTCGGTCGAACGCCGGAGGCGGGGCGAACGGCGCGTCGTCGCCGGCGAGGCCGTCCCCGGCGGCGGCGCCGTCGCGGCCCGGCCCGAGGGCGGGCGAGGGCGGCAGCCCCGAGGGGTCGCTGAAGATGTCCGGGAACGTGTCGGCGCCGTCGAGCGGCGGCCGGGCCGGGGGCTGGGGGCGGCGGCGGCCGGCGGCGGCGGGCGGGCCCATCGCGTCGATCCGCTCGCGCAGCGACTGCCCGCTGCGGATGGCGGTGACCGTGGCCGTCGCGACGCCCTTGCTCACCGAGCGCGAGGCGACGGCCGCGCCGCGGCCGCTGCGGCGCACCAGGTGACCGAGGGAGGCGCCCGAGATCAGGATCACCGCGGCGATCAGGCCGCCGACCACGATGATTCCGGTGCCCACGTCGCCGACCGTCGAGCTCGTCACCCAATACCCAATCTCGCCCAGATAGCCGCCGAGCTCGCTGACGACGTCGCGGTCGAACCAGGCGGTCCGCTCCACGCCGCCGAGGCCCAGGGCGCCGCCCGCGAGCGCGATCAGGAGCGCGCCGGCGCCGATCGCGAGGCCGAGCCGCAGCGGCCGGGCGGCCGCGAGGGGGTGGTCGAGGATGAGCGCGATCCCGACCGCGATCAGCGCCAGCGGCATGAGGGCGACCGCGCGGCCGACCAGCAGGCGCAGCCCGTCCTCCAGCCAGCCGCCCACGGGGCCGATGCCGAAGCCCAGGAAGAGCGTGACGCCGAGGAAGATCGCGAGGGCGACCAGCCCGAGCCCCACGAGCTCGCGGGTCTGGCGGGCGCCGCGGGCGGGCGGCGGGCGCCTGCGCGCGCGGGTGGCCGGGCGGGGGCGGCGGGTGCGCGGAGCGAGCTGGGTGCCGATGGCGGGCCTCCTGGATGCCGGGCGCGGGGCCCGGTGCGCCCGGATCCCGCCCGGAGGGGATACACCGCCGGCCGGCGCGTTCCTGCCGGCGCCGGCCGTGCGCGAGGCCGTGCGGGCGGGATAGCGTGCACGGCGATGCCCGCGCCTCGACAGGATCGCCGCGTCCGGCGGGTGACCGCGTGATCAGCCCGGGGGTCTGCGACCTCGGGCCGGTCAAGCTGCACTACCTGCAGGCCGGGGTCGGCGACCTCGTCCTCTGCCTGCACGGCTTCCCGGACCACGCGCCCTCCATGCGCGCGCTGCTGGAGGAGCTCGCCGCGGCCGGGTTCCGCGCCGTGGCGCCGTTCATGCGCGGCTACGCGCCCTCCACCACCGAGGCGCGCACCTTCGAGAGCGCCGCCCTCGCGGGCGACGTTCTCGGGCTGGGCGCCTCCCTCGCCTCGGGGGCCGACATCTCGCTGGTCGGCCACGACTGGGGCGCGGCCGCCGCGCTGCACGCGGCCGTCCTGCAGCCCGAGCGGGTCCGCCGCCTGGTCACGATCGGGATGCCGCACGCGCGCGCGTTCGCGCGTGCGCTGCGCGAGGACCCCGCACAGCAGCGCCGGTCCTGGTACGCGTTCTTCTTCCTCGCCGAGGGCTTCGCCGAGCGGGTCGTGGCCGACCGGGACTTCGCGTTCCTCGAGCGCCTCATCGCCGACTGGTCGCCCCGGACCCCCTTCACGCCGGAGGAGTGGTTCGCGCTCCGGCGCACGCTCTCGTCGCGCGGCACCCTCACGGCCGCGATGCGCTACTACCGGTCGGCGCTGGGCGCCGAGCCGCGGGACCCCGTCCTCGCCCGCGACGCCGCCCGCTGGGACGAGCCGGTGCGGGTCCCGACGCTCGCCATCTACGGGGAGCGCGACGGGTGCATCGGCCCGGAGGTGCACGCCTCCCAGGCCGACCACTTCCTGGGGGACCTGCGGCTGAGGCCGGTGTCAGGGGTCGGGCACTGGCCCCACCTCGAGGATCCCCGCCGGGTGCTCCCGGAGATCGTGTCCTTCCTCCGCTCCTGAGAGCCGGCGGGCGACGGCCCCCGGCCGCGAGCGGCGGCTACCCGCCGCCCCCGCGGCCGTTCGACGCGACGCCGAGCACGTGATCCGCGACATCCTGCTCGCGGCCGGCCGGGTCAACGACGAGGTCCCCGCGGTCGACGGGGTCCGGCCCGCCCTGGGGCCGGTGGTGCGGCTCCGGGACCGGGGGCGCCGGCTCGCTCAGGAGCCTCACGGCCTCGTCGGAGAGCGCGCCGCCGGGCCTGCCGCGGCCCGCGCCGACGAGCAGCCCACAGGCCCGGGCGCGCCCCAGCGCCCGGCGGGCGTGCTCGACGCTCCAGGCGCGCCGCTCTGCCAGGTCCATCACGGGCCGCCGGCTGCCGGCCGCCACGACGTCGAGGTAGTCGGCCGCGAGGCGGGCGAGGTCGCGCGCGTCGTGCTCGTCGCGCGGGGCGCGCGGCCGCCGCGACGCCGCCGGCGCCGGCTCGGGGACGGGCGCGGGCTCGGAGCGCGGGGCCGGCTCGGCGAGGGGGGCCGGATCGTGTGCCGCAGCCGGCCCCTCGCGCGCGCGAAACGCCCGCACCCCCGCAACCCCGATGAGCGCCCCGAGGCAGACCACCCCCGCGGCGATGGCGAGGAACAGCGGGAGCGACAGATCGTCGCCGAAGTCCACCGGGTCCGCGACCGGAGTGGGCTGCGGCCGGCTCGGGCGCAGGCGTCGCCGGGGCGGCCTCGCGGGGATCGAGCGGGTAGGCCTCCCAGAGCTCTCCGGGGCCGGCCTGCGCCGCCGCCCCGAGGGGCCACGCGAGCGCGGCCGCCATCAGGAGGAGCAAGGCCGTGGCCAGGAGGCGTCGGACGGGCACGAGGACATCCCTGTCGGTCCGCAGTCGAACTCAGCAGAACCTACTCTGCCCCGTACGCCGGCAGCCCCGAACCAGCCGGATGGGGAGGGCCGACCTCCCCGTCTGGGGGGGTGCGTGCGATTCAGTGGCGGTTCATCGCGCGCGCGACCCTAGACCTCGATGATCTTGGGCAGCACCATCGGCCGCTGCTGGGTCCGGCGCCGGAGCAGCCCCGCCACGGCGTCGTGGATCTGGTGCTGCAGCACCCCGACCTCGGTGACGCGCTGCTCGGCGGAGGCGGCGAGGCTGCGCTCGACCTCGAGGCGCGTCTCCTCGATCAGCTGGGCGTCGTCGCCGGGCGCGAAGCCGCGCGTCACGACCTCCACCTCCCCCGCCAGCGAGCCGTCAGAGGCGTCGATGCGCGCGAGCACCAGCACGAGCCCGTCGTCGGACAGGTGGCGGCGGTCGCGCAGCACGCTCTCGGTGACGTCGCCTCCGCCCGCCTGGTCGACGTAGGTGAGCCCGACGGGCACCTCGCCGACGACGGCCGCCCGGTCGCCGTCGAGCTCGAGCACGTCGCCGTTGTCGAGCACGTGGATGCGGTCCTCGGACAGCCCCAGCGGCGCGCTGGACGCCAGTCGCGCGTGGGCGATCTGGTGCTTGGTCTCGCCGTGGATGGGCGCGAAGTGGGTCGGCCGCACCCACTGGAGCATGAACAGCAGGTCGCGCGCCCGGCCGTGCCCGGACAGGTGCAGGCCGGCCTCCTCGCCGCGCAGCACGCGCGCGCCCTCGCGCACGAGCCGGTTCTCGATCTCGGCCACGGCGAGCTCGTTGCCGGGCACCGTGCTGGCCGAGTAGAGCACGGTGTCGCCCCTGACGACCTCCACGTGCTTGTGCTCGCCCCGGGCGATGCGGCTGAGCGCCGCCATCGGCTCGCCCTGGCTCCCGGTGCAGAGGATGACCTGCTCGTCGAGCGGCCGCGCGTCGAGCTCGTGCAGGGGGACCAGGGTGCCGGGCGGCACGGTCAGGTACGGGCTGCCGGTGTCGGCGTCCACGAGGTTCGTGGCGATGTTGACGTTGCGCGTCAGCGAGCGGCCGACGAGGGCGACGACCCGGCCGTCGAGGTAGGCCGCCTCGAGGACCTGCTGCATCCGGTGGATGTGCGACGAGAAGGTGGTGACGAGGACCCGCCCACGCGAGGTCGCAAAGAGCGCCGCCAGCCCGTCCTTGACGGCCTCGTTCGGGAACGGCACGGCCAGGTCGCTCTCCTCCGCGTTCGTGGAGTCCGCCAGCAGCAGCCGGACGCCGCGGTCTCCGAGGCGCACGAACTCGGGCACGGCGCTGAGGCGGCCGTCCACCGGGTCGAACTCGATCCCGAAGTCGCCGGTGTGCAGGATCGTGCCCGCCGGGGTGCGCAGCGCCACGGCCGAGCAGTCGGGCATCGAGTGGGTGATCGGGATGAACTCGGCCTCGAAGGGGCCGACCGGCACCTCGACGCCGTACGGCACCTCGACGAGCTCGGCGCGCTCCGCCAGGCCGTGCTCGCCGAGCTTCGGACGCAGGAGCGCCAGCGTGAAGCGGCGCCCGTAGACGGGGACCTGGCCGACCGCCCGCAGCAGGAACGGCACCGCCCCGATGTGGTCCTCGTGGCCGTGCGTCAGGACGATCGCCTCGAGGGCGTCGGCGCGCTCGAGCACGTAGGAGAAGTCGGGCAGGACGATGTCCACGCCCATCTGGTCGTTCTTGGGGAAGGTGATGCCGCAGTCGATGACGACCATCCGGCCGTCGCTCTCGACCACGTACATGTTCTTGCCGATCTCGCCGGCGCCGCCGAGCGGGACCACCCGCACGCGGGCGCCGGCCCCGTCGCTCGCGATCTCTGGCTCCAGGATCAGGCCCGCGAGAGGATGCCGCGCCGCTCGAGCACGGTGCGCAGGATGTCGCGCTGCACCGGCGTCGCCTCGACGAGCGGCAGCCGCAGCCGCCCGGAGGGGATGAGCCCGGTCATCTCGAGGGCCGCCTTGATGAGGATGGGGCTCGTCGTGACGAAGAGGCCGGCGTAGAGGTCGGCGAGCCCGGCGTCGCGCCGGCGCGCCTCGTCGAGGTCGCCGCGGCGGACGTCCTCGGCGACGGCGGCCATCTCCTCGCCCACGAGGTGCGAGCTCACGGAGATGACGCCGGCGCCGCCGAGCTCGACGACCTCCAGCAGCATGTCGTCGTTGCCGGCGTAGAGGGCGAGCGGGGTCTCGGCGACGGCGCGCAGCTCGCCCGGGTCGGGGTTCGCCTGCTTGAGCGCGACCACGCCCGGGATCCCGGCCAGCTCGGCGATGAGGTCCGGGGGCATGTTGAGCGCCGTCCGCCCGGGGATGTTGTAGAGGACGACGGGGAGGCCGACCTCGGCGATCGCCGCGATGTGGGCGACGATCCCCTCCCGCGGGGGGCGGTTGTAGTAGGGCGTCACGACCAGCGCGGCGTCGGCGCCCGCCTCGGCGCACAGGCGGGTGAGGTGCACGGAGTGGGCCGTGTCGTTCGTGCCGGTCCCGGCGACGACCGTCGAGCGGCCCCCGCCGACCTCGCGGACGGCGAGCCGCACCAGGGCGACCTGCTCCTCGTCGTTCAGGGTCGAGGCCTCGCCCGTCGTGCCGGCGATCACCAGGCCGTCGGAGCCGTGCTCCACCAGGTGGTGCGCCAGGCGCGCCGCCGCGGGCTCGTCGATGCGGAGGTCGCCGGCGAACGGCGTGACCATGGCGGTCAGGATCGTCCCGAGCACGGGCGGCAGTATAGCCTCGAAGCCGTGGCGGACGGCGCCGACACGGCCCCCTTCTCGGGCTTCGGTCCCGGGGCGGTCGCGTGGTTCGAGGGCCTCGCGGAGGACAACTCGCGCGAGTACTGGGCGGCCACCAGGGACGCCTGGCAGGCGGAGGTCCGTGACGCCCCTGGAGGCGCTGCTCGGCGAGCTGGCGGCCGGCTGGGGCGGCGAGGTGCGGACGTTCCGACCGCACCGCGACGTGCGCTTCTCCCGCGACAAGTCGCCGCTCAAGAGCAGGAGCTACGGGGTGGCGACGCGCCCCGGCAGCGAGGCCGGCCTCTACGTCGAGGTCTCGGCCGACGGCCTCTGGCCGGCACCGGGCTACTACCGGCTCGCCCGCGACCAGCTCGGGCGCTACCGCGCCGGCGTCCTCGACGATGCCGGCGGCGCCGAGCTCGAGGCCGCCGTCGACGCCGCCGAGGACGCCGGGCTGGAGCTCGGGGCGCCCGCCCTGAAGGGCACCCCGCGCGGCGTCCCGCGCGACCACCCCAGGGCCGACCTGCTCCGATTCACCTCGATGGTCGTCTTCGCCCGCGCGCCCGACGAGGCCATGGAGGGGCGGGCGGCCCTCGACTTCGCCCGCCGGGTGGCCGCCGACGCCGCCCCGGTCACGGACTGGCTGGACGCCCGGGTGGGACCGAGCCTGATGAGCCCCGAGGACGGCGCCGCCGGGGGCCGCCCGCGGCGCTGAGCGCTGGCGTCTCGGCGCCGCGGCCAATTGGCACACCGCACATCGGCCAATTGGCACACCGGTCGAGCGCGGCGTCAGTCCGCGACGGAGCTGCCCATCCCCTCCCTCTTCCCCCCGAACGCCGCGTCGCCTTCGAGGTGCCGGGCCAGCTCGACGCGGGAGCGCACCCCGAGCTTCCGGTAGCACCGCGAGAGGTTCGCCTCGACCGTCTTGACCGAGACGAACAGCCGGCTGGCGATCTCCCGATTGGTCGCGCCCGAGGCCGCCAACGCGGCGATCCTCGACTCCGTCTCGGTCAGCGCGCCGGCGCTCGCGCGGAGGCCGAGCCGCTCGAGCTCGGCCTCCGCCCGCGTCGTCCAGAGCGGCGTGCCGATCGCCGTGAACGCCGCGATCGCGTCCTCGATCGCCCTCCTCGCCGCGCCCCGCTTCTTGGCGCGGCGCAGCAGCGTGCCCTGCACGAGCCGCGTGCGCGCCCGCTCGAACGGATCCCCAGGCGCCGGTCGTCGGGGTCCGTCTGTGCGATGCGGGCGAGCGCCCCGGCAAGATCGCCGCCGGCGGCCGCAGCGAGCGCGTGGCAGCGCGCCGCCGTCACCCGCGCCCACGGCCGATCGAGCCGCCTGCCGAGGTCCTCGAGCTCGTCGGCGAGCGCCGTCGCGCCCGCCAGGTCGCCGATGCCGACCATGGCCTCCGCCGCGAGCGGGAGCGCCGGCACGACGCCGGGCTCGACGATGCCGCTCGCGCGCAGCCGCTCGACGAGCGGGCACAGGTGCTCGGACGCCCGTCCCGGGTCGCCGAGGGACAGCGCGAGGAAGCCGAGCACCAGGTCGCTGCGCATCTCGCCCAGAGCGTCGCCCTCCGCGCGCGCGGCCGCGCGGCCCAGGCGCGCCCCCTCGCGGGCTTCCTCGGCCCGTCCCCGGTAGGCGTCCACGAGCGCGGCGGCGTAGCGGAGCCTCTGCTCCGTGTTCGACGGCGGCAGCTGCCGCGCGAGCTCCAGGCATCGCCGGGCCAGCTCCTCCGCCCGGGGGAGGTCCCGCGCCCAGCACTCGAGCTCGGTCAGGTGGTAGACCACGGCGCACTCGGCCGCCACGTCGCCCCGGGCGGACGCCAGGCCGAGATCGGCCTCCAGTCAGCGGCCGGGCCTCCTGCAGCCTCCCCGCCCACGCCAGCACCATGCCGAGCACGGTCCGCGGCGTCTCCTGCCCCGTGTAGTACGACCGCCCCGTCGGCGCAAGCGCGAGCGCCCGCCGCATCAGCTCCTCCTCGACCCCGCGCCCCTGCCAGAACCGCGCGAGCGCTGAGCTCCGAGAGCGCGTAGGCGAGCAGCTCGGCCCGAGGCGCGGCCCGCGCCCACGCGAGCGCCGCCTCGGCGTGCGTGCAGGTAGCGGTCGCCGTGGCCGGCGTTCGCCGACAGGATCGCCCGCGCGAGCTCGATCCGCCCGCACAGCCCCGGCTCCTCGCCGGCCTCGGCGCGGGCCGCCCCGAGGCCGCGGAGGCGGGTCCCGAAATCGCCGGCGCCGGGCACGTCCGCGAGCCGCCAGAGCGCCTCGGCGCGCGGAGGACCGGCGGGAAGGGCGGCCGATCAGCTCGTCGAGCATCGCCTGCGCCGCCGGCCCGTCGCCCGCCGCGAACGAGGTAGTCCGCGGCCGCGAGGCCGCGCCTGGCCCCGTCGGCGCCGTCGCCGTCCGGTCGTAGAGCCGGCGCGCCTGGAGCGCGAGCTCCGCGGCCGCGTCGGCCGCGCCTCGCTCCGACACCTCCCTGGCGACCTCCTCGAGGTGGGCCGCCAGGCGGTCGTCGGGCCCCTCGGCCCCCAGCGCGAGGTGTAGGGCGCGCTCGGCCGGATCCGCGATCCGGCCGGCGAGATCCCGGTGGGCCTGCTCGCCGCTCGCCCGCCGTCGCCGCGGTGTAGATCGCGGACGCGTAGAGCGGGTGGCTGAAGCGCACGGCATCGCCGGAACGCTCGACGAGCCCGGCCGCCACGGCCGTCTCGAGCTCGTCGCCGGTGGCGTCGAGCAGCTCCATGGACGGCCGCGAAAGCGCCGCGACCTCGAGCAGCGCCCGCCGCGTCCTCCCATCCAGCCCGCGCACCCGCTCGGCGACCAGCCCGCCCAGGGTCTCGGGAACCCGGGCCGCCTCGCCGGGGGCGAGGCTCGCGCCCGACAGCACCAGGCGGCCGAGCTCGAGGGCGTGCAGCGGGTTCCCGCCCGATCGCTCGAGCACGGCCCGGAGCCGGGCTCGCGGGAGGGCGAGCCCGAGGCGCTCGCGCAGCATCAGGCCGAGCGCGTCCGAGGTCCATCGGCCCGAGCTCGATCCGGTGGACCAGGTCCGGTCCGAGCGCATCCTCGAGCCGCCCCGGCGCGGCGCCTCCGGCCTCGTGCCGGCGCGTCGCGACCAGCCAGACCGGCGACCGGCCGAGGCGGCGCAGCGCATAGCCCAGCGCCCGCGCGCTCGGCTCGTCGAGCCACTGGAGATCGTCGATCCCGAGGATGACGGGCGCCCGGCGCGCGGTCTCCTCCAAGGCCCGAAGGACGGCGACGGAGACCAGGAGGTGCATGGCCGCCGAGCGATCCGGCTCGGCGCGGAGCAGCACCGACTCGAGCGCCCGCGCCTGCGGGGGAGGCAGCGCCGGCAGCGCTTCGTCGGCGAGGTCCGACAGGAGGTCGATCGAGCGCGGCGAAGGGGAGAGCGGCCTCGGCCTCGGACGGGCGCGTCACGGTCGTCCGGAGCCCGCGGCGGCGCGCCTCCTCGAGCCCCACGCTCCAGAGCGCCGTCTTGCCGATCCCGGGCCCGCCCGCGATGACGAGCGCCCTCGCCCCCTCGGCGCCGTCGAGGAAGGCGCGGATCTCGGCCAGCTCGCCTTCGCGACCGAACAGCTCGGCCATCGTCGCGAGTCTATGACGCGCGCCTCGGCGAAGGGTTCCCCCCGTTGCCGCGAAGGGTTCCCCCTGATGTCTCCGGCTCGCGGTCGCTCCTAGCGTCGGATCGTCCCGACGTTACCGCACAAGGAGCTGACGATGAGCCGAGTGACGACCTCCCACACCCACCGCCCGCCGATCCGCGCGATCGGCTGGGCCACCTTCGCGCTGCTCGCGCCGGGCACGGCGGCGAGCGCAACCGCGCTCGGCCACTGCGGCGACGCGCGCCCGCCGACGGCGCCGGCCGCGGTGCGAGGCGCCCCGGCCTGCGCGACGGGTCGGGTACGCCGCTCGCGGCTCGAGCGCTTCCTCTGCTACCGCGCTGCCGCCGAACCTGCGCCGAACGAAGCGCCACATCGCGCCGCCCGAGGCCGGTCGCGCCGCCGATCAGACGGCGGAGGCCACCAGGGGGATCGGCTCGGCCGCCGGGACCGGCGTGAGCAGGTCGGGGTCGGCCACCCGCCAGTAGCGCGAGACCGCCCACGGGAGCACGCGGTCGCTCGCGATCGAGCGGGCGAAGAGCGCGAACAGTGGGTCGGGGAGCACGTTCAGCACCGACTGGAGCCGGTCGAGGAAGCGGTAGCCGCGCGCCCGCGACAGCACGTAGGCGCGGTAGCGCGACAGGGCCTGGTCGAGCGGCAGCTCCCCGAGGCGCACGCGCTCGGCGAGGCGCCCGGCGAGCTGGCCGAAGACGAGCGCCGGCCGGATCCCCTCCCCCGACACGGGCAGGCACTGCCCGGCCGCGTCGCCGACGACGAACATCCCGTCCCGGATCGGGTCGATCATGCGGGAGGTGAAGTAGCCGCCGTGCTGGCCGCCCGGCTCGCCCAGGTCGTGGCGGTCGAGGAAGTCCACGAGGTCCTGCGACAGCGCCGAGTGGCCGGTGTAGGTCGCCAGGCCCGCGCGCACGTGGTCGCCGGCCGGGAAGATCCAGTAGAAGCGGCGGCTGCCGTTGCTGGGCCCGACGTAGAAGTGCAGCCCGTCGCCGCCGAACGGCTGGCGCGCCTCGACGCCGAAGCTCTTGCGGGGCGCCCGCGCGCGCCGCGCGGCCCGGCCCTTGGGCGCCGAGGTGCGCCAGCCCGCCGCCTCGATCACGAGCGGCGCCTCGACGACGCCCTCGCTCGTGTGGACGACCCCGTCGCCCGCGCCGGTGACCCGCGCCTGGAGGAACTCGGCTCCCGTCCGCGCGAAGAGGTCGGTGCAGAAGCGCCGGTAGTCGAAGGTGGCGAAGTCGAAGAAGCGCAGCCGCTGGGTGCGCCGCCTCGTGTGGATGACGAGCTCGGCGTGCACCTGCTCGACGCAGCCCAGGAGGTCCATGTTCTCGAGGCAGGCGAGCGGGACCGCCGACGCCGAGGTCTCCCCCTCGCCGATGGGCAGGCGGTCGATCACCAGCACCCGGCCGCCGATCTGGGACGCCGCGGCCAGCCCGCCGAAGGAGCCCCCGCAGACGATCGCGTCGTAGGTCACGCCCGCGCGGCCTCCCGCGCGGCGCCGCAGGCGACCAGTGCGTCCTCCACGGCGGCGAGGGCCCGCTCGCGCTCCACCGCCGGCAGGCGGTCGCCGCGGAGCATGCGCTGCTCGGAGCGCAGCGCCGCCACCACCTGGCGCCGGGCGTCGTCGGGGCGCTTGGCGTCGGCGATCAGGTGGACGCCGGCGCGCGCCTGGGACGCGTAGGCGATCAGGGCGGCCTGCCGCGTCGGCCCCGGCGCCATGTCGGCGATCTCGTAGCGCAGGCCCATGAGGTCGCGCTCCCACGCCCCGACCGTCACGCGCCGCTTCTCGACCTCGCGCGCCAGCCCCGCGCTGATGCGCCCCGCGGCCCCGCCGGCCTTCCCGGCGATCGCCCGCAGCTGCGCCAGAAGGGCCTGCTTGGCCTCCTCGTTGGCGGGGTCGGCCAGCCAGGCCTGGGCCTTGAGCAGCAGCAGCTGCGCGACCTTGGGCCCGTGGCGGCGCGCGAGCAGCGCCGCCAGGGCGACCATGCGCGCCCACATGCCTAGCCGCTCACGTCCGCGGGATCTCCTCGCCGGTCTCGGGGTCGATGCGGATCCCGTCCGTGATCCCCGGCCCGGGCGGCGCGCCGATCGTCAGCCAGACCGCCTCGCGGTCACTGCGGTTCTGGATGCGCCGCACGGTGTCCCTGTGGAAGCGGAGCCACTCGCCGTCCTGCACGGTGACGGTCTCGCCCTCGACGAGGACCTCCTGGGGCCCGCCCGAGATGAGCTGGTAGACCTCCTCCTGGGTGCCGTGGCGGTGGTAGGCCATCTCGTGGCCCGGCCCGTAGCGCCACATCCGCAGGACGATGTTCTCGGCTCCGAGGCTTCCCGCGATGTCGCGCGACGCCGCGCCGCCGCCGCGCCGCTCGCGCTCCTCGACGTCGCCCCCGGCGACCTTGCTCCAGCCCTCGCTCATCGCTCCCCCCGGGTTGCTGGCCGAATCGTACCGGAGGGGTCAGCGCGCCCCGCCGGCCTAGAGTGGCGTCGGGTATCGACAGCCATCTGACGGCGGGGCGCGAGTCATGGCCGAGGACCGGGATGAAGGCACGCGGCTGGTGCGGATCGACGACCTGCGCCGCTGTCTCGTCCATCGCCTTGACGCGCCTTCGGCTCCCCCTCGGCGACGCCGAGGGACTGAGCGTGCTCCTCGCTTGACTCGGAGCTTCGCGGCCACAGCGACCACGGGGTCGCGGCGCTGGCGGTCCTCACCTCCCTCTATCGCGACGGCACGCTCAACCCCCGGCCGCGCGTGCGGGTGCTCCGCGAGACCGACGGCGCGCTCATGCTCGACGGAGATGGCGGCTGCGGCCCCGGAGCGCCGACACGGGCGATGCGATGGTGCATCGAGCGCGCCCGAGAGCGCTCCGGCATGGCCGTCGCCGACCGTGCGGGACTGGCAGCTCGTGGTCGCCGGGCCGTACGCCCGGCTCGCGGCCGAGGCGGGCCTGATCGGCTTCGCCTGCACGAACTTCACCCCGCTGGTCGCCCCGCCGGGAGGACGGACGGCGGTCCTTGGCACCAACCCCTTCGCATACGGCCTCCCCGGCGGGCGTCATCATCCCGTGGTGCTTGGACGTCGCCACCACCGTGGTCTCGGCCCAGAAGGTCCGGATCGCCGCCCGGGAGGGGGCGCCGATGCCCGAGGGGATCGATCTTCGATCAGGCCGGGCATCCGACCACCGACCCCGCCAAGCTCCTGGAGGGGGGGTTGATGGCGCCGTTGGGCGAGCCCCCAGGCCCCGCATAAGGGCTTCGGTCTGGCGATGATCATCGACGCCCTCGCCGGCGTGCTGAGCGGGGCCGGGTACGCGCGCGGAGTGACCGAGGAGCGGCCGGGCAGCTTCCTGTGGGCCCTCGACGTCGAGGCGTTCCTGCCGCGGGAGGAGTTCCTGGAGCGCATGGACGCGCAGATCGACCAGATCAAGCAGGGCGAGCGGCTTCCGGGGATCGACGAGCTGCTCCTCCCTGGCGAGCGCGGCCAGCGACGCTACCTGGACCGCATCGCCCGCGGCGTAGTGCCGCTGGCCCCTGCGAGCTGGCGGGTGCTCGCGATGAGCTGCGAGTCGCTGGGCGCCCCACTGCCGGCCGTGCTCGAGCGCTGATCGATCCGCCCGCCGGGCCGTGCGCCGCGCAGGCGCTCGACTTCCCCGCCCTCGCCGGTCGCGGCCTCGTCCTCGGCCTCTGCCGGCCCCGGCGCCATCCTCGCCGCCGACCACCATCAGGAGCTGCTTCGTGTCGACCTGGGTCCCGGCGGTCACGAGCACCTCCTCGACGACCCCGTCGCGCTCGGCGAAGACGCCGGTCTCCATCTTCATGGCCTCGATCGACAGCAGCCGGTCCCCGCGGGTGACCCGCTCGCCCTCGTGGGCCGAGACCGCCACGACCAGGCCCGGCATGGGCGCGGGGACATGGGCCGGGTCGGCGTCGTCGGCCATGCGCTTGGCCGGCCCGCTCGGGGTGAGGGCGTGGTCGGTCACCTTCACCTCGCGCGGCTGGCCGTTGAGCTCGAAGAAGATCGTGCGCTGGCCCTGCTCGTCGGCCTCGCCGACCGCGAGGAAGCGGATCACGAGGGTCTTGCCGCGCTCGATGTCGACGAACAGCTCCTGGTCGCGCCTCAGGCCGTAGAAGAAGACCGGGGTCGGCAGGACGCTGACGTCGCCGTGCCTGCGCTGATGGTCGGCGAAGTCGACGAAGACCTTGGGGTACATGAGGTAGCTGGCCAGCTCACGGTCGGTCACGTGGCGGCGCACCTTGCGCTCGGCCTCGGCCCGGGCCTCGGCCAGGTCGGCCGGCGGCAGCACCTCCCCCGGGCGCACCCGGAGGGGCTCCTGCCCCTTGAGCACCTTGGCCTGCAACGCCTCGGGGAAGCCCCCGTAGGGCTGGCCCAGGTCGCCGTGGAAGTACTCGACCACCGAGTCGGGGAAGGCGATCTCGACCCCCGGGTCGAGCACCTGCTCGGGCGTGAGGTCGTTGGTGACCATGTAGACGGCCAGGTCGCCGACCACCTTCGAGGTCGGCGTCACCTTGACGATGTCGCCGAACATCCGGTTGACCTCGGCGTAGGCGGCGGCCACCTCGGGCCAGCGCGACTCGATCCCGAGGGCGCGGGCCTGCTGACGCAGGTTCGTGTACTGGCCGCCGGGCATCTCGTGGTCGTAGACCCCGGCGGTGCCCGCCCGCATGTCGCTCTCGAAGCCCTCGTACTTGGATCGGACCGCCTCCCAGTAGTCGGCGGCCCGGGTCAGGGCCTCGCGCGGCAGGCCGGTGTCGCGCTCGGAGCCCCGCAGGGCCTCGGCGATCGCCCCCAGGCTGGGTTGGCTGGTGAGCCCGCTCATCGGGTCCATCGCCGCGTCGGCCGCATCGACGCCCGCGTCGGCGGCGGCCAGCACCGACGCGACCCCCGAGCCGGCGGTGTCGTGGGTGTGGAAGTGCACCGGGATGCCGACCTCCTCGCGCAGCGCCCCCACCAGCAGCCGGGCGGCGGCCGGCTTGCAGAGCCCGGCCATGTCCTTGATGCCGAGGATGTGGGCGCCCGCGGCCTCGAGCTCCTTCGCCATCCGGACGTAGTACGCCAGGTCGTACTTCTCGCGCGACGGGTCGGAGAGGTCGCCCGTGTAGCAGATGGCCGCCTCGAGCAGCATCCCCGACTCCAGCACGGCGTCCATCGCCACGCGCATGTTCTCGACCCAATTCAGGCTGTCGAAGACCCGGAACAGGTCGATGCCGGCATCGGCCGCCTGCCCGACGAAGTAGCGCACCACGTTGTCGGGGTAGTTGGTGTAGCCGACCGCGTTGGAGGCCCGCAGCAGCATCTGCAGGAGGATGTTGGGGGCGGCCTCGCGGATCTGCGCCAGGCGCTCCCAGGGATCCTCGCGCAGGAAGCGCATGGCGACGTCGAAGGTCGCCCCGCCCCAGGCCTCCAGCGAGAGCAGCCCCGCCAGGTGGCGGGCGTAGTAGGGCACCGGGCCGACCAGGTCGTGGGTGCGGAAGCGCGTGGCGAGCAGCGACTGGTGGGCGTCGCGGAAGGTGGTGTCGGTCAGCAGCAGCCGGCGCTCCTCGCGCATCCACGCCGCGAAGCCCTCGGGGCCGAGCTCGCGAAGGCGATCGCGCGTGCCCTGCAGCTCCTGTCCGCGCGGCACGACGGCGGGGATGGCCGGCAGCCGGATGTGCGCCGGCTCCGGCCGCCCGGCGGCCTCGGGGTTGCCGTTCACCAGGACGTCGCCGATGAAGTTGAGGAGCCGCGTGGCGCGGTCGCGCCGCGGCCGGAACGAGAACAGCTCGGGGGTCTCGTCGACGAAGCGGGTGGTGTAGGCGCCCGCGACGAAGGAGGGGTGGGCGACCAGGGCCTCGAGGAAGGGGAGGTTGGTCTTGACGCCGCGGATGCGGAACTCGCGCAGCGCCCGGTCCATCCGGTGGATCGCCTCGCCGTGGGTGGGCGCCCAGGCGGTGACCTTCTCCAGCAGCGAGTCGTAGAAGGGCGTGATGACCGCCGACGAGTAGGCCGTCCCGCCGTCGAGGCGGATGCCGAACCCCGTCGCCTCGCGGTAGGCGGTGATGCGCCCGTAGTCGGGGATGAAGTGGTTCTCGGGATCCTCGGTCGTGATGCGGCACTGCATCGCCGAGCCGTGGACACGGATCTCCTCCTGAGCCGGCACCCCGCTCTCCGGCGAGCCGATCGCCGCCCCCTCCGACACCCTGATCTGGGCCTTCACGATGTCGATCCCCGTCACGACCTCGGTGACCGTGTGCTCGACCTGGACGCGCGGGTTGACCTCGATGAAGTAGAAGTCGCCGCTGTCGGCGTCGAGCAGGAACTCGACCGTGCCGGCGCACTGGTAGCGCGCCTCGCGGGCCAGGCGCACCGCGGCGTCGCAGATCGCGTCACGGATCGCCGGGTCCAGTCGCGGCGAGGGCGCGATCTCGATCACCTTCTGGTGTCGCCGCTGCACCGTGCAGTCGCGCTCGAAGAGGTGCACCACCTCGCCATGCTGGTCGGCGAGGATCTGCACCTCGATGTGCCAGGCCCGCTCCACGAGGCGCTCGAGGAAGAGCTCGTCGTTGCCGAACGCCGCGCGCGCCTCGCGCCGGCCGGCCTCCACCGCCTCGTCGAGATCAGCCGGGTCGTGGACCATCCGCATCCCCCGTCCGCCGCCGCCCCAGCTCGCCTTGACCATGAGCGGGAACCCGACCTGCTCGGCCAGCCGACGGGCCTCGGCGGGGTCGTGCGGCAGCGCGCCCGTGGCCGGCATGACCGGCACGCCCGCCCGCTCGGCCATCGCGCGCGCCTCGACCTTGTTGCCCAGGCGCTCCATCACGCGCTTCGGCGGGCCGATCCAGATGATGCCCTCGCGCACGCAGGCGTCGGCGAGCTCGGGGTTCTCGGCCAGGAACCCGTAGCCGGGATGGATCGCGTCGACCCCGGCGGCGCGCGCGACGCGGACGATCTCCTCGATGCCCAGGTAGGCGCGCACCGGCTCGGCGCCCTTCCCCACCCGGTAGGCCTCGTCGGCCTTGAAGCGGTGGAGGGCGAAGCGGTCCTCGAGCGAGTAGATCGCGACCGTCCGCAGGCCCAGCTCGGTGGCGGCCCGGAAGATGCGGATCGCGATCTCGCTGCGGTTGGCCACCAGGACGGAGGTGATCCGTCTCGGCGCCCGGGCGCTCACGCCGGCCGCCGCTCGTCGCCGAAGAGGATCGGCTCGAGCCCCAGGGTCAGCCCGGGGCGGTCGGGCACCGCCCGCACCGCCATGACGACCCCGGGCATGAAGCTCTCGCGCGACAGCGAGTCGTGGCGGATCGTCAGCGTCTCGCCGATGCCGCCGAGGAGCACCTCCTGGTGGGCCACGAGGCCGGGCAGGCGCACGGAGTGGATGGGCACCTCGCCCTCCATCAGGGCGGCCGTCCGCAGGGCGGTCCCCGAGGGCGCATCGAGCTTGCCGTCGTGGTGGAGCTCGACGATCTCGGCGCGCCCCATGTGCCGCGACGCCTCCGCCGCGAAGCGCATCATCAGGACGGCCCCCACGGCGAAGTTCGGGGCGATCACGAGGTTCGCCGGCCCGGACTCCGCGAGCCCCCGCAGCTCGGCGACCTGCTCGTCGCTCAGGCCGGTGGTGCCGACCACCGCGTGGACGCCGGCCTCCAGGGCGCCGCGGGCGTTCCCGAGGACGGCCTCGGGCTGGGTGAAGTCGACGACGACGTCGATCCCTCCGGCCTCGAGGGCGGGGGCGAGCGACGGGTAGCGCCCCTCGCCCGGCGTCAGCGCCGGGTCGACGGCGGCGGCGACGCGCATGTCGCCCTCGGCCTCCACGGCGGCGACCACCGACCGGCCCATCCGGCCGGCCGCGCCGCACACGCACACGCTCTGCACCCCGCAAACCTACGGAAAGAGGGCTCGCCACGCGCACCCACCCCGTCGGATACTGCACCCCGGTGAGCGCGATCTTCGGCGAGACCCTCACGTTCCCCCAGCCCGGGGGCGCCCCGGTGCAGCTGGTGGTCTTCGGCGACGAGTTCTACGCGCGCTACGAGACCCTCGACGGCTACACGGTCGTCTTCGACACGGTGCTCGGCCGCTACTGCTACGCGGCCGTCGCCGGGGGCCGCTTCGTCTCGACCGGGGTGACGATCGACAAGCCGTGCCCGCCCGGCATCCCGACCCACCTCCACGAGTCCCCGGAGGTCCGCAACGAGAAGTTCGGCCGCCGGTACGCAGAGCTGCGGCCCCCGGAGTCCGCGGCGACGTCGGGCCATCTCCGCACCGTCGGGGTGAACGACGGCCTGCTGGAGGGCCGGCGCGTGAGCGAGGGCCTCGTCCGCGGCCTCACGGTGCTGGTCAACTTCGCCGACCTCCAGGCCACCGTGAGCCCGGCGGACGTCGACGCCCTCCTCAACCAGGAGGGCTACGCGGTCAACGGCAACCGCGGGTCGGTGCGCGACTACTACCTCACGATGTCGAACGGACGCCTCGACTACCGCAACACCGTCGTGGGGCCGGTCCAGCTCAGCCAGCCCCTCGAGCACTACAAGACCACGCCCCTGATGAAGGAGGCGCTCGACCTCGCGATCGCCGCGCACGGGGTGGACCTGGCCGACTTCGACTCGCGCGGCGAGGGGATCGTCGATGCGATCAACCTCATGTACGCCGGCCGGACGCTCTACGAGGGCGAGCTGTGGCCGCACAACTCGGTGCGCACGATCAGCTACCCGGGCGGGATCCGGACCCACTTCTACCAGATCTCCAGCATGGGGCGGAGCCCCGTCGATCTCAGCATCGGCACGTTCGCCCACGAGAGCGGGCACCTGCTGTGCCGGTTCCCCGACCTGTACGACTACGGCAAGCGCGACGGCGACTTCGAGAAGAGCGCGGGGATCGGCGTCTTCTGCCTGATGGGCTCCGGCAACCACCTCGGTCAGGGCCGCGCGCCCGCCGCCATCAGCGGATTCCTCCGCGACCTGGTCGGCTGGCCGGACGAGGTGGTGCCGCTCGACCCGGGCGAGCACGAGCTCCGCCAGGGCGACTACGGCCGCGTCCACCGCTTCTCCCCCACCGGGCGCCTGAACGAGTACTTCATCGTCGAGAACCGCTCGCGCATCGGGACCGACGCCTCGCTGCCGTCGTCGGGCCTGGCCGTCTTCCACTGCGACACGCTCGGCTCCAACGAGTGGGAGGAGGGGACCCGGGAGCGCCACTACCAGCTCGCCCTGCTCCAGGCCGACGGGCACCTCGACCTCGAGGGCAACCGCAACACGGGCGACGCCGGGGACCTCTTCGGCGCCGGGTCGGGGGTGGTGCTGTCGGACGCCACGACGCCGTCCTCGCGGCTCTGGGACGGGACCGGCTCGGGCCTCACGATCTCGGACGTCGGATCGCCCGGGGCCGCGATCCGGCTCCGCGCCGGCAGCGCCCCGGCTCCCGGCGGCACGCTCGCGGGCGAGGTCCAGGCAGACCTCCTCATCCCCGACGACGATCCGGTGGGCGCGGTGAGCGCGATCGCGCTCTCGGGGCCCGGGACCGCCGACGCGCTCCGGGTCTCGGTCGAGATCGTCCACCCCTGGATCGGCGACCTCCGGGTCGAGCTCGTCGCCCCCTCGGGCGCGCGGGCGCTCTTGCACGACCGCACGGGCGGCAGCGGGGACGACCTCCGCGCCACCTGGGACTCCGCGGAGCAGGGCTCGCCGCTGGCGGCCCTCCTGGGGAGCCCGGTGAGCGGAGCCTGGACGCTCCACGTGACCGACGCCGAGCGGCGCGACACCGGCCGCCTCACCCGCTGGAGCATCGAGGTCGGCGCGGCCCCCGCGACCGCCCCGATCGAGCGGCGGGCAGAGCCCGGCCTCGCCATCCCCGACGCCCCCGCGGCCGCCGTGCACAGCGTGATCGCCGTCCCCGAGCAGGGGGTCGCCCGGCTCGTCGCGGTGTCCGTCGACATCGCGCACCCCTGGATCGGCGACCTCCGGGTCGAGGTGCTGGCGCCCACCGGCGCGGCCGCGATCCTGCACGACCGCCAGGGCGGCGGCGGCCGCGACCTCGTCCGCACCTGGGACGGCACCAGCGCGGCCGGGCTCGCCGCGCTGGCGGGCCTCCCGATCGCCGGCGAGTGGCGCCTGTCCGTGCGGGACCTCGCCCAGCGCGACACGGGCACCCTGCGCTCCTGGTCCCTCCGGATCGAGGTGGACGAGTCGTAGGCTGCGCCGGTGCGGCTGATCCTCCTGCGCCACGGCGCGTCGACGTGGAACGCGGAGGGCGTCATGCAGGGCACCGCCGACCCACCCCTCAGCGAGGCCGGCCGCGCCGAGGCGCGGGCGCTCGCGCCGCTGCTGGCCCGGCTGACCGCCGACGTCGTCGTGACCTCCGACCTGCGGCGCGCCCGGGAGACGGCCGAGGCGCTCGGCCTGGCCCGGGCGGCGCCCGACGCGCGCTGGCGCGAGGCGGGCCTCGGCCGCTGGACGGGGCGCCCGGCCCGCGAGGTCGCCGCCGAGGAGGGCGCGGCCTTCGCCGCGTGGCTCGAGGGCTCGGCCGCCCCGCCGGGGGGCGAGGCCTTCCCCGACACCTGCGCCCGGGTGGCGGAGGCGATCCGCGACCTGGCCGCGTCGGGCGCCGAGCGGGCCCTGGTCGTCACCCACGGCGGGCCGATCCGGGCCGCGTGCGCCGACCGTCGCGGCACTCCCCCGCTCGGGCCTCGTCGCGGTGCCCACGGCCAGCCTGACCGAGATCGCCGTGGACGGCGGCCGGGTCGGGTCGGTGGTGGCGTTCGGCATCAGCCCGCTGGGCAGGCCGGCTCCGCCCTGACCCCCCGCCGCCGGCCGGCGGGCGTGGTCGCTCCGGCCCCGCTGGGATCCCGCTCGAGCCGAGCCAGCGGCCCTCGCCGAACCAGCGCCGCATCGTCCGCGCCGCCGGCGGGACCGCGCGCCCGGATCGCTCCCGGGCCCGCAGCTCCTCGATGACCCGGCGCGGCGGCTCCCCGGCCGCGAACCGCCGCTCCGCCTCGCGCCGGAGCTCCGGCCACGAGTACGAGCCCGGCCGCAGCCGTGCCCCCGGCGGCCGCGTGAGACGGGCCAGATGGACGTCGAGAGCCCGGTGCCGCGCCCGCGACAGGCACCCTGCCCCCGCCCACGCGCGGACCAGCGACGCCACGAAGTCCCGTCCTGCCCGCCGGGTCTGGAACTCAGCGCTGCGGTGCGCCTCGCACAGCCAGACCGTGACCCCGTGGGGCAGGTGCAGCTCCGCCCGCTCCCCTCGCCCCGGACCCATGCACAACAGGCACGGCGGACGGTTCCCCAACCTCTGCCCCTTGTAGAAGCTCCTCGCCACAGCCCGATGGTCCACCACCCGGCTGTCACGAATCACCGCCGTGTCGACTCGGAAGGCGCCCGGGGCTGTGTTGGGTGAGGTCCGATTGGCCGACGACCGATCGGCCAATTGGCCAGCGCCCCCAGGCGTGGTCCTTGGACGACGTGGACTCGGACGGGTGGCCGGCCTAGGGCCGATCCGGCCAAATGGCCAACCGGTCGACGGCCAAATGGCCAGCGCTCCCGGGTCGCCCCCCTTGACCCGCCGCGAGCGCCGTGAGAGTGCCCCTTCGTGGGACGCGGGTTCAGTGCTCAGGCGCTCACGGCGACCGTCGTTGGGGGTTTCCCGACGAGGGCCAGCGCTCCCTGTGAGAGCTGGCTGGACCTCGTCGGCCGGCCCGCAGGGCCGGTGGGGTTGATCTGCAGGCGGCCTGAACGAGCGCCCCGCTCAGCCGAGGATCGGCCCGATCTCCTCCACGGCGCGCACGACCCACTCGACCGGCGCGTTCTGGGCCGCCTGGGAGAGCAGCCACGCGGCGACCGTGTTGAGGCGTCCGGCCTCCTCCTCCTCGCCGATGGCCTGCTCCAGGCCGTCGCGGATCGCGTCCTCGGAGCCCGGCGGCAGGTCGCGGGATTCCTGGAGCGAGGTGGCGACCGAGATCAGCAGCTCCTCGCGGGTGGTCCCCATCTCGCACGCGGCGAGGTCGATGGCCCGCAGGCCGATGCGCTGGGTCGCGCCGTCGACCCCGTCGGTGGCGACGTTCACCGGCCGGTCGCACGGGTCGGGGACGGCGAGCGCGCTCTCGGCGAACGCGCCGCGCTGGATCTCCACGACGATGAGCACGGCGAGGGCCGCCAAGGCGGCGGCGATCGCGAGGTGACCGGCCCGGCGCAGCGTCATGTCAGCCGCCGCCAGCGCAGGACGGCGACCGGCAGCAGGGCGAGCGCCGCCAGGACCGCGCACAGGATGAAGGCCCCGCGGAAGCCGCGGGTGATGGCGTCCGAGATCACCCGCTGCAGGCTGTCGCGCAGGGCGACGCGGCCCGGTGCGCTCGGATCGCCGCCCGCCGCGACGGCACTGCTGAGGTCGGGGACCTCGCCGCGGGGCGCCTCGTCGATGGCCCGCTCCAGCTCGACGCCCACCGCGACCTTGTCCTGGATCGAGAGCGGCGCCTCGATCAGCGCCGAGGCGCCCGCCAGGCGGGCGCGGTCCTCCACCCCGGACAGGTCGGCCGCGAGCAGCGGGGTCAGCAGCACGAGCCCCAGCACCAGCCCCGCGTGCCGGATGCCCACCGACCAGGTCCCTGACGATGCCAGGCTGGGGCCGCCGAGCGAGGCCTCGGTGAGCGCCGGCAGGCTCAGGCCCAGCCCCAGCCCGCAGAGCGCGAGCGCCGTGCCGAGCATCGCCAGGCTCGGCTCCGGCAGGAGCGCCATCGCGAGCAGGCTGCCCGATACGAGCAGGATGCCCCCGCCGACGGCCACCAGGGGGGCGCTGCGGCTCGCGATCGGGGCGGCCACCAGGGCGCCGGCCGGCAGGGCGCTGACGACGGCCGCGGCGAGCAGCGGCTCGTGCCCCCACCCGTCGATCATCAGGACGACGGCGAGGAAGAGGGCGCCGACCAGGGCGGCCGAGATCAGCGCGAGGGCGGCGCCGGAGATCCAGCGCGCCGGGCGGGCGGCGTCACGCCCGGGCGCCGGCTCCTCCCGCAGGGGCGCCGGCGCGCGGATCGTGGCCGCGATCGCCGCCGCCGCCAGCGGCACCTGGGCGATGAAGATCGCCCGCCAGTCGAAGGCCTGCGTCAGCGCGCCGCCCAGCGCCGGGCCGACGGCCGCGCCCATCACGCCGGCGGCGCCCCACACGACCGCCCCGCGCGCCTGCGAGCCGCACAGCGCCCCGAGGAGCGGCACCGAGCCCGCCAGCAGCAGGGCCGCGCCGGCGCCCTGGACCGCCCGGGCGGCGACCAGCACGCCCAGGCCCCCCGCGACCGCGCACGCGACGCAGGCCGCGCAGAAGACGATGAGGCCCCACCGCGTCAGCCGGTCCGCTCGCAGGCGGCGCACGAACGGGATGAGCGCCAGGGCGAGGACCGCCACGGCCACGTTGTAGGACGTCACCACCCAGGAGACCGAGGTGATGGTGGCGCCGAAGTCGCCGAGCAGCTGCGGGAGCGCCAGGACGACGATCGACGAGTCGGCGAACGCCACGGCGACCGCGAGCGCCAGCAGGACGGCGCGCCAGCGCGAGGGCGCCCGGACGACGTCGGGGGGCGCGGCAGGTGCTGGGTGGGGAGCTCGGCCGTGGCGGGCGCGGTCACAGCCGAGTGGTAGAGGACGGCCGCGCGGCGCGCATCTCGCCGGGGCGGCGCTTTGCCGTCCCTTCACCGAACCTGGGCCGTTCGCCCATCAGGGGCGCCGGCCTAGGACGCGCGGGCGAGCTCCGGCGAGAGCCGCCCGACCGCGGCGCGGATCGTCTCGGCGCTCGTGCCGATGGCGGCCGCCGACAGCGACCCCGGCTGCCAGTGCTCCTGAGCGAGCTCCCGCACGTCCTCCGCGGTCACGGCCTCGATCCTCGCGATGGTCTCGTCAACGGTCAGCAGCTCGGTGCCGGTCAGGACGGCCCGGCCGATGCGGTTCATCCGGTTGCCCGAGCTCTCGGCGCCGAGCACCAGGCGCCCCTTGAGGTGATCCTTCGCGCGCCGCAGCTCGTCGTCGGGCAGCAGCTCCTCGCCCATGCGCCGGAGCTCGGCCCCCACGACCTCGCAGGCCGTCCCGAGGCTGTCCTCGCGGGTGCCGAGGTACACGCCCACCTGACCCGTGTCGGCGTAGCCGACCGCGTACGAGCCGACCGAGTAGGCGAGCCCGCGCTTCTCGCGGACCTCCTGGAAGAGCCGGCTGCTCATCGAGCCGCCGAGCACGGCGTCGAGCACGGACTGGGCGTGCCGGCGGGGGTCGTTGCGCGACAGCCCGGGCCCGCCCAGGCAGAGGTGGTACTGCTCGGTGGCCTTCTCCTTCACCACGAGGGTCGGCGCGGCCGGGCTCGGCGGCCTCGTAGCGCCCGGCGCCCGGCTCCACCGGGAGGTCATCCAGGAGCGCCTCGGCGAGCTCGCTCACGCGCTCGTGAGCGATGTTGCCCGCGGCGGCGACGACGATGTTGGGCGCCGTGTAGTGGCCGCGGTGATAGGCCCGCACGCCGTCCTCGGGCACCGACCCGATGACCTGGGCCGTCCCGATGACGGGCCGCCCGAGCGCCTGGTCGGGGAACACCGCGACGCTCGCGAGGTCGTGGATCTGGTCCTGGGGATCGTCCTCGTACATCGCGATCTCCTCCAGCACCACCTCGCGCTCCTGGTCGAGGTCGGAGAGGGTGGGGCGCTGGAGCATGTCGGTCACGACCGGCATCGCGCGGTCGACCAGCTCGTCGAGGACCCGGCAGTAGAGGACCGTGTAGTCCTTGCCCGTGGCGGCGTTGACCTCTCCGCCGAGCCCGTCGAAGGCCTGCGCGATCTCCTCGGGCGAGTGGGTCGGCGTGCCCTTGAACAGCATGTGCTCGAGGAAGTGGGAGATCCCCGCCTCCTCGATGCGCTCGAAGCGCGAGCCCACCCCGATCCAGACGCCGATGGCCACCGAGCGCACGCCGGGGACGGGCTCCGAGACGATCCGGAGCCCTCCCCGCCCCGTGCTCACGACGGGGCGTTGCGACGTGGCCGCGCCGGTCACTCGGCGGTCGTGAGCCTCCGCCGCCTGCGGCGCGGGGGCGCGTCCCCGTCGGCCGCGACGCCGCCGTTCTCGGCGGCCTCGGGCTCCTCGTCCTCCATGCCGATGATCCGGAGGCCGATGCGGCCCCGGAGCTTGTCCACCTCGACCACGCGGACGTCCACCGTGTCCCCGCGGTTGATGACGTCCTCCACCTTGTCCACCCGGCCGCGGCTGAGGTTGGAGATGTGCAGGAGCCCGTCCACGCCCTTGGTGAGCTCCACGAACGCGCCGAAGGTGGTGGTCTTCACGACCTTGGCGCCCATGTAGGTGTCGCCGACCTCGACGTCCTTGGTCATCGCGCGGATCATCTCCACGGCCTCGTCGGCCTTCTGGCCCTCGACGCCGTAGACCTTCACCGTGCCGTCGTCCTCGACCGAGATCTCGACGCCGTAGTCGGCCTCGAGCCCGCGGATCGTCTCGCCGCCCTTGCCGATGACGGTGCCGATCCGCTCGGGATCGATCTTGATCGCGGTGATGCGCGGCGCCCACGGCGACAGCTCGTCCCGGGGGCCGGGCATCGTCTCGGCCATGACGCCCAGGATGAACTCGCGGCCGGCCTTCGCCTGGGCGAGCGCGTCGCGCAGGATCTCGAAGGTGACGCCGGTGATCTTGATGTCCATCTGGAGGGCGGTGATGCCCTCCGAGGTGCCCGCGACCTTGAAGTCCATGTCGCCGAGGTGGTCCTCGTCGCCCTGGATGTCGGAGAGGATGACGTGCTCGTCGCCCTCCTTGATGAGGCCCATCGCGATGCCGGCCACCGGGCGCGTGATCTCCACGCCGGCGTCCAGCAGGGCGAGGGTCGAGCCGCAGACCGACGCCATGGACGACGAGCCGTTGCTCTCGAGGGTCTCCGAGACCAGCCGGAGCGTGTAGGGGAATTCCGCCTCGTCCGGGATCATCGGCAGGAGGGCGCGCTCGGCGAGCGCCCCGTGGCCGATGTCGCGGCGCTTGGGGCCACGCATGAACCCGGTCTCGCCGACGCTGTAGGGCGGGAAGTTGTAGTGGTGGATGAAGCGCTTGGTGGTCTCGGTCCCGAGGCCGTCGATGCGCTGCGCCTCCTTGGTGGTGCCGAGCGCCAGGCTCGTCAGCACCTGGGTCTCGCCTCGGGTGAACAGCCCCGAGCCGTGCACGCGCGGCAGCACGCGCACCTCGCAGCTGATGGGGCGGATCTCGTCGGCAACCCGGCCGTCCGGGCGCTCCTTGTCCACCGCGATCCGCTGGCGGATGAGTCGCTTCTGGAGCGCCTCGAACGCCAGGCTGAAGGCGGCGGCCGCCTCCGGGTCCGGCTCGTCGCCCAGGATCTTTGCGGCGGCGGCGGCGCGGACGGCCGCGACCTTGTCGCGCCGGGCCAGCTTGGCCTGCTCGCGCGTCGCCTCGGCCAGGTCCTTGCCGGCGGCCTTCTCGATCTTCGCCAGGAGCTTCTCGTCGGCCGGGGTCTCGGGGACCTCAAGCTTCGGCTTGCCGGCGGCCTTCGCCAGCTCGACCTGGGCCTCGCACAGGCGCCGGATCTCCTCGTGGGCGATCTGGAGCGCCTCGAGCATCGTCTCCTCATCGACCTCCGTCGCGCCGGCCTCGACCATCGAGATGGCCTCGGCCGTGCCCGCGACGATCAGGTCGAGCTCCGACTCGTCGGTCTCCGGGAGGGTCGGGTTGATGATGAACTCGTCCCCGGTCAGGCCGATCCGCACCGCGGCGACCGGGCCCTGGAAGGGGAGGTCCGACAGCATCAGCGCGGCCGAGGCGCCGTTGATGCAGAGGATGTCGAACGCGTTCACGTGGTCCACGGAGAGCACCGTGGCGACCACCTGGGTCTCGTAGCGGTAGCCCTTCGGCCACAGCGGCCGGATGGGGCGGTCGGTCATGCGCGCCGTCAGGGTCGCGCGGTCGCTCGGCCGCGACTCGCGCTTGATGAAGCCGCCGGGGATCTTGCCCGCGGCGTACATCCGCTCCTCCACGTCCACGGTGAGGGGGAAGAAGTCCACCCCAGGGCGCACCTCCTGCGCGCCCACCGCCGTGACCAGCACCATCGTGTCGCCCGACCGGACGACGACGGATCCGTTCGCCTGCTTGGCGACCTTGCCCGTCTCGAACTCGATCGGCGCGTCGCCGACCTCGACGGTCACCTTCTCTACTGCCATTTCACGTCCCTTGTCTGCCCCGCCGCTCGACGGTCGGGGCGCCTCTGTGCCGACGCCGCCCGGCGCCGGCCCTCTGTCCGTCTCTCTCGTTCTCCGCTCCTCCCGGCCGCGCCTACCTGCGCAGGCCGAGCTGGCGCGTGAGCTCGCGGTAGGCGTCCAGGTCCTCCCGCTGCAGGTAATTCAGCAGCCGGCGCCTGCGCCCGACCATCTGCAGCAGCCCTCGCCGCGAGTGATGGTCCTTCGTGTGCGTCTTCAGGTGCTCCGTGAGCTCGTTGATGCGCTCGGTGAGGATGGCCACCTGAACCTGCGGCGACCCCGTGTCCGTCTCGTGCCGGCGGTAGGCACCGATGACCTCCGCCTTCGCGTCCTTCGCCAGCAATCCATGTCCTCGCTCAGCCGCGGCGCAGCCGGAGCCGCCCCGGGTCGTTTCTCGTGCTCCGGGGGGATGCGCGCTGCGCGCGTCTCGCAACCCGGAGGTGCGGCGAGGTTAGCAGACGCCCCCTGCAGCACCGCCGTCACGCGCGGCGGTGCTGCGCGACGAGCCGTCAGCGGGAATCCGCTACCCTCGCTGGCGGACGGTCGTCCACGCCGTGTCCGCCCTCGAGCCGGGGCGCGTCGTTGCCGATGCAGGTGATGTCGACGCGGAGGCGGGGATCAGGTCCCTCGTGGACTTCAGCAGGCGCGAGTGGGCCGTCCTGGGCCCGCTGGCGACGGTGGGCTTCTTCGAGGTCTACGACGTCGCCCTCCTCACGCTCGCCGCCCCGGTCATCGCCAAGGGCCTCGGCGTCGCGATCGCGACCTTCGGCATCGGCGTCGCGCTCGTGCGCCTCGCCACCTTCGGGAGCCTGCCCTTCATGCGGCTGGCCGACCGCTTCGGGCGCCGCACGCTGCTGCTCGCTTCGGTGGTGCTGTTCACCCTCGCGACCGGGATGACCGCGCTCGCCTGGGGGTTCCTCGCCTTCGTCGCGCTGCAGATGGTGGCGCGCGTCTTCCTGTCAACCGAGCAGGCCCTGGCGAACCTGGTCGTCGCGGAGGAGCTGCGGCCCGACCGGCGCGGCGCCGGGCTCTCGGCGCTGGGCATCATCTCCGGCCTCGGGTACGGGGCCGTCGCCGGCCTGCTGCTGCTGGTGCCGCTCACGCCGCTCGACTGGCGGCTCTTCTACGTCGTCGCGCTCGTGCCGCTGGGCATCGCCGCGTACCTGCGCCGGCACCTGCCCGAGACGCGCGCCTTCCAGGTCGCCCAGGCCCAGCACCGGGTGCAGACGACGCTCTGGCCGCGGGTCGAGCGGCGCCACCGCAAGCGGCTGTGGCAGGTCATCACCATCGTCGCGGCGTTCGGCCTGGTGCAGACGAGCGGGTTCTTCTACGCCTCGGAGCTCGCCCAGACCGACTACGGCTGGAACGGGCTCTTCACCGCCCTGATCCTCGCCGCCGCCGTCTTCGGCGTCCTGGGCTTCTGGCTCGGCGGGCGCATCAGCGACCTGGTCGGCCGCCGGCCGATGATCGCCCTCGGCATCGTCCTCGGCGCCACCGGGACGGTGCTCGTCTTCACGCAGGTGCCGGCGCTGTTCACGCCCGGCTTCTTCCTGCTGGCGACCGCCGGCTCGTGCTTCCTCGCGGCGTCGGTCGCCTACATGGCGGAGCTCTTCCCCACCGAGGTGCGCGCCTCCCTGACCGCCTTCGTGATCGTCTGCCAGGTCGCGGCCGGGTCGCTCGGGCTGGTGCTGCTCGGCGGGCTGGCGAGCGTGGTGAGCCCGTATCTGCTCCTGCTCATCCTCGGCGGGTGCCTCACCGCCGCCCTCCTGGTGCTGAAGGGCCTGCCCGAGACGGCCCGCCGCGACCTGGTGCGGGATGACGGCCTCGGCCGGACGGCGCCGGCCTCGGTCTAGCCCGCGGCGCTCGGCCGGTAGGTCCCGAAGCTCCACACGTTGCCATGGGGATCGCGGGCCGCGAACTCGCGCGAGCCGTAGTCCTGGTCGGCGAGCCCGCGCACGATCTCGGCCCCCGCCGCCGCGGCCCGGTCGTGCAGCGCGTCGGGGTCGTCCACCACCACGTAGACCAGCACCGGACCGGGCAGCGAGAACGGGCTGCCGTCCGAGCGATCGGCGTCGTTGATCATCACCAGGCCGGTGCCGACCCGCACCTCGGCGTGGACCAGCGGCTGGTCGGGCTCGGGGGGGTAGACGGCGGTCGCCTCGGCGTCGAAGACGCGCTCCAGCCACGCGATCGCCTCGCGCGGGCGGGAGTACGGCACGATCGGGAAGGCGCCGTTCATGGTCGCGGTCTCGGGCATTCCAGCTCCTCCGGTCTGATTGAGAACCTGAGGCGAGCCTAGGCGGCGACCGCCGCCTCGTCTTGGATGGAATTGACGCCGAGCGCGCGCAGCTCCGTCGGCGTCACGCCGGCCAGGTCGCGAACCTCCCGCGCGAGGTGGGCCTGGTCGAAGAAGCCGCACGCGGCGGCGGCCCGGGCCCAGCCGACCTCGGCGTCGGCCGCCAGCAGCCCCGTGAGCCGCTCGAGTCGGATGATCCGCGCCACCAGCTTCGGGGGCAGCCCGAGGGCGTCCCGGAAGCGGGCGATCAGGCGGCGGTGGCTCCAGCCGAGCTCGGCCGCGAGCCCGCCGATGGCCGTGCCGCCGCCGCTGCGCGCGAGGCGCCCGAGCGACCAGGCGACCCCCGGGTCCACGGGCGGCGCCTCGGCCAGGCGCGCCGCAAGCGCCCGGTCGACCAGCGCGAACCCCTGCGCCCAGCTCGGCGCCTGGGCCACCCGCTCGACGAGCTCGCCGGCCGACCGGCCCGAGGACATCCTCGAGGGCCACCGACCGGTTCGCCAGCTCGCTCATCGGCAGCCCCAGGAGCCGCCGGGCGGCGAGCGGGGCCAGGTCCACCTGCAGGCAGCGGGCCGACCCGGCGTGCTCGACGAGCACCGGGCCGTCGGTGAGGCCCGCGACGAACGAGCCCAGGCGCTCGGCGGGCCGCTCGGGGCGGCGGGCGTCGGCGATGCTCCAGCCGGCGTCCAGGTCGATGATGACCGGGACGTAGGTGCACGGCAGCTCGCGGAACGTCACGGGAGACGAGGACCGCTCCGCGTACCCGCAGTAGCGGATGACCACGCCCGTCAGGGCGGGGTGAGGAGCGCCGGTGACGAGCTCCACGCTCACCCCGCCAAGGCTAGACCCTCTCGATCCGAGGGGCCACCCTCGCTGCAGCTCGGGGCATGCGGCAAGGCGCATCGTGCCAATCGGCCGAGCCGTGGTCTGCCAATTGGCACGTTCACAATTCGGGCCGCACGATCCCGCGCCCTCCAGCGATCACGATGAGCTGAGATGGCCCTTGTCGACCGGGAAGCGGTGGTCGGGCCAATTGGCAGCGCGGGCATTGGCCAATTGGCACGTTCACAATTCGGCTCCTTGGCGAAAGGCGCCTACGGCGGAGCCACGGTGGGCTCAGCGAGACCTCAGAACGTTGATTGACACGGCGTTCGAGGCCGGGAGGCGCGCCCCTGGAAGGCAGGCCGGCCGGCCTCGACGGGCCCGCAGGCCCGCTCGGCGAGAGTCGGCGATCGGTGGAGGGGCGAAAGCTCGGACGCACGGTCCGGCGACCGCAGATGGGTGATCGCAGCGACCCACGGCTGGTCGAGGCGGTTGCAATGAGACGGCGGGCCAGCCAGTCGGCCGCCGCCGGGGCGGTTCACGGCCTTACGCCGCGGCGCCCTCCGCTGCGCGGGCGGCGATCTCGCGGGTGCGCTCGATGTCCTGGGTGATCTGGGCGACCAGAGCCTCGGGCGACTCGAACCGGCGCTCGTCGCGGAGGCGCTCGAGGAACTCGATCCGCATCGTCTGCCCGTAGAGCTCGCTGCCGTCGTGGTCGAGCAGGAAGGCCTCGATGCGAAGGGTCGCGCCGGCGTCGGCGCTCGTGAACGTGGGCGCCACGCCGATGTTGATGGCGGCCGCGCTCCGACTCGTCTCCAGCACGGCCCGCCCGGCGTACACGCCGCGGCTCGGCAGGGCGACGTCGGCCGGGACCTCGAGGTTGGCGGTCGGGATGCCCATCGCCCGCCCTCGCTGGTCGCCGGGCACCACGACTCCCTCCACGAAATGCGGGCGCGCGAGCAGCGGAACCACCTGGGCCACCTGGCCGGTCGCCACCAGGCGGCGGATGCGCGTGGACGAGATGGGCTTGCCGTCCGCGCTCGTGACCGTCGGCGGCGACTCGACGTGGAGCCCGCGCGAGGGCCCGAACTGGGTCAGCATCCCCACGGTCCCCGCGCCGCCGTGGCCGAAGCGGAAGTTCTCGCCCACCACGACCGCCTCCGCGCCGATGGGGGCCGACACGAGCATCTCGGCGAAGCGCTCAGCGCGGATGCGCGAGAACGCCTTCGTGAAGGGCACGACGAGCAACTCGTCAACGCCGAGCCGCTCGATGAGCTGGCTCTTGAGGCCGATGGGCGTCAGGACCGCCGGCTTCAGCTCCGGCCGCAGGACGGCGATCGGCTGCGGCTCGAAGGTCAGGGTCATCGCGGCGAGGCGGCGCTCGGCGGCGAGCTCGATCGCACGCCGGATGATTGCCTGGTGCCCGAGGTGGACGCCGTCGAAGGTGCCGATCGCCACCACCCGGCGAGGGGCGCCGAGCGGCAGGTCCCCGAGCGACTGGTAGCGCCTCACGCAGGGTCCTCGAGGACCACCGCGGGCCGGAGGCCCGAGTCCCCCGGCCTGGCGACGGCCACGAGCCGGCCGTCGGCGGCGAGCAGCGCCACCGCGTCCCCACCGGGCGCCTCGCCTGCCGGGATCGGGCGGCCGTGGACGACCTGGGCGAGCTCGCCCGCGCTCAGGACGCGCGAGGGGAGGTGAGCGAGACCGCGCCCGGGGTCCAGCCCGGCGCCGGAGCCGACCTCGTCCGGCGCCACGGCGTCCCGCACCGACAGCGAGCCGACCGCGGTGCGCCGCAGCGCGGTGAGGTACGCCCCGCACCCGAGGCGCTCGCCGATGTCGGTGGCGAGCCGCCGGACGTAGGTGCCGGCGGAGCACCTCACCTCCAGCGTCACGACCCCCTCGCCGTGGTCCTCGACCACCCCCAGGCCGTGGATCTCGATCTCGCGCTCCGGCCCGTCCACCTCCTCGCCCCGGCGCGCCCGCCGGTAGAGGCGCTCTCCGCCGACCTTGACGGCCGCGTGGGGGGGCACCCGCTGGACCTGGCGGCCGGTGAACGCCGGCAGGGCGTCGCCGATCGCCGCGGCGGTCGCGGGCTCGCCGGCCGGCTCCACCGGGCCCTCAGGGTCCCCCGTCGCGGACGTGAATCCCGTGCGGACCGTGGCGAGGTAGGTCTTGTCGAGGGCGGTCAGGTAGGCCGCGAGGCGCGTCGCGCGCCCCACGAGCACCACCAGCAGGCCGGTGGCGAAGGGGTCGAGCGTCCCGGTGTGCCCGACCTTCGTGCCGCGGCCCAGGCGGCGGCGGATGCCCAGGACGACGTCGTGCGACGTCGGGCCAGGGGGCTTGTCGACGAGCCAGAGGGCGGGCCGCACCGCGGCAGCCGCCTCAGCCATCGGCCCCATCGCGGTCGAGGCGCGCCTCGAGCTCTCGTCCGATCCACTCCAACAGCTCGTCCGGATCGCGCCGCGTGCTGAAGCCGGCCGCGGCGCGGTGGCCTCCGCCCCCCTCCTGGCGGGCGATCTCAGAGACGTCCAGGGCCGGGTCCGCGCTGCGCAGCGAGGCCCGCCAGGCGCCGTCCGGGCCCGCCTCGCGCACGAAGGCGGCGGCCCTGACGCCCCGGACGCCGCGCAGGATCTCGACGATCCCCTCGGTGTCGTCGCCGCCGACGGCCGCGAAGTCCTCGCGCGTCAGCACCGAGCCCAGGGCCCGGCCGCCGGCGAGCGGCCGGGCCCGCTCGAGGGCCCGCCCGGTGAGCAGGAGGCGGTCGAGCGGCTGCTCCTCGTACAGCCGGCGCGACATCTCGGAGGGGTCGACGCCGGCCTCGATCAGCGACGCTGCCGTGCGATGCGCGTCCGGACCCGTGTTCGCGTAGCCGAAGCGGCCGGTGTCGGTGACCAGGCCCACGTAGAGGGGCGCGGCGACGTCCGCCGTCAGGGGCCAGCCGGCGGCGGCGATCACGCCCACGATCACCTCGGCGGTGCTGGAGGCGTGCGGCTCGACCAGGTTCAGGTCGCCGAAGCGCGTGTTGTCGTGGTGGTGGTCGATGTTGACCACCAGGCGCGCGCCCTCGTGCAGGGGCTCGTGCCAGAGCCGGCGCTCGCTCGCGCAGTCGACCGCCACGAGCACCCGGCCGGCCAGGTCGTCGGGCGGCGCCGGCGCGATGGGCTCGTCGCCGGCGAGCAGGAAGGCGAGGTCGCTGGGGACCGGCTCCGGGTCGGGGTGGGCGAGCACGACGTCCTGGCCGGCCGCGCGCAGCGCCCGCGCCAGTCCCAGCATCGACCCGATCGCGTCGCCGTCGGGGTTGTGGTGGGACGTGACCAGGAGCCGCTCGCCCGGGCGGCCGAGGACGTCCGCCACGTCGGCCCGGGAGGCGTCCCGCCTGGCGGCGACCCGGCTCACGCGTCATCCCCCCCGCCCCGGCCGTCCGTGACCTCGTCGATCAGCTTCGTCAGCCGGGCGGCGTCCTGCTCGGTCGAGTCGTAGTGGAAGGTGAGCTGCGGCGTGTGGCGGGACCGCAGCTCGGCCGCGACCCGGGCCTGCAGCAGGCCTCGCGCCGACTCGAGCGCCGCGAGGCTGGCCTGCCGGTCGCGCGAGCGCAGGGTGCTGAACCAGACCTTCGCCTCCCGCGTGTCCTGGGTCGCCTCGACGCGTGTGATGGTGACGAAGCCGAGACGCGGGTCGGACACGTCCCGCGCCACCGTCTCGGCCAGCACCTGGCGAAGGGCGGTGTCCACCCGCCGCATGCGGGTGGTGCGCTCACGCCGCGCCACGATCAGCCAGCCCAGCGCCCGGCCTGGTCGCCGGAGACCGCGATCAGCTCGCGCGCCTCGTCGACGACCTGGAACGCCTCGTCCGAGTGGAGGAAGCGCGACGCCTGGAGCAGGCGCTCGTCGGTCTCCCCCGCCTCGCGGCCGACGATGGCCAGCGTGAGCCGCGACCGCTGCCAGAGGTCGTGATGGTCCACCTCGGCGACGGCGCAGGAGAAGCGCTTGGCGAGCGCGCTCTTGAGGCGCAGGAGCTCCTTGCGCTTGGTCTTGAGCGACGCGCCCTCTGGCAGGTGCAGGTCGACGGTCAGGACCCCGACGTGACCGCACTCCACCCCGGGTGACCGCCGGCTACTCGGCCGCCGCCGGGGCCGGCGAGGACTCCGCGGCCGGCGCGGCGGTCGCGGCCTGGGACGTGCGCGCCACCTCGCGCAGCTCGTATGCCTCGATCTGGTCGCCCTCCTTGACGTCGTTGTAGTCCTCGATCAGGAGGCCGCACTCGAATCCCGCACCGACCTCGCGGGCATCCTCGTTGAAGCGCCGCAGGGAGGCGACGCGCCCCTCGTGGACGACCGTCCCCTCGCGGACGAGGCGGACGTTGGAGCTGCGCCGCACGAGGCCCTCCACGACGTAGCAGCCCGCGATGGTCCCGACGCGGCTCGCGCGGAAGGTCGCCCGCACCTCGAGCTCGCCGATCACGTCCTCGACGATGTCCGGCTCGAGCAGGCCCACCAGTGCGTCGCGGACGTCCTCGATGGCCCGGTAGATGACGCGGTAGGTGCGGATGTCCACGCCCTCGCGGTCGGCGAGGCCCTTGGCCTCGGGCCGCGGACGCACGTTGAAGCCGATGATGATGGCCTGGGAGGCCGACGCCAGCATGACGTCCGACTCGTTGATCGCCCCGACGCCCGTGTGGATGACCCGCAGCCGCACCTCCGTCTGCTCGACCCGCTCGAGGGCGTCCACCAGGGCGCCGACCGAGCCCTGGACGTCGCCCTTGATGATGATGTTCAGCTCCTTCAGGCCGCCCTCGCGGATCCGCGCGAAGACGTCGTCGAGCGAGACGGGCCGGCGGTTCGCGAGCTCCTCGGCCCGCAGCCGCTGGCTGCGCTCGGCCGCGCGCTGGCGCGCCTCGCGCTCGTTCGCGACGGCCCGGAAGCGCTCGCCGGCGTCGACGACGCCGCCGAGGCCGAGCACCTCGACGGGGACCGACGGCCCGGCCTGGGGGAGCGGGCTCCCCTTGTAGTCGCTCATCGCCCGGACGCGCCCGAAGACGTCCCCGGCCACGATCACGTCCCCGACGTGGAGCGTGCCGCGCTGGATCAGCAGCGTGGCCACCGGCCCGCGGCCGGGGTCGAGGCGCGACTCGATGACCGTCCCCGAGCCCTCCGGCTTGGGGTTGGCCTTCGGCTCGGCGTCGGCGTCGGCCACCAGCAGGACCGTCTCGAGCAGCGCGTCGATCCCGGTGCCCTCGACCGCCGACACGTTGACGAACTCGTGCGAGCCGCCCCAGTCGGAGGGGATGACCTCGCGCTGCGAGAGCTCCTGCCGCACGCGGTCCGGGTTCGCGTCCGCCTTGTCGATCTTGTTGACGGCCACCATGAAGGGCACCTCGGCGGCGCGCGCGTGGTCGATGGCCTCGACCGTCTGCGGCATGACCCCGTCGTCGGCGGCCACCACGATGACCGCGACGTCGGTGATCTTCGCGCCGCGGGCGCGCATGGCCGTGAAGGCCTCGTGGCCCGGCGTGTCGAGGAAGGTGATCTCGCGCCCGTCGTGGCGGACCTGGTACGCGCCGATGTGCTGGGTGATGCCGCCGGCCTCGCCGGCCGCGACCTCGGTGGAGCGGATGGCGTCGAGCAGCGAGGTCTTGCCGTGGTCAACGTGGCCCATCACCGCGACCACGGGCGCCCGGGAGACGAGGTCCTCCGCGGCGTCGTCGTACTCCTCGGGCCGCTCGGCCTCCTCCTCCGCGTGCACGATGGTCACCGCCCGCTCCAGGTCGGCGGCGATCGAGCTCGATGGCCTCGTCGGAGAGCGATTGGGTGATCGTGGCCATCTCGCCCAGGCCCATGAGGGTCTTGATGATCTCGGCCGTGGAGACGCCCAGCAGCTCGGCGAGATCCTTGACCGTCGCCCCGGAGGGCACCTCGACGGGCGGGAGCTCGACGGGCGCGACGGGCGCGGCCGGCTTCTCCTCGGTTCGCGGGGGCCGCTGGCGCCGGTCGCGCCCGGGCGGCGCTGGGCCGCGCCGGCCGGCCTGGGGGTCGATGACCACGCGCCGGCGCTTGCCGCGGCCGGCCGCGGGGGCGTCGGGGCCCTGGTCGCCCTCGCCGGTCGGGCGAGCGGGCGCTGCGGGGGCCTCGGCGGCGTCCGCGCGCGCGGGCTCGGGCTCGGGAGCCGGGGGGGGCGGGGCGGCTGGGGGAGCGGGCTCTGCGGCCGGGGCCTCGGCGGCGGGCGCCGAAGGCGGCTCGGGAGCGGGCGTGGGCTTCGGGGCGGGCTCGGGCTCCGGGGCGGGGGCCTCGGCCGCCGGAGGCTCCGGAGCGGGGGCCTCGGCCGCCGGCACGGCTCCGGGGCGGGGGCCTCGGCCGCCGGATCGCGGGCGGGCGGCTCCGGGGCGGGGGCCTCGGCCGCCGGGGCGGGCTCCGGAGCGGGGGCCTCGGCCACCGGCTCGCGGGCGGGCGGCTCCGGCGCGGGCGCCGGCTCGGGCTCGGGCTCGGGCTCGGGAGCGCTCTTCGGCTTCGCGGCGCGCTTGGGGGCGGGCCGCGGCGTCGCGGCCTGCGGCTCGGCGGACGGCTCCTCGGCGGGCGGGGCCTCCTGACCGGCGGGCTTGGCGGCCTCCTTGGGCTTGGGCGCCGCGGGCTTGCGCGCGGGGGCGGGCTCGGGCTCCGGGCGGGGCTCGGGCTTGGGGTAGCGGTTGGGGTTGAGGACGTGCAGCGCCTCGGCCACGTCAACCGTCGAGGAGGCGGTCTTCACGGGCACGCCGGCCCGCTGCAGGCGCTGGAGGACGAGCGAGCTCGGGAGCCCCTCCTCCTTGGCGATCTCGTAGATCCTCTTCTTCTGGCTTTCCATCACGTCCCCCATCCATCCTCCTCGACCGCGCGCCCCAGGGCCGGGTCGATCATGAGCTCCCCCGCCACGCGCGAGCCACGCTGGAACCCGCGGCGGGCGATGGCCTGCTCGAAGCACCCCCGGGCCTTGCACACGTAGAGCCCCCGGCCCCCCAGGCGGGCGGCGTCGTCGCGAGCCAGAACGTGGCCCCCGTCGCGCGGAGCCGCCACGAAGCGGGCCAGCGCGGGCTTCTCGCGCCGGGCGCCGCAGCCGAGGCAGCGCCGCTCCGGCACGTGTCGGGCGCGTGTCGTCAACGTCCTCCTATCCGCCAGCCTCCTCCTCCGGGGCGTCCCCCGTCGCCGCCACCGCGGCGGGAGCCAGCTCGGCGATCCGCTCGAACCCCACGTCCGTCCCCGCCTCCTCGATCTCCTCGGCGGTCAGCGGCCGGCCGAGGCTCGTCTCCAGGCCGGCGAGGCGCGAGTGGGCGGGCAGGGCACAGTAGCGCGTCGGCGGGACCGCGGCGTTCGGGCACCGCTTGCCGGTGCGCAGCATCGCCGCGCAACGCGACACGCCCGCGTCCATCTCGTCCCCGAACTCGTCGCTCTCCTCCTCGCGGGCGAACGTCGACTCGCTCTTGATGTCGATCCTCCAGCCGGTCAGGCGGGCGGCGAGGCGGGCGTTCATCCCCTCGCGCCCGATGGCCAGCGAGAGCTGGTCGTCCGGGACGATCACCGTCGCCTGGCGGGCCTCGTCCTCGACGAGGACCTCCCTCACCCGGGCCGGCGACAGCGCCTTGGCCACGTAGCGGGCGGGCTCCTCGTTGAACGGGATGATGTCGATCTTCTCGCCGCGCAGCTCGCTCACGACCATCCGCACCCGCGACCCGCGGGGGCCCACGCAGGCGCCCACCGGGTCGACGCCCTGGACGTGCGAGACCACGGCGATCTTCGAGCGCCAGCCGGGCTCGCGGGCGACGCCCCGGATCTCGACGAGGCCGTCGGCCATCTCCGGGACCTCGAGCTTGAAGAGCTCGCGCACGAGCTGGTCGGAGCGCCGGCTGACGATCACCTGCGGCCCCTTGGTGGAGCTGCGCACCTCGGTGATGACGGTCTTGACGCGCGCCCCGTGGTCGTAGCGCTCGTTGTGGACCTGCTCGCCCTCGGGCAGCAGCGCCTCGACCCGGCCGAGGTCCACCAGCGTGTAGCGGGAGTCCGACTGCTGGATGATCCCGGTCACCACGTCGCCGACGCGGTCGACGTACTCCTCGTACATCATCTCCCGCTCGGCCTCGCGGATCCGCTGCAGGATCACCTGCTTGGCGGTCTGGGCGGCGATGCGGCCGAAGTTGTCCGGGGTGACGTCGATCGCCTGGATCTCGCTGTCCTCGTAGGCGGCCCAGTCGATGTCCGGGGGAGGCGGCTCGTACTCCTCGGGGTCCACGCCCTCGGGGATCTCCGGCTCCTCGCGCGGCAGCGTCCGCAGCTCCTCGCCCTCGGGCAGGATGAGCTGGAAGACCCGGATCTCGCCGGTCTCGCGGTCGATGTCCACGCGCGCGAACTCGGCGGCGTCGGGCGTCTTCTTGTACGCCGCCAGGAGGGCGTCCTCGAGGGCCACGAGGAGGGTCTCGGAGTCGATGCCCTTCTCGCGCTCGATCTGCTTGATGGCCTCGATGATCTCTCGGTTCACCTGTTCGTCCCCCTCCCGTGCTCGACGGCGTGCGCCCCCCCGGACCGCGCCGCGCCTGCGCGACCGGCGGTCATCCCGCCGCCTCCGTGACCTCGAGCGCGCGCGCACGGCGCACCTCGGAGAGCGGGATCTCCACCTCCGCGTCCCCCAGCGAGAGCCGCAGGGCACGGTCGTCGGCCCCCACCAGGGTACCCGTAAACGACCGCCGGCCGTCGGCGGCCTCGGCTCGCACCTTCACGCGCCGGCCCACGGCCCGGCGGAAGTGCTCCGGCGTGCGGAGCGGCGGCTCGGGCCCGGGCGACCAGACCTCCGCGCCGTAGTCGTCGAGGAGCCCCGCCCGGTCGAGGGCCCTGGTGACGTCCGCGCAGACGCCGTGGTCCACCCCGTCCGGGTGGTCGACGACGAGCCTCAGGGTGCCGCCCTGGGCGGGCAGCACGCTCAGCTCCAGCAGGTCGACCTCCGGCATGCCCTCCGCCAGGGCGTTGACCACCCGCCGCTCGATGTCTCCTTGGGCACTCATCGGGAATGACCTCCTCCGCCGGCGCCCCCCGCACACGAAAAAGGTGGGTTCGTCACCCACCTCCCGTCGCCGCCGTTCTTCGTCCCCTCGCGGGACGTCCACGATAGCACCGGACGGCCGTGCCGTCCGGTGCCGTTCAGGCCGCGAACCGCAGCCGCGCTGATCTCCGCCCGCGCTCGCGGCCCGGTAGGCGTGGCGGGTGCCGCCCCAGCCGACCCGGCCCCAGACCTCGACCCGCTCGACCCTGCCGGCCCCCTCGAGCGCGCGCAGCGCCTCGCGCACGGACGACGCCGGCGGCCCGCCGCCCTCGAGCCCGAACGCCAGCCGCCCGCGCAGGTCGTCGGCGCTCCAGAGCACGCCTGGCGACGTGCGCAGCACCGCCTCGACCACCTCGGCCAGCTCGCGCGCCGTCCAGCGCCCGTCCGGCCGCGCCCGCTTGAACCCCCGCCTCATAGCCCGCATCGTCCACCTCGCCTCGAAGAAACCTCCCGCATACGCGCGATATTGTACCAGATCGAAGGGAACGTTTGTTCGCCGTAGCCGGCCACCACGCCGATCGGGGACGATCGAGGCTGTGCGCGTGGGCCAATTGGCCGTTCCCAGCTTGGCCACTTGGCCGCGGAGCCGCCCTGGGTTTCGTGGAGCCTCGATGCGTTGGCTGCCATCGCCGGCCCCGAGCCCGACCGGCGGCGCCTACGATGAGCGCAGGGCGGTCGGGCTCGGCGGGCCCGTAGGGCCCGTTCGGGGTTGGTCGGGGCGGTTGACCGCGACCTCGTTTGCGCCATTGGCCACTTGGCCGTTGCCCGCTGCCCGCTTGGCCACTTGGCCGCTCTCAGCTTGGCCACTTGACCGCTCTCCGCTTGGCCACTTGGCCGTTGCCCGCTGGGCCACTTGGCCGCTTGCCGTCGGCCAATCGACGCACGCGTCTGCTTCAGGCGACCTCGTAGCTCATCAGCACCACGCCCGCGCGGAAGGGCTTGGCCTCGCGGAGCCGCAGGCGGCCGATCTGAGCCTCGGGGCGAAGAGCCGCTCGCCGTGGCCGAGCACGACGGGGTAGACGAACAGCCGGTACTCGTTGACGAGGCCGGCCGCGATGAGGCTGCGGACGACCGAGATGCTGCCGGTGACACCGAGGTCCTGGCCCGGCGCCTGCTTGAGCGCCGTGACCTCGTCCTCGAGCGGGCCGCGCAGGATCGAGGTGTTCTGCCAGCCGGGGTCCTCCAGCGTGCGGGAGACCACGTACTTCCTGACGGCGTTGAGGTGCGCGGTGACACCGGTGGTGTCGTCGGTCTGTCGCGGCCAGTAGGCCGCGGAAGGCCTCGAAGGTCACACGTCCCACGAGCAGCCCGTCCTGGGTCTCCATGTGGTCGCGCAGTTCGGCCCGCAGATCGGCCTGATCGGCCTCCCTGCCGCCGGTCGGGTCGAACCACTCCTCCAGGGAGCCGATGACCCCGTCGAGCGTGATGTTCTCGGTGACGACCAGCCGCATGAGCTCCTCCTTCACACCGGGCGACGGTCTGTGACGATTGCGGGGCCCGGCGACTCATCGGCCGGTGGTTCGGGCGGACGGGGACGCGAGCGTACCGCGCGCCGGCGCTACGCTGCGCGCGTGACCGCGCCCTGGCTGATCGAGTTCCCCGCCGACGACCCTGAGCGGGCGCGCCGGTTCTGGGAGGGCTTCCTCGGCCGGGGGCTGGAGCCGCGCGGCGCCCGGCGAGGGCGAGGGCTGGCAGAGCCGCGGCGGCGAGGTGGCCGTCGGGCTGCACGCGCGGGGGCCGGGGCCAGGCGACCGCGTCTCCCTCCCCTACTTCGCGGTCGACGACCTCCCGGGCGCCCTGGAGCGGGTCGTCGCGCTCGGGGGCGAGGTGATCCACCCGGGCGAGCGCTGGGCCATCTGCCGCGACACGGAGGGCAGCCCCTTCGGCCTGGGGGCCTCCTCAGCCGGCTGACGAGCGGGGCGCCCGCAGGTCGGCGCCGTCGAGCACGACCGTGACCGGGCCGTCGTTCTCCAGGCTGACCGCCATCGTGGCGCCGAAGCGCCCGCGCTCGACCGGGACGCCCTCCTCGGCGACCGCGGCGGCGTAGGCCTCGACCAGGGGCTCGGCGACCTCGGGAGGCGCGGCGGCGGACCACGAGGGGCGGTTCCCCCGGCGGACGTCGGCGAGCAGCGTGAACTGGCTCACGCACAGCAGGGCGGCGCCCGGGACGTCGAGCAGGGCGCGGTCGAAGGGGCGATCCTCGCCGGCGAGGATCCGCAGCCGGACGGTCTTGCGCGCGAGCAGGCGGGCGTCGTCGGCCTCGTCGCCCGCGGCCACCCCCACCAGGGCGAGGAGCCCCGGCCCGATCGCGCCGACCACGTCGTCGCCCACCGCCACCCGGGCCCACCGGACCCTCTGGAGCACCACCCGCACGGGGCGCGATCGTAGTCGGCGCCGGTGGGTAGCATCGCGCGATGGACGCCGACCCCGCGCGCATCGCGCGCTACCTGGAGGAGATCGGCGCGGAGGCCGAGCGGCAGGGCGAGCGGGAGTGGGGCCTGCGGCTGCCCTCGACCAAGCGCGGCGCGATCGGCGCGGCGCTGAGCGTCCGGGAGCGCACCCTGACCATCCGTGCCTTCGTCCTGCGCGGCCCCGACCGCGCCCACGAGGAGGTCTACCGCCGCCTGCTGCACAAGAACCTGACGACCCCGCACTGGCGCTTCGCGATCGACGCCGACGGCGATGTCTTCCTCGTCTGCGACGCGTCGCTGGCGGCCCTCGACGCCGACGCCCTCGACGGGCTGCTCGGGTCGCTCTGCTCCGTGGTCGACGAGACCTACGAGAGCGTCGTCAGGACCGGCTTCGACGTGCCCGAGGGCACCGAGTTCCGCCCCCCGCCCTAGGCGACCGGCGTGCCACGCGCCTCTTGCGGGCGCGTGGGGACGCGCAAGATGACCCTGGCCGGGCCATCTTGCAGACCGGCGCACCGGCTTCGCCGGGGCGGGCGCCGGAAAAGGCGAATCCCGGACTCCGGGCGGCTGCTCGAGAGGTCCGGCGCGCGCCTTTGCTATTCGAAACCGGTGCCGAAGCACTCGGCGAGGCGGTAGTGGCGGGCCGCCAGCGGGTCGCCGAGGCGGTCGAGCGAGCGGGCGAGCCCGTAGTGGGCATAGCCGTCGGTCGGCGAGAGCTCCACGGCGGCGGCGAACTCCTCGGCCGCACGGCGGTACGACCGCGACGACAGGTAGGCGCGCCCGAGGGCCTCGCGGATGGAGCCCTTGTCGGGCTCCAGGGCCTTGGCGCGCTCGAGGGCGACCGCCGCCTGCCGGTACTCGCGGGCCTCGAGCAGCCAGGTCCCGTGGCGGAACGCGTCGTAGGCGGCGTCGGGGCTCACGTGGCAACGGTACCGCGCCGCGGACGGATCGCGAACGCCGCCCGCAGCCGCCGCCCGAGCGAGGCGCGGCGCCGGATCGCCCGCCGGAGGCGCCCCGACTCGCGCCATGCCGCCGCCCCCGCGCCGGCCGGCAGCGGCTCGGGCGCGTAGCGGGCCTGGGCCGCGCGGCGATAGAGCGCGGACGGGTCGACGCCCGTGCGCTCGCGCACGTCCGCCGCCCGCTCGCTGGGCGCGCCCGCGGGCCGGGGCGCCCAGCCCAGCGCGCGCAGCGAGGTCTCGAGGTCGCGCGCGGCGGAGATCACGCGGTCGCGCTCGTCGCCGCGGCGCCGTGCCCGCGCGCGCAGCGCCGCCCGCGCGGCCGGGATCGCGGCGAACGGCACCGCGAGCGCCAGCAGGGCCCACTGCCACGGCGGGCCGTCCCCGCCGCCGGACGACGCTGCCGGCGCGGCGGCCTCCTGCTCCTCGGCCGGCTCGTCGGCCGGGCCCGGCTCGGGCTCGGGCGGCGCGACGGCGGCGTCCGCGAGGCCGCCGAGGTCGATCTCGAAGCGGGTGGGCGCGTACTCGGGAGACGACACCGAGGCCGGGTTCGGCGCCGAGCGCCCCGGGGTGGGATCGAACGGCAGCCAGCCGCGGCCCGGGAACCAGACCTCCACCCACGAATGGGCGTCGCGGTCGAGGACGACCCAGGCCTCCCGGTCCGTGTCGTAGCGGCCCGTTCCGTAGCCCACGGCGACCCGCGAGGGGATCCCGACCGAGCGCAGCATGACCGCCATCGCCCCGGCGAAGTGCTGGCAGTAGCCCTCGCGGCTCGTGAGGAGGAAGTCGACCAGCGGCGGCCGGCCGGGCGGGCTGCCGGCGCCGGCGGGAAGGCTGGTGGGGTACGGGGGCGCCTCGTTGTAGAGGTAGCGGCTGCGCAGGTGGGACTCGATCCGGTTGACCGCGGCGTAGGGCGTCGCGGCGTCCCCGATCACGCGCCGGGCCTCGTCGCGGACGCGCCCGTAGGGGCCGAGCGCGTCGTCGGCCGGCGCGGGCTCGCCGCTGCCCCACGCGGGCACGTTCGACCGGGTCGGCCCCGTAGGCGCCCCGCAGCCGGGTCGAGGCCGCCGGGATGGCGGCCGGGTCGTACGCCTCGGCCTCCACGAGCGCGGCCGGGCGCGGCCGGGGAAGCACGGCGCGCGCCGTGTAGGCGTCGCCGGGCTCGAGCGGCTCCTCGAGCTGCACCGCGCCGGCGGCGACCCGGGCGGTCCCCGCGAAGGGGCCCTCGATGCGGCGGGGCCGGCCCGACACGAGCAGGGCCCGGGTGCTGGCGCCGACGAGCCTCACCCGCTGGACGACCTGCGCGCCCGTCGAGCCCTCCCCGGGGTCGAGCGTAATGGCGTTGCCGTCCACCGGCACGAGCTGCTCGCCGGTTGACCCCGTCGCCCGGTCGGCGAGCTGGAAGGCCACGCCGTCGAAGTCCTCGAGCACGACGGCGCGCAGCGGCAGGTTGCTCTCGGACGAGACGGTCAGCGCGACGCGCGGCTCCGCAGGCCAGTCGAGCGCCCCGTAGCGCTGGCTGAGGTCGAGCGCCGACGCCGCGGCCGGATCGCCGCCGCCGACCTCCCAGTCCTTCCAGGCCCACCAGGCGTCGCCGGCCTTCACCGGCCCGGCGCCCAGGCCGGCTCCGACGACCACGGCCACCCCGCCCAGGGCGAGGGCGCCGACCGCCCGCCGCGCGGCACGCTCGCCGTCGCCGCCGTCCCACGAGGCGAGAGCGAGGATCGCCGCGACCGCCCCGAGGGCGAGCGCTCCCGCGAGCACCGCGGACTCCGGGGGCTCGACGGTCCAGCGGTAGGCGAGGCCGACCCCGAGGGCGACGAGGCCGGCGACCGGCCGCCGGCGCGCCAGGATCTGCCAGGCGATGGTGGCGGCGAGGGCGGCGAGCGCCAGGTCGAGGAGGGCGGCGAGCTCCGGATGCTCCTCGAACGACACCGGCAGGCCCTCGCTCGACGCCGTTCGCAGGCCGTCGGGGAGCACGGCGCGCGCGTCGTGCCACGCATCGCCGTCGAACGTCAGGTAGTCCCAGAACGAGTGCCGCAGCGACGTCGCCAGGACCAGCGGGACGGCGACGAGGACGGAGGCGGTCACGAGCGCGGCGCGCGCCCGCGAGAACGACGCCGCGATCGCAGGCAGCGCGGCCACCGCGCACAGCCCGGCGACGTGCGGCCAGCGAGTGCCCTCGTAGAGCCCTGACCACGCGATTGCCAGCACCGCGAGCGCCAGCGCCGTGGCGGCCGCCGGGCCCCGCCTAGGAGACACGGGCCCGGGCATCGGTGGCGCTGAGGGCGGCGACGAGGTCGTCGGGGCCGGAGACGATCGCGACGTCGGCTCCGGCGCCGGCGAGGTCGCCGGCCGCGGCGGCGGCCGGCCCGGTGAGCACGACCGCCACCTGGACCCCGAGGCCGCGGGCCTGGGAGACGGCGGCCGGGAGCGCCGGCTCACCGGCGGACGTGGCCACCAGGATGAGCTCCGGCGGGTCGGGCGCGCTGGCCTCCGCGCGCAGGGCCAGCGAGAGCGAGCGCTCGCCGCCGGGGAGCAGGCGGGTCAGGGCCTGCTCGGCGGCCGGCCAGGTGGCCCGGCCCACGGGGATCCGGGCCGGCCTGCGTCCGGTGTGGACGAGGCCGAACGGCTCGGCCCGCGCCCCGGCGTGCCGGGCCGCGGCGGCGCCGGCGCTCACGGCCAGCTCGAGGGCGTCGCCGGCCGGCGCGGCGCCGTTGACGAGCACCATCACCGTGCGGCCGGTGCCCTCGGCCGCCCTCAGCACCTTGGTCTGCAGGCGCCCGCGCTTGGCGGTCTGGGCCCAGTGCACCCGCGACAGGGGGTCCCCGGGCTGGTAGTCCCGGACCCGGTCGAGCTCCCCGAAGCCGGCGAGGGGGAGCCGGCGGCGCGGGCCGCGCCCGTCGCGGCGGGTGCCCAGGACGAGCCGGTCGATCGCCGGGGCCTGCGGCGTCACCACGACGGAGTCGTCCCCGGCTCCCACCCGGGTGCGCCGGGCGAGGCCGAACGGGTCCGCCACCCGCACCCGGGGCGGTGGCAGGTGGTGCTCGCCGCGCGGCGCCGACCGGACGATCCAGACCCGCGAGCCCCGGCGCGCCGGCCGCCCGGGGCCGCGCACGCTGCCCAGGCCGGGGTCGAGCGCGAGGTCCAGCAGGCGGTCGAGCCCGGCCCGCGCCGGCCAGCCGGTCACCTCGAGGCGGACCGTGAGCTCCTCACCCGCCCGCAGCCGCGGCGGCGCGATGCGGCGGCGCACCTCGAGCCCGGACGAGACCGCCCAGACGAGCGCGGTCACGAGGACCGGTAGGGCGATCAGGCCCGCGCCGAGCGTCGCCAGCGCCGCGGTCCCGAAGCCCTGGCTCGCGACCAGCGCCGCCGCTCCCGCGCCGGCGAGTCCCAGGGCCCGCACGGGTGGTCCGTCCCTCATGCGCCCCTCTCCGGCTCCGCCTGATGGCGGGGCGCGCCGTCCGAGGGGCTGGGGTCACAGGGGGACGGGGACGGCGTCGAGGGCGGAGGTGACGAGCTCCTCCGCGCGCGAGCCGCGGGCCCGGGCGTCGGGGGTGAGGATCAGGCGGTGGCTCAGCACCTGAGCCGCGAGCGACTTGACGTCCTCCGGCAGCACGAAGCCGCGCCCCTGGAGGAGCGCGAGCGCCTTCGCGGCGCGCAGCAGCCACAGCCCGGCCCGCGGGCTCGCCCCGAGCTGGGCGCGCGGGTCGCGGCGGGTCGCCGCCGACAGCGCGACCACGTAATCGGCGAGGGCCGGGTCGGAGTGCACCCGCTCGGCCGCCGAGCGCGCAGCGAGGATCTCGCGATCGCCGGCCACCTGCCCCACCAGCTCCACCGGGTCCTGGGCCGCCAGGTCGAGGATCATCGACGCCTCCTCCCGCGGCGGCGGGTAGCCGATCCGCACCCTCACGGCGAAGCGGTCGAGCTGCGCCTCCGGCAGCGGGAAGGTGCCCTCGTACTCGACCGGGTTCTGGGTCGCGATGATCATGAACGGCCGCGGCAGCGCGCGCGTCGCCCCGTCCACCGTGACCTGGCCCTCCTCCATGCACTCGAGGAGCGCGGACTGGGTCTTGGGCGAGGCGCGGTTGATCTCGTTGACCAGGACGAGGTTCGCGAAGACCGGCCCGGCCCGGAAGAGGAAGGCGCCGGCGTTCTGGTCCCAGACGGTCACGCCGGTGACGTCCGCGGGCAGCAGATCGGCCGTGCACTGCACCCGCGAGTAGTCGCAACCGGCCGCGCGCGCGAGGCTCTTGGCGAGCACCGTCTTCCCGACCCCGGGGACGTCCTCGATCATCACGTGGCCGCCGGAGAGCAGCGCGATCACGCAGGCCTCCAGGCTGGAGCGGGGTGCGCGGACGGCGCGCGCGCAGGCGTCCACGAGCGCACCGGCCAGGGCGGAGGCCTGTGCCAGCTCGTCGTCCCGCAGCGGCGGGGAGGCGAGGGGCGAGGTGGCGATCGTCCGAGGGTAGTACAAAGGCGGCTGCGACGAGCCGCCGCAGGGGGTGCGCCGCGCTTGGGGTAGGCTCGCGCGCCATGGCGGCGATCCCCGGAGCGGGCTCCCCTATGGGAGCACATCGGGTGCTGCGTCGACGAGTCGGACGCCTCGGCCGGGGCACTTCGAGAGGCGGCCCGCCTCAGGGCCCGACGCCGGTGCGCGGCTCAGCGTCGTCCACGTCGCCGCCGGCCCGCCGCACGACGCGGCGCCCGCGCCGCCTGCCTGGCTGACGGGCGTCGCGGCCGAGGCCGGCGGGCACCCGGTGCTGCTCGTCAACCTCGGGCTCGCGGCCTCGGCGATCTGCGAGTGGGCCGCAGACGCGCGCGCGGACCTGATCGTGGCGAGCGCGCACCGCGGCGTGCGCGAGCGCATCCTGCTGGGGAGCTTCGCGGGCCACCTCGCCCGCCACGCCCCCTGCAGCGTCCTGCTGGTGCGGCCAGACCTAGGCCGGCGGGAGGAGGGACACGACCGCGTCGAGGATGCGCTCGGCGCAGGCGTCCTTGCTCATGCGGGGGAGCCGCTCCTCCCCCTCGGGCCCGATGATCGTGATCTCGTTGTCGGGGCTGCCGAAGCCGGCGCCCTCGCGCGAGATGTCGTTGTGGACGATCAGGTCGAGGCGCTTGCGCTCGCGCTTGGCCCGGGCGCGCGCGAGGCCGTCGGCGCCGTGCTCGGCCGCGAAGCCCACGACCACCTGGCCGTCGCGGCGCGCGGCGAGCTCGGTCAGGATGTCGGCCGTCGGCTCGAGCTCCAGGGCGAGGCGGCCCTCGGCGCCCTTGTCGATCTTGCCCTCGCGCGTCGCGGCCGGGGCGAAATCGGCGACGGCGGCGGCCATGACCAGGACGTGGCACGAGCCGAAAGCGTCGAGGGCCGCGCGCCGAAGGTCGGCCGCCGTGGCCGCATCGACGTAGCGGATGTCCGGGTGGCGCGGCAGGTTGACGTTGGCCGCGAGGACGGTGACGTCGGCCCCGCGGCGCCGCGCCGCCTCGGCGATCGCCCACCCCATCCGCCCGCTCGACCGGTTGCCGACGTAGCGCACCGGGTCGATCGGCTCGCGCGTGCCGCCGGCGCTGACGAGGACGCGGCGGCCGGCGAGCGACCGAGCACCCGCGAGGCGTGCCTCGACCGCGGCCGCGATCTCGGACGGATCGGCGAGCCGCCCCGCGCCGACCTCGCCGTCGGCGAGGAGCCCCGTCGCCGGCGCGATCACCTCGACGCCGCGCCCGACGAGCCGGGCCAGGTTGTCCGCCGTGGCGGGATGGGTCCACATGCGGGTGTTCATGGCCGGGGCGATCACCACCGGGCCGTCGAAGGCCAGGTAGGCCGAGCCGAGGAGGCCGTCGGCCAGGCCGGCCGCCATCCTCGCGATCGTGTTCGCGGAGGCCGGGGCGACGAGCATCAGGTCGGCCCGCCGGGCCAGGTCGAGGTGGCCGTAGCCCGGCCGATCCTCGGCGCCGAACAGGTCGAGGCCGACCGGCCGCCCCGAGAGCGCGGCGAAGGTCGCCGGGCCGACGAAGCGCCGCGCGGCCCGGGTCATGACGACGGTGACCCCGTGCCCGCCGCGCTGCAGGATGCGCATCACGTCGATCGCCTTGTAGGCCGCGATCCCACCGGAGACCCCCAGGAGCACCTCAGCCATCGGGAGCCTCCCCGGTCACCTCGGCGATCGTCGCGGCGAGCCGCTCGGCCGCGGGCCCGACCTCGTCGTTGACGATGACGTGGTCGAACTCCGACATCGCCTCGAGCTCGACACGGCTCGTGGCGAGGCGTGCGGCGATCTCGCCCTCGGTGTCGGTCGCCCGCCGCTCGAGCCGCCGCCCGAGCTCGGCGAGCGACGGGGGCGCGATGAAGATCGACGCCGCCTCGGGGACGTCCCGCCGGATGGCCCGCGCGCCGGCCAGCTCGAGCTCGACCAGCGGCGACCGGCCGGCGGCGAGGATGCGGTCGATCTCGGACCGCAGGGTGCCGTAGCGGTTTCCCGCGTACTCGACGTGCTCGAGGAAGGCCCCTCCGGCGACGCGGCGGTCGAACTCGGCGGGGCTGAGGAACCAGTACTCGACCCCGTCGACCTCGCCCGGGCGCCGGCGGCGGGTGGTCGCCGAGACCGCGACCTCGACGTCGGGGAAGCGGGGAAGGATTCGCTCGATGAGCGTCCCCTTCCCCGCGCCCGAAGGTCCCGAGACGATGATGACCCGGGAGCGCGCCGCTACCGGTGGAGCAGCTCCAGCAGCTCGGTGCGCTGTCGGTCGGAAAGGCCCCCGATCGTCTTGCCCTGCGATATGCGGCAGGTGTTCAGGAATCGCGTCGCCTTGACCTTCCCGTACTTCGGAACCGCCATCAGCATGTCAAACACCTTGGCTGTGATCACGAAGTCGGGAGGGTTGGCGATCACGACCTGGATCGACGTCCGCCCGCTCTTCAGGTCTTTCTTGAGTTGCGCCCTGCGGGAACGAATCTGGTTCGCTCGGCGGAGGGCCTCCATGCGCTGATCGAGCGAACGCTCGGGTGCCTGTGTCACTGGCTTGGGAGGAGTGGTCGTGGTGGCCATCGCGGCGCCATTCTAGGTCTCGGACTTTGCCGCCCGCAAGCGCGACTTTGCAGCCATTTTTACCTGCTTTTCACGCATGTTGCAGGCGAAGCGACCTCTGTTGCAGGGCCCAAACTCTGCCTCTCAGGTTGAGGCTGAAGGAGCTCGGGCGCCCGGGCGGAACGCCCGGTGCCGCGGCGGCCGCGCCGTCGTCCTGGAGGGCTCGCGGCCGGGCTCCGCGCGGCGTCCCCACCGCCGCGGCGGCCGCCTCGGCGGCGTCGATGGTCGTGATGCAGGGGATGCCGGCGCGGATCGCCGCGGCGCGGATCTCGAAGCCGTCGGTGCGGGCGCCGTGCCCCCCGCGCGGCGTGTTGATCACGAGCGCCACCTCGCCCGCCGCGATCATGTCGGCGACGTGCGGTGAGCCCTCCGAGACCTTGTTGACCGCGAGCACGGGCAGGCCGGCCGCGGTCAGCGCCGCCGCGGTGCCCGACGTCGCGACGAGCCTGAGGCCGGCGCGCGCCAGCCGCGCCGCGAGCGCGACCGCCCGCGGCTTGTCGGCGTCCCGCGCCGAGATGAACGCGGCGCCGGCCCGCGGGAGGGCCTGGCCGGCCCCGCGCTGCGCCTTGGCGAAGGCCTCGGGAAAGCTGCCGCCGAGGCCCATCACCTCGCCGGTCGCCCGCATCTCCGGCCCGAGCACCGGGTCGGAGCCCGGGAAGCGGGCGAACGGGAGGACCGCCTCCTTCACGGCGACCTGCCGCGCCGGCGCCGCCGCGGGCAGGTCCAGGTCGTCGAGGGCGGCGCCGAGCATCAGCCGCACCGCGTGGCGCACCAGGGGGACCCCGGTGGCCTTGGCGACGAAGGGCACCGTCCGCGAGGCGCGCGGGTTGGCCTCGATGACGTGGACGCGTCCGTCGCGGACGGCGAACTGGACGTTCAGCAGTCCCACCGCCCCGAGCGCCCGGGCGAGGACGGCGGTCTGCTCCTCGACCTCGGCCACCAGCCCCGGCCCCACGCCCTGGGGCGGCAGCACGCACGCCGAGTCGCCCGAGTGGACCCCGGCCGCCTCCACGTGCTCCATCACCGCGGCGCTCCAGCACTCGCTCCCATCGGCGAGCGCGTCAACGTCGAGCTCGGTCGCGTCCTCGAGGAAGCGGTCGACCAGCAGCGGCCCGCCGGGGCGCTCGCGCGCCAGGTAGGCGCGAAGGGCCCCGGGCGAGTCGCAGATCGCCATGGCCCGCCCGCCGAGCACGTAGCTCGGTCGCACCAGCACCGGGTAGCCGACGTCGGCCGCGGCGCGAAGGGCGTCCTCCGGCCCGTCGGCGAGCGCCCAGGGCGGGGCCTCGAGCCCCAGCTCGTCGAGCAGGCGCCCGAAGCGGCCGCGGTCCTCGGCGAGGTCGATCGCCTCGGGCGGGGTGCCCAGCACGGCCACGCCCTCGTCGGCCAGCGCCCGGGCGAGCCGCAACGGCGTCTGGCCGCCGAGCTGGGCGATCACGCCGACCGGGCGCTCGGCCTCGCAGATGTCGAGCACGGCGTCGATCGTCACCGGCTCGAGGTAGAGCCGGTCGCTGACCCCGTGGTCGGTGGAGACGGTCTCCGGGTTGCAGTTGACCATCACCGACGCGTAGCCGAGCTCGCGCGCGGTCTCGGCCGCGTGGACGCAGCAGTAGTCGAACTCGATGCCCTGGCCGATGCGGTTCGGGCCCGACCCGAGCACCACGATCGCCGGCCGGTCGTCGTGCGGTCGCTCGCTCTCGGTCTCGAAGGCCGAGTAGTAGTAGGGCGTGAGCGCCGCGAACTCGGCGGCGCAGGTGTCCACCGCGTGGTAGGTCGGGCGCACGCCGAGGGCCCGGCGGCGGCGCCCCACGGCGGCCTCCCCGGCGCCGGTGGCCGCCGCGATGTCGTGGTCGCCCAGCCCGGCGCGGCGGGCGGCGCGCAGGCGGCCCGCGTCGAGCTCCTCCAGGGGTCCGCCCAGGGCGCCGCGGGCCCGCGCCAGGTCGGCCAGCTCGGCCAGGAACCACGGGTCGATGCCGGTCGCCGTCGCGAGCTCGCCGGCGTCCGCGCCGGCCCCGAGCGCCCACAGGAGCACGTCATAGCGGTCCGCCGACGGCGTGCGCAGCCGCTCCAGGGCCTCGGCCACGTCGCAGGGCGCCGCGACGCGCGCGTCGAGCTCGCGCGCGCCCATGGCCTTGCCGAACGCCTGGCCGAAGGTCCGGCCCAGCGCGAGCACCTCGCCGACGCTCTTCATGTGCGTGGTCAGCTCGGTCGATGCGCCGGGCAGCTTCTCGAAGGCGAAGCGAGGCATCTTCACCGCGACGTAGTCGAGCGTCGGCTCGAAGCTCGCCGGCGTGACCCCCGTGATCTCGTTGGGCAGCTCGTCGAGCGTGTAGCCGACGGCCAGGCGCGCCGCGATCTTGGCGATCGGGAAGCCGGTGGCCTTCGACGCGAGCGCCGAGCTGCGCGACACGCGTGGGTTCATCTCGATGACGACCATCTCGCCGCTCGCCCGATCGAGGGCGAACTGCACGTTGGCGCCCCCCGTCGAGACGCCCACGGCCCGGATGACCGCCAGAGCCGCGTCCCGGAGCCGCTGGAGCTCCGGGTCGGTGAGGGTCATCACCGGGGCGACGGTCACCGAGTCGCCGGTGTGGACCCCCATCGGGTCCACGTTCTCGATCGAGCAGACGACCACCGCGTTGCCGGCGCCGTCGCGCATCACCTCGAGCTCGATCTCGGCCCACCCGAGCACCGAGCGCTCCACCAGGGCCTGCCCGATCGGGCTGGCGTCGAGCGCGACCGCCAGCCGCTCCTCCAGCTCGGCCGGGGTGCGCGCCGGCCCTCCCCCCTCCCCGCCCATCGTGAACCCGGGGCGCAGGATCACCGGCAGGCCCAGCTCGGCGGCCGCCGCGCGGCCGGCGGCCACGTCGCCGACGACCCGGCTCGCGGGCACCGGCAGGCCCGCGGCGGCCATCGTCTCGCGGAAGGCCTCGCGGTCCTCGGCCCGGCGGATCGCCTCGGCGTCGGCGCCGATCAGCTCGACCCCGAAGCGATCAAGGACCCCCTCGGCCGAGAGCTCCATGGCCAGGTTCAGCGCCGTCTGCCCCCCGAGCGTGGGCAGCAGCGCGTCGGGCCGCTCCAGCGCGATGACCGCCTCGACGGCCTCGATGTCGAGCGGCTCCACGTAGGTGCGGTCGGCCACGGAGGGGTCCGTCATGATCGTGGCCGGGTTCGAGTTGACCAGCACGACGCGGTAGCCCTCGGCCCGCAGCGCCCGGCAGGCCTGGGTGCCCGAGTAGTCGAACTCGCCGGCCTGGCCGATCACGATGGGGCCGCTGCCGAGGACCAGGACGGTCTCGATGTCGGCCCGGCGGGGCACTCGCCTAGAGGGACTCCGCGAACTCGCGGAACATGTAGCGGGCGTCGCGCGGCCCCGGGCTCGCCTCGGGGTGGTACTGCACCGACCAGGCGCGCAGCTCGGGGGCGGCGATGCCCTCGACCGAGCCGTCGAAGAGGCTCGTGCGCGTGACCTCGACGCCGTCGGGCAGGTCGCCGGCCTCGACGGCGTAGCCGTGGTTCTGCACCGTGATCTCCACCGCGCCGTCGGCCGCGCGGCGCACCGGGTGGTTGGCGCCGCGGTGGCCGAAGGCAAGGCGGCGCGTGGGCAGGCCGAGGGCGTGGGCCAGCATCTGGTGGCCCAGGCAGATGCCGAACACGGGCACCTCGCCCAGCAGGCCGCGCACGGCCTCGATGACCGGCGTCACGGCGGCCGGATCGCCGGGGCCGTTCGAGACGAACACCCCGTCGGGGCCGCGCGCGAGGATCTCGCCCGAGGTCGCGCCGGCGGGCACGACGTCGAGGCGGCAGCCGGCCGCCAGCAGGCCGCGGGCGATGCTCGCCTTCATCCCGCAGTCGACGGCCACCACGCGCGGCCCGTCGTCTCCCAGGGCCCGCGGGTGCCCCGCGGCCTCGGCCGCGAGGTCGCGTCCGTCGAGCACCGGGTGCTCGCGCACCCGCGCCAGCAGCTCATCCGGGCCGAGCTCGTCGGACACCCCGCCGCGCATGGCCCCCCGGTCGCGCAGATGGCGCACCAGGCGGCGGGTGTCGCAGCCGTTGACGGCCACGACGCCGCGCTCGCGCAGCCACCCGCACCAGCCGGCCGCCCCGGCGGCACCCGGCCCGTCGCCGGCGCGGGCCATCACCACCGCCCCCGGCCAGGCCCGCTCGCTCTCGTCGTGCCCGGGCCCGGCGCCGTGGTTGCCGATCATGGGCGCGGCGAAGCAGAGGATCTGGCCGAGGTACGAGGGGTCGGTGACGGCCTCCTGGTAGCCGGTCATCCCGGTGGTGAAGACCATCTCCCCGAGGGCGGTGCCCGAGGCCGCGACGGAGCGGGCCTCGAGGACGAGGCCGTCCTCCAGCACCGCCCAGGCGCGGCCGTCGCGCGTCATCTGACCAGGCGCGAGATCCGCTTGAACTCGTCCGAGCCGGCCCGCTCGAGCATCTCGAACAGGGCCATCTCGGCGCTGGTGGTGCCCGCGCCGGCGGCGGTCATCTTCGCGAGCCCCAGGTCGCGGTTCCGGGCGGTCCGCGACGACACGGCATCGGCGGCCACCTGCACGCCGAAGCCGCGCTCCAGCAGGTCGTGCGCGGTCTGGTTGACGCACACGTGGGTCTCGATGCCCGCCACCACCCAGGTGCGCGCGCCGGCCTCGGCGACCGCGTCCTCGAAGGCGCCGACCCCGCAGGCCGAGAACCGCACCTTCTCGACCACGCGCGCGCCCTCGGGCAGGCGCTCGGCGAGCTCGGGCACGGTGTGGCCGAGGCCCTTGGGGTACTGCTCGCTCACCAGCACCGGGCGGCCGAGGACCCCGAAGCCCTCGGCGAGCAGGCCGCAGTTGGCGATCACCTCGTCGAAGCGGTCGATCACCGGCCGGAACGCCTCCTGGACGTCCACCAGGATCAGCCCCGCCTCCTCGCGCTCCAGCAGCGCCGGGTGGCGCCGCTCGTCTACCGCCGCCATGCGATCTGACCTCCCGCGATCGTGAGCCGGACCCCGCCGACGAGCTCGTCCCCGAGGAAGGCCGAGTTGCGCGATCGGCTCCGGAACCCCTCGGCGCCCACGACGACCCGCTCCTCCAGGTCGAGCAGCGCGAGGTCCGCCACGGCGCCCTCGGCGAGCGTCGGCGCCGGGAGGCCCAGGGCGGCGGCCGCGTCCGCGCCCATCCGCCGCACCAGGATCTCGAGGCCGAGACGGCCGGGCCGCACCAGATGGGTGTGGCAGGCCGCGAAGGCGGTCTCGAGGCCGGTGACCCCGAAGGGCGCCTCCTCGAACGGCACCTCCTTCTCCTCGGTCGCGTGGGGGGCGTGGTCGGTGGCGACGCAGTCGATCGTGCCGTCGGCGAGGGCGGCGATGAGGGCGTCGCGGTCCGCCTCCTCCCGCAGCGGCGGGTTCATCTTGTGCCGCGACGGGTCCAGCGACTCGACCGCGGCGTCGGTGAGCGTGAGGTGATGGGGCGTGACCTCCGCGGTGATGCGCACCCCGCGCGCCTTCGCGCGGCGGATCTCATCGGCCGTCGAGGCGGCCGAGACGTGGCAGACGTGGATGCGCCCGCCCTCGTACTCGGCCAGCGCCGCGTCGCGCGCGACCGCCACGCTCTCCGAGATCGAGGGGATCCCCCCGAGCCCGAGGCGGCTGGCGACCGCGCCCTCGTGCATCACGCCGGAGCCCGACAGCGCGGGGTCCTCCTCGTGCAGGACAAGCGGAAGGCCGGTGATGCGCTGGTACTGCAGCGCCCTGCGCATGACGCCGGCGTCGGCGACCGGGTGGCCGTCGTCGCTGAAGCCCGCCGCGCCGGCGCGGGCGAGCTCGACCTGCTCGGTCAGCTCCGCGCCCCTCTGCCCCGCGGTGATGGCGGCGAGGAACCCGACCCGCACGGCCGCCTCCTGCTCGCCGCGCTCCAGCAGCGACTCCAGCACGGAGGCGGTGTCCACGACCGGCGAGGTGTTGGGCATGGCCACGATGGTCACGAAGCCCCCGGCCGCCGCCGCCAGGCTGCCGGTGGCGATGTCCTCCAGGTCCTCGCGCCCGGGTGTGCGCAGGTGGACGTGCGGGTCGACGAAGCCGGGCACCGCCACGAGCCCGGCGGCGTCGATCTCCTCCAGCCCGTCGGGCGAGCCGCCGACGCGGCCCTCGCGCACGACCAGGTCGCGGACCTCGTCGAGCCCGGCGGCCGGGTCGAGGACGCGCACCCCGCGCAGCACGAGCGACGCGGCTGGGCCGGGCCGCTGGACGAGCCGGGGGGGCACTAGACGGCGACCGCCCCGATCTGGTCGGCCGGCTCGGCCGCGCTCGCCGGCTCGGTGAGCAGGTCGTAGAGGACGGCCATGCGGACGATCATCCCGTTGGCCGCCTGGCGCACGATCAGGGTGGCCGGGTCGTCGGCGAGGGCGCCCGTGATCTCGACGCCGCGGTTGATCGGGCCGGCGTGCATCACCCGCTGGCCGGGGCGCAGGCGGTCGTGGCCGATCCCGTAGGTCGCGGCGTACTCGCGCAGCGACGGGACGAAGCCGCCCGGTCCCATCCGCTCCAGCTGCATCCGCAGCACGTAGACGACGTCGGCGTCGGCGACGTCGCGCACGTCGGTGGAGACGTCCACCCCGAGCGCCGCCTCGGCCTCGCGCGGGATCAGCGTCGGCGGGGCGATCAGCGAGACGCGCGCGCCCATCGTCTGGAAGCCGCGGATGCCCGAGCGCGCGACGCGCGAGTGGGCGATGTCCCCCACGAAGGCGATGTGCAGGCCGTCGAGCGGCCCGACCTCGCGCTCGATCGTGTAGAGGTCGAGCAGGGTCTGGGTGGGGTGCTCGTGCTTGCCGTCGCCGGCGTTGACGACGGCCGCCTCGGTGTGGCGGGAGGCGATCTCGCAGGCGCCCACGGCCGGGTGGCGGATGACCAGGACGTCCGGCGCGTAGGACGCCAGCGTGAGGACCGTGTCCTTCAGGGTCTCGCCCTTCTCGACGCTCGACCCCGCGCCCTTGACGTTGACGACGTCGGCCGAGAGCCGCTTGCCGGCCAGCTCGAAGGAGGTGGACGTGCGCGTGGAGGGCTCGAAGAACATGCTGATGATGGTCCGCCCGCGCAGCGTCGGCACCTTCTTGATGTCGCGCTGCATGACCTCGGCGAACCGGTTGCCGACCCGCAGGATGCGCGCGATCTCCGCGCGGTCCAGGTCGGCGATCGAGATGAGCGATCGGCGCGTCACCGCGAGTCCTCCGGGTCGTCCTCGAGCACGACCTCGTCGGCGCCGTCGATCTCCTCGAGGCGGACGCTCACCCGCTGGGAGCGCGAGGTCGGCAGGTTCTTCCCCACGTAGTCGGGCCGGATCGGGAGCTCCCGGTGGCCGCGATCCACCAGCACCGCGAGCTGCACCTGCGGCGGCCGGCCGTAGTCGAAGATGGCGTCGATGGCGGCCCGGATGGTGCGACCGGTGTAGAGGACGTCGTCCACCAGCACGACGGCGCGCTCGGAGACGTCGAAGTCGAGGGCGGTGTCGCCGACGACCGGCAGCGCCCCCCGGCGGTTGTCGAGCCCGACGTCGTCGCGGTAGAGGGCGATGTCAACCGTGCCGAAGGCCGGCTCCGTCCCGGCGAACTCCCCGATCAGCCGCGCCAGGCGGGCGGCGAGCGGCACCCCGCGCGTGTGGATCCCGACGAGCGCGAGCCCCTCGGGATCGCCGTGGCGCTCGACGATCTCGTGCGAGATCCGGGCGACCGTCCGGCGCAGCTGGTCGGCATCGACCAGCACCTTCGTCGCGAGCGGGGCTATGTGCGCGCGGAGGTGTCGCGGGGCGACGGGCGCAGGGTCATCGCGTCTCCTTTCCGGCCTCGCAGGACCGGGTTAAAGGTCGATCGGTGCCACGGTAGCACGCGCCTCCGACGGCGCGTCGGCCCCACCGCGGCGGGCGCCGGCCCGCGCCGCGTGCACGATCGGCCCGCCGCGCTCGGGAAACGGCACCTCCACCTGATCGAAGTCGCGCGGCACCAGGACGCGGGCGAACTCGAGCTCGGCCTCCTCGCGCACCTCGCGCGGCGCGTGCCGGGTCGACAGGTGCGTGAGGACCAGCAGCCCCACGTCGGCCGCGCGCGCCAGCGCGGCGGCCTCGCGGGCGGTCGAATGCCGGGTCTCGCGGGCGCGGTCCCGGTCCTCCTCGAGGAAGGTCGCCTCGTGCACGAGCACCGCGGCGCCGCGCGCGGCCTCGAGGACCGGCGCGCAGGGCTCGGTGTCGCCGGTGACGACGACAGTCCGGCCCGCGCGCGGCGGCCCGAGCACGTCGGCCGGGCGCACCGTCCGCCCCGCGGCCGTCACCACCTCGCCCCCGCGCTGCAGGACGCCGAAGTCCGGGCCGGGCTCGACGCCGAGGCCGCGCGCGGCCGCGACGTCGAACGCCCCCGGCCGCTCGTCCTCCACCAGCGCGAAGGCGAGCGACGGCACGGTGTGGCGGCTCGGCAGGTGCTCGAGGCGATAGCCGTCGCCCGCCGCCGCGACCCCGGCGTAGCGCTCGTCGATCTCGTCGACCTCCAGCGGGAACGGCGTGCGGCCGATCACCGGCCGCAGGACCTCGAGCAGGCGAACCAGGCCCCGGGGGCCGACGATGCGAAGGGGCCGGTCGCGGCCGCGCAGGCCGTAGGTCTTCAGCAGGCCCGGCATCCCCAGGTAGTGGTCGCCGTGCAGGTGGGTGATGAGCAGGAGGTCCAGGTCAACCAGCCCGAGGCCAGAGCGCAGGAGCTGGCGCTGGGTGCCCTCCCCGCAGTCGACCAGCCAGCGCTCGCCGCCGCGCGAGATCAGCGTCGCGGCGGTGCCGCGGGCGGCCGTGGGCACGGAGGCGGACGTGCCGACGAGCGTGACGTACAGGTCCATCGGCCGATCCTAACGGGGGTGTGGCAGCACCAGATCCGCGGCGAGCGGGCCGGCCGGCTCGTCGACCGCCCAGAAGCCCACCGCCGCGATCCGCCCGCCGGCGACCTCGATCTCGGCCATGCTGTGGCGCGGGGACCGGCGCCGGTCGGTGGGGCTGCCCGGGTTGACGACCCGGAAGCCGTCGCCGGCGACCTCGTGCCACGGGATGTGGGAGTGGCCGAAGACCACCGCCTCGGCCACCGGGAAGCGCCGGCGGAGGCGCGTGAGCCGCCCGGCGCCCGGCCCGCCGTCGTGCACGACGCCGATCCGGACGCCGCCGATCTCGGCCTCCGCGGTGACGGGCAGGGCCGCGCGGACCGCCTGCTCCTCGACGTTGCCGCGCACCCCGACCACCGGCGGCCCGATCGCGCGGACCATCGCGAGGGCGTCCATCGAGGACCAGTCGCCGGCGTGCACGATCAGGTCGGCAGAACGCAGCCGCTCCAGGCAGGCGGGCGGCAGGACCGCAGGCCCCGCCGCGGCATGTGGGTGTCGGAGATGACGGCGATCCGCACATCCGTGATGATGCCCACCCATGGAGGAGCCGGTCATCCGCGGCCCCGGCGACGGCGAGCCGCTGTCCCTGGGCGAGACCCACGGGGAGATCAAGGCCGCCCACGCCGACACCCGCGGCCGCTTCGCCCTGGTCGACACCGTGTTCGCGCCGGGGTTCCAGGGGCCGCCGCCCCACCGCCACCGGGAGATGCACGACTGCTTCTACGTGATCGACGGGACCCTCGTCTTCCAGGTCGACGGCCGCCGGGTCGAGGCGGGCCCGGGAACCTTCGTGGCCGTCCCGCCCGGGGTCGTCCACACGTTCGCGAACGAGGGCGCCGAGCCCGCACGGGTGCTCAACCTCTTCAGCCCGGCGGGCCTCGAGGCCTACCTGCGCGAGCTCTCCGCCCTGGGGCGGGCCTCGGACCCCGCCATCATGGCCGAGCTGGCCTCCCGCTACGACTTCGAGGTCGCGGACAGCTAACCTAGGCCACCGAGCGCGCGTAGCTCAGTGGATAGAGCGCTGGCCTCCGGAGCCAGAGGTCGCAGGTTCGAATCCTGCCGCGCGTGCTCCCGAGAACCCCGCTCCCGGAGCGGGTTTTCGCCTTTCTGAGGCTGTGTCACCCGGTCCCTCATCCCGGTCTCGGTGCCATAGGATTGCGCCGTGCCGTTCACGCTCAGGAACATCAAGGAGGATCTGGAGGACCTCGGCTCGAGGTTCGACGGCGCGCCGGACCTGGAGTTCCGCTCGGCGACCGAGGCGCTCGAGCTCGAGAAATCCGGCCTGAGCTACCAGCGCGTCCCGCCCGGCTATCGCTTTCCGTACGGCCACACGCACAAGAAGCAAGAGGAGGTGTACGTGGTCCTGCGCGGGAGCGGGCGGATGAAGGTAGACGACGAGATCGTCGCGCTCAAGGAATGGGACGCGGTGCGCGTCCCGCCCGGTACGTGGCGAGGCTACGAGGCCGGGCCGGAGGGCCTCGAGATCCTCGTCATCGGCGCGCCCAATCTCGGCGAGGCTCCGCGCGAAGACGTCGATGGCCAGCGCGACTGGTGGGCTGACGAGTAGAGCTGTCCGGAAGTCTTGATCGTGAGGCCGCGAGTCGGAGGTCGGGCTCGCGGTCGGCGATCTTCGCGAGGACCTGGTTGAGGTCGTTGCGGGTGAAGGTCCAGTCGAACGGGCGGGCGATCGTCCGGTAGTGCTCGCCCTCCCTAGCTGTCCTACCCACGGACGTTGTGAACGCGGCTGATCGGCGGCCGGTCTCCCAGCGAGCTGTGGAGCCGGCGCCGATTGTAGGTCCTGACCCAGCTGGAGAGGGCCCGCGCCCGGGCGGCCGATGAGGGCCACTCGTGGGCGTAGGCCCACTCGGCCTTGAGGGTCTGGATGAAGCGCTCTGCCTTACCGTTCCAGCGCGGGCGTGTAGGGCGGGTGAGGATGTGGCGCGCGCCGGCGAGGGCCAGCTCGTTCTGGAAGGCCCGCGCCAGCCGGTAGCTCATCGCCCCGTCGGTCATGACCGCCTCGGCCGACTCCAGGCCCAGCTCGGCGAAGTGGGCCAGGGCGCGGGCCAGGAAGCCCGCGCAGGTCTGCGCGCGCTCGTCGGCGTGCTGCTCGACGTAGGCGTAGCGGCTGTGGTCGTCAACGGCGACATGGACGAAGGTGACGCCCATGCGCCTGGTTGGCATGGACCTCGGCCCCGGCGCGTCCCCGGTCCGGTGCCCGGGCTGGCGAAAGCGCGCCAAGCGGGCCGTGTCGATGTGGATGAGCGCGCCCGGGCGGGCCCACTCATAGCGGCGGACAAGCGGCCGCGGGCCGTGCGCCGTCGCGAGAGCCCGTGGCGGACGAGGACCTTGTAGATCGTCGAGCGGGCCCGCGCGCAGATGTGGGCCAGGCGGCCGGGGCCCAGGTTGGTCTGGGCGCGGGCGGCAGGATCGGCGCCTCGGCCCCGGCGCTCAAGCGCCGGGGCGAGCGGCGGGGTCGGCTCGAGCGGTCGGCCAGGCAGGCGCCGCTTGTCCGCTCGGCGCTCGCCGGCTTCTGCCCAGCGGTGCCACCAGCGGTGGGCGGTGGCCGGGGCGACGCCCAGGGCCGCCGCGGCGGCCCTGATGGAGTGGCCCTGCTCGATCAGGCCCACCAGGCGCCGGCGCCCTGCCAATCCGAGGGCCGCGTTAGCGTGCAGCTGCATCCGGGTCTCCTTCGAGGAGATGTGAGTTGTGGGGACCCACAGCCTCACCGGAGGCCCGGATGCCTCCTCAGCGGTTCACCTTGGGTGCACGCTCAGATCAAGACGGGGACCTGCGCAGAGACGGAGACCAGTCCGGCGAAGTTTCAAGGGGCGTAGGGTCCACGCACTGGCCCGACCGGTAACGCTGGACCCTCGGACACCTAGGGAGGCGCGATGCCCACCGTCATGGCCTACCACGACGTGAAGGACAAGGATCACTGGCTCGCCTCGCCGAGGCGCGAGGAGTTCTTCGGCCCTCTCGGGGTTACCAACATCCGGACGTTCGTTGATCCGGGGAACCCGGCGCGGGTCGGGTTGGTGATGGACGTCTCTGACATGGACGCCGTCACGGCCGCAATGGAGACCGAGGCGGCCGCGGACGCGATGGCGCATGACGGCGTCCTCCCCGAGACGCTGGTGATTCTCGTCGAGGCGTAGCCTGCCCGGCCGGGCGCCGACGGGCGTCGAGGGCGCCCGCGACCGTGAGCGACCGCTTGCCCCCTCACCCCGAGTGAACGAGGATTCCCGCCCGGGACCGTCTTCCGGACGCTCCGCGCGTTTGGTCTCACCCTGATCCGATCGTGACCCGAGCACGGGCTCCGAGCGCCATCGGCTCGCGCGGCCACCATGACACCAACCGAAGGGGAACCGATGTACGCGACCATCCGGATCTACAGCGAGGCAGAGGGACTGGCCGACGCCGTCGCCGAGAACAAGGCGGAGATCCTCGGGCTCTTTCGCGAGATCGACGGCTTCCACAGCTACTACATCGTCAAGACCGGGCCCGTGAGCGCGACCTCCATCACGGTCTGCGACGATCAGGCCGGCGCCGAGGCCTCGAACGAGGCCGCGCGCGACTACATCGCCACCAAGCTCACACACCTGTCGGTCAGCGCGCCCGAGGTGCATGTGGGCGAGGTCGCGATGAGCGCCTGAGCGTCCTCGGCCTGCGGCGCATGGCCGGGCGTCAGGGCTGCGGCGGCCGGCCCCGCGGTGCGGGAGCAGCCACAGCCGACGCGGCGTCACACGATCCGGTGCAGGTGGCTCGGCATGGTGGTGGCCGCCGCCGGCCCCTCCACGCGCGTCCAGCGGCGCCTGCGAACGTAGTCGAGCGGGTGGGTCCAGGTGGTGGTCGTCACGTCGAACCGTCCTCCGTGTCGCCGTCGCCGATGGGGACCCGGTGCGCGGCGACGCTCCCACGCCCCGGCAAAGGCACGGTTACCCGTGCGCCAATTCGAGGCCAACGTGAGCGAGCTGTGACCGCGCGCCCGTGTCCCCTCCGACGGGGGACGGCTCATGAGGCCGTGTGCGGTGCCCGTCCAGGCCGCGTCGAGGCGCCCCCGGGGGAGGCGCCCGATGCGGGACAGGGCGATCAGCGCGGGCGGGGTGCGGTCACCGCCGTCCAGCGCCGGCGCCGGACGAAGTCCTGCGGGTGGATGTAGTGGCCGGACGGGGTCTGGATCATCTCGGTCATCGGGTGCCCTTTCGTGGCGGGGATCTGATGGCTCGACCGTGTCACCGGCCGCACCTATGACGAGGCGAGCAGCGCGGGCGAGTTGCGACCACCGGCCCAGCGGCCGCGCCGGACGAAGCCCTGCGGGTGGATGTGGTCGCCGTGCGGGGTCTGGTTCATCTCGGTCATCGTGAGCCCTTTCGTGGCGGGTTCTGGTGGGTCGAGCGTGCCACCGGCCGCACGGCCTCGCACCGTGGTGCCCCCCCTGACTTACGCGCCCGCCCCCAGGGCTTCGGCGAGCTGCTCCCGGGCGGTGAGGTCGAGCTTGCGGAACACGTGGGTGAGGTGGCCCTCGATCGTCCGCGCCGTCACGAAGAGCGCCTGAGCGATCTCGCGGTTGGTCATCCCGTCGCGGGCGAGCTCGGCCACGCGCCGCTCGCTCGCGGTGAGCGCGTCGAGCCCGCTCAGAACCGCGCGGCGCGGCCGGGCGCCGGTCGCCCGGAGCTCGGTCTCGGCCCGCGCGGCCAGGGCCCCGGCGCCCGCCTGGTGCGCCGCGTCGAGCGCGACGCGCAGGTGCTCGCGCGCCTCGGCGCGGCGGTTGTCGCGGCGAAGGTGGGCGCCGAGGTCGGTCTGGGCGCGGATGTGCTCGACCCGAGCGTCGGCGTCCGCGAGGACGGCCACCGCCTCCCTCAGCAGCGCCTCCCCCCGCCGTCCGCCCGCCGCGAGGCCGGTGGCGCGCAGGGCGACCCCGAGGGCCCGCGGGGTGTCGAACGTGCGCGCCAGCGCCAGGTCGTCCTCGGCCAGCCGGAGCGCGGCAGCCCGGTCGCCGAGCCTGAGATGGGCCACGGCGGCCTCCGAGCGCCACGGGAGGATGCTCGGCGAGCGGACGAAGCACCGGGTGGCCACGTCACCCACGGCGAGGAAGTCGACGAGCGCGTCCTCCGCCGCCCCCTGCGCCATGCGCAGGCGCGCGCGGGCCAGCCGGAGGGTTGCCGGGGGCGTGGCGGGCTCCTCCGCCCAGGCCTCGACCGGGGCCAGCGCGCGCGCGGCCGCCTCCGGCTCACCCCGCTCCACAAGCGCATCGACGAGAACGCTGGTGGCGATCAGCCGGTACAGCAGCGGGAGCGGAAGGTCGGCGGCCTCCACGCCGGTCCTGGCGTCGATCTCGGCGGCCCGCAGGTCCCCCCGCCGGAGCGCGAGCCACGCCCGATACGTCAGCGCGGTCGCGAGGTTGCCGCCCGCCCCGGCGGCGCGGCACTCGACGATCGCCGTCTCGAGCAGCGCCCCGGCCTCGGCATAGCGCTCGGCCCAGACGAGCACGAGGGTCGCGAGCGAGAACCAGGTCGAGGGCAAGTCTCCCGGATCGGGGGTCGGGCGAGGGCTCGCGCGAAGGGCCCGCCGCGCGAGCTCCACCCCCGCCGCCGAGGGCTGGTCGGCGAACGCCGCCGCCCACGCGGCGACCGCGAGGATCTCCCTGGGAGCGGCCGGGTCGCTTGCGGCCTGTCGGCACAGCGCCTCCGAGCGCGCCGCGACGACGGGCGCCAGGCTCGCGTCCAGGCTCCCAGCGGCGACGGCCATCGCCTCGAGCAGCGCGCGGACCCGTGCGTCCGTGTCGCCCACCTCCTCCGCGGCGCGGTCGACCACGACCAGCGCCTCCTCGGTGCGCTGCTCCCGCAGCAGGGCCTGGGCGGTGGTCAGCGCCGCCTCCGCGCGCGATCCGCCGTCGCCGGCCGCGGCGATCGCCGCATGCAGATGCCCGTCCCAGCCCGGCTCGCCTGCGTTCGCCTCAGCCAGCCCGCAGTCCAGGAGCAGACGGAACGGGTCGCCGGGCGGCTCGGCGAGCGCGCGGCGCAGGAGGACGGCGGCCGACTCGGGCGCCCCGCGGGCGGCGGCCCGCCTCGGCCGCATCGGCGAGGCGGTCGACGACCCACGCGTCGGCCGCCGGCTCAGCGCTGAGCAGATGCTCCGCGACGCGCTCGGGCGGGGCGCCGGCATCGTGAAGCAGGCGAGCGGACTCCCGGTGGGCGCGCGCGCGCTCGGCCGGCGAGAGCTCGCCGTAGAGCGCTTCCCGGAGCATGGGGTGGGCGAACGCGAGGGGCCGTCCCGGGGCGAGGATGCTCACCGAGGCGAGCGTGTCCGCCGCCGCAGCGGCATCGCCGGCGGTCAGCTCGGCGAGTGCGGCCGCCTGGGCGAGGTCGGCGGTCTCGAGGACGGCCAGCGCGCGGGCGAGGCCTGCCGCGGGCGCCGGCAGTCGGTCCAGACGGACGAGCATCCACCGGCCCACCGTCCGGCCCCCGAGCCGTCCGACGAGCGCGGCGGCCGCCTCGGTGGGCGCAGCCTGGTCCTCGCGAAGCCGCGCGACGACCTCCCGGACGAGGAACGGGAGGCCGCCGGTCGCCCTGTGGCAGGCCTCCACGAACGACGGCTCCGGCACCACGCCCAGCCCCTGCGCCAGCAGCTCGGCCACCCCTGTGGGCGTCAGCGGCGCGGGGGTGACGGTCTCGGCCGTGGCGTCGGAGACGAGCGACTCCAGGAGGCCCGCGTGCTCGCGCGCCTCCGGTAGGCGAGCCGCGATCACGAGCGCGACGGCCAGCTCCTCGAGGCGCGGCACGAGGAAGCCCACGAACCGCAGGGAGGGAGCATCGGCCCAGTGCGCGTCGTCCACGATCACGCACAGCGGCTGCCGCTCGGCGAGGTCCGCGCAGAGCCAGTAGAGGCCGTGGAGGATCGCGAACGACGAGTCCTGGTCCGCGAACGCCGCGCGATCGAGAGCGGGCGCGCCGCGCAGCCCGAGCAGGCTTGCGGCGACACCGGCGGGCCCGTGCAGCAGATCCTCCGCGTCGTCCACGCGCCCCAGGAACGGCTCGAGGAGCTGACGCGCGACGCCGAAGGCGAACTCGCGCTCCAGCTCCGCGCCCCGCGCACGGAGCACCTGCATCCCCGCCGACTCGGCCATCGCTCGCGCGTCCGCGAGCAGCGCCGTCTTGCCGACCCCGGCCGGCCCCTCCACCACGACGAGCGTGCCGCGCCCGTCCCGGGCGCGGGCGAGCCCCCCCTCGATCCGGGCGAGGTCGTCCTCGCGCTCCAGCAATCGGCTGGGCCCTACCTCTGCGCGCATGCGCGTGGGTCCCCGGATCGACGCGTTCATCCCGGGCGGGACGACGCTACGTCAGCCCTCCGGGGATGTCCACCTGACGTGCCGGGGCGCGGCGGGCGGGCGGCCGGCGCCCGCTCCGCGTGCCCTTGCCGGCCGCCCCTAGACGCCCGGCGTTGCCGGCGGCGGCGCGGGCGGCGGCGCGGGCGGCGCCGACGCGGCGGCCGCCCTGCGCTTGCCGATGCGGCGGAGGATCGGGGTCGCGATGAGGATGACGATGATGACGCCGATGATCGCGCCCACCACGCCGCCCCAGTCGAAGATGTCGTCGTCGCCGATCCCGAGCCCGAGCGTGAAGATCGCGTACCCCAAGAGCGCTCCCAGCAGGCCGAGGCCGAGGGAGATGAGCCACGACACGGGGCCGCTGAAGCCGCGGAACGCATCCCGGGGGACCAGCATGCGGCCCACGATCCCGACGAAGAGCCCCAGCAGGATGGCGCCGATCACGGCCAGCTCCTTTGACGACCGGCGCCAGCCTACCGAGATCAGCGGTAGCCAGTGGGGTCCGCCGGGCGGCCCGGGTCCTGGACCTCCACCATGTAGCGCCAGGCGTCGGGCTGGGAGCCGTCGAGATCGGTGAAGCCGTACTCGCGCGCGAGGCCGCCGGAGGAGAACGAGCCGCCGTTGCGGCGGTGCACCTGCGGGTCGGCGGCGAGCGCGGCGACCGCGCGGCCCACGAAGCGCGGGCTCTCGGAGATCGCGGCGAAGTGCGGGTTCTTGGCGGCCGCGTCACGCCAGTCGGCCTCGGTGACCCCGTAGTTGTCGAGCATCATCTCCGAGCGCATCCAGCCCGGGCGTCAGCGCGACGGCGGTGCAGCCGTGCGGAGCGAGCTCATGGCCCTGCGCGAACGCGAGCCGGATGGCCGCCGTCTTCGCCAGGTCGTAGAAGGCCGAGAGCCGGTAGCGCCCCGCGTTGTACTCGAGCGTGCCGTCGGTCATCTCGACGACCAGGCCACCCGGCCGGCGGATGAGCAGCGCGAAGCGCGAAGTGGCTGGTGATCAGGTGCGTGTCGATCGCAAGGCGCAGCATCCGGAGGCCGCCGTCGAGGTCGTGCTCCCACACCGGCGTGTCCCACTGGGCCAGCAGCTCGCCGCCCCAGATGTCGTTGACCAGCACGTCCAGGCGGCCCCGCTCGGCGTCGATGCGCGCCACGAGCGCCTCGACCTGCGCCGGCTGCAGGTGGTCGGCCCCGACGGCGATCCCCTCGCCTCCGGCGGCATCGACGAGCTCTGCGGTCTCCTCGATCGTCTCCGGCCGGTCGTACTCCGAGCGCCGCGTCCTGGTCGTGCGGCCGCTGCAGTAGACCGTCGCGCCCGCCTCCCCCAGCGCGACCGCCGTGCCACGCCCGGCGCCGCGGGTCGCGCCCGCGACGAGCGCCACCTTCCCGGTCAGGGGGCCCGGCATCGCGCGCACCCTAGCGCCGGCCCGGCCCGGATGCGGGCCGGCCCGGCCCCGGACGGACGCCCCGGTGGTCGCCGACCGACGGCGCCCTGAGGCCGTACCCTAGTCCGACAGCGGCCCGCGGCAGCGATCGCCGGCGGGCCGGGGCGACCACGAAAAGGAGCACGCCGTGCCCTACGAGCTGCCCCCGCTTCCCTACTCCTACGACGCGCTCGAGCCGCACATCGACGAGGAGACCATGCGGCTCCACCACGACAAGCACCACCAGACGTACGTGAGCAACCTCAACGCGGCGCTCGAGGGCACCGAGTGGGACGGCCGGCCGCTGGAGCAGGTGCTCGACCTCCTCGATCAGATCCCCGAGGACAAGCGGGGGGCCGTGCGCAACAACGGCGGCGGCCACGCCAACCACTCCCTCTTCTGGGAGCTGATGAGCCCGGGCGGCGGCGGCGAGCCCGAGGGCGAGCTGGCGGCGGCGATCGGGGACACCTTCGGGGGCCTCGACGAGCTCAAGCAGCAGATCAACGACGCGGGCCTCAAGCGGTTCGGCAGCGGCTGGGCGTGGCTCATCCACGACGGGACCGGCCTTGCCGTGGTCTCCACCCCGAACCAGGACACCCCCCTCATGGACGGCCACACGCCCCTTCTGGGCGTCGATGTCTGGGAGCACGCCTACTACCTGCGCTACCAGAACCGGCGCGCCGACTACCTCGAGGCGTGGTGGAACGTCGTCAACTGGCCGCGGGTGGCCGAGCAGCTGGCGCAGGCCACGGGCGCGGGGGCACGTCGTGAGACGGCGACGGCTGCGCGCCGCGTGACCAGGGGCGATCGTGGAGCGGGTGGCCTGGGCGGGCCGGCTACCCACGTCGATCGAGCAGGTCCCGCTCGGCGGCCGGAACGAGATCCTCGTACTCGGGGTGGCGGCGGATCCAGGCGGCGATGAAGGGGCACCGCGGCACGGCCTGGAGGCCGCTGGCCCGGACGTCGTCGAGCGCGGCCCGCGCGAGCCGGCCCCCCACACCCCGCCCCTCCCATTCCGGCAGCACCTCGGTGTGGGTGAAGACGCGCGCCCCCGGGCGGGGCCGGTAGGCCGCGATCCCGGCGAGCCGGCCGCCGATCGTCGCCTCGTAGCGCTGCTCCCCGGGCCGGTCGTCCACCTCGATCTCGTCCACGCAGCCCATGGTAGGCGGGGAGGTCCGCGAGGGCACGGTGGGGGGCGTTGCGCCGCCACGGGGAACGGTTGGATGATCGCGGCGGCTCGGACCACCTCCCGGGAGGGACCATGGGACGCCCGGCACCGCCAGATCTGCTCGCGTCGCTGGAGGAAACCGCGGCCCTGGGGGCGGCCCCGGCGGCGGCGGTCACCGTGGACGGCATCGAGGTGACCCAGGTGGTGCAGGACCACCTCAACTCCGTGCCCCTCGTGGCCGGCAAGCGGACCGTCGTGCGGGTCTACCTGTCCTCCCCGGCCGGGCCCGTCTCGGTGCGGGGGGTGCTGCGGGTCGCGCGCGCGGCCGACGGGCCCTGGACCGGGGTCGCGCCGGTGGGCCCGGCGGCGCTCGACCCGGCCCGCTCCGGATCCTCTCTCGCCGCGCTGCGCAGCCGCCGCCACGATCTGGGCTTCAGCCTCAACTTCGTGCTGCCCGCGAGCTTCGCGGCCGCCGGCCCCACCTGGGTCCGCCTGGGCAGCGTCAGGACCGACGCGGGGCCCCTGCCGTTGAGGCCCCGGCCGGCCGCGCTGGTGAGGTTCACGCGCACCGCGCCGCTCCGCGTCCACATCGCGAGGATCCGCTACACGCGGGCCGGCTCGACGACGACGCACCTGCCGTCCGCGCTCGACCTCGACCTGATCAGATCCTGGCTGACGCGCGCGTACCCGGTCGCGACCGTGAGGCTCACGACCACCACGATCGACGCGCCCCACCCGGCGCCCTTCGACGCCTCCGAGATCAACGCCGAGCTGATCGCGCTGCGGGCGGCCGACGTGGCCGCCGGGACGGACGGGCGCACCCACTACTACGGGCTCGTCGCCGACAGCGGCGGGTTCATGCGCGGCCTGGCCTCCGGCATCCCGCAGACGCCGGCCCCGGGCACGGTCGCATCCGGCCCCACCGGCCCGTCGACCTTCGGCTGGGACGCCGACGGCGCCTACGGCGACTGGTACACCGCCCACGAGCTCGCGCACACGTTCGGCCGGTTCCACGCGGAGTTCTGCGGGGCGGTCGGCGGGGCGGCGTACCCCCATCCCAACGGCCAGCTCACGGGTGCCGACGGGAGATACGTGGGGCTCGACGTCGGCGACCCGGTCATGTCGCTGCCGATGCGCGCCCTCCCCGGCAGCCGCTGGCACGACGTCATGTCCTACTGTGACCGGCAGTGGCTGAGCTCCTTCACGTACGACGGCATCCGCCGGCGCCTGAACGCCGAGGGCGCGCTCGGCGCGGGGGCGCCGCCACCTGCCGCGACCGCCGGGCCGGGTGACGCCGTGGCCGGAATCCACGTCGTCGCCGCGGCCAACGCCACGCGGTCGACGGGCAGCCTGACCGCCGTCCTGCCGTCTCCCGCCGAGCCCACGCCGGCCGACGACGCCGCGGGCAGGGAGCCCTTCGCGATCGTGCTGACGACGGCGCGCGGGCGCGTCCTGGTGGACCAGCCGGTCGCGTTCCAGCCGAGCGCGTGCGAGCTTCCTGGCGAGGACGTGACCGGGACGATCGACGTGGTCGTCCCCTCGGCCGCCAAGGCGCGCCGCATCGAGCTGCGGCACGGCGAGCGGGTGCTCGACAGCCGCCCGATCGGCGGAGCCGCCGCGCCGGGTGCGGGCCTCGGCGCCGCCGCGGCCGCGGCGCTGCGCGTGCGCGGCGGGGGGCCGGACGGCGAGATCGTCGTGGAGTGGGATGCCCCCGGCACCGCCCCGGCGCGCCGCTACCTGGTGCAGGCGAGCGAGGACGGCGGCGCCACCTGGCGCACGGTCGGGCTCGACCTCGCCGAGCCCGGCGGTCCGCATCGATCCCGACGACTTCCCCGGACGCGCCGAGCTCACCGTGCGGGTGGTCGCCACGAGCGGAACCGAGCAGGCACTCGTGGCGCAGGACCGGGTCCCGCTCGTCCCGCACTAGGGAAGCAGGGTACGGTCTCCCCGACGCCGACGAGGAGACCGACATGGCCGAGCGACGGACCTTCGTGATCGTTGGGGCGAGCCTGGCGGGGGCCAAGGCGGCCGAGGCCCTCCGGGAGGAGGGCTTCGACGGGCGCGTCGTCCTGGTCGGGGCCGAGTCGCACCGCCCCTACGAGCGGCCGCCGCTCTCCAAGGGCTACCTCCAGGGGGAGGCCGAGCGGGACTCCGTCTACGTCCATCCCGAGGGCTTCTACGCCGAGCAGGAGATCGAGCTCCTCCGCGGGCGCGAGGTGACGGCGATCGACCGGGGGGCGCGGACGGCGACGCTGAGCGACGGCGAGAGCCTGCGCTGGGACCGGCTCCTGCTGGCGACCGGCGCCGCCCCGCGCACGCTGCCCATCCCGGGGGCCGACCTCGACGGGCGTCCACCTCCTCCGCACGCTCGACGACAGCGACCGCCTGCGGGACGTCATCGCCGCGGGCGGCCGGCTCCTGGTGATCGGGGCGGGGTGGATCGGGTCGGAGGTCGCGGCCTCGGCCCGTTCAGGCGGGATGGAGGTCACGATCGTCGAGCAGCAGTCGGTGCCCCTCCAGGGCGTCCTCGGCAGCGAGGTGGGCGGCATGTACGCCGGCGTGCACCGGGACCACGGGGTCGAGCTCCTCACGGGCGCGGGCGTCGATGCGATCGAGGGCGACGGCCGCGCCGAGCGGGTGCGCCTGGCCGGCGGGCGGACCGTCGACTGCGCCGCCGTGGTGATCGGCGTCGGCGCCGCGCCGCGCACGGAGCTCGCCGAGGCCGCGGGGCTTCCCGTGGACAACGGCGTCCTGGTCGACGCCACCCTGAGCGCCGGGGGCGACGTCTTCGCCGCCGGCGACGTGGCGAACGCCGAGCACCCCTTCTTCGGCCGGCGGGTGCGGGTGGAGCACTGGGCGAACGCCCTCAACCAGGGCCCGGCGGCGGCGCGGTCGATGCTCGGGCGCACCGAGCCCTACGAGCGCGCTCCCCTACTTCTTCTCCGACCAGTACGACGTCGGCATGGAGTACTCGGGCCTCGCCGACCCCGACGCGCCGGTCGTCGTGCGCGGCGACCTCGCGGCGCGCGAGGCCGTCGTCTTCTGGCTCGGCGACGACGGCGCGGTGCTCGCGGGGATGAACATCAACGTCTGGGACGTGAACGAGCAGGTCCAGGCGCTGATCCGCTCCCGGGCGGCGGTCAACCCGGCGCGCCTGGCCGACCCGGCCGTCCCGCTGGAGGAGCTCAGCGGCTGATCGGGGCGGGCGGCCCTAGCGGGCAGCGGCCCCGAGGGCCAGGCGGGCCGAGCGCTCGAGCATCGCGCTGCCCGGCACCGTGCGCGGGTCGGACCGGCCCAGGCGCGCGGCGACGAACCGGCCCATGATCGGCGACCGCAGCGCGTGGAAGGTGAGGGCGGGCGAGCGCTCCAGGGCGAGCTTCGCGGCCCAGGCCGTCGCGGCGTGGCCGGCCAGGGCGCGGCGCAGGCGGCCCTGGTAGGGCTCCATGCGTCGCCTCCCGGCCGGCGAGCACGTCGAGGGCCGCCTCGCTGGCGAGCTTGGCGCTGAGGAACGCCTCGAAGATCCCGTCCCCGGACAGTGGATCGACCAGGCCCGCCGCGTCCCCGACCACCGCGGCCCGCCCCCGGGCGGCGAGGGACCAGGTGCGACGAAGCGGCAGGCGGTGGCCGCGCAGGGCGGTGAGCTCGCCGACCTCGATGCCGTGCTCGGCGCAGAGCCGGTCGAGGTGGGCGCGCAGGCGCGGCCCCTCGGCCGCCCACCCGCCGACGCCGACGTTGAGATGGTCCCCCTTGGGGAAGATCCAGCCGTAGCCCCCCGGGACCGTGCCGATCTCGAGGATGACGCGACCGCGGTGCTCGGCCGCCGCGGCCCCGGAGACCGGCAGGTTCCCCTCGTAGGCGACCTCGAAGGCGCGGTCGGCCCCGAGGCCGAGCGCCTTCGCGGAGACGCCGTTGGCCCCGTCCGCGCCCAGGACCAGGGCCGCCCGGAGCCGGCCGCCGTCGAAGTCCACGACCATCGCGGACGGCCCGTCCGCCTCCACGCCCCTCACCCGGACGCCGTCGCGGACGTCGGCCCCGGCCTCCCCCGCACGCTCGACCAGGAAGTGGTCGAGGCGCCGCCGCTGGGTCATGAGGGCGATCGGGCTCGGGAACCGCTGCTCGCTGGAACGCTCGAAGCGCAGGCGCAGGAGCACCCGGTCGAACGCGGTCCTCGACCACCGGCGAGACGTCGAAGGGCAGCAGGCCGACCCCCCGCATGGTGAGGCCGCCTCCGCACGGCTTGTCGCGGGGGAACCGCTGCCGGTCGAGCAGCACCACCCGCGCGCCCGCCGCCGCGAGCCGGTACGCGGCCGTGGAGCCGGCCGGGCCCGCTCCGACGACCGCGACGTCGACCCGCTCCGCGGCTACGCCGATGGCCGCTCCCGTCGCACGTTCCTCGTCATCACGACCTCAACTTCGGTTCCACCCCAGGACCATGATGCACGGCCGAGGGCCCCGGGGGAACCTCTGCGGGCGGCGCGACGGGAGCGTCGCGGCGTGGGAGGATGCTCCCGTGGCGCCGTCGATCCCCCGCGCGGGGCTCCTGATCCTCGCCGCGGTCGGCTTGGCCCAGGTGCTGGTCACGCTCGACTACTTCGCGCTCTCGGTCGCCATCCCGCAGATGGCGGCCGACCTGAACGTCAGCACCACGGACATCCAGTGGGCGCTCACCGGCTACCTGCTCTCCTTCGCCGCGCTGATGGTGGCCGGGGGCCGCATCGGGGACATCATCGGCCGCAAGCGCACGCTGCTGATCGGGGTCGCGGCCTTCGGCGGCGCCTCCCTGCTGTGCGGCCTCGCGTACGACGAGTACATGCTCGTGGCGTGCCGGGTGCTCCAGGGGGTCGGCGCGGCGATCCTGTTCCCCACCAGCATGGCCGTCGTGGGCAACTCCTTCGACGACGAGACCCGGCCGCGCGCGATCGGCGCCGTGGTGTTGGTGTCGTCAGTCGGCATGGCGCTGGGGCCGCTGGTCGGCGGCGTTCTCAGCGACCTCCTCGACTGGCGGTGGGTCTTCCTGGTGAACGTGCCCTTCGCGCTCGTCGCCGCCGCCATGATCTGGTTCTTCGTGAGCGAGTCGCGCGACGAGTCGGTTTCGCGCCACGTGGACTACCGGGGGGTGGTGGTGCTGAGCGGCGCGATCGTCGCCCTCGCCCTCGCGATCGACCGCGGCCCCTCGTGGGCCGAGTCCGACCCCGGCTGGCTCGCCGCCAGCCTGGCCGCCTTCGTCGTCCTGATGGTGGTCTTCGTCCTGCTCGAGCGTCGGGTCGAGAGCCCGCTGGTCGACCTGCCGACCTTCCGCAGTCACCCCTTCGTCATGGTGACGCTGAGCGGCATCCTCTCGAACTTCCTCTGGGCGCTCTCGGTGTTCGTCGCCACCGTCTGGCTCCAGGAGGTCAAGGGCCTGTCGCCGCTCGAGGCGGGCCTGGCGTTCCTCGCCATGTCGGCGGGGGTGGCGGTCGCGGGCCCCCTGTCCGGCCACCTCGTCACCCGCTACGACGTCGGAGCGCTGATGGCGGTCTCGGCCCTGGTGGGCGCCGCGGGGGCGATCGGGGTCTCGCTCGTGGACGACCTGGCGGCCTGGCTGCCGCTCTTCGGCCTGCTCGGGCTCGGCGTCGGCACCAACTACGCCCTCGTCAACCAGGGCGCGCTCGCGTCCGTGCCAAAGGAGAAGGCCGGGGCGGCCTCGGGGATCGCCCTCACGGCCCTCGTGATCGGCGCCGCGCTCGCGACGGTGCATCGCGGCCACCCTGCTCGAGGAGCTCTCCGACGGGCCGGTCGACCAGTCCGCCGCGGATCAGGTCATGCGCGTCGGGGCCCTCGCCGCCCTCGCCGCTGCCGTGCCCGCGGCGCTGCTCTGGATGCGCCGCCGTCGCAGCGCCGCCCGGGAGCAGCCGGAGGCGGCCTGACGGCCATGACGTGACGACCGGTCCCGCGGACCACCGGGGATGGCCGAGTCTCACCCGGGTCAGCCGGCCGCACGAGCATCACCGTCGCGTCGGCCTTCTCGAGCAACGCCTGGATCTGGCCGGCGGCCCCGTTGTGCGCCGCCCCGCGGCGCTTCTCGATCAGCACCAGGTCGAACCGCTCCGCGGCGAGCGTCTCGAGGACGCCCTCGGCGAACGAGCGCGCCCGCACGAGGCGCGTGTCGAAGGAGCCGGCGGTGCGGGACATCGCGCGCTCGGCGCCCTCCAGCATCTCGCAGGCCGAGGCCACCGAGCGGTCGAGGGCGGCCTCGAGCGGCTGCGAGTGCGGGATGACGAGCACCGAGACCAGCACCAGGGCGCCCTCGGAGCCCGCGAGGTCGCCGGCGTGCTCCAGTGCCGTCAGTGGCAACCGCTCGCCCGCCGTGGCCACGAGCACCCGCCTGCCGGCGCTCACCGCTCCCGCTCCCGCCCCGCCGCGCGGCGATCCGCGATCAACAGCACGTCCACCCCCTCGAGTCGCTCGAGCAAGCGTCGACAGTAGATCGCCCTTCAGCCGCGACGCCAGCCCGCGCCGGCTCGGGCGGGCCATCGCGAGCCGGGTCACGCCCCGCCCCTCCGCAAGGCTGACGACGGCGTCCGCAAGATCCTCCTCGGGCACCGGGAGGAAATGGGCGCCAAGCGTGACGGTCAGGCTCCTGACGAGGTCGCGCTGGCGGGCGGCCTCCTCGTCGTCGCGCCCCTCGGGCATCACGACGTCGAGCTCGGCCCCGAGCCGGCGGGCGGCCCTCCAGGCGGCCCGCGTGAGGCGCTGGGACCCCAGCTCGGGCCGGACGACGACCATGACGCGCTCCACCAGCGGAGAGGGGATGCCCTGCAGCATGACCCCGGGGCCAGGGGTGTCGCGCTTCACGTGCTGGTCGACCGAGTCGGCGACCTCCCGCAGCGCGACCTCGCGCAGCGTCCCGAGGTTGGCCGTGGTGAAGAAGTTCAGCAGGGCCGTCTCGACGCGCTCCGTCGGGTACACCTTCCCGGCCCTCAACCGCGCCTGCAATGCCTCGGGCGTGAGGTCGACCAGCACCACCTCGTCGGCGTCGAGCAGCACCTGGTCGGGGATCGTCTCGCGCACGCGCACGCCGGTCAGCTCGAGGATCCTGTCGTTGAGGCTCTCGAGGTGCTGCACGTTGACGGTGGAGATCACGTCGATGCCCGCGAGCTGGAGCTCCTGGACGTCCTGATAGCGCTTGGGGCGCGCCATCCCCGGCGCGTTGGTGTGGGCCAGCTCGTCGACGAGGGCGATCCGGGGCGCCCGCGCGAGCACGCCGTCCACGTCCATGTCGCGCAGCGGCACGCCTCGGTGCTCGAGCTCGAGGGGCGGCACGAGCTCGATGCCCTCGGCCCTCGCGATGGTGTCGGGGCGGCCGTGTGGCTCGAGCCAGCCGATGACCGCGTCCTCCCCCGCGGCCAGGAGCTCGTGGGCCTCCTCGAGCATCGCGTACGTCTTGCCGACGCCGGCGGCCATGCCCACGTAGACCTTCAGCCGGCCCGAGATCAGGCCCCCAGGACGTTGTGGATCAGGAGGTCCAGCAGCTTGATGCCGACGAAGGGGGCGATCACGCCGCCCAGACCGTAGACGAGCAGGTTGCGGCGGAGGAGCCGCGTCGCGCCGATGGCCCGGTAGCGCACGCCCCGCAGCGCCAGCGGGACCAGCGCCGGGATGATGAGCGCGTTGAAGACGATCGCCGAGATGATCGCGCTGCGCGGCGTGCCGAGGTCCATGACGTTGAGCGCGTCGAGGGGGCCCTCGCTCCCCTGGTCCGCCGCGTAGGCGGTCACGAAGACCGCCGGCAGGATCGCGAAGTACTTGGCGACGTCGTTGGCGATCGAGAAGGTCGTGAGCGCCCCGCGGGTGATCAGCAGCTGCTTCCCGACCTCGACGATCTCGATCAGCTTGGTCGGGTCGGAGTCGAGGTCGACCATGTTCCCGGCCTCCTTCGCGGCGGAGGTGCCGGTGTTCATGGCCACGCCGACGTCGGCCTGGGCGAGTGCCGGCGCGTCGTTGGTGCCGTCGCCGGTCATCGCCACCAGGTGGCCCTTGCCCTGCTCCTCGCGGATCAGGGTCATCTTGTCCTCGGGCGTGGCCTGCGCGAGGAAGTCGTCGACGCCCGCCTCGGACGCGATCGCGGCGGCCGTGAGGCGGTTGTCGCCCGTGATCATGACCGTCCGGATGCCCATCCGGCGCAGCTCGGTGAAGCGCTGGGTCATGCCCTCCTTGACGACGTCCTTCAGGTGGATCACGCCGAGCGTCCGCGCGTCGCTGGCGACCACCAGGGGGGTGCCGCCGGAGCGCGCGACCCCCTCGACGATCCCGGTGAGCCCGTCCGGCGCCACCCCCCCGCGCGCGGCCGCCCAGGCCTCCACCGCGTCCGCGGCGCCCTTGCGGATGGAGGTCCCGTTGGTCTGGACGCCACTCATGCGGGTCTCGGCGCTGAACGGGACGAACTCGAGGCCCCGCGCGACCTCGGCCCGCTCGCGCAGGCCGAAGCGCTCCTTGGCGAGCACGACGATCGAGCGGCCCTCGGGGGTCTCGTCGGCGAGCGAGGAGAGCTGTGCCGCCTCGGCGAGCTCGCGCTCGGGAACGCCGCCGACCGGGAGGAACTCCGTGGCCTGGCGGTTGCCGAGCGTGATCGTCCCGGTCTTGTCCAGCAGCAGGGTGTCCACGTCGCCCGCCGCCTCGACCGCGCGCCCGCTCATGGCGAGGACGTTGCGCTGCACCAGGCGGTCCATCCCGGCGATCCCGATCGCCGACAGAAGCGCCCCGATCGTCGTGGGGATCAGCGACACCAGGAGGGCGATCAGCACCGTGACCGACACGTCGCTGCCGGCGAAGCTCGCCAGCGGGCGCAGCGTGACGCGTCACGACCAGGAACACGATCGTCAGGCCGGCGATGAGGATGTTCAGCGCGATCTCGTTGGGCGTCTTGCGGCGCTGGGTGCCCTCGACAAGGGCGATCATGCGGTCGAGGAAGCTCTGGCCGGGCTCCTGGGTGATGCGCACGACGATCCGGTCGGACAGCACCCGCGTGCCGCCGGTCACGGCGCTGCGGTCGCCACCCGACTCGCGGATGACCGGCGCCGACTCGCCGGTGATCGCCGACTCGTCGACCGAGGCGACGCCCTCGACGACGTCGCCGTCGCCCGGGATCAGGTCGCCGGCCTCGCAGACCACCATGTCGCCGGGGCGGAGGTCGGCCGCGGGCACCCGCTCCTCCGCCCCCGAGTCGCCGAGCCGGCGGGCCGTCATCTCGCTGCGGGTCGCCCGCAGCGCGTTGGCCTGGGCTCGGCCGCGGCCCTCGGCCACCGCCTCGGCGAAGTTCGCGAAGAGCACCGTCAGCCACAGCCAGAGCGCCACGACCCCGGTGAACCAGAGGTCGTCGCTGCGGCCCCGGAACAGGTCGGCGACGAAGATGCCGGTGGTGATCGCGCTCCCGACCTCGACCACGAACATCACCGGGTTGCGGAGTTGCACCCTCGGGTCGAGCTTGCGGAACGAGGCCCAGATCGCGGGGACCACGATCTCCCTCGTGAACAGCTTCGTGCGCGGGCGGGAGGCGTCGATCATGGGCGTGGAGGCGGGCCGGCGAGCTGGTCCAGGTCGAGGTTGAGCAGGAGGACGTTCACCCCGGGCTCGCCCAGGAACCCGACCGAGCGGCCCTCGGTGTTGTCCTCGATGAGGTCGAGGACGCGCTCGATCGGTACCTCGCGGACCGCGGCGACCCGGGCCGCCTGCAGCCGGGCGTTCCGCTCGGAGATGTGGGGGTCGATCCCCGAGGCCGACGTCGTGATCATGTCGACCGGCAGGTCCTGGGCCCGCAGCCCGGGCGTGTAGGGCCCCTCGAGCGCGAGCGCGTCGGCGATGTACCCGTCGACTGCTTCCTGGAGCGCGATGGTGTTGGGGCCGAGGTTCGCGAAGGTGGTCGCCGACGGGTTGTACGCCGGCGTCGTCGCCGAGGGCCGCGTGTGGAAGTAGGCCGGCGAGGTGAAGACCTGCCCGGCGAGCTCCGAGCCGACGACCTCGCCATCGAGCTCGACGAGGCTGCCGTCGGCCTTGCCCGGGAAGAGCGCCTGGGCGGCGCCGGTCATCGCCAGCGGGTAGAGGATCCCGAGCAGGACCGTGAAGATCACGACCATCCCGCTCGCGACGCCGAGCAGGCGGAGGCGTCTTGCGCGCCATCAGAACGGGCTCCCCGACAGCTCGACCGCGATCGGGCCGAGGGCGAGGGCCGGCAGGAACGTGAGCGCGGCGACCAGGACGATCACGAAGATCAGCGTCGCCACGAACGTGGGCGTGGTCGTCCGCAGCGTCCCCGCGCTGAACGGGGCGACCTGCTTGGTCGACAGCGCGCCGGCCAGCGCGAGCACGGCGAGGATCGGCACGAAGCGGCCGAGCAGCATGGCGACGCCGCCGAGGGTCGCCGACAGCTCCTGGACGCCGTAGCCGGCGAAGGCGCTGCCGTTGTTGTTGAACTGCGACGTGTAGGCGTAGTAGGCCTCGCCGAAGCCCTGGGGCCCGGCGTTGAAGATGGAGGCCGTGCCGGCGTCGGTGGTCACCGCGGCGGCGAGCATGATCAGGAGGCCGACGGGCATGACCAGCACGCCGATCATGGTCAGCTTGATCTCGCGGCCGCCGATCTTCTTGCCGAGGTACTCGGGCGTCCGCCCGACCATGAGGCCCGCCACGAAGACCGCGACGACGACGAACAGCAGCATTCCGTAGAGGCCCGAGCCGACGCCGCCGAAGATCACCTCCCCCATGCCCATCAGCGTCAGCGGCACCGCCGCCGCGCCGCCCGTCCAGGCGTCGTGGCCGCTGATCACCGAGCCGTTCGAGGCCGCCGTCGTCGTGACGCCCCAGAGGGCCGAGTTGGCGATGCCGAAGCGCTGCTCCTTGTCGCTGAGGTTGCCGCCGGTCGAGTCGTCCGAGGCGCTCAGCTCGACCCCGGTCTGCTGGAGCACCTCGCCGCCGCGCTGCTCGAAGGGCACGGCGACGGCGATGCGATATCACCAGCACGACCATCATCGCGGCGAACAGCGACCAGCCCTGGCCGCGCGAGCCGACCATGATCCCGAAGGTGTAGGTCAACGCCGCCGGGATCAGCAGGATCATCAGCATCTCGACGAAGTTGGTGAGCGGCGTCGGGTTCTCGAAGGGCACCGCCGAGTTGGCGTTGTAGTAGCCGCCGCCGTTGGTCCCGATCTGCTTGATCGCGACCTGCGAGGCGACCGGGCCGCGGTAGACGCTCTGCGTCGCCGCGGCGCCCTCCTCGTCGGTGGCGCCGAGGGTGCGGGCCTCGAGGGTCCGGTACGCGACCGGGTCGGAGAAGGTCTGGACGACGCCCTGCGAGCCGAGGAACAGGCCGACGACGATCGCCAGCGGCACCAGCAGGTAGAGGGTCACGCGCACCAGGTCGGCCCAGAAGTTCCCGAGCGCCGCCGCTCCCCGGCGGGCGAAGCCCGCGGATGACCGCCGCCAGCACGGCCATCCCCACCGCCGCCGACACGAAGTTCTGGACCGTCAGGCCGGCCATCTGGCTGAGGTACGAGAGGGTCGACTCGCCGCCGTAGAACTGCCAGTTCGTGTTGGTGACGAAGCTCGCCGCGGTGTTGAACGCGGTGAACCAGCTCATGCCCGGGTAGTCGCTCGGGTTGAGCGGCAGGTGGCCCTGGAGCCGCAGGATCGCGTAGAGCAGGGCGAAGCTCGCCACGCTGAAGGCCAGCACGGCGGACGCGTAGGACTTCCAGCCCTGCTCCTTGGATGTGTCGATGCGCAGGCCCCGGTAGATGGCCGCGCTCCACCGGGCCCAGCACGGCGGACACGCCGGGGATGCGGCGCCCCTCGTAGACGCGCGCGATGTAGGCGCCGAGCGGGCGGCGTCAGCGCCGCGAGCACGACCAGGTAGAAGACGATCTGCGCGATGCCGTTGGCGGTCACCGGCGCCGCCCTCAGAAGCGCTCCGCGCGGAAGAGCGCGTAGCAGAGGTAGAGGAAGAGGAGGGACGCGACGACCAGCCCGGCGACGTCGCCGGCGCCCACTCAGTCCACCTTCCCGATCAGCCAGATCGAGGCGGCCAGCAGCGCGAAGGCGGCGAGCGCGATGGCGATGGCGGCGAGGTCACCCACGACGGGCGACGCTACGCCGGGTCAGCTCAAGGGCGCCTCAAGAGGCGGGGCGCGCGCATCAAGATCCCGTCAACGCGCCGCCCGGAGGGCCAGCCCCGGCCAGGCCCGGTGCCCGGAGGGCGGCTCATGGCCGCAGCCGGTAGCCGACGCCGGTCTCGGTGACCAGGTGGCGGGGGCGCGCGGGTCCTCCTCGAGCTTGCGGCGCAGGTTGGCCATGTAGACGCGCAGGTAGTGCGTCTCGCCGCCGTACTCGGGGCCCCAGACGGCCGCACAGCAGCGCCCGGTGGGTCAGCACGCGCCCCGGATGGCGGGCGAGCTCGGCGAGCAGCCCGTACTCGTGCGGGGTGAGGTGCACGGCGCGGCCGCCCCGCGGCGACCTCGCGCCGGGCCAGGTCGACCTCCACGTCGCCGAAGCGCACCGCCGGCGGCTCCCCGGCGGGAGCCGCCGCGCGCCGCAGGGCTGCGCGCAGCCGCGCCAGCAGCTCGCCGACCGCGTAGGGCTTGGTGACGTAGTCGTCGGCGCCCGCGTCGAGGGCGGCGATCTTCTCGTCCTCCTCGTCGACCGCGGACACCACCACCACCGGCGCCTGGCTCCACTCGCGCAGGCGCCGGCAGACCTCCACGCCGCTGCCGTCGGGCAGGCGCAGGTCGAGCACGACGGCGTCCGGCGGGCGCAGCGCCGCCGCCTCCAGCGCCGCGGCGACCGTCTCCGCGCCGCTCACCTCGTAGCCCGCGGCACTCAGGGCGGCCGTCAGGCTCCGCAGGACCTGGGGCTCGTCGTCGACCACCAGCACCCGCTCGCGCCCTCATCGGGCCGCCTGCGAGACCGGCGCGAGCGGCAGGTCCAGCACCACCTCCGCGCCGCGGCCGGCGGGCTCGAGGCGAAGGTCGGCGCCCTGCGCGCGGGCGAGCCCGCGGCCCAGGGCGAGGCCGATGCCGGTGCCGCCGGTCCGCGCGCCGGCCACGAACGGGTCGAAGGCGCGGTCGGCGATCGCCTCGTCGAGCCCCGGCCCGGCGTCGCGCACGGCGATCTCCAGCCGCGCCGCCGGCGACCCGGCCCTCGAGCCGGATCGGCGGCCTGCCGTGGCGGGCGGCGTTGTGCAGCAGGTTGACGAGGATGCGCTCGCAGAGCACCGCGTCGGCGCGCACCAGGGGCAGCGTCGGCGGGCACGTCGATCTCGACCGCGTGCGCCGTCGAGCAGGGGCTCCGCGGCCTCGACGGCGCCCGCCGCCATCTCGGCCGGGCGCGCACCAGTCGAGCCGGGCCGTGAGCGCGCCCGCCTCCAGGCGCGACAGGTCCAGCAGGTTGGCCACCAGCCGCTCGAGGCGCTCGGTCTCGAGGGTCATCGCCGCCAGCAGGGCCGCCGCGCCCGGCGGCCGAGGCTCGCCGCCAGCGCGTGGGCGGCCGTGCGGATGGCGGTGAGGGGCGTGCGGAACTCGTGCGACACGCTGCTCAGCAGGGCGGTCTTCAGCTCGTCGCTGCGCCGCAGGCCCTCCGCCTCGAGCGCCGTCTCGAGGAGGCGGCCGCGCTCCACCGCGAGGCGGCGAGGCCGGCGACGGCCTCCACGAGGCCGGGGCGGGCCCAGCGGGGCTCCTCGCCGGCCCGCGCCGGCCCCACCTCGAGCAGCCCGAGGGGCCTGCCGCCCGCGACGCAGCGGCACGGTGAACCCCTCCGGCGAGGGCGTCACGCGGGACGCCGCGCCGCCCTGGGCCGCCGCGCCCGCCGGGGTCGAGGACGAGCGCGCAGCGCTCCACGCCCAGGGCGCGGGCGGCCGCGCCGGCGACCGCGGGGCCGGGCGGCCCCGGGCCGATCTCCTCGAGCACGGTCTGCGCGAGGGCCGACGAGCTGCTCCGCCTCGCGCCGCCGGGTCTCGCTCTCGCGCCGGCGGCTGCGGGCCTCGGCCGTCAGACGGCTCGTGATCACCGCGGTGACGGCGAAGACCGCCAGCGAGATCCAGCCCCGGCTGTCGTCGATGGTGAGGGTGCCGGTGGGCGGGACGAAGAACCAGTTGATCGCCAGGACCGAGGCGACCCCGGTCGAGAGGCCCGCCCCCAGCCCCCAGGCGGCGCTGACGACCAGCACGAGCAGCTGGTAGACGACCGCCATCGCGAGCACGTCGATGCGGTCGCTGGCGAGCTCGACGCCGAGCGTGACGAGCGCGACTCCGGCGAGCCCCGCGGCGACGCCGGCCCAGGGCCCGCTCACCATGTGACGCCACCCCACGCCCTCACGGTAGCGGGCCACGATGCTTCAGACTGCCCGACGCTGGGCGGCCGAATGAGCACCGAGCCTTCCTGACGCAGTGGGTCGGCCCGTTCCGGCGCCCGCCCCGCCGAAGGCGGTGCGCCGGTCTGCGCGGGCCGCCGGCCAGGCGAGCCCGCGCGCGTCCCGCCGGGCCCGCGAGAGGCCCGGCGTACGCCTAGCTCCGGAGGCGGTAGAACCTCCAGAAGTCGTGCTCGATCGGCAGGACCTCGACCTCGCCGAAGCCGGCCTCGCGCGCGTACTCGTCCACGGTGTGGGGCCGCATCACGGTCCCGGTCGCGGCCGAGTGCTCGTCCTCGCGGCCCACGGCGAGGCAGTGGAGCACGCTGAAGCCGTAGTTCAGGCGCTCCAGCTCGTCGCCCGGCACGGCGAACGACTCGGCCACCTTCTCGTCGCCGACGATGACGCTGCCGCCCTCGGCCAGCAGGCCGCGCGCGGTGCGCAGGGCCTCGACCGGGCGCGCCATGTCGTGCAGCGCCTCGAAGATCGTGACGAGGTCGTAGGTCCCCTCGAGGCCGGGGTCGCTCGCGTCCTGCACGAAGAAGCGCACCCGGTCCTGGAGGCCCTGCTCGGCGGCCAGCGCGCGGGCGGCCTCGATCGAGGGCCCATCGACGTCGAAGCCGTCCACGCGCGCCGACGGGTAGCCGCGCGCGATCGAGACGCTCGACCACCCGACGCCGCAGGCGATGTCGGCGACCCTGGCGGGCGGGGTCGCGCGCAGGCGCTTCTCGACCTCCGGGACCGCGGGGAACCACGACTGCGCGAGCTCGTTGACGAACATCGGGCGGTTGAACGCCGCGATCCCCTCGCGGGCGTGGACGCCGTACTCCGAGTACGGGACGCCCTCGCCGGTGCGGAAGGCCTCGACCATCTGCTCGATCGGGGCGAACACCCCGACGGTGAGCTGGGGCATGGCCCCGGCATAGAGCGGGCTGTCGCGGTCGAGCAGCGGCTCCCGGTGCTCGGCGGGGACGGAGTAGCGGCGCTCCGTCGCCGGGGCGGCCGGGTCGTCGACGGCCAGCACGCCCGCGACCGCCTGCTGCTCGAGCCACTCGCGCGCGTAGCGCTCGTCCACCGAGGCCCGCGCGGCGAGCTCCGCGCTGGTGCTGGGGCCGGCCTCGTCGAGGGCCGCGTAGAGGCCGAGGCGCTCGCCGATGTGCATGGAGGCGAGCTCGAGGCTGCCGAGCAGCGCCGCGAAGGTGCGCTCGACGAGGGCGTCGGCGCCGATCGGGGTCGTGGTGGCGGTGGTGCTCATGTCCGGTGTCTCCTTGGTCGGATCGGTCACGGCATCACGCTCCCAGTCGATCGTCCTCGCTGCGTCTCGCGGCGCGTCTCGCGCCGGTCCAGGATTCGTATCCTCGCACGACCAGGCTTGGCCTCGCCTGGGCCAACGCCGCCCTCCGCCACGCCGCGGAGGCCCGCGAGCTGGTCGAGCGCCTCACACGCGACGACCAATTGGCACTCCGCCTCGACGCCAATTGGCACGCGGCCCTCGACCTCTGCGAGGCCCTCGCGCTGCTCGGCGCCGGCCCGCGGGCGGCGGCGACCCGCGCGCTGCTGGACCGGGCGCGGGCGGAGATCGCCGGGTGAGGCCGTAGGATCGCCGCGATGCGCCTCCCCGCCGCGATCCTCGTCGCTCGCCATCGCCGCCCTCGCGGCGCTGCCTGCCGGCGCGTCCGCGGCGCCGAGCCTCGAGCCCTACCGCGGGCTCGGCACCTGGATCGACATCTACGACGACCCTCAGCTCGCGGCGCCCGAGAGGACGGTGGCCCGCATCCAGGCCCGCGGGGTGCGCACGATCTTCCTCGAGACGGCGAACTTCAAGCAGCGGGCCGACCTGGTGCGCGCCGACCGGCTGTCGCGCATCCTCGACGCGGCCCACGCCCGCGGCATCGCGGTCGTGGCGTGGTACCTGCCGGGCTTCGCGGCCGGCGGACGCGACCTGCGCCGCTCGCTGGCCGCCATCCGCTTCCGCTCGGAGGGCGGCGAGGCCTTCGACTCGTTCGCGCTCGACATCGAGTGGAGCGGCGTCACGCCCGTGTCGCTGCGCAACCGCCGCATGCTGGCGCTCTCGGACCGCCTGCGCGCCGAGGTGGGCCCCGACTACGCCCTCGGCGCCATCATCCCCAACCCGCGCGGGCATGGAGCTGCGCCGCGACTACTGGCAGCCCTTCCCGTACGCCGAGCTGGCCGCCAGGTACGACGTCTTCGTGCCGATGGTCTACTCGACCTACCGCGGCGACGGTCCGCGCGTGGTGACGCGCGACGTCACCCGCAGCATGACGATCCTGCGCAGCGCGACCGGCCGCCCCGACGTGCCGATCCACCTGATCGGCGGGCTCGGCGACGAGTTCAGCCGCGCCGAGGCGCGCGCCTTCGCGCGCAACGTCGCGAGGCTCGGGCCGATCGGCTGGGGCCTCTACGACTTCTCGGTGACGGCGCCCTCGGCCTGGGCGGCGCTGCGCGCGCTGGGCTAGCGTCCCGCCCCGTGGCGACGGGGACTGAGGTGCACGAGGTGGCGCTCCCCGCGGGAGCCGAGCCGCCGTTCCGCGTCTACGTCAACGGCGAGGAGCGCGCCGAGGGCGCCGGGTTCGTCGTCGAGGGCGGCACCCTGCGCTTCACGCCGCCGCTCCACGCGCAGCCCCGATCGGCCTGGGCCGCAAGATCCTGCTGGGCATCGGGATCGGCGTCTACGGCGACCTGAAGGGCGACACGCTCGACCTGCAGTACCACGCGGCAGGGCAAGCCCGGGTCGCGACGATCCCGCTCACCCCGGCAGGGGAAGGGGGCTCCTGGCGAGGGTGAGCACGTCGCGGCGCCAGTCCCCGGAGGGCGCCCACCCGTGCTCGGCCAGCGCCCCCGTGCGGATGTGCAGCGACGTGCCGAGCGCCTCGGCCATGGCCCCGCCCATCGACAGGGCCGCGAAGCGCGGCGGGACGCGGTCCGGGCGGCGCAGGCCGGGCAGCGCGCAGAGGGCGTTCACGACCTCGAGCTGGGTCGGGGCCGGCTCCTCGGCGGCGGTGTAGGCGCCCGGCGGCGCCGCTGCGGCGGCGACGAGCGCCGCGGCCGCGTCGTCGGCGCCCAGCAGCGTCCAGCGGTTCTCGCCGATCCCCACGATCCGGTAGCGGCGGATCCGGAGGCCCACGATCAGGTCGCGCAGCAGCCCCGACGTCCCGTAGACCCAGGGCAGGCGCACGGCCCGCAGGCCCGGCCCGGCGAGCGCCCGCTCGGCGGCTGCAGCGGCGGCCGCGACGGCGGGGGGGCGCGCGGCGGGCGGGTCGTCGTCGGCCGCGGGCTCGCCGGGCCGGTCGCCGTAGACCAGGCCGCTGGAGGCGAGCACGACCGGCCGGCCGCCCGCGATCGCCGCCAGCGCCCCGGCCTCGGCCCCCGCCGCGCGGGCCCGCCGGCGGGCGCCGGGCGGCCGCAGCGGTGGGTCCAGTCGCGGCAGGCCGAGGTGGAAGATCGCGTCGGCGTCGGCCGCCTCCCGCTCCCAGCGCCCGATGTTCGCCAGGTCGGTGTGGAGCGGCTCCGCGCCGGCCTCGACCACCGCCCGCTCGGCCGGCAGCGAGCGCGCCGTGGCCAGCACGCGGACGCCGGCGTCGCGCAGCCGGGCGATCAGCGCCCGGCCCACCAGCCCAGCTGCCGCCCGTGACCAGGGCGGCCCTCATGCCGGGTGCCTCAGCCCCCCGCCACCGCCGGCAGGATCGTGACCTCCTGGCCCTCGGCGACCGTCGGTCTCGATGCCGTCGCCGAAGCGCACGTCCTCACCGGCGACGAAGACGTTCACGAAGCGCCGCAGCGACGCCGTCCTCCATCACGCGGTCGCGAAAGCCGGCGTGCTGGGCGTCGAGCTGGTCGATCAGCTCGCGCACGGTGCCGGGCGCGCACTCCACCGCCGCGGCGCCGCCGGTGACGGGGCGCAGCGGGGCCGGGATGCGGACGGTCACGGACATGCTCTGGGTCTCCTCGGTGCGGGTGGTCGGGTCAGGCGATGAGGCGGGCCTCGCCCATCGCCTCCTCGAAGGAGGCGACGGTCGGGGCGACGTCGTGCCGCTCGATGCGCGAGGCCACGGCGTCGAGGGTCTTGAGACCGTCGCCCGTGATGTAGAGGACGACCCGCTCGTCCGGGTCGATCCTCCCCGCCCGCGCCAGCTTGGCGAGCACCGCCGTCGTCACGCCGCCGGCCGTCTCGGTGAAGATGCCCGTGGTGCGGGCGAGCAGCTCGATGCCCTCGACGATCTCACCCTCGGTCACGGCCGAGATCGAGCCGCCGGTGGCGCGGGCGACCTCGAGCGCGAAGACGCCGTCGGCCGGGTTGCCGATCGCGAGGCTCTTGGCGATCGTGTCCGGCCGCACCGGCGCGACGAAGTCGAGCTCCGCGTCGTAGGCGGCGGCGACCGGGCCGCAGCCGGCGGCCTGGGCGCCGTCCATGACCGGCGCCTCGCCGTCGACGAGGCCGGTCTCGATCAGCTCGCCGAAGCCGCGGTTGATCTTGGTGTAGAGCGAGCCGGAGGCGATCGGGACGATGCAGCGGTCGGGCAGGCGCCAGCCGAGCTGCTCGGCGACCTCGTAGGCGAGCGTCTTCGAGCCCTCGCTGTAGTAGGGGCGCACGTTGACGTTGACGAAGGCCCAGGGGCGGTCGGCGGCCAGCTCCATGCACAGCCGGTTGACGTCGTCGTAGACGCCGTTGACGGCGACCAGGGTCGTGCCGTAGACGGCGGTGGCGACGATCTTCTGCTCCTCGAGGTCGCCCGGCACGAACACGTAGCTCTCGAGGCCGTGCGCCGAGGCGTGGGCCGCGACCGAGTTGGCGAGGTTCCCGGTCGAGGCGCAGGCCACCACGCGGTAGCCGAGCTCTTTGGCCTTCTCCAGCGCCACCGACACCACGCGGTCCTTGAAGCTGTGGGTCGGGTTGGCCGTGTCGTTCTTGACCCAGACGTCGCGCAGGCCGAGCGCCTCGGCCAGGCGCGGTGTGCGGACCAGGGGCGTCAGGCCGCTGGGCAGGCCTGCGGCGGGATCCTCGGGCGCGCAGGGCAGGAAGTCGCGGTAGCGCCACAGCGAAGGGGGCCCCGAGCCGCGATCCGCTCGCGGCTCACCGTCGCGGCGATGCGCTCGGTGTCGTACAGCACCTCGAGCGGCCCGAAGCAGTACTCGCAGACGTACGCCGCGGTCAGCTCGCTCGTCCGCTCGCACTCCTTACATCGGAGCGCGCTCGCCGCCGTCGTGTAGTCCGCCACGGTCCCTCCCGGTCTTCCCATGAAAAAAAACGCCCTCCCGGGAGGGCGAGGGCGACAGGCGGGTACCGATCGGCTTCTCGCATCTCCCAGGCAATCGCCTGATGGAATTGGCACCTGGCGCTCTCGCGCTGGTTGCCGCGGCTTCACAGGGCCAGTCCCTCCACCGCTCTCGATGCGGGAGCGAGTATAGGGAGCCGCGACGACGCGCGTCAATCCGCGCCGCCGGTCAGCGGGCCGCAACGGTCGGCGAGGACCCCTCGGGCCGAGGTGGCGGTGACCGCGCCGGCCGCCCGCTGTAGCAGGGGTCCGGGTGGCGGCGGGGTATCCCGTTACCATGGCCGCGATGCCGGATCCCCCCGAGGAGACCCCGCAGCCGCCGCCCGCCGAGGGGCCGCCCGATCCGGCGGCCGGCGCGCCGGCCGAGCCGAACCCCTGGCGGCGCTGGATGCCGCGCCGGCGCCAGGGCGCGGACGAGCCCCCGCCGCCCGAGTCCGCGCCGAACGGCGACGGCCCGGTCGAGCAGCCGACCGAGGTCATCCCGCCGCCGCCCCGGGCCGAGGGCCCGGCCAAGCTGCGGCGCGAGCGGAAGCGGCTGCTGGCGAGCCGCGAGGAGGCCGTCTACCACCTCGGCGGCCTGGCGTTCGAGCTCTACCGCCGCGACCAGCTCGGCGAGGAGGTCATGCGCCGCCGCGCCGGCGAGGTGGCGATGCTCGACGACACCGTCCGGGACATCGACGCCCGCCTCGGCGAGATCGACCGCGAGCGCAAGGACCGCCGCCGGCGCGCCCCGGGCGACGACGTCGCCGGTCACTGCCTGGCGTGCCGCGCACCGTTCCGCGCCGAGGGGCGCTTCTGCTGGCAGTGCGGCGCCCGCCTCGTCCCCGCGGCCGACGGCGACGAGCAGGTCACCGCGACCCTCGCGCCCGCGCCTGAACCCCCTCGCGAGCCGACGAGGCGTGAGCGAGGAGAAGCGCACGGGCTGGGAGGAGGCCGACCGCTGGTTCTCGGACGGCGCGGGGGACGCCGGCGGGGGCCGGGGCGGCGACGAGGGTGACGGCGGCGGGGAGCCGGAGGGCCCGCCCCCCGCCCCGCGCTGCGAGGTCTGCGGAGCCGAGCTCGAGGCCGACCAGACGTACTGCCTGGAGTGCGGCTCGCCGACGCCGCTGGCGCCCAGGTTGCGCCGGGGCGGCAAGGCGCTGGCCCTGCTCGTGGGTGCCATGATCGTGCTCGGGGCGGGCGCGGGCGCCCTCGCCTACGCGGTCGCCAACGACGACGAGGACGGGGGTGCGAGCGCCACGACCGCGGCCACGGTCACCGTGCCGACCGGCGGCGCGACGGTCGTCCCGCCGCCGCTGACGGGGCCGCTGCCGGCGGACACCTCGTTCACCGCGCCGACCGCCCCCACGGCACCGACCGCGCCCACGGCGCCGACCGGCACAGGGGGGACGACGGGCTTCGAGACCGTCACCGGTCCGACGTCGCCCACCGCCCCGGCCACGACCGGCGAGACCGTCCCGACCGAGCCGGAGCCGGAGCCGACGCCGACTCCCGGCACCGGGTCCTCGGACTGGCCCGCCGGCGAGACCGCCTGGACGGCGGTCCTCTCGTCGGTGCGCAGCGAGTCCGACGCGCGGGCGGCGAAGTCGCGGGTCGCCGCGTCGGGCCAGCCGGCCGGCGTGCTCCTCTCGTCGGACTTCCCGGGCCTGCGCCCGGGCTACTGGGTCGTCTTCTCCGGCACCTATCCCGACAGCGCCGCGGCCGCGGCCCAGGCGAGCAGGTTGAGCTCGGACTTCCCGGATGCGTACGCGCGCAGGATCGAGGGGTGAGCGCCGCGGGCCCCGTGATGCTCGTCACCGGCGCCTCGAGCGGCATCGGAGCGGCGACCGCCCGCGCCGCCTCGGCGGCCGGCTACCGGGTCGCCCTGGCGGCCCGCCGGACGGTGCCCCTGGGCGGCCTCGCCCGCGAGCTCGGGGAGCCCGACCGGGCGCTGGCGATGCCCTGCGACGTGACCGAGTGGGAGGACCAGCAGCGGCTGGTCGTCGGCGACCCTCGAGCGCTTCGGCCGCATCGACGTCGCCTTCGCGTGCGCGGGCTTCGGCGCCAAGCGGGGGTTCCTGCAGGAGTCGCCCGAGCACTGGCGCGAGATGGTGCTGACGAACGTCTACGGCGCCGCCCTGACCATCCGGGCGAGCCTCGCGGCGCTGCGCGAGAGCCGGGGCCACCTCCTGCTGATCGGGTCGGTCGCGGGCCGCAAGGTCGTGCCGGGGTCGCTCTACTCGTGCACCAAGTGGGCCGTCACCGCGATGGCGGAGGCCGCCCGCCAGGAGCTCGCACGGGAGCGGCGTCCGCGTGACCCTGCTCTCGCCGGGGACCGTCGAGACGCCCTTCTACGACGATCCGGTCGGCGGCGAGCAGCTGACGCCGGAGGACGTCGCCCGGGCGGCGATGTTCGCGCTCGGGCAACCTCCCCACGTCGACGTCAACGAGATCCTGATGCGCCCCACCATCCAGGAGTTCTGAGCGGGCCTACTCGACGACGAAGGTCAGGTTGATGATCGCCTGGAAGCCCTTGATCTCGCCGTCGGCGATGACGACCTTCTGCTCCTTGACCCACGCGCCCTCGATGTTGCGGAGGCTCTGCCCGACTTGTTGATGGCCTCCCGGATGGCGTCCTCGAAGCTGTTCGGCGAGATCGCGCTGAGCTCGATGGTCTTTGCGACGGACACCGGTCACCCTCCTCCCCGACGCGCCGCGTCCGGGCTCGCGGTCAGGACGAGCCCACGATATCCGGGCGCGGAGGCCGATGCGCGTGCGGTCGCCCGGCACGATCAGGGTCAGCCTCCCGGCGGCCCGCGCGCTGAGCCGCAGGCGCCCGGCGGCGTCCGAGCGCCCCCGCGCGACGCGGCGTCCCCGCCCGTCGCGCAGCTCGGCGGCCAGGCGCCCCCCCGCGGGGCCGAGCCGCGCCTCGACGCGCACCCGTCCCCCGGCCCGCCGCGCCCGCACCCCGGTCGCGCGCGTGGCGCGGAGCACGACGCCGAGGTCGCGCAGCTCGATCGGCCCGCCGCCGGGCCGCGCGTCGAGGCTGAGCGTCGCCAGGGCGCGCGAGCCGAGCGGCACGACGACGTCGCGCCAGCTCGCGGTCGCGCGGGCGGTCACCCGTCGCCCACCGGCGGCCGCGCGGAGCACGCCGTCGCCGCGCACCGCCACCAGCAGCCCACGGGAGCCCGGGCCGGGCCGGAACGCCGGCGACGACAGCTCCAGGGGCTCTGAGGCTCGCAGGAGCCGGCGGCCCGGCCTCCCGGCGACGTCCGGCGCGCCGCGCGCCGTCCAGCCCGGAAGGGGGGCTGTCACAGGCCCGACCCGCAGGACGTCGACGGACGCCCCCAGCGCCGGCACCGGGTCGAGCACCACGCGCGCGACCCGGCCCGCCACCGGCCCCGCCGCGACCGCGAGCCGGCGCGCCCGCGGGCCGGGCTCGAGCGTGCCGAGCGGGATGTCGGGGCCGCCCTCGGCGGGGCGGGCGCGCACCTCGATGCAGCGCCGACGAGGAGGCGGCGCGCGCCGTGACGGCCAGCGCCTGCGCCCCGGCCGGGACTTCGAAGGCCGGCGACACGAGGGTGGTGTTGGCGCTGAGGCGCACGCCCCTGGCCAGGGCCTGCGGCGCCTCCCGCCCCTGGACCGTCCAGCCGGCGAGCCCGGCGGAGAAGTCGCCGTTCGGCGGTCCGGGCGAGAGCTCCGCGGGCGCGGCCCGCAGCAGCGCCCCCGGTGGCCCGGACACGGCGGGCAGGCCCGCGGCCGTCGCGGCGGTCAGGGCGAGGGCCGCGAGCGCGAGCGCGGCTGCGGGAGGGCGGACGGGGACTCCTGGGGGGCGGGACACTAGAGTGCGGCGCCGATGATAGATGCGCCCTCGTCAGCGCCGGAAGGCGCGCTGGTCGGCGTCGACGTGGGCGGCACGTTCACCGACGCCGCCGTCGTGGCGGGGGGCCGGCTCGTCACGGCCAAGGTCCCGACCACGCCCGACGACCAGAGCGAGGGCGTCGTCGCCGCGGTGCTGGCCGCCCTCGACGGGGCGGGCCTGAGCCCGTCCGACGTCGTCCGCTTCGGCCACGGCATGACCGTCGGGACCAACGCCCTGCTGGAGGGCAAGGGCGCCCGCACCTCGCTGGTCGCGACCGAGGGCTTCGGCGACCTCCTGGAGCTGCGGCGTCAGACCCGGGCCTCGCTCTACCGCCTCGACGTCCACCACCCTCCCCCGCTGATCCCGCACGATCGCAGCCACGAGGTCGCCGAGCGCTGCGGGCCGGAGGGGGTGCTGCGCCCGCTCGACCCCGGCTCGCTGGCGCGCGCCGTCGAGGCGGTGCGGGCCGACGGCGCCGAGGCCGTCGCCGTGGGCCTGTTGTTCTCCTTCGCGCACCCCGGCCACGAGCGGGCGGTGGCCGCGGCGCTGCGCGAGGCCCTGCCCGGCGTCCACGTGAGCGCCTCGAGCGAGGTGCTGCCCGAGATCAGGGAGTACGAGCGCCTCTCGACCACGGCGGTCAACGCCTACCTGACGCCGGTGCTGCGCAGCTACCTCGAGCGCCTGGGGGAGCGCGCCGGCGCGGCCGGCCTGCCCGCGCCGGCGATCATGCAGTCGAGCGGCGGGGTGCTGCCGATCGAGTCGTCGGCCGAGCACGCCGCGTGGACGGTGCTGAGCGGCCCGGCCGGGGGCGTGATCGGCGCCGCCCGCCTCGCCGCGCGCGAGGGCGCGGCGCTGGCCCTGACGTTCGACATGGGGGGCACCTCGTGCGACGTCGCGCTCGTACGGGACGGGTCCCCCGCGCGCACCAGCGAGACCGTCATCGCAGGGCACCCGCTCCACCTGCCGATGCTCGACGTGGCGACGGTCTCGGCCGGGGGCGGCAGCATCGCCTGGGCCGACTCCGGCGGCGCGCTGCGCGTGGGTCCCGGGTCGGCGGGCGCGCGCCCCGGCCCGGCGGCGTACGGCCTCGGTGGCACCCTCCCGACCGTGACCGACGCCAACGTGGTCCTCGGCCGGCTCCCTGCCGACGCGCCCCTCGGCGGCGCGATCACGCTCGATCCGGCGGCCGCACGGGAGGCGGTCGGGGCCCTCGCGGGCGAGCTCGGGATGGGGCTGGAGGCCTGCGCCGAGGGGATCCTGGCGGTCGCGGTCCAGGAGATGGTCCGGGCGCTGCGGCTCGTGAGCGTCGAGCGCGGCGAGGACCCGCGCGAGGCAGCGCTGATCGCCTTCGGCGGCGCCGGGCCCCTGCACGCCTGCGCGGTCGCCGACGAGCTCGGTGTGAGCCGCGTGGTGGCCCCGCCGGCCGCGGGGGTGCTGGCGGCGCTCGGACTGGTCATGGCCGGCGAGCGGCGCGACTACGTGCAGACGGTGCTGGCGCGCGTCGATGCCGGCGACGACCTCGCCGCCCTCCTCGCCCCCCTCGCCGCGCGCGCGGCCGACGAGCTGCCCGGCGCGGCCCAGCGGGCCGCCGCCGACTGCCGCTATGCAGGCCAGAGCCACTCGCTCACGGTCGACTGGGACCCCGGGGCGCCCGAGGCGGCCCTCGCGGACGCCTTCCACGCCGCCCACGAGTCCCGCTACGGCGACGCCGAGCCCGGGCGTGAGGTCGAGGCCGTCTCGCTGCGCCTGGCGGCCGAGCGGCCCGGGGCGGATCCGGACCTTCCGGCCCGGGAGCTCGGCCCCCCGGCCCGCGGCCCGGCCGTGATCCCGATGGACGGGGCGACCTGCTGGGTCGCCGAGGGATGGACGGCGCGCGAGGACCCCATCGGCGGGATCCTGCTGGAGCGGGGCCCCTGATGGATCCCGTCACCCTCCAGGTGATGGCCAACGCGCTGCGCGCCGTCGCGGAGGAGATGGAGGCGGCGCTCGTGCGCAGCGCCTTCAGCCCGAACATCAAGGAGCGGCGCGACTGCAGCACGGCGATCTTCGACGCCGGCGGCCGGATGGTGGTGCAGTCCGCGTCGATCCCCGTGCACCTGGGCGCCATGCCCGAGGCGGTCGACGCGGCGCGCGCCCGCGGCGCGGCCCCCGGCGAGGTCTGGCTCGTCAACGACCCCTACCGGGGGGGGACCCACCTCCCCGACCTCACGATGATCTCCGCGGTTCCCCTCGACGGGGAGGTCGCCGCCTACGCCGTCACGCGGGCGCACCACGCCGACGTGGGCGGCATGGCGCCCGGGAGCATGCCCGCCGGCTCGCGGGAGCTGCTGCAGGAGGGCCTGGTGATCCCGCCCGTGCGCCTCGCCGCGGGCGGGGCGCTCGTGGCCGACGTGCTCGACATCGTGCTCGCGAACAGCCGCACGCCCGGTGAGCGCGAGGGCGACGTGCGGGCTCAGCTCGCGGCCCACCGGCTGGCCGAGCGCCGGCTCGCGGAGGTCGGCGCCCGCCACGGCGCCGGGCGGCTCCGCACGGCGTTCGCGGCGCTCCTCGAGTACGCCGAGCGCCGCACCCGCGCGGCCATCGCAGCGATGCCCGACGGCCGCTACGAGGCGGCCGAGGCCCTCGAGGGCGACGGCGTGGCCGAGGGCGACCTCTGGATCAGGGTCGCGGCGACGGTCGCGGGCGACGGCCTGACGGTCAACTTCACCGGCACCGACCCCGCCGGCCCGGGGAACTGCAACTGCCCTCCCGCCGTCACCCGCTCGGCGGTCTACTTCGTGGTCCGCGCGCTCACCGACCCCGACATCCCGGCCTCGGCCGGCGCCTTCGCCCCGGTGGAGGTGATCGCCCCGCCCGGCAGCCTGGTCTGCGCGCTCCCGCCCTCCGCCGTCGCCGGCGGCAACGTCGAGACCTCCAGCCGCATCGTCAACGCGGTGATGTCGGCCCTGGGAGGCGCGGTCGACGTGCCCGCCCAGGGCCAGGGCACCATGAACAACGTCACCCTCGGCGAGGCGGGCTTCACCTACTACGAGACCATCGGCGGCGGTCAGGGGGCCTCGTCGCGCGCGGACGGGCCCTCCGGCGTCCACGTGGCGATGAGCAACACCCTCAACACGCCGGTGGAGGCGCTCGAGGCCGCCTACCCCCTGCGCGTCGCCGCGTACCGGCTGCGGCGCGGGTCGGGCGGCGCCGGGGCCCATCGCGGGGGCGACGGCGTCGAGCGGCGGCTCGAGGTCCTGGCCGACTGCGACGCCTCGGTCATCGCCGAGCGGCGCCGCCGCGGGCCGGCGGGACGGCTCGGGGGGGCCGACGGCGCGCCGGGGCGCACGACGCTCAACGGGCGGGAGCTTCCCTCCAAGTGGCGCGGCCGCCTGCGGTCGGGGGACGTGCTCGGGATCGAGACGCCGGGTGGCGGGGGGCACGGATCGCCCCCCGCCTGACCGGCGCTAGCTCGCCAGGCGCGCCGGTCGCCTGGCGCTCACCAGGGTCCAGACGCTGTGCCCACAGGCGTGGCAGTGGGCGCGGCCCCGGATCCCGGGGCGACGGACGGCGTCGCATTCGAGGCGGTTCGCGCAGCGCAGGTCGTCCCCCCAGGTGGACGCCCCGCACGCGGGACAGCCTTCCGGCAGGTAGTGCGCGCTCGTCACTCGGACGGCGTCGCGGCATGAGCGGCACGCGTACACCTGGTGCCGAGACAGCCTGAGGCGGTGCACGTCGGCCCGGGCACGCCCGGCGGCGGTCGCCGGGTAGACGGCCATCGTGGCCTCCCTTTCTTCGTGCCGATCGGCACGAACTCGCGGAAGCGCAGCGTACCCCGCCGGCGCCCCGCCGACAACTCGCCGAGGCCGCTCGTACCGTGACTACGGCGTGGCAGCGATCCCGTTGTTGGCGATGTCGAGCCCGACCAGCACGATCACGTCCACGTCGCCGACCTGGTCGGTCGTGTATCCGTCGAGGGGCGGCGCGCGCGCGATGCCGAGGTCCTTGGCGACGTTCTGCGCCGCCCTGCGCTGGCCGTCGCTGTACATGACGACCGACTTCTGGCGGTCCGTGTCGCCGTCTGGCGGATTGGCCACGAGCGGGACCTGGTAGCCCTCGTTCTCCAGCGCGGGGGCGACGATGTCGCCGGCGACCCCGTCGATGCCGCTGGCGTTGAAGACGGCCACGGTGTGGGCGCTCTTGTCGATCGTGGGGACCTCGTCGGGCACCGCGGCCTGATCGGGCGGCGGCGCGGCGGGCGCGGTCTGGGTCTGCTGGGTCGCCGCCGCGGGACGGCCGGTGTCCGCCGAGGCCGAGCCGTCGTCGTCGCGGATGAACAGGTACCAGACGCCGCCGACGAGGGCGACGAGCACGAGGGCGCTCACGCCCACCGCCGCGCCGACGCGCAGCTGGCGCTGGATGTCCGGGCCGCCCGATGAGGGGGCATGGCGGGCCTGGAGGTCGGCGATGCGCTGCAGCGGCGCCTCCACGGCGGAGTCGCCGGTGCGGGCCAGGCGCTCCTCCAGGCGGCGGATGGCGCGACCCTGCCGGACCGCCGTGACGATGAGGCCGATCGCGGCGAACAGCGCCAGGATGGCCACCGCCGGGACGACGAGATCGAGCCACTCCACGGGGCGCCAGGGTACCAGGTGTCCCGGTCGCCTCCGGGGCGCCCGGGCGTCAGGAGCCGGGCGTCACGCGGTAGGCGTCGAAGACCGATTCCACGTGGCGGAGCGTGTTGATCGCGGCCTTCAGGGTGTCGATGTCGGCCACCTCCACCGTGAAGCGGTCGTGGACCATCTGGTCCTCCATCGCGCAGTGCGCCGAGATGATGTTCACGCCGTTCTCGGCGAAGGAGCGCGAGAGGTCCTCGAGCAGCCGCGCCCGGTCCCAGGCGTCCACCGCGATCTCGACCCGGAACGACTGCTGGTTGGCGCCGCCCCAGCGCACGTCGGTGAACCGCTCGGGGTTGCGCTGCAGCGCCTTGGCGTTCGGGCAGTCCTCGCGGTGGATCGTGATGCCGCGGCCCAGCGAGATGTAGCCCAGGATCGGGTCGCCCGGCACGGGCTTGCAGCACTTGGCCAGGCGCACGAGCACGTCGGCGAGGCCGTCGACCTCGATGCCCAGGTCGCTGGAGGCCGTCGCCGTGTGCGGCCGCCGCCCCCGGGGCGCGACCCCGCGGCGCCGCCTCCTCGGCGACGGACTGGCCGGCCTTCAGGCGGCGCAGGATCTTGTTGACCACCACCTGGACCGACGTCTTGCCCAGCCCCAGCGAGATGTAGAACTCGTCGGCCTTCCGGAAGCCCATCTCCTGGATGACCTCCAGGAGCAGCGGCGAGCCGGCCACCCGCTGGCTCGGCAGGCCCGCTTTGCGCAGGCTCTCCTGGAGCGCCTCGCGGCCCTGGTGCTCGGCGTCCTCGCGCCGCTCGCGGCGGAAGAACTGGCTGATCTTCGAGCGCGCCTTGGTGGTCTTGACGAGGTTCAGCCAGTCGCGCGACGGCGCGCGCGGGGCCTTCGAGGTGAGGATCTCGACGAAGTCCCCCGACTGGAGCGTGTAGGTGAGCGGCACGATGCGGCCGTTGACCTTCGCGCCGACGCAGCGGTGGCCGACGTCCGTGTGGACGTCGTAGGCGAAGTCGAGGGGCGTCGCGCCGGCCGGCAGGTCGCGCACCTCGCCCTTGGGCGTGAACACGTAGACCTCGTCCGAGTAGAGGTCCGAGCGCAGGGCCTCGAGGAACTCGGCCGGGTCGCGCGTCTCGCTCTGCCAGTCCATCATCCGCGAGACCCAGGCCGGCTGGTCGGCCTTGCCCTCCTTGTAGAGCCAGTGCGCGGCCACCCCGAACTCGGCCGTGCGGTGCATCGCGTACGTGCGGATCTGGATCTCGAGCGGCTTGCCCTCGGGGCCGAGCACGGTGGTGTGGAGGCTCTGGTACATGTTCGGCTTGGGCATCGCGATCAGGTCCTTGAACCGCCCGGGCAGGGGCTTCCAGAGCGAGTGGATGATCCCCACCGCCCCGTAGCAGTCCTTCACCGAGTTCGACCATCACGCGCATCGCGGTGAGGTCGTAGATCTCGTTGAACTCCTTGCCCTTGCGGGTCATCTTCTCGTAGATCGAGTAGAAGTGCTTCGCCCGCCCGATGATCTCGACGCCGGTGATGCCGACGGCCTCGAGCTCGCGGCTGAGGATGCCGCCCGCCTGCTCGATGAAGGCCTCGCGGTCGGGCCGGCGCTGGTTGACCATCTGCTGGATCTCGCGGTAGCGGCGCGGGTGGAGGGTCGCGAAGGCGAGGTCCTCGAGCTCCCACTTGAGTGAGTGGATCCCGAGGCGGTGCGCGAGCGGCGCGTAGACCTCGAGCGTCTCCTTGGCCTTCTGGATCTGCTTCGGCTTGGTCATGTACGCGAGCGTCCGCATGTTGTGCAGGCGGTCCGCGAGCTTGATGATCAGCACGCGGATGTCGCCGGACATCGAGACGATCAGCTTGCGATAGCCCTCGGCCTGATGCTCCTCCCGGCTGTCGAAGTGGAGCTTCGAGAGCTTCGTGACGCCGTCGACCAGCGAGGCGACCTCAGCGCCGAACAGCCGCTCGATGTCGTCGAGGCTGGCGTTCGTGTCCTCGACCGTGTCGTGGAGCAGCGCCGCCGCGACCGCGCTGCCGTCGAGGCCCAGCCCCGCGCAGATGCGCGCGCAGCCCAGCGGGTGGGTGATGAAGGGCTCGCCGGAGTCGCGCACCTGGGCGCGGTGGCGCTCCTCGGCGAAGGCGTAGGCGCGCCGGACGGCGTCCCGGTCGAGGTCCGGATGGTGCTCGGCGACCTCCCCGATGAGCTGCTCGAGCTCCGGGTCGGCCGACTCGAGCGCGAGCCCGATGTCCGCGAGGTCGTTCGCCATGCCCCGAGGATACCGCGACCGGCGGGCGGCCCCGCCGGTCGGAAGGGGGAAACTCAGCTCGAGGTGGGCAGGGTCCCCCGCGCGGGCAGCAGGACGCTCGAGGCGAAGGTGTACGACTGGGTCCCGTAGGCGCTGGCGCTCTTGCGCACGGTGACGGTGATGTACTGGGGCCCGCCGCCGGCCGAGGCCAGGGCGATCACCCCGCCGCCGCCGGGGCGGTTCAGCAGGTTCCAGTTGAAGCCGAGCGGGCGGCCGACGGTCTGCTCGACCACCACCCTGCGGTTCACCGCCACCGCGAGGAAGACGCTGCCCGGCTGCACCCCTCCACGCGGCGCGCCGCGCACGGCGATCAGCTTCGCGGTCGTGGGCCCCGCGACCGCGGTGCCCAGCACGGCGAAGCCCTTCCCGGCCTGCGAGCCGCCCCCGGATCCGCCGCAGCTCGTGTCGAACAGGTCCCGCAGCACCGGTCCCGGGACGTCGGCGTCGCCGCAGAAGTTGTGGCCGAAGTCGAGCAGGGCCCAGGAGCCGTCGGCGTTCTGCCGGAAGAGGAGCTCGATCGGCGCGCGCCGGCGCCCCGAGACCTTCCGCGGCGACACGACGCCCGAGGCGTAGAGGGGGCTCGCCGACGCGGTCGAGATCGTGATCTGGGTGACGATGAAGGGCCGGCCCGGGATCTTCGCCAGCAGCGGGGAGCGCTGAACGGCGGCCAGGATCCCGTCGATCTCGGCCTGCGTGCTGGGCCGCGTCGCGGTCGCGGCGCCCGGCAGCAGCCCGGCCAGCAGGGCCGTGGCCGCGATCGCGACGAGCCACCGGGCGAGGGGCTTCGGCATTCCATCCTCCTGGTCGCGCCGCCCGGGTCCGGTCCCGGCGGATCCGTGGAGCTATCCCACTCGCGCGGTCGCGGCGTCAAGGACCATGGGTCCCCCGGCTTCGGTCCAGCCGCGCCGCGATGGGCTACGTGCTGACCGGCACCGGGGAGCCGGGCGCGCGAGCACGTCGAGCGTCGGCGCGAGGGCGAGGAACGCGCGCGCCTCCTCCAGGCGCGCGCGGCAGGCGCGGTAGGTCGGCGACGCCTCGAGCTCGCGCCGCTCGGGATCCGACCGCCGCGCGCACGCCCGCGTCGCCGACCTCGACGAGGCCGAGCTCGCGCAGGACGCAGAGCGCCCGGGCGGCGACCCGCGGCGGCCGCATCGCGGGCCCGTCGCCCAGCAGCGCCTCCTCCAGCTCCCGGTCCCACGTCAGGGGGCCGCGGGCGCGGAGCGCCCGCCAGAGGGCGGTGACGGCGGGGCGCAGCTCCCACTCCTCCTCGGCGACCCGAAGGGCGAGGTCGGCCTCGCCCTCGCTCCAGGCCAGGTGCAGCCAGCGGCCCGCCGCGCGGTGGACGGCCCACGCCGCGTCGGCCGCCGATGCGGGCGGGTCGACCAGCGCCAGGTGCATGCCCTCGGGCGGCTCCACCTCCCCAAGGCGGGCGTAGTCGACCATCACGAGCGCGGGGACCCCCCGGGCGCGCGCGAGGCGGGCGACCATCGCCCCCGGATCGCAGCGCCCGCCCGCCAGGACGGCGACCTCGGCGCCGAGGCGCCCGGGCTCGAGCGCCGTCTCGAGCGCCGGGCGCCGGCGGGCGACGTCGCAGACCACGGCGACCACGCCGCGGTCGGCGCCGGCCAGGGCCGCGAGCACGGCGAGCGACGAGCCCTCCCCGCGCCGGTCGCGCAGCCCCAGCGGCGGGGCGGCGTCGCCGGCCGGCGGCTCGGGCACGGCGAGCGGATCGTCGTCGAGCATCGCCCGCAGGTCGGCGAGGGGCACCCGGTCGGGGCAGCGGGCGTCGCACGGCTGGGCGCACTGGGCCGGCAGGACGTCGCGCGGCCCGAGCTCCTCGAGCGACTCGACCGTGACGCGCGGGCCCACGAGGCCCTGCCAGCGCTCCACGTCGAGCGAGAACACGACGTCGTGACGCTCGTCGAGGTCGAGCGCGGAGGCCCGCTCGCCCATCCGGAACCCGACCGCCCGGGCGTGGGCGCCGCAGGAGCGCAGCCGCACCTGCAGGTGCCGGCCATCCCCGACCCGGGCCGGCGACTCGAGCTCGGCCCCCGGCACGACGAGCCGCACGGAGGGGTTGCCGCGGCCGAAGGGCGCGAGCGCCTCGATCGCCTCGGCCGTCGCGAGGGTCAGGTCGCGGCCGCCGACGACGGCGTCCACGGCCTTCACGCGCGCCCGCGCGATCGCCGCCCGGGCGCCCTCTGCGGCCAGCAGCAGCTCGTCGCGGAAGCGGGCGACCGCCGAGGCCGGGAGCTCGAGCCCCACCGCCCCCGCGTGACCGCCCCAGCGCGTCAGCGACGCCGAGGCCGCCCCCACGAGACCGTGGAGGTCGACGCCGGCGAGGCTGCGGCCCGACCCCTTCGCCGAGTCGCCGTCGCGCGCGAGGACGATCGCGGGCCGCTCGAAGCGCTCGACCATGCGGGCGGCGACGATGCCGACGACGCCCTCGTGCCAGCCGTCGCCCGCCACCACGATCGCCCCGGCTGTCGCGGATCTCGTCCGGCTCGGCCTCGTGCTGCGCGACGGCCGCCTCGAGGATCTCCTGCTCCACCTCGCGTCGGCGGGCGTTCAGCTCCCAGAGCTCCGCCGCGATGGGGTCGGCGGTCTCCCGGTCGGGCGCGAGCAGCAGCTCGAGGGCCCGGTCGGCATGCGCCAGGCGCCCGGCGGCGTTGATGCACGGCGCCAGGGTGAAGCCGAGGGTGTGGGCGCTGACCGTCCGCGGCTCGATCCCGGCGGCGGCGCACAGGGCCGCGATGCCCGGCCGGGGGCGCTCGCGGATGGCCCGCAGCCCCTGGGCCACCCGGCGGCGGTTGTCGCCGATGAGCGGGACCGCGTCCGCCACCGTGGCGAGCGCGACGAGGTCGATCCCCTCGTCGGGGTCGGGGGCCAGCGCCCCGCCGTCGAGCCGCGCCGCGAGCGCCCGCACGGCCATGTGGACGACCCCGACGGCCGCCGGCAGGTCCTCGGCCGGCCGGCCCAGCGCCGGGTTGGCGATGATCCCGGGGGGGCGGCGGCCGCCCGCCAGGTGGTGGTCGAGCACGATCGGCTCCAGCCCGAGCTCCGCGGCGCGGGTCAGCGCCTCCACGGCCGACGTCCCGCAGTTGACGCAGGCGAGCACCCGCGCCCCGCCGGCCGCCAGCCGCTCGACCGTGGAGCCCGCGACCCCGTAGCCGTCGGCGAAGCGGCTCGGGAGGAACGCCTCGACCGCCCCGCCACGGCCCCGCAGGGCGGTGAGCAGCACGGCGGTCGAGCAGACCCCGTCGCAGTCGTAGTCGCCGTGCACCGCGATGGGCTCCCCGCGCCGGACCGCCCGCGCCAGGCGGTCGGCGGCCTCCCCGATCCCCGCGAGGTCCTCGGGCGGCGCGAGGGGCCCGTCGGATGCCAGGAACGCCCGCGCGGCGGCGGGGTCGCCCAGGCCGCGGCGGACGAGCGCCCACGCGACCGGCTCGGGCAGGCCGAGGGCGTCCTCGAGCGCGGCGACCTCGGCGAAGCCCGCCCGTGCGGCGCGCCAGCTCACCAGCGGCCCGAGCGGAAGATGCCGACGCAGAGCCACGCCACGAGCACGATCGCCGCGACGATCCCCGGGAGCGCCAGCAGCGACAGGCCGGCGACGTCGGCGTAGTGCGTCGAAGACCGCGATCACGGCGGAGGCGATGAACAGGGCCGCGGCGACGACGGCGAGGACGACCCGGTTGGCGCCCGCCTCGAGCTTGTTGACGGCCTCGTCGAAGCCCTCCGGGCGGATGCGGATCTGGACGTCCCCCTCCCGGAACTCGTCGAGCAGCTCCGAGACCTGGAAGGGGTAGTCGAGCATGGCCTCGGCGTAGCGGCCGACGTCGGAGCGCACGCGCCCGGCGATGCGGTCGGGGCGGTAGCGATCGGTCGCCAGCCGCACCGCGTAGGGGCGGGCGGCCTCGAACACGTTGAAGTCGGGGGAGACCTCGAGCACGACCCCGGCGAGGGTGGCGACCGCCTTGTCGAGCATCACCCAGCGCGCGGGGAGGGTGACGCCGATCGCGTACACCGTCCCGAAGATCTCCCTCAGCACCTCGCGGATGTCGATATCGCCGATGGCGCTGGCCGAGTAGCGCTGCACGGTGACGGCCAGCCGGTCGGCCAGCTCCTCCTCCTTGGCGTGCGGGAAGCGCACGCCCAGCGCCCGCAGGCGCCGCGGCAGGCGCTCGGCGTCCTGGTTGAGGATGTCGAGCAGGAGCCGCATCAGCGCCTCGCGGTCGCGCTGGCTGAGCTGCTCGGTCATGCCGCAGTTGACCACGCTGATGCGGTCCGGGTCGCGCACGAGGATGTTGGCCGGGTGCGGGTCGGCGTGGAAGAAGCCGTCCCCGAAGACCATCTGCATCCAGGTCTGGGTGATGCGGTTCGCGAGGGTCACCCGGTCGGCGGCGGTCCACTCGTCCAGGTCGAGCTGGCGGAGGCTGGTGCCCTCGACGCGCTCCATCGTGAGCACCCGGGCGGTGGTGTAGCGCCAGTAGATCCTCGGCACGGAGACGGTCTCATCGCCGGCGAAGTTGCGCCGGAAGACCTCGGCGTTGCGCGCCTCGATGCCGTAGTCCAGCTCGCGCCGCACGGTGCGGGCGAACTCGTCCACCGTCTCGACCAGGTCGATGAACTGCAGGCGCTGGATGCGCTCGCGCGCGACCTTCGCCGCCTGGTAGAGGAGCTGGATGTCGGCCTCGATCTGGCGCTCGGCATCGGGGCGCTGGACCTTGACCACGACCTGCTGGCCCCCGGGGAGCGCGGCCCGGTGGACCTGGCCGATCGACGCCGCCGCGATCGGCTCCTCGTCGAACTCGGTGAAGACCTGCTCGATCGTCAGGCCGAGCTCGGCCTCGACGACGCCGCGGATGCGCTCGAACGGCTCCGGGCGGGCGTCGTCCTGGAGGCCGCGCAGCTCCTCGAGGATGTCCGGCGGCACGATGTCCGGACGGGTCGACAGGAGCTGGCCGAACTTGACGAAGGTCGGGCCGAGCTCGTCGAGCATCTCGCGGACGCGGCGGCCGCGGCTGCGGGCGGGGGCGGCCCCGTCCACCTGCTCCGGGGGGGCCTCCTTGCGACCGAAGACGTAGCCGAAGCCGTGGCGGGCGGCCACCTGCGCGATCTCGCCGAGACGCGCAAGGTTCTGCCGCCGTTCGCCGCGCGCCATGCGGGCCAAGGTATCAGCGCAGGCGGACGGGCCAGGGCTCGCCCGCGGGCGTGGCCCGCTCTCACGGCGGCGACGCCGTGGTCGGGTCAGTCGGCCCCGGGGCCGCGCTCCAGCAGCGAGATGCGGTGCTCCAGCTCCATCAGCCGCAGCTGCACGTCCTCCAGCTCGGACCGGGTCACCAGGCCGAGCTCACGCAGGACGCCCTGGACGCCGCCCTCCACCTTTCCGACGATGCCGGCCGTGGGCGTTCCCTCGGCGCGGACGCGGGTCATCAGGCGATCCACCACCTGCTTGCCCTCGTCACTGCCCATCTGGCCCTTGCGGACGAGCTCCGACGCCGCGGCCTCGGCCCGCTCGCGGGTGAGTGCCGCAGCCCCGATCGACATGAGCACGGCCTGCTCCATACCCTCGCGCACGCTGGTCATCTGCGTCTCCTCTTTTGCACTTGACGGTGTCGGCGCTGCCGGTCGGGGGTGGGTGTCCGCGCCGCGGCGGCGGCGCCTCGTCGTCGCCGCCGGGAACGGGCGCGGCGTCGCCGCCCTCCGCCGGCAGCTCGGCCTCGGCCACGGGCTCCGGCTCGGCCGCGGGCTCCGGCTCGGCCACAGGCTCCGGCTCGGCCTCGGGCTCCGGCTCGGCCTCGGGCTCCGGCTCGGCCTCGGGCTCGGGCTCGGCTCGGGCTCGGGCTCCTGCTCCTCCGGCTCGCCAGCCTCGAGCTGCCGGGGCTCCTCCTCGGCCTCGGCCTCGACCTCGGCGGGGGAGCCGCCGCCATCCTCCAGGCGCAGCTCGGCGTCCAGGGCCGCCTCGGCCCGCGCGAGCGTCTCGAGGTCGACGACGTCGGAGTCGGACGCCACGGCCGCGGCGCGGCGCTCGACCTTCGCCGCCCGCCGCCGCTGCTCGGGCTCGCGCTCCTTCCACAGCGCCGCCAGCGGCGCGGCGATGCCGATCGACGAGAGGGTGCCCGAGAGCAGCCCGACGAGCAGCGCGAAGGCGAAGTCCTTGAGCGTGTCACCGCCGAAGAAGTACAGCACGGCGAGCGGGATCAGCGTGGTCAGGCCCGTGATGAACGACCGCGTCAGCGTCTGGTGCACCGAGGTGTTGACGATGTCGCGGTAGGACGCGCGGCGCATGATCGCCTGGTTCTCGCGGATGCGGTCGAACACGATCACGACGTCGTAGAGCGAGTAGCCGAGGATCGTGAGCAGCGCGGCGACGGTCGCGCTCGTGATCTCGCGGCCCGGTGACCGAGTAGATCGGCCGAGCGAGAGCCAGACGTCGTGGATCACCGACAGCAGCGCCGGGATGGCGAGCTTGTACTCGAAGCGGACCGTCAGGTAGGCGGCGATCACCGCGAAGCTGAGCAGGATCGCCCAGATCGCATTGCGGATGATCTGCTCTCCCAGCACGGGCCCGACGGTGTCCACCGACTGGAAGTCGCCGCCCTGGAGCCCGTACTCCGCGTCGAGGCCGCGGCGCAGCTCCTGGAGCTGGTCGGGCTGGAGGGTCTCGGTCTGGACCTGGAAGCCGTCGATCCGCTGCCCGTCGATCTCCTCGCTGGTGGCCTGGATCTTGGCGTCCGGCAGGCCGAGCTCCTGGGTGACCTGGCGCACGCCGTCCTCGGTGGCGGGCCGCTCGAACAGGGCCTCCACCCGCGTGCCGCTCTCGAAGTCGAGCCCGAGGTTGAGGCCGTTGGCGGCGATGAAGATGGTGCCGATGGCGATCGGCACGAACGAGATCGCCATCCACAGCTTCCACTTGCCGACGACGTCCATCTTCCAGCGGATCTCCCGCTGGTTGAGGCCCATGTAGCGGTCGTCGCGCAGGAAGCGGGTCTCGGCCAGCACGTTGACGACCGCGCGGGTCGCCACGACCGCCGTGAACAGCGACAGCAGGACGCCGATCAGCAGCGTGAACGCGAAGCCCTTGACGCCGGCGCTCGCGAACAGGAACAGGATCGCCGCGGTCGCGAACGTCACGACGTTCGCGTCGATGATCGCGCTGAGGCCCTTCTTGTAGCCGGCGAGGATCGCCGCCCGGGGCGTCTTCCCCGCCCGCGCCTCCTCGCGTATGCGCTCGAAGATGACGACGTTGGCGTCGGCCGCGACGCCGATCGTGAGGATGATGCCGGCGATCCCGGGCAGGGTCAGCGTGATCGGCACCAGCACGATGATCGCGTAGAGCAGGATCCCGTAGACGATCAGCCCCAGGGCCGCGATCACGCCGAGGAAGCGGTAGTAGCCGATCAGGAAGAGGATCACCAGCACGAGGCCGACGACCCCCGCGATCAGCGCCTGGTTCAGCGACTCCTCGCCCAGGGTCGCCGACACCTGCTTCTGGCTGATGACCTCGAGCTCGATCGGCAGGGCGCCGGAGTTGATCTGGGTGGCGAGGGTCTGGGCCTCGTCCTGGCTGAAGTCCCCCTCGATCTGGGCGCCGTTGCGGCCGTCGATCCCGGCGGGGTAGTCGTTGTAGTTGACCGTCGGGTTCGAGACGATCTCGCCGTCGAGGATGATCGCGAAGCGCTGGAGCTGGTTCTTGAGGTTCCCCTCGACCGCCAGCTGGCGGGTGAGGTCCTGGAACTTCTCCCGGCCGTCGCCGGTGAAGTCCATCGCCACGATCCAGCGGTTGCCGCCGATGCCCTGCGTCTCGAGGCGGGCGCTCGCCGAGCTGACGTCCTGGCCCGTCAGGCCGGGGTTGTTCTGGAAGACGTACCAGCGCTGCTCGGTGCCGGACTCCCGCGTCTCGAACCGCTGGGTCTCCTCGAAGGCGAGGAAGAGGCCCCTGGGCACCTCGACGACCTCGGCGTTCGGCGGGATGCGGTCGTTCGGGAACGCCTCGCGCAGGGTCACGCGGTCGCTCTCCGGGCCGGCCAGGAGCTCCTTGCTCTCGCGGTCGAAGGCGTAGAAGCTCGGCAGGCCGCGCTCCTCCTCCGGCTCCGTCCGCTCGGCGAGCTTGGCCGCGTCGTAGAGGCTGCTGCCCTCCGGGGGCCCGACGACGTTGGCCTCGAACGGGATGAACATGAGCTGCGCCGGGTTGATGAGGTCGTTGACGACCTGCTCCGGGTCCTCGGCGCCGGGCAGCGCGACGACGATCTGGTCGTCGCCCTGGGTCTGGATCTCGGGCTCGGCGACGCCGAACGCGTCGACGCGGTCGCGGATGATCTCGACCGAGCGGTCGATGGCCTCCTCGGTGACCTGGGCCTGCTCGGTCGGCTTGCCCTGAAGCACGACCTCCACGCCCCCCTGGAGGTCGAGGCCGAGCACGGTCGGCTTCAGCGCGATCGCGATCACGGACGCGGCGACCAGGCCGACGACCAGCGCCAGCAGGAGGATCGGGCGCCTCACGAGGCTCCCCCGCCGGTGGAGTTAGCCCGCGTCGGCGTCGGCGGCCGCCGAGACGTCGGTGCCCGCCGCGGGGCCGGCGACCTTGCGCGCGATCGAGCTCTTCGCCACCCGGATGTCGGTGTCCTCGGCGACCTCGATCAGGAGGGTCTCGCCCTCCTCGACCTCCGTGACGGTGCCGTAGATCCCCGAGACCGTCACGACCTCGTCGCCCGGCCGGAGATTGCGGAGGATCTCCTCGAGCTGCTTGCGCCGCTTCTGCTGCGGGCGGACGCCGACGAGGTAGATCAGCCCGATGAAGATCAGGATGTAGATCGGCAGGAGCAGCGCCGACATTCTGGAGGGCACCTCGCTCGGGCGGCCTTGGGTGACCGGGTTGACGCGCGTCCGGCGCGGCCGAGGATAGCAAAGGCCCTGGCGCTCCCCGCTGTCCGGCGGGGCCGGGAGAGGGCGTGCTGAGCCCCTCGGACGGCGCGCCCGCCGTCAGGCGGAGCCGGGAGAGGGGCGTTGGGCTCGTGGTACCGTCAGCCGCCGTGACCGTCGCCGCCCGCACGTCGCCCCTCGCGCGAGCGTGGGCCGCGAGATGGCCCATCGGCGCGGAGCTGGCCCTCTTCCTGGCCCTCATGGTGGCCTACGAGTGGCTGCGGGACGTCGCCGGCGTCTCCGGCCCCGTCACGCCGATCGGCCACGCCCTCGACGTCATCGACGTGGAGGAGGCCGTGGGCCTCTTCGTCGAGCCCGACGTCCAGGAGTGGACCCAGGGCGTGCCGGGCGGCGAGTTCGTCGTCACCTGGATCTACACGCTGGCCCACACGGCGGGCTTCGTCGCCATGTTCCTCTGGATGTGGTTCCGGCGCCGTCGCTTCTATGCGGCCTTCCGCAACTGGTTCTGGGTCGCCAACGGCCTGGCGGTCATCGGCTACTGGCTCTACCCGCTGGCGCCGCCCCGGCTGACCGATCTCGGGCTCGACGACCCCACGAAGGCCAGCCTCGAGCTCGGCGGGGCGCTGTCGTGGTTCCAGCCCTTCCGCAACGAGTTCGCCGCCATGCCGTCGATGCACGTCGGCTACACGCTCCTGTTCGCCCTCACGCTGGTCTGGATGCACCGCGGCTCGCGCTGGCGCTGGGTCGCCTTCCTCTGGCCGGCGGCCATGCTCTACGTCGTGATGGCGACCGCGAACCACTGGTGGCTGGACGCCGTCGGCGGCGCCGCCTGCGTCCTCCTCGCGCTCGCGGTCGTCGACCCGCTGACGCGGTCGCTGCCCCGTCCCTGGGCGAGGGCGGCGTCGTGAGGATCGCGATGGCCACCGAGTACGCCTACCCGGTCCTCGGGGGGATGCCCGAGCACGTCCACAACCTCAGCAAGGAGATGGCCGCCCGGGGGCACGACGTCACCGTGCTCACGAGCATGCCGCCCGGGATGCGGCGGATGGCGCGCCGGACCGACGCCGAGAACCTCGCCCTGCACGGCTACCGCACCCTCCGCATCGGGGTCTCGATGCCGATCGTGTCCAACGGGTCGCTCGCCCGCATCAGCGCAGGCATCGGCGCGAAGCCGCGCATCGCCCGCGCCCTGGAGGGCATGGACGTCGTCCACGCGCAGGGGCTCGCCGTGCCCACCATCTGCCTGTGGGCGATCAGGGTGTCGCGGGCGCCGGTCAACGTCGGCACCTTCCACACGTACTTCGAGGGCGGGCATTGGGGCTACAAGTACTTCTTCGCGTACGTGCGCAGCACGATCGCGCGCACCGACCGCCTGATCGCGGTCTCCGACGCGTGCCTGACGGCGCTGCGGCCCTACTTCCGCGACCAGGCCTTCGACGTCATCCCGAACGGGGTCGACACGGAGCTGTACCGGCCGCTCGAGCCGGGCGAGGAGCGGCCGCCGGGCCCGCCGCGCATCCTCTTCGTGGGCCGCTTCGACACGCGCAACAGGCTCGACATCCTCCTCCAGGCCGCGCGGATCCTCCAGGACGAGGGGCGGGACTTCGTCGTGCAGGTGGTCGGCGACGGCCCGTTGCGTCCCGTGTACCACCGCCAGGCCAAGAGCCTCGGCGTCTGGGACCGGATCCGGTGGCTGGGCCTGCTCGACAGGGAGCGCCCGCGCCTCTACCGCGAGGCGACGGTCTTCGCCGCGCCCTGCGTCCTCGCCTCCTTCGGCGTGGTCCTGCTCGAGGCGATGGCCTCGGGCACGCCGATCGTCTGCGCCGACAACGTCGGCTTCCGCCAGGTCATCCGCGACGGGGCGCCGGGCCGCTTCGTCCCTCCCGGCGACGCCGGGGCCCTCGCGGCCGGCATCGCCGAGCAGCTCGACGACGCGGATCGGCGCCGCGACTGGGGCGAGCGGGGCCGCGCCGTCGCGGTGGAGCGCTACTCGTGGCCGGAGGTCGCCCGCCGGGTCGAGGAGCTCTACCTGGAGGTCCTGGCGTCCAAGGACGGCCGCCCCGACGATCGCCCGCCGGTGGGGCTGCGCTTCAATCTGCGCCGCAACCCGATCGAGCTCGTCCGCAACGTGCCGTCGGCGCTGCGGTCGGGCTACCCCAAGGAGCGGGTCCCGGGGGACTGAGCGGATGGGTCGCCGGGAGATCCGGTCGTGGCTGATGGACATGGACGGCGTGCTCGTGCGCGAGGAGCAGGTCATCCCCGGCGCCGACCGCCTCGTGGAGCGGCTCCGGGAGACCGGCACCCCGTTCCTCGTCCTCACGAACAACTCCATCTACACGCGCCGTGACCTGGCGGCGCGCCTGCGCATGCGGCGTCTCGAGGTCCCCGAGGAGTGCATCTGGACCTCGGCGCTCGCCACGGCGCGGTTCCTCGAGGACCAGCGGCCCGGGGGGACGGCCTTCGTGATCGGCGAGGCGGGCCTGACCACGGCGCTCCACCAGGCGGGCTACACGCTCACCGAGCACTCGCCCGACTACGTGGTCCTGGGCGAGACGCGCAGCTACAGCTTCGAGCGCATCGCGCGCGCCATCCAGCTGATCGCCGGCGGGGCGCGCTTCATCGCCACCAACCCCGACCCGACCGGCCCCTCGCCCGACGGGCTGCTCCCCGCCACCGGCTCGGTCGCGGCCCTCATCAGCCGGGCGACGCGCGTCGACCCCTACTTCGTCGGCAAGCCGAACCCGCTGATGATGCGCTCGGCGCTCAACGCCATCGACGCCCACTCGGAGACCACGCTCATGGTCGGCGACCGCATGGACACCGACATCGTGGCCGGCATCGAGGCCGGGCTCGAGACCGTCCTCGTCCTGACCGGGCGTCACCGCCCGACGAGGTGGAGCGCTTCCCCTACCGCCCGTCGCGGGTCGTCAACTCGGTGGCCGACCTCGTGGAGGAGGTCGGCGCGCCGGCGCTGCCCTAGGAGCCGCGGGCGGGCGGGACGGCGCCGAACTCGGCGGCGCCGGACAGGACGCCGACGACGTCGCGCATGTTGAGGACGCCGACCAGGTCCTCGCCCTCACGGACCAGGAGGTGGCGCACCCCGCGCTCGATCATCAGGTCGCACGCGTCGTCGAGGGAGGTCGAGCGCTCGACCGCGACCGGGTCGGGCGTCATCCAGTCGGCCACCCTGGCCGCGTCCAGGTCGGTGCCCTCGGCGATCGCCCGCAGGACGTCGCGCTCGGTGATGACGCCGCCGCCCTCCACCTCGACGATGCCGAGGCCCGTGCGCGCGCCGCTCAGGGCCACCGCGAGCGCGCGCAGGTCCTGGTCCGGGCCCATGCGGACCTTCACGTCGGCCATCACGTCGCCCACGGTGCGCGCCACGGGCCGATCCTAACCCGTCAGGGGACCTGGCCGAGCGGGCCCTCGCCGCCGGGGTAGCAGAAGGAGGAGTTCGGCGAGTAGAAGCCCCACGTCACCTCCAGCGGCTCGGCCGGGCGCAGGGCGTACACGGGGTGGCTCGGCTCGAGGAACTCCAGGCTCGTGACCTCCCACGGCTGGACGGCCCCGAGCACGAAGGGGTACAGGCCGCTCATCAGCGTCCCGTCGACCTCGGTGATGTAGCGGAGCTGTCCGCGGGCGATCCCCGCGATCTCGTCGCCCACCGTGGCCGTGGTGCGGATGATCGGCACGCCGTCGGCCGAGCTGGTGGCCGTCAGCACACCGTCGGAGATCTCGAGCACGGTCTCGCCGGGCTCGGCGGGCACGCCCCGCGCGGAGGCGTAGGCGCGCATGTCGGCGTTGGAGTTGTAGTAGTGGGTCCACCAGCGCCCGGGGATGGCGCCGTCGGGGGTGTTCTGCCCGGACAGGTCCGGGCCGAGGTAGGTCAGGGAATAGGGGGCGAAGCCGGACGTCTGGTCGTCTGAGTCCACGACGTACTGGTTCATGAAGCACTGGTTGTTCTCGGCGAGGTCCAGCGCCTTGGGGGTGAGGGCTCGGACCGCATCGGGGTCGGCCGGGACCCAGGTGAAGTAGAGCATCCTGCTGTTGGTGACCATCTGCGGGGCTTCGAGCGGCATGAGGGGGCCTCCGGGAGGGTGTGCGGACGCGCACACGCGAGCCTACTTCGCCGCGACCGCGCGCGGCGGGGCAGTCAGAAGAGCTCGGGGTGCCCGGCCGCGGGCGGGTCGAGCCCGAGGTGGCGGTATGCGCGCGGGGTCGCCACCCGCCCACGCGGCGTGCGCTTCAGCAGGCCCTCCTGGAGCAGGTAGGGCTCATAGACGTCCTCGATCGTGTCCGGCGACTCGCCCACGCTGTCGGCCAGCGTGCCCAGCCCCACGGGGCGGCCCTCGAAGGTCTGGGCGAGCCGGCGCAGGAGCTGGCGGTCGAGGTCGTCGAGGCCGAGCTCGTCGACCTCCAGCAGCTCCATGGCCTCCTCGGCGACGGCCGCGGTCGATCGCCGGGTGGCCGCGCACCTGGGCGACGTCGCGCACCCGGCGCAGCAGGCGGTTGGCGATGCGCGGCGTGCCGCGCGAGCGGGCCGCCAGCGCCGCCGAGCCCTCCTCGTCGATCGCGACCCCCAGCAGCCGCGCCGAGCGGCGGACGATCGTGGCGAGGTCGTCGGCGTCGTAGTAGTCGAGCCGGTGCAGCACCCCGAACCGGCCGCGCAGCGGCGTCGTGAGCAGGCCGGTGCGCGTCGTGGCGCCGATCAGCGTGAAGCGCGGCAGGTCGAGCCGCAGCGTCCGCGCCGACGGCCCCTGGCCGAGCACCACGTCCAGCTGGAAGTCCTCCATCGCCGGGTAGAGGACCTCCTCGACCGCGCGGTTGAGCCGGTGGATCTCGTCGATGAAGAGGACGTCGTGCCCGTCGAGGGCGGTCAGGACCGCGGCGAAGTCGCCCTTGCGCTCGAGCACCGGGCCGCTCGTGACGTGGAAGCCGACGCCGAGCTCGGCGGCCACGATGCCCGCCAGCGAGGTCTTGCCGAGGCCCGGCGGCCCGGCGAGCAGGACGTGGTCGAGCGCCTCCCCCCGCTGGCGCGCGGCCTCGAGGAAGATCCCGAGCTGCTGCTTGACGCCCTCCTGGCCGATGAACTCGTCGAGCCGCCGCGGGCGCAGCGAGACGTCGAGCTCGTCCTCGGCCCCGATGTCGGCGCCCTCGGCGAGCCGCTCCTCGCTCATCTCCTCAGCCGCCCGAGCCCGTGCCGGACCAGGCCCTCGGCGTCGAGGCCGTCGGGCGCGTCGCCGAGCGCCGCGTCGGCCTCGTCGGGACGGAAGCCGAGCGCGACGAGCCCGTCGCGGGCCGAGAGGTAGGCGTCGGCCGCGCCCGCCGTCACGACGGGCGGCGCGTCGCCGTTGAGGGAGCCGAGCCGGTCCCGCAGCTCCAGCACGACCCGCTCGGCGGTGCGCTTGCCCACGCCGCTCGCCGCCTGCAGGCGCGCGCTGTCGCCGCGCGCGAGCGCCAGGCGGAGCTCGTCGGGCTGGTCGAGGCCGCAGATCGCCAGCGCCAGGCGCGGCCCGACGCCGCTCACGCCGGTGAAGGCCTCGAAGAGGGCGCGCTCGGCGGGGGTGGCGAAGCCGTAGAGGTCGAGCGACTCCTCGCGCACCGCGAGGACGGTCAGCAGCGCGGCCTCCGAGCCGACCGCGGGCAGGGACGCGGCCGTCGTGGCGGACACGCGTACGAGGAGGCCGACCCCGCCGACCTCGATCACCGGGCCCTCGGGCTCGTGCGCGACGACGCGGCCCCTGACGGAGCGGATCATCGTGGGGAAGCTACCGCGCCCGGCGGATGGCCCCGCGCAGCGGGGCCGAGCTGAGATGGCAGATGGCGGCGGCCAGGGCGTCGGCCTCGTGGTCGCCGCGCGGGTCGGCCCCGGCGAGGCGGCGGACCATCGCCCGGACCTGGGCCTTGCCCGCGCCCCCCTGGCCGGTGACGGCCTGCTTGATGGTGTTCGGCGCGTACTCGGTCACCTCGATCGAGGCCCCGGCGAGCGCCACCAGGATGGCCCCGCGGGCCTCCGCCATGCCCATGGCCGCGCGGCTGACCGGGTGGACGAACCACGACTCGACCGCGGCCGCGGTCACCTCGTCGGCCGCCACGAGGGCCGCCACGCCGTCGTGGATCGCCCGCAGCCGCTCGGGATGCGGCGCGCGCGGCGAGGTGCGGATCGTCCCGAGGGCGAGCACGCGCGGGCGAACGCCGGAGCCCGTCACCACCGCGTAGCCGGTCGAGGCCAGCCCGGGGTCCACGCCGATGACGCCGCCGCCGCTCACGCGGGTAGCCAATCAGTGGCCCCGGACGGTAGAAATGGACCTTGGCGGCAAACGTCACGGGCGCGTTCCCGATCCTGACGGTCTCGGACATGGGGCGGGCCCTGCGCTTCTACCTCGAGCTCCTCGGCGGCCGTCAGACCTACCGGTTCCCCGAAGAGGGCGAGCCGGCCTTCGTCACCCTCGAGCTGGGCGGCTGCCTGCTGGGCCTCGGGCAGGAGGCGGACCTGCCGCCGCCCGGCCGACGGCCGGCCGCGCATCGAGCTGTGCGCCTACGCCGCCGACTGCGACGCCGCCGTCGCGGCGCTGCGCGCGGCCGGGGTGACGATCATCGACGAGCCCGCCGACCAGGCCTGGGGCGAGCGGATGGCGCGGGTGGCCGACCCCGACGGCAACCGCGTCATCATCCTGAGCTCCCCGATCAGCGAGCAGCGGCCCCACATAGCGGGCCCGCTGGGGTGCTGTCCCGGCGGCCAGCCCCGCCGCAGGCGGTGCCGCCGGCTTCGCATTGGCGCCCGGCCAGGGGGCCAATGGCGTCCGGCCGCCCCCGACGAGCCGAGGCGCCGGGCCTACGCTGTCGCGACGGCCTCCAGGATCTCCTCGGAGATGTCGAAGTTCGCGTAGACGCCCTGGACGTCGTCGTTGTCCTCGAGCTCGTCGATGAGGCGCAGCACCTGGCGGGCCTCCTTCTCGCTGACCTCGACGGTGCTCTTCGGGACCATCGTGAGCTCGGCTGAGGCGTAGCCGACCCCGCCCTCCTCGAGCGACCGGCGGACGCCCATGAAGTCGCCCGGGTCGGTGGTGACCTGCCACTGCGCGCCGTCCTCGGAGATGTCCTCCGCGCCCCCCGCGAGCGCGAGCTCCATGAGCTCGTCCTCGTCGACGCCACCGCGCTCGACCAGCACGAGGCCCTTGCGCTCGAACTGCCACGCCACGCTGCCGGGCGTGCCCAGCGAGCCGCCGTTCTTGGTGAAGATGCGACGTACGTCGCTCGCCGTGCGGTTGCGGTTGTCGGTGAGGGTCGTCGCGATGACGGCCACGCCGCCCGGGGCGTAGCCCTCGTAGACCATCGACTCGTACGCGTCGCCCTCGGCCCCGCCGGCGCCGCGCTGGATCGCCCGCTCGATGTTGTCCTTCGGCATCGAGTTGTCGCGCGCCTTCTGGATGGCGTTCGCGAGGGCCGCGTTGGACTCCGGGTCGGGCCCACCCTCCTTCGCCGCCACGATGATCGCCCGCGAGAGCTTCGAGAAGAGCTGGCCGCGCCTTGCGTCGGCCGCGCCCTTCTTGCGCTTGATCGTCGCCCACTTACTGTGCCCCGACACGGCCCCTCCTCCCTTCGGCGCCCGGCGCGTCGGCGGCGGCGCGGCGGGACCTCGCGCGCCCCACCAGCCACTCGTGGAAGCGCCGCTCCCCGGACAGCTCCGGGTGGAACGCGGTCACCAGCAGGTCGCCCTGGCGCGCGGCGACGCCGTGGCCGGAGTGGCGGGCGAGGACCTCCACGCCCGGCCCCGCCTCCTCGATCCACGGCGCGCGGATGAACACCGCGTCCACCGGCTCCGGGCCGAGGGCCGGCACGTCGACGACCGCCTCGAAGGACGCCACCTGGCGCCCGAACGCGTTGCGCCGCACGACGATGTCCATGCCGCCCACCAGCGGCTGGGCGCCCCCGGTGGTCGCGCGGGCCAGGACGATCATGCCGGCGCAGGTGCCGAGGGCCGGCAGGCCGTCGTCGATCCGCTCGCGCAGCGCCGCCAGGAGGCCCGGAGCCCTCCGCGACCAGCCCGAGCGTCGTGCTCTCCCCGCCGGGCAGCACGATCCCGTCGAGCCCCTCGAGGTCCCCGGGGAGGCGCACCTCGACCGGGTCGGCGCCGGCCGCCGCAAGGGCCGCGGCGTGCTCCGCGAACGCCCCCTGCACCGCCAGCACGCCGACGCGCGGCCGGCCGAGGCTCGGGACGGGCTCCCTCACCACCCCCGGCCCTGGAGCAGCCCGTCCTCGCCGATCGCCGAGATCTCGAGGCCGGGCATGGCGTCCTTGAGGCCGCGCGAGGCCCGCGCCACCACCTCGGGGTCGCGGTGGTGGGTCACCGCCTCGACGATCGCGCGCGCCCGCCGCGGCGGATCGGCGCTCTTGAAGATCCCGGAGCCCACGAAGACGCCCTCGGCGCCCAGCTGCATCATCAGCGCCGCGTCGGCCGGCGTCGCGATCCCGCCGGCGGAGAAGTTCACCACCGGCAGGCGGCCGTCGGCGGCAACCGCGGCCACGAGCTCGTAGGGCGCGCGCAGGTCCTTGGCGGCCGAGTGCAGCTCCTCCCGCGGGCGGCCGGCGAGCGCGGCGATCCCGCCCCGGATGGCGCGCATGTGGCGCACCGCCTCGACGACGTTGCCGGTCCCTGCCTCGCCCTTGGTGCGGATCATCGCCGCGCCCTCGGAGATGCGCCTCAGGGCCTCACCGAGGTCGGTGGCGCCGCAGACGAACGGCACCGTGAAGGCCTGCTTGTCGATGTGGTGGGCCTCGTCGGCCGGCGTGAGGACCTCGGACTCGTCGATGAAGTCGATCTCCAGGGCCTCGAGCACCTGGGCCTCGACGAAGTGGCCGATGCGGCACTTGGCCATCACGGGGATCGAGACGGCCTCCTGGATGGCCGTGATCGTCTCGGGGTCGCTCATCCGTGCGACGCCGCCGTCGGCGCGGATGTCGGCCGGGATGCGCTCGAGCGCCATCACCGCGCAGGCCCCCGCCTCCTCGGCGATCCGGGCCTGCTCGGGGGTCGTGACGTCCATGATCACGCCGCCCTTGAGCATCTGCGCCAGCCCGCCCTTGACCCGCATCGTGCCGGTGCGGCCGTTCCCCTCAGCCACGCCTACCCCTCGGTCGGAAGCCGAGGACTCAGCTTAGCGAAGGCTCAGGCGCCGACCGCGGCCAGACCCGCCGCGGCGATCTCGCGCCTGGGCGGCGTCAGCGCGCTCGCCAGCGCCTGGGCGACCGCCACCATGGCCACGAGGGTCGGCGCGCCGTCGCGGGCGTCGGCCGGGACGACCCGCGCGAGCGGGTTGCGGGCAAGCGGGTTCAGGCTGGAGTTGACCAGGGCCGCCGCCGGGACGCCGGCCGCACGGCCGGCCGACACGGCGGCCTGGGCCACCCGCGACTCCCTGCCGATGGCGATGGCGAGCACCGCCCCACCGGGGCCCAGGCCGTCGAGCCAGGCGCGGGCGGCGGGGTCGAGCGAGGTGACGACGGCCACCGGGCGGCCGGCGCGGGCGAGGCGCTCCTCGATCAGGGTCACGACGGTGCGGGCGTGTCCCTCGCCGGCGACCACGAGCGGCGAGCGGGCCCCGATCGCGGCGGCCATCGACCCGAGCCCCGCGGCCCCCAGCCGCTCGGAGAGGTCGTCGAGGGCGAGGCGCTCGGCGGCGAGGGCCGACTCGATCCCGTCGGCCGACAGCGGCAGCCCGAGCTGGCGGTCGCCGGGGCGGGGCGGGAGCCCCGGGCGCTGGGCCCTGCGGACCGTGCGCTGCATCTCGGGGTAGCCGGAGTACCCGAGGGCCTGCGCGAACCGGACGACGGTCGCTGGGCTGCAATGGGAGGCCCGGGCCACCTCGTGGGCCGACAGCAGCGGCACGTCCGGGAGGTGGTCGGCCAGGTAGCGGGCGAGCGACTGCTGGGCGGGGCTGAACCGCTCGTAGTCGCGCTTCAGGCGCTCGGCCAGGGCGTGGACGTCGGGGGGCATGCGAAGCGAGAGTTCGCCGTCGGGCCGCGGTCCCCTACCGAGGACGCGGAGCCAGGCGCGTGGGCGTCCCGGAGCCCGTCGCCATGCGCACCTCCGCGACCCGTCCGGGCACGACCCCCTCGAGCACGACGTACTGCACGGCGCTCGCGCCCGGGGGCAGCGTCGACCGCCGTGGCGGCAGCATCGCGGCCGCCCTCCGAGCCTCGGCGTCGGCCCGGTCGCCGAGGGCTTCCGCCGCCGGCTCCAGCCGCACCAGCGAGCCGTCGTCGAGGACCGCGCCGAAGGACGGCGCGGGCGCCGGCCGGGGAGAGCCGTTGACCACCGACGCGATCCCCACGGCGGGCGGCGGGCCGGCGGGCGGCGTGTCGCGCAGCAGCGCCGACTCGAGCGCCTTCACGGCCGGGTCGCTGCCGCGCAGGTCGAGCGTCGCGCCGACCCCGCTCGCCGCCGTGCCGACGAAGTAGCCGGAGCCCGACGCCTCGGGCGGGGCGGGGGGCTCGGGCGCCGGCGACGGCGCCCCTCCGCCGCAGCCGGCGGCGAGCGCCAGGGCGGCCGCGGCGGCCGCGGCGCGCGGCCGCCGGCGCGCCCGGCTCACCCGGCGCCGAGGCGCGCCACGGCGGCGCCGAGCGGCTGGAGATCGCCCAGGAGCCCCTCGGCCAGGTCGCCGTCGCGCTCGACCCGTCGGGCGACGGCCCCCATGGTGAAGTCGCGGGGGTCGAGCCCCGGCTGCACCTCCTCCCAGCGCAGCGGCGTCGCGACGGGCGCGCCGGGGCGCGGCCGCACCGAGTAGACGCTCGCGATGCTGCGCCCGCGGCCGTTCTGGTGCGCGTCGAGGTAGACGCGCGGGCCGCGCTTGGCCACGACCCGCTCGGTCGTCACGAGCTTCGGGTGGGCCCGGACGAGGGCCTCCGAGACCACCTGGGCGAACAGGCGCACGGCGTCCCAGTCCGGCCCGGGCTCGATCGGCACCAGCACGTGCATGCCGCTCGCGCCCGAGGTGCGCGGGTAGCCCCGCAGCCCCACCGCCTCGAGCGACTCGCGCACCAGCAGCGCCGTCTCCACCACGCGCTCGAAGGGGAGGCCATCGGCCGGGTCGAGGTCGAAGAGCACGTGGGTCGGCTGGTCGGGGGCCTCGGCGAGGCTCTGCCACGGGTTGAGCTCGATGCAGCCGAGGTTCGCCAGCCACAGCAGCCCGAGGGCGTCGTCGACGATGGCGTAGTGGCTGGTCTTCTCGTCGGACCGGCCGCTCCGCGAGAGCCTCGCGGTCCGCATCCACGACGGCGCCTGGTCGCCGACGTTGTGCTGGAAGAAGAACTCGCCCTCGATCCCGTCCGGGTAGCGCTTGAGGATCTGCGGGCGGCCGGCGACGTGCGGCACGAGCACGGGCGCCATCCGCAGGTAGTGGTCGATGCAGGTGGCCCTTGGCGATCCGCTCGCGGGGCCAGTAGGGCTTGTCGAGGTTCGTGAGCGTGATGCGCCGGCCGCCGTCCTCGAGGGCCCGGTCGCCGCTCTGGCCGCCGAAGGGCCCGGGCGGCACGTCGGGCCCCTCGCCCGGGTCGTCCACCAGGCCGCCGAAGACCGGCGCCCGCAGGCGGTTGTCCGGCGTGCGCTCCGCGTAGCTGACCTCCGCGCGCAGCTCCGGCCGCACCCAGCGCGGCGCCGGGCTGCCGCGCGGCACCTCGTTGGAGAACGGCGACTCGGCCGCCTCCATCGTCCGCAGGCGGTCCCACAGCCGCCGCGCGAGGTCGTGGGAGAAGCCGCTGCCGACGTGCGACAGGTAGGTCAGGCCCCCGCCGTCGGCCGGCTCGCCCACCAGGAGCGCGCCCAGCGTGCCGCGCTGCGAGCCCGTGCCCTCGGTGAAGCCGCCGATCGTCGCCACCATCTCCGGCCTGCTCTTCACCTTGAGCCACTCCTTCACCCGCTGGCCCGGGCGGTAGGCGCTGTCGGCGCGCTTGGCGACGATCCCCTCCAGGCCCCGTCCGGCGGCGGCGGCGAACAGGGCCGTCCCCCGCTCGTCGACGTGGTCGCTCAGGATCAGCCGCGGGGCGCCCTCCGGCGCCAGCGCCTCGGCGAGCCGGGCCCGGCGCTCGCGCCACGGCCGCTCGAGCAGCCACTCGCCGTCGGCGTGCAGGAGGTCGAAGGCGACGTAGGTGAAGGGCCCGCGGCCCTTCTGGAGGGCGTTGAAGTCGGGCACCCCGTCCTCGTCGAGCACGACCACCTCGCCGTCGAGCACGACCTCCTGCAGCGTGACGGCCCGCCGCAGGTCGGTCAGCTCCGCGTAGGCCCCGGTGAGGTCGCGGCCGCTCCGGCTGCGCAGCTCGGTCGCGTCGGAGGTCACCAGCGCGAGCGCGCGGTAGCCGTCCCACTTGAGCTCGAAGGCCCAGGCCGGGTCGTCGAAGGGGTCCTCGCGGGAGCCGGCGAGCATCGGCCGCAGCTCCCGGTAGCGGGGCGTCGGGTCGGGCGGCCCCGGGGGGCCCGACGACGAGCGGAAGATCAGCCACTCCTCCTTCCCGCTCCGCCCGGCGGTGCGCACGAGGTGGTAGTTGCCGCGCAGGATCGCGCCCTCCAGGGCGAGCTTCCACTCGTCCTCGGCGCGCAGCTCGGCCTCGTACGTGCCCGTGTCCCAGACGGTCATGCGGCCGGCGCCGTACTGCCCCTCGGGGATGACGGCGGCGAACGTCAGGTACTCGAGCGGGTGGTCCTCGGTGCGCACGGCGAGGCGCTTGAGGCCCTCGCGCAGCGGCGGCCCCTTGGGCACGGCCCAGGACGCGAGCACGCCGTCCACCTCGAGGCGCAGGTCGAAGTGGAGCGCCCGCGCGTCGTGGCGCTGCACGACGAAGCGGGGCCGGCCCTCCTGCCCGGCGGGCGCGGCCTCCGGCGGCGGCTCCGGCGTCGCGCCGAAGTCCCGCTTGCCCCGGTACTCGGCGAGGTCAGGCTTGGGTGCCAAACGCCTCCAGTATTCCCCGCTGCCAGCGGGCCGTCTCCTCGGGCCCCTGCATGTGGTGGGGCGGTGCCGCCCAGAGGCGGTCGGCCACCCCCTCGTAGGCGCGGGCGCGCTCGCGAACCTGGGCGACGGTTCCGGCGGCGGCGAACGCGTCGGTCATGTCCTCGCCGACGGCCTCTGCCAGCCCGTCGTCCTCCCCGGCGAGGAAGGCCCGCCGGATCGCGCCCAGCCGCCCGCCGAAGCCGTGCTCGGAGAACAGCTCCTGGTAGGTCCGCACGCTCGCGTAGAAGCCCACCGTGGCGGCCGCGGCACGGCGGGCCGCGCCCGGGTCGTCGTCCGAGGCGGCGCAGATCAGGGCCCCGGCGACCTCGGGCCGGCCCCTGCCGGCCTGCGCCGCCCCCGCGTCGAGGGCCGGCAGCAGCCGCTCGGCGAGCCAGGCGGGGGTCGTGACCGGGTGGTCGAGGAAGCCGTCGGCGATCTCCCCCGCCAGCGACGTCATGCCCGGGAGCACCGCCGCCAGCCAGACCGGCGGCGCGGGCCGCGGGGCGGCGTGCGGACGCCGCAGGCCGCGGACCTCGATGTCGTAGACCGCCCCGGCCGCGCGGGCGTCGCGGCCCTCCGCCAGGGCGGCCATCAGCTCGCGCGCCGCCGCCACCAGCTCGCGCATGCGGCGCACGGGCCGGTCGGAGGCCGCCGCGTGCCAGCTCGCGTTGAGGCGCCGCACCCCGGCCCCGAGGCCCAGGACGAAGCGCCCCCCGGACAGCTCGTCCAGGTCGAGCGCCTCCAGCGCCAGCACCATCGGGCTGCGGGTGAACGCGAGGGCGATGCCCGTGCCCAGCTCGATGCGCTCGGTGGCGGCGGCCGCCACGGCGAGGGGCACCGTGGCCGAGCGGTGCAGCTCCGCCGCCCACAGGCGCGCGAGCCCGGCGCGCTCGGCCTCGGCGGCGAGGAGGGCCACCTCGGCCGGGTCGTGGCCGATCAAGGAGGCGTGACCGGGATCGCGAGCGGGGACGGCACCTGTGCGAGTATCCCAGCTGCGGTGAGGCCGATCGCGCGACTGGGCACGGAGCTGCTCGTCTCGGGGGTCGGCCAGGTCGTGATCGGCGTCTGCGGTCTGATCGCGGGGCTGCTGCTGGCCGACTCCGCCGGCAGGGCGCTGGTTCCCTGGATCGTGGCGACCCTTGCGCTGGCCGGCGTGAGCGTGCTGACGACGCGCTGGCTGCGCGCCGCGGAGCCCGGCGACGCGAGCGCCGCAGCGAGCGTGGAGACCACCGCGCTCACGGTGCGCCGCACCTCGGTGTCCCTGGCCCTCGGGGCGGCCGCCGTCGTCGTGGCCGCCGTCCTCGGCGGGGCGCTGGCGGCGGTGTTCGGCGGGGTGGTCGCCGGCGTCGGGGCGGTGGACCTGGTCAACCGCGCGTGGGTGATGCGGCGCGAGCGCGAGACGGGGCTCGCCCTCTACCGGGAGCTGGGGCCCTCGCCCTTCTCGAGCGGACGGCGCCCGCTCTACACGCGCCCCCGGAACGACATCACGCTCGCGACGTAGTCCTTGGTCTCGTCGTAGAACCCTCGCGAGCGCGTCGCGCCGAGGCCCTGGTAGTACGAGCCGACGGCCAGGCGCTCGCTGCCGGTCTTGCCCAGCAGCCAGCCGATGTAGGCGACGCCGCCCTCGACGTTGTCATCGATGCTGTGCGGGTTGATGCGCCGCCCGAGCACCGCCGGACCGAACCAGCGCGCGGTCTCGGGCATGAGCTGCATGACCCCGACCGCCCCGACGTGCGAGAGGGCGCTCTGCGACCAGCGGCTCTCCTGCCAGGCGACGGCGCGCGCCAGGGACGGGGAGACGCCGTGGCGGGCCGCCATCCGGTCGATCAGCATCCCGACCTCGGGCCCGCCGGGCCGGATGGACGCCATGCCGACCGGCCGGCCCGCCGTTCCGGGGGCGGGCAACCGCAGCGCGCGGCCGGCGGCGAGGCGGTCGGGGTCGGCGATCCCGTTCATGGCGGCGATCGCGGCCACGCTGGTGCCGCTGCGGGCGGCGATCGCCCCGAGGGTGTCGCCGCTGCGCACGACGTACGAGCCGCCCGAGGACGCGGAGGACGAGGTCGCCGTTGCCGTCCCCCCGGACGGGATGCTGAGCCGCCGTCCCGCGATGATCCGGGACGGGTCCGCGATGCCGTTCGCCGGCCGCGATCGCGGCGACCGTCGTGCCGTTGCGCGCGGCGATCGCCCCGAGGGTGTCGCCGCTGCGCACGACGTACGAGCCGCCCGAGGAGGGCGCTGAGGTCCCCCTCGCGCCCGGGACCGTGAGCCTCCGGCCCGCGGTGATCCGGTTCGGGTCCGCGATGCCGTTCGCGGCCGCGATCGCGGCGACCGTCGTGCCGTTGCGGGCGGCGATCGCGCCGAGGGTGTCGCCGGGGGCGACCGTGACCGTCGCTCCGCGGGCGTCCGCCGCGCCGGCGACCAGCAGGGCGAGGAGGCCGGCGGCGGCCAGCGCCAGGAGCGCGGGCAGGGGCGAGCGACGGATGGGCATGCGGGCAGTTATCCGGACGAGAACCCCGCTGTAAAGCCCTCCCCGGGCCCCCCCGCCCCCCTCTTTTCCGGGTCCCCCTCCCCCCCGCCCCCTCTCCCCCGGCTCCCCCGGCGGGTATTCATGGGGGAAACGACCTGGAGGCGACGTGGAGGCCGCGGGGACGCTGATCGTGGGCGCGGGGCTGGCGGGCAGCGCGACGGCGATGCACCTCGCCGAGATGGGCCATGCGGACATCGTCGTGATCGACCCCGACCTGGCCGGCGCGCGCTCGTCCTCGGAGCTCAACGCCGGCGGCGTGCGCGCCACGTGGTGGCAGCCGGTCAACGTGGAGCTCTGCGCCGCCACGATCGACTTCCTGGCCGAGCACGACGACGAGTTCACGTTCCGCGAGCACGGCTACCTGTGGCTCCACGGCCCGGCGCGCCTCCGCGAGGCGCTCGGCCGCATCGAGATGCAGAACCGCTTCGGCCGGGAGGTCGAGGCGCTCGCGCCTGCGCGACGTCAGCCGCCGCTGGCCGTTCATCGACCAGCTCGAGGGGGTCGCCGGCGCCACCTTCTCGCCCAAGGACGGCCTGGTGAGCCCGAACGCCGTCAAGGAGCACTACCGGGCGCGGGCGCGCGAGGCGGGCGTGCGCTTCGTCGACCGGCGGATGCTGGCCGGCGTGGCGCGCGAGGGGCCCCGCGTGGCCGAGGTGGAGCTCGTCGCGCTCGAGGACGAGGCCGCGGCGGCCGCGGCCCTGGAGGGGCGCCCGCCCGAGGGGCCGGGCGAGCGGATGACCTGCGAGCGCATCGTCAACGCCGCGGGCCCCTGGGCGGTCCGGGTGGCCGACCTGCTGGGCGCCCCCGTCCCCTGCCGCGCCGTGCCGCGCCAGCTCAGCCTGGCGGCCTCGCGCGAGGTTGACCTCTCCCCCTACGGGATGATCGTGGACACCAGCGACTGCTACTTCCACGCCGAGTCGGGAGAGCTGATCCTCGCCGGCTACTCGCCCCCGGGCGACCCGCCCGGCTACCGGTTCGCGCACGAGGGGGCGGCCTTCTTCGAGCGCGAGATCTGGCCCCGGCTGGCGGCCCGCGTCAGCGCCTTCGACCGTCTCGGCTACGCGGGCGGGTGGACCGGGCTCTACGAGCTGTCACCCGACCACTCGGCGCTCCTGGGGGCCGTCGACGGGCTCGCGAACGCCTACGAGATCCACTCGTTCTCGGGCCGGGGGGTCATGCAGTCCTGGGCGGCGGGCCTCTGCCTGGCCGAGCTGATCGCCACCGGCGCCTACCGCACGTTCCCGAGCGCGGCGGCGCTCTCGGGGACGCGCTTCCGCGAGGGCGCGCTCCAGCCCGAGGAGCTCCACATCTGAGCCCACGACCCGCCGGTCGTGCGGCGGCCGGCTACGCGGCGATCGCCCGCGGCATGGGCGCCCGGGCGGCCGGCGTCGCGGCGCGCAGCGCGTCGGCGACGTCGCGCTCGGTGCAGTCGAGCAGCGTGGTGGGGACGCCGTAGGCGGTGAGGTCCCAGACGATGCGCTCGCAGCGCAGGCGCTCGGCCGCGCGCCGCATGGGGACGTAGAGGACCAAGGGGTACGCCGACGACGCCCGCCAGCCCTCCTCGGCCTCGACGACGGTCCCCCACAGGGAGACCAGGCCGATCGCCAGCGGGGTCTCCGAGCGCGACGGCAGCCCGGCGTAGAAGGCCGCCTGGTCGACGTTGCGGGCCGCGTAGATGCCGCAGCGGCAGCCCGGCCCCGGCGGGCGGTGCGCGAAGCCCACCCAGGGGCACGCGGCCGCCGTCGGCTCGCCGACCGGCCACTCCGCCTGGCGCACGACGCTCATCAGCCGCGCCTCGTCGCGCGAGTCGTCCACCAGCCAGGTGCGCCAGCCGTCGATCGGTTCCACGTAGTCGGGAGCGCGCCCGCTCATGGCCGCACAGGGACCGGCTCGGCCGGCGCCTCGGCCGGGAGCTCCGCGGGGGCTCGCTCGGGAACCGGCGTCACCACCGGCTCGATGGTGTAGGTGCGGATGTCGCGTCCGATGTCCATGCCCTCTCCTGCTCGTTCGGCCCGGGCGGCGCCGGGGGCCGCCTCCCTGCTGTCGTGTCACCTGGAATGACGCCGCGGCCGGGCATCCATTCCCCGATGCCACGCTCGCATGGGTCGACTCACGGGCGTCTCACGGACGACTCCGGCCGCCCGCGGCGCGGGCCTGGCATATTGCGCCCGGTCCCCACGCGGCAGGGAGGCGGGCGTACACGAGGGCAGCAAGCGGGCGATCGCGGCGGCGTTCCTGGCCAACCTCGGCATCGCGATCGCCAAGTTCGTCGGCTTCCTGATCACCGGCGCCTCGTCGATGCTCGCCGAGGCGATCCACTCGGTCGCCGACACGGCGAACCAGGGCCTGCTGTTCCTGGGCGGCGCGCGTGCCGCTCGGCCCGCCACGGCCGGAGAACCCCTTCGGGTACGGGCGCGAGCGCTACTTCTGGTCGTTCATCGTGGCCCTGGTGCTCTTCCTCGTGGGCGGGTTGTTCGCCCTCTACGAGGGCGTCCAGAAGATCCGCGACCCCCACGACATCGAGTCGCCGGCCGTCGCGCTCGGCATCCTCGGCGTCGCCACCGTGCTCGAGATCTTCTCCCTGCGCACCGCGGTCAAGGCGACCATCCCGGAGCTGCACGGGCGCTCCTGGTGGCAGTTCATCCGGCGCTCGAAGAGCCCGGAGCTGCCCGTGGTGCTCCTCGAGGACCTGGGCGCGCTCGTGGGGCTGGTGTTCGCCTTCACCGGCATCACGCTGGCGGTGGTGCTCGACGAGCCGATCTGGGACGGCGTCGCGACGTTCGCGATCGGCGCCCTGCTGGTGTCGATCGCCGTGGTCCTGGTCATCGAGATGAAGGGCCTCCTGATCGGCGAGTCGGCGAGCCCCGACGACCTGCGCCGCATCGAGGAGGCCATCGTCGGGACGCCCCGGGTGACCGGCCTGATCCACATGCGCACCCAGCACATCGGCCCCGAGGAGCTGCTCGTGGGCGCGAAGATCGAGCTCGACCCGGCCCTCACGTCGGCGGGCATCGCCGAGACGATCAACGCGACCGAGGCGCGCGTGCGCGAGGCGGTGCCCATCGCGCGCGTCATCTACCTCGAGCCGGACATCCACGTCGCCCCGGCCCCGAGCGGATGACGACGGCCGTCGTCCACGGGCCCGGGCTCCAGGCCTACAACCCCTCCGACGACGCGGATCGCCCGCTCCGGCGCGAGCTCGGGATCGAGCTCATGGACGCCTACGGGCTGCGCGACCACCCGGGGGCGGTCCGGGTCGACCCGCCCCCGGCGCGGGTCGAGGACGTCGAGCGCGTCCACGCCCCGGCCTACGTGGCCGCGGTGCGCCGCCTGAGCGCGTCGCCGGTCCTGGCCGCCGCCCCCGAGGCGGCCCAGTGGGGCCTGCAGCCGGGCGGCGACACGCCCGCCCGCGCCGGCATGCACGAGGCCGCCCTCGCCGTGTGCGGCGCCTCGCTCACGGCCGCGGCCCTGGTCTGGGAGGGGCGGGCGTCGCGGGCCTTCTGCCCCGCGCCCGCCGGGCTGCACCACGCCCGCGCCGCGCAGGCGTCGGGGTTCTGCGTCTACAACGACTGCGCGCTGGCCATCCGCTGGCTGCTCGACGCGGGCGCCGAGCGGGTGGCGTACGTCGACATCGACGCCCACCACGGCGACGGGGTCCAGTGGCTCTTCTACGAGGAGCCCCGCGTCCTGACCTGCTCGGTGCACGAGAGCGGCCGCTTCCTCTACCCCGGCACCGGCGGGCTCGCCGAGCGCGGGGCCGGTGATGCCGTCGGCACCGCCGGTCAACGTCCCGCTGCCGCCCGTTCGCCGGCGACAGCCCCTACCTGCGGGCCATCGAGGAGGTGATCGCCCCGGCGGTGCGGCGCTTCGGCCCCGACGTGCTCGTCACCCACCAGGGCGCCGACCCCCACCACGCCGACCCCTACTCCCACCTGCAGGTGAGCCTGGACGGCCTGCGCCGGGCCTACCGGCTGATCGGCGAGCTGGCCCAGGAGGCGGCCGGCGGGCGCTGGATCGTGCTCGCGGGCGGCGGCTACAACATCGACCTGCTCGCGCGCGCCTGGACGCTCCAGCTCGCCGAGATGCTGGGCGCCGAGCCGGACGACGCGATCCCGCCGGCCTGGCTCGCCCTGGCGCGGGAGCGCGCCGGGCACCCCTTCACCGACCGGCTGCGCGCCGACGGCGAGCCGCAGGCGGAGGCCGCCCGCCGCCTGGCCGCCGACGCCGAGGCGGCGACGGTGATCGACCAGGCGCGCGCGCTGCTCGGCTGAGCGGGACGCGTCAGGGCAGGCGGTCCCCCGGGCTGATGTCGGGGATGTCGACGCCCCCGCCCACGAGGTCCCGCAGCGCCGCCGGGGTGCCCGAGAGGGCCGGGAAGGTGCCGAAGTGGCTGCCGAGCACCTGCGTGGCGCCCAGCAGCCGCACGGCGTGCGCCGCCTGGCGCGGGCTCATGGTGTAGAAGCCGCCGATCGGCAGGACGCTGACCTGCGGCCGGTAGATCTCGGCGATCAGGGCCATGTCCCCGAAGACGTCGGTGTCGCCGGAGTGGTAGACGACGAGGCCGTCCGGGAACTCGAGCACGTAGCCGATCGACTGGCCGCCGTACACCATCGTCCCGTCGTCGCCCGTGATCCCCGCGGAGTGCACGGCCTGCACCATTGTCGCCTGCAGCCCGGCCACCTCGGCCGTCCCGCCCGTGTTGAAGCCGGTCACCTCGCACCCCTTGCCCCCGAGGTACATGGCGACCTCGAATTGGGCGAACGCGGGCGCGCCGCTCTTGGTGATCGCGTCGACGGCCTCGGCGGCGCCCTCGCCGACGTGGTCGAAGTGGCCGTGCGTGATGAGGATCCCGTCGAGGTTCAGGGCGGCCGGGTCCTTCATGTCGTCCGGGCAGGCCGGGTTGCCCTCCAGCCAGGTGTCGATCAGCAGGCGCTTGCCCTCGGACGTCTCCCAGAGCCAGGTGGCGTGGCCCAGCCAGGTGACGGCGTTTCCCTTCAGGTCCATCTCCGGTCCCCCTTCGCTCGCTGACCAGGCGAGCTTATGGGGTGATGGCCACCTTGATCACGTCGTCCTCCTGGTTGGAGAACAGCGGGTAGGCCTCCTCGATGTCGTCCAGCGCGAAGCGGTGGGTGATGAGCTGCTGGAGGTCGAGCCGGCCCATCCGCACCATCTCCATCATCGCCCGCAGCCGCTCCTTGCCCCCAGGGCAGAGCGTCGTGCGGATGTCGATGTCGCCGATGCCGTAGACGAAGCCCTCGAGCGGGATCGAGACCTTGTCGCCGTAGACGCCGAGCGACGAGACGACGCCGGCGGGGCGCACCGAGGCGAGGCAGTTCTCGAAGGTCTGCTGGATGCCGAGGGCCTCGATCGCGACGTCCGCCCCCCGCCCGTCCGTGAGGGCCTTGACCTTGGCGACCGGGTCCTCCTGGGTGAAGTCGATCACCTCGTCGGCGCCCATCTTCTTGGCCATCTCCAGCCGGGTGGGGTTGGAGTCGACCCCGATGACCAGGGCGGCGCCCTTGAGGCGGGCCCCGGCCGTCGCGCACAGGCCGATGGGGCCCTGGGCGTAGACCACCACCGAGTCGCCGATGCCCACCTCGCCCGTCTCGGCGGCCGAGATCCCCGTGGTGGCGATGTCGGTGACGAACACCACCTGCTCGTCGCTCAGCTCGTCGGGGATCCTGCAGAGGTTGGCCTGCGCGTAGGGCACCAGGAAGTAGTCGGCCTGCACGCCGTGCATCGAGTTGCCGAGCCGCCAGCCGCCGATCATCCCCCAGCTGTCCTCGTAGCCGGCGCACTGGGAGAAGTCGCCGTGCTGGCAGAAGTAGCAGGCGCCGCAGGGCGTGATCGCCCCCACCACGACGCGGTCGCCGACCTCGAAGCCGCGGACCGCCTCGCCCAGCTGGTCGATCACCCCGGCCGGCTCGTGGCCGACGATGCGCCCCTTGGCCACCGGGTACTCGCCGCGCCAGATGTGGGAGTCGGTCCCGCAGATCGTGGTCGTGGTGATCTTCACGACGGCGTCGGTCGGGCCGGGGACGGGCTTGGGGACCTCCTCGATGTGGATGTCGCGCACGTCCTGGAAGACGGCGGCTCGCATGGTCTCCGGCATCTCAGCCTCCCCCTCTCGTTGGCCCGTGTCTGATGCTATCCGGCGGCGCCGGCGCGGTCGCTCTCCTCGGCCGCCCGGAACAGCATCCCCGCCAGGCTCCGCGCCTCGTCCGGGGTGAGCCGCGCGAAGATCGGGCGCAGCCCCTCGTGGAGACGGAGGTCGACGTACGCGCGGTTGCGGAAGACGGGGCCGCCGACGACGGCCTGCACCGCGACGCCGGCCCGCCCCTCCCCGTAGCGCACCGACTGGGGGTCGGGCGTGAGGTCGGCCTCCTCGTGCGACAGCACCACCGCGTCGTCGTCGCGGCGGCCCAGGCCGTCCTCCCAGATCGAGCCCGCTCCTCCGGTCCCCCCCGGCACCGGCTCAGCCTACCCGCCGAGGTCCTCCACCAGGAGCGAGTACAGGGCGAGGTCCTCGCGCGCCGGCCCGCGGAACCACGCCTTGCGCAGCGTGCCCTCGCGCACGTACCCGCAGCGCTCGGCGACCCGCATGGAGGCGGCGTTCGCCACCGAGGCGTGGAGGTCGAGGCGGGCGAGCCCGAGGGGGCCGAGGGCCCAGCGCGAGATCAGCGCCAGCGCCCGGCCGGCGACGCCGCGGCCGCGCGCCCAGGGCGCGACCCAGTACCCCACCTCGGCCCGGGCGGCGTCGTGGCGGTCGATGATCAGACCGACGGCGCCGAGCAACCGGCCGTCGGCGGCGGCGGCCACCGCCAGCTCGATCGACTCGCGCCGCGCGCGCCGCCCCGGCGCGCCCTCGATGAAGGCGCGGCCGTCCGCCTCCGTGTAGTCCGCGGGCAGGCGGGTGAAGCGCTGGGTGAGCGGGTCGCGGCAGGCCGCGACCACGTCGCCGAGGTCGGCGTCGGTGAACTCGCGCAGGCGGACGCGGTCGTCGGCCAGCGGGGGGTCGGGAAGTCCAGCTCCAGGGTCAGGAGCGGATCTTGACCGGCGTCCCGGGCCGCACGACGCGCGCCAGCGCGGACGACGTCCCGGTTGCGCATCCGGATGCAGCCGTTGCTCGCGGCGGTGCCGATCAGCTCGGGCAGGCTCGTGCCGTGGATGGCGACGCGGCCGTTCCCGCCGGCGAACTCGTTGAGCCGCTCGGAGTACCCCGTGATGGGGAACACGATCGGCCCCAGGAACGCGCCGGGCGTGCGGGTGCGGATCAGCTCGGCGATCGCGAAGTGGTCGCTGCGCGGCGTCTCCGTCCCCGGCTTCCCGACGGCGATCGGCGCCCGGATGAGCGGCCGGTTGCTGCGGAACAGCGTGAGCCGCCGCTCGCTGACGTCGATCACGATGCGGAGCGCCGTGGAGTGGATCCGCAGGACGTCGAAGGGCACCCAGCCGCGCACCCCGTTCGGCCGGACCGGCAGCAGCACCTCGGCCCAGCGCCGCCCCTCCTTCGCGACGGTGCGGGTGATCAGGAGCGACGTCGGCCCGTCGCCCAGGGGGGCGATCGGCTGGAGCACCGTCCGCGCCTTCGCCGACGTCCGCGGCGCCGTGCGCGCCGTCACGGGCACGAGCACGCGGCCGACCCAGGCGAGCTTCGGGGTCGGTGGGCCCGGAGAGGGCTCGACCGCCCGGCGGGCCGGGGCGGCCTGACCGGCCCCCGCCCACGCGAGGCCGACCGCGCACGCCGCGGCCGCGGCCACGGCGAGGAACCGGCTTGCCATCGCCGCCACGCTATCGCCGCGGCCGGCGCATTCCCAAGATCAGGGGTATCTCGGCCACCACCACGCGCCGAGCGCAGCGACAGGGCCCGCCGCTCGAGGGCGCCGCGGGCCGAGGTGGCGGCCGCGCGCAGCCGGCCGTCGCGCGCCATCTCCCGGGTGACCTTCAGCGCGGTCCGGGGGCCGGCCCCGCGCATCAGCTCGTGCGGCGCGGGCAGCGCGAGCCGCCCGGTCAGCGAGCCCACGACCACGAACCGCGCGTCCTCGGCCAGGGCGCGCAGGGCGCCGGCGGAGCGGGGGCGGATCCCGGCGGAGGCGAGGTCGGCGGCGGCCTCGGGATCGGCCGGCCCCTCGGCCGGCGCGAGCTCGTGGAGCGCCACGCGCCCGCCGGGTCGCAGCAGGCGCCCGGCCTCGGCGAGGACCGCCTGGGCATCGGCGTCGTCCAGCGTGCTCAGGAGCGCGTCGGCCATGACCACGCTGGCCGAGGCGTCGGCGAGGCCGGTCGCGTCCACCGGGGCTCGCGCGATCTCGCGGCCCTGGCCCCGCACGGACCGCTCCAGGTGGTCGGCGGCGAGCGCGTCCGGCTCCACCCCGACCCACTCGCGCGGGTCGCGCTCGAGGATGAGGGCCGTCGTCACGCCGGCGCCGGGCGCGAGCTCGACCACGCGGTCGCCGGCCTCGAGGCCGACGCCCTCGAGCGCCTGCCGGGTCATCGCCAGGCCGCCGGGCTGGGCGAGCCCCGCCGCCAGCCTCTGGGCGAGCGGCCAGGGCGTCGCGTGCTGTCGCGGGGCGGTCGTGGCCATTCCGGCGGGTATCGAAGCAGCCCGGCCGGCGGAATCCAACTGACCGAAGGGGCGGGCGCTAGCCCGAGTTCCGGGCGGCGCGGACCTCGCCGCCGGGCCCCGCGGTGGACCACGCCGCGGCGGTGCCGGCCGTCCCGGCCGCGCCGACGGCCGGCGCCGCGGCGAGGCGGCCGGCCGGGACGTCCGCCGGCTCCCAGCGGTCGCCGTCGGCGGGCAGCGAGGCGGCGCCGCCGCCGCCCTGCGCGGCGCCGTCGTCCCGGCGCCACGAGACGACCGCGCGCCCGGTGCCGTTGACGGCCGCCGCCGCCGCGCTCAGCTCGCACCGGCATTCCCGCGGCGCCACGATCGTCGATGCCCGCCACAGGCCGCCCCTGCGCCGCGTGCTGGCCTCCACGGCCTGCTCGCCCTCCGGCTCGCCGCTGCCCCAGGCGACGACCGCGTCGCCGGCCTCGTTCACCGCGACGACCGGCTCGCCGCCGAGGCCGACGTCCTCGGCCGTCCCCCAGCGCGGCGCGGCCGCCGGCCGGCCGGCGGCCTGCAGCACCCGCGAGCCGCCCGGCAGGCGCACGCTCCACGAGGCCAGCGCGGCGCCCGAGCCGCCGAGGGCGATGCCCGGCGCCGAGGCCGCGGGGTCCGACATCTCCACCGGCCGTTCGAAGGCGCCCGCGACGGTCCGGGAGGCCAGCACGCGGTCGTCGTCCAGCCACGCCGCCAGCGCGCCCTTGCCGGCGCTGAGCGCGACGGCGGGCGGCTCCGGGCCCGGGGTCGCGAGACGCGCCATCCGGATCACCCACTCCGCGCCCCCGGCCCCGGCGGTCGCGAGCCGCACCTGGAACCCGCCGTCACGCCGCTCGACCCAGGCCGCGGTGGGACGGCCGCGACGGTCGACCGCGACCAGCAGCTCCTGCACCGGCGCCCCGGCCTCGCCCACCCGGCGGGGCGTCCAGGGCCCCCGGGGCCCGCGCCGCGCGGCCGCCACGATCAGGCGCCCGTTGAGCCAGGCGGCGACGGCGTCCCCACGCGCGTTGAGCGCCACCCGCGGCCGCGAGGCGCCCGGTCCCGAGAGGATCGTGGGGCCGGACCATCCGCCGCCGCGCCCTCGCGCCGCGATCTGCACCCGCCCGGCGGCCCGCGGCGCGCCCGCGGGGACGCGGACCCAGGCGGCGAGCGCCGCCCCTCCCGGCCCCGCCGCGACCGCGGCCGAGTGGTAGCCGGCCCGGTCCGCCGGCGACACCCGCACGGGCGCGCTCCACTCCGCCGCCCCGGTGGCCGGGGCCAGCGCGAGCGCAGACGCGGAGAGGGGGACGGCGAGGGCGAGGGGCACCCTGCGCATGGGGGCCGACGTTACCACCCCCGGGGCCCGCGCCCCGGGAGCGCGGGCACCGCGCTCAGTAGAGGTTTCTCACCGGCGTCCCCACCGGCACGCGCCCCCAGAGCCAGATGATGTTGGCGTTGTAGTTGCGGGTGCAGCCGTGCGAGTAGTAGCGCCAGGAGCGCGCGAGCAGGTACTCCTGGTTGGTCCCGTGGATCCCGTAGCCGCGGTGGTACCACAGGACCAGCGGCCCGAAGGCGCCGCTGGGCCCCGTGGTCTTGGAGTAGACGCGGAAGGAGCCGATCGGGGTGGGCGTCGACGGGGCGCCGAAGACCACCGGGAAGAGCCGCACCAGCTTCCCGTGCTGGTAGTAGTAGAGCGACATCTCCCCGATCTTCTGGACCAGGTAGTGCGGGGCCGACCGCGGGACCCCGTGCGGGTTCGTCCCGGCGACGGTCATCGCCGTCGCCGAGGCGGCGCCGCCCGAGTCGAGCCCGGGCCGCGGCGGGGCCACCAGGCGGAAGCGCCAGCGCCCGCCGCGCGGGGGCGCGAACGTGGTCCGCACCTTCCCGGAGCGCACCGCGAGGCGCTTCAGCGACCGGAACCGGCCCCCGTTCACCGAGCCCTCGAGGATCGCCGTCTCGCCCTCCGCCGCGTGCGAGACGCGGCCCGTCGCCCTGAACGGGTGGCCGGCGATCTGCTGGTACTCGATCGCCCGCACCCGGAGGGCGACGCGGCGCCGGACGCCGACGAAGCGGCGCCGGCTGGAGACCAGCGTGTCGTCCGGCGCCTGCAGGCTGGCGCGCAGGCTGCCCGGCGTGCGCAGCGGCAGCTTGGCGGCGAAGCGCCCGTTCCGCCGCGAGCGCAGGGTGACCAGGGGCGTCCAGGTCGTGCCCTCGAGGCGCTCGATCAGCACGGGGACGGCGGCCTTGGGGGCCACGCGGCCGGAGATCTGGGCGCGCTCGCCGAGATGGACGAACGACGGCGCCTTGAAGGACGCCACCCGCAGGTTCCAGACCGGCTGGGCCTGGGCGGCCGCGGCCGCGGGGAGGATCGCCGCGGCGGCGAGGCAGCCTGCCGCCAGCGCCGCGCCACGACCGAGCCTCATCGTCCCCTCCGCGCCGAATCCGCCGTGGTGGGTATCAGACATCGAGGCGGCCGTCCTGACAACCGCACGGCGTTGCGGATCCCGGCGCGCGTTGCAGCGATGAGTTCCGGCGATCCGCCGCGTCATAGGGACGGCGACGAGAGGAGGAGCGATGTCAGGCGCGATCCCGGCGGGCGAGCTGGACGCCCGGTACAGCAGCGAGGGGGCGGCCGCGACGCCGTGGGAGCGGGCGCGCGACCGCTTCGCGGGCGCCGAGGTCTACTGGCTGTCCACCGTGCGGCCGAACGGCCGCCCCCACGTCACCCCGCTGCTGTCGGTGTGGCTGGACGACGCGGCGCACTTCTGCACGGGCCCGGACGAGCAGAAGGCGCGCAACATGGCGCGGAGCCCGCTCTGCGCCCTCATCGCCGGCAGCGATGCGCCGGGCGGGCTCGACGTGGTGATCGAGGGCGAGGCGGTGCGCGTGAGCGACGAGGCCCGGCTGCGCCGCCTGGCCGACGCGTGGGTCGCCAAGTACGGGGAGGAGTGGCGCTTCGACGTGCGCGACGGCGCCTTCGCCCACTCGGCCGGCTCGGCGCTGGTCTTCGAGATCGCCCCGGCGAAGGCGTTCGCCTTCGACAAGGGGGACGTGTACAGCCAGACGCGCTGGCGCTTCGGCGGAGGCTGAGGGCGGGCCGGGGGCGGGGGCTGCGATACCGTTGGGGCGTGGACGCCGACGCCCCCCTGCGCCTGTTCGCCGCGACCAGCGGCTGGGACGGGCCGTTCCAGCACGAGCAGGTCGTCGTCGCGGCGGCCGGGGCCGAGGAGGCGCTCCGGCTCGCCGAGGACGCCTTCGCGGGCGTCGCGCAACCGGTCTGCCGGGCCAAGATGCGGATCGCCGACCTCGGGCCCGTGGCGCCGGGCGTCGTCGCGGGGCCGTTGCGCGCGGGCGAGTCGCTGGCCGCGGGCGGCGAGCCGGTCGACCTGCGCTGCGGGGTCGAGCCCCCGGGCTAGAGCCCGGCGCCGCCCCAGCCGGGAGCGTCCGAGGCCGGGAAGGACTCGAGGGAGGCCTCCTCGACCCGGTCGACGGCCCCGTTGCCGGCGGCCGCCGCCGCCACGCGCTCGCGCTCGGCCCGGCGCGCGCGCCGCGCCAGCGCCCAGGCCGCGATGCCCGCCGCTGCGGCGAAGGCGGCGGCGGCTGCAAGGCCGCGGCGGAGGTCCGGCTCCGAGGAGGAGGCGAGGGGCTTCGTGGGCGAATGCAAGCGCGGCCCGCTCCCGGGTGCAACCCCCGCGTAACGGGGGCTCCGGGGTCCGCCCTACATTTCCTGGCGTGCCGCCCAGCAGACCGCCGTCGTCCCCCGTCGCGGCCGCGCTGGCCGGGCTCGCGGCCGCCGCGGCGCTGGGCGTCGCGCTCGTCTACCTGCTGGCCGTGCGCACGGCCGAGGGCCGCCGCCTGGACGACTCCGCCGAGGGCAACCTGCGCGAGGGCTCGCGCGCCTTCGACGAGACGAGCGACCTGCTCGACACGATCAGCGTCTCGTCCCTCGCCTTCCTGGGCGTCGCCATCATGGCCGTCGCGCTGCTCCGGGGGCGCCCACGCCTGGCGCTGGGCGCGGGCGTCATCATGCTGGGCGCCAACCTCACCACGCAGTACCTGAAGGCCGAGCTCGGCCGTCCCGGGACGTTCGCACCCGAGGAGGGCAGCTATCCCAGCGGCCACGTCACCGTCGCGATGTCGCTCGCGATGGCGCTCGTGCTGGTGGTGCCGCCGGCCCTGCGGCTGGTGGCGACCCTGGTGGGCACGGCCTACGCGGTCGGCGTCGGCGTGGCCGTGATCGCGCTCGATTGGCACCGCCCCAGCGACGTCGTCGGCGCCTACCTCGTGACCGTCGCGTGGGCCGCGCTCGTCGCCGCCGTGCTCGCGGCCGGCCCCGGCGCCGGCGAGCTGCGCGCCCGCCGCCCGGCGTCGCGCCGGGCCGTCCGGGCCGGCGGCGCGGTGGCCGTGGCCCTCGCGCTGGGGTTCGGCGCGGTGGTGGCCGCCGCGGCCGGCTCGCGCCTCGACCTGGTGGCGGTCGTGGACGACCGGACGGCCTTCGCCGCCGCGTCGGCCGTCTGCGCGGCCGTCTGCGCGGCCCTCGCCGCGCTCGTCGCCGGGCTGGTGCAGCGCGCGGCCCGGTAGGGTCGTGCGGATGCGCGTCGGAGTGCTCACCGGCGGAGGCGACTGCCCCGGGCTGAACGCGGTCATCCGCGCGGTGGTGCGCGTGGGCGAGCGCGACCACGGGCACGAGCACGTGGGCCTGCGCCGGGGATGGCGCGGCCTGCTCCAGCGCGAGACCACGCCGCTCGACCGGGACGTCGTCGGCGGCATCCTCACGCGCGGCGGCACGATCCTGGGAAGCTCCCGGACCAACCCCTTCAAGGAGGAGGGCGGCGGCGAGGAGTGCGCGCGCGCGTTCGCCGACCTCGGCCTCGACGCGCTCGTCGCGATCGGCGGCGAGGACACCCTCGGCGTGGCGCGGCGGCTGCACGGCGAGCACGGGCTCCCGGTCGTGGGCGTGCCCAAGACCATCGACAACGACCTGTCGGGCACCGACTACACCTTCGGCTTCTGGACGGCGGTGCAGATCGCGTCGGACGCCATCGACCGGCTCCACACGACGGCCGAGTCGCACGACCGCGTGCTCGTCGTGGAGGTGATGGGACGGCACGCGGGGTGGATCGCGCTGGAGGCGGGGCTCGCCGGCGGCGCCCACGCCATCCTGATCCCCGAGCGGCCTCCCTCGGTCGAGGCCGTCTGCGAGCGCATCCGCGGCCGGCGCGAGCGCGGCCGCGGGTACGCGATCGTGGTCGTCAGCGAGGGCGTCGAGCTCGCGGGGCAGGATGACGAGGGGGCGGTCGACGAGTTCGGCCACCGGCAGCTCGCCAAGGCCGGCGTCGCCGAGACCCTCGCCGAGCGCATCTCCGAGGAGACCGGGGGCGAGGCGCGGGCGGTCGTCCTCGGCCACGTCCAGCGCGGCGGGACGCCCATCGCCTTCGACCGCGCGCTGGCCACCCGGTACGGGATGCGGGCCGCCGAGCTGGTGGCCGAGGGGGGCTTCGGGAGGATGGCCGCGCTGCGGGGCGACCGGGTCGTCAACGTCCCCCTCGACGAGGCCCTCAGCGAGCTCAAGACGGTGCCCGAGCGGGTCTGGCGGCGGGTCGAGGAGGTCGTCTCGGGCCCTAGGGGCCCGTCCGGAACGGCTTGACAACTCCGCCGGGGGGCGGTGCTAACCTCACCCGCCGAATGCCCCGAAGCCTCATCATCTGCGAGAAGCCGTCCGTGGCCCAGGACGTCGCGAAGGCCCTGTTCGGCGGCGCCGCCAAGAAGTCCGGCGACCACTGGGAGGGCCCGGACGCGATCGTCGCCCACGCCGTCGGCCACCTGGTCGAGCAGGTCGACCCGGAAGGCTATGACGCCCGCTACAAGACGTGGCGGTACGAGGACCTGCCGATCCTCCCGGAGAGCTTCCGCTACCAGCCCCGGGACGCGCGCGCCGCGAAGCAGCTCAAGGCGCTCCACGCCCTCATGAAGCGCCCCGACATCGACCAGATCGTCAACGCCTGCGACGCCGGCCGCGAGGGCGAGCTCATCTTCAAGCTCATCCTCGAGACGGCCCCGAAGGCCGCGCGCGGCAAGCCGGTCAAGCGGGCCTGGTTCAGCTCGATGACGGCGGGCGCCATCCGGGACGCCTTCGACGCGCTGCGCGACGACGAGGCGATGCGGCCGCTGGAGGCGGCGGCGCGCGCGCGCAGCGAGGCGGACTGGCTCGTCGGGATGAACGCCACCCGCGCTGCCACGAAGAAGGTCGGCTCGGCCCGCAAGGTGCTGTCGCTGGGGCGCGTCCAGACGCCGACGCTCGCGCTGATCGTCAACCGCGACCTCGCGATCGCCGCCTTCGTCCCGCAGGACTACTGGGAGGTCGAGGCGCGCTTCGAGGCCTCCGCCGAGGCCGGCTACACGGGCCTGTGGCACGAGGGCTCGACGACGCGGCTGGCCGAGGCGGCCCCGGCCGAGGCCATCGCCGCCGCGGCGCGCGGCGCCGACGGCGTCGTGGAGTCGCTCGAGACCAAGCCGCAGGTCGAGCAGCCGCCCCTGCTCTACGACCTCACGACCCTGCAGCGCGAGGCCAACAGCCGCCACGGCTTCTCGGCGACGCGCACGCTGAGCGCCGCCCAGGCGCTGTACGACCAGCACAAGCTGCTGACCTACCCCCGCACCAGCTCGCGCTTCCTGAGCGGCGACATGGCCGGCCAGCTCAAGGGCGTCGCGAGCGGCGTCGGCGCGGCGGCGCCCGAGTACGCGGACGCGGCCAGGTACGTGCTCGGGCTCGACCGCCTCCCCCTCGGCCGGGTGGTCAACGACGCGAGGGTCGGCGACCACCACGCGATCATCCCGACGGAGGGCGACCACGACCTGTCGGGGCTCGGCCGCGACGAGCGCCGGATCTACGACATGGTCGCGCGGCGCTTCCTCGCGGTCTTCCATCCGCCGGCCCGCTTCGAGCGCACGGTGGTCGAGACCCGCGTGGGCGAGCACCTCTTCCGCAGCCGCGGCAAGGTCATGATCGAGGCCGGCTGGCGCGCGGCCTACGGCGAGGCGGTGAGCGCGCCGGCCGAGGGCAAGGAGGACGAGGAGAAGGAGCAGGCCCTCCCGCCTCTGGCCGTGGGCCAGACGGTGCGCTGCGCCGACGCCGAGGCACTCGCCAAGCAGACCAAGCCCCCGGCGCGCTACTCGGAGGGCACGCTGCTGCGGGCGATGGAGACGGCCGGCAAGCTCGTCGACGACGACGAGGCCGCCGAGGCGATGAAGGACGCCGGCATCGGCACCCCGGCCACCCGCGCCGCCACCATCGAGCGGCTCGTGGACGCGGACTACGTCGAGCGCGAGGGCCGCAGCCTCCGGGCCACCGAGAAGGGCGTCGGCCTCGTCAGGATGCTCGGCGACCACCTGCTCACCTCGCCGGAGCTGACCGGCCGCTGGGAGCAGCGCCTCAACCGCATCGAGCGCGGCGAGGAGCGGGCCGAGGACTTCCGCCACGAGATCGACGGCTTCACGCGCGAGGTGGTCGCGTGGTTCGCCGACAAGGAGCGGGGCGACCTGAGGATCGACCGCGAGCCGCTCGCCCCCTGCCCGACCCCCGGCTGCGACGGCCAGATCGTCGAGTACCCCAAGAGCTACGGCTGCAACACGTACCGCGGCAAGGACGACCCCGGGTGCGGCTACACGCTCTGGAAGCAGCAGAACGGGCGCACGCTCACGCGCGAGGAGGCCCTCGAGCACATCAGGGCGGGGCGCTCGAGCAAGGACCTGGAGGAGGAGCGCGAGGTCATCGGCCCCTGCCCGAGCCCGGGCTGCGGCGGCCAGATCGTGGAGCGCTCGCGCAGCTACGGCTGCACGAGCTGGAAGAGCCGCTCCGAGCCGGGCTGCGGCTACGTCATCTGGAAGCAGGTACGCGGGCGCAAGGGTGAGGTTGACCCCGAGACCGCGCGCCAGATGGTCGCCCGCGGCGAGACCAACGCCGCGCCTGCCGCCTCGAAGGAGCCGCTCGGCGACTGCCCCACGCCCGGGCTGCGGCGGGCAGATCGTCGAGAACAGCCGCGCCTTCGGGTGCACCAGCTGGAAGAGCCGCAAGAACCCCGGTTGCGGCTTCGTGATCTGGAAGCGCGAGAAGGGCGGCGAGGTGACGCGCGAGGAGGCGGCGGCGCGCCTCGAGGAGGCGCGGGCCGCGACGGTGAAGGTGCCCGCCGGCACGCAGTGACCCCCGCCGAGGTCGCCGCGCTCCTGGCCGAGCGCGGAGCCTGGGCGTACTCGCGCTCGTCGGGGCCCGGCGGGCAGCGGCGCGACCACGCCGAGACGCGGGCTCAGCTCACCGTGCGGGCCTCCGATCTGGAGGGCCTGCCCGACGGGGTCGCGGAGCGGCTGGCGGCGCGGCTCGGGCTCGACCGGCGCCCGCTGCGCATGACCAGCCAGGCCGAGCGGTCGCGGGAGCGCAACCGCGAGATCGTGCTCGCCCGCCTGGAGCAGCGGGTCGCCGCGGCGCTCGCCCCCGCACCTCCGCCGCGCCGGCCGACGCGGCCGACCCGCGCCGCCCGCGAGCGGCGCCTGGCCGACAAGGCCCGCCGCGCGGCGGTCAAGGCCGCGCGCCGCCCCGCCGAGCCGGAGGGCTGACCCTCAGCGGCGCAGCGGGTCGATGCGCCAGAGCGGCCCGCGTCCCGTCGCTGCGATCCGTCGAGACCACGACCGTGCGCCCGGTGAGCTCGCGCGCGCCGACGACGTCCGAGGCCGTGCGGAAGGTCCAGCGCGTCCGGCCGTCGAGGCCGAGGCGACTGGACCGAGCTGGGCGCCGGACGCTCGGACCCCGGCCAGGAGCAGCCCGCCCTGGGCCAGCGAGAGCGGCCGCACGCTCCGCGCCGCGGGCGCTGCGCCACAGCACGGCGCCGGTCGCGGCCGCGAAGGCGGTCGTCGTCCAGCGGCGGTCGACCCCCGCGCGGCCGACGTAGACGCGCCCGCGGGCGCGGTCGACGATCACGTTCTGCGGGTCGATGAACGCCCCGCCCGCCGGCCACGGCGGACCAGCGCCGGGCACCCGTCGGGCCCGATCGCCACCAGCGTCTGCACATCCAGGGCCAGCCCCGAGTCGGCCGTCGCCGCCGACGAAGCTCGAAGCGAGCCGGGCACGCGGGCGCGCAGCCCCGCCCGTCATGCCGTCCACCACCACCAAGCGCGCGTCGGGGACCGCCCTGCCCGTAGGCGGTGTAGACGGTTGCCCGACGCCGTCGCGCACGGCGAAGGGCGCGACGCTCGAACTCCGGTATCCAGTCGAGGTCGGGCTCGACGACGCTCCAGAGCACCGCGCCCCGCGCCGGGCCACGAGCGAGTTCTCCGGGTCGAAGGCCGGCCCCGCGAGCCGGAACTGCGTCGCGATGCAGGTGCCGTCGGGTAGCACCGCGCCCGCGCAGCCGCGGACCCTGCGGCCCGCCTGGTTGACGGACCAGTAGTCGTCGCCGGTCGACGCCGATGAGGCCGTAGGTGCCGTCGGCCTGGCGCCGGGCCGGCTGCGGGCCCGTCGTCGCAGTTGCCGCAGCCCGCGCGCTGCCGGTTGACCCACCGGCGCCGGCCGTCGAGCCGGTACGCCGAGACCGTGTACTCGAACGCGTCCAGGAGGCCCTCGGTTGACGACGACCGCGCCGCCGCCCGGGCCCTGGTGCACCGAGCCGGCCGGCGCCCGGACGGGCCAGCCGTGCACGGCGGTCGGCGCCGCGATGCACGGGGCCGCGCACGCCAGCGTCGCCGCCACCGCGACCCACGCGACCCATGCCCGCATCCGCGCCCCCTTAGTCTTCGGGCCGGACACCCGCGACGAGGAGAGAGAATGGACGCCCTCCAGGCTATCCGTAAGCGCCGCAGCGTGCGCCGCTACACCGACCGGCCCGTCTCGGACGAGGACCTCGACGAGGTGCTGCGGCTCGCGCTGCTCGCCCCGACCGGGGGCATGATCCAGGCCTGGAGCCTCATCGCGGTGCGCGACGCCGAGCGGCGGGCGGCGCTCGCCGAGCTGATCGTGCGCGGGGGAGCGGAGTACTTCCGCATCGCCCGCCCGGCCGCGGAGGGCGCCACTCCCGAGGAGCACGCGGAGTGGGCGCGCGGCTACGCGGCCGAGGTCCTGTCGACCTACCCCAAGGTTCCCGTGTGGATCGTGGGCCTGCGCGTCCCGCGCCACGCCTACCCGGCCGACCCGGCGCGCGGCGACTGGGAGCGCGACGCCGACATGGTCTCGGTGGGCTTCATGTTCGAGAACCTCATGGTCGCGGCCCGCGCCAAGGGCCTCGGCACGGTCCCGACCGGGTTCCAGCTGTTCGTCGAGGACGAGTTCCGCGCGCTGCTCGAGATCCCGCCGGAGGTCGAGGCCCCGCTCGTCACGCCGCTCGGCTACCCCGAGGAGTTCCCGGTGGGGCTACCGCCGGCCCTGGCCAAGATCCGCCGTCCCTGGCGGACCCTGGTCCACGACGACCGCTGGGGCGCCCCCCGGGCCTGAGGCTCGGCGCGTGGCCACTTGGCCGCGGGGCGCTTGGCCACTTGGCCGCAGGGCGCGTGGCCATTTGGCACAACCGCTCCACGCCCCGACTTCTCTTGATGACGTCCGCCCGATGGGCGAACATGTGTTCGATGATCGTCTCCGTCCACGTCCCGCGCCTCCCCCTCCTGGTGGCGCTGCTCCAGGCCCGTCGCCCGCTCGACGCGCCCGTGGCCCTCGGGCCGGCACCGGGGGCGCCACAGGTCATCGGGCTCTGCACCCCGGCCGCCGAGGCCGAGGGGGTGCGGCCCGGCCTGCGGGTGGGCGAGGCGCTCGCGCGCTGTCCGCGGCTCGACCTCGTGGTGCCCGACCCCGACGCCTCCGCGGAGGCCCTGGAGCGGCTCCTCGAGCGCCTCGAGGCCGACGGCTTCGCGGTCGAGCCGATCGGCGCTCGACGGGGCGGCGTTCGATGCCCGCGGCACGCTGCGCCTGCACGGCGGGCTCCAGACGTCTCTGCGCCGGGTGCGCGCCGCCCTCCCGGTGGGCGCCGACGGCCGCGTCGGGGCGGCGCCGTCGCTGTTCGCCGCCCTGCAGGCCGCCCGCGAGGCGCCGCCGCGCGGGCCGCTCGTGATCGACTCCGACGGCGTCGCCGAGTTCCTCGCGCCGCTGCCGGCCGGGCGGCTGCCCCTGCCCCCCGACCTGGTGGCCGCGCTGCACGACCTCGGCCTGCGCACGATCGGCCAGATCGCCGCCCTGCCGCCGGCGGCGGCGCTCGACCGGCTGGGCTTCCCCGGCCTGCGCGCCTGGCGGCTGGCGCGCGGCGAGCCCGGGCGCGACCCGCGGCCGCGCCGGCCGCCGGCGCCGCTGCGCGCCGCCTTCAGCTTTCCCGAGCCGGTGGGGGCGCTGCCGGCGCTCGAGGCCGCCGCCCGCCTGCTCCTGGGCGAGCTGGCGGGGGCCGCCCGCGGGCGCGGCGCGGCCCTGCGGGCGCTCGCGCTGCGCGCGCGGCTGGCGGACGGCGGGTCGTGGATCCGTGACATCGCGCTGCGCGAGGCCACCGCCGACCCCGAGCGCCTCGCCCTGGCCGCCCTCCCCCACCTGGGCGCGATCACCGGCCCGGTGGAGGAGCTGTGGATCGGAGGGGACGCCTCGGGGCAGGCCGGCGGCCATCAGCTCACGGCCGTGGCCTCCCCCGCCGAGGAGCGGCGGGCGCGGGCGCGCGAGGCGATCCGCCAGGTGCGGGCCGCCCAGGGGCCCGAGGCGATGCTGCGCGCCGTGGAGCTCGAGCCCTGGTCACGGCTCCCCGAGCGGCGCTGGGCCCTGACCCCCTTCGAGCCGTGAGCCTGCGCGCGCTGGGGGCGCCGCGCCCCGTGGAGGTCGACGCCGCCCCCGGCGGCGCCCCGCGCGCGGTGGTGCTGCGGGGGCGCCGTCGCCGGGTGATCGCGGTGCGCGACGACTGGCTGGTTCAGGACCGCTGGTGGACCGACCGGCCCGTGGACCGCCACTACTTCGAGCTGGTGCTCGACCCCGGCCGGGTGGCGGTGGTGTACCGCGACATCCGAGCCGAGGGCTGGTTCGTGCACCCCTGAGCGTCCCCACGCGCCCGCAAGAGGCGCGTGGTACGCCTACACCCGGACGGCCAGCCAGCCCCCGCGGCCGGTCGGGTTGGCGCGGCCGGTCTTGACCAGCCGGTAGCCGTCCGGCACCGAGGCCGGGCGCGTCCGCCAGGGACCGATCGTGGCCGCCAGCAGCGGTCGCGGGGCGCGGAAGCTCGCGATGACGGCGAGCCACCCGCCGCGGCCGACCGGGCTGCCGCGTCCGGTCTTCACCAGCCGGTAGCCGGCGGGGATGCGCTTCGGCTTCGTGCGCCACGGGCCGATCGTGGGGGGCAGCGTCCCGGGGGCCGCGACGCCGCGGGCCGCGTAGCGCTGGACGCCCCGCGCGATCGCGTCCGCGATCCGCTGGCGCACCGCCGGATCGGCGAGCAGAAGGGCCTCCGAGGGGTTCGAGAGGAAGGCGCTCTCGGTGAGGATCGCGGGCATCACGGTGTGGCGCAGCACGTAGAACCCCGCGCTCTTGACGCCCCGGTCCGTCAGGCCGAGGGCGAGCAGCATCTCGCGCTGGACCTCCACCGCCAGCCGGCGGGAAGCGGCGCCGGCGTAGTAGTAGTGGAAGGTCTCGGTGCCGGTCGTCGTCGCGCGCAGCGCGTTGTTGTGGACTGAGATGAACACCTCGGCGCCGGCCTCGTTGGCGATGTCCACGCGCGCCGCCAGGTCGGCGCGGGTGCTCGGCCACGGCCGGTCCCCGCCGCCGCTGTCGGTGGTCCTGGTCATCAGCGTCCGCGCCCCGAGGGAGGCCAGGACCGCCTGGAGCCGGAGGGCGATGTCGAGGTTGACGTCCTTCTCGAACAGGGCGGTGCGGCCCTGGTCGTCGACCCGCGGAGGCAGGCCGGTCGGCGTGCCGGGCCGGAGTGGGCCGACCGCGCCCGTCTCCCTTCCGCCGTGGCCGGGGTCGATCGCCACGTACGGCAGCGCGCCGGCGGCGGAGCCGGCCCCGAGGAGGACGAGCCCGGCGGCGAGCAGCGCGGCGAGCCCGGTGCGATGGCGTCGGATGGCGGTCTCCCGGTCCTGCGGGCGGCCAAGCCCGCGCGGTGCGGGATCGTATCCCGCCCTCCCCGCGCGCGCCCAGCGCCCCGGGTCGGGAGCCGGCGTCGTCGAGACGGGGGCCCCTTGCCCTTCACCCGGCGCGCTGCGTAGGGTCGCCGGTCATGGACCATCTCGGGTCGCCGGTCATGGACCATCCCATCTCGCTCTCGGTCACCGACGACCTCAGCCGGAACCGCTGGACCGTCGGCTTCCGGTGGCTACTGGTGATCCCCCACCTGATCTGGTTGACGCTCTGGGGGATCGCCGTCTCCTTCGCGGTCATCGCGAGCTGGTTCGCGACGCTGTTCGCCGGGACGACCCCCCAGGGCCTGCACGACTTCATCGCGCAGTACCTGCGCTACTCGACCCACGTGAACGGCTACCTCTACTTCCTGGCCGATCCCTACCCCGGCTTCCTGGGCGACCGGCCGTACGACGCCGACCTCTCGATCGCCCCGCCGGCGCCGCAGAACCGCTGGATCACCGGCTTCCGGCTGATCGTGGCGATCCCGGCGCTGATCGTCGCCTACGTCATCGGCATCCTCCTCGCGATCATGTGGCTCGTCGCCTGGGTCGTCGGCATCGTCATGGGCGCGATCCCCCTCGGGATGCGGAACCTGATCGCCTGGTGCATCCGCTTCATCCAGCAGACCAACGGCTATCTGATGCTGCTGACGGACCGCTACCCCGACTTCAGCACCGACCCCAGCGCCTGACCCGCCCGGCCGTGGCGCCCCGCCGGAAGGCCCCGCGGTCCCTCGGCGAGCACCTCATCGAGGCGCTGCGCCGACGCGGGGTCCGGCACGTCTTCGGGGTGCCGGGGGACTTCATCCTCGGGCTGTTCAAGACCGGCGCGGACCGTGGGATGACGATGGTGAACTCCACGCGTGAGGAGACGGCCGTGTACGCCGCCGACGGCTACGCGCGCGAGCGCGGCCTGGGCGCGGCTGCCGTGACGTTCGGGGTGGGCGCGCTCGCCGGCGCGGCGGCCATCGGCGGGTCGAACGCCGAGCGCGTCCCGGTGGTGCTGATCGCGGGCGCGCCGGGCCTCGGCGAGCGGGACGGCCGGCGCCTGCACCACACCCCCGGCGGCGACATCGACGCCCCCCGCCGCGCCATGGCCCAGGTGGTCGGCGAGACCCTGGTGCTGGACGACCTGGAGCCGGCGCTGGAGGACCTCGAGGGGGCGCTGGACCGCTGCGCCGCGGGGCACCGCCCGCTCTACGTGGAGGTGCCGCGAGACCTGCTCGACGAGCGGCCGGGGCCACGCCCGCGCCGCCGGGAGCGGCCGCGAGCGGAGGAGCGTCGCCGGAGCGCATCGCGGCGGCCGTCGCCGACGCGCGGGAGCGCCTCGCGGCCGCCAGGAGGCCGGTCGTCTGGTCGGGGGTCGGCGTGCTGCGGCGCGCCGACGGAGCCCGCGCGCTGGCCATCGCCGAGCGCCTGGGCGCGCCGGTGGTCGAGTCGGTCATGGGCAAGGGCGGCGTCGACGAGACCCACCCGCTCGTCGTCGGCGTCTACTCGGGCGCGTCGTCGGACGCCGGCGTGCGTCGGATGGTGGAGCGCTCCGACCTCGTCCTGGAGCTCGGCGTCGACATCAACGACATCAGCACCGGCGCCTTCACGCTCGGCGTGGCCGACGAGCGCCGCATCGCCGCCGACCACACCGGCCTGCGGGTCGGCCTGCGCGACTACCCCGGGGTCACGCTGAAGAACCTGTTCGACGGCCTGGAGAAGCGGCCCCCGCCGCGCGGCGCCGCCGCGCAAGCGCCTGCCGAGCGCCTGGGCGCGGGGGCGCGCCGGCGGCGAGCGCGTGACCTGCGACATCGTCGCCGAGCGCCTCGACGCGTTCCTCCGCCCGTCGGACATCGTCGTCAGCGACGTCGGCGTCGCCGCCCACCTCATGATGGACGTCCGCCTGAAGCGGGCCCGCCAGCTCCACATCGCCCGCCTCTACGTGGGCATGGGCTTCGCCGTGCCGGCGGCGGTCGGCGCGCGCCTGGCCCGCGGACGGGGCCGGCCGGTCGTGCTGGTGGGCGACGGCTCCTTCCAGATGACGGGCACGGACCTGTCGACCGCCGTCGCCCATGGCCTCGACCCGATCATCCTGGTGCTCGACAACCACGGCTACGGCGCCGAGCGCGCGATCGTCGACGGCCCGTTCAACGACGTCGCGCCCTGGGACTACACGGCCGTCGCCGCGGCCCTGGGCGCCGAGGGGCGGCGCGTGACGAACCCAGAGGGGCTCGACAGGGCCCTGGGCGAGGCGCGGCGCGGCCGGGGCAGGGCCTGGGTGCTCTGGATCGACCTCGACCCGCACGACGCCCCGCGGGCGCTGCGGGCCCTCGGTGAGGGCCTCGAGCACCTCATGCACGCCACCCACTGAGGAGCCTCCGAGTGGTCACCCTCCGCATCGAGCACCCGGTCCCCGACTTCGACGTCTGGCGGCGCGCCTTCGACGCCGACCCGCTCGACCGGCGGGGCTCGGGCGTGCGCCGCTACCGCATCCTGCGCTCCCTCGACGACCCATCCCACGTGCTGGTCAACCTCGACTTCGACAGCCGCGCGGAGGCCGAGGCGATGCGCGGCGCCCTCCGGGAGCTGTGGAGCCGCGTGCAGCGCGAGGGCGTGATCGGCGAGGGGCGGACGAGCATCGCGGAGATCCTGGAGACCACCGACCTCTGAGGGGCCCGAATTGTGAAGATGCCAATTGGCACACGGTGCTTCCGCCAAGTGGCCATCTCACGACATCGCGGTTGCGGCGCGTGATCTCGCGCCTTGTCGGGTGAGCGATCGCCGCCGGCGAATTGTGAACGTGCCACTTGGCCGATGCGCGGTTGGCCAATTGGCACGAACGGCTCGGCCGCGTCGGCGGGTCAGCCGGCGGCGCCCTCGGGTGCCGGCCGGCGGGGCACGATCGATCGTCACCGTGAAGACCTGGACCATGCTCGCCGTGCTCGGTCGATGGTCTCGATGCGGACCAGCGCCGTTCCCCGCTCGGGCCGGGAGCGCGATGGCCGCACCTCGAGGACCTCCGCCTCGACGTGCAAGACGGCGCCCGGGCGCGTCGGCGCCGGCCAGTCGAGCTGGCCGCCGGCGCCGATCAGCCCGCCCGCGATCGGGAGGCCCTCCACGACCAGCCGCATGGTGATGCCGGCCGTGTGCCAGCCGCTGGCCACCAGGCCGCCGAAGAAGCTGTCGGCCGCGCGGCCTCCTGGTCGGTGTGGAACGGCTGGGGGTCGTACTGGCGCGCGAAGGCGGTGATCTCCTCGGCGTCCAGCGCGTACTCGCCGGTCGTGAAGCGCTGCCCGACCCGCAGGTCCTCGAGGTAGATCAGCCCGTCGTCCACGGCGCCGGACTCTACGGCTTGTGCCCGGCCGTTCGGAGTACGAACATATGTTCGTATGGCCACGGCCCCCTACGTCGAGCTCCACGCCCACTCGGCCTTCAGCTTCCTCGACGGCGCGTCGGCCCCCGAGGAGATGGCCGAGCGGGCGGCCGAGCTGGGCCACAGCGCCCTCGCCCTCACCGACCACGACGGGCTCTGCGGCTCGCTCGCCTTCGCCCACGCCGCGCGGGCGGTGGGGGTCCGCCCGATCACGGGCGCGGAGGTCACGCTGCGCGACGGCGCCCACCTCACGCTGCTGGCTGCCGACGCGGCGGGCTACGCCAACCTGTGCCGGCTCATCACGCTGGCCCACGCCGGCACCCGGCCCCCGCCCGACCGGCGGGCCCTCCCCCCCGCCCTCGACCGCGCGGCGCTCGCGGATCACGCCCAGGGGCTCGTGTGCCTCACGGGCTGCGCCCGCCACGGCCTGGTGCCGCGGCTCGTCGCCGGCGGGCGGCGCCGCGAGGCGCTCGAGGCCGCACGGTCGCTCGCGCGCGACCTCGGCCCCGAGGACGTCTACGTCGAGATCCAGGACCCGCGCTCGCGCGGCGGGCGGCGCCTGGCGCGCGAGCTGGCCGAGCTGGCGCAGGAGGCCGGGCTGCGCTGCGTCGCCACCGGCGACCCCCACGCCCACGACCCCGCGCGGGCCTTCCTGCAGGACGCCTTCGTGGCGATCCGGCACCGCCTGACGCTGGACGGCTCGGAGGACGAGCGGCGCGGCAACCGCCAGGCGGTGCTGAGGACGCCGGCCGAGTCGGCCGCCCGCTTCGCCGGCCACCCCGAGGCCGTCGCCGAGACCCTCCGCCTGGCCGAGCGGCTCGAGTTCGACCTCACGCGCGACCTCGGCTACCGCTTCCCGGACTTCGTCGGCTCCCACCCCGGCGAGACCGCCCATGAGGCGCTGGCGCGCGTCTGCGCCTACCAGCTCGGCGCGCGCTACACAGGTGCCCGCAGGCGCCGCGAGGCCCGCGAGCGCCTCGACGAGGAGCTGGCGCTCATCGAGCACCACGACCTCGCCGGCTTCTTCCTGCTGCACCGCGACATCCTGGAGCTGGCCCGCGAGGTCGCCCTGCGCGCGCGCCCGGCGGGGTCGGCGCGGCGCTGGCTGCCGCCCGGGCGGGGGCGCGGGTCGTCGGTGGGCTCGATCGTCTGCTACCTGACCGGCCTCTCCCACGTCGATCCGGTCGAGAACGGCCTCTTCCTGGGCCGCTTCCTCAACCGCGACATGGGGTCGGTGCCGGACATCGACCTCGACTTCCCCCGCGACGTGCGCGAGCTGCTGATCGAGGAGGTGATCGCCCGCTACGGGGCCGAGCACGCCGCTCTCGTGGCGGCCTTCCCCACCTTCCGCATCCGCATGGCCATCCGCGAGCTGGGCGGCGCGCTCGCCCTGCCCGAGGCCGACCTGGAGCGCCTGGCGCGCCTGTCGGACGCGTGGTCGTCGGCGCGGGCGGTGGAGGAGGAGCTGGCCCGGCTCCCCGACGGGGAGGCCAAGCTCGCCTCCCCGCGCTGGCGGGCGCTGGCCGTCCTCGCGCGCGAGGCCGCGGGGCTGCCGCGGCACCTGTCCCAGCACTCCGGGGGCATGGTGGTGAGCGCGCGGCCGCTGGTGGAGCTGGTGCCGGTGGTGCCGGCCGCCTTCCCCGGCCGGCAGCTCTGCCAGTGGGACAAGGACTCCTGCGCCGACGCGGGGTTCGTGAAGATCGACCTCCTGGGCCTGGGGATGCTGTCGGCGGTCGAGGAGTGCGTCGACCTGATCGCCCGCTCGCGCGGCGAGAGCGTCAACCTGTCGCGCATCGGCTTCACCGACCCCGCCGTCTACGCCGAGATCCAGGACGCCGACACGGTCGGCGTGTTCCAGATCGAGAGCCGGGCCCAGATGCAGAGCCTGCTCCAGACGCGCCCCGAGAGCCTGGAGGACCTCACGATCCAGGTCGCCCTGATCCGCCCCGGGCCGGTCAGCGGTGGCGCGGTGCACCCGTACGTGAAGCACCGCCGCGCCCTGCGCGCCGACCCCGGGTTCGAGCCCCCCTACGACCACCCGCTGCTGCGTGACGCCCTGCGCGAGACGCTCGGGGTGGTGGTCTTCCAGGAGCAGGTGCTCGAGGTGGCGATGGCCCTCGCCGGCTTCTCCCCCGGCCAGGCCGAGGCGCTGCGGCGGGCGATGAGCCGCAAGCGCAGCCGCGAGGCCATGGTCGCCCTGTGGGTGGAGTTCCGCGACGGCGCCCGCGGCCGCGGCGTCGACGACGAGACCATCAAGACGGTCTTCCGCAAGCTGATCGGGTTCTCGAACTTCGGCTTCCCCAAGGCCCACTCGTCGGCATTCGCGGTGCTGGCCTACCAGAGCGCGTGGCTGCGCCAGCGCTATCCGGCCGAGTTCCTCGCCTCGCTGATGAACGCCCAGCCCATGGGCTTCTACCCGCCCGCCACGCTCGTGCGGGACGCCCAGCGGCGCGGCGTGCGGGTGCTGCCGCCGTGCATCGCGCGCTCCGGCGCCGTCTGCACCATCGAGGACGGCGCCGTGCGGGTGGGGCTCGGCTACGTGCGCGAGGTGCGCGAGGACGCCGCCGCCCGGCTGGTCGCCGAGCGCCATGCCGCGGGCCCCTTCCGCGACATCGCCGACCTGGCCGCCCGCGCCGACCTGCGCCGCGAGCAGCTCGCCCAGCTCGTGCGGGCGGGGGCCTGCGACGTCCTGGGGCGCCCGCGGCGGGCGATGCTCTGGGAGCTCGGCGTGCTGGCGCGCCCGCGCAACGGGGCGGGCGGGCTCCAGCTCGCGCTCCCGATCCCGGCCGGCGAGGCCCCGACCCTGCCCGAGCTCGGCCGCTTCGAGCGCACGCTGACCGACTACGAGACCATGGGCCTGTCAACCGGCTGGCACCTCGTGGCGCTGGTCCGCCCGGGCCTGCCGCGCGGGACCCTCACGGCCGCGCAGCTGCGCGAGACGCCCGACGGCGCCCGGGTGAGCGCCGCCGGGCTGGTGGTGGCGCGCCAGCGGCCGGCCACCGCCGGGGGCATCGTCTTCCTGCTGCTCGAGGACGAGACCGGGATGGTGAACTGCCTGGTCCGCCCGGAGGTCTACGAGCGCCACCGGGCGATCGTGCGGGCCGACCCGCTGGTGCTGGTCCACGGCCGGCTGGAGCGCCGCGAGCGGAACATGAACGTGCTCGTCACGACGCTCGAGCGGATCGACCCGCCCGCCGAGGGCGCCGACCTCGACGACGCGGCCGAGATGGCGCGCGTCCGCGCCGCCGCGCCCGAGGCGCAGAGCTTCGGGCGGGGCCGGCGCTGACCCGGCGCCCTCCGTGCGCGAGACTCGCGGGGTGGAGTACGGCGCCCACCTCCCCCTGATCGACCTCGGGACGCCCCCGACCCTGCGCGGCCTGAAGGCGTACGCCGAGACCGCCGCGGACGTCCGGCTACCGCTACCTCTGCGCCAACGACCACCTCCTCTTCTCGCGGCCCTGGCTCGACGGCCCGACCGCGCTCGCGGCGGTCATCGCCGAGTCCCGCGACATGACGCTGGCCACGACGGCGGCGCTGCCCGTCATCCGCGGGCCGGCGCCGCTCGCCAAGGCCCTCGCCGCGCTCGACGTGCTGTCGGACGGCCGCGTGCTCGCCGGGGTCGGCCCCGGGTCGTCGGAGCGCGACTATGCCCTCGCCGGCATCCCGCACGAGGAGCGCTGGCGCCGCTTCGACGAGGCCCTTCCCGCGCTCCGGTCGCTGCTCCACGGCGACGTCCTCCAGCCGCGGCCGGTCCAGCGCCCCGGGCCGCCGATCTGGGTGGCGAGCTGGGGCTCCCCGCCCGGCCTGCGGCGCGTCGCCCGCCACGGGGACGGCTGGCTGGCGTCCGCCTACAACATCACGCCCGAGCGCTTCCGCGCCGCCGCCGGCGCCGGCGTCGTCGCCGGGATGCCGAACGCGCTCGCCACGGCCTGGCTCTGCGTCACCGAGGACGCGGGCGGCGCCGAGCGCGTCCTGTCCGAGGTCCTCGCCCCGCTGGTGGGCCGGCCCGTCGACGAGCTCCGATCGCGGGCGCTGCCCATCGGCCCGGCGGAGGTCTGCGCGGAGCGCATGAGGGCGTTCGCCGACGCCGGCGCCCAGCGGGTCTTCGTCTGGCCGTTGCGGGACGCCGCGCGCCAGCTCGAGCTCTTCATGGAGCGCGTCGCGCCGCTCGTCTAGGAACCCGGGCCTCCGGAGCCGCTCGCCACCCAGAGGGCGTCGTCGGCCATGGGGAACCGGACCGCCGTGCCCTCCGCCACGAGCCGCAGCAGCGCGAGCTCGGCGGCTGGCCGGTCGGGATCGTCGTTTCCGCGGGCCATCAGCACCGCCGCCTCCTGGGTCGTCAGCCCCTCCGGGAAGCGCCGCAGGAGCGGCTCCGGCCCGTCCGGCGGCGGCTCGCGCCGCAGGCCGGGGTCGAGGTTCGCGACCAGGACGTCGTAGGCGGCGAGCGGCTGCCAGCCGCCCGCCACCAGCCGCGCGCCGTCGCGCTCGAGGACGAGCGACGGCGCCGTGTAGCGGACGGGGCCGTCGGTCACGGCCGTCTTGCCCTGGAGCTCGGCGGGCGAGCCGGCGGCCGTCCGCGCCTCGGCGCGGTCGCGGTCGTAGGCCGCGATCACGTCGGCGTCGTCGATGCGCGCGACCAGGGCCGCCCCGTCCACGCCCGGGACCTCGCGCAGCGCGGCCGCGAGGTCGCGGTCCTCGTCCAGCAGCATCGGCGTGGTGAAGTTGGCGAGCTGGAGGGCCCGCAGGACCCGCCACTCGGAGCCCGGCGCATCGAGGCGCGCGGCGGCGATGACGCGGCACGCGCGCGACGTGCCGGCCACCCGGGCCTTCGGGGTCGCGGCCAACGGCATCCCGAACCGGTCGCGGAACCCGGCCCGGCCGGCAGCCGCGCCCAGGGGCGTGTACCCGCGCTCGGCGTACTGGCTCGCGTGCTCGGTGAGCCCGATGACCACGAGCCGCCACTGGAGCTGGTCGCCGTAGCGCCAGTCGAGCGCCCGCAGCGCGGGGATCGCCGAGTAGGCCCAGGGGCAGGCCGGGTCGGTGTGGAGCACGGCGGAGATCACGTCCGGCAGAGGCTAGCCTCGACGGGTGGAGTACCTGCTGGCCTTCGGCGTCGTGTTCGCGATGACGATCACGCCGCTGCCGCTGCCGCCCTCCTGGCTGGTGCTGACCTACATCAGCCTGGAGCTCGACGCGAGCCCCGTGGGGGTGGTCGTCGCCGGCGCCCTCGGAGCCGGCGCGGGGAGGGTGGGGCTCGCCCTCTGGACGCGGGCGCTCGGCCCGCGGCTGATGACCGCGGGGACCCGGGCCAACGTCAACTACCTCGCCGCGCGGCTGCACGGGCGCCGGAGCCTGCTCGGGGTGGCGGCCCTGCTCGCCGTCGCCCCTCCACCCGCAGGGGCCCTCTACGCCGCCGCCGGCGTGCTGCGGGTCAACCTCGCCGTGGTCGGCGCGGCCGCCGTCGCGGGGCGGCTGGTGACCTACGGCCTCGGGGTGGGCCTGGCCGGCGCCGCCGCCGACGAGATCGCCGATCGCCTGCGCGACTGGGTGGCCCCGTGGACGATCGCCCTCGGGCTCCTCGGCGTCGTCGCGGTCCTGTGGCTGCTCGTGCGGATCGACTGGCGGGCCGCGATCGAGCGCCGGCGGCTCAGGCTCCGCCGCGCGACCCCCGCGGGCCAGGTGGCGTCAGCGGGAGACCCTCGCACGCCCCGCCGCCGGCGAGCCGGGCGCGCGCGGCCGTGGCGACCCGGGCGATGAACCGCTCGCCCGTGCCCGCGACCCCGGACGGGCTCCACGTCATGACCGCGGCCGCCACGGGGCCGCTGCGCAGGTACACGATCCCCGCGTCGTGCCGGACCTCGTCGGTGTACCCGGTCTTGTGGGCCACGGGCACGCCGGAGGGCAGCCCGGCGACGAGCTTGGTGGCGTCGCGGACGTCGAGCAGCCGGGCGAGCAGCTCGGAGCGGGCGGCGGACGCCCCGATCCCGATGCGCGCGACGCCGCCGCGGCCGATCGCGCCGCGGTGCACGGCGACCATCAGGCGGGCGAGCTCGTAGGGCGTGCTGATGAAGTTCGTGTAGAGCGAGGGGCTCCGGGTCGTCTCGATGGGAAGGGGCCGGCGCGCGTTCTCGATGATGAAGGGGCGGCGCACGAGCGAGCGGCCGAGGCCGAGGTCCCGCAGGGTCTGCGTCACCTGCGCAGCCCCCGCGTCGCCGGACCCCCCGCCGAGCGCCGCCAGCGCCGAGTTCGCCGCGCGGTCGTCCGAGTCGATGATCATCCGGTCGAGGGTCGGTCCCAGGGACGCGGCCCGCCCGCGACGGACCGCGTCGACGAGGATCGCGGCCTTCAGGGTGCTCGCGGCCGGGAACTGCGCGTCCGCGTTGACGGCCGCGCCGCAGCCGGTCACGAGGTGCTGGACGTAGACGCCGGTGACGGCCGCCATGCCCGACGCGAGCCCCTCCACGTCGCGCTGGAGGCGGCGGTCCACGAAGCCCGGGATGCGCCCCGGCCGCAGGGCGCTCCGTGGCAGCGCCCGCACGCGAACCGTCGCCGACCAGCGCGCGCCGCCCCGGCCGATCGCCCTCACGCGCACCGGGTGGATCCCGGTCGGCACCGGCACGGACAGACGGCGCGGGCCCGGCGGCGGGCGCAGGCGCGCGGTGATGCGCCCGTCCGCCTGCACCTCGACCCGCTCGGTGCGCGGGCCCACGCGCACGGCGACGCGCCCGAAGCTGACGGCCGGCGCGGAGATGACCGGCGGCGGCGGGGCGGCGTGGGCGATCACGGGTGGGCCCGCATCATGGGCTCGAGCAGCTCCCCGATGGCGGCGCGCGTCCGGCGGGTGAGCTCCTTGGCCCGCTCGCGCCGCGGGCCGGTCTCGGGCACCGGGACCGGGTGGCCGAAGGCCACGAGCACCGGGCCGCGGCCGACCGGTCGCCAGCCGCGCATGAGGTGGTGAACGCCCCAGATCGCCGCAGGTATCACGGTCACGCCGGGCGTGAGGCCGAGGTGCCCGGCGCCCTCGAGGAAGTCGCCGAGCGGGGAGCCCCAGCCCGGCCGCCCTTCGGGGAACACGAGGATCAGCTCGCCGGCCTGGAGCTGGTCGCGGGCGTAGCGCAGGGCGCGGGTGTCGGCGCTGTCGGGACGCAGCGGGAACGCGCCGCAAGAGAACAGCAGCCACGAGAACGGCAGGTGGCGGAAGTGGCGGGCGTCGGCGAGGTACTGGGCCATCCTCGGCGCGCAGGCCACGCCCACGAAGGTCGGGTCGAGGTCGCCGACGTGGTTGGCGACGACGAGCACCCCGCCGCGGCGGGGGATGCGGCGGCGCCCGGCGATGCGGAAGCCGGCGAGCAACGACATCGTCGGGTACATCGTCCCGCGGGCGAGGTACCAGAACGCGCGGCGGCGCACGCGTCCGGCCGGGCGCCAGTGGACCCGGCTCAGGTCAGGCCTGGAAGCTCTTGCCGCAGCCGCAGGAGGACGTGGCGTTGGGGTTCTTGATGAGGAACCCGGCCCCCTGGAAGCCCTCCTCGTAGTCGAGCTCGACCCCCAGCAGATACGGCACGCTGAACCTGTCGACGATGACCCTGACGCCGTCGCCGTCGACGACCTCGTCCCCGTCCTCGGGCCCCGCCAGCGAGAGGTCGTACTCGAAGCCCGAGCAGCCGCCGGGGATGACCTGCACCCGCAGTCCGGCGGCGGGATCGGCCTCGTCCGCGAGCAGGGAGCGGAGCTTGTCTGGGCTACCCGGACGGGCTGCGCGGCGAGCAGATCCCCCTCCCCTCCCGCATCGTGGCGGTCTGCGACGCCTACCAGGCGATCGTCAGCGACCGCCCGTACGACCCGCCCCGGTCCCCGGAGGCCGCGGTCGAGGAGCTGCGGGAGGGCGCCGGCAGCCAGTTCGACCCCCGGGTCGTCCCAGCGTTCCTGCAGGTGCTCCGCGAGCGTGGAACGGCGGGGGGCCCGTCGGCGGCCGCAGCGATGGCGAGCCGCCCCCGGCCGGCCTCGTCCTAGGTGTCCTACCCACGGACGTTGTGAACGCGGCTGATCGGCGGCCGGTCCCCAAGCGAGCTGTGGTGCCGGCGCCGATTGTAGGTCCTGACCCAGCTTGAGAGGGCTCGCGCGCGAGCGGCAGAGGACGGCCACTCGTGGGCGTAGGCCCACTCGGCCCTGAGGGTCTGGATGAAGCGCTCCGCCTTCCCGTTCCAGCGCGGCGTGTAGGGCGGGATGAGGATCTGGCGGGCGCCGGCGCGCTCGAGGGCCGCGGCGAAGACGGCCGCGCGGCGGTAGGCGAGGGCGCCGTCGGTCATCACCGCCTCGGCCGGTCCGAGGCCCAGCTCGCGAAAGTGGGCCAGCGCCCGCTCCAGGAAGGCGGCGCAGGTGGGGGCCCGCTCGTCGGGGTGCTGCTCGACGTAGGCATAGCGGCTGTGGTCATCGACGGCCACGTGCACGAAGGCCTGGCCCATGCCGTCATTGAGATGCGAGCCGGCCGCCCGGCCCCGGGTGCGGTGGCCGGGCCGGCCAAAGCGCGCCAGGCGAGCGGTGTCGATGTGGATCAGCGCCCCCGGCCGGGCCCACTCATAGCGGCGCGTGAGCGGCCGCGGGCCGGTGCGCCGACGCGAAAGGCCGTGGCGATGCAGGACCTTCCAGATCGTCGAGCGGGCGCGCCGGCAGATGTGGGCCAGCCGCCCCGGGCCCAGGTTGGTCGCCTTGCGCGCGGCCAGGATGGGCGCCTCGGCCTCGGCGCTCAGGCGCCGGGGTTGGCGGTGGGGGCGGCTGGAGCGGTCGGCCAGGCAGGTTCCGCGTGCCCGGTCGGGCTCGCCGGCATCGGCCCAGCGGTGCCACCAGCGGTGGGCGGTCGCCGGGGCGACGCTCAGGGCCGCCGCGGCGGCCCTGATGGAGTGGCCCTGCTCGATCAGGCCGACCAGGCGCCGACGTCCGGCCAAGCCGAGGGCCGCGTTAGCGTGCAGCTGCATCCGGGTCTCCTTCGAGGAGGTGTAGGTCTGGCGACCCACAGCCTCACCGGAGGCCCGGATGCCTCCTCAGCCGTTCACAACGTGTGTGGGCGGCGCACCTAGGACGCCTCCGGGGAGGGGCGTGGGAGCTCCCGGCCGCACGCCGGGCACCGCCACACGTCCACGGTCTTGTCCCTGGGGACCGCCTTGCCGCCCTGCAGCCCATGGCTCCGCATCACCCGGGTGGTCGGCCTCATGGTGATGCCGTCCTTGGGACAGGCCGGCGGGCCGGCGCTCTGGCTCTCGTCGCCCATGGCGGCTGACCCTAGCATCGCGCTCTCTCCCACTGGCTATGCGGACGACGCCCGAACGGATAGCGTTCACGGCCAGGACTGCCGCGCTGGATCGCGGCCCACGACGAGCGGGAGGGGTGGGGTGAGCACAGACGACATGGACGAGCTGGGCCCGATCGACGTGGTGGTGATCGGCTTCCCGGCCGATGCGCCCATGACGGGCGAGGCCGCGCCGCTGCTGGTGGACCTCGTGGACCGCGGGATCATCCGCGTGCTCGACGTCCTCTTCGTCACCAAGGGCGAGGACGGCGCCGTGGCCGGCTTCAACGTGGACGGCATCGAGCCGGGCCGGGTCGGCGACTTCACGGTCTTCGAGGGCGCCAGCTCGGGCCTCCTGGGGGACGACGACGCCGAGTCGGCCGCCGCGGCCATGGAGCCCGGCGAGTCGGCCGTGGTGATCATCTACGAGAACACCTGGGCGGCCCCGTTCGCCGCCGCGGTGCGCCGTAACGGTGGACAGCTCATCGCCACCCAGCGCATCCCGACGCAGGACCTGATCGCGGCCCTCGACGCCACCGAGGACTGACCGACGACCGAAGGAGGAGACGCAGATGGGACTCTTAAGGGCGGTGGGCCGCACGGCGGTGGTCGCGGGCACCGCGACCGCGGTGTCGAATCGCGTCAGCCGCCGTCAGGCCGGGCGCTGGGAGGAGCAGCAGCAGGCCGACGCGGATGAGGCCCAGCAGGCCCAGGCCGCGGAGGCGCCCCCGCCTCCCGCCGCGCCGGCCGAGCCGGACTACGTGGCCGAGCTGAATCAGCTCGCCCAGCTCAAGTCCCAGGGCATCATCACCGACGAGGAGTTCGAGGCCAAGAAGAAGCAGCTGCTCGGGATCTGAGCCCGCGGCGCCGCTCGAGCGCGGCGGCGCGCCGCGGCCCTGGGCGCGCATCGGCGGCGTCGTGGTCGCCTGCCGCTGGACCGGCCCGAGTGCGGCTACGCGCGCGCCGGCGAGCATCTCGCGGAAGTCCGCCGCGTTGCGCAGCGCGTGGTCGCGCGCGTTGTTGTTGAAGACCACGGCCACCTCCTGGGCGCGCTCGGCCATGTCGAGCACCGGGTCGAGCCACTCCTCCATCTCCTGATCGGAGTAGACGTGGTCGAAGCGCTCGGCCACGGTGCGGCCGGTGTTCCAGGTCGCGGCGTTCCGCCCGTGCAGGCGCAGGTAGGCGAGGCCGGGCGTCGTCACCTCGACGATCGGCGGCATCACGTTCTTGGCGTCGATCCGGGGGGCGTCCACGGCCACCCAGGCGGCGTCGTGGGCGCCGAGCAGCTCGGCGGCGGCCTCGCGCTCGCCGGGCTCGGCCCAGGAGCGGTGGCGGAACTCGACCGCCGCGCGCGCCGGGCGCAGGCGCGAGAGGATCCGCCCGAGCTCCTCCCGCTGGCGCGGCCCGGAGACGACGTACGGCGGCAGCTGCACGAGGACCGCCCCGAGCTTGTCGCCCAGCGGCCCGACGGCCTCGAGGAGGGAGTCGATGACCGCGTCGCGCAGCTCGCGGCTGGCGCGCCGGATGCGGCCCTTCGCGTCGTGGGAGGCGGGCAGCTCCCGCAGCGGCGGGGGCAGGCGCCCCGGCTCGGAGGGGTGCCCCGAGATGACCTGATGCGCCTTCACGTGGAAGCGGAAGCCGTCGGGGGTGCGCTCGGCCCACGCGGCGGTGGTCTCGACCGTCGGCAGGGCGTAGAAGCTCGAGTTCACCTCGACCATGGGGAAGCGGCCGGCGTAGTAGCGCAGCCGGGCCTCCGCGTCGTCCTTCACGTCGGGCGGATACCAGCCGGCCTTGATGAACTCGGGGTCGGTCCACGACGCCGTCCCCACGCGGACCCGCTCCGCCGCCGGGCGGCTCATCGCATCCGGCGCAGCTCGTCCTCGAGCCGGCGGGCCTCCTCGGCCGTGGGCGGCGGGGCGTCGGGCCCCGCGGCCGCCGGCCGCCGCCGGGACCAGGTCCAGGCGAGGAGCCCGATCCCCACGATGCCCGCGAGGACCGCGAGCCCGGGGACGAGCCAGGCGATCAGGTCGAACCCGGACTTGGGCGGCGTCGCGAGCACGCCCTCGCCGAACTCGGCCACCAGGCCGTCGATGATCCGCTGCTTCTCCCAGCCGCGGTCGATCCGCTCGGCGATGTACCGCTTCATGTCCGACGCGGCCGGGGAGTTCGACACGTCGAGCGGCGTGTTGCAGGTCGGGCAGCGCACCTCGCGCGCCACCTCGCTGACCGTGACGGCCCCCGCGGCCGCCGGCAGCGCCACCAGGGCGAGGAGGGCGAGGATGAGCGCCGCCCCCCTCACAGCTGGTCGATCGCGGTCGTGAGCTGGGCCGGGTCGCTGAGCTCGCCCACCACCTTCAGGGCGATGCGGCCCTCGGGGTCGATCACGAAGGTCTCCGGGAGCCCCGTGAGCTCGTAGTCGCGGTAGGCCTCGTCGCCGGCCTCGCGCAGCGAGGGGTAGGCGATCCCGAACTCGCGCGCGAACGCCAGGGCCTCCTCGCTGAGGTCCTGGACGTCGAGGCCCAGCACCAGCGCCTCCCCGGAGGCGCGATAGCGCTGGGCGACCTCGTTGAGGATCGGCGCCTCGCGCTCGCAGGGCTCGCACCAGGACGCCCAGAAGTTGAGCACGACCGTCCGGCCGGCCAGGTCGTCGAGCGACACCTCCTCGCCGACCGGGCCGATGCCGTCGGCGGCGAGCAGCACCGGCGCCGTGAACGCGGGCGCGTCGGGCCGCTCTCCCTCCTCGAGGGCGTCCTGGATCGAGGTGCCGACGTCGCGGTTGGCGAGGCCGAGCACGAGCAGCACGATCACGCCCGCGACGATGCCGCCGCCCACGATCGCCGCGATGGTGCGCCGGCGATCCCATTCCATGCGGCCAGCGTAGCGGTTAGGAGGCGCCGTCCTCCGCGGGGCCGGGCCCCCGCTCCTCGCGCTCGCCACGGCGCTCGATCGAGTCCTCGAAGCGCTGGATGACCCAGTCGGGGACGGGCCCCTCGGGCGACGGCTCCTGCGCCTCGACGGGCTCGGCCGGCTCGGCGGGCTCCGTCGCCGCGGCGGCGCCGTTGTCGGGCCCGGGGGCCGCCGGCTCCTCCGGGCGCTCGGGGCGGACGGCGGCGTGATGGCCCTCGCGCGGAGCAGGTCCTCACCCGTCGCCTGCGGCCGCACCTCGGCCAGGACGTCCTCGCCGAGGATGACCAGGATCCGCCACGACCGCGCGCCGCCGCCGTGGATGACCTCCAGGCGGGCGCGCTCGAGCTCGGCCGCCTCGCGCGCCTCCTCCTCGGTGCGGTGCTCGGAGATGACGGACCGCTGGGCCACGGCCTGCCCCGAGACCCCCTCGACCACGACCTCGTAGCGGCGGCGGAACTTCACGGCACCGCGTTCGACCTCGGGGGCCCCGACCCTTCCCCCGCGGCCCGGCTCAGCCCAGCAGCTCCCGGATCGCGGTCGCGGGGTCGTCGGCGCGCATCAGGGCGTCCCCCACGAGGATCGCGTCGACGCCGGCGTCCTCGAGCTCGGCGACGTGCCCGCGCTCGGTGATGCCCGACTCGGCCACCACCACCGTCCCCGCCGGCACGTCGGCGAGGAGCCTGAAGGTCGTGCCGGGGTCGACGTCGAGGCTGTGCAGGTCGCGGTTGTTGATGCCGATGACCTCGGCCCCCGCCTCGACCGCGACCTCGACCTCGTCCTCGTCGTGGACCTCGACCAGGCTGTCCATGCCCAGGTCCGAGGCGCCGGCCATCAGCTCGGCCAGGCGCTCGCGCCCCAGCGCCGCGACGATCAGCAGCACCGCGTCGGCGCCCGCCGCCCGCGCCTCGAGCACCTGGTACTCGTTGACCACGAAGTCCTTCCGCAGCAGCGGCAGGTCGCACGCGGCGCGGGCCTCGACGAGGTCGTCGAGGCTGCCGCCGAAGTGGGTCGGCTCGGTGAGCACCGACACCGCCCGGGCCCCGGCCGCCTGGTAGGCGCGCACGACGTCGGCGACGCTCGCCGCCGGCCGGATCGGGCCCTGGGACGGGCTGGCGCGCTTCATCTCGGCGATCAGCGAGATGCCCTCGTCGATGAGGGCCTCGGAGAAGGGGCGCCCGCGCGGTGCCGGCCCGAGGCGCGCCTCGAGCTCGGCCGCGGGCGTCTCACGCCTCCTCCGCGCCACGTCGGCCTGGGTGCGCTCCACGACGGTCTCGAGGAAGGTGGCCACGCCCGGCGAGTCTACGCGCCGCCCAGGCGGCGGGTCGTGGCGACGAAGGCGTCGAGGCGCTCCCGCGCCGCCCCCTCGTCGATGCTTCCGGCGGCCGCGGTCACGGCCCGCTCGAGGTCCGGCGCGGCGCCGGCCAGCCACAGGGCGGCGGCGGCGTTGAGGACGACCACGTCGCGGGCGGGTCCCCCTGCCCCCCCGAGCACGGAGCGCAGCACCGCCGCGTTGCCCGCCGGGTCCGAGCCGGCGATGTCGCCGTCGCGCGGCGGCGCGAAGCCGAGCTCGGCCGGGTCGACCGTCGAGGCCCCGACCTCGGGCCCGTCGACGTGGACCACGTCGGTCACGGCGGCGGTCGACAGCTCGTCCATCCCGTCGCGCCCGCGCACGAGCATCGCGCGCTCGCAGCCGAGCTCGGCCAGCGCCCGCCCCATCCGCTCGAGATATGCGGCGTCGCTGACGCCCAGGAGCTGGCGAGGGGCGCCGGCGGGGTTGGTGAGCGGGCCGAGGAGGTTGAAGATCGTCCTCACGCCCAGCGCCCGCCGCACCGGCACGATGTGCTTGAACGCCGGGTGGTGGGCGGGGGCGAACATGAAGCCGAGGCCGCTCTCCTCGAGGCAGCGCGCCACCGCGTCCGGGTCGAGGTCGATGCGGGCGCCGAGCGCCTCCAGCACGTCGGCGCTGCCGCAGCGCGAGGTGGCCGAGCGGTTGCCGTGCTTGGCGACGGCCACCCCCGCCCCGGCCACGACGAAGGTGGCGGTGGTCGAGATGTTGAAGGTCGAGCGGCCCCCGCCCGTGCCGCAGGTGTCGATGAACGGGCCGGCGGGCGGCGTCACCCGCTGGGCGCGGGCGCGGATGGTGGACGCGAGGCCGGCGAGCTCGGCGGCCGTCTCGCCCTTGGCGCGCAGGGCGATGAGGAAGCCCGCCGTCTGCGCGTCGCCGGCCTCGCCCGACATGATCGCCTCGAGCGCCTCGGCGGCCCCGTCGCGGCCGAGGTCCTCGCCGGCCAGCAGGCGGTCGATGGCGTCGGAGATCACCTCGGAGGGCATCGGCGGCGGGGGCTAGGCCGAGAGGGCGAGGAAGTTCGCGAGCAGCGCCTTCCCCGAGCCGGTGAGGATCGACTCGGGGTGGAACTGGACGCCCTCGACCGGCAGCGACCGGTGGCGCACCCCCATCACCACGTCGCCGTCGCACCATGCCGACAGCTCGAGGTCGGGGGCGAGGTCGGGGTCGACCACGAGCGAGTGGTAGCGGGTCGCGACCATCGGGGTCTCGAGCCCCGCGAACACCGTGCGGCCGTCGTGCTCGATGGCGCTGGTCTTCCCGTGGACCGGCTCCCGGCCGCGCACGACCCGCGCCCCGAAGGCCTGGCCGATCGCCTGGTGCCCGAGGCAGACGCCGAGGATCGGCACCGAGCCGGCCAGCTCGCGGATGGCGTCGACGGAGATCCCGGCCTCGTCGGGGGTCTTGGGGCCCGGGGAGACCACGAGGTGGGTGGGGCGCAGCGCCCGCACCCCGGCGACGTCGATGGCGTCGTGGCGATGGACCTCGACCTCCGCCCCCAGCTCCCCGAGGTACTGGACGAGGTTGTAGGTGAAGCTGTCGTAGTTGTCGATCAGGACGACCTTCGTCACCAGTCCTCCTGGGCGGCCGCGACCTCGATGGCCCGGAAGAGCGCCGCCGCCTTGTTCTGGGTCTCCTCGTACTCGGTGGCCGGCACCGAGTCGGCCACGATCCCGGCGCCCGCCTGCACGTGGGCGACCCCGTCGCGGCACACGATGGTGCGGATCGTGATGCAGGTGTCGAGGCTGCCGTCCCAGCCCAGCCAGCCGACGGCGCCGCCGTAGGGCCCGCGCTTGGTCGGCTCGAGCTCGTCGATGATCTCCATCGCGCGAACCTTGGGCGCGCCCGACAGGGTCCCGGCGGGGAAGGTGGCCCGCAGCGCGTCGGAGGCGCGCCGGCCCGGCGCGAGGCGCCCGACCACCGAGCTCTCGATGTGCATGACGTGGCTGTAGCGGCGCACGTCCATGAGCTCCGTCACCCGGACGCTGCCGATCTCGGACACCCGGCCGAGGTCGTTGCGGCCCAGATCGACCAGCATCACGTGCTCGGCGCGCTCCTTCGGGTCGGCCAGCAGCTCCTCGCCCAGGCGCCGGTCCTCGTCCTCGTCGGCGCTGCGCGGCCGGCTGCCGGCGATCGGGTGCATCTCCAGGTCCCTGCCCTCGACCTTCACGAGCATCTCGGGCGAGGAGCCGACCAGGGTCACGTCGTCGGTCTCGAGGAAGAACATGTACGGCGACGGGTTGACCGTGCGCAGGCCGCGGTAGACGGCGAAGGGGTCGAGCTCCATCGGGGCCGAGAACCGCTGCGAGGGCACGATCTGGAAGGCGTCGCCGGCGAAGATGTACTCGCGCGCCCGCTCGACGCCGGCCTCGAAGGCCTCGCGCGTCAGGTTGCTGGTGACCGGGCCGAGGACCGGGTCGCCGTCCTGCTCGGCGGGCCGCGGCACCGGCCCCGACAGCCGCGCCCTCATCTCCGCCACGGTGGCCACGGTGCGCCAGTACGCCGCCTCGGGGTCGTCCCCGCCGAGGGCGCACGGCGCGACGATCGTGAGCGACCGCCGCATGTGGTCGAACACGATCACCGGGCCGGTGATCAGGGCCACGAGGTCCGGGACGCCCAGGTCGTCCGGCGGCTGGCCGGGCAGGCGCTCGACCGTGCGCACGAGGTCGTAGCCGAAGAACCCCACCGCCCCGCCCCAGAACGAGAGGGGCTCGGCCGGGGGCGCCATGCCGACCCGGGTCAACGCGTCCTCCACGGCCCCGAAGGGGTCGGAGGCGTCGAGGCGGCGGACATCGCCGCCGGCGCCGGTCTGCACCAGCTCTCCGTCGGCCCCGCGGATCACCGCCTGCGGGCGCACGCCGATCATGGAGTAGCGGCCCAGCCGGCCCTGCTCCACCGACTCCAGCAGGAAGGCCGGGCCGCCGTCGCGCAGCTTCAGGAACGCGCTGACCGGGGTCTCGCAGTCGGCGATGTAGGTGTGGGCCAGCGGCACCTGGCCGTGCCGCTCCCCCATCGCCCGCACGGCCTCAACGCCAGGGGACACGTCCAGCCGCGACCCCCGCCGGGCCGGCACGTCGAGCCGGAGGCGCGTCATCGGCGCCGCGAGGCCAGCTCGCGCGCCACCTCGTCCAGGCTCACGCCGCTGGCGCGCCAGAGGACCGTGAGGTGGTAGAGCAGGTCGGCGCTCTCGCGGACGACGTGGTCGCGCTCGGCGCCCTTGGCCGCCAGCACGACCTCGGTGGCCTCCTCCCCCACCTTCTTGCAGACCGAGTCGATGCCCTTCGCCAGCAGGCGGGCCGTGTACGACGACTCCGGCTGCGCCTCCTCGGCCCGCTCGGCGATCGTCCGCTCGAGGTCGGCGAGCGCCGCGAACGGCGCGGGCGGCGCGCCGTCGGTGAGGGGCTGGTGGAAGCAGGTCGGCTCCCCCGTGTGGCACGCGACCCCCGTCTGGTCGACGAGCACGAGGAGCGAGTCCCCGTCGCAGTCGAGCACGACCGCGCGGACCGCCTGGGTGTTGCCGCTGGTGGCGCCCTTGCGCCAGAGCTCCTGCCGCGAGCGGCTCCAGAACCAGGTCTCGCCGCTCTCGAGCGTGCGCTCGAGCGACTCGCGGCTCATCCAGGCCTGGGTCAGCACGCGGCCGTCGCCGGCGTCCTGGACGATCGCGGGGACCAGCCCGTCCGCCCCGAAGCGGACGCGGCCCACGATGTCGGCGGCGGCGGCCGGCGGCGCCTGCCCGGGCTCAGACATCGCCGTTCAAGACGGCCAGCTCGGCCATCACGCTGACGGCCGACGAGGTGCCCACGCGGGCCGCCCCGGCGCCGATCATCGCCTGCACCGCCTCGAGCGTCCGCACCCCACCGGCCGCCTTCACCCCGACCGCCTCCGGAAGGGCGTCGCGCATGAGCTCGACGTCGTGGATCGTGGCCTGCGTGCCGGCGCCGGTGCAGGTCTTCGCGAAGTCGGCGCCGACGCCGTCGACGATCATGCAGGCCAGCCTCTTGAGCTTGTCGTCCATCAGGGGAGCCTCGATGATGACCTTGATCAGCACGTCGCCGCGCGCGTCGTTCGCGGCCCGGCCGCGCACCGCGCGCACCACGCGCAGCAGGTCGTCCCGCGCGAGGCGGAAGTCGCCTGCCAACATGGCACGGTAGTTCATGACCACGTCGAGCTCGTCGGCGCCCTCGGCGACGGCCGTCGTCGCGGCCCGCGCCCGGTCGGCCGTCGAGCTCGTCCCGTCGGGGAAGTCGATGACCGCGCACGTCTTGACGTCGCAGCCGCGCAGCAGGTCCGCCATCAGGGGCACGTGCCGCGGATAGGAGCAGAGCGCCGCGAAGTGGTGCTCGCGGGCATCGCCGCAGGCCTTCTCGATGTCGGCCTCGGTCACGTCGGCCGCGAGGACGGTGTGATCGAGCGTCTTCGTGAGGTCCTCGGCCCGCATCACCGCCGCGCCGGGGGTGGCGGCTCGCGCATCGGGGCGAGTATAACGAGGGCCCGGGAGACGGCCCGTGCCTGAGCTGCCCGAGCTCCAGGCGCTCGCCGAGGGCCTCGACCGGGCGCTGCGGGGCCGCATGGTGGAGAGCGTCAGGATCCACCACCCGGCCACGATCCGCAGCGCCGACCCGCCGCTCGGCGCGCTGGGCGGGCGAGCGATCGAGGCGGTCTGGCGGCGCGGCAAGGTCCTCGGCGTGGCGGCCGAGGGGGATCTCACCCTGGTCCTGCACCTGATGCAGGCGGGCCGCCTGGGGATCGCGCCGCGGCCGGCGGGGCCCCGCCCCCCGCGCACGGCCGCCCTCGACCTCGACGTCGGCCGTGGCGAGGTGCTGCGCCTGCGCGAGCTGTCCACCCGCAGGCGCGCGTCGGCCCACCTGCTCGACGCGGCCGGGCTGGCGGCGCACCGCCCGCTCGCCCGCCTCGGGCCCGAGCCGATCGGCCTGGGCCCCGAGGGGTGGCGGGCCGCCCTCGCCGGCGACGGAGCGGTCCTCCACTCGGCGCTGCGCGACGGGCGCCGCGTGGCGGGCATCGGGCGGGCGTATGCCAGCGACATCATGTGGGCGGCGCGCCTGGCCCCCTTCGCGCGGGCCGGGTCGCTGGACGACGAGGAGATCGCGCGGCTCGCGCGCGCGGCCGGCACGGTGCTGCAGCAGGCCCTCGACCGCGCGCGCGAGCGCATCTCCACCGACCTGCCCAACAGGGAGGCCCGCGTGACCGCGGTCCACGGGCACCACGGCGAGCCGTGCCTGCGCTGCGGCACGCGCCTGGAGCGGGTCTCGTTCGCCGAGTACGAGCTGGTCTACTGCCCGGCCTGCCAGACCGGCGGCCGGATCTACCGGGACCGCCGCATGAGCCGGCTACTCGGCTAGCCGGCGACGCCTCGCTGGGGCGCGAAGACCCTGTGCTCGAGGGTGTCCATGACCGCCTGCCAGCCGTGCTCGTGCCGGGCGACCGCGGCGGCGTCGGCGAAGCCGGTGTGGGTGAGCCGCACGGTGGTGCGCGCGCCGTCGTCGCGGAAGACGACGGTCACCACCGAGCCGGCGCTGCCCTGCGAGTCGTGCTCCCAGGTCCACGTGTAGACGAGCCGCTCGGGCGGGGCGACCTCGGTGTACTCCCCGCCGACGACGAACACGTCGCCGCTGCCGGGGTCGTGCATCGCGAGGCGGTAGCGCCCGCCGACCCGCAGGTCAACGTCCGCCACCGGGGTGTCCCAATCGGGCCCCGCCGCCCACCAGCGACGCAGGACCTCGGGGTCGGTCCAGGCCGCGAAGACGGCCTCGCGGGGGGCCTCGAAGGTGTGCTCGAGGGTGAGGGTCGCCGTGCTCATCTGCGTTCCTCCAGGTAGGCGTCGATGACGTCGAACTTGCGCTGCCACATGGCCTCCTGGCGTGCCAGCCACGCCAGCGCATCGGCGAGCGTGCCGTCGGCGAGGCTCAGGCGGTGGGTCCGTCCCCGCACCTCGCGGCGGACGAGCCCGGCATCCTCCAGCACCCGCAGGTGCCGGCTGATCGCGGGCTTCGAGACCCCCAGGCCGCCGGTCGCGACGGCCACGGTGGCCGGGCCGCGGGCGAGCCGCTCCACGATCCCCCTCCGGACCGGGTTGGCCAGCGCTCCGAACGCGTCGTCGAGGTAACTGTTCACGATTAGGTTAACAATAGCGCACCGGGCCGATCGGTGCGAACCTGGGCCATGGGCACGACCGTCGCGCTGCAGCCGGTCGACGCGGTCGAGGTCACCGTCCTGGTGGACAACTCGGTTGACATCCTGCTGCCCTCCGGCGAGGTGGCCCAGCGGCCCGCGATCGACTACGGGATGCTGGAGGGCGAGGCGCTGATCGCCGAGCACGGCCTCTCGCTGCTGCTCACCGTCGAGCGCGACGGCGACCGCGCGACGGTCCTCTACGACGCCGGCCTCGGCGCGGGCACCGCGATCCACAACATGGACGTCCTGCAGGTCGGGCTGGCCGACCTCCGCGCGGTCGTCCTCTCCCACGGCCACACCGACCACCACGGGGGCCTCGAGGGCATGCTGCGCCGGGCCGGCCCGCGCGGCCTGCCGCTCGTGATCCACCCCGACGCCTGGCGGGACCGGAAGGTCGTGTTCGCGACGGGTGCCGAGCTCCACCTGCCGCCGCCCAGCCGGCAGGACCTCGACCGCGAGGGGGTCGCCGTCGGCGAGGAGCGCCGGCCGAGCCTGCTGATCGACGGGACCGTCCTCGTGACGGGCGAGATCGAGCGCGTCACGGAGTTCGAGCGGGGCCTCCCGGGGAGCCAGGCGTTCACGGACGCCGGCTGGGAGCCGGACCCCTGGATCCGGGACGACCAGGCCGTCGTGGCCCACGTCCGTGACCGCGGTCTCGTCGTGCTGTCCGGGTGCAGCCACGCGGGCGCGATCAACGTGCTGCGGCAGGCCCAGCGCCTCACGGGCACGGAGCGGATCCACGCCTTCGTCGGGGGGATGCACCTCTCGGGACCGGCCTTCGAGCCGCTCATCCCCCGCACCCTCGACGAGCTGGTCGCCATCGGCCCGGCGTGGCTCGTCCCCGGCCACTGCACGGGCTGGAGGGCGACGCACGAGCTCGCCCGTCGCCTGCCCGAGGCGTACGTGCAGACGAGCGTCGGGACGCGGCTGCGCTTCTCCTGAGCCTCAGAGGCCCAGCCGGCTCAGCATCGCCTCGTCGTCGCGCCAGCGCCTGCGCACGCGCGCCGTGAGGTCGATGTGGACCTCGGTCCCCCACAGCCGCCCGAGCGCCGAGCGGGCCGCGGCGCCGATGTCGCGGATCATCCCTCCCCCGCGCCCCACGACGATGCCCTTCTGCGACTCCGTCTCCACCACCAGCGCCGCGCGCACGACGACCCCCCGGCGCGCCGGCTCGATCTCCTCGATCTCCACGGCGAGCGCGTGCGGGAGCTCCTGGCGCAGGCGCAGCAGGGCCGCCTCGCGGATCAGCTCCGCTGCGAGCTCCTCGTCGGTCTGATCGGTGGCCATGCCCTCGGGGAAGAACCGCGGCCCCTCGCCGAGCAGCGACGGCAGGTCGTCGCGCAGGGCCTGGACCCCATCGCCCGTGCGCGCGCTCACGGGGTGGAGGGCCTGGAAGTCGACGAGCGGCGCCGCGCGGGCGATGACGCCGGCCAGGGCGTCGGCGTCCAGGCGGTCGATCTGGTTCACCACGGTGATGACGGGCAGCCGCGACGCCCTCAGGCGCTCGGCGATGAAGCGGTCGCCGCCCCCGGTCGGCTCGGCCGCGTTCAGGACGAAGACGGCCGCGTCGCAGTCGATCAGGCTGCGGTCGACCGTCGCCTGCATCCGCGCCGTCAGGCCGTCGGCGGGGCGCTGGAAGCCGGGCAGGTCGAGCAGCACCGCCTGCCACCCGTCGCCGTGGACGACCGCGGTGATGCGGCGCCGGGTGGTCTGCGGCCGCGGCGAGACGGCCGCCACCCGGGCGCCCGCCAGCGCGTTGGCGAGGGTCGACTTGCCGACGTTCGGCCGCCCGGCCAGCGCGACGAGGCCCGACCGGTACGGGAGGCTCACGGCAGCAGGAAGGGGTCGGGCAGGAGCTCGGACAGCGGGCGCTCGATCGGGCCGCGCGGGCCCTCCAGCACCACGACGACGTCGCGTCCCGTCTCGGCGAGGACCTGGCGGCACGCGCCGCAGGGGACGATCGGCTCGCCGTCGGCGCGGGCGACCGCGACGCGCAGGGCCGGGCCGTCGCCGTCGGCCACGAGGCGCGCGACCGCCGCCCGCTCGGCGCAGAGGGTCAGGCCGTACGAGGCCGACTCGACGTTCACCCCGTCGTGCAGCCCCCCGGAGGCGCCGACGGCGACCGCGCCGACCCTCACGCCGCTGTAGGGCGCGTGGGCCCGCGCCGCCACCTCTCTCGCGCGGGCGAGGAGCCCTTCGGCGGCCGGCCCCGCTATCCCCACAATTGGAAGATGACGATCGCGATGCCGGTCCCGAGGACCGCGCCCGCCGCCACCTCCACGATCGAGTGGATGCCGGCCTCGACGCGCGACTGCGCCACGAGCAGCGCCATCAGGAAGGCGAGCGTGGACACGAGCGCCGCGTGGCGCAGGGGCTCCGCGATGATGGTCACCGCGGCCCAGCCGGCGAAGGCGGCGGCCGCGTGGCCCGACGGCAGGCCTCCCCGCAGGGGCGTGCCGCGCCCCACCCACGCCTTCGCCGCGACGACCGCGATGAGCGTCACGATCAGCACCACGACCACGAGGTGGGTCGGCGAGCGGCGCACGCCGACGAGCAGGTCGCGGCCCGGCTCCGTGAGCTTGTCGTAGAAGACGAAGTAGGCGATCGCGAGCGCGTTCACGGTCGCGACGAGCACCGCGCCGGCGGCGACGTCCTTCGCGATCTTGACCAGCGGGTGGTACGAGGTGACCACCGCGTCGATCGCCGCCTCGACGGCGGTGTTCATCATCTCCGCCACCAGCACGAGGCTGATCGCGCCCATGATCGCCGCCAGCTCGAGGCGCGAGAAATCGAGCAGCAGCCCCATGACCAGGGCCACGACCGCCGCGCCGACGTGGATCTGCATGTTCCGCTGCGTGCGGAGCACGTACACGATGCCCTCGAACGCCCAGGTGAAGGACCAGCGCAGCGTGCCCTGGGGCGGCAGGGTGCTCGTGGGGCTGCGTCCCAGGGCGCGGCGGATGCGCGACGGCCGCGGGCCGGGGGCGGGCTCGGGGGGCTCCGGCGGGCGGGTCTCCTTCTGGGAGGTGCTCACGGCGCCTCGCCCACGAGGCGGTCCTGGAGCGCCAGCATCTCGCCCCCGTCGGTCTCGTGGTCGTAACCCAGCAGGTGCAGCAGGCCGTGGACGGCGAGCGTCTCGAGGGGGTCGCTCGCGGCGTCGGGGCAGATCACCACGTCGCCGAGCTCGGGCGGCGGCCCCTCGGCCGTCCAGTCGCGGGCCTCGGGCCCGTCAACCGGGAAGGCCAGCACGTCGGTGGGCTCCGGCAGGCCCCGGCCACGGCCGTTGAGGGCGGCCATCTCGTCGGCCCCGACGAGCATCAGCCCCATCGTCGCGCGCTCGACCCCGAGCCGGCCGCACGCCCACACCAGGCGCGCGACGAGCGGCCCCGTGTCCGCGCCGCCCCGCGCCTCGACCTCGATCATGTGCTCTCGCGCTCCTGTGCGGCCCCGTAGGCGTCGACGATCCGCTGCACGAGACGATGGCGCACGACGTCGCGCCGGTCCAGCCGCACGAAGGCGATGTCCTCGATCCCCTCGAGCACCTCGGGGATCGCCACGAGGCCCGAGCGCTGGGCAGGGGGCAGGTCGATCTGGGTGATGTCGCCCGTCACGACCATCCTCGAGCCGTAGCCCAGGCGCGTCAGGAACATCTGCATCTGCTCGCGGGTCGTGTTCTGGGCCTCGTCGAGGATGATGAAGCTGTCGTTGAGCGTGCGTCCGCGCATGAACGCCAGCGGCGCCACCTCGATCTGGCCGCGGTCGAACGCGGCCTCGACGCGCTCGGCGTCGAGCATGTCGTAGAGGGCGTCGAACAGCGGCCGCAGGTAGGGGTCGACCTTGGCGGCGAGGTCGCCGGGGAGGAACCCGAGCCGCTCGCCGGCCTCCACCGCCGGGCGCGTGAGGATGATGCGGCCCACCTCGCGGCGCGCGAGCGCCGCGGCGGCGATCGCGACCGCCAGATAGGTCTTGCCGGTGCCCGCGGGCCCGATGCCGAAGGTGATCGTGTGCTCGCGGATCGCGTCCACGTAGCGCTTCTGCCCCGCGGTCCGAGGCGTGACGACGGTCTGGCGGTGGCTCCAGAGGACGTCGTCGAGCATCGGCTGCACCGGCTCGGCGCCCTCGACCGCGTCGGCGACCGCCGCCACCGTTCCCGGCTCGATCGGGCGGCCGGAGCGCACGAGGACCGCGAGCTGCTCGACGACGTCGGCGGCCGCCCGCACCCGCGCCTCGTCGCCGGTCAGCGTGAGGCGGTTTCCCCGCATCGCGATCTCCAGGTCGAGGCGCTCCTCCAGACCGCGGAGCACCCGGTCGTGCTCGCCGGCCAGCTCGACCGCGACGCGGTCGTCGAGCTCGATCACGCGCTGCGCGCGCTGGGTGGGGCCGACCGCGCTCACATGCTGCCCGAGAGCCGGGTGCCGCCGAGGATGTGCCAGTGCAGGTGGAGCACGCTCTGGCGGGCGTCCGGCCCGTGGTTGGTCGTCACCCGGTAGCCCGAGCCGTCGAGCCCCGCGGCGCTCGCGGTGGCGGCGATGAACGGCAGCATGGCGGCCCGCTCGTCGGCGGAGAGCCCCTCGACGCCCGCGATCGAGTGGACGTGCCGCTCCGGGATGACGAGCAGGTGGACCGGCGCCTTGGGCGAGACGTCCTCGAAGGCGAGGAAGCCGCCGTCGCGCGCCACCACCGTCGCCGGGATCTCACCCGCCGCGATGCGGCAGAAGACGCAGTCCGGCACCGTCACAGGGGCCGCCCCGACAGGTGCTCGCCGGCGAGGCCCTCGACCGCCACGGCGACCATCTCGCCGGGCGCGCCGGCGCCGGCCGGCAGCACGAAGCGCGTGTAGTCCGCGCCCAGGCCGCCGACGGTGCCGTCGGGATGGCGGCGCTCCACGAGCACCCGGTCGCTCCCGCCCACCCGCCGGAGCCGGTGGGCGAAGCCCAGGCGGTCGGAGAGCTCGCGCAGGCGCCTGGCGCGCTCGCGCAGCTCGTCCGGGGGCGGCCGGCCCTCCATCGCAGCAGCCGCGGTCCCCGGGCGCGGCGAGTAGGGGAAGACGTGGACCTTGCCCATCTCCAGGTCCTCGGCCACGCGGGCGGTGGCCTGGAACGCGGCCTCGTCCTCGCCCGGGAAGCCGACGATCGCGTCGGTGGTGAGGTTGAGCCCGGCGATGGCCGCCTTGGCCCGCCGGCAGGCGTCCAGGTAGGCCTCGAGGCCGTACGAGCGCCGCATCGCGCGCAGCACCCCCGGGTCCCCGGACTGCAGCGGCACGTGCAGGTGCGGCGCCACGACGGGGGTCTCGGCGATCGCGGCGAGCAGCCGGCCGCCGACGTCGCCGGGCTCGATCGAGGAGATCCGCAGGCGCTCGAGGCCCTCGAGGCGCCCGGCCGCGCGGACGAGGTCGGCGAGGTCCGCGCCCGAGCCCGGGTCGCGGAAGGTGCCGATGTTGATGCCGGTGAGCACCAGCTCGGGGTGGCCCTCCTCGATGCGGCGGCGCCCCTCGGCGAGGATCCGCGCCATCGGGCGGCTCTCGGCGCGCCCCCGCGTCGTGGGGATGATGCAGAAGGCGCACCGCGAGTCGCAGCCGTTCTGGACCTTGAGGAAGGCGCGCGTGCGGCCCGGCGGGCGGGGCGCGTCGTCGGCGCAGGCGGTCGGGCGCCCGCCGCCGAGCAGGTCCACGATCTCGGCCGCGGCCCGGTCGGCCGAGCCCGGCAGGGCCGTGACGCCGGGCCCGGCGAACTGCGCCGCGTTCAGGTTGACCGCGCAGCCCGAGACGAACGTCCGCCCGCGCCGGGCGCCGCGGTTCGCCTCGCGGCGGCTCTTGCGCTCGGCCTCGACCGTCAGGGCGCAGGTGTTGACCACGTGGACGTCTGCGGCCTCGGGCGTCGCCTCGACGTGGCCCGCGTCGCGGAGGGCGTCGCGGATCAGGGCCGCGTCGGCCTGGCTCACCTTGCACCCCAGGAAGCGGACCGAGAAGGTCGTGGCCGTCGCGCTCACGCCACGCCCCCCTCCAGGCGCCCGACGGCGGCCAGCGCGAGCGTGACCGCCGCGATGGCGGCCGTCTCGGTGCGAAGCACCGCCGGGCCCAGGCCGCAGACCGCCAGGCCCGCCTCGCGGGCGCGCTCCACCTCGGCCTCCGAGAAGCCGGCCTGCGGGCCGACGAGGAGCGCCGCCCGGCCGGAGCGGCCGGCGACCGCGGAGACCGCCGCGTCGCCGCGCGGGTCGATCAGGCACCCCTCCCCGCTCGGGATCTCGGCCAGCGCATCGTCGAACGGTACCAGCCCCCGCAGCCGGGGCAGCCAGGCCTGACCGGACTGGCGCGCCGCCGCCTCGGCCACCCGCTCGAGGCGCCGGCGCCGGCGTTCCCACGCATCGGCCCCGGGGATGCGGCGTGCCCGCTCGCTGGTCATGAGGGTCACCTCCTGCACCCCGAGCTCCGCGGCCTTCTCGACCACGAGGTCGACCGCGGGCCCAGTCGGTCAGGCCGAGGTGGAGGGAGACGGCCGGCGGCGGCGGCGCGGCCCGGGGCTCGCCCACCCTCACGGTCGCCCGCGGCCCGGCCGCCACGACCACGGCCGGCCACAGGCGCCCGGCGCCGTCGGCCAGCTCCACCTCGTCGCCGGGGCGGCGGCGCACGACCCGCGACAGGTGGTGGGAGTCGCCGGGCGAGAGCGCGAGCTCCTCCCCCGCGACGGGCGGCTCGGCGACCAGGTAGCGGAAGGTGTGCCTCACCGCTCGAGCAGCATCGTCGCCCATCCGTCGTCGTCCTCGCGGCGGGTCGCCGCGAGCCCGCGGAGCGCCATCGCCGCCTCGACCCCGGCCGCCTCCTCGGGCCGCATCCCGGAGGCGACGATCGCCCGCGGCGCCGGCTCGGGCAGCGCGGCCGCGAGCGCGCGCAGGAGGCCGCCCGTGAGGTTCGCCGCCACGACGTCGGCGGCGGGCAAGGCGCCTCGCCCGATCGCCCGGCGGGCGACCCGCAGCCCCACGCCGTTGCGGCGGGCATTCGCGAGCGCCGCCTCCACGGCGGCCGGGTCGGCGTCGAGCGCCCACACCGGGTCGAACCCCAGCCGCCGGGCGGCGATCGCGAGGACCCCCGACCCGCAGCCGGCGTCGAGGAGCGACCGGCCGGCGGCGGGCAGGCCGGCCAGCAGCTCCAGGCACGCGCGCGTGGTGGCGTGCTGGCCCGTGCCGAAGGCCATCCCGGGCTCGACCACGACGTCGAGCAGCGGTGGCCGCGCCGGCGCCCACGGTGGCCGCACGAGCACGCGGCCGGCGACCTCGACCGGGCGGTGGAAGGCGCGGAGCGCCTCGCGCCAGCCGTCGTCCTGGGGCAGCGCCTCCACCTGGGCCGCGACCCCCGCGGCCCCGAGCAGGGCCTGGAGGGCGAGCGGGTCGGCCGACCCCTCGGCGACCCAGAAGTCCAGCCGGGCGGTCCCGCCCGGGCCCGGGGCCTCGCGGCAGCCGGTGCCGAGGGCGGCACACGCCTCGGCGAGCGCCCGTTCGGCCTGCGCGGACGGCACCGTCACGGCCAGGCGCACCAGAGCGCCCCCGCGCCCGCCCGGGTCAGCGGAAGGCGTGCTTGAGCCGGTCGAAGAACCCCTCGTCCTCGCGGTAGCTGCGCTCGTCGAGGGCGTCGGCGAGGCCCTCGACCGCCCGGCGGCCGTCCTCGGTCAGCACGCGCGGCACGCGCACCTCGACGACCACGCGGTGGTCGCCGCGCCCGCGGCCGGTCAGGGCCGGGAACCCCCGCCCGCGCATCACCAGCTCGTCGCCGGACTGCGTCCCCGGGCGGAGCTCGACCTCGGCCTCGCCCTCGACCGTCGGGACCGTCACCGAGGTGCCGACCATCGCATCCGTGACGGGCACGGCGATCCGGGTCACCACGTCGAGCCCCTCCCGGGCGAAGCGCGGGTCCTGGGCCACGGCGACCTCCACGTAGAGGTCCCCGGCCGGAGCGCCCCGCTCGCCCGCGCCGCCGCGCCCGGGGAGCCGGATCCGCTGGCCGTTCGCGATGCCCGCCGGGATGTCGACCGAGAGCGACTGGACGGTCGCGGTGCGGCCCCGGCCGGCGCACGCCGGGCAGGCCTCGGAGGGCTGCTCGCCGGCGCCGCGGCACTGCGGGCAGGTCTGCGTCCGCACGAACTGGCCGAAGGGCCCGCGGGACACCTGGCGCACCTGCCCCTGGCCCGCGCACATCGAGCAGCGCTCGATCTCGGCGCCGGGGGCGGCGCCAGAGCCCTCGCAGGCCGCGCACGCGCCCAGGGCGTCGTACTCCACGGTCCGCGTGGCCCCCTGGGCCGACTCGACGAAGGAGATCTCCACCGCGACCCCGAGGTCGTCGCCGCCGCGCGGCCCGCCGCGGCGTCCGAAGACGTCGCCCCCGAAGAAGGCGTCGAACAGGTCCTGGAACGAGCCGAAGTCGGCGAACTCGGGCCCCGCCCGGCCGCGCAGGCCGTCGGCGCCGTAGCGGTCGTAGACCGCGCGCGTCTCCGGGTCGGAGAGCGCCTCGTAGGCCTGGGCGAGCTCCTTGAAGCGCGCCTCCGCGCGGGGGTCGGGGTTCACGTCCGGGTGCAGCTCCCGCGCGCGCTGACGGAAGGCCCTCTTGATCTCGTCGTCGCTCGCGTCGCGGGAGACGCCCAGGGTCTCGTAGTAGTCGCGTGCCATGGCCAACGGCGAGGTTAGCGCGCCCCGTCCAGGCCGTGCGGGTGCAGATGATCCTCGGCCAGCCGCTTGAGCCCCGCGCGGTCAACCTTGCCCGTCGGGTTGAGGGGCATCTCGTCCAGGACGACGACCTCCTCCGGGGCCTTGTAGCCGACGCGCGCCCGCGCGAAGGCCATCAGGTCGGCGCCGCTTGGGGGCGGCCCGTCGCCGGCGAGGGTGACGTAGGCGCGCACGCTCTCGCCGTGGAGGGCGTCGTCCACGCCCACCACGCCGGCGAGCGCGACGCGCGGGTGCTCCGAAAGCGCCTCCTCCACCTCCTGCGGGCTGATGTTCGACCCGTCGTGGACGATGATCTGCTTCTTGCGGCCGAAGAACCAGAGGTAGCCGTCCTCGTCGGCCCGGGCGAGGTCGCCCGAGTCGAGCCAGCCGTCGCGCACGATCGCCGCCGAGGCGGCGGGGTCCTCCCAGTATCCGATCATGCGGCTGCGCGTGCGGATCCACACCCGGCCCACCGTCCCGGGAGGGGCCTCGGCCCCGGCGTCGTCGCGGACCGCGATGGCGACGCCCGGCACCGGCCGGCCGATCGAGCCGCGCTTGATGACCCCGGAGGGCGGGTTGAGCGTCGCCAGGCCCACCTCGGTCATGCCGTAGCCCTCGTCGATGGGGAGGGCGGCGAGGCCGGCGAAGTCGTCCTCGAGCTGCACCGACACCTTGTCGGCCCCCGCGCGGCAGAGGCGGAGCGAGGCGAAGTCGTCGGCGCGTGCGCCCGGGTCGCGCACGACGGCGCTCAGCGTCGTCGGGAGCACGGCCATCACCGTCGGGCGCTGGGCGCGCAGCAGGGGCAGGAGCTCGCCGGCGTCGTAGTGCCGGGCCACCACGACCCGCACGCCGGCCGACAGCGCCCCGAAGGTCCACATGAAGGAGCCGACGTGCGACATCGACGACCCGGGCAGGAGCGCGTCGGCCGGCGTCAGCTCGAAGGCCGCCGCGGCAGCGGCCCACATCCAGGCAAGGGTCTCGAACGAGTGGGTGACCCCCTTGGCGGGGCCGGTGCTGCCGGACGTGAAGAAGACCACGGCCGGCGCGGCGGGGTCGAGCGGGACCGGCGCGCCCGGCGGGGCCGCGGCCACGTCCTCGAACCGGGGGCCGCCGGCGCCGGCGCCCTCGTACCAGACGATCCCGCGCGGGAGCCGGCCGGCGAGCCCGCTGGCGGCCACGTCGGGCGCCCGCTCGGCGTGCACGACGAGCGCCGAGGCGCCGCTCACCTCCAGCGCGTGGTCGATCTCCGGCGCCGTGTACCGGTAGTTCAGCGGCGTCGCGACGAGGCCGGCGGCGAAGCAGGCGAGGTAGTGGACCACGAGGTCGATGCGGTTGGGCAGCAGCGACGCCAGACGGTCCCCGGGCGCCAGCCCCAGGGCGGCGTAGCCGGCCGCGAGGCGCAGGCGCGCCTCGTCGAGCTCGCGCCAGGTCATGGCCCGCTCGGACGAGACGAGCGCGAGGGCGTCCGGAGACGCCTCCAGGCCGGCGCGGAGCACCTGGTCCACCGGAGCCGGGCCGGGAAGCGTCGCTCCCTCGATCGGCATGCGGTGCGATGCTAATCGACCGGCGCGCTCCGGGGCCACCGCCGCCGGAGGGGGCTCAGTCGCGCTCCTCCTCCTCGTCCTCGTCCCCGTCGTCGGGGTGGTGGGCGAGGTTCGCCTGGGCCGCCTCGATGATGCCGTGAGCCTCGTCGAGGTTCGCGGCGCCGTAGAGCAGGCGCGTCAGGCTGCGGGCGTCGCGGGCCACGAGGTGGTCGACCGCGCCGTCCTCGACCCAGAACGGGGCGGCATCCGGGTCCTGGCGCAGCAGCTCGACGGCCTGGTGGCCGCAGTCGAGCGTGTAGATCGCGATGGCGTAGCGGCTCGGGCCCGTGGCCCCCTCGTCCGGCTCCCACGGCACGAGCGGCGCCGAGCGGAGGCCGCCGGGCTCGACCACCTCGGACGCGAGCTCGACCTCGCGCCAGGCGAGATCGACCGGCACCCGGAGGTCGAAGAGCAGGCTCTCGGCGTCCTCAACCCGGTCGGCCGCGCTGGCGAGCACCGCGGCCACCCAGTGCGCCTCGGCGAACGACAGCCCGGTGAAGAGGTCGGCCTCGTCCAGCAGCGGCGAGAGCTGGGCGTCGGGGCGGGTGCTGATGCCGACCGCGTACTCCTCGGGCCCGTAGGCCCCGGCCTCGACCTTCGCCAGCACGCGCACCGCGGCCGAGGGCTCGCCGCTCAGGGGACGGCGCCAGACCTCGAGGATCTCGAAGCGGTCGTCGACGACCTCCCGGCCCTCCATCAGCGGCCCGTCACTCGTAGACCCCCTCGACGAACTCCGACAGGAGCTGGGCGGCGCCGCGCACGGTGGCCATGGCCAGGCGGTAGTCCATGCGCGTGGGCCCGATGAGCGACACCGTGCCCAGGTTGCGGCGGGGGACGCCGTAGTTGGCCGCGACCATGCTCAGCCCGGCGAGGCTGCTGTCGGGCAGCTCCGACCCGATGCGCAGGTAGACCTCGTTGCGGCTCAGCGCGCCCCTCAGGAAGGCCAGGAGCTGGTAGCGCTCCTCCAGGCTCTCCATCAGCGCGTCGATCGCCAGCAGGTCGAGGTGGCGCTGCTCGGCGAGGAAGCGCGCTTGGCCGCCGACGAACATGGCGCCGACCGCCTGCTCGTCGAGGTCGACCAGCGCGGGCGAGATCGCCTCGAGGAAGGCGGTCTCGCGCGTCCCCAGCGACGGCTCGGCGATCCTGGTCGCGATCATGCGCGCGCCCACGGCCAGGCCGGAGACCTGCTCGTTGAGGAAGGCGCCCGCCCATTCGCAGAGCCCGGGGTCGACCGGCCCCTCGAAGGCGAACACGCGCTTGGTGACCGCGCCGGTCGAGGTGATGACGACCACCATCACGAGCTGGGGCTGCAGCAGCAGGACCTCGACGTGCCGGACGGTCGAGGACTCGGGCGGCGGCGCGGTGACGATGCCCAGCAGGCTGGTGACCTGCGAGACGACGTCGGCGAGGCGCCCGAGCGCGGCGTCGATCTCCCGCCGCATCTCCGTGAGGTCGAGCGCCCGCTCGACCATGGCCGGCGGGCGCGCCGGCGGGTCCCGCGTCAGCAGGGTGTCGACGTAGTACCGGTAGCCCTCGTCGGTGGGCACGCGGCCCGCCGAGGTGTGGGGGTGGTCGAGGTAGCCCAGCTCCTCGAGGCGGGCGAGCTCGTAGCGGACCGTGGACGAGGCGAAGTCGATGCCCTCGCGGCCGGCGATGTTCTTGCTGCCGACCGGCGTGCCGGTGGCGATGTGCTCCTCCACGACCGTGCGGAGGATGACCTCCTGGCGCGGCCTGAGGTCACCCAGGTCCTTCCGCGGGCTCACGCGTACTCCATGAGCTGGTGGAGGACGGCGTTCTGCACGAACCGGCCCTCGCGGGTGAGGGCGACGGCGCCGTCGCCCGCGCGCAGGAGCCCCGCCGCGGCCAGGCGCCGCAGCGCCTCGGGCCGGTCCGGCGGGCCGGCCCACGCCGGGTCGAGGCCGTCGGCCAGCCGCAGGCCGAGCATCCAGCGCTCGCGGCGCACGTCGTCGCCGTCGAGGGGATCGGACGTGCGGGGCGGCTCCTCGCCGCGGGCCAGCGCGGCGAGGTACGCCGCCAGGCCCGGCCGGTTGCGCCATCGCCGCCCGCCGACGGTGCTGACGGCGCCGATCCCCAGCCCGAGGTAGTCGCACGCGCCCCAGTAGGCCAGGCTGTGGCGGCACTCGCGGCCGGCGCGCGCGAAGTTGGCGGTCTCGTACCAGCGGTAGCCCGCGGCCTCCAGGCCCGAGACGATGCGCCGGTAGGCGTCGGCGCCCTCGTCCTCGTCGACCGGCGGCAGGCCGCGCCGCGCGAGCGCCGAGCCCGGCTTGAGCTCGAGCTCGTACCAGGAGACGTGCTCGGGCGCGAGCGCCAGGGCGTCGGCGAGGTCGGCCTCGAGGTCGCCGGGCGTCTGGCCCGGCACGCCGAAGAGGAGGTCGATCGAGACGTTCTCGAACCCCGCCGCGCGCGCGCACCCCACGACGTCGCGGGCCTGCTGGGGGCTCGCCGCGCGGTCGAGGGCCGCGAGCAGGTGCGGCCGGAAGGACTGCACCCCGACCGACAGCCGGGTCACGCCCATCGCGCGGAGCTCCCGGAGGGCGCGCCGGTTAACCGTCTCGGGGTTCGCCTCGATGGTCACCTCCGCGCCCTCGGCCATGCGGGGCCGGAGCGCGTCGAGCAGCCGGGCGAGGCGCCGGGGGCGCATCAGCGTGGGCGTCCCGCCGCCCAGGTAGACGGTCTCCAGGGGCCCGAGCCGGCCCGACTCGCGCCGCAGCTCGGCCAGCAGCGCCTCGAGGTAGGCGTCGCGCATCGCGAGCGACCCGGTCTCGACCACGAAGGCGCAGTAGCCGCAGCGCGAGGCGCAGAACGGCAGGTGCATGTAGAGGTGGCGGGCCCCGCTCACCGGTTCCCCGAACCGTCGTCGCCGATACGGAGCACCGACAGGAAGGCCTCCTGGGGGACCTCGACCGATCCCACCTGCTTCATGCGCTTCTTGCCCTCCTTCTGCCGCTCGAGCAGCTTCCGCTTGCGCGTGATGTCGCCGCCGTAGCACTTGGCGAGCACGTCCTTGCGCTTGGCCTTCACGGTCTCGCGGGCGAGGATCTTGCCGCCGATGGCGGCCTGCACGGGCACGTCGAAGAGCTGGCGCGGGATCGTCCTGTAGAGGCGCTCGACCAGGCCCTTGCCGCGCGCGTAGGCCTGGTCGCGGTGGACGATCATCGAGAGCGCGTCAACCGTGTCCCCGGCGAGCAGGACGTCGAGCTTCACCAGCGGGCTCTCGCGATAGCCCACGATCTCGTAGTCCAGCGACGCGTAGCCGCGCGTGCGCGACTTCAGCTGGTCGTAGAAGTCGAGGACGATCTCGGCGAGCGGCAGGTCGTAGACGATCTGCTGGCGCTGCTCGATCGGCTCCATGGTCACGAAGACCCCGCGCCGGTCCTGGCAGAGGCCCATCACCGCCCCCACCCCCTCCTGCGGCACGAGGATCGAGCAGCGCACCTCGGGCTCCTCGATGAGGGCGATGGTCGTGGTGGGCGGCAGCTCCGCGGGGGAGCGGACGGGGCGGCGCACGCCGGCGGTGTCCGTGACCTGGTACTCGACGTTGGGCGTCGTGGCCAGCAGCTCGAGGTCGTACTCGCGCTCGAGGCGCTCGCGCACGATGTCCATGTGCAGGAGCCCCAGGAAGCCGCAGCGGAAGCCGAACCCGAGCGCCTGGGACGTCTCGGGCTCCCAGCGCAGGGAGGCGTCGTTCAGGGACAGCTTCTCCAGCGCGTCGCGAAGGTCGTGGTAGTCGTCGGCGTCCACCGGGAAGAGGCCGCAGAAGACCATCGGCTTGACCTCGCGGTACCCGGGAAGCGGCGCGGCGGCCGGGTCGGACGCGACCGTCAGCGTGTCCCCCACCCGCAGGTCGCCGATGCTCTTGAGCCCCGTCACCAGGTATCCGGTCTCCCCCGCCCCGAGCGTCCCGGCCGGCGTCATGGCCGGCGTCATCACGCCGATCTCCTCGGCGTCGACCACGAGCCCCGTCTGCATCGCGCGCAGCCGGTCGCCCTGCCGGAAGCGGCCGTCGACGGCCCGCACGAACGCGACGACGCCGCGGTACTGGTCGTAGACCGAGTCGAAGATCAGGGCCCGCGCCGGCGCCTCCGGGTCTCCGGCGGGCGGCGGCACCCGCTCGACGACGGCCTCGAGCACCTCGGCGACCCCCTCCCCGGTCTTCGCGGAGATGCGCAGCACGCGGCCGGGGTCCTCGCCGACGAGGTCGGCCAGGGCGCGGCCGTGCAGATCGGGGTCGGCGGCCGGCAGGTCGATCTTGTTCACCACCGGGATCAGCTCGAGGTCGCCCTCGATGGCCAGGTAGGCGTTCGCCAGGGTCTGGGCCTCGATGCCCTGGCTCGCGTCGACCACCAGCAGCGCGCCCTCGCACGCGGCCAGGCTCCGCGAGACCTCGTAGCTGAAATCGACGTGGCCGGGGGTGTCGATCAGGTTGAGCTGGTACGTCTCGCCGTCGGCCGCGGTGTAGTGGACCCGCACCGCCTGGGCCTTGATCGTGATCCCCCGCTCGCGCTCGAGGTCCATCGAGTCGAGCACCTGGCTGCGCATGTCGCGCTCGCTGACGGCGCCGGTGGCCTGGAGGATCCGGTCGGCCAGGGTCGACTTGCCGTGGTCGATGTGGGCGATGATGGAGAAGTTGCGGATGTGGGCCTGATCCACTCAGTGCTCCGCCTCAGGGGCTTGTCGATGAGCCTGCCGCGAAAATCCCGCGAGTAGTGCCGCCGCTATCGCGGCGGCTCTACGTCCGGAAAGACCGGGCGGCGAGCCCGGCCTTTCCTCCGGACGCAGGGAGCGCGCATAGCTCCGCCTATGCGTGCGACCGAGGACGCCGCATCCGCGATGATTTGCAGCCCGCAGGGTCGCGACGTTGCCTCTGAGGCGGAGCACTCAGTCATCGTAGCGGCCGCCTGAGGCGGCCCAGCGCCCGCAGCTCGCGCATCTCCATGGCCTGCGCCGCCGCCAGGTAGGCCGCCAGCGCGGCGAGCATCGCGCCGCCCACGCTGACGACCTGGGCCAGCGTGCTGCGCCCGAGCCACTCGTCGAGCACCGTCCAGGTGCACCACGCCAGGAGCACCGACACGGCGCTGGCCACGACGCTGCGCGAGGACCCCTCGAGGACCCAGCCCCGGTGCAGCCCGCCGAGCTCGCGCTCGAGCAGCCACAGCAGCACGAGGAACGTCACGATGCTCGCGATCGACGTCCCCAGCGGGATCCCGCCCGTGCCCACCGGGATGTAGAGGACGGCGTAGAGGACGGTGCTGAGCACCACCCCGAGGCCGGCCACGGCCGTCGGGAGCCACGGGCGCTGGAGCGAGAAGAAGGCGCGGATCACGAGCAGGCTGGCCCCGTTGAAGGCGAGCCCGATGGCGAAGAACAGGAGCGCATCGGACGTCAGCGCGGTGCTGGCGGTGTCGAACTCCCCGCGCTGGTAGACCAGCCGCACCACCGGCTCGGACAGGACCAGCAGGAACGCCGACGCCGGCAGCAGCATGAAGAAGATCAGCCGGAGGCCCTCGGCGAGGGTGCGCCGCATCCCGGCCACGTCCTCGCGGGCGGCGAGGCGCGAGATGGTCGGGAACAGGACCGTGGCGATCGCCACGCTGAAGACGCCCTGCGGGAGCAGGTAGAGGCGGAAGGCGGCGTCGATGGCCCGCGGCGAGTCCTCGCTGACCAGGGTGGCGAAGATCGCGCCGATCGAGAGCTGGACGTTGATCAGCCCCAGGCCGAGCGTCACGGGCAGCATGAGCACGAGCACCCGCCGCACGGCCGAGCTGCGCAGGCCCAGCGAGAGCGGGAACGGGCCCTTCCCGCGCAGGGACGGCAGCAGCCACAGGAGCTGGGCCACGGTGCCGATCAGGATCGACACCGCGTAGACCGTGATCCGGTCGTCCTCGGGCACGAGCGGCGTCGCGGCCACCAGGCCCACGATGATCACGACGTTCCAGAGCACCGGCACGAAGGCCGTGGCGCCGAACTCGCCGTGCGCCTGGAGGACCGCCGCCACCAGGCCGGTGAGGCCCAGCAGGACGACGATCGGGAACATGATCTGCGCGAGCTGGACGGTCTCGTCCACCAGCTCGTCGGAGAGGCCCGGGGCGAACAGCGGCATGACCCACGGCGCCGTGACGATGGCGATCAGCGTCACCAGCCCGAGCCCCATGGTGATGAGCCCGATCAGCGCGCCGACCAGGCGCTGGGCCTCCCGCCGCCGGCCCTCCTCCTCGAGCTGCGTGAACACGGGGACGAACGCCGCCGACAGCGCCGAGTCGGCCACCAGGCTTCTCAGCAGGTTCGGCACCTGGAAGGCGATCACGAAGGCGTTGATCGACCCCTGGGTGCCGAAGATCGCCGCCGCGAGGATCTCGCGGGCCAGCCCGGCGATGCGGCTGACCCCGGTCCAGACGGCGAAGATCGCCGTCGAGCGCCCCAGCCCCCCCGGGAGGCGGCTCACCGCTGGCCCCGGTCGGGCGCGGTCGCTACCATACGCCGCCGACCGACCGACGGAGGACCGCCCGCGTGGCGAACATCAAGCAGCAGAAGAAGCGAAACCGCCGCGCGCTGACGCAGCGTGAGCGCAACCTGCGATACCGCTCGACCATCAAGACCCTGTTCCGCCGGCTCGACGACGCGGCCGAGAGCGGCGACGGCGCCCAGATCGAGGAGCGGGCGCGGGAGCTCGAGCACCTCATCGACCGCGCCGCCGCAGAGGGCGTGATTCACCGCAACAACGCGGCCCGCAAGAAGAGCAGGGTCGCGCGCGTCTCCCGACAGAACCGGCGACGCACCGGCCACCCGCCTAGCCTTTCGCCGCCCCGGCGCCGCCCGGCGCGGCCTCCCGCCGCGCGCCAGGGCCAGCAGGTCCCGGGCCGCCGTCTCCAGCACCAGGCGCTCCCCGTCATCACGTGAGCGGCCCAGCTCGCGCAGCCCGCTGACGCGCAGGTCGAGCTCCAGCTCCGCAAGACGGGCGACGGCCCGCCGGGCCGCCCCCGGGGGCATCGCGCGCGCCTGCTCCGCCAGCTTGCGGGCCGGGTAGCCCGCCACCCCGGTCGCCTCGGTGACCGCCTCCGGCGAGACTGCGTCGCCGAGGGCCTGGGCGTCGGCCAGGCGGCGGAAGTGGTTGGCGAGCTGAACCTGCATCAGGATCGGCGCCACCGGGTCCTCGCCGGTCGCGAGGTCCTGGAGGACGTCGTAGGCACGGGCGGCGTCGCCGGCGATCAGGGCGTCCGCGAGCTCGTAGGTCTTGGCGTCGGGGTGGCGCGGGACGAGCGCCTCGACCATCTCGGCCGTGATCGGCTCGCCGTCCGCGTAGGCCGCGAGCTTCTCGGCCTCCCGGCTCAGCTCCATGGCGATCACCCCGCCCCGCCGGGCGTCGGGCCGGTCAACCATCACGCGGTCAACCGCCCGGCGGGCGACGGCCGGCGACATCGAGCCCCCGGCGCGACCGACCTCCTTGACCAGGTGCTCGGCGAACCACTGCGCCCGCTTGGCGGGCTTCTCCTTGGGGTCGGGGCCGTAGTGGAGGACGTCGCCCGTCTCGGCGACGGCCGACATCAGCTTCGGCGTCGGCTGGGTCGTCGCGACGATCGCCAGGCAGGTGCCCGCGTTGGGGCGCTCGAGGTAGGCGACCAAGGGCGCCGCGTCGGCGGCCTTCCAGGCCTCGGCGTCCTCGACGATCACGAGCCGCAGCCCGGCGAGCGACAGGGCCTCGCAGGCGGCCACGACGTCCTCGGCGGGGGTCTCCTCGGCGCGCATCCGCTCCGGCGGCAGGCCTCCCTCGCGTGCCACCCGCGCGATGAGGCGCGACAGCGCCCGCTCGACCGTCGCCCTGTCCTCGCCCCAGATCACGTAGGCCGGCTTCAGGGGCTCCTGGGCGCTCATGAGCGCGTGAGGTTACCGGCTGGCGGCGACGGCGACGCCCCGGCCCGACGCCGTGACGGTGACGTCGCCCGAGACGTCGGTGCGCCACGCCGCGACCCCGCCGTCGGCGAGGGCGGCGAGGGTCTCCGGGCGCGGGTGCCGGAAGGGGTTGCCCTCCCCGGCCGAGATCAGGGCGACCGCCGGGCGCAGCCGGCCGAGCACCCGCGCCAGGCCGGGGTCCTCGGAGCCGTGGTGGGGCACCTTGAGGACGTCGACCGGCCTCAGCGCCAGGGGCGCAAGGCCATCGCTCTCGGCGTCGGCGGTCAAGAGGACGTCGAGGCCGTCCGCCGAGGCCAGCGCCACGAGGCTCGCCGGGTTGGGGTCCTGCCCGGCGAGCCGGCCGCGGGCGGGCGACAGCACCGTCACCCTCCAGCGCCCCACGGCGAGCCGCCCGCCGGCGCGCAGCCCGCGCACCGGGACGCCCCGATCGCGGGCGGCCCGGGCCGCCCGCTCGTGCGCAGGCGCGAAGCCGTCCGCCGGCGGGGGCTCGTGCACCACCAGCCCGACGTCCAACTCCGCCAGGACGTCGGGGGCGCCGCCGACGTGGTCGAGCGAGTCGTGGGTGAGCACCATGACGTCGAGGCGGCGCACGCCGACCCGGCGCAGCGCGCGCGCGACCGGCGCCGGCGAGCCCGGCGGACCCGCGTCCACCAGCGCCGCCGCGCCCTCCGGGCTGCGCAGCAGGACCGCGTCACCCTGGCCCACGTCGAGCGCGGTGATCGCCGGCGCCGCGGGCCACGGGGGTGGCGGCCCGGGCCGCAGCAGGGCCCACGACCCGGCCGCCAGCGCGGCCGCCGCCACGGCGAGCCCTCGCCACGGGAGCCGCCGGAGCCGCGCGGCTCCGTCGCCCGGCCCGAGGGCTCGGGCCACCACGGGCGGCGCCGCGGCCAGCGGCACGAGCAGCGGCGCCGCCGCCGCCGGCAGGCTCACCGCGGCGCCGGGGATCGCGGCCGCCGCGCGCGCCGCCGCCAGGAGCGCCGCCGCCCCGAGGCCCGCGAGCCACGCCGGCGCCGCCCCCGCGGCCGGCAGCAGCGCGCCCGCGGGGAGCCCGAGCAGGGCGAGCACGACGATCGGAGCCGCCATGGGCACCGCGACGACGTTCAGGGCGAGCCCGGCGAGCGACAGGCGCCCGAACTGCCACACCAGCACGGGCGCCGTCGCCAGGCCCGCGGCCCCGGCCATGGCCGCGAGGTCCGCGACCCGGCCCGGAACCCAACCGCGGAACCAGGCCGCGAGGGGCGGCGCGATCGCGAAGAGGCCGACCACGGCGGCGAACGACAGCTGCAGACCGGGATCGCCGATCGCGCGCGGCTGGTGGGCCAGCAGGAGCGCGAGCCCGGCCAGCAGGAGGTACCAGCGCTCGCGCGGCGCGGAGCGCAGCTCGGCGGCCAGGCCGAGCCCGCCCACCACGCCCGCGCGGGCGACCGACGCCCCGCCCTCGCAGGCCAGGCAGTAGGCGGCCATGACGGCGGCCGCGCCGGCGACCGCCGGGCGCCGGCGCAGCCCCAGCGCCCGCAGCAGGGCGAGGGCGGCGATCGCCACGACCGTGACGTTCTGCCCCGACACCGCCAGCAGGTGCCAGAGGCCCGCGTCCCGGAACGCCTCGGCCGCCGCCTCCGAGAGCCCAGAGCCGCCGCCGAGCGCCATCCCCCGCACCAGCTCACGCCGGTCGCCGGACAGGCCGGCGCCGGCGTGCTCCTCCGCCCACCGCCGCCAGCCGTCGCGCAGCCCCGGCAGCCCCCCGCGCCGGCCGTCGTGGCGCAGGGACGCCGGCCGCAGCCGCGCCGCGATCCCCTGGCGGGCCAGCCAGCGCCGCCACCAGCCGGGGTCCTGGGCGTCCGCGGCCGGCCGCAGCCGCCCCGACAGGCGCAGCCGCTGGCCGAGGGAAGGGCGCCGCTGCCCGTCGTCGAGGTCGAGCAGCAGGCGCGTCCCCTCGGGCACCGCCGCTCCCGACGACAGGGCCATCCGCTCGACCACACCCCGGGCCCGCAGCCCCCCGTGGCCGTCGGGGACCGGCGCGGCGTCGACGACCACGGAGCCCGACGCGTGCGCCGGCAGGGCGAGGCGGGGCGGCGCGGTCGCCGCCAGCCGGGCGCTGCCCCACGCCCAGCCGGCCAGCGCCGCGGCGAGCGCCAGGAGCGCCAGCGCCGGCCCGGCCCTCCCGCGGACGGCCGATGCCGCCGCCGCGCCGGCGGCGAGCACCGTGGCGGCCGCGGCCGCAGCGGGCGGCGCACCCCCGGCGAGGGCCGCGAGCAGGCCCGCGCAGAACGCCGCCAGCAGCGCGTGCGGCGCGAGCCGCAGGGCCGCCGGCGCCCGCTCGGCGAGCCGGCGCGCTCCCATCCGGCGACGCTAGGCCCTCCCCCGCCTCCGATCGCGCGCCGTCCGTGCCGGGCCCCGCGCGCCTCCGCGCCGCGGCGCGGCACAGTCACCCTTGACCTCAAGTTGAGTTGAGCTTCTACCCTGGTCGCATCCCCACCGGAAGGAGCGGCCCATGGCCACCGAGACCCAGCGACCGAGCGAGCGCATCATCGAGGAGGTCGGCTCCTGGCCCGGCGTCGAGATCGGCCCCGGCAGCCGCGGCGAGCTCGCGTTCAAGGTGGGCCGGCGCGAGCTCGGCCACCTGCACGGCGACCGTTCCGCCCATTTCGGGTTCCCGGTGGAGGTCTGGCACGAGCTCCACGACGCCGGCCGGATCGCCGACCACCCGGTCTTCCCCGGGCGCGTCGGGCCGGCGTCGCGGCGCATCGAGGGCGACGCCGACGTGACCGACGTGATCGCGCTGATGCGGCTGAACTACGACCGGGTCGTGGCAAGGTATGGCGTGAGCCCGCGACCCGGAGGAGCCGATGACGGAGGGCACGAAGGCTGAGCGCGCCTGCGCCCTGCTCGAGGCGTGCGGCGTGGCGACCGGCGGCATGGCCGCGGGGGAGGCCGTGCGCCGCGCCGACGAGATCGCCGCGGCCGCCGCGGCCTACGCCGGGCGCGGCGCGGAGGCCGACGCCGCGGTCTTCGACGAGCACCTGGCCGCCGAGTTCGAGCTGCGCGACATCGACCGGACCATGGCGACGATGGTCGAGGACCCGTACCTCAACCACGTCGCGGTGATGACCGGCGGGCGCGGGGCGGCCGAGGTGCGGCGCTTCTACGACGAGCACTTCATCCCGCGCTGGCCGGCGGACACGTCGGCCACCCCGGTGTCGCGCACGGTCGGTCGCGAGCAGGTGGTCGACGAGCTGGTCATGAGCTTCACCCACGACATCGAGATGGACTTCATGCTGCCGGGCGTCCCGCCGAGCGGCCGGCCGGTGGAGCTCCCGGTCGCCGTCGTCGTCGGCCTGGCGGACGGGAAGGTCGCCCACGAGCACATCTACTGGGACCAGGCGACCATCCTCGTCCAGGTCGGCGCGCTCGACCCGGCCGGCCTGCCCGTCACCGGCGCCGAGCAGGCGCGCAAGCTGCTCGACCGCTCGCTGGCCCCGAACGCTCTGATCGTGAACTGGAGGGGTTAGCCCTTTCCGGCGCCCGCCCCGGCGCAGCCGGTGCGCCGGTCTGCCGGAGGACCCGGCCAGGGCCCGGAGGCGCGCATGGCCGCCCGCAAGAGGCGGCCATCCGCTCTGTCACCCCTCCGGGATCGGGTCCCCGGCGGCCGGGTAGGGCAGGCGCTTCTTGTTGGGCTCGGGCTGCTCGGCGGCGCGCTTGGCCTCGGCCTCGAGCTCGGCGGCGCGCCGGTCGCGCTCGGCAAAGACCTGGTCCTCGGGGGCGCCGGCAAGCAGGGCCAGGAACTCCTCGCGCTCGATCGTCTCGCGCACCAGCAGGATCTTGGAGAGGGTCTCCAGGTCCTGGCGGTGCTCGACCAGGATGTCGCGGGCGCGCTGGTGGGCCTCCTCGATGATGCGCCTGATCTCGGCGTCGATCACCCGGGCCAGGTCGTCGGAGTAGTCGGGCTCAGAGTGCATGTCCCTGCCCAGGAAGGGGGCGCCGTGGTTGTGGCCCAGCACGCGCGGGCCCAGCTTGTCGGACATGCCAAAGCGCATGGTCATCTGCTTGGCGGTCTGGGTGACCTTTTCCAGGTCGTTGGCGGCGCCGGTGGTGATCTCGTCAAAGACGATCTCCTCGGCCGCCCGGCCCCCCAGGCTCATGGCCATGATGTCCTCCAGCTGGGCCCTGGTGGTGAGGAACTTGTCCTCGTCGGGCATCGAGATCGTGTAGCCCAGGGCCTGGCCCCGGCTGACGACGCTGATCTTGTGCACCGGGTCGGCGTTTGGCAGGAAGTGGCCCACCAGGGCGTGGCCCATCTCGTGGTAGGCGGTCACCACCCGCTCCTTTTCTGAGAGCAGGCGGGACTTCTTCTCGGGGCCGGCGATCACGCGCATGATCCCCTCTTCCAGCTCGGGCTGGCCGATCAGGCGCTTGCCCTTGCGCGCGGCCAGGAGCGCGGCCTCGTTGACCAGGTTGGCCAGGTCGGCGCCGGTGAAGCCGGGGGTCTGGCCGGCCAGGGCGCCCAGGTCGATCTCCTTGGCGATCGGCTTGCCCTTGGTGTGGACGATCAGGATCTGGGCGCGGCCGTCGCGGTCGGGGCGGTCGACCACGATCTGGCGATCGAAGCGCCCCGGCCGCAGCAGGGCCGGATCGAGGATGTCGGGCCGGTTGGTGGCCGCGATCAGGATGATGTTGTCCTTGGCCTCGAAGCCGTCCATCTCGACCAGCAGCTGGTTGAGGGTCTGCTCGCGCTCGTCGTGGCCGCCCCCCAGGCCGGCGCCGCGGTGGCGGCCGACGGCATCGATCTCGTCCATGAAGATGATGCAGGGGGAGTTCTGCTTGGCCTGCTCGAAGAGGTCCCGCACCCGGCTGGCCCCCACCCCGACGAACATCTCGACGAAATCGCTGCCCGAGATCGAGAAGAAGGGCACGCCGGCCTCGCCGGCCACCGCCCGGGCCAGAAGCGTCTTGCCGGTCCCGGGCGGGCCAAAGAGCAGCACCCCCTTTGGGATGCGGGCCCCCAGGGCCTGGAACTTCTTGGGGTTCTCGAGGAACTCCTTGATCTCCTGGAGCTCCTCGACCGCCTCGGCGACCCCGGCCACGTCGGCGAAGGTGATCTTGGGGGCATCGACGGCCATCCGCTTGGCGCGGCTCTTGCCGAAGCTCATGACCTTGGAGCCGCCGCCCTGCATGCGGTTCATGAGGTAGATCCAGAAGACGATGAACAGCACAAAGGGCGCCAGCCAGATCAGGCTCGACCACCAGGGCGAGCCCGGGATGCCCTTGATCTCATAGGGCACCTTGGCCTCATCGAGGGCCCCGGTGAGGCTGCCGGTGTCCTCGGGGATGTAGCCGGTCTCGATCTTGGTGCCGTCCTTGCGGTCGGCGGAGACCTCGTTGGACTCGGTCTTGATGGTGGCCCGGGCCACCTCGCCGGCCTGGATGTCGGCGATCAGCTGGGGGTAGGTGGGCGGGGGGGCCTTGTCCTCGTCTGAGACCACCAGCCGCTGGGCCACGAAGACCAGCAGGATCACGATCAGGATCGGGAAGGCCGCGCTCTTGAGGAACCTGTTCAGTTCCGCCCCCCTTCCGGGGCCCGGGGAGCGATCCGGTGCGCCGCCCGCCGTCCGTCGATGTTAGACCACTCCGCCCGGCCGCTGTCCACGTCCCGGGTCGCGCGGCGGTGCGCGTCTCGGGTCGCGCGACCGCCGCCGCCGTCAGGGCGTCACCTGGGCCCGCAGCGCCTCGAGGCGCGCCGGGCCGATGCCCGGCACGTCGAGCAGCTGGTCGACCGACGCGAAGCCCCCGTGCGTGCGCCGCCACTCGACGATGCGCGCGGCCAGGGTCGGGCCGATCCCGTCGAGCGCGTCGAGGTCCTGCTCGGTCGCCGAGGACAGGCTGATGGGGCCGGCCGACCCCTGCGCGCCCCCTGCGCCGGCGCCGCCGCCCCGGCCGCGCGCCGGGATGAGCACCTGCTGGCCGTCCTGGAGGGGCGCCGCGAGGTTGAGGGCGGAGAGGTCGGCCCGCCGGGTGGGGCCGCCGGCGCGGCGGATCGCCTCGATCGCGCGGGCGCCCGCGCCGACCCGGTAGACGCCCGGGCGCCGCACCTCGCCGGCGACGTGGACGAGCGCCCGCGACGCGGGGGCGTCGACGACCTCGGCCGCGGCGGTCGCCGCACCGCCCCGCGCGGCCGGCTGGCCGCCCCGGTCGCCGGACCCCGGGCCGAGCCGCCACGCGACCAGCGCCAGCGCCACCGCGGCGAGGACGTAGGCCCACCCCGACCGCCGCAGCCAGGGGAGCAGCCGTTCCATGCGTTGACGCTACGAGCGCGGGTCGCACGGGCGGCGCCCCAGGCGTGACGGAGAAGGGACGGATGCGCGCCGGCGGGCGCGCGCCCGGCCCTACCCGAGCACCAGGTTCACCAGCCGGTCGGGCACGACCACCTCGCGGACCACCTCGCGGCCGTCGACCGCCGCGGCGACGCGCGGGAGGTCTCGGGCCCGCGCCACCAGCTCCTCGTGGGCCAGGCCGACCGGCACCTGCAGGCGCTCGCGCAGCTTGCCGTCGACCTGCACGACCACCGTGACCGTGTCGCGCTCGAGGAACGCCGGGTCGGCCTGCGGCCACGGCTCACGCCAGAGCTCCCCGCCGCCCAGCGCCTCCCACAGCTCGCTTGAGACGTGCGGGGCGAAGGGGAACAGCAGCGAGACCGCCGTCCGGGCCGCGTAGCGCAGGGCCTCGCGCGCGGTGTCGGACTCGATCGCCCCCTCGGACACCCCCTTCGTGCCCAGGTTGACGAGCTCCTGGATCGCCGAGATCGCGGTGTGGAACGAGAACCGCTCGCCGATGTCCGTCGTCACCTTCGCGATCGTCGCCTCGGCCTTGCGCACCAGCTCCAGGGCGATCGGGTCGCCGTCCAGCGACTCGATCGCCGGCCGCTCGGCCGGCGGCCCGGGGTCGAGGCCGCCGACCAGGCGCCAGAGGCGGTCGAGGAAGCGCCGCAGGCCCTCGACGCCGCGGTCGCTCCACTCGGCGTCGTCGGCGGCCGGGCCCATGAAGAGCACGTAGAGCCGCAGGGTGTCGGCGCCGTAGCGCTCGACGTACTCGTCCGGCGCGACCACGTTGCCCCTGCTCTTGCTCATCTTCGCGCCGTCGCGGTGGATCATCCCCTGGGTGAACAGCCGCGCGAACGGCTCGTTCGCGGCCAGCAGGTCCGCGTCGTGCAGCACCTTGGTGAGGAAGCGCGCGTAGAGCAGGTGCAGGATCGCGTGCTCGATGCCGCCGATGTACTGGTCGACCGGCATCCAGTAGTCGGCGACCTCGCGCTCGAACGGCGCGGAGGCCAGGTGGGGGGCCGTGTAGCGCAGGAAGTACCAGGACGAGTTGACGAACGTGTCCATCGTGTCCGTCTCGCGGCGCGCGGGGCCGCCGCAGCGCGGGCACGCGACGTCCACGAAGTCCGGGTTGGTCGCCAGCGGGCTCTGCCCCCGCGGCGCGTAGTCGTCGACCGGCGGCAGCAGCACGGGCAGATCGTCGTCCGGCACCGGCACGACACCGTCGTCGGGGCAGTGCACCACCGGGATCGGCGCGCCCCAGTAGCGCTGGCGCGAGATCAGCCAGTCGCGCAGCCGGTAGCCGACCGTCGCCTCGCCCACGCCCCGCTCGGCCAGCCAGGCGCTGACCGCTCGCTTGGCGTCGTCGACCGGCAGGCCGTCGAGGAACCCCGAGCTCACCAGCCGCCCCGGGCCGGCGTACGCCTCGTCGACCGGCGCGTCCGCCTCGACCCCCTCGGGCGCGATCACCCGCCGCACCGGCAGCCCGTGGGCGCGCGCGAAGGCGAGGTCGCGCTCGTCGTGGGCCGGGACCGCCATGAGGGCGCCGGTGCCGTAGTCCATCAGGACGTAGTCGGCCACCCACACCGGCAGGGCCTCGCCGTTGACCGGGTTCACGACGTGGCGCCCGGTGAAGACGCCCGTCTTGGCCGAGTCGACGTCGCCGCGCTCGGCGGCGGTCTCGCGCGCCGCGGCGGCCGCGTACGCGCGCACGGCCGCCTCCTCGGGCCGCCCCTCCACCAGACGCCCCACGGCCGGGTGCTCGGGGGCGAGCACGAAGAAGGTCGCGCCGAAGAGGGTGTCGGGCCGGGTCGTGAAGACCGGGATCTCCTCGGCGCCGTCGTCGGTGCGAAAGACGACGCGAGCGCCCTCGGAGCGGCCGATCCAGTTGCGCTGCTGGGTCAGCACGCGCTCGGGCCAGTCGATCAGCTCGTCCATGTCGTCGAGCAGGCGCTGGGCGTACTCGGTGATCCTGAAGAACCACTGGGTGAGCTGGCGCAGCTCCACCTCGGCGCCACAGCGCTCGCAGCGGCCGTCGATGACCTGCTCGTTGGCCAGCACGGTCTGGTCGACCGGGCACCAGTTGACGGCGGCCTCGCGGCGCTCGGCCAGCCCGCGCTCGAGGAGGCGCAGGAAGATCCATTGCGTCCAGCGGTAGTACTCGGGGTCGCTGGTGGCGAGCTCCGTCTCCCAGTCGACGGAGACGCCCAGGCGCCGCATCTGCTCGCGGATGCGCGCGATGTTGCCGGCGATGACCTCGGCCGGCGGGTCGCCCGTCTCGATGGCGGCGTTCTCGGCCGGCAGCCCGAACGCGTCGTAGCCCATCGGGTGGAAGACCGCGGCGCCGTTGCGGCGGCGGAAGTGCGCGACGACGTCGCCCATCGTGTAGTTCTTGACGTGACCGATGTGGATCTCGCCGGACGGGTACGGGAGCATCTCGAGCACGTACGCCTTCGGCCGCGCCGGCAGCGCGGGCCGCTCGCCGTCGCGCGAGAGGGGCTCGGCGTGGAAGGCGCGGGTCCGTTCCCAGGCCCGCTGCCATTTGGACTCGACGGGCGCAGGGTCGTACCGTTCCGGCAGGATTCGCCCAGGCGCCGACACGCCGGCGAGTATCGCACACCCCTCCGGGACGACCCGCTGACCACGACCCGCCCCCCAATCGTGATCCGACAGGCGGATGTGACCGAGGACTTCCTCGGGATCATCGGCCTCTACCGCGCGCACGGCTGGACCCACGCGAGCGACCCGGAGCGCCTGCGCACCGCCATCGAGGCGTCCTCGTACTCCGTCGTCGCGCTCGAGGAGGAGCGCGTGGTGGGCTTCGCGCGCGCCATGTCCGACGAGGCCTTCGCGGTCTACATCGCCGACATCCTCGTGGCCCCCGACCGCCAGCGTCAGGGGATCGGCCGCACGCTCGCCGAGGCGCTCCTCGAGCACTACCCGGTCGAGCGCTTCCACCACCAGGTGCTCGTGGCCGAGCGGGGCGCCGAGGGCTTCTACCGCAAGCTCGGCATGGTGCCCGTGACCTCGTACGGGCTCACCGCGTTCATCCGCGCCCGCCGGTGAGCGGGCGGGGCGGTCCGGGCCCGATCGCCCGGGCCGTGCGCTTCGCGCGGATGGCGGGGACGTCGATCGCGGCCCCGGACGCCGCGCCCTGGGTCACCGACTTCCTGAACGCCGCCTACTACGCCCGCCCCGAGGGCGAGCGCGAGATCGACGACCTGCGCCTGGCCTTCTGCGTCCTCACCACCCGCTGGAGCCGGCTCGGGGGCCGGCGGCTTCACCTGACCGACCTGCGGGAGTTCCACCGCGCCTTCCGGAGGCGCTTCCGCCGGGACGGAGGTCGCGGGCGGCTCACGCGCGACGACCTCCTCGAGGGCGGAGACCGGCTCCTCGGCCCGTGGTTCTCGGGGGGCTACGCCGACCCGGCGCGGCGCGGCTGGGGGATCGTCTTCGAGAGCGCCCTCCAGCGAGTGGCGCACCGCCCCGGGCTGCGGATGGCCCGCGCCAAGGTCGGGGAGCTCACGCCCCCCTCGGCCGCGCCCGGCCGGCGCGTCTGGAAGACCTACGAGCCGGTCCCGGTGGCCGACGTGGACCTGGTGATGGGGCGGCTCACGGCGCCGCCGTCGTGGCCGGACTTCGGCTCCGACCACGGCCGCTTCACGCCGCTGCGCCCCGGCGGCCTGCTGGGCCAGACCTTCGAGATCGAGGTCGTCGCCGGGGCGGGCACCCGCCATCCCCTCCTCACGCGCGGCTACGTCACGTGCACGCGCCTCGAGACCGGCGATCGGCCCGAGGGCCTGGAGGCGCTGGTGGCCGAGATGGACGCGGGCCTGGCGGGCGTCGGGGCGCGGACCCTCCCCGACGGCCACCGCGCGGTGGCGGTCGCCCAGCTCACGACCCACGCGGGCCACTTCATGGGCCCGGGCCTGAGCCATCTGGTGGTCTCGGCCGGTCCCGGCGGCGCGGCCCTGCGCGACGTCGGGAGCTGGGACCCGATGCGGTTCCCGATGAGCCTCGCCTACCGGCTGGGCGGGGTGGAGGCCCAGCGCGCCTTCTGGGGGGAGCGCGGAGCGGCGAACAGCCTGCTGCACCAGTTCGCCGCGCCCTGACGCTCAG
>CAWIDG010000003.1:0-59527 GCA_963834875.1 Miltoncostaeaceae bacterium
GCGGCTCGATGCGCGCCAGCTGCGGTTCGGATTCCAGGCATCGGACGAGAGCGGCGAGCAGGCGGCGAGTTCCGAGCACGTCCGCGCAGCCTTCAACTCGCCGTTCTGGCCCTTCGTGCTCGCCAGCACCTCGGTCGGCCAGGAGGGGCTCGACTTCCACCCCTACTGCCACGCCGTCGTCCACTGGAACCTGCCCGCCAACCCGGTCGATCTCGAGCAACGCGAGGGCCGGGTCCATCGCTACAAGGGCCATGCCGTCCGCAAGAACGTGGCCCGCCGCTACGGCACCGCCGGCGCCGCTGGCGCCGTCGATCCGTGGGAGCGCCTCTTCTGGCTCGGTGCGCGCGATCGCCCGCCGGGCTCGTCCGACCTCGTGCCCTTCTGGGTGTATCCGGCGAGGGACGATCCATTGGCTGTCCTCGGCAACACCAACCTCGCCAAGATCGAGCGCCACGTCCCTGCGCTCCCCTCCGCCGCGAGGCCGATCCGTATCGGCGATCTGCGCCGGTCGCTCGCCGTCTACCGGATGGTTTTCGGGCAGCCGAGGCAGGAGGACCTACTCGGCTTCCTTCTCGAGCGCTTGGGTCCGGACCGCGCGCAGGAGTGCCTCGAGGAGCTTCGGATCGACTTGTCGCCGATCGTCGCGGCTTGAGCTGAGAGGCGCCGACGAAGATCATGGGCGGGCGAGCGACCCCAGCAGGGAGGGACGCCGTAGCCACCGATCGGGCAGAGGGCGGCGTTTCATCGCGCCATGTTGGACCTCTACGCTGCCGCCAAGAGAGACCTCGGCTATACAGCCACGAGGTTTCTTCAGATGGTTTCCGAACTGGGTGGGCTTGAGACGGCGCGGCAGCTGCTACGCGCAACAGGTGTCTCAGACGGCTTCACGACCTTGTGGGAGCACAAACGTCTTGATCTTTCGGTTGAGCACCATGTACTACGGCCGGAGTTCCGCAGCCTTTTCACGGACGCGGAGCGGGGGTCGCCCGGCGGCGGCTCGCCGAATATGGGTTCGAGCCCCCGCGGCCGTAGAACGGCAACGCGGTCGTGAACGACTCCGGCGTGACTACCCGCGGAAGTGCTGCAGATGCGATCCCGCGGCCGGTTTCACAGGGCGCACAGCCCTTCATGCGCCCACGATTGAACGAAACGCTCGGATGGACCGTCGAGTGTCGGCACCGACCCCACGTGAGAACGTCCAGTCGCCGACATGCCAACTGATTGGGGCTCGATAAACCGGCGCATTGCCGATTGCCGTCGTAGCAGCGATCCGCTTGCGTGCCTCATCGCCCTCTTCGATGAGACCGGCGACGGATTCGTAGCCCTGAACGCCGCGCAGGTTTCCGAGGCAATCGGGACCCGTCACGCTCTCGAGGAGGCACGTCGGTGGTTCGAGACCGCCGCCTCACGACTTCCGATCGAGAGATGGAAGCGCGTCGCGCTCGACGGCGTCGCGAGAGTGAGTCAAGCACTCCCGAGCCCCGACGGGGAGGGCGCTCCGCCAGAACGGGGAACGCTCGTCGTCGTGGGTTGCACGAAGCGGAAGATCTGGGACGACGATCCGTCCGCGCCTCTTTTCGTTCCGGCTCGCGACGCCTACACCGGACCGAGTCTGCCGGAGTGGGTTCGGCAGGGCAGGGACGAGCCCTCCGGCGCGCGCTGGCTCTTCCTCAGCGCCAAGTACGGCTTCATCGAGCCGGACCACCCCATCGGCCGTTACGACGTCACCTTCTCGCAGCCCGCGTCAGGTCCCATCTCGAGCGATTCACTGCGAGCCCAGGTGCGTCACCAGACTCGATGGGGCGGCGTACCGCTCGAGGGGGTTCGAGAAGGTCGATGTGCTCGGCGGCGACGCGTACCGTCGCGCCGTCGCGGAGGCGTTCGCCGATAGGCCTCCGGTTTCAGTGCCAGAGACTCCCAGCTTCAAGCTATCGCTCGAGCGCATCGAAGCACTCGGAGACGCGCTGAACAGCCTTCCAGCCGAGGTCGTTGACGCGATCGATCGAGGCGAGCCCGAGTGGGACGTGCTCGGGCGCCTCTTGCGCCTTCCCCAGGGCATCGGCGTGCTGACGGCCATCGCCCTCGGGCTCTCCGACTATCGGCTCGGGCCTGGGGGGGCTGGGGTCTACTGGCAGGTCGCGGGCCGCGAGCTCGAATCAGATCCGCCGGCCGACCCCCACGGCGTGTCGCAGCTCATGGCTCGCGTGATGGGGCATCCCGTCGCGGCTCTCGACGCAGACAAGAAGCTCTCCCGAATCGAGCGTCTCGTGTCCTCGCCGTTTCCAGGGCGGGTTCGCGACCGGCGGATCGAGGACGTGGGCGCAACGCTCGAGGATTCTTGGGCTGCCCTGGCGGCGGACATGCGTAATCCGCCCCATGCGAAGACGATCGTCTTCTCCATCAAGCTGGTGGATCTCATGTACCTGCAGGCGACCGGGCGCCGGGCGAGGCTTCCCGCTGACATGCCCATCGCGGTGGACATCCGCGTCGCCCGAGCCTCGTTCGCGAGCGGGATCCTCTACGACACCGCGGGGACGCCGGTCGAGGTGCTCATGCGACAGCCGACCGAGGTCCTGCTCGCCTCGCGGGACCCTCATGTTGAAGCGTGGAATCTCGTCGCGGGCCGAACCGGCCTGTCGCCTCTGAGGCTCGACAGCCTCGTGTGGCAGGCGGCGGCGCATCTGCGCCCCGGCTTGGGCGCAGCCTCGGCGCGCTCATCGATTGCCGGCCTGCTGGTCGGCTACGGCGCCGAGCCAGCTACCGCGACGCGCGTCGCGGCGGAGCTGACGCACGCCTTGGCCGCTCCGGGCTAGGCCGCAAGGTACTCCGGCTCCCCGCACGCCCACGCCAGGTGCAGCCTGACGCCGTCGCGGGTCTCGGGCAGGGATACGACTCGGTCGAGGCCCGCGTCACCCTGGACGCCAAGCGCCTTGGCGAATGAGCGGTAGTCGTCGAGGCCCGCGTTGGCGGGGCTGAACGAGTGCACGAGCATCACCGCGTGGACCGCGCCGAACTCCTTGGCCTCGATCAGAGCCGAGGCCGTCCTGTGGAGGAGTTGGTAACGGAGCGGCCCCAATCCATTGGGATCAGCACCGAGCCGGTCGGCGAGGAAGGCAAGGCGCTCGTGCTTGCCGGGACTCGCGTCCTCTGTGAGCCACTCTGACACCAAGGGGCCGAAGGCCTCCTCGACCTTCCCCTCGACGGCGATCGTCACCAGGCCGTCAGACGATCGCGCGAGGACAAAGAGGTCGGTCTGGGATGCGCGCCGCCCGCCGGGCAGCGGAACCCGCCGCTCGGGGATCTCCCAAGAGCATTGTGAGATCCGCGGGAAACTCGTCACCCGCGGACGCGAACGTCTGACGAACTGAGGTCGGAAAGCCGTCTGCGGCCTCCCAGCAGTGGGCGAGCGTTCTCGCCGAGAAACCGGTGCGCCAGTGCTTCTCGGGCTCCGCGAGTAGCCGCTGCCAGTCGTCTGCGCCCCTGGTCGGGATGTGGATGCGGTTCATCACTCCTCCAGTCCGGCGAACAGTCGCCTCACCTTACGGCCGGCACCACAAAGGCCGCACTCCCAGCATGCGTTACGTTCCCTTGACGTGAGTGTCGCCCATCCGGAGTCGAGCGCCACCCTCGCCGAGGTCCCCACCGAGGGGCAACTGGTGGAGGTTCGCGGCCGGCGTTTCGTGGTTGCCGCGGTCGAGCGAAGCGAGCTCGACGAGCTCGCGCAGCACCTTCTGACTCTCTCGTCGGTAGAGGACGACGCGACCGGTGAGGAGCTTCGGGTGATCTGGGAGATCGAGCCCGGCGCCCGCACGATCGAGCACCTCGCGCAGGGCGCGGTCTCCAAGGTGCTCTCGCGGAGCACGGTGTTCGTCTGGCCTGCTGACAAGCGGCCGAAGGACCAACGCGGCTACGCCGGTGTGCTCCACGCCAAGTGCGCCCTCGCCGACTCATCGATCCTGCTCGTGTCGAGCGCCAACCTCACTGAGAGCGCGATGACAAGCAACATCGAGCTGGGGCTCTTGGTCCGGGGAGGGCCGTTGCCGGGGCGCGTTGGCGCCGCGTTCGATCGGCTGCGGGCGTCAGGATCCCTCGTCGCCGTCTCCTGAGCTACTGACCACGACACAGTGGTGCCTCGCGCGCGAGATTCCGACATAGCGCTGCTGCTCGGCCGTCCTCTTGTCGAGGTCCTCGAGCTCGCAGAGGATCACGACCGGCGCCTCGAGGCCCTTGAAGGCTCGAATCGACGCAAAGCGAACCACTCGTCCTGTGGGCGAGCCCTTCGGCGCTGTAGGCGAAGCCGCCGGCGGCCGCCGGCCGACTGCGGAGCCGGCGCGGGAGTGTGACGAGAGGATCACGATGTCCTGAGGCGCTACCTCGTCGGGTCCGGTCAATCCCCGGACGACGTCGGCGACTGCGCGGGGCTGATCGGGCGTCGAAATGAACTCCACGTCCCGTCCCGGCGGGCCCTTCGACTTCGGTGCCAAGGCGCCACGGTAGAGTTTGACCACCTCGTTGTGGATCGCCTGTGTGTTCCGACAGTTGACGTTGAGATCGAAGGGGCGGGACTCCCTCGGAACGCGTGAGCTCGACGTCGTAGACCCGCTGGTTGTCGTCGAGGAAGATCCAGACCAGGGCCTCGTCTTCGTCGCGCAGCGTGTACATCAGCGCGGCGAGGTAGTCGTCGGTGAGGTCCTGGGCCTCGTCGATGATGAGGTCGTCGAAAGGGGGGCCGAGTTCTCCGCACGCCTCGACCAGGGCGTTCGGAAGCTCGATGCTCCAGTACTCCGGCGGGGCGTCGCCGGGGGCGTGTGGCGTGAGAGCGACCCCCGCCTTATAGGCCAGGTGCGTGCATAGCCCGTGGAACGTGTGGAACTCAACGCCCGACGAGCCCTCCCGCTTCGCAGATGGTCGCGAAGGCCGCGGTTGAAGCACACGTAGCCCACGTCTCGTCCCGAGCTGACACGGCGTTTTGCTTGCTCCACCGCCAGCACGGTCTTCCCTGAGCCCGCGCAGCCCGTGATCACCATTCGGCGATCGCGACCGAACTGACTGATGAGCGCCGACTGCGCCCGCGTGAGCTCGATGAGCGTCTCCTGCTCGGCGAGGAAATCCGAGGCGAGCGGAACATTGATCGTCACCTGCGGGGCCAGCAGCCCCCTGAGTGCATCTGACCCGGCCTTGCCGGGAGCCCCGCGCTTGTCTCGCGATCCCTCGTGATAGGCGAGCATTTGATCGATGGCCCTCTGCACGTCGCGTAGCTCGATGCGATCGAGCACGATCTCGTGGGGCGCGTCCGCGGCGAGAACCAGCTCGTGAACGGTGATATCGGGAGACGCGAGGGCATGGACGAGAAACGTGCTCCGGCCCAGGCCCCTTTCGGCGCGCTCAAGCATGCGCTCGAGCGCGTAGCGGTGATCGAGAGCCTGGGCGAAGGGATCGCGCATCCGCTCTTTGCCACCCTTCCGGTCGAGCCGGAACCACTCGCCGTGGCGACACTCGAGGCCGCCCCCCTTCGACCTCCAAGCAGACCACGGCCCGGTCCGGCTGACGAACGAAGTCGATCTCTCCGTCCTCCCGCCCAGTGCGTGGTCTCGCAGGATCCCACCCGACCGAGTGGTAGACCTCCACGAGTCGTCCAGGCCGTCGCGCAGGAGCTCGAACACACGGCCTTCGCCCTGACTCTTCAAGTCGGGCTCAATGATCGAACGGGGGTACATCGTGGCCACCGGCTACTCCCGCTCGCGCATCTCGAGTAGCAGCCCTCGCCGTAGCGACCGCCGCGGTACGGGATGCTCCACTCGACGCGGCGGCCGCACCGATCGCAAATTGCTGGGATTGCGACCGGGTGCTCCTTCCAGTAGCACCCCGAGCCCGAGCGTCCGGCCGTGAGCGTCGATGATCGCCCGGGACGTCGCCCGGCCGCACGCGTCGCAGGTGTAGGCAGTAGTCAACGGCTCGACCCGAGGAGGCTGAGGATATGGCAGTCGTGCGGACCTTTCGTCGCTCGACAGCGTCACCGACCCGTCGGCATCCCACCGAGGTCGACTGCGATTGGGCAGAGGTCGTGACCTCGTCCGGAATTCTCGCGACAGCTCGCGACCTACGGCTCGGACGAGCGGAGACTTCCCGGGAAGACGAGCCGAGACCCTTCAGCTCGACCGGGCACGGGCACTGGAGCTACGCGCTGCGATCAACGAGGTCTTCGGAAAACCGACTGAATGATACCGGTGCGCTCCCTAGTCTGAACTCGCCACGCGGCCCGGCGGCTCACGCGGCTCCCGCGAAGTCGCGCAGGGCCTCGCGCCCACCGCCCACGATCGGGTTGCCGTGGGCGAGCAGGAGGGTGTCGAAGTCGAGCTCGGCGATGCGCGCGGTAGGCCTCGCGCAGCGCGGCCTTGGTGCGCTCGGGGTCGTCCATGAGCGCGTCGGGCACGAAGCCGAGCGGGCCGTCGTCGGGCCACCGCACGAGGCCGTCGGCGAAGGCGACGGCGCGGTGTGCCGGGGCGTGCAGGGCGGTCTCGTCGGGGCAGATGCCGCCGACCTCGAGCGCCACGACGCCGCCGGGCAGCTCGTCGCCGGGGTCGAAGCCCTCGACCGGCTCGCCGGCGCGGAACTCGTGGAGGCCGAGGCGGTTGCAGAGCACCGGGCAGCCGTAGCGCTCGTGGAAGAGGCCTGAGTCGCGGTAGTGGTGGCGGTTGGTGAGGAGGGCGGCGACGGGCGGGTGGTCGTCGAACCACTCGATGCCCTCGTCGGGCACGCGCGGGTCGATCAGCACCCGCTCGGCGGCCAGCCAGTGCGAGTGGATCGTGATGTCCCAGCGCGGATGTACGGTGGTCCAGTGGTGGACGCCGGGGAGGATCTCGCGCACCGCGGCAGTCTCGCACGGCCGGTGCCGGGGCGGCCGCGCGCGTGAGGTCCCTGCGGGAGCACTACCGCGCGCGGCGCATCGTGCAGTCGCGGGCCGAGGGCGGCGAGATCGAGTTCACGCGCATCGTCGCCTTCAGCGACGGCGTCATCGCCATCGCGATCACGCTGCTGGTGCTGAACCTCGACGTGCCGGACGTCCCCAGCGGCGACCTCGGCAACGCCCTCGGCGACCAGTGGCGCCAGTACCTCGGCTTCGCGCTCAGCTTCGCGCTGATCGGGCGCTTCTGGATCCTGCACCACCGGGCCTTCACGCTGCTCGAGCGCTTCGACGCCACCCTGATGGTGCTCAACCTCGCCTTCCTCGCCTTGATCGTGGCGATGCCCTTCGCCACCGACCTCGTCGCCGAGTACGGCGACGTCCCGATCGCGGTGGTGATCTACGCCTCGGTCGTGGGCACGGCGAGCCTGATGAGCTGGCTGATGGTGCGCCGCTCGGTGCGCCACGGGCACATCCGCGAGCAGCTGCGCCCCCAGGCGGAGGCCTGGGCGTCGTCTGCGCGGGCTCGGGCCGACGGCGGTCTTCCTCGTCTCGGTGCCGGTCGCGTTCGTGTCGGGCGAGGCCGCCTTCGCCATCTGGCTGCTGACGTTCCTGCCCGGCGTCCGGGCGGCCATCCCAGCCGGAGCTGAGTGAGCGCCCGCGCGCAGTGGATCACGCTGGTGGCGATGACGATCGCCAACAGCATGATCCTGGTCAACCAGACCGGCGTGCCGCTGGCGATCCCCGAGGCGGTCGGCGACCTCGGCGGCTCGCTCGACACCTCCCAGTGGGTCCTGACGGCCAACGTCCTGCCGCTGGCCGGCCTGATGGTGCTGGGCGGGCGCCTGGGCGATCAGCTGGGCCTGCGCAGGGTCTTCCTGACCGGGGCGATCGTGTTCGTGGCCTCGTCGGCGCTCGCCGGGGCCGCCCAGAACATGCCCTGGCTCATCACGATGCGCGTCACGCAGGGGGTCGGCGCCGCGCTGATGATGCCGACCACGATGGCCATCGTCACGGCCACCTTCCCGCCCGAGAAGCGCGGCCGGGCGCTGGGGCTGATGGCGGGCGCGTCGGCCTTCTTCGCGGCGCTGGGGCCGGTGCTGGGCGGCCTCCTGACCGAGTTCATCGACTGGCGGGCCGTCCTGCTCGTCAACGTCCCGCTGGCGGCGATCACGATCGGGCTCACCCTGTGGGCGGCCCCGAAGGGGGCGCCGCGGGAGGGGGCGCCGCGCGCCAACGACTGGCCCGGCGTCGTGACGTTCGCGCTGGCGATCGGCGGCATCACGCTCGGCCTCGGCCAGATCCAGGACTGGGGCTGGACGTGGCCGACGTTCCTCGCCCTCGGCGTCGGCCTGGCATCGCTCGTGGCCTTCGTCGAGGTCGAGCGGCACCACCCCGATCCCCTGATGAGCTTCGGCCTCTTCCGCCGCCTCAACTACGCGATGTCAACGATCAGCCAGTTCATCGCCGGCTCGATCGAGCTGGCGAGCGCGTTCCTGCTGCCGCTGTTCCTGCTGCTGGTGATCGGCTACGCGCCCGGGACGGCCGGCCTCGCCCTGATCCCGGCCACGCTGCCGATCATCCTCGTCGCCCCGCTGGCGGGGCGCTGGTTCGACCGCGCCGGCGGGCGGACGCCCCTGACGGTCGGCTTCGTCGTGCTGGCGGCGTCGTGCTTCGCGCTGGGCGTGGGGTTCGAGCAGGAGAGCTTCGCCGCGCTCATCCCCGGCCTCGTCCTGCAGGGCGTCGGCCTCGGCATCGTCCTGACCGTCAACGACCCGACCGGGCTCTCGGCGGTGCCGCCGGGCGCCCAGGGCCAGGCCGCCGGCGTCATCGACACGAGCGAGCAGCTGGGCGGGGCGATCGGCATCGCCGTCTTCACCGTCGTGCTGCTCAACCACTACTTCGACAGCATCTTCGAGGCGGCGGCCAACGCCGGGGTGACGGTCACCGACGCGCAGATGCGGGCCGGTCACGAGTTCGCGCTGCGCGCCGAGCAGGAGGGCTTCAACCAGGTGGACGGTGCCCGGCGGCGTCCCACAACAGTTCGCCGAGGTGTTCAAGGACGGCCACGCCGACGCCTACCGCTTCACGTTCGTCCTGATGGGCGCCATCGCCCTGATCGGCGCGGCCCTCTCGTTCATGCTCGTGCGCCGCGACGACCAGACGCGGCACTGGGGCGTCTTCAGCCGCCGCTCGCGCTGGACCTGGGCGCTGACGGGCGAGGGGCCGGGCCTGACGCGCAGGCTCCTCCCCGGACGCGCGGCGCCCGGGGAGGGAGGCTCACCTCAGTAGCGGTAGTGGTCGGGCTTGTAGGGGCCCTGGACCGGGACGCCGATGTAGTCGGCCTGCTCCTCGGAGAGGGTCGTGAGCCTGACCCCGAGGGCGTCGAGGTGCAGGCGGGCGACCTTCTCGTCGAGGTGCTTGGGCAGCACGTAGACCCTGCGCTCGTACTGGTCGTTCTTGGTGAAGAGCTCGATCTGGGCGATCGTCTGGTTCGAGAACGAGTTCGACATCACGAACGAGGGGTGGCCGGTCGCGTTGCCCAGGTTCAGCAGGCGCCCCTCGGACAGCACGATGATCGCGTGGCCGTCGGGGAAGACCCACTCGTCAACCTGGGGCTTGATGTTGACCTTGCTGGACGCCGGGGAAGTCGGCGAGGCCGGCCATGTCGATCTCGTTGTCGAAGTGGCCGATGTTGCCCACGATCGCCTGGTGCTTCATCCGCGCCATGTCGGCGGCCGTGATGATCGCCTTGTTGCCGGTGGCGGTGATGAAGAGGTCGGCGGTCTCGACGACGTCGTCGAGGGTGGCCACCTGGTAGCCCTGCATCGCGGCCTGGAGGGCGCAGATCGGGTCGATCTCGGTGACGATCACGCGCGCGCCCTGGGCGGCCAGCGACTCGGCGCAGCCCTTGCCGACGTCGCCGAAGCCGCAGACCACCGCCACCTTGCCGGCCAGCATCACGTCGGTGGCGCGGTTGATGCCGTCCACCAGCGAGTGGCGCACCCCGTAGAGGTTGTCGAACTTCGACTTCGTGACCGAGTCGTTGACGTTGATCGCCGGGAACAGCAGCTCGCCCTTCTCGGCGAGCTTGTAGAGGCGGTTCACGCCGGTGGTGGTCTCCTCGGTGACGCCCTTGACGCCCTCGGCGATGCGGGTCCAGCGCGTCGGGTCCTCGCGCAGCGACTGGCGCAGCAGGCCGAGGACGACGCGGAACTCCTCCGACTCGGCGGTGGCGTCGTCGGGGACGGCGCCCGCCTCCTCGTACTCGCGGCCCAGGTGGACGAGCATGGTCGCGTCGCCGCCGTCGTCGAGGATCATGTTGGGGCCGGCGCCGTCGGGCCAGCGCAGCGCCTGCTCGGTGCACCACCAGTACTCCTCGAGGGTCTCGCCCTTCCAGGCGTAGACCGGCACGCCGTTCGGCTGGTCGGGGGTGCCGTCGCCCACGACGATCGCGGCGGCCGCGTGGTCCTGGGTGGAGAAGATGTTGCACGAGGCCCAGCGCACCTGCGCGCCCAGGGAGGTCAGGGTCTCGATGAGCACCGCCGTCTGGACCGTCATGTGCAGCGAGCCCGTGACCCGCGCGCCCGCGAGCGGCTGCCGGTCGGCGTACTCGGCCCGGATGGCCATGAGGCCCGGCATCTCGTGCTCGGCGAGGGTGATCTCCTTGCGGCCGAAGTCGGCGAGCGCGAGGTCGGCGACCCGGTAGTCGGCCTCGGCGGGCGGGGCGGTGGTGGTCATGCGGTCTCCGTCAGGTGGTCGGGGCGGAAGCGGGGAGGAGGCGGGCGACGCCGTGGCGGTCGAGCCGAGCGAACCCTATCCCGGTCGCGCCGGCGTTTCGCTCAGAGCCCCGCCGGCGCGTAGTCGCGCCGCGCCCCCTCGAGGTGCTCGGTCAGCAGGCGGCCGGTCTCGCCGCCGGCCGCGAGGGCGTCGGCGATCGCGCGGTGCTCGGCGAGGTAGCGGCGCTGCAGCGACGGGTCGCGAGCCACGATCGCCGCGCCCATGCGCCGCTGGCGCTCGCGCAGCGAGTCGTGCAGGCGGGTGAGGATCGAGTTGCCGTTCGCCGACACGATCGAGCGGTGGAAGAGGCGGTCGGCCTCCACGAAGCCGATGCGATTGCCGCGCTCCACATGACGCTCCTGGGTCAGCAGGAGCGCCCTCAGCTGCTCCACCAGCACCCCGGGCCCACGGCGGGCGATCTGCTCGGCGCAGTGGCGCTCGATGATCAGGCGCGTCTCCAGGACCTCGTTGATCTCCTCCGCCGAGACCGGCACCACGAGCGCGCCGCGCTTGGGATAGAGCCGCAGCAGGCCCTCCGCCTCCAGCAGCAGGAAGGCCTCGCGCACCGGCGTGCGGCTCATGTCGAGGGCGCCGGCGACCTCGCCCTCGGAGAGCATCTCGCCGCCGGGGTAGATGCCCTCGAGGATCTGCTCCTTGACATGGGCGTAGGCGCGGTCCTTGGCGGGCGCCGGCCGTCCGCGGGTCGTACCCATGTCGTATCTCTACACGGTCGCTTGTGCGGTTGGTCTCGTGGGGTTGGGTGCTGCTAGTACGTTCTCTTGCATGCAAGATGTCCACAAGAGAGGAGAACCGTGATCCCCTACCAGGTGACCGTGAGGCGCCGCGGCTCGTCGCCCCTGACGCTGACGATGCTCGTGGGCGCCGGGTCGCGCGAGGCCGCGGCCGGGCTCGCGACGGCCCTCGCCGAGCACGAGCGGGGCGGGATGTTCGAGGCTGGATGGGTGCGCGTCGCCCCAGACGCGACCGAGCTGGACGTCGGCGCCGAGGCGGCGTGATGCCCCGGCGCCGCCTGGCGTTGCGCCGGCTCGAGCCCCCGTCGCCGGATGCGCAGCGCCGCGAGCACGCCGCCCGCGATGCGGCGACGGGCGCCGGGCGGCGGCGATCGCGCGGCGCCGAGCGCGCTCGCGGGCAGATGGAGTTCCTGGCCGCCGGGCCGGCGGGCTATCCCTTCTCGCGTCGGATCTGAGCGCCGCGGTCAGGCCGCCGACCCGGTGGCGGCCCGCGATCCCGGGCGGCTCGGGATCGGCCAGCGGTGCACCGGGAGGCCCGAGAACTGGGCCTCGATGTAGTCGTCGAGCGTCGCCGCCAGGGCCGTGCCGCGCATCATGCGCTCCTCGTGGGCCGCGAGCGCCGCGCGCTGCCAGCGCGCGCCGGTCACCTCGGCGGTGACGCGCTCGGCCATGACGTCCAGCAGGGGGTCGGTGTCGCCGGCGTCGACCCCGGCGCGGGCGAGGCCCTCGCGCGCGACGGGGATGAGGCGCGCGACGACCTCGGCGGCCGGCATGGGGCGCGGCGAGGGCGCCTGGGGGGCGGGCCAGAGCAGCTCGGCGTCGAGGCCGTTCCGGGCCGCGCGGTAGAAGTTGCGCCGCGCGAGCGCGAAGGGGATCGCCGGGATCATCCACTCCTGCTCTGCCAGGCCGAGCGTCGCGCCGACGAGGAAGGCCGCGTTGGCGGTCATGTCGAGCACCGAGGGCCCGGCGGGCAGCGCGCGCAGCTCGATGCGCAGGTGCCCGCCGCCGGCGGGGTCGTAGATGGCCCGGTTCCAGCGCCAGGTGGTGCCGTGGTGGAGGCGGAGCTCGGCGAGCTCGGGCACGCCGCCGGCGCGCACGACCTGGAGCGGGTCCTCCTGCTCGCTCAGGGGGAGCACGACCTCGTGCAGGGCCACGGTCTCCTGCAGCAGCTCGAGGAAGCCGCGGCGCACCCAGCCGTGGCCGAACGCCACCCGCGACGGGCGCCACACCTCCTCGCCGCCCTGGTGCCCGTCGATGGTCTGGTGGAAGAGCGGGACGCGGGTCTCGTCCCAGAGGACCTTGCCGAGGAAGGTCGGCGAGTTGGCGGAGGCCGCGAGCGCGGGCGCGGTGGCCAGCTGGGCGGCGTTGAAGGTGCGGGCGAAATCGGCCGGCGGCACGCGCAGGTGGATCTGGAAGGCGGCGTTGGCGGCCTCGGCGACGATGCCCGGCAGCTCGACGTCGAGGGTCTCGGGGCCGTCGATGATGACGCGCAGGTCGGGCTTCATCGGCTCGAGCGCCGCCGACAGGGCCCGGTAGCGCGGCGACTCGGTCAGGCCGCCGGGGCCCAGGTCGCCCATCGTGAGCGTCGGCAGGGTCCCGATCGTGGCGACGCGGGCGCCGTGGACCGCGGCCGCCGCGGCGATGCGCCCGACCGACCCGGACAGCCGCTCGGAGAGCGCCGTGAACGACCGCCCGGCGAGCGGCACGGGGGCGGTGGCGCACTCGATGCAGAAGCGGCCCACCTCGAGGGCGACGTCGTCGTCCCCGCCCAGGGCCTCCTGCACGGCCGCGTTCTCGCCCGCGGGCCGGCCCGCGGAGTCGACCAGGGCCATCTCCAGCTCGGCGCCCAGGCTGGCCGGGCCCTCGCCGAAGCCCGGCCGCTCCAGCAGCTCGCCCAGGGCGGCGAGCGACTCGCCGAGGCGCTCCGAGAAGCGCTCGAAGTCGGCCCCGCCGAACCGCTCGCGCTCGATCTCGCGGCCCATCGCCGCAACGCTACCCCGAACGGGCTCCGAACGACCCCGCCGCGCTCAGCGCGGGCAGGGCGGGATGGGGAACTTCCGGAAGCCGAGCGGGGCGTCGGGGTCCTCCCGCCGGGGGCGCCGGCAGCGGGCGCGCTCGAAGGCCGCCTCGGGGGCGATCACCCAGGTCTCGGCGAACCTCCGGGCGGCGGGGCGGAAGGCGGTGTAGTAGCGCAGCTGCCCGATCAGGCGGCCCGCCTGCGTGATGCGCAGCCAGTAGCGCGCGCCGCCCGTGAAGCGGTGCTCGACGGCGACGGTCCAGTATCTCGTCGAAGACGCCCGTGTGGCGCAGGCGCACGCCGAGGGCCGTCGCCGACACCCGCTTGGGACCGCAGGGTTCGGCGACCGTCAGCGTCGCGAGCGGCGAGCTGGTCGAGGGCTTGCGCCGCAGCGCGCGCTCGACGCGCAGCTCCGCGACCACGGGAAGCCGAGCGGTGGTGTCCGTGCACGGGAAGAGGACGCCGGTGATCGGCGCCGCCGCCGGTCAGCAGGACGCCCTGGCGCGGCAGCCGCTTGAACCCCCCGATGAACCTGACCGTGGTGCCCTGCGCGTAGCCGATGCCGCGCGGAGATCAGATCGCCGAGCTCGACGGTCACGGTGAAGAGTAGGCTCTGCAGTGCACGCCGTGGCGCCGCGCGCCGGCGCTGTAGTAGCGCACCGTGAAGACGGCCGGGCCGGGCGGTCGGCACCGTCGGGCGTGATGGAGCTCGCCGGTCGGCGTCGTTCGAGGAGAACGTCGTCCCCGGGGGGACCGGCGGTGTCCTGCACCACGACGCTCGTCGCGAGTCGTACTCGATCGTGAACGGCCGGCCCGCGACAGCATCCGCACGGGCGACGATGGATCGCCGGTGGCGTCACCGTCGGCGGCGGCAGCGGCGGTGTGCCGGGCGCGCAGGGCGGGACCGATGCCTGGGCGCCGGCGCCGCCCGCCTGCGCCGCCCAGCAGGCAGCGCCGACGGCCGTGGCCAGCGCGACGCGGAGGGCGATCCGCCTCAGCGCGGACACGGAGGGATCGGGAAGTTCTGGTAGCCCAGCGGGTCTCGCAGGTCTCCTCGCGACCGCCTGCGGCAGCGCGCCGCCTCGAAGGCGGCCTCGGGGGCGATCACCCAGGACGGCTGCACGAACATGGTCCGCTTCCGACCGAAGGCGACGTAGTAGCGCACCTGGAAGAGCACGCGGCCGGCCTGCGTGATGCGCAGCCAGTAGCGCGCGCCCTTCCGGAACCGATGCTCCACGGTCACCGTCTCGCCCCTGGCGTGGCGCAGCCGGGCCCCCGGGGCGAGGACGGTCGTCGGCGTGGTGCTACAGGGGTCGGACACGGTCATGGTGGCGCCGGGCGAGGCCGCCGACGGCTTGCGGCGGAGGTTGCGCTCGACACGGAGGTCGGCGACGACGGGCACACTCCCGGTCGTGTCGCGGCAAATGAACAGGATCCCCACCACGGGCGTCTCGGGGCCCGTGAGCACGCCCTTCCGCGGAACCCGGGCGAAGGTCGACGGGCTCTGGGCGTAGCCGCTGCGCGGGGCGAGCAGGTCACCGACCTCGACGTTCACGGTGAACGAGAAGGTCTGGGTGCAGGCCGTGGCGGGGGACGCCTCGGCGTCGTAGTAGCGGGCGGTGAAGACGGCGGGGCCCGGTGCCGCGACGGTCACCGTCGCGCCGAGCTGGTCGTTGGACGAGAAGGTCGCGCCCGGCGGGCCGGCGGTCTCCTGCACGATGTTGCCCGGGACCCCGTACTCGATCTGGAACGGCCGCCCGGCGACGATCCGCCCCGGTGCCGACGGATCGCCCTTCGCCGTGACGGTCGGCGGCGGGATCGGCGGCGCGCCGGGCGGGCAGGGCGGGAGCTGCGCCTGGCCCGCCGCGCTGCCGCCCAGCGCCGCGCAACCCGCCGCGACGGCGGCCAGAGCCAGCGCGATCCGGACGAGTGACGACCGCATCGGCGCGAGCGTAAGCGGGCGCGTAGGGTGGGCGCCACACCCGGAGGTCCAGTATGGCGCGGCTCACCACCATGGCCCGCGGCGGCGGCTGCGGCTGCAAGCTGGGCAAGTCGGCGCTCGCCGACGCCCTGGCCCTGATGCCCGCCGCCGACGACGCCCGAGTGCTGGTGGGCTTCGACGGCGCCGACGACGCCGCCGCCTACCGGGTGCGCGACGACCTGGCCGTGGTGGCGTCGGTCAACTTCTTCACGCCCATCGTCGACGACCCGGCCACCTTCGGCGCCATCGCGGCCACCAACGCCCTCAGCGACCTGCACGCCATGGGGGCGGCCCCGGCGTTCGCGCTGGCCGTCGCCGCGCATCCGGCCGACGGCGACCCGGACGACCTCGCCGCGATCATGCGCGGCGGCGCCGAGGCGGCCATGGCCGACGGCTGCCCCGTGCTCGGCGGCCACACGATCGACGACCCCGAGCCCAAGTACGGGCTGGCGGCCGTCGGCACGGCGCACCCCGACCGCCTCCTGAGCAACGCCGCCGGCCGCCCGGGCGACGTCCTCGTGCTGACCAAGCCCCTGGGCGTCGGGGTGATCACGACCGCCCAGATGCAGGGCCGCGGGGAGGCCGGCGCGAGCGCCGCGGCCACCGCCTCGATGCTGGCCTCGAACGGCCCGGCCGCCGCCGCGGCCCTGGCCAGCGGCGTGCGCTGCGCCACCGACGTGACCGGCTTCGGCCTGATCGGCCACCTCGCCGAGATCACCGCCGCGAGCGGCGTCGCGGCGCAGGTGACCGCCGGCGCGGTGCCGCTGCTGCCCGGCGCGCGCGAGCTGGCCGCCCTGGGCGTGACGACCGGGGGCGCCGCGCGCAACCGCGCCTTCGCGGAGGACCTCGTGGCGATCCCGGGGGATGCGGCCCCCGAGGTGGTCGAGCTCCTCTTCGATCCCCAGACCAGCGGCGGCCTGCTGCTGGCCGTCGCGCCCGAGCGCTGGGACGCCCTCGAGGGCGAGCTCGACGACCGCGGCGTCACGGGCTGGCGGATCGGCCGGCTGGCGGAGGGCCCGCCGCCGACGCATCACGGTGGTTGCGTGAGCACGCAACTCGCGTCGCCCGGGTACCCGCCGTCGGCGGCCGGCGAGGCCGCCCTCGAGCGGACCCGCGCGTTCCTGGCCGGCGAGGCGCTGCCGATGGTGGAGGAGGTGGAGGGCGAGCTCGGCGACACCGCCTTCGCGCTGGAGCCCGACGGGCGCCTGGCCGAGGCGATGATCGGCCTCAAGCGGCGCATGCAGCAGGCCTCGGCCCGCGCCGGCCTCTACTGCCCCCACCTGCCGCCGCCGGACGGGCTGGGCCTGGGGCTGGTCGACACCTTCTACGTGCAGGAGGAGGTCTTCCGCCACGGCCTGCGGGGCGCGCAGTGGATGCTCGCCTGGACCGACGGGCCGAGCCACCTGGTGCGGCACTGGAGCGGGGAGGCGCGCGAGCGCCACCTGCCCGCCTTCCTCGCCGGGAGCGCCAACGTCGCCTTCGCGCTGAGCGAGCCGGGCGCGGGGACGGACGTCCTCGCCCTCGAGTCCTCGGCCCGCCGCGACGGCGACGGGCTGGGTGCTGAGCGGGGTCAAGCACCTCATCACCGGGGCGCCGTTCGTGGAGGCCGCCCAGGTGGTCGCGCGCGTCGAGGGCGCCGAGCGCCGCGAGCTGACGATGTTCCTCGTGCCCATGGACGCGCCCGGCGCGGCGCGCGGGCCGGTGCAGCAGACGATCATGGCCGACGGCCAGACGGGGGTGCTCGAGTTCCGCGACGTGCGCCTGCCCGGCAGCGCCCTGATCGGCCGCGAGGGCGGCGGCATGGACCTGGCGTTCCTGTGGATCAACTGGGCCCGGTCGCGCCGCGGCGGCATGTGCAGCGGCCTGGCGCGGCACTGCCTGGAGCGCGCGGTCGCCTACGCCGGCGAGCGCCGCGCCTTCGGCAGGCCGATCGGCGAGCTGGGGGCGGTGGCCGAGCGCCTGAGCGACATCTACATGGACTGGCGCGCCATGCGGGCGCTGTCGCTGGAGATCCTGGCGCGCCTCGACGCGGCCGACCTGCTGGGCGACGGGCGGGCCGGCGCGGCCGAGCGGCGCGACCTCTCCACGCTGAAGACCTGGTGCGACGAGGCCCTGGGCCGCGTCGCGGACCGGGCGATCCAGGTGCACGGCGGCCGCGGGCTCCTCAGCGCGACCGGCATCGAGCGCATCTACCGGGTCGCGCGCAACCTGCGGGTCCCGGCCGGCACCACCGAGATCCAGCGGGCGATGATCGCCGAGAGCCTCACCGGCGACGGCGCCCTCTAGTCGTCGAGCGGGAGCGGCTCGACCTCGGCCGGGACGCCCGCCGCGCCGGGGACCGCGGTGGGGCGCGACCCGAGGAACAGCGGGCGGTCGGCGGCGTTCAGCAGCAGCGGCATGACGTCGGCGCCCGTGATCCGGCCGAGGATCCCGGCGCCGAGGTCGAGCTCGCCGAACGCGGCGACCCGGTCGGCCCGCACCCCGGGCCCGGCCAGGAGGAACGGGACCGGGTCGCCGGAGTGGATCACCTCCGGCGCGGGCGGCGTCGCGTGGTCGCCGGTCACGCAGACGATCGCGTCGGCGAAGCGCTCCGCCATGCCGCCGAACGCGGTGTCGATCCGCTCGATGGTCTCGCGCTTGGCGCGCGGGTCCTTCGTGTGGCCGGCCTCGTCGGTGGCCTTGAGGTGGCAGAGGACGAAGGTCGCGCCCTCGTCGAGGGCCTGGCGGGCGCGGTCGAGCCGGTCACGGAGGGCGGCGGCGGGGTCCTCGCCCTCGGGCGCCGGGACGAACCGCAGCCCCAAGGTCCGCGCGAGGCCGGCCAGGAACGGCGATGCGCCGACCACGACCCCGTCGAGCCCGTGGCGGTCGCGGAAGGCCGGCGCCGGCCGCAGCCGCCCCCACCACTTGAGCGTGACGACCGTGAGCCGGCCGTCCGGGGCGGGCCGGACCGTCGCCCGGCTCCACTCCTCGGCGGCCCGCGCCGTGGCCGCGGCCTCCGGCACCAGCGGGGCCGGGCGCATCACCGGCTGGCGGTCGCGCAGGAAGGGGTCCGAGTCGGTGACCCCGTCGTGGGCGCCGCCGGCGACCCTCAGGATCCCCTCGCCGGGGCGCGCCGGCGGGCCGAGCGGGCGCACCTCCAGGCGCAGCCCCCCGATGCGCGCCGGCGGCGCGCTCGCGGCCAGCGCCTCGGCGGCCTCCTCGTCCGACCCCGCGGGCCGGCCGGTGACCCAGAGCGCCCCGTCGCGGCGCGTGGCCTGCCGCAGCGAGGCGAAGGCGAGGACGTCGTCCGCGGACACCTCCTGGCCGTGCCCGAGGGCCTCGAGCACCGCGCGGCCCGGCGACTCGGCGGGCCGGTAGCCGAGGATCGCCCAGTGGGCCACCTCGCTGGACGGCGCCCGCCCCGGGCCGAGCGGCCAGAGCAGGCCGCACGAGCCCCCCGCCGCCAGGGCGTCGAGGCACGGGGTCCAGGCGGCCTCGTTGGCGGTGCGCCCGCCGTGCGCGTCCGAGGCCCGGTCGCCCAGGCCGTCAAGCAGCAGGACGACGATCGAGCGCACGGTCGGGCGGGAGGGAGTCGATGACCGCGGCCACGGCCGGCGGCACGAGCGCGCGCCAGTCGCCGCCGGCGCGCATCGCCGCCCGCACCTGCTCGCCCGAGACGCGCTTGCCGCCGGGCGCGTCGAGCACCACGGTCGCGTAGCCGCGCTCCTCGAAGCGGGCCAGCCTTGGAGGCGCCCCACGGCGAGAGCACGCGCACGAACTGGACCGCGCCGGCGGGGACGTGGTCGTCCCAGAGCCCGGGCTCGGTGATGGGGAAGGGGAAGACCTCGACCGGGCCGACACCGGCCTCGGCGGCCGCCGCCTCGACCATGCGGCGCCGCTCGGCGTAGGTGAAGGGGTTCGACTCGGGCAGGTGGCGGGCCGGGTCGTCCGGCTCGGGGCGGACCGGGAAGCCGTCCGGGTTGGTGATGCCGACCGCCAGCCGCCGGCAGCGGGCGGCCGCCGCGACGAGGTACTCGAGGTGGCCGGCGTGGAAGGGCTGGAAGCGGCCGTGGACCATGCCGAGCGCGACTCGCGGCTCCACGCATCATCGTCACGAAGGCTCGCATCTTCGCGCGACGATGCAGAAGACTCGCCGCGGTCATGCTGATCGAGGACTACGGGCTGATCGGCGACCTCCAGACCGCCGCGCTCGTCGGCCGGAACGGCTCGATCGACTGGCTCTGCCTGCCGCGCTTCGACTCGGCCTCGTGCTTCTCGGCGCTGCTGGGCGAGCCGGCGCACGGGCGCTGGCTGATCGCGCCGGTCGCCGAGGCCCGCTCGACCGAGCGGCGCTACCGGCCCGGGACGCTGGTGCTGGAGACCGACGTCGAGACGGCCGACGGCGCCGCCCGGCTGATCGACTTCATGCCGCGCCGGGGCGACGGGCCGCCCCAGCTGGTGCGCATCGTCGAGGGCCTGCGCGGCCGCGTGCCGATGCGCTCGGAGCTCGTGCTGCGCCCCGACTACGGGTCGATCGTGCCCTGGATCGACGCCGTCCCGGACGGCGTGCTCGTCACGGCGCGGGCCCGGACGCCTTCCACCTCAGCACGCCGCGTCCGGTGAGCGATCGCCGACGGCGCCGCGGTGGCCGAGTTCACGGCCGTCGAGGGCTCGCGCGAGCCCTTCGTCCTCAGCTGGCACCCCTCCTCGGAGCCCAGCCCGCGGGTGGAGAGCGCCAACTCGGCGCTCGCGCGCACCGAGGCGTGGTGGCGCGACTGGTCGGACAGAGTGCAGCTATGAGGGCGCCTACCCGGATGCGGTGCGCAGCATCGCTCGTCGTCCTCAAGGCGATGACCCACGAGCACACCGGCGCCCTGGTGGCCGCGCCCACGACCTCGCTGCCGGAGGACCTCGGCGGCGAGCGCAACTGGGACTACCGCTACTGCTGGCTGCGCGACTCGGTGCTCACGCTCGAGGCGCTGCTGCAGGGCGGCTACACCGACGAGGCGATGGCGTTCCGCGACTTCGTCTTCCGCGCCGTGTCGGCGGACCCGGAGAGCCTTCAGATCATGTACGGGCTCGGGGGCGAACGGCGCCTGACCGAGTTCGAGCTGCCGCACCTTCCGGGCTACGAGGGCTCGCGCCCGGTGCGGATCGGCAACGCGGCCTCGGAGCAGTTCCAGCTCGACGTCTACGGCGAGGTGGTCGGCGCGGCCTACGCGGTGCTCGAGCGGCTGGGCGCAGCCGCCCGAACCCCGCTTCGCGCCGCGCTGGCGGGCCGTCGTCGATCGCGTCGAGCGGATCTGGCGCGAGCCGGACGACGGCATCTGGGAGGCGCGGGGCCCGCGGCGGCACTTCACCCACTCCAAGGTGATGGCGTGGGTGGCCTTCGACCGGGGCGTGCGCGTCGCCGAGCGGCTCGGCCTGGGTGGCTGGGCGCAGGGCTGGGCGGCGCAGCGCGACGAGATCCACGCCGAGGTCTGCGACCGCGCCTGGGACCCCGACCGGCGCACCTTCACCCAGTACTACGGCTCGAGCGAGCTCGACGCCGCGGTGCTGCTGATCCCGATCGTGGGCTTCCTGCCCGGCGACGACGAGCGCGTGACCGGGACCATCGACGCCGTGCGGAGCGAGCTCGGCCGCGACGGCTTCGTGTCGCGCTACTCCACCGCCGAGACCGACGACGGCCTGGCCGGCGACGAGGGCCAGTTCCTGGCCTGCTCGTTCTGGCTCGTGAGCGCGCTCGCCCTGAACGGCCGCCGCGACGAGGCGCGCGCGCTGTTCGAGCGCCTGCTCGGGCTGGCCAACGACCTCGGCCTGCTGGCCGAGGAGTACGACGTCGGCCGCGGGCGCCAGGTCGGCAACTTCCCGCAGGCGTTCAGCCACCTCGCGCTCATCCAGGCGGCGAGCCTGCTCTGACGAGCTGCCGCTCAGATCCAGCCGCGGCGCTTGAAGAGCAGGTAGAGGGACAGGGAGACCGCGAGCATCAGCCCGATCGCCAGCGGGTAGCCGAACTCCCACTCGAGCTCGGGCATGTGCTCGAAGTTCATGCCGTAGATCGTGCCGACCACGGTCGGGGCGAAGAGGATCGCCGCCCAGGCCGAGATCTTCTTGACCTCCTCGCTCTGGGCGATCGACGCCTCGCTGAGGGACTGGGTCTCGAGCGTGAGGTTCACGTTGAGGATGCTCTGCAGCAGCTGGCGGAACCCGTCGGCGTGCTCCTGGACGCGCAGGGCGTGGTCCCTGACGTCGCGCAGGTAGCGGCCCTCCTCGTCGCCGACCGCCGGGTCCTCGATGAGCTCCCCGATCATGTCGGGCAGGGGCGCGGTGGCGCGCTGGAAGGCGATGACCTCGCGGTGCAGCTCGTAGATGCGCCGCGACACGTCGGCCCCGCCGCCGAAGACCTCGTCCTCGATCTCGTCGAGGTCGTTCTCGATGCCGGCGACCACCGGGCCGTAGTCGTCCACGACCCGGTCCATGATCGCGTGGAGCACGGTCACCGGCCCCTGCCGCAGCACGTCCGGGCGCGCCTCCAGGTTGCGGCGCACGGCCCGGAGGTCGACGGTGTCTCGTCCTGGCGGACGGTGATGACGAACCGCGGGCCGGCGAACACGTGCAGCTCGCCGAACTCGACCGTCTCGGTGGCGTCGACGTAGCGCGCCGGCCGCAGCACGCAGAAGAGCGTCGTCCCCGTAGCGCTCGAGCTTCGGGCGCTGGTGGGCGTGGACGGCGTCCTCGACGGCCAGCTCGTGGAGGTCGAACATCCGCGCCACCTCGGCGAACTCCTCCTCGCCGGGGCTGTGCAGCCCGATCCAGGCGGTGCCGTCGCCGTCCATGCAGGCCGCCCCCACCTGCGCCAGGTCCAGCGGCTCCTCCGCGCGCCGCCCGTCGCGGTAGATCGCGCAGTCGACGATCACGTCCCGGAATCTACGCCACGTGAGGGTCCCCGACGCTCCGACGCTCCGAAGGAGCTCGGTGGGAGGAGAGCTCGGGCGGTCCTTTATGCCACCCGACGAGCTCGGCCTCGTCCGGCGCGTGAACGCGCGGCCCTCCGTTTGGGGCGGCCGGCCTTCGACGTGATCGTGTCGGCCTGCTCGCGCCGGGCGTGAGCGCGGCGACTCGCCGGCTCGACCGGTCACGGCGTCGCGATGGCGGCCTCGTCGATGAGCCAGTCGCCGTGCGCAGATCGTTCTGCTGCATGGGGAAGGCTCTGGACTCAGCCGTCTGCCGTCTCGCTCTAAGCTGAACTTCGCCTCAGACCAACGCAGAAACCAGCGCGGGCATGCCTGATCCCAGGTTCGGATGTTGCTTCGCGCCACGGGCTCTGTGAGCTCACCCGGACTGGAGAATCGCAGTGGAGCTTCGCCAGCGCATCGGCGTCCCCCGCGTGCTCGTGGTGAAGATCGGCCCCGAGCGGACTAAGGAATCGGCATGCGTGGCCAAGGAGCAGGCTGAGAGTAGCTTCGAGCCGGGCTTCGCCGTCCGCATGAGGCGGCAGATGATTGGCGACGCCAGACCAGTGCCGGCACGGCTCTCGACGGATCTCGACCGTCGCGGGATCGGTGCGCCGGCGCGCGGCCGAGCGTGAAGTTCTTCACCCGCTGGCAGCCACGACGCGACGAGGACCACCTCACCGCGCTGCTCTTCGCGTTTTTCCGTCACGCGCCCCCCGCGCCGGTCTCGACGCCTGGCTGTCGATGACCCTGGCCGCCATGTCCGTGCGTCCCGCCAGCTGGAGACAACGGACTTCTGGCCCGTTTACGCTGCCATGGGAGCCGGCGAGCGGACGGAACCGGATCTCGTCATCCCAGCGCAGGACCCTGATCCGCTTGAGGTGGTCGTCGAGGTGAAGCGCGGCGACGAGCTGCACACCCTCGAGCAGATTGCCCGCGAGGCGATCGACGTCGCGGCGAGAGGATCGAACCGTCTCGCGCTTGTCATGGTGGGCGCCTCGTTGCGGTCGCCCATGGAGTGAACGCATGGCAATCGACGATCACGAGCAGGACTGCGGAGCGGCTCGGCCGCACAGTCAGCTTGAGCTGGCCTACGCCTCCTTCCGAGACGTCGCAAGCTCCATTCGGTCTTGCGCGGCTCGCGAGCCGGCATGGGAACGCTACGCCGCAGACGTGCTCGCCCAGTTGCATCGCGAGGGCGTCCTCGGATACGACGGTGCACCGATGCTCGACGAAGCCGGTCCCTTGACCCTGCGAGGCGCTGTGGAGGCGTTCAACCTGGCCGTCCGCCAGGCTCGTCTGCTCGCCCAGGCCGTCGTCGCCGACGAGGAGTACCGGTCGCTCGGCCTTCCGGTGCAGGTTGACCTGCTTCGCGGCGGTAACACCGGCCGTGTGTCTATGTCGGGCGCAAGTTGGTTCGAACAGCGGTCGCTGTTGGTGGTCAACCACGCTCCAGCCGCCCCGGAGGGCGGCGCGGCGTTCGTCCTCTTCGGCGTAGACCTGACGCCTCCCCAGGGCCGCGCGTCGGAGCTTGTGGCCGGAGCGGTCCGGCTCTCGCGGCCCCCGGTCGAGACGTGGTACCACCTGTATCGGCGGACGACTCCGATCACGCCGGGGACGGCCCTTCTGGCTGAGTCCGCGAAGAACTGCCAGAGGCAGCAATCACGGCCAACATCGCAGAGTGGCGTCTGGCCTCACGTCCATGGCTGCCAGGAGTAGACGATGAGGACGTGCGCTGGACCGTGACAAGGCTCGCCGCCGCCTGCCGGCTTTGGGCGGCCCTCGCCTGAACCATCGGGCGCGCGTTTTATGAGCTGACGCCGCTCAGGGCGAGGAGGCGGGCCGCGACCCCGTCCCAGCTCCACAGCCGCACCGCGGCACGGCGGGCGGCCGCGCCCAGCTCGGCGCGCTCCGCGCCGTCGAGGGCGAGGATCGCCGCGAGCTTGGCGCGAAGGTCGCCGGCGTCGCCCCGCGCGAACGAGGCGAGGCCGCGCAGATGCGGTGGGTACTCCTCCTCGAGCCCCGCGGCGACCTCGGCCAGGCCCGAGTGGCGCGCGACGAGCGGCGGGGAGCCGCACGCGGCCGCCTCGGCCGCGACCATGCCGAAGGCCTCGGGGAAGACCGACGGGGTCACGCTGACGTCCGCGAGCGGCCACAGGTGGGCGAGGTGGCGGTGCTCGAGCGCCCCGGTGAAGAGCACGCGCGGCCCGGCGTCGCGCTCCAGCGCGGCGCGCTCGGGCCCGAAGCCCACCATCACGCCGCGCGCGTCGAGGCCGCGGAGGGCCTCGAGAAGCAGGTGCACGCCCTTCTCGCGGCTGAGCTTTCCCACGTACAGCACCGTCGGGGCGTCCCCGGCGAGGAACGCGGCGAGGCGGTCGGCGTTGCCATCGTCGGGGCGGCGCTCGTCGTGGACGCCGGCCCCCGCCGGGTTCGCCGGGTCGTTGCGTGACTCGGCAACCAGTTGCTCGAGGGCCGCGGCGCGGGGCTCGGGGCGGAACCGGTCGACGTCAACGCCCGGCGGCACCACGGCCACCCGGTCGAGGTGGGGCCCCGGGCCGAGGACCTCCGCGAGGACGCGACCGATGTGCTCCGAGCCGGCGACGACCGCGCGGGCGGGCGGCAGCGTCGCGCGCGCCCACGCGCAGAGGCCCTCGTTGCCGCGCATCGCGTACTCCAGCTCCGACCCGTGGGCCTTCACCACGAACGGCGCCCCCGCGGCGGCGCCGACGGGCGCGCCCAGGAGGACGTGGTTCACGAGCACGAGGCCGGCGGGCAGCTCGGCGCGGACCGCGGCGGCGTTGGCCTGCACGACGCGGTCGAGCTCGGCGGCGGTCATGTCGCCGATGAGGCGCGCCTCGACGTCGTCGTAGGCGTCGAGCACGAACACCGGCAGCAGCGGCCCGATGTCGGGACGGACGACCCGGGCCCCCAGCAGGTCGTGCAGCTCGGGGCGCGGGTCCTGGCAGACGACGACGACCTCGTGGCCGAGGCGCCGCCAGGCCCGCGCCAGCGAGCGGGTGTAGACGTTCGACCCCGTCCCGCCGAGCAGGTAGCCGTGCCAGATGACGATCTTCACGTTGCAATCCTGACCCCGGGGGGGTGCGGCATGGCGCCGACGAAGTACGCTCTTTGCGAAATGTCCCTGCGCCTCCCATTCGGCTCGCGGACCTTCGAGCCGCTGGAGCTGGCGGTCAACCTCGGCACCGCCAACACGCTCGTCTACATGCGCGGGCAGGGCATCGTGCTCATGGAGCCGTCGGTGGTGGCGGTGGAGGAGCGCACCGGCGACGTCGTCGCGGTCGGCGCCGAGGCGCGGCGGATGCTCGGGCGCACGCCGGCCTCGATCACCGCGACCCGGCCGCTGAGCGACGGCGTGATCCGTGACGTGGGGGTGACCCAGCAGATGCTGCGGCACTTCATCAGCCAGGCGCTCCACGGGCGCAGGGCGCGCCCCCGGGTGATGATCTGCGTGCCGTCGGGCCTCACGAAGCTCGAGCGGCGCGCCGTGCTGGAGGCCGCCCACGAGGCGGGCGCGCGCCATGCCTCGCTGATCGAGGAGCCGATGGCCGCGGCGATCGGCACCGGCCTGCCGGTCGGCGAGCCCGCCGGCCACCTGATCGTCAACGTCGGCGGCGGGACCACCGAGGTCGCCGTGATCGCCCTCGGCGGGATCGTCTCATCGCGCTCCGTGCGGGTCGGCGGCGACGCCCTCGACGAGGCGCTCGCGGCCCTGGTGCGGCGCGAGCACGGCTTCGTCATCGGCGCCCAGACGGCCGAGGACCTCAAGTTCCGCGTCGGCTCGGCCCACAAGGGGGCGCTGACGGAGCCGTCGGAGATCCGCGGCCGCAACGTCTCGACCGGGATGCCCACCACGGTGATGCTCCACCCGGACGAGGTGCTGCCCGCCCTCGAGCCGGCGCTGCAGCAGATGGTGGGGGCGGTGAGGGAGACCCTCGAGGAGACGCCGCCCGAGCTGGCGGCCGACGTCATGTCGCACGGGCTGATGCTCGCCGGCGGCGGCGCGCTGCTCCCCGGCCTCGACGAGCGCCTGAGGAGGGAGACCGGCCTGGCGGCGCACGTGACCGAGTCGCCGCTCACGTGCGTCGCCGTGGGGGCGGGCCTCGCCCTCGACGCCGCGCCGCGGTCGCGCAGCTCCGCGAGCATCGGCGTCCCGGTCTGAGGCCTCGTCAGCCGTCGGCCAGGCCGAGCTGCTGCATGAGCGAGAGCGTGTCGAAGTAGTCGCGCTCGCGGTGGATCTTGCCGTCGCGCGCCTCGACGACGTTGCAGGCCACGACCTCGGCCCGCTTGCCCGTCGGCGGGATGCCGTCGAGCGGCCCGGTGTGGGTGCCGCGGGCGATGAGCTCGAGGATCGCGACGTCGTGCTGGGCGCGTGGCTGGCGCGGACCTCGAAGCTCAGGTCGGGGAAGGCCGTCGTGTAGAGCTCGGCGACGGCGAGCCCGGCCTCGACGCCGGCGTGCTCGACCCCGTCGGTGCCGACGTAGACGTAGTCGGGATGGGCGAGCTCGCGCAGGCGCTGCGAAGTCCCGGCGCTCGACGGCCGCGAACATCTCCCGCTGGATCGTCGCGGCGTCGCTGATGGTCGTCGTGTCCGCCATGGTCGGCCCCTTTCGTCGATGGACGATGGCGTGGGGCCACCCTCCGTCGCCCGGGCGCCGCGGGGCATCGGGCAGAACACCTAACCGGTGGCGGAATCGCGCTCGAGGTGACGGACGGCGTAGGCGGCGGCCTCGGCCCGGTTGGCGAGCCCGAGCTTGGCCAGGACGCTCCTGACGTGGTGCTCGACGGTCTTGCGGGTGAGGTAGAGGCGCTCGGCGATGGCGCGGTTGGAGAGACCGGCGCCGAGCAGCTCGAGGACCTCGAGCTCCCTGGGGCTGAGCGAGCCGAGGCCGCGGGGGCCGGGGCCCGGCCGGCGCGCGCGCCGAGCGAGCGGAGGAAGGCGGCCGCCGCGTCGGCGTCGCGGGCCGCCCCGAGCCCTCGGCGGCGGCGAGCGCCGCCCGCGCCTCGGCGATCGCCGTCTCCGGCTCGCGCTCGCCGAGGCGCACGGCCGATCAGCAGGTGGGTGCGCGCGACCTCGAGTGGCATGCCCAGGCGCTCGAAGGCGGCGAGCGCGCGCTCGAGGTGCCCGATCGCCGCGCTGCGGGCGCGTGCCGGCGCCGTGCGGCCGAGGGTCCGCTCGGCGCGGGCCACCATCAGCTCGCAGCCCGCCGCCGCCCCCGCCTCGGCAAGCCGCCGTGCCCGGGCCCGGGCGCTGCGCGTCGCGCCCAGGGCGATCTCGGCCTCGGCGAGGAGCTCGACGAGGGCCGAGCCCTCGAGGCAGGGATCCCGGACCGAGCGCAGCCGGCGCCGGACGACCGCGGCGGCCCGAGCGGGCTCGCCGCGCGCGAGGTGGATGCCCGCCAGCGCGGCCGCCGATGTCGGCCGGTCCTCGAAGCCGGCCAGCAGGCCCGCCGCCGCCTCGAGCCGTGCCCTGGGCGAGGCGAAGCTCGGCGAGCTTGGCGAGCGCCTCGGCGAACAGCGCGGGCTCGGCCCTGCGGGACGCCTGGATCGCCTCCTCGAGCTGGGTCTCGGCCCCGGCCCAGTCGCCGGTGGCGAAGAGGACGCCCCCGTAGTGCAGGCGGCAGGTCGAGAAGACGTGAGGCGAGCCGTAGCGGCGGGCGAAGTCGTCGCCGACGCGGACCCACTGCACCGCGCGCTGCAGCTGGGCGGCCCGGCCGCAGCTGGTGATCATCGTGCAGCTGGTGAAGACGACCGTGTCGAGGCGCCGGCCCTCGCCCCCCAGCGCCCCGGCCATGGCCTCGTCGAGCAGGGCGAAGCCCTCCTCGATGCGGCCGGACTCGACCAGCATGGCGCCGACCTCGCTCAGCGCGCAGAGCTCGAGGTCGGCGTCGCCCGACCGGCGCGCGGCCTCCACGGCGTCGCGCGCCAGCGCCTCGCCCGCCGGCGGGTTCGTCTCCCCCCGGTCGCAGGCGCGCAGCAGGACGGCCCAGCCGCGCAGGGGCTCGAGGTCGTAGCGCTCCACCAGGCGCTCCACGCGGCCGAGCCAGCCGCGCGACGCCGCGACGTTCCCGAGGCCGGCGCGCTGGAGGTAGAAGAGGTTCATGGCGGCGATCGCCGCCGGGACCGGATCCGGCCGGCGGCGGAAGCCGGCGTAGGCGCGTTCCTGGAGCCGGATCGTCTCGTCGGTCTCGCCGAGCCAGAGCAGGGCCTCGCCGAGGCCGAACAGCGCCTCGGGCGACTCGTCGCGCTCGAGGGCGGCGGTGAAGGACTCCCGCGCCTCGACCCAACGGCCCGCCTCGAGCGCCGCCTGCCGGCCTCGAGGAGGGCTCCCGCCTCGCCGCTCACCCCCCGATCGTACGCCGCATGACGCCCGCCGCGCGACCGGTGCCCGGAGGAGTCGCCTCCCGCGCACTGCCCGCGATAGCGTGCACGGCCGATGGCGGACCCGAGGGGAAGCGGGCGCGCGCGGGCGGGGTGGGCCGCCCTCGCCGTGCTCGCGCTCGCGGCGCCGGCGCCCGCCATCGCGCAGGCCCCGGGCACCACCGCCCAGGAGGCGGTCGCGGCGCTCAACGCCCAGCGCGCCGCCAACGGGATCCCGGCCGGCCTGGTCGAGCGGCCCGACTACTCGCTCGGATGCCGCATGCACATGGCCTACGAGGGCGCCAACGGGCGGTCAACCGTCACCCCGCACCTCGAGGACCCCGGCAGGCCCGGCTACACGGCGCTCGGCGCCCAGGCGGCGCGGTCCTCGGTGCTCGCGAGCCCGCGCTCCTCCTGGGCGGCCGGCAACCCGTGGGAGAACGCGCCGATGCACCTCATGCACACGCTCGCCCCGGCGCTCGCGGAGACGGGCTGGGCGCCGGGCTGCATGTGGACCGCGCCCATCGTCCCGCGCCCCGCGCCGCTGTCGCCGCGGGTGTTCACGTACCCCGGGCCCGGCGCAGCCATCTACCCGGCCCACTCGGCCTACGAGTGGCCGTTCGTGCCGGGGGACTTCGTCGGCCTGCCGATGGGCACCGTCACCGGCCCCCACATCCTCGTGATGCCGTTCGGGGAGGTCCTCGAGCCCGGGAAGCGCTCCGGGCCGACGCGGATCGTGGCCGCCTCGTTGACCGGCCCCGCCGGCCCCGTCGAGGTGCGGACGGTCAACGCGACGACGGCCGGCCCCCGCGGGAGCCTCGGCGCCTACATCCAGGGCGGGATGCTCATCCCCGCCGCCCCGCTCGCCCCCGCGAGCACCTACCGGGCCCGCGCGCGGATCCTCTACCGGGGCTTCCACCCCCTCGACGCGTCCTGGACCTTCCGCACGACCGGGCCCTCATCGGCCTCGGCGCCGATCGGGCCGGAGGTCGAGATCGCCGGCACCGTCCGCACTCCGAGCCGGATCCACGTGACGCTGACCAGCGAGGCGGACGGGCGCCCGGCCCGGATCAGCACCCTGCCCCTGGGTCGCGCCTGCGGTGCCTGCCCGGTGGGCCCGGCGGGCGAGCCGACGATCCGGCGGATGGCGCTGCAGGACACCCAGACGATCACGCTCCCGCGGATCCGCGACGGCCTCCGGCTCGTCGTCACGGCTCGCGGGTTCCGGGCGGCGGGCGTCCGGTACGCCCGCGTCCGGCTGACCGAGGTGATCCGGTAGGGGGTCGGCGGGTCTCGCGCCTGTCCGTGGTCGGGTCGCTGCCGGTGCCGGTCTCCCCGGAGGAGGCCTGGGCGGCGTGGTCGCGCGTGCAGGACTGGCCGCGGTGGGACTGGATGGGCTCGGCGAGCGCGCGGTGGCTCGCGGGCGAGCCGTGGACGGCCGGGGCGCGGCTTCGGGTGGGCCACCGGCCGTTCACCTTCGACTGCACGCTGGTCGAGGCGCGGCCGCCGCGGACCGTGACCTGGGCCGGCCGCGGCGCCGGCATCGACGCCCGGCACACGTTCCGCTTCCTGCCCCACCCGGACGGCTGCCTCGTGGAGATGTCCGAGACGTTCGAGGGCCGCGGCGCGCGCCTGCTGCGCCCCCTCGTGCGGTGGTTCTGGGGCTACCAGCTCCGCGCGCTGCGGCGCCACGTCGTCGGAGCCTAGGTACGATCGGACGGCGGAAGGGGACTCGCGCTTGGATGGCTTCACGCTCACGTACGAGGGCTACGAGCCGGCCGAGGAGGGCCTGAGAGAGGCGCTCACCTCGACCGGCAACGGCTACTTCTGCACGCGCGGCGCGGCGGAGTGGGAGGACGCCGACGACGTGCACTACCCGGGGACCTACGCCCACGGCGGCTACAACCGGGAGACCACGATCATGGGCGGGATGCCGGTCCCGAACGAGGACCTGGTGAACCTGCCCAACTGGCTCGTCCTCAAGCTGCGGATCGAGGGCGAGGAGGTGCTCAGGCTCGCCAACGTCGAGCTGCTCTCCTACCGCCACGAGTACGACGTCCGCAACGCGGTCGTCTCGCGCACGCTGCGCTTCCGCGACCGGGCGGGTCGCGCGACCGCGTTGCGCAGCCGGCGCTTCATCAGCATGGCCCATGGCCACCAGGCCGCGATCGAGTGGACGCTCACGCCGGAGGACTGGTCGGGCCGGGTGGAGGTCATCTCGGCCCTCGACGGCCGCGTCACGAACCGTGGCGTCGCGCGCTACCGGGAGCTCGAGGGCCGGCACCTGGAGCCCGTGTTCCCGCGGACGTTCGGGCCCGACGTGATCGCGCTGATGGTGCGCACGCGCCAGTCGCGGATCCACGTGGCGCAGGCCGCCCGCACGCGCGTCTTCTCCGGCGATCAGCCGGTCGACGCGCAGCGCAGCCTCCATCAGACCGAGGACTACGTCCAGAAGGTCTTCGCCTTCGACGTGACGCAGGGCGCCCCGGTGCGGGTCGAGAAGATGGTCGCGCTCTACACCTCGCACGACCGCGCGATCAGCGAGCCACTCGGCAACGCCGGAAAGTCCGGTCAGCGACTATCCGTCGTTCGACAGGGCGCTGGCCGAGCATCGCTCGGCGTGGGACGAGCTCTGGGAGGCGTGCGACCTGGTCCTCCCCGGGAACGCGCGCGTGCAGCTGCTGCTGCGCCTTCACATCGCGCACGTCCTGCAGGTCTGCTCGCGCCACACGGCCGACAAGGACGCGGGCGTCGTCGCGCGCGGCCTCAACGGCGAGGCGTACCGCGGCCACGTGTTCTGGGACGAGCTGTACGTGTTCCCGTTCCTCAACTTCCGCCTGCCGCGGATCGGCCGGCACCTGCTCCAGTACCGGGCGCGCCGGCTGGGGGAGGCGCGCCGAGCGGCGCGGGCGGCCGGCTATCGCGGCGCGATGTACCCATGGCAGAGCGGCAGCGACGGCCAGGAGGAGACCCAGGTCGTCCACCTCAACCCGCTCTCGGGGCGCTGGGAGCGGGACCTCAGCCACAACCAGCGCCACGTGAACGCGGCGATCTTCTACAACGTCTGGCACTACTACCAGGCGACCGGCGACGTCGAGTTCATGCTCGACCACGGGGCGGAGATGATGCTCGAGATCGCCCGCTTCTGGTCCTCGCTCGCGCACTACGACCCCGCGCGCGATCGCTACGAGATCCACGGGGTGATGGGACCCGACGAGTTCCACGAGAAGTACCCGGGGGCGGCGGAGGGCGGGCTGCGCAACAACGCCTACACCAACGTCATGGTCGCCTGGATCTGCGCCACCGCCCCGGCGGTCCTCGGCCTGCTTCCGGCGCGCCGCGTCAAGGCGCTGCGGAGCAGGATCGAGCTGACCGACGACGAGGTCGCCACGTGGGCGGACATGAGCCGCAAGATGTTCGTGCCGTTCCACGACGACGGCATCATCAGCCAGTTCGAGGGATACGAGCAGCTCGCGGAGCTCGACTGGGAGGGGTACCGCGAGAGATACGACGGCAGGATCCAGCGACTGGACCGGATCCTGCGAGCCGAGGGCGACGATCCGGACCGCTACAAGCTGGCCAAGCAGGCCGACACGGTCATGCTCTTCTTCCTGTTCTCCGAGACGGAGCTCGGTGAGCTGTTCGAGCGGCTCGGGTACGAGCTCGCCCCGGACGCCGTGCGCCGGAACATCGAGTACTACGACGCCCGCACCTCTCATGGCTCGACGCTCAGCTTCATCACGCACGCCGCCGTGCTCTCCGACCTGGACCCCGAGAGCTCGTGGGAGCGCTTCCTCGTGGCGCTCGAGAGCGACATCGGCGACGTCCAGGGCGGCACCACCAAGGAGGGCATTCACATGGGGGTGATGTCCGGCACGCTGGACCTGGTCCAGCGCGGGTACCTGGGCACCGCGATGCGCGGCGACGTCCTGCACTTCGCGCCACGGTTGATCGATCGCCTCGAGGGCCTCTCGTTCGCGATGCAGTTCCGCGGTACGCCGATCCATCTGAGCCTCGCCGACGGCCGGCTGACCGTGTCGGTCCGCGCCGAGGGCGCGTGCGACCCGATCAAGATCGGCGTCGGCGAGGACGTTCGCGAGCTGCTTCCAGGCGACCGCTGCTCGTTCGCGCTGGCCGGGGTATCGGCCCACCGGTGATGGGAACGGGCGGACGGCTTCGGCGGCGCGGTCTTCGACGTCGACGGCGTGCTCGTCGACTCGCCGCACGAGCGCGCCTGGCGCGAGGCGCTTGCAGGAGCTCATGGAGGGCGAGTGGAGCGGCATCCGGGACGAGACGACGTGGTCGCCCGAGGCGTTCACGCCGCAGGTCTACCAGCAGGTCATGTCGGGCAAGCCGCGGCTCAGCGGGGCGCGCGCGGCGCTGGACCACTTCGGGGTGCCGGACGCCGAGCGGCGGACGACCGCCTACGGCGACCGCAAGCAGACGATGGTGACCGAGCTCATCGAGGCGGGGGAGTTCGAGGCCTACCCCGACGCGCTGCGCTTCGTGCTCGCGACGCGGGCGGCGGGGGTCCGCATCGCGGCGGCCTCGTCCTCGAAGAACGCGGGGCTGTTCCTGCGGCGGATCCGCCTCGACACGTTCGCCCTGGAGCAGGGCCTCGACGAGGACCTCGTGGAGCCCGGCCAAACCTTGCTCGACGTCTTCGACGCCGACGTCTCGGGCCGCGACTTCGCCCACGGCAAGCCGCACCCCGAGATCTTCCTGACCGCCGTCGGCGAGCTCGGCGTCCCGCCGAGGAGCTGCTTCGTCGTCGAGGACGCCGTCTCGGGCATCCAGGCCGCCAAGGCCGGCGGGATGGCCGCGCTGGGCGTCGCCCGGGCCGACGACGCGGCGATGCTGGCCGGCGCGGGCGCCGACCTGGTCGTCGAGTCGCTCGACGAGGTCGATGTCGGGCGGCTCGGGGAGCGGCGCCTGGTCACGACGGGCGCGTGAACCTCAGCGCGACGAGCTCTCCCCGACGGATCCGGCGCGCGCGAGCCCCCGCTCGACGGCGGCGACGAGCTCCGGCCGCAGGCGCCCGGCGGGGATGATCGCGTCCACCGACCCGACCTGCAGCGCCCGCTCGACGCTGTGGATGCCGTCGAACTCGGCGGCCACCTCGCCGAGCTTCTCCGAGCGCACCGCGGCGCGCACGTCGGTGAGCTCGGCACGCAGGCGCGCCCGCTCGCCGTCCTGGGCCTCAGCGAGGCGCTCCTCCAGGGCGGTCACCCGGGGGTCGGCGTCGGTGCGGGCGGCGACGTCGCCGGCGAAGACGACGGCCGCCGCCGGCGCGCCCCCGATCACGGATGCGTAGGAGCCCTCCACGGCGAGGACCTCCATCGAGTCGTTCAGCGCCCCGGAGAACACGACGAAGGCGCCCCCGTGGTAGCGGGAGACCACGCAGAAGACGATGGGCCCCTGGAAGTTGACCACGGCGCGCCCGATCTCGGCCCCGTACTCCAGCTGGCGCTGCCGCAGCGACTCGGGGGACCCGTCGAAGCCGGAGAGGTTGGCGAGCACGACGACGGGCCGGTTGCCGCTCGCCGCGTTGATGGCGCGCGCGGCCTTCTTCGACGAGAGCGGGAAGAGGGTCCCGGCGGTCCACTGGTCCGGGCCGTCGGCGGGCAGGAAGTGGTGGCGGGGGATCGGCCGCGACTCGATCCCGAGCAGCGTGATCGGGTACCCGCCGAGGTGCGCGTCGAAGACGACGGCGGTGTCGGCGTCGGCCATCGCGGCCCAGCGCTCGAGCGGCGGGTGGTCCTGGTCGATCACCGCGCGCATCAGCGTCCGCACGTCGAACGCCTTCTTGCGCTCGGGGTTCGTCTCGGGGGAGAAGATGTCGCCGACGGTCCGGAAGTCCGTGCCCGGGCGCCGCGTGGGCCTGCAGGCGCAGGTCGCGGTCGATGGGGTCGCTCGTCGGGGCGCGCCGGGGGTGCCGCTCGCCGGGGGCGACGTAGGTGTGGGCGTAGTGGGCGAACAGGAGCTCGCACGCCCCGGCCAGGTGGGGCGCCCAGTACTGGGCCTGGCCGTTCGGCCCCATGATCCTGTCGAACCCGCCGATGCCGAAGTTGTCCTCGGCGGACACCCCGCCGGAGTAGTCGAGGGCCTGCTTGCCGGTCAGGACCATCGCGCTGTCGGGCGTCATCACGAGGATGCCGCGCGTGTGCATGAGCATGGTCGCCTCGGCGTTCCAGTAGGGCTGCGCGCCGACGTTGATCCCGGCGACCACGACGTTCACCTCGCCGCCCGCCTGGGTGAAGGTGATCAGGCGCCGCAGCACGCGGGCGACCCAGTCCATGTTCTCGGTCCCGCTGTCGCGCGAGATCTTGGCGCCCGAGGAGATGGCGAACCACTCGATGGGGATCCCCTTCTCCTCGGCGAGGTCGATCGCGGCCATGATGCGCAGGCACTCGGGCTCGGCGACCGACCCGAGCGAGCGGGTGGGGTCGCCGAGGAGCGCGACCCGGACGACGCCCTCGGGGTGCTTCTGCGTGGGGGTGTGGACGAGGCCCGCCACGATGCCCGCGGCGTTCTTCCCCGGCGGCCGCTCCACCGGCGCGAGCCGCCCCGCCTCGTCGAGGTCGTGCTCGACGAAGGTGCCCTCCGGGCCGGCCAGCAGGCGGGTGAGCTCGTAGGGGTAGACGGTGCCCCGCCGGCGGGCGGCCAGCACGCGCTGGGCGTAGTCGTCGAGGGGCGCGAGCGGCTCGGCGGGGACGTCCACCTGGCCGACCGCCACGCCGGCGCCGGGCTGGTGCGAGAAGCGCAGGGCCGTCTCGCGGGGCCCGCCCGCCCCCTCGTCGGGGGTGCTGAAGCAGAGCAGCACCTCCTCGAGGCCGAGGCCCTCGGTCATGGGCGCGAGCCGCCGCGCGACCGCGGTCAGGTCCCGCAGCGGCAGGTCCACGGTCGGCCAGACGTAGAGGAACACGTGGTTCGCCTGGAGGCGCCGGCGCTGCGGCCGCCCGGCCTGGGCCCGGCGGATGCCCTCGAGGCACCCCGACAGCTTGTGCTCGACCTCGGGGAGCGAGCTCAGCGCCCCGTCGGCGCCCTGCACGGGCGTCAGGTCGCGGACCTCGGCCAGCGCGACGAGCCGCTCGTCGGCGGGGGCCTCCCGGGCGGTGCAGTGGAACAGGTAGGTGTCCTCGGGGGACGGCAGGCGGCTCAGCTCGAAGTTCTCGAGCCGCCAGAGGCGCAGCCGGCGCGCGATCATCGGGTGGAGGCCGCGCACGACCCGCTCCTCGGCGAAGCCGTCTTCGGCGGGGCGGAAGGTGAAGTGGTCCTCGGCCGGCTCCCCGACGCCCGCCACCGAGACGGCCACCCGCCGCACCAGCGGGGGCAGCGCCGCCGCGGCGAGCTCCTGCGCCAGCTCGTCCGCCATCGCGTCCCCGTCGGGCGGCGCGCGCCAGGTGAGGTAGACGTCCACGACCGCGCTGTCCGCGCCGTCGGCCTCGCGCACGACCTCCGCCGCCGCCGACAGGGCGTCGGCCAGATCCGGGCGCTCGGCCAGGGTCGTCACCAGGCGCACCCGCCGCTCGTCGCGGCGGTCGTAGAGGGCGGTGACGAGCTGGCGCCCGCCGCGCGTGATCCGCTCGACGTCCCGGAGGTTGCGGATCTTGTAGTAGCGCCTCGTCAGGATCTCGAGCATCGGCTCGTCCTCCGGGATCCCGCCCGCGAGCCGCTCGCCCAGGAGCCCCATCAGCGGCTGGGGGCTGGCGACGACCGCCTCGATGAGATCGGCGCGGTCCGGAGCCGGCGGACGCCGGGCCAGGCGGTCGAGCTGCTCGCGCACGCCCCGGTAGACGCGCTCGCGGGCCGCCGCGATCAGGGGGCCGTCGAACGCGGCGAAGCGCGCGCTGCGGGCGAGCTCGCCGATCGCCGGGTGCCGGAGCTGCGTCGCGGCGAGGAGCCTGTCGAGGGTCTCCCGCAGCTCCTTGCGCAGCGGGGCCGGCAGGGTGCCGGCGTCGCGCAGCCGCCCGTCGAGGAGCCCGGCCACGGCCGGGAGCTGCGACGGCACGCGCTCCTGCGCGAGGAAGATCCGGTAGGCGGCCTCGGCCAGCTCGTGGCTGCGCGCCAGGTCGTGCACGCCGTAGTGGCCGAGCGCGCGCGCGAGCGAGGCGCGCATGGCCTCGGGCACCCCCTCCCGGTCGGCGTCGAGTGAGCGCAGGTAGTGGTGGAAGTGCTCCCGGGGGCTGTGGACGTGCTCCTCCGCGGCGTCGCCGTCGGCGGGTGGCCGGGCGCGCGAGAGCTCGGCCAGGTCGGTGAACACGCCGAGCGCGTCGAGCTCGCCCCTGAGCAGCGCCGGGTCGTCCTCGGGCAGCTCCGCCCGCACGCGCTCGAGGGCCTCGACCAGCTCGCGGGCCTCCCGCTCGGTGATGTCGAAGCCCAGCAGCAGGCTCCGGATGGCGGCGAGGATCTCCCGCGCGCGGTCGCGGGCGTCCCCCCGCGTGGCGGCCGCGGCCGGCTCGAAGCGCACCCGGGGGCCCCTGGAGGCCCCGCCGCCGTCGCCCCCCTGGGCCTCCAGCCGCACGAGCGGGGCCCCGGCGTCGACCTGGACGTTCCCGGCGACCAGGACCTCCGCGACGACGCCGTCGAAGGGCGCGGCCACCGTGGTCTCCATCTTCATGCTCTCCAGGACGACCACCGGGGCGCCGGCCTCCACCTCGTCGCCCGCGGCGACGCCGAGCGAGACCACCAGCGCCGGGGCGGGGGCGCGGACGAGGCCGCCCTCGTCGAGCGAGACCCGGTGGGCGGCGCCGTCCACCTCCACCAGGTGGTCCGGCGCGTGGAAGACCGAGACGACGCGGTGGACGCGGCCGCCGAGCTGGAGCCGCGACGAGAACCGCCCCAGGCGCTCGACGTCGGCGTCGAGCGCCCCCTCCGGCACCCTCACCCGGTACCGGCGCGGGCCGATCCGGGCGACGCCGAGGCGGTACGCCTCCCCGCGGTGCCGCAGCTCCACGGTCCGCTGCACGTCGTGGCTCGCCTTGGGGCGGCCGCGCCGCGCGGTGGCGTAGAAGCGGTCGCGCTCCACCGCCTCCTCGGCCTCGGCGGTGTCGATGGCGGCGGCGATCAGCGCGACGTCGGCGCCGCGGTCCGACGCGACGGCCTCCACGACCCCCGGCTCGTCGAGCCAGCCCGTGGTGGCCGTGCCGTCGACGACCTCGGGGCGGCCGAGGAGGGCGATGAGGAACGAGCGGTTGGTCGCGCCCCCGCGGACGACGACCGCCATCTCCTCGAGCGCGCGCCGCAGCCGGGCGCGGGCCTCCGCGCGGTCGCGGCCCCAGGCGATCACCTTCGCGATCATCGAGTCGTACTCCGGCGGGATCTCGTCGCCCTCGGCGATGCCGGTGTCCACCCGGATGCCGGGCCCGGTCGGCAGCGACAGGAGCTCCACCGTCCCCGGCGCCGGCGCGAAGCCGCGCTCGGGGTCCTCGGCGTTCAGGCGGGCCTCGATGGCGTGGCCGCGCTCCTCGGGCGCCTCGCCCGGAAGGCGCTCTCCGGCAGCCACGTGGAGCTGGAGCTTGACCAGATCGACGCCGGTCGCCATCTCGGTCACGGGATGCTCCACCTGGAGGCGGGTGTTGACCTCGAGGAAGGCGAAGGCCCGCTCCCGGGGCTGGTAGAGGAACTCGACCGTGCCGGCGTTCCGGTACCCGGCCGCCAGCACGAGGTCGAGCGCCGACCGGCGCAGGTCCCGGTCCTGCTCGGGGTCGAGGACCGGCGAGGCGGACTCCTCGATCAGCTTCTGGCTGCGCCGCTGCACGGAGCAGTCGCGCACGCCGAGCGCCCAGGCGCCGCCGTGGTGGTCGGCGATGACCTGCACCTCGACGTGGCGCGCGCCGCCCACGAGCCGCTCCAACATCACGCGCGCGTCGCCGAAGGCGCGCAGGCCCTCCTCCCGCGCCCGCTCGAGCGCGGGCAGCAGCTCCTCCTGCGACGCGACGATGCGGATGCCGCGCCCGCCGCCGCCCGCGGCGGCCTTGATCATCAGCGGGTAGCCGATCTCGCGCGCGTGCCGGAGGGCGTCGTCGGTCGAGTCGACCGCGCCCCGGCTCCAGGCGGCGACCGGGACCCCGACCTCCTCGGCGAGCAGCTTCGCCGTGACCTTGTCGCCGAGGCTCCTCATCACGTCCGCCGGCGGCCCGATGAAGGTCACGCCGAGCCGCTCGCACAGCTCGGCGAAGGCCGGGTCCTCGGCGACGAACCCCCATCCGACCCAGGCGGCGTCGGCCCCGCTCGCGCGGAGCGCCCGCTCGAGCTCGGCGTGGTCGATGTACGGGTTGCCGCCCCCCGCGGCCCCGATGAGGACGGCCTCGTCGGCCTCGCGGACGAACGTCGCCCGCCGCTCGGCCTCGGTGTGGAGGGCGACGGTGCGGAGGGACCACCCGCGCTCGTGGTTCAGCTCGCGTGCCGCATGGATCAGGCGCCGGGCGGGCTCGCCTCGGTTGACGATCGCGATGCGGCTGTCCATTGCTCGGGCCAAGCTAACGCCACGTCCTGCGGCGCCGCTACGGGGCGCCGCGCACCTAGGGGGGCCGCGACACTACCGGCCTCCGACGGGGGTTCGGTAGCGTAGCCATACCCGTCGAGCCAGCGGGAGCCACGCGTGAGCAAGCCCTTCGTCATCAACCGGCACGGACGCCTCGTCTTCCCGTCGAACTTCCTCGTCGACCTCGACTTCAGCGTCCTGGAGACCGAGGACCAGCTCTCGGCGGTGGTGCGCCGCGACTTCGAGGCGAAGGCCCCGACCGGCGAGGACATCCGCGAGCGGGCGGAGGCGGGGAGCTACTCCTCCCGCTACGAGCTGCTGCGGGACGTCGCCCTCAACCTGTTCTGGGCCAACCGCTACGCCATGACGATGTACGACAAGCGCCCGATGCGGTGGCGCGACGTGCCGCGCCGGCGCGACGACATCTTCCTGCCGACCCTCACGCCCTGGGAGGACGCCGAGCTGAAGGTGGCGGCGGTCGCCTCCGCCTACCCGAGCCTGCCCCCGGCCTGGGACGCCGAGGCGGAGGACCGCATCCACGCCGTGCTCTTCGACATCTACCGCAACAAGCTGCACCACGCGACCGAGCTCTCGGCGGTGAAGCGGACGGTGGCCGAGGCCCTCGCCGAGCCCGGGAGCCTCACCTACTGCATCTCCTCCCACGAGCCGGACCACCCGCTGTTCGGCTACCAGGAGATCCTGGACTGCTCCGAGGAGGTCCCGGAGCTGGAGGCGCTGCACCGGATGGCGATGGTCCTGCACGACCAGTACCCGTGGAGCCTGGCCGACACCCGCCTCGAGGAGCCGGGGAGGATCGGCGACGACGAGTTCGTGGTGGTGTTCGTGCCGCGCAACCGCGACGTGCTCGACTTCATCCGGCGCGTCAAGGAGGGCCGGCCGGAGCGCCCGCGGCCGGGCCCGGTCGCCGACACGACCCGCCCCGCGGTGCCGGTGCCGCCGGTGATCGTCCGGGACCGCTTCGCGATCCCGCCCAGGCTCGAGGCCCTCGCCGTGGCGAAGGGCGAGCAGGTCTGCCGCAACGAGGACGTCATCCGCAACTCCGCCTACAGCTGGTCGCCGATGAGCGCCGGGGACATCAGCCAGAAGACCGGCATCGAGGCGCGCCTCTACACCGACCGCGGGCTCGACGAGATCTCGCTGTCGGCTGCCGCGGCGGCGCTCGACGGCGCGGGGCGGCGCCCGGAGGAGATCGGGGCGGTGATCTTCTGCTCGTGCACGAGCACGAGGCTGCTGCCCTCGATCGCCACGTGGCTCTCGGGCCAGCTCGGCATGTACCAGACGCACGCCTCGTTCGACCTGGTCGCGGCCTGCGCGGGCTTCCCCTACGGCCTGGCCGAGGCCGTCCACCTGATGCAGGACGTGCGGCGCCCGGTGCTGGTGGTCTTCGCCGAGAAGTTCTCGGACAAGATCGGCAGCGTGCGCACCTCGCGCATGATCTTCGGCGACGGGGCGGCCGCCGTGGTCGTGGCCCCCGGCGAGCCCGGCGACGAGCCCGACCTCGAGGTGCTCCAGACCTACGCCAGCGGCCCGGTGAGCGAGGTGAACTCGATCATCTGGCCGAACCCGGAGTTCGACAACGACGTCACGGTCTGGGGGCCGGAGGTCAAGGCGCTCGTGAAGCGCTACCTCGTCCAGATGATGGGCGAGCTGCAGGAGCTGCCGGGCCCCGACGGGACGGCGGGCCCGCATGGTCGAGGCCATCGACCTGGTCGTGCCCCACCAGGCGAACCGGACGATGGTGGAGGAGCTCGGCGGGGACGCGGGGCTCGCGCCGGAGCGGATGTACTTCAACATCGACCGCGTCGGCAACGTCTCCGCCGCGAGCATCCCCATCGCGATCTACGACGCGGTGGCCGACGGGGTCATCGACCGGCCGATGCGGGTGTTCGCCCCCGGCTTCGGCGCCGGCGCCGTGGCCGGCTACGCGGTCCTGCGGATCGACCCGGAGATCGTCGTGCCGGAGGCGGCCGCCCCCGTGGCGGTCGGATCCCACGAGCCCGCCTACCGGCCCTCGTCGGAGGACGTGCGCCAGGCTTTCGGCTGAGTCCAAGCGGAAGACCGCCCTCTTGCGGGGCGGTCTGGACGCGCAAATGCTCCTCTGGCCGAGGGCATTTGCATCCGGCGGCACCGCCTTCGGCGGGGCTGGCCGCCGGGACTGCTTCGAGAGGGCGGCCGCTGTGACCTACTTCGAGAAGCTGCGGTAGACCGCCAGCAGCGCCTCGCGCTGGGCCTCGGTCAGCCCCGGGTCGGAGCGGATGGCGTCCTCGGCGCTGACGGGCTCGGCCGCCGGCGACGCGGGCGCCTCGCCCGGCTCCGCCGCCTCGTCGTCGAGCAGCCCCGCCTGCCGGAGGAACTCCTCGGGGGGCACGCCGAGCGCGCGGGCGACCTGGGTGACCACCCTGATGGAGGGCTGGTGCAGCCCTCGCTCGAGCTGGCTGAGGTATGCGTTGGAGAGGTCGCTCAACGCCGCAAGCTCGCGCAGCGAGAGCTTCGCGAGCTTGCGTTGAGCGTGGATGACCTGGCCGAGCGCCTCGACCTGGCCGCTCAGGGGGTCCTGGGCCACGGCCCGGAGGCTACGCAGGCCTTCGGCGCCTCGACCGGGGTGGTCTTGACGACCGGCGCGGCCGCGGCGGCCAGGTTCTCGGCGAACTCGCGGTTGGCGGCGAGCACCTTGCCGTAGAAGTCGAAGCTGGTCTTGATCAGCTCCTTCGGCGTGGGCGCGCTCTTCAGGACCGGGATCGCGGGCAGGTCCGGCGCGGCCGACTCGACGGCCTTCGCCCAGCCATCGACGGCGTTGACGACGGCCGACTGGCTCTGGCGCAGGGCCGAAAGGGTCCGCTCCTGGGCGGCGATGACGTACTCGGTGGATGGTGCGGGCATGGGGGTTCTCCTCGCTCGTCTGAGCGTACGATTCCTGTGTTGGCGGTAAGCATACTACGCGCGCGTACTATGTCAAGCAAAGCGCGCGGTCACCGCTCGAGCACGTAGGAGCCGGGGGCGTCGCCCAGGACGCGGTGCTTGCGGCTCCCCATGCGCGGCGGCGCCACCCGCTCGCCGGAGCGCTCCCCGATCCACGCGGGCCCAGTCCTCCCACCAGGAGCCCTCGTGGAGCTCCGAGGCCTCGAGCCACTCCACCGGGTCGGCCGGCGTCTCGTCGTTGGTGCGGTACCAGCCCTTGGGGCCCGGGGGGTTGACGATGCCGGCGATGTGGCCGGCCGCGCTCAGCACGTAGCGCACGTCCGCGTTCGGCAGCACCTGGGTGGTCAGGTAGCTGCCCTCCCAGGGGGCGATGTGGTCCTCCACGGCGCCGACCACGTAGTGGTCGCCACGGATCGTCCCCAGGTCGAGCCGCGTCCCGTCCAGCTCCATCGTGCCGCCCGCCAGCTCGTTGCCGAGGTAGCACGAGCGCAGGTAGAAGGCGTGCATGTTGGCCGGCATTCGGGTGCTGTCGGCGTTCCAGGCGAGGATGTCGAACGGCTGGGGGTCCTCGCCCATCAGCCAGTTGTTGACCGCGTAGTTCCAGACCAGGTCGTTCGAGCGCATGAAGGTGAAGATGCCCATCATCTCCGAGGCCTCGAGGTACCCGCGCTCGGCCATCCGCCGCTCGAGCCGCTCGACCGAGGCCCTGTCGGTGAAGGCCCCCAGGCGCCCGGGGCGGCTGAAGTTGACCAGGGTGTTCAGGAGGGTGGTGGAGGCGATGCGGTCGTCGCCCTTGGAGGCCAGGTAGGCCTCCAGCGCGGCCGTGAGCGTGCCGCCCAGGCAGAGCCCGACGATGTTCGCGCGCTCGGCCTTGGTGATCTGCCCGATGACGTCCAGGGCCGCGATCGGCCCGCTCAGCAGGTAGTCGTCCAGCCGCACGTCGCGGTCGGCGGCGTCCGGGTTGTGGTAGCTGATGGCGAAGACGGTGTGGCCGTGCTGCACCGCCCACTCCACGAAGCTCCGGCCGGGCGCCAGGTCCATGATGTAGTACTTGTTGATCCAGGGCGGGCTCATCAGGAGCGGCGTCGCGTAGACCGTCTCGGTGGCCGGCGCGTACTGGATCAGCTCCATCAGGTCGTTGCGGAAGACCACCTTCCCCGGGGTGATCGCGAGGTCCTCGCCCACCGCGAACGCGTCCGGGTCGAGCTGGCGCGGCATCCCCTTGTTGTTGGCGACGTCGTCCAGGTACGTCTGCAGGCCGCGCATCACGCTCGCGCCGCCGGTCTCGTAGGCGCGCTTCACCGCGGCGGGGTTCGTCCAGAAGGCGTTCGTCGGGGCGAGGGCGTCCATCAGGATGTCCGCGAGGAAGCCCATCCGCTGGTCGGTGACCTCGTCGACCGCCGAGGCGTCGAGCACGTCCGCGACGAGGCGGCCCGACAGCAGGTACCCCTGGAGCAGCGCGAAGAGGGCGGGGTTCTCCTCCCACGCCGGGTCCCTGAAGCGGCGGTCGCGCCGCCCCGGCTGGACCGGCCCGATGGCCTCGATGCCCCGGGCGCGCTCGGCCGCCGCCGCCGAGGCCTCGGCGAGGCCGATGACGTAGCGGCTCCACGCCCGCGCCATGCCCTCGTGGTTCTGGAGGGCCGCCGCGGCCGTGCGCTGCCACGCCTCGGCGAAGCCCAGGGGGTCGAGCTTCTCGAGCGGGTCGGGCGTGTCGTCGTCGGGGGTCATCGCTTCCTTCCGGGACGTGTCGGGGGTCGGGGGGCGGGGCGCCCCGCTCACATGTTCAGGCCGCCGTTGATCGAGTAGATCTGGCCGGTGATGTAGCTCGATGCCGGCTCGGCCAGGAAGATGACCACGCGGGCGACCTCGTCGGGCTGCCCGAGCCGGCGCATGGGGATGGTCTGGACGATGCGCTCCATGATCTCCGCCGGGACGGCGCCGGTCATCTCGGTCTCGATGAAGCCGGGGGCGACGCAGTTGACGGTGATGCCCTTGTTGGCCAGCTCGAGGGCCAGGGTCATCGTGAGGCCGAACTGGCCCGACTTGGAGGCGGCGTAGTTCGCCTGGCCGATGTTGCCGCGCTCGCCCACGACCGAGCTGATGTTCACGATGCGCCCGTAGCCGCGGTCGATCATGTGGGGGATGACCGCGCGCGACATGTAGAAGACGCCGTTCAGGTTGACCCGCAGGACGTGGTCCCACTCCTCGGGCGTCATCTTGCGGACCGTGCGGTCCATGGTGATGCCCGCGTTGTTGACCAGGATGTCGAGTCGCCCGTGGCGGTCGATGACCTCCGCGACCACCCGCTCGCAGTCCGCGTGGTCCTCGATCGTGCCCTGGTGGATCGTCGCGCCCCGGTCGCCGTAGGCGTCGACGAAGGCCTCGGCGGCGGGCCCGTTGCGCGAGAACCCGGCCGCGACCCGCACGCCCTCGGCCAGCAGGGCCTCGGCGATCGCCAGGCCGATCCCGCGCACGCCACCCGTGACGAGCGCCACGTGCTCCGACAGCTCCGAGCTCATGTCTTCTCCACTTCATTCCCCGGCGCGGCCTCGGTCAGCCCGCGCTCCTGCGCCCACGCGAGCGGCCCCTGGCTCCACCCGCAGCCATGGCGCATCGCCAGGTCGATGTCGCCGGGCGCCGCGATCCCCTCGTCGCCGCAGCGCCGGGCCTCGTCGAGGGCGCCGAGGTAGTAGCGCTCGGCGACCGCCCGCCCGGGGCCGTCCGCCGCGGCCTCCGGGGCGCTCGCCGTCGTAGAACCCGGCGCCCGACTTGCTGCCGAGCCGCCCGGCGGCCACCTCAGCTTCGACCGCGCCCCCGTCGTCGAAGCGCTCGCCGTAGGCCTGCTCGAGGTACGTGCGGATGTGGCCGAGCGTGTCCAGGCCGATGAGGTCCCCGAGGGCGAACGGGCCCATGGGGGCGGGGCCCTCCTCCACGACCGCCCGGTCGGCCGCCGCCCGGTCGGCGCCGATCTCGGCCGCGTGGCGGTAGGCCGCGGCCAGGGCGCGGCAGAGGACGCGGTTGACGAGGAAGCCCGGGCACTCGCGCACCTGCACCGGCGCCTTGCCCAGGGCGCGCGCGAAGGCCTCGCCGGCCGCGAGGGTCTCCTCGCTCGTGTCGGCCCCCCGCACGACCTCGACCAGCCGCATGACGCTCGCCGGGTTGAAGAAGTGGAGGCCGAGGACGCGGTCGGGACGGCCCGTCTCGCGGCCGAGCGCGGTGATCGACAGCCCCGAGGTGTTGGACGCGAGCAGCGCCGCGGGCGGCAGGGCCGCGTCGAGGCGCCGGAAGACCTCCCGCTTGATGTCCATGACCTCCGGGACCGCCTCGATGGCCAGGTCGCAGGACCCCAGGTCGCCGTCGTCCCCGCTGGGGGTGACCCGGCGGGCGATCGCCTCGGCCTCGCCGGCGCTCATGCGCCCGCGCGCGACCCTGCGCTCGCCGATCCGCGCGACGTGGGCGAGCCCCCGCTCGAGCGCCGCGGGGTCGGCGTCGAGCAGGACGACCTCGACGCCGCCGGAGGCCGCGGCCTGGGCGATCTCGCTGCCCATGACGCCGGCGCCGACCACCGCGACGCGCCCGATCACGCCCGCTCCTTCCTCGTGCGCCGCCGCGCGGGCTTGGGGAGCGCCGCCGGCGGGTGCCATGACGAGGGCCTCCCCGGTCAGGACGGGCTCCCCGTCGCGGGTCACGACGGTCTCGAGCACGACCCGGCCCTTCTCCGCGACGATCTCCTTCACGGTCGCGGTGGCGGTCAGGAGGTCGTCCGGCCACACCGGCGCGATCCACCTGAGCGTCTGGGACATGTAGATCGAGCCCGGGCCCGGGAGCAGGGTGCCGAGCACCGCCGAGATCAGGCCCGCGGTCAGCATGCCGTGCGCCACGCGCCCGCCCAGCCGCGACGCCGCCGCCCACACGGCGTCCACGTGGGCCGGGTTGTCGTCGCCGGAGATGCGCGCGAAGGCGTCGATGTCGGCCTGGGAGATCCGCTTGGTCACGCTCGCGCTGTCGCCGACCGACAGCTCCTCGATCGTCTTGCCCGGCGGGTGGACGCGGAAGGGCGCGGCGGGCTCGTGCTGCGGACGCGGCGGCCGGCGGCCCGGCCGGGGGGACCCACGGCCAGATGGGCAGCATCGACGGTCCACGCCCGGCTCCACGACTCGAGCGCCTCGTACCACTCCTCGAGGGCGGCGCTCGTCACGGGTGCTGAGGACATCTCGGACCTCCGTTGGGGGAAGGGTCGGCGGGGCTCAATCGGAGCGGTCCCCGAGCCAGTCGGTGACGCGCGGCCAGAGCGAGTCCCGCGCGCCCGAGCCGGCCAGCAGGCCGACGTGGCCCGCGGGGAGCTCGAGGTACTCGCGGTCCGCGCTCGAGACCAGGTCGACGAGCGGCCGGGCCATGGCCGGCGGGACGATGTGGTCGTTCGTCCCGGCGATCGCCAGGACGGGGGCGGCGATCCTCGACAGGTCGACCGGCTCCCCGGCGACGGCGATCTCGCCCCGGACGAGGCGGTTCCGCTGGTAGTAGTCGCCGATCCACTGGGCGAACGCGGCGCCGGGGAAGGGCACGCCGTCGTTCACCCACTTGTTCATCGCGAGCCAGGACGTCATGTCCTTCCCGGCCAGCAGGCGCTCCCACATGGTCGCGTATGCCCCGACGAGGTTCGGCACCGGCCTCAGCATCTTGTTGCCGAGGTCGATCAGGGGGCCGGGGACGTTGCCCAGCGCGCGGGCGACCTCCTCGGCGTCGAGATGGCGGCGGTGGGTCCAGACGGAGTAGGTGCCGGCCTCGGAGAAGTCCACGGGCGCCGTGAGCGCGACGAGGTTCCTCAGGCCCTCGGGTCGCAGCGCCGCGTGCATGGCGCCGAAGGTGCCGCCCATGCAGTAGCCGAAGAGGGTGTAGTCGTCGCCGGCCCCCGCCCGCCGCATGCGCTCCACGGCCTTCGGCAGGTGCTCGCCCACCAGCTCGTCGAGCGTGGTGCCCCGGTCCTCCCACCCCGGCGTGCCCCAGTCGAGCAGGAAGACGTCGTAGCCCTCGCGCAGCAGGTGGCCGACGAAGCTGTTGCCCGGGCGGAGGTCGAGGATGTAGGGCTTGTTGATGAGGGCGTAGACCAGCAGCACCGGCGTCGCATGAGCCCGGGGGGCGACGGGCCGGTAGCGGTACAGGACGGTCTTGTTCCGGGTCCAGACGACGTCCTTCGGGGTCGTCCCGGTCGCGACGCGCACGTCGCCCGCGAGGATTCCCAGCCCGCGCACCAGCGCCTCGAGCCGCAGCGGGTCGGCGGCTCCGGCACCCGCGCCCTCGCCGTTCGTCGATGCCGCCACGGCGCTACCCGTCGGGGGAGGGCTTGGCGCGCCGGCGGGCCGGCGGGCGCTTCGCCGTCGCGAGCTTGTCGACCGCGGCCTCGACCGCCGCCAGGCGCCCGGCGATCGCGTGGGCCTCGTCCGCGACCTCGTCGACCTTGCGCTCGACGTTGATCACGAGCTGGGCGAGGCGCGCGATGTCGTCGGTGGTGGGGAAGTCGACGCTCTCGGCGGCCGCCCGCGACGCGGCCCGCAGCGACTCCTGCATCTCCACGTAGCGCTTGAGGAACTCGCCCGAGGCCGAGGCGAACTCCTCGCCGGCCACCATCTGCTCCATCGCCTTGGACCAGCCCTCGACGGCCTGGTCGTAGGCCTCGCGCATGGGCCGGAGCGGATCCTCCGGTGGGGGAGGAGGCGTCGCTCACGCTCGGCTCCGGGCCCGGGATGCCGGCGCGCTCAGCGCTCGTCCGAGCGGTCCGCGTCGTCGCCCGCCGGTGAGGCCGACGACACGGGCGGCGGATAGAGGCTGAAGAACTGGTCGAGCATCGCCTGGTACCCCCGCAGCGACGCCGCCCAGACGTTGAGGTAGGCGCGGCCGGCGTCCGTCAGCGAGTAGAGCCGACGAGCCGGGCCCTCCTTGGAGGTGTCCCAGCCCGAGCTGACCAGGCCGTCCTTCTCGAGCTGGCGCAGGATGCGGTAGACGCTGCCGCGGTCGAGGGCCTCGAAGCCGAAGGCCGTCATGCGGCGGATGAGCTCGTATCCGTGGCTCTGCCACTGCTCGAGGGCGAGCAGGAGGAACGGCTGGAGCCACATGCGCGGCTGGGCCTGCGCCTCGGAGCGGCGAGCGCTCCCCCCGTTCCCGGACGGTCCGTGCCCGTTGGTGCGGGTCGTACCCATAGGTGCAGATTGCACTTATCATCACCAACTGTCAACCTGCGTCTCCCGCCCACCCCGATCCCGGAGGCGACCTTGCCGGTGGACATCGAGCGCCGCGACGCGGTCGCGGTCCTGACCCTCAACCGACCGGAGGCGCTCAACGCCTTCTCGTCGGAGATGCTCGATCAGTTGGGCGATCGGCTCGGCGAGATCGAGGAGGATCCGGCGCTCCGCGCGGTCGTGCTCACCGGGGCCGGCGAGAAGGCCTTCTGCGCCGGGGCCGACATCGGGCACATGCGGACGGCCGGCGCGCTCGAGGCGCGGAGCTTCGCGCAGCGGGGCCAGCTGGTCGCCGATCGCATCGAGGCCCTTCCGAAGCCGGTGGTGGCCGCGGTGAACGGCTACGCGCTCGGCGGAGGCTGCGAGATCGCGCTGGCCTGCGACGTGCGCGTCGCCGCCGAGGGCGCCCGTTTCGGCCAGCCCGAGGTGAGCCTGGGCATCGTCCCCGGCTGGGGCGGGACCCAGCGCCTGGCGCGGACCACCTCGGTGGGCTTCGCGAAGGAGATGATCCTCACGGGCCGGCTCGTCGCGGCCGACGAGGCCCTCCGGGCCGGGCTCGTGACCCACGTGCACCCGGCGGCCGACCTGCTCGCCGGGGCGATCGAGATCGCCGAGGCGATCGCCGGCCACGCCTCCTGGGCCGTCGCCTCGGCGAAGCGGCTGTGCAACCTGGCCCTCGGCGGCGACGCTCCGGCGCCCTACGCCGCCGAGGTCGATGCCTTCGCGCTCGCGTTCACCACCCCGGACCAGCGGGAGGGCATGGCCGCGTTCGCCGAGAAGCGCCGGCCGAGGTTCGCCGGCCGGGAGGAGGTGGCCGCCCGATGAGCGACGCGCTGATCGTGGAGGCGGTGCGGACGCCCATGGGCCGCCGCAAGGGGATGCTCGCCGGCTGGCACCCGGCGGACCTGCTCAGCGAGGTCCTGGCCGCGGTCGTCGAGCGGGCCGGCGTCGATCCGGGCGAGGTCGACGACGTCATCGTCGGATGCCTCGACCAGGTGGGCGAGCAGGCGATCAACATCGGTCGCAGCGCCGCCCTCGGCGCCGGCTTCCCGGAGACGGTGCCGGCGACCACCATCGACCGCCAGTGCGGCAGCTCGCAGCAGGCGGCCCACTTCGCCGCCCAGGGCGTCATGGCCGGGGCCTACGACATCGTCATCGCGGCGGGCGTCGAGTCCATGACCCGGGTCCCGATGTGGGCCAACACCCCCGAGCCGTCGGCGGCCTACGGGCCCCGCTTCCGGGAGCGATACGACCTCCCCGCCGACCTGCTCATCGACCAGGGCCTGTCGGGGGAGCTGGTCGCCGAGCGGTGGGAGCTCGGGCGCGAGGAGCTCGACGAGTTCGCCCTCGCCTCCCACCGGCGCGGGGCCGCCGCGACGGAGGAGGGCCGGTTCGCCGACGAGATCCTGCCGCTCCGCGCCGAGCGCGACGGGCAGGAGTGGCTCGCCAGCGCCGACGAGGGCATCCGCCCGGACACGAGCCTCGAGGCGCTCGCGGCACTACGGCCCGTCTTCCGCGAGGACGGGCGCCTGACGGCCGGCAACTCCTCGCAGATCAGCGACGGCGCGGCGGCGCTGCTCATCGTGTCCGAGTCGGCGGCGTCCCGTCTCGGCCTGCGGCCGCGGGCGCGCTTCCACTCGTTCGCGCTGGCCGGGGTGGACCCGATCGAGGGCCTCTCCGGGCCGATCCCGAGCACGCGCAAGGTGCTCGCCAAGGCCGGCCTCGAGATGGCCGACATCGACCTCTTCGAGGTGAGCGAGGCCTTCGCCTCCGTCCCGCTCGCGTGGGCCCGCGACCTCGGCGCCGACCTCGAGCGCGTGAACGTCAACGGCGGCGCCATCGCGCTCGGCCATCCCCTGGGGTGCAGCGGCGCGCGGATCATGACGACGCTCGTCCACGAGATGGGCCGCCGGGGCGCGCGCCTCGGCCTCCAGACGATGTGCGAGGGCGGCGGGATGGCGAACGCGACCATCCTCGAGCTCGTCTGACCCCGCCCGCCCGCTCGCCGCCGGCCCCGGACCCGACCCGCCCGAGAAGGAGTCCCGCTCCATGCCGAAGCTGCTGTTCGTCACCGTCCCCACCGACGAGGTCCTGAACAAGGAGGGCAAGGTCCGCTTCCCCGGCACCGAGGCCGCCGTCGCGAAGCTCACCGAGGCCGGCTGGGAGGTCGAGGTCATCGCGCCGGACTGGCCCAAGCCGCTCGAGGCGGCCAAGGGCGGCGGGTACGAGGCGATCCTGGTGTCCACCTTCAAGTCGGTGCCCCGCTCGCGCGATGCCGCCTCGATGCTGTCGCGGATGCAGGAGCTGCCGGTCTACACCGTCGGCGTGCTGCAGAAGGACGAGGCCTTCCGCACGATGGCCCCGGACGTGGGCGTCCTGCGGAACATCGGGGAGCTGCCGCCCCCGGGCTGAGCGGGCGCGGGTCGTCCGCGAGGGGATACGGTCGCCCCGGCGGCCGTTGCCGAGGCGACGCCGCAGGCCGGCCTCGTGGGGCTCGCGCGGCGTCGGCGGCTCGCCATAGGAGAGGAGGATCAGCGAAGCGACGCCCGAGAAGGCCATGCGGGAGCACGGGTGAAGATCGCGATTGACCCTCGGTCGGAGTACGACTCGGGGCGCCGAGACCGCAGTTCGACGGCCCTCGGGCCAGGAACACGGGAGTGCGTCCGTTCGACTCGTCAAGAGACTAATCGGCCTGCGACCGATCGCGCGAGATCGTCGCTCAGGCCTCGGTCAGCACCCGGATCGAGCCCTAGCCGATCAGCAGCCAGCGACGACGCCGGTCCGGCGTGACCGCGTTCAGCCGCCCCCGTGCGCACCAGGACCTGATCGCGCGCCGTTCGTCCATCGCCGCGTAGCCCCACGGCACCTCGTCGAGGGGGATGGTGACGTCCATCACGGCCGAAGGGTCGAGTCGCCCGGCGAGCACGTCGTCCATCAGCTCGGGGATGTAGCTCCGGACCGGCGCCCTGCCGCCGGTCAGGCTCACGTTGCGGATGTGGACGTCGCGGAGCTCGATTTCATCGACCGGTGAGCCGACATGGCCGACCGTGCCGCGGGGGCGCGCGCTGCCGATGGCCACCGCGTAGGCCTCGGCCGTTCCGACGCACTCCACGACGTGACGACAACCTCCGTCGGTCAGCTCCCGCACCCGCTCGACCGCCGCCGGCCCTCGCTCCTCGACGATGTCGGTCGCGCCCAGGCTCGTGGCGATCGCCAGGCGGTCGGCGTGGTGACCGAGGAGGATCACGCGCTCCGCGCCGAGTCGCCGGGCGGCCAGGACCGCGCAGAGGCCGACCGCGCCGTCGCCGACGATCACCGCGGTTCCACCGGGGCCGACGCCCGAGGCAAGGACGCCGTGGTGGCCCGTCCCCATGACGTCGGTGAGCGTCGCGAGGGCCGCCGCGAGGCGGTCGTCGGAGAGGTCAACGTCATCGGGCATCGCGACGAGCGTTCCGTCCGCCAGCGGCACCCGTACCGCCTCCCCCTGGCCCCCGTCCTGCCGGCCGCCGAAGAAGCCGCCCGAGCGGCAGAGCGTCTGAAGGCCGTCGCGGCAGGCATCGCAGGTGCCGTCCGAGAAGGTGTACGGGGCGATCACCCGTTGACCTGCGCGGAGCGTGCGCACGTCCTCGCCGACGTCCTCCACCACGCCAGGAACTCGTGGCCGACGCGGCTCGGCGCAGGTCCGTAGAGCTCGAGCTCGCCGCGATAGACCCACAGGTCGCTGCCGCATGATGCCCGCGTGGGTCACGCGCACGAGGGCGTCGGTGGGCTCTCGCAGCACGGCGTCCGGGACGTTCTCGACCCGGATGTCGCCCGGTCCGTGGTAGACGCTCGTCTTCATCTCGGCCCGTCGTCATTCGCGCCCGCAAGCGATGCGCCGGCGAGCCGTCCGGGCGACAGTCGACCGATCGAGCATCTCCTGGCAGATTGCGCCGGCCGCCTGGGGCGGCGAGGCTGGTCATCCGCACCCGATGACAAGGACGGCAGCCATGGCCTCAGTCGGCGATCGAGCATCGCGCACCCGCCGCGTGGAGTCGGACGACATCCGCCGGTTCACCGAGATGACCGGCGACCGCAACCCGGTGCACTACGACGAGGAGGTCGCCAGGCGCTCCCGCTTCGGGCGCATCATCGTCCAGGGCGGCGTCACCTCCGGCCTGCTGAACGCGGTCGTCGCCGAGGACCTGCCCGGGCCGGGCTCGGTGTTCCTCCACGTCAGCTGGGACTTCAAGGCGCCGGTCGCCCCGGGCGACGTGATCACGGCCGAGGTCGAGGTGCTCTCCGCCCGCGAGGACAAGCCCATCCACGAGCTGGCCACGAGGATCACCAACCAGGACGGTGTCGTCGTGCTCGAGGGCACCGCCGTGGTGTGGCGGGACCCGGAGGTGGCCGCCACCGCCTCCGGCTGACCCGTGTTCCACATCGTCGTCAGGCGCACCCCCGGCACCTGGGACGCGCTCATGGAGCTGGTCGAGCGCCACGAGCTGCCGCTCATCACCTCGGAGAACCGTCCCGACGACGTCGCGCCCGAGAACTGGTGCAAGTACGTCCTGGCCCGGCGCCATGCGACGGGGCGCGAGGTCGCCGGTGCGGTGACGGGCGCGCTGACCGGCGACGGTCGCGCGGCGATGGCGCTGATCGACGAGCTGGCCGGCGGCGCCGGCCTCGTGCCCAAGGTCGCGCAAGCGGCCCGGCGCCTTCGCCTGCAACGGCCCGACCTGCGTGGTCGGTGGGGGGTCCTCGTCGCCGGCGGCCCCCGGACCGCCTACACGAGGCTCAACCCGCCGGAGGCGCCGGCGATCGACGAGCTGCTGCGGGCCGACGCGACCCTCGCCCTGGAGCTCTACCCGAGGTATTCGGCCTACTGCGCCGCGGGGCGCACGGCATCCCGGCGCGACCAGTGGATGGCCGACTTCTTCCAGGGCGGATCGGGAGCGTTTCCCCAGCCGCGCCTGCGATGGCTCGTCGGCCGGCGCCGACAGCTGCGCTCGCGCTCGCGGCTGACCGTCGTGTTCCCGACCACCGACGTCACGCCCCTGGACTTCCTCGGCAACGCCGAGCCCGAGGTCTTCCTCGACCGGATGTTCCACGTGTGGGCGACGCGCACCGGGTTCCGGAGGCTGATGCTCGCGGACAACGGCGGCATCGGCACGTACAAGTGGGACGAGAAGGTGAGCAACCCGCGCAGGGATACGCACTTCGTCCGCTCCTGGAACCATTACTGCCGCGACGGGGCGACGACCACGCTGCGCCGTCATCCCGGCTGCGACTGAGTCACGGCGACGGCCCCGGGCCCCCGGCGGCCGCCCGGGCCGGGCTCACTCCGCAGCGGCCTCCGTGGGCTTGACCGTGACGCCGCCGAAGATGGCGAAGGCGCGGATCCTGATGGTCGGACCGTCGCCCGGCGGGACCTCGACATCGCGCCCGCCGAACAGGCTGAGACCGCTGAGCGCGATCCGCGTGCCCGGAGGCACGCGCACGTCGATCCCTCCGAGGATGGCGATCGCCGTGAGCCGCGCGTCGTCGGCGGGCGTCGCCGCGCCGAGATCGAGGTCGCCGCCCCCCAGGAGGGCGAGCGCGGTCTGCCGCCTCCAGCCGGGCGCGAGCGGCGTCTTTCCGAAGCCCCCGAACAGGGCGACGTTCATCGTCCCTCCCCCTCGTCCCGGCGGCGTGCGCCCGCGTCGGCGCATCCCACCCCGGGGTTCGGCGGGCAGGATATCGGCGTCCCGAAGCGGCAACCTCGAGCCCCTTCACGGAGGGCTACCGGCAGGCGACGCGGCCGGCCAGGGAGGACGTCTGACCGCGCCGGCAGTAGTGCTCCCACGCGGCCGCGAAGCGCTGGTCGCGCGTGGTGGAGTCCAGGTGGCCCCGCTGCCACTTGTAGCTCCCCGCGCCGCCGTTGGCCGCGGCGAGGACCCCCGGGAAGCCCGTGCGGCTCATCCAGACGAAGAACATGCGGTCGAGGAAGACGAAGGGGTCGGGACCGTCCAGGTAGTCGTCGGTCACGCCGAGCACGGCGGTCAGGCGGGAGTGGGACCCGAGGTGCCGGCGGCGCTCGGCCAGCCAGGCGAAGCCGGCGCCGGGCGACGAGCCGCGCCCACCGAGGAAGAAGTCGGCGAGCCAGTCGTCGCCCCCGCCCTCGGCGCCGCCCGCGCCGCAGTAGGCGCGCTGGGTGGCGTACATCTCCACGGCGATCGTCGCCCCGGCGGCGAGGGCCGGGTCGAGCGCCCGGGTCAGGGTGTCGAAGGCCGCGATGTTCTGGTGGGCCAGGTAGATGGCCCAGCGTCCGCCGCCGAGCGCGGGGTGCTCACGATGGAGCCAGCTCGTGCACTCCGCGACCCGCTCCAGGGTGGAGTTCGCGCCGCCGCGGAGCTCGTCGACGATCACGGTCGCGGGCCTCGGGCCGCGGTGCGCGCCGGTCAGGACGGCCGCGATCCGCTGGCCGAGCCTCACCCCGTCGGCGAAGTCCTCGGCGCCCAGGTGCAGGGCCCAGCGCTCGGGGCCCACCGGCGGAGGCGTCGTCGACACCCACCGCGTCGCCGGGTTCGCCCTGATCAGCGCCGAAAGGGCCGGCCAGTCGTGCGCCGTCGCGACGTCCGCCGTGTTGAACATCCCGCTCCTCCGCCGTGCATCCGCGACCCTACGCGAGCGCGGCGCGACGAGCTGAGTCGAGGTGGGCCGCGAGGTGAGCGGTCAGCTCGCGGGCGTCTGCCCGGGCGCCGTCGATGAGGGTCGACTTCCGCCGGCGCAAGAACGGCATGCCCATGAGGTAGAGCCCCGGGATGCGGGTCACGCCGCCGTCGTGGATCAGCCGCCCGCGCGGGTTGAGGACCGGGAGCTCCAGCCAGGAGAGGTCCGGGCGGTAGCCGGTCGCCCAGAGGATCGTCCGGATCTCGCCGCTGCGCAGGTCGAGCTCCAGCAGCGGAGGCGAGGGCACCCGGGTCGGCGCGAGCCGCTCGGGCGGCTCGGGGACGTCGAGGCCCGAGTCGGCGGCCCAGGCGTCGAGCGCGTCGAGCAGCCGCGCGAGCTTGAGGTCGGCCAGCGCGCAGACGTTCGGCAACGAGCCCGAGAAGAGCGCCCGCCCCTCGCGGATGGCGCTGAGCCGGCCGATCAGCCGCGCCCCGCGGCCGGTGAGCGCGTTGAGGTCGAGCGCCTCCCCGCCGGGCGAGCCGGCGAGCTGCATCGACGGCAGGCTGCGCGCGCGGACGAGGTCGTCCATCTCGTCGTAGCGCTCGTCGAGGACCCCCGCCGCCTCCATCCACCAGAGGATGTCCGCGCCCCGGTAGCGGCGCGGGAGCCGGACGTGCTCGCCGGCCGCGAGCGTGACCGGGCGGCCGTGCCGCAGCAGCTCGTCGGCGATCTGCACCCCGCTCGACGAGGCGCCGACGATCAGGACGCCGCCCTCGGGCAGCTGGTCCGGGTTCCGGTAGTCCGCCGCCGTCAGGGAGGTGATGCCCGGCGGGACGGCCTCCCGGACCGCCGGGACCGACGCGATGTTGCAGGCGCCCGAGGCCACCACGACGGCGTCGGCCGACCAGCTCCCTCCGTCCGTGTCGACCGCGTAGCCGCCGGGGCCGGCCGGCCGCACCGACGTCACCGTCGTGCTCGTGCGGACCGGGGCGGCGCCGTCCGCGGCGTAGGCCTCGACCAGGTCGGCGACCTCGCCGGCCGTCATGTAGCCGTCGGGGTCGGGTCCCGCGTAGGCGAACCCCGGCAGCCGGGTGAGCCAGTTGGGCGTGAGCAGCCGCAGCGAGTCCCAGCGCTCCGTGCGCCACGAGTTCGCCACCTCGCCGCGCTCGAGGACCACGTGGTCGATCGAGCGCTCGGCGAGGCAGCGGCTCATGGCCAGCCCGCAGTGGCCGGCTCCGACGACCACGACGGGGACGTGGGGCACGGGCGCCGCTCCTGCCCGGAGCTCAGTTGACCTTGACGGCGATGTTGGTCGGGTTCGTCAGGACGTCGTACACCGCCGAGCGCTTCTGCGACTGGGCCACGAGCGCCTGGAGGTCGGCCGGGCTCGCGTCCGCGTCGATGTCGTACGTGACCGTGATGTCGCTGAAGCCGTTGCGGATGTCGGGGTCGGCGCCGAGGATGCCGTGCAGGTCCATCGAGGCCTCCACGGTCGCGCTCACCGAGCGGAGCTGGATCTGACGCTGCTGCGCGATCGCGGCGACGCCCGCCGTGAGGCAGCTGCCCAGCGCGACCAGGACGAACTCCACGGGGGTCACGCCGTTGTCCTCGGAGGCGAACTGGAGGGGGTGGTCGGCGTCGTAGGTGAAGGTCGTCCTGTGCTGCTGCTCCTCGCCGAAGCCGTAGAACGACTCGACGCTGGACTGGCTGTGGGTGCCCCGGACCCACGAGGTGGTCGCGCGCCACTGGAACTGCGCGATGTCGGGGGTGTCCGCGAGCGCCTCGCGCACGCCGAGCAGAGCCTCGACGTTGACGCCGTTGTCCACCGGGATGTCGGTGGTGCTCATGGTGTGCTCCTGTTCGAGAGACCGATGCCCCGGCGCCCGTGGCCGGGCGCCCGATCGACGGGCGCGGAAAGCGTACATACCCGCGGGTTATCGGGAGAATAAGAGGGTCCCGGCGTTGGCTCCGGACGCGGGCGTGTGGGAGGGTCCCGAGCGGACGCGCAGCGGAGGAGCCGCCCGATGATGGTCCGCGTAGCGGTGGTGCAGGCGACGCCCGTCGTGCTCGACGGCCCGGCGTCCGTGGAGAAGGCCTGCGCGCTCATCGCCGAGGCGGCCGCGGGCGGGGCCAAGCTCATCGCGCTGCCCGAGGGCTTCGTCCCGATCATGCCCCGCTCATGCTGGGGGCATCACTACGGCCTCATCGTCTCCCCGCGCGCGGTCGAGCTGCACCGCCGGCTGTGGGACAACGCGGTGGACGTGGACGGACCGCTCGCCGCCGCTCTGGGCGACGCCGCCCGCCAGGCCGAGGCCTGGGTCGCGATCGGGGTCAACGAGCGCGAGGATGGCCGCCCCGGCACCCTGTGGAACTCGCTCCTGTGGTTCACGCCCGATGGCGGGCTGGCCCGCCGTCACCGAAAGCTCGTGCCGACGATGCACGAGCGCATCTTCTGGGGCCAGGGCGCGGGCGACGACCTGGGCGTCGTGCCGGCGGAGTTCGGCCGGCTCGGGGGGCTGATCTGCTGGGAGAACTTCATGCCCGCCGCCCGCCAGCACCTCCACCGGGACGGGGTGGACTTCTACGTGGCGCCCACCGCCGATGACCGCGACATCTGGGTGGCCGCGATGCGGACGTTCGCCTTCGAGGCGGGCGCCTTCGTCCTCTCGCCCGTGCAGTACCTCCGCACCGCGGACTTCCCCGAGGACTTCCCGCTGCGCGAGGAGCTCGCCGGTTGCCCCGATGTCCACTTCACCGGTGGCAGCGTGATCTGCGACCCCTGGGGCAACCTCCTGGCCGGGCCCGTGCACGGTCGCGAGGAGATCCTGTACGCCGACTGCGACCTCGACCTGATCCTGGGCGCCCGGCGCGTACTCGACACCGCCGGCCACTACGAGCGACCCGACCTGAGCGCCGTCTAGCTGTCCGGCGCGGCCGGTGCGATTCGCCCGAGGCCCGATGTTCCACATCGTCGTCAGGCGCACTCCGGGGAATTGGGACGCGCTCCTCGGGCTGGTTGAGCGCCACGAGCTGCCGCTCATCACCTCGGAGAATCGTCCGGCCGACGTCGCGCCCGAGAACTGGTGCAAGTACGTACTGGCCCGGCGCCACGCGAGCGGGCAGGACGTCGCCGACGACGTGATCGGCGCGCTGACCGGCGCCGATCAGGCGGCCATGGCGATGATCGACGAGCTGGCAGGCGGCGGGGGCCTCGTTCAGAAGATCGCCGAGGCCGCACGGCTGCTTCGCGATGAGCGGCCCGAGCTGCGCGGTCGCTGGGGCGCCTTCGTCGCGGGCGGCCCCCGGACGGCGTATACGTCGTTCAACCGCCCGAGCGCGCCGGCGATCGACGAGCTGCTGCGAGCCGACGCGACACTCGCGCTGGAGCTCTACCCGAAGTACTCGGACTACTGCGCTGCAGGAGCGAGCGTATCCCGGCGCGACCAGTGGATGGCCGATTTCTTCCAGGGCGAGTCAGGGGCCTTTCCCCAGCCTCGGCTGCGATGGCTCGCCGGCCGCCGGCAGGAGCTGCGCTCGGCCTCGCGGCTGACCGCCTCTTTCCGACCACCGACGTCAGCCCGGTGGACTACCTCGGAAGCGACGAGCCCGAGGTCTACCTCGACAGCATGTTCCACGTGTGGGCGACGCGCACCGCGTTCCGGGCGCTGATGCTCTCCGACAACGGCGGCATCGGCACGTACAAATGGGACGAGAAGGTGAGCGACCCGCTCCGGGACGCGCTGTTCGTGGAGTCCTGGAACCACTACTGCCGCGACGGGGCGACGACCGCGCTGCGTGGTCGTTCGGCCTGCGCCTAGCTCGCGGCGCCAATTGGGGGGCGGGGTTGGGGTGCGCGGTTCGCCGTGGGACCACATTGGCCTGCATTGGGGAACGGTGCTGATGCCATCACCTGAGGGTAGGAATCGTGCATGTACTTCTCGACGCGAAACGAGGGCCGATGGGCGAGCCGCGCTTTACGAGTCACGTGCGGGTGACGCGCGAGCATCCGCCGCTGCGCACGGCGGAGCTGCTGGAGACGGGCGAGACCGTCACGTTCGGCACGCCGGGTTACCAGGGCGACTTCTACGGCTTCGGTGAGGGGGAGCTCCGCGAGCGCGGCGGCACGTTCGACTACCTGCTCGCCTCCGTGGCGGCCTGCCTGACGGGCACCCTCGGGCGGGCGCTGACGGCCCGCGGGATCCCCTCTGAGGGCGACCGGCTCACCTCACGGGCCGAGGCCGAGGTGGTCGTGGAAGACGGCGTGATGGTGATGCGCCGCATCACGGTCCGCTACGGCTTGCAGGTGGAGGAGGACAAGCGCGAGGCTGCCGGGCGCGCCCATACTCACCATGTCCGGGCCTGCGGCGTCGCCCGCTCCGTCATGCCATCGCTCGACATCCGCACGGAGATCGAGCTGATCCCGGTGAGGGAGCCGGCGCGCGCCTAGGACGTACGGGCCTTGCCGGGCGAGGACCGCGGACGGCGCTCAGG
>CAWIDG010000004.1:0-48626 GCA_963834875.1 Miltoncostaeaceae bacterium
CCCTTGGGGCGGTCCACTGACCGCGCGTCCAGCGGCCGTCGCACTGCGCCCTGAAGCTCGGCCACCAGCGCCACGACGTCGTGCACGCCGGCGACCTGCGCGCTGCTGGTGGCCACCGCCTCGCTGGAACTGGGCGCCAGAAGCTGTAGAAACGTAGGTGTCCAGGACGGGGGCGGCAGCGATGGAGCCCTACTTCGATCTCGGCAGCTACACGCGCGGGACGTTGACGGCCTCGACGAGCGCCCAGACGTGGTTCGACCGCGGACTGGTGTGGTCGTACGCGTTCCACCACGAGGAGGCGATCCGGTGCTTCGAGCGCGCGGTCGAGCACGACCCCGGCTTCGCGCTGGCCCACTGGGGCATCGCGTACGCGATCGGGCCGAACTACAACAAGCAGTGGGAGGCGTTCGACCCGGTCGACCTCGCGGCGTCGCTGGAGAAGGCGTGCGACGAGGTCGCGGCGGCGCGCGCGTGCGCGGACCGCGCCGCGCCGGTCGAGCGGGCGCTCGTCGAGGCGATCGGGAGCCGCTATCAGGTCAACGACCCGTCGGCCGACCTCGTCGCGTGGAACGCTGACTACGCCGAGGCGATGCGTGACGTGCATCGCGCGCATCCCGACGAGCTTGACGTCGCGGCGCTCTTCGCCGACGCGCTGATGAACCTCACGCCGTGGGCGCTGTGGGATCGCTACACGGGCCTGCCGTCCGAGGGTGCGGCGACGCTCGAGGCCAAGGAGGTGCTCGAGCGCGCGCTCGAGCGGCCGGGCGGCCGCGCGCACCCCGGGCTCGTGCACCTGTACGTGCACCTGATGGAGATGTCGCCGTTCCCCGAGCAGGCGCTGCCGGTCGCCGACGAGCTGCGCTCGCTCGTCCCCGACGCCGGCCACCTCGTGCACATGCCGACGCACATCGACGTGCTGTGCGGCGACTACAAGAGCACGCTCGAGTGGAACCTACGGGCGATCGAGGTCAACGAGAAGTACGTCGCGCGCGAGGGCCGCGTCGGTTTCTACGCGCTCTACCACGCGCACGACCGCCACTTCGCGATCTACGGGGCGATGTTCCTCGGCCTGTCGCAGGTCGCGCTGGGCGTTGCGGCCGACCTCGAGGCCTCGCTGCCCGAAGAGCTGCTGCGGATCGAGCAGCCACCGATGGCCGACTACCTCGAGGCGTTCGTCCCCATGCGCCTGCACGTGCTCATCCGCTTCGGGATGTGGGAGGACATCCTCGCGCTGCCGCTGCCCGGCGACCCCGGGCTCTACTGCACCACGACGGCGATGACGCATTACGCGCAGGGCGTCGCGTACGCGGCGACCGGACGGATGGACGAAGCCGACGCGGCGCGCGAGGCGTTCCTCGCCGCCGTCTCGCGCGTACCCGACTCGCGCTACCTGTTCAACAACACGTGCCAGGACATCCTCGCCGTCGCCGGGGCGATGCTCGACGGCGAGCTCGAGTACCGGCGCGGCCGGTTCGACGCGGCGTTCGAGCACCTGCGCCGGGCGATCGCGCTCGACGACGCGCTGCCGTACGACGAGCCGTGGGGCTGGATGCAGCCCACGCGCCACGCCTATGGCGCGCTGCTGCTCGAGCAGGGTCGGGTCGAGGAGGCCGAGACCGTCTACGCCGAGGACCTGGGCTACGACCCATCGATCCCGCGCTCGTCCTGGCACCCCGGGAACGTCTGGAGCCTGCACGGGTACCACGAGTGCCTCCTTCGGCTCGGGAAGCCCGAGCCGGCGCGGATCGTCAAGCAACAGCTCGACGTCGCCCTCGCCCGCGCCGACGTCCCGATCAGGTCGTCATGCTTCTGCCGCATGACGCACCACGCGGCGGTCTCCTAGCAGCCTGTCGCGGTGCCCGCGCGCAACTCAACAGGCGCGCTCGCGCGCGCCGAGCGTCAGCTCGGCATTCGCGAGCCACCAGCCGGCCCAGCCGAGGCCCTCCCAGGCCTCGGCCGATTCGTCGTCCGCCACATCGGAGTCCCCGACGCATGACGCTCGCGGTTTGGCCACGCCGCTCGAAGGTCGATCCGGAGGCGGTGGCGCGGCCCTGCAGGTCGGAGAGAGCCGACGCGGGGACTCGAACCCCGGACCCCTTCATCACGAGGCTCCCTGCAGGGGAAACGTCCGATCAAGACTGACCAAGTGTGGGCATGTTGGCCTGTGAATCGGTGGTCCTTGATCGAACCGGCTGACGCTTGTGTCCTTCCGTCGCGCCGAGCTGGTACCCGTTTGGTACCCCTGCTCGCCGCGGGCGGACGATCGAGTCCTTCGCGACAGCTACCGGTCTTCCCTGAGCGACGGCGACGGCCACGAGGACCCTATGCGGGAAGCTCGACCGCGCCTCGGCCGCCCGCCAGCTGCTCCAGCCAATCGACGTCAGGAGGGGGCGCCTGCTGAAGCTCAGACGAAGAAGAAGACGACCGCGAGGACGACGTAGACCGCGAGCAGCTGCACGCCCTCGAACCAATTCGACTCGCCGTCGTTGGCGACGTGGATCGCGATCAACACCGCGAGCAGGACCGCTGCCAGCTCGAAGCCGTTGAAGACGAGCGCCATCGGGAAGTCGCCGACCACGAACGACAACAGCACGAGCACCGGCGCCGCGAACAGGGCGATCTGCGCGCTCGAGCCGATCGAGATGTTGACCGAAAGGTGCATTTTGTTGCGGTTGGCGAAGTAGATCGCGACCCAGTGCTCGGCCGCGTTGCCGACGATCGCGACGACGATCACACCGACGAAGAACGGCGACAGGCCGATGTCGTCGGACGCCTCGGAGATCGAGCCGACGAGGATCTCGGACATCACGCCGACCGCGATGCCGGCGATCGTGAGCATGATCACCGCGCGGCGCACGCTCCAGGGCTCCGGGCCGTCCTCCTCGTCCTCCGCGCGGTGGGGGTTGAAGAGATCGGCGTGGGTGCGCAGCGAGAAGAGGAGACCGATCAGGTACGTGAACAGGAGCACCACCGCGACGGCGATCGACATCGTCTCGAGATCGCTCGAGAACTGCTTCGACTCCTCTGTCGGGCTGGGTAGGCCGCCGCCCTCCACGAGCTGGAACACCGCCGGCAGCACGAGCGCGACCACGGCCAACAGCAGCATGCCGGCCTGGGTGCCGGCCGCCGTCCGATCGAACGTCTGCGTCTTGTACTTGAGCCCGCCGACCAACATCGCGGCGCCCATGACGAGCAGGATGTTGCCGAGGATCGAGCCGATCAGCGACGCCTTGACGACCTCCTGCAGCCCCTCTTGGAGGGCGAAGAAGGCGATGATCAGCTCGGGCGCGTTGCCGAACGTGACGTTGAGGAAGCCGCCGATGCCGGGACCCGAGCGGGCCGCGAGCTGGTCGGTCGCCTTGCCCATGAGCGCGGCGGTCGGGATGACGCCGAGCGCCGAGGCCGCGAAGATGATCGTGGCCTCGGCGCCCGCGAGCTCGAGCACGATCGCGATCGGGATGAGCGGGACGAGCAGGTACGGCCACCCGTCGCCGCTGAGGAGGAACCGCTTCGGGGACGCCGCAACCACCCCCTACTGTGCACCGTGCCCGGCGGGCAGCCGGGCGACATATGGGCAACTTCATGATCCGCTGAGGAGCATGTCGAACCCAGCGACTGACGACGCAGATCCGCCGCGCGCGGCGCCCCATCGCCGATCCTGATGTATCCGTTGATACCCGCCGGGCGCGTGCCGCTCCAGCCGACAGGGCGAGAACGCCTTGGTCAACGGAAGCCGACGCCGGACTCGAACCGGGGACCCCTCATGACGAGGTAGCCGCGGCGCTTGTCGCTGATTGCGGCTGATCGCGCCGAACGGCTGCACGGCGGCCTTTCAGGCGGTCAGCGGCTCTCCTGTCTTGCCGCTGGTGCAGGGTGCTGTGTTGCCCACCCGTTGCCCCCGATTTCGAGCGCCAGGCCGTCGCGGCGTGGCTCTATGGCCTCATCCGAGCGGCGGCTTTACGCTGGCAGGACTGCTCCTTCCTCGTCGTGAGCAGCAGTTGACAACTGAGCCGAGAATGACCGAGGTACCGGAGGGGGGACACGATGACCGGTGCGGACACTCTCTACGAGCCGCTCGACTACGCGGCGACACTCGCGAAGCTGACCGATCTCGTGGGCCGAGAGGTCCTCGTCGAGCTGCGCGTCGGCAGCCTTCAGGGCCCCTTCCGCCTCGCCGCGAGGGGTGTGCTGGTCGGCACCCCCGCAGGTCAGCCGGAGCTCACGGCACGGCGCCCCGACGGTGATGATCTCGAGGCCTTCATGCTCGACACCGGGGGCTTCCTCGCGGTGAGGGAGGAAGACTTCGTTCGCGGCGAGTGGCACGCCGGAACCGACGAGGGCCAGCCCTCCGCACAGCCGCGGTTGAACATCACGTTCGCCGATTCGGTGCTGCACGTCGCCATCCTGTGGCGACACGACTCCCCGAGCGGGGGACGCGCATGAGGCACCGTCGGTGTCTCGCCGGCGCCGAGGCGGAAGTCTTCTTCCACTGTGGCAGGCTCCTTCGTCGCGGCTGACCGCTCGCCGCATCGCTCGGCGGCCCTCACAGGGCCTCGGAACCGGATCGACGACCTCGGTGATCAGCTCGACGTGCCACCGGCTCGGCCCTCGACCGCGACCGCCACCAGGCCACTTGGGCCCAGCGCAGCTCCGGCTCGGCCAGCAGCGCCTCGCGGGCAGGCATGGGGAGCAGGCCCCCCAAGGCCGCGAGCGCCGCTCGGGCCTGCGCGCTCCGGCGGTGGCAGGGGCGTCTGCCAACCCTCCGCTTGCGCCCGGTCGGCCAGGGCGGCGAGGGACCGCAGGGCCGCCTCGCTGGTCACAGGCGCGAGCTACCCGCCGGGGCGGGGCAAACCCCGCCCGGTGCGGCGAACGCCTCGCGGGCCAGGCGCGGTCACTCCGCCGCGCTGCGCAGCGTCTTCGCCGCTGGCTCGGCCTCGCTCCCCACCATCCGCCTGCGGCCGTCAACGCGAGGAGCCGGTCGCGCAACTCTTCGGGTTCCTCGCGGAGGCTCATGGTCGGAACGCTCGCGCGCTCGACGGCTCGGCGCAACCACTGGGCGGGCCTCCTCGGCTCGGGTGAGGCCAGCTTCCGCAGTCCCTTGGGCATCCTCATGCGGCGGCGTCCGGCGGGCCCCCCTCGTCGGGCGCCCCGGGCGGGGCCGCCCCGAGGATCTTCGGCAGGTCCCCGTCGCCCCCCGCGCGCGGCCTTTCAGGCGGTCGGCGGCTCCCCGGTCTTGCCGCTGGTGCAGGAGGGTGTGTTGCCCAACCGTTGCCCCTGCGCTGATTCAAGGCCGGACTGGCCGACGAGACCCTTGAGCGGGTGTAGCTTCTCGCCGTGGCGATCGAAGGCCGCGGTGAGGACCGCAGCTCCTACCTTCTGGCCAACCAGGCTTCGGAGCTGGAGCGCCTGCAACTGCAGTCGCTCGTGTGGGAGCCGTCCGGACGGCACCTGCTCTCGAGCCTTGGTGGAGGATCGGGCGGCCGGGCCCTTGACGTCGGTTGCGGCGTGCTGAGCTGGCTCCGGATCCTGAGCGAGTGGGTCGGCCCAGCTGGACAGGTCGTGGGCACCGACGTCGATGAGCGCATGCTCGCTACCGCGCACCCCTTCCTCGAGGCAGAGGGGATCTCCAATGTCGAACTCGTCGTCGACGACCTGTTCGAGAGCAAGCTGGAGCCGCGGTCATTCGATCTCGTCCATGCCCGGTACCAGATCGCCCCGCTCGGACGTGGCCGCGAGCAGGTGGCCGCACATGGGCGCCTGGTCAAGCCCGGTGGCTGGCTTGTTCTGGAGGAGTGGGACTTCGGCTCGTGGCACTTCAATCCGCCTGCTCCCGCTGCCGAGCAGCTGATCCGGTTCCTGTATGAGATCTTCGCCGCCTTGGGCGGCGAGGCCGGCCGCGAGGTTCCGGCGCTGCTTCGCGGCAGCGGCATGGCCGACCCCGCGATCGACGCGCACGTGGTCGCGCTCGAGCCAGGTCACCCGTATCTGCGCCTGCCCCTTCAGTTCAGCGTGGCGCTCGAGGCGCGGCTGCTGGCGCTCATGAGCGCCGATGAACTTGCGTCTCTACGCCGCACGGCCGAGGCTGAGCTCGCCGATCCGGGCAGATGGGGAACGACGTTCACCCTGATCCAGGGATGGGGGAGGGTCGAAGCGTGACAGCGCGCCGCCGCGGGCTCGTCGGCTTGGGGCCACGTTGGCCTGCGTTGGGGAACGTGCTGACGCCATCACGCGTGGGTAGGAAACGTGCATGTACTGCTCGACGCGAAACGAGGGCCCATGAGCGAGCCGCGCTTTACGAGCCATGTGCGGGTCACGCGCGAGCATCCGCCGCTGCGCACGGCGGAGCTGCTGGAGACGGGCGAGACCGTCACATTCGGCACGCCGGGCTACCAGGGCGACTTCTACGGCTTCGGTGAGGGCGAGCTCCGCGAGCGCGGCGGCACGTTCGACTACCTGCTCGCCTCGGTGGCGGCCTGCCTGACGGGCACCCTCGGGCGGGCGCTGACGGCCCGTGGGATCCCCTCCGATGGCGACCGGCTCACCTCGCGGGCCGAGGCCGAGGTGGTGGTGGAAGACGGCGTGATGGTGATGCGCCGCATCACGGTGCGCTACCGCCTGCAGGTGGAGGAGGACAAGCGCGAGGCCGCCGGGCGCGCCCATGCTCACCACGTCCGGGCCTGCGGCGTCGCCCGCTCCGTCATGCCGTCGCTCGACATCCGCACGGAGATCGAGCTGATCCCGGTGGGGGAGCCGGCGCGCGCCTAGGACGTACGGGTCTTGCCGGGCGAGGGCCGCGGACGGCGCTCAGGACCCGTGGGGGGCAGACCCGGTCCCGGGTGAGAGCGGCGGGCCCTCGGGAGCGGCGCCCAGCCGCTGCCCGGCGCCCGCCGCGCCCCTGCGGGCGAGGAACCTGGGCCGGGCGATCCAGGCGCGCCGTGCCGACCTCGGCCTGAGCCGGCCCGAGCTGGCCGGGCCGACTCCCTGGGTGACCTCGCCCGGCAGGTACTCGCCGCGCTCGAGGGACGCCCGCCGGCCGATGCCGAGGCGGTCCTGCTCATGGCGCTGGGCGAGGTCCGCGCGCTCCGCCGCGCCGGCCACCGAAGCCGAGGCCGCCGTGCGGCCGGGGAGCGGATCCCGCTGGGTAGTCGGAGCCGCGGCGCGCTCCGTTCCCCTTCGGCTCGCGGCGGTCTCGGCGTTTCGTTCGCTTCCGCGGCGGGGAGTAGACCGGCCATGGAGGCCGGGGCGCGCGAGGTGAGGGCACAGGCTCGGAGGGCCGTCCACCGGGAGTGGCTCGAGCCGGCGGCCCGGGCGGGGCTGATCGCGAAGGCCGTGGTGTACGGGCTCATCGGCGCCCTGGCCCTGGCCCTCGCCTTCGGCGCCGGCGGGAAGGCGACGGATCAGAAGGGAGCGCTCGCGACGCTCGTCGACGCGCCAGCCGGCAAGGTCCTGGTGGGCCTGGTGGCCGTCGGGCTCCTGGGGTATGCCCTGTGGCGGCTCGTGCAGGCCGTCTTCGACACCGGCGGCCAGGGCGACGACGCGACCGGCGTAGTGAAGCGGATCGGCTACGCCGCGAGCGCCGTGATCCACCTGGCCTTGTTCGCGTTCGCGATCCGGCTGCTCGCCGACTCGGGGGGCTCGTCGTCGGGCTCGGGCTCGGGCGGCGGCTCCGGCCAGGAGCAGCAGGCCACCGCGGGCGTCCTCGGCTGGCCGGGCGGCCGCGCGATCGTGGTCATCGTGGCGCTGGTCATCATCGGCGTCGGCGCCTACAACATCTACCGCGGCGTCACGAAGGAGTTCATCGACGAGCTGACGGTGAGCGGCCCGACGCGGGACGTCATCGAGAAGCTCGGCGTGGTCGGCAACGTCGCGCGCGGCGTCGTGTTCGGCCTCATCGGCGTCTTCCTGATGAAGGCCGCGGTCGAGTTCGACCCCAGCGAGGCGGAGGGCCTCGACGGCGCCCTCGCCCGGCTCGCCGACCAGCCCTACGGCCAGCTCTTGCTCGGGGTGACGGCGGCTGGGCTGCTGGCCTACGCGGCGTACTGCGTCGCGGACGCGCGCTACCACGACCCCGCGCAGGTCTAGATGTAGGACCCAAGAGCGTTGTTGTGCAGCTCGGCGAGCCTGGCTGCGGGCGGTCTGTAGCCACGCGCGCCGTGTGGTCGGTGCAGGTTGTAGCGGATCAGCCAGCCCGAGAGCGCCCCGGGGCGCTCGGCCGATGAGCGATAGATCGCCCCGTAGGCCCACTCGCACAGCATGGTGCGGATGAAGCTCGGCCTTGCCCTTGGTCTGGGGCCGGCGCGGGCGGGTGCGCAGGTGGCGCAGCCGGAGCTGGCGACAGGCCAGGGCATGGGCGGCCGAGACGTAGGGTGCGCCGTTGTCCGTCATCACCGACTCCACGCGGATGCCATGGCGCTCATAGAAGGCGATCGCCCGACGCAGGAAGCCGACCGCGCTTCGGGCGGTCTCATCGGTCAGGACCTCGGCATAGGCCAGGCGGCAGGCATCGTCGATGGCCACGTGCACGCACTCCCAGCCGGCGATCTGGCGTCGCACCCCTGCTCGATCGGTGCGGCTGCCGCTGTAGTTGCTGGCGCCCGGTGATGCGGTGTCCGGTCTGGCGGGTGATGCGCCCCAGCTTCTTGACGTCGATGTGTACCAGCTCGCCTGCGCGCTGACGCTCGTAGCGGCGGGCCGGCTCGAGGCCGAGCCGGCCCAGGCGACCCATGCCACAGCGCCGCAGCACCGCCCGAGACGGTCGAGGCCGGCATGGCCAGGATCTCGGCGATCTGGGCGCCGGTGAAGCGCAGCCGGCGAAGCGCGCAGACCGCCTCGACCCGCTCGGGGCGGTGCGGGCCGGGATGCGGTGGGCGACCGAGGGCCGATCGTGGAGGCGCCGGCCGGCGCCCTGAGCCCGATAGCGGGCCACCCACTTGCGGCAGGTCTGGGCGCTCACGCCGGCCGCCTGGGCCGCCTCGCGCGCCGTGCAGCCCGCGAGCACTCGCTCCACCATCACCGCCCGGCCAAGCGGGCCGAGCCTGGCGTTAGCTTGCAGCCTCATCCGGGACCTCATTTGGAAGCTGGGGCGTTTGGCAACGCCCAGCCTCCAGGGAGGCCCGGACAACAACGCTCTTAGGAACTACATCTGGACGGGCGCTGGTTCTCGCGGGTCCCGGTCAGGCGCGCGGCGTCCCGACGGTGGCCCGTTCCGCGGCCGCCTCGGCGCGCTCGGCGGTCGCGCCGAAGCGCAGAAGGCGCCCCCCGAAGGCGATGGAGCAGAGCGCGAACCACGCCCAGCCGAGCGCCAGCCCGGCGACGACGTCCGACATCCAGTGGACGTCGAGGAGCACCCGGCTCGCGGCCACCGCCACCGCCAGACCGACCGCCACGCCCGCGAGGGCCACGCGCACGCGCCGCTGCCGGGCGCGGCCGAGGACCAGGGCCGCCCCGGCGAAGAAGGCGGCGGCCGTGGACGCGTGACCGCTCGGGAAGGAGGGGCCGAGCGTCTCCGCGATCGGGTTGAGCGTGGGCCGGGCCCGGTCGGCCAGCTCCTTGATCGCGGTCGTGACGAGCTTGTCGCCGAGGACGACGGCGATCAGGAAGGGGACCACGAGCCAGCTCGATCCGCGCCGCCGCTCGAGGGCCGCGATGACGAGGCCCGCGATCACGACGAACCACGTCTCGCCCATCTGGGTCACGGCGGTGATGGCCGCGTCGCTCGCGTCCGTGGCGTGATCGTGCCCCCACCGGGCGGCCCAGGCGTCGGCGCGCCTCACAGCGTCGTCCTGGCGGACGAGGTAGGCGAGCACGGCGATGACCACGCCGCCGACGACGGCCGCGACGCTCGCGAACGTGAGCAGGAGCCCCGTCGCCACCGCGGGGTCGCGACGCGCGCGCAGCCACCGGTGGATCCCGGTGTTCCGCGCCGCCGCCCGCGCGACCGGCGCCGCGGTCGCCCCCGGCGCCGCGTCGGGGTAGCGCAGGGCGAGCCCCGCGGCGAGGCCGCCGGCCAACGCCGCGACGAGGATGAGCAGGAGGAGCGGCATGAACGGGATGTTCCCAGCATCGGGCTCCCCGACGCAGGTTTTCTTCTGCCCGGGGGCGGGGAGAAGCATCCGCGTGGCGGTCGCACGCGGGTCCCACGAGATCGGCGCACCCACTCTGGACGAGTCGGACGGCGCGCGCCGCGGGAGCCACGCGACCATCGTCGAGCCGCGGGAGAGGGGCGTCGCCGCGACCTTCGGCCGGTGGTGGGGCGACCGTCGCCCCGTCGGGGCATACGCGGTCGCCACGCTGGTGGGGTGGGCGGCCCTGGCGCTGGCGATCTCGCTCCTCGGGCTGCTCGTGACCGACGTGCTCCTGCGGTCCGGGGCCGTCGCGGACGCCGACGAGTGGCTGCCGCGGTGGCTCGCCGACCACCGTCGTCCGTGGCTCACCGATGCCTCCTCCGTCGCCTCGCGCATCGGCGACTTCCCCGTGATACCCGCGCTGGTCATCGGGACCCTCGTGGTCTCCGCGTTCGCGCGGCGCCTGCGGATCGGCGCGTTCCTCGCGACCGCGATCGTCATCGAGGTGACCCTCTACCGCCTCGCCGCCTGGGCGGCGCCGCGGGAGCGGCCGGACGTCCCCCGCCTGGAGGACCTTCCGGTGGACGAGAGCTTCCCATCCGGTCACGTCGCCGCGACGACGGTCGTCTACGTCGGGCTCGCGCTGCTCGTCGCGTCCTGGGTCCGGCGCCCGGCCGTCACCGTCGTCGTGTGGACGCTCGCGATCGCGATCGTCCTCGCCGTCGCGCTTTCGCGCATGTACCGCGGGATGCACCATCCGCTCGACTCGCTCGGCGGTGTGCTGCTCGGCCTGGGCTGCCTCGCGGTCGCGCTGATCGCCGTCCGAGCCTACGGCGAGGTGAAGCGGCGCCGTGACCGGCCCGGCCACCCCGTCGTGGCTGGAGCGGGGGAGCGCCGGACATGAAGGTGGCGGTCGTCGCGCACCGCGGCAAGAGCTTCGGGGGCGGGCTTCCCGAGCTGCGCCGGGCCCTCGAGGGGCGCGGCGTCGGCACGGTGCGGTGGCGGGAGGTGCCGAAGAGCCGCAAGGCGCCGAAGCAGGTCCGCAAGGCCCTCGAATGGGGCGCGGACCTGATCTTCGTCTGGGGCGGAGACGGCATGGCGCAGAGGGCCATCGATGCCATGGCCGGCAGCGACGTCCCCGTCGCGCTGCTGCCGGCCGGGACAGCGAACCTGCTGGCGTCGAACCTCGGCATCCCCGCAGACGTCGCCGCCGCGGTCAACGTCGGCCTCGACGGCGAGCGGCGTCGCATCGACGTCGGGCGCATCAACGGGGAGGCCTTCGCCGTCATGGCGGGCGCAGGCCTCGACGCCCTGATGATCGCCGAGACCGACGGCAGCCTGAAGGACCGGCTCGGCCGCCTGGGCTACGTCTGGGCCGGGCTCAAACACGTGCGCGCCGCACCCTTCAGGGCGGAGATCTCCGTGGAGGGAGACCGCTGGTTCACGGGCGAGGCCAGCTGCGTCCTCGTCGGCAACGTCGGCACGCTGTTCGGCGGCATCGAGCTCTTCGAGGACTCGCGCGACGACGACGGGCTCCTCGAGCTGGGCGTCCTCACGGCCACCGGGGCGATGCAGACGGCGCGGACGGCTGCGCGCATCGTCGTGGGAACGGTCGACGACGCGCCCCACGCCTCGACGACCAAGGCCTCCGACATCCGGGTGACGATGGACCGGAAGGTGCTCTACCAGGTGGACGGCGGAGCCCGCGAGAAGGTGCGGTGCCTGCGCTTCACCGTCGAGCCCGGCGGGGTGGTCGTGTGCGTCCCAGGGCGCGGGGAGGCCGAGGCGAGTCCTCCTGGCCGTTGACACCCGGCGCCCCAGGGGCGCGCGGGCGGCTGCCGCGGCGGGCCTTGGATGACGTGCGGAAACGGGGCGGTAGTCTGCGTACGTCGCCCGCGACACGGGAGTCCGGCAGCCCTGATCGTCGTGGAGCCGCCACCCGCGAACTCGAGCGCTTTGGGGCGCCGAGCCAGACCGGGCGCGTCGGTTCATCGACCTCGCCCTTGAGCGAGAGACGCGGGTCCCGCCCTCTCCCGCGCGGCTTGCCTGGATGATCAGAAACGCCGACCGCCTGGCCCCGCGCGACGGCGGCGCTGGCGCGAGTACCGGCGCCGAGTGCGCGACAACCCCGCACGAGACGAGGCGCTCGAGCGGCTCGATCGCGGGCGAGAGCCGGGGAATTCCCCCATTGCTGAGGCTCGAAAGCGCCAGTGCGGCCGACTGCCTGATCGAGTGCGAACGGGCGGTCATCTGGCGCACGGTGAGGTGGCGATCTCGGCGTTCAGGAGGCTGCTCGGTCCTGCCGAGCCCGAGCGATCCTGAGGTAGAGAGACAGGGTTGTCTGGTCGAGGGGCCAGCGGGACCGACGCCGCGACGCTGGCCCACTAAGCTCGCCCCGATGGGGGTGCTCTCGAGCCGCGTCCTCCTGTCGCCGCGCGACCTCGAGCGCTCCCTGCGCTTCTACGAGGAGACGCTTCGGGCTGGCCGTCTACCGCGAGTGGGGTCAGGGGCGCGAGCGCGGGGGTCGTCTTCTTCCTCGGGGGCGGGCTCCTCGAGGTGTCGGGCTCCTCGACCGAGCCCCCGTCGGGTGCGGTCCGCCTGTTCCTCCAGGTGGGCGACCTGGGGGCCGTGCGCGAGCGCCTCGCGGCGCGAGGCGCCCCGATCGAGCAGGAGCCCGCCGTCCGGCCCTGGGGGCTCTTGGAGGTGGTCGTCCGCGATCCCGACGGCCTGGCGCTCGTGTTCGTCGAGGTGCCGCCCGACCACCCGCTCCGGCGTCGCCGCTGACTGCTCGCCGCGCCGCACAGCGGCCCTCCCGGAGCCTCGGATCCGGATCGACAACCTCGCCGATCAGCTCGACGTGCCACCGGCTCGGCCCTCGACCGCGGCCACCGCCAGCGCCACTTGAGCCCAGCGCAGCTCCGGCTCGGCCAGCAGCGCCTCGCGGGCAGGCATGGGGAGCAGGCCCCCCAAGGCCGCGAGCGCCGCTCGGGCCTGCGCGCGCTCCGGCGGTGGCAGGGGCGTCTGCCAGCCCTCCGCTCTCGCCCGGTCGGCCAGGGCGGCGAGGGACCGCAGTGCCTCCTCGCGAGTCACAGGCGCAAGCTACCGCCCGGGGCGGGGCAAACCCCCGCCCGGTGCGGCGAACGCCTCGCAGGCCATGCGCTGTCCCTCGGCCGCGCCGTGGCCCCAGCGCAGGGACCTCTGATGAGGCGCGAACCCACACCACAGACGGGTTCTGAGGGAAGCCGACGCGGGGACTCGAACCCGGGACCCCTTCATTACGAGTGAAGTGCTCTGCCAGCTGAGCTACGTCGGCCGGGGCGCCCCCGCGGGGGCGCCACGCGACCAACTCTAGCGTCCCGGACTCCGGCCACCGGCGGTCACCAGGGCGGCCAAGAGCACTACGACGGCCGGATCGGGGGGCCGAGGAAGCGGATGCCGGCCTCGGCCGCTGCGGCGATCGCGGCGGAGGGGTCCGGCGGGGTGTCGGGGACGGGCGGGAGGGTGAGCGCCGGGGCGGGCTCGCCGAAGGCTCTGACGAAGTCGTCGAAGCCCGCGGGCGTGGCCACGGCGAAGAGACGCGCCGGCGCCTCGGAGGTGACGGCCCAGGTGTGGGGCACGCGCCGGGGGGCGAAAGCGCAGCCGCCGGGGCCGAGCCGGGTGACGAGGTCGCCGACGTGGAGCTCGATCTCGCCCTCGAGGACGTGGAGGGCCTCGTCCTCGTGCTCGTGGACGTGCAGCGGGGGCCCGGCCTCGACGCCGGCCAGGACCTCGAAGACGGTCATCGCGCCGCCGGTGTCGGCGCCGGTCGCCTTCAGCGTGTAGAGGCCGCCGAAGAACCAGTGGGCCTCGCCCTCGCGGTCGGCGAGGGCCACGGGCGAGAGAGGCGGGGCGGGTGCGGTGGTGCTCATCGCGGATCTCCTTCAGTGAGGTAAACTCCCAAGGAGAGTTATAATATCCCAAAGGGAGCTATGTCAAGCACCGGCCTCAACCCCCTCTCCTACCTCGTCCTCGCCCTGGTGGGGCGTGGCGGCGCGGGCCCCCACGACCTCGTCGAGATGATGCGCTTCGGGGGGCGTCTCTACTGGGCGGCCGCGCCCAGCAAGCTCTACGCCGAGCCGAAGCGGCTGCGGTCGCTCGGCTACCTGATGGCGACCCGGGCGCCCGGGCGCACGCGCGAACGCACCATCTACTCGCTCACCGAGCCCGGCGAGCGCGCGCTGCAGGAGTGGATCGCGCAGCCGTCCTCGTGGCCGAGGATCCAGCACGAGGCGATCGTGCGGGTGCTCGCGGGGGACATCGCGGACGACGCCGAGCTGGCCGACAGCCTGGCGGCCATGCGGGCCGAGATCGACGAGCTGGACGCGCTCAACCGCGAAGCGCTGGAGCGCGCCGCCGCGCTGCCGCACCGCGAGCGCTACCTGCAGATGGTCCACGCCCTCGGCCGCCGCCTGGTCGCCGCCCACCGGGAGTGGATCGACGAGGTCGAGGAGGCCCTGCGCAGCGGGGGGCGGGTCGGCCGGGGCTCCTGAGCGGCGGACCCGGGCCGGCGGACGGGCGACAACGGTGACGTCGAGGGACTTCGAGCGCGGCGGCGGCGCCGGGGTCGAGCGCCACGGTGGTGGCGCCGGCGGTAGAGAAGCGTGTCGGCGTCGGCGGTCTGCGAGCCCTTGCCGGTGGCCTGCGCGCCGGGGACGAAGGCGAGCGCCAGCGCCGCGACGAGGGCTGCGGTGAGCAGCCGTCAGCCACACGGGCCGGTGGGACCTCATGGGCATCCTCCTGTTGGATGGGGAGTGGGGCGTCGATCGCACTGGAGGTACGGAGCCCGACGAGCTCCCCGGTTGAGGGGCTTTACAAAGTCATCCGGTCAGGGCGGCAGGCGGCCGTGGCCCACCAGCCGCGCCGGGGCGCGGCCGTGGCGGGCGGCGTCGATGCGCTCGAGCAGGGCCTCCGCCGCCAGGTCGGCGCTCGGGTTGAGGACCAGCTCGGAGCGGGTGAGCTGCATCTCGGCCACCGCCCGCTCGAGGAACTCGCGGCCGCTCGGGCGGGCCGACCTGCCGCAGCTCCTCGAGCCGGTCGGGGTGGCGGACCGCTCCCTCGGCGCCGACCGCGACGGCCAGGGCGTCGGCGGCGGTCGCGGCCGCGGAGTCGAGCACCAGCGTCCAGCCGTCGGTGACCATCCGCCGCCGCTCGCGCTTCTCCTGGTCCTCGGCCCGCTTGGCGGCCGTGCGCCCGCCGCGCTTGCCGTCGAGGGCGGCCGCCTCCTCGCGGAGCGCCGTCAGGGCGCTCGGACGGGCTGGCGTCGGCGGCCGCCTCCATCCGGCTCTGGAGCTCGCGGACCAGCCGTCCCGGCGAGGCCGCGCCGCCGGCGAGGGCCGCCAGCGCGAGCTCGACGCCGATCCCGCGCATCGCCAGCTCGAAGGGCCCGCCCGCCTCGGCCGTCGCCCGCCAGCCGGCCGCGCGGAACGGGACGGGCAGGCAGCGCGAGCGGATCGTGTCGAGCACGTCGGCGGGGCTGTCGGTCACGAGCACGATGTGCGACAGGGGCGGCGGCTCCTCCAGCGTCTTCAGCAGCCGCGGCGCGCCCTCCTGGTCCCGCAGCCGCTCGGCGCCCTGCACGATCATCACCCGCCGGGCCATCACGCTCGGCCGGCTGGCGATCTCGGCCAGGGCCGCCTCGAGGTCGCGCAGGAGGATCTGCTGGCCGACCGCCTCGACCTCGGTGAGATCGAGCGCCTCCCGGGTGTGGCGGTGGGTCCCCTCGGGATCCATCAGCGCCCAGGCGGCGTCGCGCGCGGCCCGGCGCTTGCCGGTGCCCGGGGGGCCGAACAGCATGAGCTGCTGGGCGGGAGCGTCGCCGGCGACGGCCGCCCGCAGGATCCTCTGGGCCAGCGGCTGGCCCGGGACCTCGATCACAGGAACTGCCCGACGGCGGCCATGACGCGGGCGTGCACCTCGTCGACCGACCCGTCGCCCGGCACGAGCCGCACCCGCTCGGCGAAGCGCTCGGCGATCTCCCGGTAGCCGGCGGCAACCCGGCCCTGGAAGCCGGCCCCCTCGGCCTCGATCCGGTCCGGCGCGGCCGAGCGGCGCCACGAGGCGGCGCCCACGGGCGTGTCGATGACGAGCGCGAGGTCCGGCAGGCAGTCGCCCACGGCCGTGCTGTTGATCTGCAGGACGCAGTCGATGCCGAGGCCGCGCGCGGCCCCCTGGTAGGCGAGGGAGGAATCCAGGAAGCGGTCGCTCACCACCCAGCGCCCGGCCGCCAGCGAGGGGCGCACCACCCGCTCGACCAGCTCGGCGCGGGCTGCGGCGAAGAGGTGCGCCTCGGCCACCAGGCTGAGCTCACCCGGCTCGCCGGACAGCACCACCCGGCGCACGCGCTCGCCGAGCAGCGTCCCGCCGGGCTCGCGGGTGCGGGTCACCCGCAGCCCGCGGCCCTCGAGCGCGTCGGCGAGCAGGCCGGCCTGGGTCGTCTTGCCGCTGCCGTCGATCCCCTCCAGCGCGATGAAGCGCGGCGCTACCAGAGGCCGACCCGCACCGCCGCGACGACCACGGCGACGGCCAGCGCGACGCAGAGGGCCCATCCCGCCCAGCGCGCCGAGCGCGACGGCGTGCGGCGCGCCCAGCGCAGCTCGGCCTCCTCCGCGAGCCGGGCGTGCACCCCCCGGCCGTCGCCCCCCGAACCGCCGTTGTCCCCGGCCTCGCTCATGCCATGCTGGGCGTCGCTCAAGATCTCGTGACCATCGGCCGAAAGGTATCAGCGTGACCACCGCCCTCATCACCGGCGGCGCGGGCTTCATCGGCTCGAACCTGGCCGACGCGCTCGTCGCCGACGGCCGATCGGTGCACGTCGTCGACGACCTCTCGAACGGGCAGGCGATCCGGGTGCCGGGCGAGGCCGCGTTCCACGAGATGGACGTCCGGGCGGCGGGCGACCTGATGGGGGTCGTCGAGGCGGCCCGGCCGGCGACGATCTTCCACCTCGCCGCGCAGGCCGACGTGCGCAAGGCGCTCGAGGACCCGGCCTTCGACGCCGACGTCAACATCGTCGGGACCCTCAACGTGCTGGAGGCCGCCCGGGCGGTCGGCGCGCGCGTGGTCTTCACCTCCACCGGCGGAGCGGCCTACGGCGAGTACGAGGGGCTGCCGGTGCCGACGCCCGAGACCGCCGAGGCCCGCCCGCTCTCGCACTACGGCATGAGCAAGATGGCCGGCGAGGGCTACCTGGAGCTCTACGGGCGGCTCTACGGCGGCGAGGGCGTCGTCGCTGCGCCTGGCGAACGTCTACGGCCCGCGCCAGGACCACACCGGCGAGGCGGGGGTGGTGGCGATCTTCTGCGGCCTGCTGCTGGACGGCCGGCCGCCCCGGGTCTTCGGCGACGGCCTGCAGACGCGCGACTACGTCTACGTCGGCGACGTCGTGCGGGCGCTGCTGGCCGCCGAGGCCGGGCCGGCCGGGGTGACCGCCAACGTCGGCACGGGCCGCGAGGCGACGGTGCTCGATCTGATCGAGGGCCTCGGCTACGAGGGCGAGCCCGAGCTCCTGCCCGCGCGCCTGGGGGAGCTGCAGCGCAGCGCCCTCGACCCGGCGCTGGCGGAGCGGCTCTGGGGCTGGCGCGCGGAGACCTCGCTGGAGGAGGGCCTGCGGATCACCCTGGAGTCCGTTGCCGCGGCCCGGCAGGCGCCGGGCTCCCGGCCGCCCGGGGCCTTCGCCGCGGCGTGAGCCGCGGCGGCCGCACCGGCCGCCCCTCGATCACGGCCGCGGGGCCGTCCTCGACCATCCAGCGCAGCGCCCGGGGGTCCACGTCGGTGCCGTCGGCGGCCGCCTGCAGGCCCTCCTCCAGCTCCGGCGGGCGGCTGGGGCCGGCCGAGTGGGCGTCGGTGGCCAGGAAGTGGGCGACGCCGCCGCCGAGGAGCGTCAGCGCCGCCCGCCGGGCGGCCGCGCCGTGCTCCCCCAGGAACGACCCCGCGTTCAGCTGCACCACGGCGCCGCGCCCCACGAGGTCGCGCATACGGTCGGGCGCGTGCTGGACCGCCTCGGCGCGCTCGGGGTGGGCCAGGATCACCCCGTAGCCGCGGATCTCGAGGTCGGCGATCGTCCTCGGCAGCGCCAGCGGCCAGCCCTGGAAGGGCATCTCGACGAGCAGCCACCTGCCGGCCCCGCCGATGCTCGCCAGCCGCAGGGCCTCGTCGTCGAGGCGGTCGAGGTACGCGAGGGCGATCTCGCCCCCCTGCAGGATGCGCAGCGGCACCTCGGCCACCTCGAGCGCCTCTCTCACGAGCTCCACCTGCTCGAGCGCCCGGCGCGGGTCCGTCGGGTAGCGGTCCATCATGTGGGGCGTGCAGACCATCGTGCGGATGCCCGCCGCGTATGCCGCCCGCGCCATCTCCACCGAGCCGGCCAGCGACGCCGGGCCGTCGTCGAGGCCCGGCAGGAGGTGCGCGTGGAGGTCGATCACCCACGGCCACAGTACCCGCTCGCCGGTCCGCTCCCTGCCTGCGGGATGACGGAGTTACGGGCGCGCGATACAGTTGTGGCCGCACCCGGGGCATTAGCTCAGCTGGGAGAGCGCCTGGATCGCACCCAGGAGGTCAGCGGTTCGAATCCGCTATGCTCCACCTCGGTGAAAGCCCCGCCTGAGCGGGGCTTTTCTTGTGTGCGGGCGGCGCGCCCCTGGCGGGGTCGAGGGTCCCCGGCATAGAGTCGGCCCGACGGCGTTCGACTCCGGAGGGACGCGATGGCGGTGGCCGTGATCCTCGACTTCCCGGGCGCGACCCTGGAGCAGTACGACCAGGTCGTCGAGCTGATGGGCTTCACGCCCGGCGGTGCGGGCCCTCCCGGCGCCCTCTTCCATTGGGTCACAAAGACCGACGACGGCTTCCGCGTGGTCGACGTCTGGGAGAGCCGCGAGCTCTTCGACAGCTTCGCCCAGGAGAAGATCGGGCCGCTCGGGCAGCAGGCGGGCCTCACCGAGCCGCCGCGGACGAGGTTCTGCGAGGTCTACAGCCACCTCACCGCAGCCTAGGGACGGCCGGGGGGCCGGCCCCGGACGTTGACCTCCCCCCGCCCGTCCGGTAAACAGCGCCACCCCCACTCGCCCACCGGGAACGTCACCGCCTTGTCCGACGCCAGCCTTGCCCCCTCTTCCGAGGGGGACCCAGACCCGAGCCCGCTGTCCGTCGGCGCTCCGGTCGAGCTGCGCGACGGCGAGCGCCGGGTGGCGATCACGCCGGCGGTCGTCGCCGGTTACGTCAAGCTCGGTGCCACCGTCATCGTGGAGTCGGGAGCCGGCAAGGCGGCGGGCTTCCCGGACTCCGCCTACGAGGACCGCGGCGCGGTCATCGGCACGCGCGAGGACGCGCTGGGGGCCGATGTGGTGGCCTGCGTACGTGTGCTCGGGGGCGACCCCGCGAGCCCCGACCTCGCCCGGCTGCGCGCCGGCCAGGCGATCGTGGGGATGGCGGCGCCGCTCGCGGCGCCCGAGGTGTCCGCCGCCGTGGCCTCGCGCGGCGCCGCCCTCTTCTCGCTGGAGCTCCTGCCGCGCACCACGCGCGCGCAGTCGATGGACGTCCTCAGCTCCCAGGCCAACATCGCCGGGTACCGCGCGGTCCTGATCGCCGCCCAGGCTCTGCCGAAGCTCTTCCCTTTGATGACGACCGCCGCGGGCACCATCGCGCCGGCGCGCGTCTTCGTCGTCGGCGCGGGGGTCGCCGGGCTGTCGGCGATCGCCACCGCCGCGCCGCCTGGGCGCCGTGGTCGAGGCCTACGACGTGCGCGAGGCCGCCAAGGAGGAGGTCCAGAGCCTGGGCGCCCGCTTCGTCGAGCTGCCCCTGGAGACGGGCCAGGAGGGCTCGGGATCGGGGGCGTACGCGACCGCGATGAGCGACGAGGCCCTGGCCCGCCAGCGCGAGCTGATGCTGAAGACCGTCGCGGCGAGCGACGTGGTGATCACGACGGCCCAGGTGCAGGGGGCCAGGGCGCCGGTCCTCATCACCGCCGAGATGGTCGAGGCCATGAGCCCGGGCTCGGTGGTCGTTGACCTGGCCGCCGAGCAGGGCGGCAACGTCGAGCCGAGCCTGCCGGGCAGGACCGTGGACGTCGGCGGCGTGAGCGTGATCGGCCCGGTCGACGTCCCCTCGAGCGCCCCCCACCACGCGAGCCTGATGTACGCCAAGAACGTCGCCAACTTCGTCGGACTGCTCGTGCGCGACGGGGCCCTCGCGCTCGACACCGAGGACGACCTGGTGGCCGGCTGCGCGGTCGCCCGCGACGGGGAGGTCGTCGACGAGCGCGTGCGCGCCGCCCTGGGCGCAGGGGAGGAGGTCGCGAGGTGACCAACGAGGTCATCATCACCAGCCTCTTCGTCTTCGCGGTCGCCGCCTTCCTGGGCTTCGAGCTGATCCGGCGCGTGCCGAAGCTGCTGCACACGCCGCTGATGGCGCTGACGAACGCCCTGTCGGCCATCGCCCTGGTCGGCTCGATCGTGATCCTCGGCCAGTCCGAGACCACCTACGCCCAGGTGCTCGGCTTCATCGCCGTCATCGCCTCGACCATCAACGTGGTCGGCGGCTTCCTGATCACCGACCGCATGCTGAGGATGTTCCGCACGCGCGAGCGCCCGCGGCCGGCGCCGTCCTCCGAGGACGGGACGCCCCCGTGAGCCGCCTGGACTGGATCAACCTGGCGTACCTGGTCGCGGCGCTCGGCTTCGCCTTCTCGCTGAAGTGGATGACCTCGCCGCAGACCGCGCGGCGCGGCGTGCTGGCCGGCGAGGTCGGGTTCGCCATCGCCATCGTGGCGACCCTCTTCTGGCCCGACATGACGACCGAGGGCTACGTGCTCATCGCGGTCGCGGCGCTGATCGGCGCGGCCATCGGCGTGCCGCTGGGCCTGCTCGTCCCGATGACGGCCATGCCGCAGCGGATCGCGCTCTCGCACGCGTTCGGCGGCCTGGCGGCCGCCCTCGTCGGGGTCGCGCACTACTACCTCGAGCACGAGAACTTCAACGAGTTCACGACGGCCGTCCTCGGGATCGAGATCGTGCTCGGCTTCCTCGTCTTCACGGGCAGCCTGATGGCGGCGGGGAAGCTGCAGGAGTGGCTGCCCCAGCGGCCGATCGTCTACCCCGGCCAGAACGCGGTGAACTTCGCGGTGCTGGGAGTGGCGCTGGCGCTGGTCATCGTGCTCGTGGCCGACCCGGGCCAGACGTGGATCGTGCCCGTCATCGCGGTCCTGGCGCTGGCGTTCGGCGTGTTCCTGATCATCCCGATCGGCGGCGCCGACATGCCGACCGTCATCGCGCTGCTCAACGGCTACGCCGGCCTGTCGGCCGCCGCCCTCGGCATCGTGCTGGAGAACAAGCTCCTGATCGTGGCCGGGGCCCTCGACGGGGCGTCGGGGATCATCCTCGCGATCATCATGTGCCGGGCGATGAACCGCTCCTTCCGCAACGTGCTGTTCGGCGCGTTCGGGGCGGTGGACGCGGTCGGCGCGGGCGCCGACCCGGCCGAGCTCGGCACGCGTGCGGTCCGCCTCGACCGACGAGGCCGCCGAGCTGATGAAGATGGCCCGCTCGATGGTGATCGTGCCCGGCTACGGGATGGCCGTCGCGCAGGCGCAGCACAAGGTCCGCGAGCTGGCCGACGTCCTCGAGAAGGAGGGGGTGGAGGTCCGCTTCGCGATCCACCCCGTCGCCGGCCGCATGCCCGGCCACATGAACGTGCTGCTGGCCGAGGCGAACGTGCCGTACGAGCAGCTGCTCGACATGGACGAGATCAACTCCGACTTCCCCCAGACCGACGTGGTGCTCGTGCTGGGGGCGAACGACGTGGTGAACCCGGCCGCCCGCCACGACTCCGGAAGCCCCATCTACGGCATGCCGATCCTCGAGGTCGACAAGGCCGCCTCGATCTTCGTGGTCAAGCGCAGCATGCGGGCGGGCTTCGCCGGCATCGAGAACGAGCTCTTCTTCAACGAGAAGACCCAGATGGTGTTCGGCGACGCCAAGGCGGTGGTCGGCGAGCTGGCGGCCGAGGTGAGCGGCCAGAAGGACGCGATCAGCCTCTAGATGGTCAACCGGCGCGGCCTCGCGCCGGTAGGATCAGCACCCTGCCCGACGACGAGCGAGCCGCCGCATGAGCACCGTCCCGGCCGAGTACCCGCCCCCCTTCAAGTCGTCCGACTACATCGTCGCCCCGTCCGCGGCGGAGGACGAGCGCATCGACGTCGGGGTGCTGATCGTCGGCGCCGGGCCCGCCGGGCTGGCGACGGCCGTGCGCCTGGGCCAGCTGCTCGGCGAGGACCCGGAGCTGGCCGAGCAGCTCGGCGAGGTGCCGGTCGCCGTCGCGGAGAAGGGCAAGACGGCGGGCTCGCACCTGCTGTCGGGCGCCGTGATGAAGCCGGGCCCGCTGAAGGCGCTCTTCCCGGACGTCGCCGACGACGACTTCCCACGCTACGGCGAGGTCACCGGGGAGGCCGTGTACTTCATGCGGCCCAAGGCGAAGGTGCGCCTCCCGACGCCGCCGCAGATGAAGAACCACGGCAACTGGGTCATCTCGATCAGCCAGCTCGCCCGCTGGATGAGCGACCAGGCCGAGGAGCTCGGCGCCTACATGCTGCCCGAGACCGACTGCCAGAAGGTCCTGATCGACCAGGGGCGCGTGATGGGCGTCCTCACCGGCGACAAGGGGCGCGGCCGCGACGGCGAGGAGCTGCCGGCGTTCGAGCCCGGCGCCGAGGTGCAGGCCCAGGTCACCGTGCTCGCCGAGGGCACCCCGGGGCACCTGACCAGCCTCGTGCGCGGGCACTTCGACCTCGACCGCGACTCCACCCAGATCTGGGAGCTCGGGGTGAAGGAGGTCTGGCGGGTCCCGCGCCCGCTCGGGCAGGTCGTCCACACCCTCGGCTGGCCGCTGCGGCTGGCCACCAAGTACCGGGAGTACGGCGGCTCGTGGCTCTACCCGATGGGCGACGACATGATCTCGATGGGCTTCGTCGTCGGCCTCGACTACGCCGACGCGACGCTGTCGGCCCACGACCTGCTGCAGGAGTTCAAGACCCACCCGTTCATCCGGAGCCTCATCGAGGGCGGCCAGCGGCTGGCCTGGGGGGCGAAGACGATCCCGGGGGGCGGGTTCTACGGCCTGCCCAGCCGGATGCACGTGCCGGGCGCGGTGCTCGTGGGGGACAGCGCCGGGTTCGTGGACATGATGGCGCTGAAGGGCGTCCACAACGCCATCCTCTCCGGCACGCTCGCCGCCGAGGCGATCTACGAGGCGCTGAAGGCCGGGAAGGCGACGACCCCGGCCGGCCTGTGGGGCTACACGACGCGCGTGCGCGAGTCGGCGATCTGGAAGGAGCTCTGGAAGGTCCGCGACATCCGCCCCGCGTTCCAGAAGGGCTTCGTCTACGGCGGGATGGTCCACGGCATGCAGACCGCGTCGTTCGGCAAGGCCCCGCGCAAGCGGGTGCGCTTCAAGCCCGACGCCGCCGAGCCGGTCTTCCTGGGCTCGCGCAGCGCCGGCTACCCGAAGCCCGACGGCGAGTACGTCTTCGACAAGCTCGGCAGCGTGTTCGCCAGCGGCAACCAGACCCGCGACGACCAGCCCAGCCACATCCGGGTCCGCACCCAGGTTCCCGTGGAGCTCGCGACCGCGTGGGAGTGGATGTGCCCCGCCAAGGTCTACGAGATCGCCGACGAGCCCCAGAACGGGACGGTGACGGTCCACCTGAGCCCGTCGAACTGCGTGCAGTGCGGCGCGATCACCGCCAAGGGGGGGCGCCTGACGCCGCCCGAGGGCGGCAGCGGCCCCGAGTACACGATCACGTAGCCAGCCCGGCGTACAGCGGGCCTCTTGCGGGCCCGCTGGGACGCGCAAATGCGCCCTGGCCGGGCGCATCTTGCAGACCGGCGGCACCGGCTGCGCCGGGGCCGGCCGCCGGAACAAGCACCTCGGACCGGGGCCGTGGTCGCGGTGGTCTTCGACCTTTCCGGCGCCCGGCCCGCCGAAGGCGGTGCGCCGGTCTGCCGAGGGCCCCGGCCAGGGGCCCGGAGGCGCGTCCCGCCGGGCCCGCAAGAGGCCCGGCGTACGCTTGGGGGGTGCTCGCCGACACGATCTTCGCGATGGACCGCGGGGCCAAGCAGGCCGAGATGGACCGCGGCGGGCCCGACGCCATCGCGAGCCCCGAGGCCGTCAACCGCATCGGCCAGGCCGCGACCGTCCAGGCCCACGCGCGCTTCCTGGTGGAGGGACTGGCCGCTCGGCTGTGAGGCGCGCGGGCCCGCCGATCCGCGCCTTCACCCCGTCGCACCGCGGCGGGTCCGGCCCGCCGCTCGTGTGCCTGCACGGCTTCATGGACACGTGGAGGACGTGGGAGCTGGTGCTGCCGGAGCTCGAGCGCCACCACGACGTCCTCGCCCTCACGCTGCCCGGCCACGCGGGCGGGCCGCCGATCGCGGGCGAGGTCAACGACGCCCTCGTCCCGGACGCGATCGAGCGCGCGATGGACGCCGCGGGTTGGGAGACGGCGCACCTGGTCGGCAACTCGCTCGGCGGCTACACGGCGCTGCAGCTCGCCGCGCGCGGACGGGCGAGGTCGGTCGTGGCCTTCGCCCCCGCCGGCGGCTGGGCCGCGGATGACGCGTCGTGGCAGGAGCTGCTCGCCCTCCAGGCGACGATGCGGGACCAGGCCGCGGCCGCCGCGCCCCACGCGGGGGCGATCGTGGCCTCACCGGAGGGCCGGCGCCGCGCGACGCGGCTCATCACCGCGAGCTTCGAGCACATCCCCGCCGAGCTGCTCGCCCACCAGATGCTCGGCGTCGCGCGCTGCGACGGGGCCGAGCCCATGATCGAGTACGCGCTCCGCGAGGGGTACCGCCTCGACGCGGCGAGGATCACCTGCCCGGTGCGGATCGTGTGGGGCACCGACGACAGGCTCCTGCCGTGGCCGTCGGCCGCGGCGCGCTATCGCGACGACTGGCTCCCCCACGCCGACTGGGTCGAGCTCGAGGGCGTCGGCCACTGCCCCCAGCTCGACGTCCCGCTCGAGGCCGCGCAGCTGATCGTGGGGTTCACCGCGCGCTGAGGCCCGCTCAGCCGGCCGCCACGGCCGGGACGCCCTCCTCGTCGTAGCGGACGTGGCGCAGGACGACGAACCCGATGACGGCGCCCAGGATCAGGGCGCCGCCCCCGATGTAGAGCGCCGCCGCGATGCCGTCGGTGACCGAGTCGGTGACGTCGTCCACGATCGCCGCGCGCTCGGAGGCCGGGACCTGGGCCAGCGCGTCCCCCTGGTCGGAGGCGCCCTTCGAGAGGACGTTCTCGACCTGGGCGATCTCCGACTCGGGCAGGCCGAGCGCGCCCAGGCTCGACTCCAGGCGCGAGGTCTCCACCTGGGTCACGACCACGCCCATGATCGCGAGGCCGATCGTCGCGCCCACCTGGCGCACGGTCTGGATGACGCCCTGAGCCTGGGCCCGGAACTCCGCGGCCGCCGCGTTCATCGCGTCGGTGTTGGACGGCCCCATCACGAGGCCGATCCCGACGCCGATGAAGATGTACCCGGGGACCATCCAGGGGTAGCTCTCCTTCTCGAGCACGGCCGCCGTCCAGATGATCCCGGCGCCGCCCATGGCGCACCCGAGGGTGACCAACCCGCGCGGGCCGATGCGGTCGTACATGCCGCCGGAGACGGGCGCCAGCACGAGGAGCGGCAGCGTCACGGCGAGCAGGGAGAGCCCCGCCTCGATGCTGCTGAAGCCGAGGATGTCCTGGACGAAGATCGCGCCGAAGACCGTCATCCCGACGAGCGAGAACTGCACCAGGAAGAGCACGGCGTTGTTGCCCGCGAAGTTGCGCCCCCGGAACAGGCGCAGCTCCACGATGGGCTCGCGCACACGGGGCTCGAGCGCGAGGAACGCGGCGAGGAGGACGCCGGAGGCCGCCAGCAGCCCGATCGTGATCGGCGCGCTCCATCCCCAGTCGGAGCCCTGCTGGAGCGCCAGCACCAGCCCGATCAGCCCGGGGACCAGCGTGAGGGCGCCCGGGACGTCGAAGTGCCCGCCCGCGCGCGCGCCGTCGGGCTTCGCCACCACCGTGAGCAGGATGGTCACGGCCGCCAGGGGCACGTTCACCCAGAACACCAGCCGCCAGTCGATCTCGGTGAGCAGCCCGCCGAGCAGAGGCCCCAGCGACAGGAAGACCATGGAGACCCCGGCGTAGATCCCCATCGCCCGGCCGCGCTCGCTGAGCGGGAAGCTGTTGAGCACCAGCGATCCCGAGGGCGGGATCATCGAGGGCCGCGCCGACCCCCTGCACCGCCCGCGCGGCGATGATCATGGCCTCGCCGTCCGCCAGGCCGGTCGCCGCCGAGCCGGCGGCGAAGACGACCACCCCGAGCTGGAACATCCGCACCGGGTCGAACATGGTCAACAGGCGCCCGCCCACCGCGACCAGGGCGGCGATCGCGAGCAGGTAGGCGTTGACCACCCACTGGACCTCGGTCTGCGTGAGGTCGAGGTCGCGCTGGATCGACGGCAGGGCGACGCTGACGATGGTCTGGTCGAGCAGGATCATCGACAGCGACCCGGTCATCGCGACCAGGACCCACCAGCGGCGGTTCGCCTCGCCGATCAGCGCCACCCCGCCCCTTCCCTGCTGCCGCCCGGCGCAACCGTACCCGCCGCGGACCGCCGCGTCATCCCGCTGTCGCGACCCTCCGCGCCACCGCGATGGCGACGTCGTCGGTGAGCCGGCCGCCGGACCAGGTGCGGGCGGCCCCGTAGACCGAGCGGGCGATGTGGACGGGGCCCTCGCCGTGGGCGTCGCGCAGCACCTCGCTCAGCCCCTCCTCGCCGAACTCGCGCCCGTCCCGCCGCGCCTCGAGGATGCCGTCGGTGTAGAGCACCAGCACGCCGCCCGGGGGGAAGGGGACCTCGTGCCCCGTGAAGGCGGCCCCCTCGAAGGCGCCGCACGGCGGCCCCGGGTCCTCGAGCAGGGTCTGCCCTCCGGCCGCGTCGACGAGCACCGGCGGCGGGTGGCCGGCGCTGCACCAGGCGAGGGTCCCCGCGCCGGCGTCGAGGACGGCCAGGACCAGCGTGACGAGGCCGCCGTCCGGCAGGCGCGTGTGCAGGAGCGCGTTGAGCTCCGATACGACGGCGGCCGGCTCGCAGCGGTGCTGGCTGAGCGCCTCGGCCATGTACCGCACCATGGCGGTCGTGCCGGCGGCCTCGACGCCCTTGCCCGACACGTCGCCCACCAGCAGGGCCAGCCGCCCGTCGCCGAGGGGCCACGCGCTGTAGAAGTCGCCGCCGACCTGGGAGCCGGCGGCCGCCTGGTAGAGGGCCGCGAGCTCGAGCCCGTCGAGCGCCGGGAGCTCCTCGGCGATCAGCGCCTGCTGGAGGGTCTCGGCGATGTGGCGCTCCTGCTCGAACTGGAGCGCGTTCTGCAGGGCGCTCGCCGCGTGGCGGGCGAGCTCGCCGACGACCCGCAGGTCGCGCTCGCCGAAGGCCCGGACCTCCGCGCTGTTCACGGTCAGCAGCCCGTACACGCGGTCGCCGAGCACCAGCGGGACGTTCATGAACGAGCGGATGCCCTCGGGCCCGGTGATGCGGCGCGAGATGCGCTGCTCGGCCTCGGCGTCGTTGCAGACGAACGGGCGCCGGCCGGCCAGCGCCCCGCCCACCACGCCCTCGCCGACCTTGAAGACCATGCGCTTGATGGTCTCGTCGGCGAAGCCGCGGGTCGCGACGGGCACGACGAGCCCGCGCCGGTCGAACCGCGAGGACGGCGCTCTTGTGACACGCGGGCGTGAGCCGGTGGGTCTGGTCCAGGAGGTGATCGTGGATGTCGGACGGCGTGAGGGCCGAGGCCATCATGTGGGCGGCCCGCGAGAGCGCGACCTCCTCCTGCGCGCGCCGCTCCTCCCGCTCGAGCAGCTCCGCGCGCTCGGCCGCCAGGCGGCGGGCCTCGGCGAGGGCGCTCCGCGCGGGCGTCACGTCGGTGAGGATGTCAACCCGGCCCACGAGCGCCCCCGAGGGGTCGCGCACCGGCGACGACGAGTGCTCGATCGCCCTCCCGTCGACCGTCTCGGCGTCGTCGATCGCGGTGCGGGTCGGGTCGCCGTGGATCGCCAGCATCCGCTCGCCGTAGTCGTCCGGGTTGGTGAACCGCCACTTGATCCGCTCCGCCACGAGCTCGCGCATCGGACGGCCCACCAGGGGCTCGAGGTCGATGCCGAGGATGTCGGCCGCGGCCTGGTTGGCGAGCGACAGCCGCCCGCGCAGGTCGCTCACCATCACCCCCATGCGGCTGGACGAGATGACCCCCTCGAGGGTCTGGCGGGTGCGCCGGGTGCGGGCGTCCAGCTGGTGGTTGCGCACCGTCAGCGCGATCTGGGGCGCCAGCGCCAGGAGGTCCTCGACGTGGCTCTCCGGCACCGGGCTCTCGCGCGTGAGGCTCACCAGCGCGACCGCGCCGAGGCCCGGTTGATGGGGCGTCCCGAGCGGCACCGCGATGCCGCTGGCGTCGAGCATCAGGCGGTGCAGGGCCCCGGCGGGGCCGCCCTCGTCCGCCAGCCGCGCGAGGCGCTCGATCTCGGCGGGCTCGGAGACGATGCGCGGCCAGACCACCGGCCCGTCGGCCTCGACCGCCGCGTCGCCGAGGCCGATCGGGTCGAGGCCGTCGGGGGTCAGCAGCGGCGCGAGGGCCTGGGCGGCGGGGGAGGGGCCGACGCAGTAGCCGCGGGTGACGTCCTCCGGGTCGGACTCGTCGGCGACGTGCACCTCGACCACGTCAACGTCGAAGACCTCCTGGACCCGCTCGGCGATCTCGTCGAGCGCGGCGGGCAGCTCGACGGCAGCGACCGAGGCGAGGCGGCTGAGCCACCGCGCCGGGTTCAGCCCACCGAGCACCCCAGCCTCCATCCTGCCCGCCACCCGTGGACACCTCCGCGCAGCGACCTCGACCCGCCCAGGGTAGCGCGGCCCCCGCGCGCCCGGGCTGACTGGGCACATCGGCCCCCCGGAACGAGGCTCCTCGTCGCGTTGTTTTTCGTCCGGTGCCCCATATGCTCTCGCGGGGTCCCGACCATCGACCGGGGGTGTTGATCGTGCGCAGGCTCTGGGCGGCTCTCTCGCTGGTGGCGCTGGTCGCCGCCCTCGGCGTCGCCGCCGGCTGCGTCGACAGCAGCGAGGAGGAGGCCCAGACCCCGAGCGGCGCCCCCACCGTGGCCAACAGCGCCGCGCAGACGGACTCCGAGGGCAACTTCGTCACCGCGCCCCCCGCCGAGGGCGGCGCGACGGCGCCGCAGGAGGGCGAGGGCGGCGAGGGCGGCGAGGCCGCCGGCGACGCGGCCGCGGGCGAGGCGATCTTCGCGAGCACCTGCACCACCTGCCACCTGAACAACGGCCAGGACGCGGGCGGGATCGGCCCGCAGCTCGCCGGCGCGGGGCTCGACGCCGAGACCATCACGACCACCGTCATGAACGGCCGCGGGCCGATGCCGCCGGGCCTCGTCAGCGGCGCCGACCTCGAGAACGTCACCGCCTACGTCCTGAGCATCCAGTAGGGCGGCGATGTGCGCGGCCACGGGGCGGCGAGTACCATCCCGGAGATGAGCCTGGAGGTCACCACCGAGGCCCGGGACGACCTGACGCTGGTCACCCTCGGGGGCGAGCTCGACATCTACACGGTGGGGAGCTTCCGCCAGGACCTCGAGACGCTCGACCCCGCCTCCGCGCCGTTGGTCATCGACCTGACCGACGTGACGCTGCTCGACTCGTCGGGCCTCGGGGCGCTCGTCAGCCTGCTGAACCGGGCCCGCGCCGGCCAGGGCCAGCTCGGGTTGATCTGCCCCCACCGGCGCCTGCGGCGGGTCTTCGAGATCACCGGGCTGCGGCGCGCCTTCGTGTTCGGGGACGATCTCGAGACGGTCGCCGCCGGCCTGGCACAGGGCCCGGACGCCGCCTCGGCCTGACGGGACCGGCCTGCTCGACCTGAAGCTGATCCGCTCCGAGCCGGAGCGCGTCGCCGCCAACCTGGCGCGGCGAGGCGCCGGCGGCGAGGTCGGGCGCCTGCTGGAGCTGGACGAGGCCGCCCGCGCGGCGCGCGCGCGCGTCGAGTCGGCCCGCGCCGAGCGCGCCCGCATCAGCAAGGCCGTCGGCCAGGCGCGGCGCGAGGGCCGCGGCAGCGAGCCCGAGGAGGCCGAGGCCCGCCGGCTCGGCGACGAGCTCGCGGCCATGGAGGCCGAGCTGCGCGAGCTCGAGTCCGAGCGCGACGAGTTGCTGATGTCGCTGCCGAACCTCGCCGAGGACGACGCCCCCGAGGGCGGCGAGGAGGATGCCGTCGAGGTGCGCCGGGCCGGCGAGCCGCCGGCGTTCGGGTTCGCGCCGCGCGACCACGTCGAGCTGGCGGGCGCGGCCGGGGCCCTCGACCTGGAGGCCGCGGCGCGCGTGTCCGGAAGCCGCTTCGCCTACCTGCTCGGCCCGCTGGTGCGCGTGCAGCTCGCGCTGGTGTCGCTGGCGCTCGACCGGGTCGAGGCCGCGGGGTTCACGCCGGTCGTGCCCCCCGTGCTGGTGCGGGAGGAGGCCATGTGGGGCACGGGCTTCTTTCCCACCGACCGCGCCTCGATCTACGCCACGGCCGACGACGACCTCTACCTGGTCGGCACCTCCGAGGTCCCGCTCGCCGGCCTGCACGGCGACGAGATCCTCGCCGCCGAGGACCTCCCGCGCCGCTACGGCGGCGTGTCAACCTGCTTCCGGCGCGAGGCCGGAGCGGCCGGCCGCGACACCCGGGGGATCTTCCGCGTGCACCAGTTCGACAAGGTCGAGATGTTCTCGTTCACGCTTCCGGAAGGATCGCCCGCCGAGCACCGCCTGATACTGGGCGTGCAGGAGGAGATCCTCCGGGCGCTCGAGGTCCCGTACCGGGTCGTGGACATCGCCGTCGGCGACCTCGGGGCGTCCGCGGCGCGCAAGTTCGACCTCGAGGCGTGGATGCCGGGCCAGGGGGCGTACCGCGAGGTCACCTCCTGCTCCAACTGCACCGACTACCAGGCGCGCCGCCTGCGGGCGCGGGTGCGCCGGGAGTCCGGGACCGAGCCGGTCCACACGCTCAACGGCACGGCGGTCGCGGTGGGACGCACGATCATCGCGCTGCTCGAGAACGGCCAGCGGGAGGACGGCTCGGTGGCGATGCCGGCGGCCCTGCGCGAGCACGGCGCGCCCGCGGAGATCCGCCCGCGGTGACCGACCCGCCCCGCCCGCGCGTCGCGGTCGTGGGCCACGTCGAGTGGATCACCCACGGCATCGGCCTGATGCCGCGGCCGGGCGAGATCCGCTACCTGGGCGACCCGTTCGAGGAGCCCGCCGGCGGCGGCGGCGTGAGCGCGGCCCAGGCGGCCAAGCTCGGGGCGGAGACGCTCTTCTTCACCGCGCTCGGCTCGGACGAGCCGGGCCGGGCGAGCGCCGAGCGCCTGGGGGAGGCCGGGGTGACGGTGCTCGCGGCGGTCCACGGCGGCCCGCAGACGCGGGGGGTCGCCGCGGTCGACGAGAGCGCCGACAGGGCGATCCTGATCATCGGCGCGCCGACCTCGGCGCGCATCGACGATCAGCTGCCCTGGGAGGACCTCGCGGCCTGCGACGCCGCCTACTTCACCGGACACGACTCGGCGACCGTGGCCGCCGCCCGCCGCGCCCGGTCCCTCGTCGTCACCAGCCGCCGCCTGGCCCAGCTCGTCGAGAGCGGCGTGCGGGCCGACGTGCTGATCGCGAGCGCCGGCGACCCCTCCGAGGCGGTCGACCCCGACCGGCTGCCGGTGCCGCCCGGCGCGATCGTCTGGACCGAGGGCGGCCACGGCGGCCGCTTCGCCGCCGCGGACGGCCGCAGCGGCCGCTGGGACCCGGCCCCGCTCCCCGGCCCGCCCGTGGACAGCTACGGCTGCGGCGACTCGTTCGCGGCCGGCCTCACGGTCGGCCTGGCCCGCGGCCTCGACCTGGAGGAGGCGCTGGCGCTCGGCGCCCGCTGCGGCGCGCACTGCCTCACCGGGCGCGGGGCGCTCGCCGCCCAGCTCGACGAGCGCGGGGCCAGTGCACCCTCGCGTTGACCCCGGGCGGACGGCGCGGGTAGGTTCGCCCCCGGATGCGGGTGGCGATCGTGATCGCATTGGTGCTGGCGGCGACCGCGGGGCTCGCGGTCGCCGGCACGCGGCCTGCGCCGAGCGGGGGCGAGATCGAGTTCTCGGGGAAGTTCAAGGGCCCCCCGACCGGCGGCAGCAGCAAGTCCTTCGAGATGCGCGTGAGTCCCGACGGCGGGCTCATCTGGCAGGTCCAGGGCGACCTCCCGGCCAGGTGCAGCGGCTCGCCGATCATCGACGCGAAGTCGATCTTCCTCACGACGTATGGGAAGGCGTGGACGATCCGCGCGAACGGCAAGTTCACCGTCACGTTCTTCGACGACCTGAACTACGACGTCAGGCTGCGCGTGACCGGCGAGTTCCGCGGCAACCGCGTCCGCGGCATCGCCCGGGCGACCGAGCGCTGGGACGGCGCCGTCTGCAGCGGCAAGCGGCGGTTCACGGCCCTCCGCCGGGGCTGACCCTCGCTTCCGCGGCCCGCTCCTCAGGCCGTCGCCTCACCCGACCCGCTGGCCCGCGCCCCGTCGCGCCCGCCGGGGCGCTCGACGGGCTCGATCGCGACGAGCACCACCCGCGTGCCGCGGGTCGCCTCGACCGTGAGGCGCCAGCCGTCGGCCGTCACGGTGTCGCCGGTCCGCGGCAGGCGGCCCAGGCGGGTGAAGACGAGGCCGCCCACGCTGGTCACGGTCTCGTCGACCAGCTCGACGCCGTGGTCGCGCAGGTCCTCCAGGGACACGTGGCCGCGCACCACCAGACGGCCGTCGGGCTGCGGGTCGACCGCCGGCGCCCGGTCGCGCTCGTCGTCGATCTCGCCGACGATCTCCTCGATCACGTCCTCCACCGTGACCACCCCGGTGAAGTCGCCGTACTCGTCGAGCACGACCGCCATCGAGGCACGCCGCGCCTGGAGCTGGCGCAGCAGCTCGTCCACCGGCTGGGTCTCGGGCACGAACAGCGCCGGGCCCGCGAGCGTGCGCGCCGGGGCGTCCTCGCCCTCCTCCAGGAGCCCGCGCGCGAGCTGGCTGAGGTGGATCACCCCCAGCACGCCGTCCCCGTTCAGGACGGGGAAGCGGCTATGTCGGCTGCTCAGCGCCTCGGCGAGCGCCTCGCGGACCGGGGAGTCGGCCGCCAGCGTCGTCACCTCGGGCCGCGGCGTCATGATGTCGCGGGTCAGGGTCTCGCCGAGGCCGAACACGCCCTCGAGCATGTCGGCCTCCTCCGGCTCGAGCGCTCCGCCCTCCTCGCTCTGGGCGATGAGGATCTGGAGGTCCTCCGGCGTGGAGGCGAGCTCGCTCTCGCTGGCCGGCTGGACCCCGAGGGCGCGCACGACCCAGTTGCCGGCGCCGTTGAGGAGGTAGATGAAGGGCGCCATGACCTTGCGGAAGAGCTCGAGCGGCCACGCCGTCGCCTGGGCGGTGGCCTCGGCCTTCTGGATGGCGATCGACTTGGGGGCGAGCTCGCCGAAGACGACGTGCAGGACCGTGATGATGATGAAGGCGAGGACGACGGCCGTCCCCGTGGACGTCGCCGACCCGAGGCCCACCGACTCGAAGACCGGGCGCAGCAGGTCCGCGAACGCGGGCTCGCCCAGCCACCCGAGGCCCAGGCTGGCGAGGGTGATGCCGAGCTGGCACGCGGCGAGGTAGCGGTCGATGTGCTGCACATGCTCGCGCGCCAGCACCGCGCTGCCGTGTCCCTGGTCGGCGAGCTGCTCGAGCCGGGTGGTCCGGGCGCGGGCGAGCGAGAACTCGGCCGCGACGAAAAAGCCGTTCAGCAGCACCAGGAGCAGTGCCGCGACGATCTGGACCGCGTTCGTCAACGGTCCGACGGGGTGTCCACGGCCCCGATGATACTGGAGGCGCCCGGCCGCCCCGGCGCTCGGCGGGGACCCGGAAGACCCGCGTGACCGGCGGGCCGCCGCCGAGGAGCAGCACGACGCGGTAGCGGCCCGGGGCGAGGTCGCCCAGCGCGATCGCCGCCTCGCGGCCCTTCGCGAGCCGCCGGGCCGGCAGGGCCCGCAGGCGCGCGTAGCCCCCGCCGGCGGACGCGGCCTCCAGGCGGCCGGTCAGCCGGTCGCCGCCGCCATCGCCGCGAGCAGGCTCGCCAGCCGTCCGGTCAGCGGCCGGCGGGGGTCGACCAAACCGGCTCAGACCCCCGGGCCCCCCTCTGCCGGCGGGTCCGAGCTCGGGAAGGTCTCCTTCAGGTCCTCGTCCCGGTGGTCGCGCTCGTCCTCGTCGGGCGGGCGCTCCGGCCGCTGCGGCTCCGGATCGCGGCGGTCCGGTCGCTTCTCGCTCACAGCCCCTCCTCGCGTGGGGTCGCATGCATCCTTCCCCGCGGAGGCGGTGGGAAACCCGGTGCCCGCGGGTAGGACCGTTGCATGAGCACGCAACCGATGCCCGATCCCATCCCCGGGCCCGCCGTGGTGCCCGAGCCGACGCCGCCGGCGATCCCGGAGCCCACCCCTCCGGCCATCCCCGAGCCCACGCCCGACCCGGTCCCCGAGCCGGTCCCCGGGCCCGCGCGCATCCCGGAGCCCTGGCCGCCGGACGACGCCGCTCGTCGTTGATACGCCGGCGTCCGGTCACTACGTTGACCGCCCGTGGCCGTCGCCGAGCTGACCGACACCGAGCGCGAGATCCAGGGCGTCGTCCGGGAGTTCGCGCAGCGCGAGATCGCCCCCCGCTCCCACGAGTGGAACGTCGATCACCACGTGCCGGTCGAGGTGCTGCGGCGCATGGCCGAGCTGGGGTTCCTGGGCGTGATCATCCCCGAGGAGTACGGCGGCGCCGGGCTCGGCTACGCCTGCCTCGCGATCGTGATGGAGGAGGTCGCCGCCGCCGACGCGGGCCTGTCGACCGGGGTGGCCGTCCAGAACTCCCTCGGCGCGGCGCCGATCCTCGGCGCCGGGACGGACGCGCAGAAGGAGGCCCACCTCCCCGGCCTCGCCGCCGGCGAGCGCTTCGCCGCCTACGCCCTCACCGAGCCCGACGCCGGATCGGACACGGCCAACCTCCGCACCACGGCGCGAGCCGACGGCGACGGGTGGGTCGTCAGCGGCGCCAAGCAGTGGATCACGAACGGCGGCTTCGCCAGCCTGTTCATCCTCTACGCGCGCACCGGCGGCCCGGGCGCCAAGGGCATCTCGTGCTTCCTCGCCGAGCCGGGCGAGGGCTTCACGGTCGGGCGCGAGATGCCGAAGATGGGGCTGCACACCTCGTCCACGGTGGAGCTGGCCTTCGACGGCTACCGCCTCGGGCCCGGCACGATGATGGGGGCGGAGGGCCAGGGGCTCAAGGTCGCCCTGTCCACGCTCGACTCGGGGCGGATCATCATCGCCGCCCAGGCCTGCGGCATCGCGCGCGCCGCCCTGGGGGTGGCCGTCGCCTACGCCCAGGAGCGCACCGCGTTCGGGGGGCCCATCGCCCGGCTGCAGGGCATCCAGTTCCCCCTGGCCGAGGTGGCCGCCAAGCTCGACGCCGCCCGGCTGCTGACCATGCACGCGGCCCGCCTCCGCGACGCCGGCGAGCCCCACACCGCGGCCGGCGCCAAGGCCAAGCTCTTCGCCAGCCAGGTCGCGGTCGAGGCCGCCGACGCCTGCGTGCAGACGCTCGGCGGCTACGGCTACTCGGCCGAGTTCCCGGCCGAGCGCCTCTACCGCGACGCGCGCATCACCCAGATCTACGAGGGCACCAGCGAGATCCAGCGGCTGGTGATCGCCCGCGACCTGCTCGGGGACGCCGCGCGCGGCTGAGGGCGTGTCGGGGTCGTGACCTACGCCCTGATCCCCGGCGCCGGGGGCGCCGCCTGGTACTGGCACCGCGTCGAGGCGGAGCTGCGCCGGCGCGGACGCGACGCCGTGGCGGTCGATCTGCCCGCCGACGACGATGCCGCCGGCCTGGCCGAGTACGCCGATGCCGTGGTCGCCGCCGTCGCCGGGCGGGCGGACGTCGTGCTGGTCGCCCAGTCGCTGGCCGGGTTCAGCGCGCCCCTCGTCTGCGAGCGCCGCCCCGTGTCCCTGCTCGTGCTCGTCAACGCGATGATCCCGGCGCCGGGCGAGACGGCCGGCCAGTGGTGGGCGAGCACGGGTCACGCGGAGGCGATGCGCGAGAACGACCTGCGCGAGGGCCGCCCGGCCGACGCGGGCTTCGACGTGTTCACGCACTTCCTGCACGACCTGCCCCAGCGCGTCGTCGAGGAGTCGGCGGCTCGCCAGCGCCGCCAGTCCGACACCCCCTTCGGGCAGCCGTGGCCGCTGGGCGCGTGGCCCGGCGTCCCCACCCGGGTCCTGATCGGCCGGGACGACCGGTTCTTCCCGGCCGGCTTCCAGCGACGAATCGCCGAGGAGCGCCTGGGCATCACCCCGGACGAGATCGCCGGCGGCCACCTCGTCGCCCTGGGCAATCCGGCCGAGGTCGCCGACCGGCTCGAGGCCTACCGCGCGGACGCCGCCGCCGCCGGGTAGCGTCCCCGCCGTGGCCGTCCCCACGCTCTTCGTGATGGGCAGCGCCGAGCGCCTCGTGAGCCCCGACCGCGTCGTGGTCTCGGTCGACGTCCAGACGCCGGTCCTCCGCTCCCCCCGGCAGGCCCTCACGGAGGCCGTTCAGGCGCGCCGCCGCCTGCTCGACCATCTCGAGCCCGCCCTGCCGGGCGCCGCGATCGCGGACGGGCGCGTCATCACCCGCGAGGAGACGCGGCGGGTCGAGGAGCACCTGGCGGGCCGCACCGAGACGCGGTGGGAGGTGGAGGGCTACACCGGCCTCTGCCGGGTCACGCTCGAGGACGGCGTCGCGCGCGCCGCCGAGATCGTGGCCGCCGCGGGGGCCCACCCGGACGCCGCGCGGGTCTCGCCGAGCTTCGAGGTCGGGCCGGAACTCGCGCGCAGCGTCCGCGACGAGCTGGAGCAGGAGGCCGTGCGCGACGCGCTCGCCCGCGCGGCGGGCCTGGCGGCCGCGGCCGGCATGGCCGTGGGCGGGATCGTCTCGATCGGCGAGCACGCGCCGTCCGCTCCGCGCGAGGACGAGGACATGGACCGCTACGCGCAGCCCTCGATGGCCGCGTCCATGTCGGCCGACGAGGTCGCGGAGACCCTGGGGGAGCTCCGGCCCGAGCCCGAGCCGCGGTCCGCGCGCGTTCCCGTCCGCATGGCGCTCCGCGACGCCGCTGCGAGCGACTCGCCGGCCTGAGCGACGCGGGCACACCCCGGTCGCGGTTCTGGCGCAGGCGGCCGGACCGGGTCGACATGCACATCCGGCTGCTGCGGATCGAGGATCTCTTCCGGCCGCCCGACCTCGACCCCTTCCGGCCCGAGCACGCGGGCTACGACGAGCGGTCCGGGGTGGACCAGATGCTGGCGGCCCTGCGGCTGGCCAGGCCGAAGGCGACCGCGACGGTGACGATCGAGCTCCAGGACGAGGACCTGCCGCCGGACGCGCAGGAGCGGGCGCGCGCCGCGATCGACCGCTACTGCCGGCGCAAGATCGACCTGATCGACGACGAGATCGAGGACGCCCGGCGCTTCGGGATCCGCGCGCTGATCTGGGGCTTCATCGCGGTCGTGATCCTGAACGGCATCGCGAGCGGCATCGAGGACGACTGGGACCCCATCGCCCAGGGGCTCTCGGTCGCCTCGTGGGTGATCCTGTGGGTGCCGGTGAACCTGCTGGTCTACGACCTCTTCTACTACCGGCGCGACCGCCGGGCGTACCGGGCGCTGATCGACGCGCCGCTGGCCGTCGTGGCTAGGTCTGGGGGGTCAGCGACCGAAGGGTCTGCTCGGCCGTGATGTCGAAGTCGGTCGGGCCGTCGAGCGTCAACTCGATCGTGTACCTCACGACCATGCCCCTGCTCGGGGAGTACCAGAACGTCTCAGTGCGCTGGCCGGTGTACTCGCCGGTGATGTCCTGGCGGTGCTCGATGACGAAGGCGTTGACGGGGCGCCCGCCGACCTGGACCGGCTCGCGGCGCAGGACCTCGCTCTCGATCTGCAGCTCGAGGTCCCCGGCGGTGAAGGCGCCGCCCCACGCCTCGCCGACCTTTGGGACCGCCGGGAAGCGCAGCAGCGGCGGCGTCCACTCGCGGTCGCGGGTGGTGGTGGTCACGGGCGTCTTGACGACCGTGCGGGCGAAGGTCACGAACGCCCCCCGCGGGCGCAGGTCGTAGCGCGACAGCTCGGTGTGGGCGTCGGAGTAGCGCAGGTCGGTCTCGTAGCCGCCGTCCTGGTGGCGCACGAGCATCGGCGCGATGGCGGGCAGCCCGCGGTCGATGCTGACCGGGCCCCGCGCGAGCTGCTCGGAGCCGGTCACGTCGTACTCGTAGACGCCGGGCGCCGGCAGCCCCGGCGCGGCCTGGCCGGGGGTCGGGCTCTCGCGGTACTCGGCCAGGGCGTCGGAGGCCGTCACCGGCTCGGTGTCGTCGAGCGCGCGCCAGAAGAGGAACCCGCCGACGACGAGCGCGACGACCAGGACCCCGACGCCGATCAGGATGTAGCCCTTCCGGCTCACGGCGCAAGGGTGGCAAAGGACCCCGGGGATGTCAACCGAACGTTCGTTTGATACGGTTCGCGCCGTGACGCCCGCGATCGCCGAGGTGCTCCCCGGCGTCCGCCGGGTCACCTTCGCGGAGGTGCCCGGCGCCGGCCATGTCCACTGCTACCTCCTCCGGGGAGCCACGGGCTGGACGCTCGTGGACACGGGCCTCGGCGTCCCCGGCGCCGGCGCGGCGTGGCGGGAGGTGGTGGCCGGCCTCGACGCGCCTCTCGAGCGCGTGGTCATCACCCACCTGCACGTCGACCACATCGGCGCGGCGGCCGACGTCGCGCCGCTCAGCGAGGGCCCGGTCCTGCAGGGCCGGCTCGACCGCGAGCAGGCCGTCGCGGCCTACGATCCGGCGTGGGCCGAGGCGCTGGCCCGCCACTTCCTCGCCCACGGCCTCCCGGCCCCCGAGGCGTCGGCGGTCGAGGGCTCCTGGCGGGCGCTCGCGGCGCTGGCCAACACGGCGCCGACGCAGCCGCTCGACGCCGGCGACCGGGTGGACGGCTGGGAGGTCGTGGCGCTGCCCGGCCACGCCGACGGCCACATCGGCCTGCTGCACGACGGGATCCTGGTGAGCGGCGACGCGCTGCTGCCGGACATCAGCCCCACGATCGGCGTGTGGCCCGGCTGCGACCCCGACCCGCTCGCCGCCTACCTCGCGACCCTCGACCGGCTCGTCGAGATGGCGCCCCGGGTCGTGCTGCCCGGCCACGGCGAGCCGGTCGCCGACCCCGCCGGGCGGGCCCGGCAGACGCGCGACCACCACCGCGACCGCCTCGATCGGGCCGCGGCCGCGCTCGGCCCGGAGCCGCGCACGGCCTACGCGGTCTCGCGCGACCTGTGGCCGGACGACCTCGATCCGGGGCAGCGCTCGTTCGCCGTCGCCGAGTCGCTCGCCCACCTGCAGCGGCTGGTGGGCGAGGGGCGCGCGGCCGCCACGCCCGCGGGCCGGCCTTCGGGGCGTCTCCAGCGCCGCGTCCGCCTCGCGCGCTCGAGCTCGCGGCGCAGGACCTTGCCGATGAAGGTCACCGGCAGCTCGTCGCGCAGCTCGAGCCGCCGGGGCACCTTGTAGCGGGCGAGGTTCTCCGAGCAGTGCGCGATCAGCTCGTCGGGCTGGCCACGAGCCTGGGCGCAGCGTGACGAACGCCCGCGGGACCTCCCCCAGACGCTCGTCGGCCATCGCGACGACGGCCGCCTGGTCAACCGCGGGGTGCGACGTCAGGACCTCCTCGACCTCGCGCGGGTACACGTTGAGGCCGCCGACGATGATCAGGTCCTTCAGCCGGTCGACGATGCGGAAGTAGCCGTCCTCATCCATGGTCGCGACGTCGCCCGTGGCGAGCCAGCCGTCGCGCAGGGCGGCGGCGGTCTCCTCGGGCCGGTCCCAGTAGCCGTCCATCACCTGCGGCCCGCGAACGTGCAGCTCGCCGGGCTCGCCCGGCTCCACCTGCCGGGTCCGCGTCTCGAGGTCGAGGATGCGGGCGTCGGTCGAGGGGAACGGCAGCCCGATCGACCCGGAGCGCCGCTCGCCCTCGAGCGGGTTGCAGTGGGTCACCGGGCTGGCCTCGCTGAGCCCGTAGCCCTCCACCATGCGGGCGCCGGTGACGGCCTCGAAGCGCCGCTGCAGGTCCGGTGGCAGCGGCGCCGCGCCGCTCACGCAGCACTCGATCGAGGTGAGGTCGTACCGTCCCGCGCGGGGGTGGTCGGCGACAGCCGCGTACATGACCGGCGCGCCGGGGAAGAAGCGCGGCCGGGTCTTCGCCGCGGTCTTCAGCACCTGCCCGGCGTCGAAGCGGGGCAGCATCACCTGGGTCATGCCGCCAATCAGCGAGAAGCTCATCGCGACCGTGAGGCCGTAGATGTGGAAGTAGGGCAGGGCGCTGAGCATCGCGTCGCCGGGCCGGGGCTCCACCTCCAGCCACGCCCTGACCTGGGCCGCGTTGGCCAGCAGGTTGCGGTGGGTCAGGGTCGCGAACTTGGGCAGGCCGGTCGTGCCGCCGGTCGGCTGCAGCAGGGCCGCGTCCTCGCTGCGGGCGGCGGACTCGACGGGCCCGCCCGGGGTCCGCGCCAGCAGCGCCGGCAGCGCCGGGGTCGCCGTGGAGTCCGCCACCGGCCTCCAGCGCTTCTCGCGCCGGGCCTTGAGCGGGTACAGCCACCGGATCGGCGCCGGCAGCATCTGGTGGATGCCGACGCAGACGATCGGTGCCGCCGCGTCCTCCGCCCCGAGCCCCGCCCGGGCGGCGGCCACGCGGGGGTGGACCAGGTCGAGCGCCACCGAGAACGACGGCGTGGCCTGCGCCATCAACCCCTCGAGCTCGTGCTCGGTGTAGAGCGGGTTCATCGGCACCGCGATGCCGCCCGCCCGCATGGTGCCGAGCAGCGCGACGACGAAGGCCGGGCAGGTCGGCAGGTGCACGCTCACCCGCTGCCCGCCGCGCAGGCCCAGGCCGGTCAGCGCCCGCGCGAAGCGGTCGATCTCGTCATCGAGCTCCGCGAAGGTGGTGCGGGCGCCGAGGAAGTCGAGCGCCACCGCGCCGGGGGCGCGCTGCGCGGCGCGCCGGGTGAGGAGCGTCGAGGGTCCCGTCGGGGACCTCGATCTCGGCGGGGACGCCCTCGTCGTAGCGCGCCAGCCAGGGGCGCGCGGCGCTCGGCCGGCCCGGCTCGCTACGCGGGGTAGCCACCGGCCGCCACCACCCGCTCCGCGACCCTCCGCCCCAGGGCGACGCGGTCGACCGGGTCGGTCCGCATGATCCGGCGCACGCCCGACTGGAGCATGCGCGCCTCGTCGCCCTCGGCCAGCGCGCCGGCCAGCGCCCGCGCCCGCGCGTCGATCGCGGCCGACCGCTCGTGGACGACGGCGCGCGCGAGGTCGGCGTGGGTCTCCGCGTCGTCGCGGCCGGCCGCCGCCTGGGCGCGCAGCAGCGCGCTCTCGGCGGCGAGGAGGTCGATGGAGAGGTCGGCGAGGTCGGCGAGCACCTCCTGCTGCTCCTCGAGCCCCGCGCCGAAGCGCTGGAACGCGGCGCCGGCGCAGAGCAGCGCGACGGTGCGCGCGCCGGCCACGAGGGCCGCCTCGGCGGCCAGGGGGCCGTCGGCCGGCGGGTCGTCGGCGCCGCCGCCGAGCAGGGCGTCGGCGGCCCGCTTGGCCGGGCCGAGCAGGTCGAGCCGGCCCTGCATCGCGCGCTTGACGAGCGTCCCGGGCACGAGGAGGCGGTTGATCTCGTTGGTGCCCTCCCAGATGCGGTTGATGCGCGCGTCGCGGTAGGCGCGTTCGGCCGGGAACTCGGCCGTGTAGCCGTAGCCGCCGTGGACCTGGACGAGCTCGTCGACGGTCCAGTCGAGCTCCTCGCTGCCCAGCACCTTGGCGATCGAGCACTCGACGGCGTACTCCTCGAGGGCCGCGCGGAACGCCTCGCTGCCGGCCTCCTCGCCGGCGGCCTCCAGGCGTGCGTCGAGCATGCCCGCGATGCGGTAGGTGACCGACTCGACGGCGTAGGTGCGGCTCGCCATCCCGGCGAGCTTGGCCGCGACCAGGGGGAACTCGACGATCGGCCGCCCGAACGCCTCGCGCTGCCTCGCGTAGGCCAGCGCCTGCTCCAGGGACCGCTTCATCCCGCCCAGCGCCGCCGCCGCCAGCTTGAAGCGGCCCACGTTGAGGATGTTGAACGCGATCTTGTGGCCCTCGCCGGGCACGCCGAGCAGGGCGTCCCCGGGGACGACGACGCCGTCGAGCACCACCGGGCAGGTGGAGCTGCCCTTGATCCCCATCTTGTGCTCCTCGGCGCCGACGGTCAGGCCGGGCGAGTCGCGCTCCACGAGGAAGGCGGCGATGCCGCCGTCCTCGAGCTTGGCGTAGAGCGTGAAGAGGTCGGCGAAGCCGGCGTTGGTGATGAACTGCTTGGCGCCGTCGAGGCGGTAGCCGCCGTCGGGCAGGCTGGTGGCCGTCGTGCGCATGGCGCGGGCGTCGGACCCGGAGCCGGGCTCGGTGAGCGCGTACGCCCCGACCGTGGTGCCGGCCGCGAGGCCGGGCAGGTAGCGGGCGCGCTGCTCCTCCGTGCCGAAGAAGACGAGCGGCAGCGTGCCGATGCCCGCGTGGGCGAGGTAGGTCACCGCGAACGAGTCGGCGGCCGCCAGCGACTCGCTGACGATGACCGAGGTCACGGTGTCGAGCCCCGCGCCGCCGTGGGCCTCCGGCACCTCGACGCCCACGTAGCCGTCGGCGCCCAGCCGCGCGAGCAGCTCGCGGTGGGTCGCGTAGTCCTGGCCCTCCACCGCGTCCGCCGCGGGGGCGACCTGGGTCGTCACGAACTGGCGCACGGCCTCGCCGATCGCTCTGTGCTCCTCGCTCAGGCGCTCGGGGGTGAAGACCGCCTCGGGCGGCGTCGCGGCGACGAGGAACGTGCCGCCGGCCGGCATCGTCTCGGTCGTGGTCATGCGGCCACCTCCATCCGCTCGATGTGCTCCGCGGCGACGGCGGGCTGGCGCCCCCCGAGCCACTCGATGACGCCCGCGGCGCCCTGCCCGCCCCCGACGCACATGGTCACGAGGCCGTAGCGCTCCTCGCGCCGGGCGAGCTCCGACAGCAGCTGCACGGTGAGCTTCGCCCCCGTGGCGCCGAGGGGGTGCCCCAGCGCGATCGCGCCGCCGTTGACGTTGACGCGCTCCTCGTCCATGCCCAGCCGCCGCACGACCGGGATCACCTGGGCGGCGAAGGCCTCGTTGAGCTCGATCACGCCGATGTCGTCGAGCGACAGCCCGGCCTTCGCGAGCGCCTTGGGCACCGCCTCGACCGGGCCGATGCCCATGATCTCGGGCGCGACGCCGGCTGCCGCGAACGACACGAGGCGGCCCATCGGCTCCAGGCCGAGCTTGGCGGCGCGCGCGGCCTCCATCACCACCATCGCGGCCGCGCCGTCGCTCATCTGGGAGCTGTTGCCCGCCGTCACGGTGCCGGTCCGGTCGAACGCCGGCTGCAGCGCGGCCATGCGCACCTCGTCGGTGTCGCGGCGGATGCCCTCGTCGGCGTCGAAGCGCACGATGTCGACGTGGGGCTGCCCGTCCTCGACCACCGTGCGCTCCACCTCGACGGGGACGATCTCGTCGCTGAAGAGCCCGGCGTCCTGGGCGGCGGCGGCGCGCTGGTGGCTGCGCAGCCCCCAGGCGTCCTGGGCCTCGCGATCGACGTTCTCGCGCCGTGCGACCTCCTCGCCGGTGAGGCCCATTCCCAGGTAGACCTGGGGCCAGCGGTCGGCGAGGCCCGGGTTGGGCGAGTAGTGCCAGCCGATCATCGGCACCGCGCTCATCGACTCGACGCCGCCGGTCACGACGACGTCGGTGACGCCGGTGACGACGGACTGGTGCGCCAGCGCGAGCGCCTGCAGCCCGGAGGCGCAGAGGCGGCTCACCGTCATGCCGGCGGTCGAGACCGGCAGGCCGGCGCCGAGCGCCACCTGGCGGGCGACGTTCAGCCCCTGGCCGCCCTCCTGCATCGCGCAGCCGAGGATCACGTCCTCGACCTCGGCGGGCTCGACGCCGGGCGCGCGCGCGAGCGCCTCGCGCACCGCGGCCATCCCCAGCGTGTCGGGCGGGGTCTCGGCAAGCTCTCCGCGGGGGGCACGCCCGACGGCGGTCCGCACGGCGCTCACGATCACGGCGTCTCGCATCCGCTCGTCTCCTCGTCGTCTAGTTCCGCAGCGGCTTGCCGGTCTTCAGGGTGTGGCGGATGCGATCGCGCGTCAGGGGCATGCCGAGCAGGCGCAGGAACGCCTCGCGCTCGAGGTCGAGGAGGTAGCCCTCGGCGACCTCCGCGCCCTCGGCGACGTCGCCGCCGGCCATCACGCGCGCCAGCTCCATCACCACGGTCCGGTCGTGCTCGCTCATCTGGTGTCCGGTGACCTGGTTATAGGTCAGCGTGTCGGCCGCCGCCACGCCGCGGCGCCCGAGCACCGGGATCGGCCGCTCCGGCCGGCGGCCGGTAACCGCCCTCGGCCAGCGTGCGGGCCTGGCGGGCGGCGTCGGCCCACTGGCGGTCGGGGTCGGCGGTCACGAGGTCGCCGGGCTGCAGCAGCCCGAGGTCGAACGCCTCGGCGGCGGACGTCGAGACCCGCGCCAGGGCGGTGGTCTCGAGGGCCGCGCGGAAGAACGAGAAGTGGTCGTTGGGCAGGTCGGCGGCGCGCTCGGCGGCCATCCGGGCCAGCGCGGTCGTGCCCGCGCCCGCGGGGATCAGGCCGACCCCCGTCTCGACGAGGCCGATGTAGGTCTCGGCCAGCGGCTGGCGGCGGGCCGCCGCCAGGCAGATCTCGGCGCCGCCGCCGAGCACCCGCCCGCGGGGGGCGACCACGACCGGGACGGCCGAGTAGCGGATCGCCCGCATCGCGCGCTGAAAGCGGCGCACGATGCGCGCCAGCTCATCCCACTCGCCCTCCTCGGCCTCCATCAGCATCAGCGCGAGGTTGGCGCCGGCCGACAGGTCCGGGGCGGACGTGCCGATCACGAGCCCGTCGTAGCGCTCGCCCGCCGTGGCCACTCCGCGCTCGATCATGGCGACGGTATCGGCGCCGATCAGGTTGAGCTTGGCGTGCAGCTCCAGCGCGAGGACGCCATCGGGCAGCTCCACCAGCGAGCCGGCGGCGTTGCGCGGCAGGTCCCCATCCTGCGAGGCCCGCACGGCGGCGACGTCGATCGATCCCGGCCGCGGCGGCCCCGCGTCGCCGGCGTCCGCGAAGGGGACGTCCGGGGCCTCGCGGCCCGCGGCGCTCAGCGCCCGGGCGGTCTCGTACGGGCCGAGCTCCCACGTGAAGCCCCATCGCATGGCGCTGGTCGACGGCCGCCGCCGAGTCGGCGATCTCCGGGCCGACCGCTGCCGCGTAGTCGAGACCGGAGCCGATCAGGCGGCGCAGGAACTCGCCGGCGCGGTCCTCGGCCGCGACGAGCAGCGCGAGGCGGGCGGGGAGGTCCGGCTCGCCGCGCGCCAGCTCCACCGCGGCGGACTCCACGCGCCGCCGCGGCCGGTACTCCCCGGTCTCGAGGTCGTAGGCGAGGATCTCGCCGTCCTCGCGGCGGAAGAAGCCGGCGCCGGTCTTCTCGCCCAGCGACCCCGACTCGATGAGCTCGCGCATGACCGGCGGCACGGCGAAGGCGTCGCGCTGCGGGTCGTCGGGCAGGGCCGCGTGGAGGTTGTCGGCGACGTGGGCGGCGACGTCCAGGCCCACCAGGTCGAGCGTGCGGAAGGTCGCGCTGCGCGGCCGCCCGATGAGGGGGCCCGTGAGCTCGTCGACCTCGTCGACGCCGAGGCCGAGCTCCTGGGCCAGGGCGAGCGCGGTCAGGAGGCCGTGGACGCCGAGGCGGTTCGCGATGAAGGCCGGACGGTCCTTGGCGATGACCGTGCCCTTGCCGAGGAGGCGCGAGCCGTAGTCCTCGATCCACGCGATGCGCCCGGGGTCGGTCGAGGCGAGCGGGATCAGCTCGAGCAGGCGCGCGTAGCGCGGCGGGTTGAAGAAGTGGGTGCCGAGGAAGACCGTCCGGAAGGCCTCCGTGCGGCCCTCGGCCAGGGAGGCGATGGGGATCCCGCTGGTGTTGGTGGAGACGAGCGGCCAGTCCGCGGCCGGCCGGTCGCCGAGGGCCTCCTCGAGCCGGTCGAGGAGCTCGCGCTTGGGATCGAGCTGCTCGACGATGACCTCGATGACCCAGTCCGAGCCCCGCGCGGCGTCGGCCAGCTCCTCGAAGCCGCCGGTGGCGATCCGCTCGGCGTCGGAGGCCCGGTAGACCGGCGACGGGCGCAGCGCCACGGCCCGCTCCAGGCCGCCGCGCGCGGTGTCGGCGTCGAGGTCGAGCAGGCGCACGCGCGCGCCGGCGCCCGCCAGCAGGCAGGCGATCTGGGCGCCCATCGTGCCGGCGCCGAGGACCGTGGCCGACGATAGTCGCGCGATCACGCCCGCGCCCGCAGGCCGTCGAGGTAGAGGCTCGGTGAACACGTCGGCGATCTCCCCGGGGGTCATGGGCCCGTCCGGCCGGTACCACTGCGTGAACCAGTTGCAGAGCGACAGCACGGCGATCGAGGCCATCCGCTCGTTCACCGGCCGCAGGTCGCCCGTCGCCACGCCGTCGCGGATCGCGCGGCGGAAGGCGGCCTCGTACGCGTCGCGGCGCCGGATGATCTCGGCGAGCCGCTCGGGCGAGAGCGCCCGGCGCTCCATCTGCAGCAGGGTGAGCTCGTCCGTCCGCTCCGACGCGACCGCCAGGTGGGCCTCGATCGCGGCCGCGAGCCGCTCGGTGCCGGGGGCGTCGGCGTCGAGCAGCGGGAGCACGCGCTCCTCGAGCGTGCGGAAGCCGCCGTCCACGATGGCCCAGAGGAGGTCGTCCTTGGACTCGATGTAGTGGTAGAGGCTGCCCCGGTTCATCCCGAGGGCCTCGGCCAGGTCCTGCATCGACGTGGCGTGGAAGCCGCGCTCGCGGAAGAGCCGCGTCGCCGTCTGGTGCAGCTCGGCCTCGCGGGGACGGGTGGTCACGGGCTCCTTGCGGGCGTCTCGGCCTCTCAAACGAACGTTTGATCGAGGCTAGACGCTGCGCCCGACCGCGTCAACCCCGCCCCCGCGCCGGCGGGTCAGACCGCGGCCATCTCCCGCAATTGCGTCAGCCGCAGGTGATTGCCCGACGGGTCCCTGAAGCCGGCGTCGATGCCGTACGGGCGCTCCTCGGGCTCCTCGACGAACTCGACCCCGCGACTGGCGAGCTCCCGGTGCTCGGCCCGGCAGTCGTCGGTGGTGAGGAAGACCGTGCCGGCGAACCCCTTGGACACGAGGCTCCGGATCTGGTCGGCGGTGGCCTCGTCCGCGATCGGCGGACCGACCATGGCCATCAGCGCGATGCCCACGTCGGGCTGGCCCACCGGGCCCACGACGAGCCAGCGGAAGCCGCCGAGCTCGGGCAGGGTGACGTCGGCGCGCAGCTCCATGCCGAGCTTGTCGGTGTAGAAGGCGAGGGCCTCGTCCTGGTCGTGCACCCACAGGTGCGCGAAGCTGATCTTGAACATCTGATCCCCTTCGGTCGGCTATCGGATCTGCCGCGACGCTACGCCGGGGGCGCCGCGCCGTCTTCTCGAAACGTGCGCCGTGGCGGCCGTCCGTACGCGCGCAGGACACAGCTCGGCACGCGGGCGCGGCTGGCGGCGGGCGGGAAGGCCGCCCGGTAGGCGGTCGGCGGGACGCCGAACATCCGCGTGAAGCTGGTCGTGAACGAGCCGAGGCTGCGCAGGCCGACCGAGAAGCAGATGTCGGCCACCTGGCGGTCGGTGGTGCGCAGCAGCGCTGCGGCCCGCTCGAGCCGGCGCGTCAGCAGGTACTCGTGGGGCGACACCCCGAAGGCGCGCCGGAACGCACGGCTGAAGTGGGCGCGCGAGAGCCCGGCCGCCCGGGCGAGGTCGTCGACCGTCAGCGGCTCGGAGTAGCGGGCATCGGCCAGGTCCCTGGCGCGCAGCAGGTGGCGGTCGGTGGTGACGAAGGCCACGCTCAGCCCTGCCGGCCCGGCCCCGCGCGCTCCGGGGCGATGCGGATCAGCACCCGCCGCTCGCGCTCCATCCGCTCGCGGTAGTCGTCCCAGTCGATCCCACCGGCGTCGGCGAACCGCCTTCGGTAGTTGACGAGGGGCTCCATCGCGTCGGGCAGCGAGACGATCTCCGCCGTGCCCTCGACCCAGATCCACGGGCCGAAGAAGCGATCCGTGAACAGGCAGACGTGCGCCCGCGGATCGGCCCGCAGGTAGCGCACCTTGTAGGCCGTCTCGCGCGAGCTGATGACGACCATGCCGCCGTCGTTGACGGCCGCGACGATCGGCGACTGGCGGACGCCGCCGCGCCGGGTGCGGGTCGCGAGCACCCCGTGGTGGTGCTCGCGGATGAAGTCC
>CAWIDG010000005.1:0-69544 GCA_963834875.1 Miltoncostaeaceae bacterium
GCTCAAGCGTCGTCTGAGCTGGTTCCAGGCGTCCCTGACCGCCTGGGCCACGTCCGATCCCGCTCTTGATCATGTCGATCAGCTGGATTGCGGAGGTTCCGTGTAGTTCGGGTTGTCCGCGTGGTAGACGTCGAGGTGGTGGGCGTACTGGCCGATCGCCGCCGGGGCGCTCCGTCGGTGAACGTCTCGCGCCGCTGGCTGGCGCACGTCACGTCCATGAACGCCGCACAGCGTTGCGCTGTTTGAACACCTTCGACACCCAGATCGCGCGGCCCGTCTGCTGTCGACGGTCACCACGAGCGTCTTAGGCCGCATTCCGTACCACCAGTTGTCGTTCCTGGGAGAAGCTGTCGAGCACCAGTGGAACCCGTTGGTGTACTGCGTGGCGTTCGACTGCATTGTGCTTCTGGTAGCCGATCGTCCTGGGTGATTGTCTGCCGGTCTGGGCAGCGTTGGCCGCAGCGGGTGCCGTCGGCGACGGCGCCGAGCACAGCGAGGCTCGGCGATGAGGGAACGGAGAGAGCGCATCTGAGTTTATTTTGGGGTCGGGGAGGATGGGTCGCTGCGATCCTCCGTTCTGACGCCACCCCCGTCGCATCGGGAGATACCCCTAGGCTTCGCGTCAGGCGCCGCTCGCCGTCGCCCTAGTGATTCCCCTAGCGAGGGCGTGCAGGCGCTCGACGAGCTCGGGCGGCTCGTGGACCTCGAAGTCGACGCCGATCATCCCGATCGCGCATCGCGAGCCAGTCGAGCGAGTCGTCGCTCGTCGGTAGCTCGCAGCGGTCGTCGTCGAGCGGCGTCGACCGTCGCCGCCGAGCCAGCGGCGCGCTCGGCGAGCTCGCGCGGCCGGGGCGTGGAGCGTCACGCGCGCCTCGTAGCGGCTCGGCGACTGGCGCAGGTCTGCGGCGACGTACGCCGCGGCGTCCTCGCCGGGCAGCTCGCGCGGCGGGAAGCGCACGCCGGCCGGCGCCGGGCGCTCGATCCGGTCGACGCGGAACGTGCGCCAGTCGTCGCGGTCGCAGTCCCACGCGACGAGGTACCAGCGGCGGCCGAGGTTGACGAGCGCAGTGCGGCTCGACTCGCGGCGGCGTGCCGGTCTCGTCGCGCGCGCTGTAGGCGAAGCGCAGGCGCTCGCGGTCGCGGCAGGCGGCGGCGATCACCGTCAGCGCCTGCGGGTCGACCGCGCGGGCCGCCGTCGCCGGCAGCGTCGCCGTCGCCGACTGCAGCGCGTGACGCGCCGGCGCAGGTGCGACGGGCAGGACCTGCTCGAGCTTGACGAGCGCGCGGACCGCGGTCTCCTCGATCCCGGTGACCGACGCGCCGGCCGCCGTGCGCAGGCCGACGGCGATCGCGACCGCCTCGTCGTCGTCGAGCAGCAGCGGCGGCATCGCCGTGCCCGGCGCGCAGGCGGTAGCCGCCGGACGGCCCGGTCGACGCCTCGACCGGATAGCCGAGCTCGCGCAGGCGCTCGATGTCGCGGCGGATCGTCCGCGCGCGACACGTCGAGGCGGTCGGCGAGCTCCGCGCCGGGCCAGTCGCGGCGGGTCTGCAGCAGCGAGAGCAGCTTCAGCAGGCGTCCGAGGTCGTCCGCTCATCGGCTCGCAGCATCGATCGCCAGCATTGCGGACAGATCCTGGCCTGAATGCTCTCCGAGAGCCTGATGCTCGGCATGCGAACGAATCGAACGCCGCGCCGGCGAGCCGCGATCGCGTCCACGGCCTCGTCGAAGTCCTTCGGCGACGTCCGCGCGCTCGACGGCGTCGACTTCGAGGCCGCGCCGGGCACCGTGCTCGGCCTGCTCGGCCCCAACGGCGCCGGCAAGACGACGGCGGTGCGCGTCCTCGCGACGCTGCTGAAGCCCGACGCGGGCACGGCGCGCGTCGCCGGGCTCGACGTCGTCGCGGACGCGGCGCGCGCTGCGCGCGCAGATCGGGCTCGCCGGCCAGTACGCGGCGATCGACGAGAACCTCACCGGCCTCGAGAACCTCGTCATGGTCGGGCGGCTGTACGGCAAGCGCCGCGCGCGCGGCGAAGGCGCGCGGCACGAGCTGCTCGAGCGGTTCGACCTCGCCGACGCCGGCGACCGCGCCGGCGAAGACCTACTCGGCGGCATGCGCCGGCGCCTGGACCTCGCGGCGGCGCTCGTCGCCAGCCCGCCGGTGCTGTTCCTCGACGAGCCGACGACCGGCCTGGATCCGCGCAGCCGCGATCGAGCTGTGGGAGACGATCGAGACGCTCGTCGCCGAGGGCACGACCGTGCTGCTGACGACGCAGTACCTCGACGAGGCCGACCGCCTCGCCGACCGGATCGCGGTCATCGACCACGGCCGCGTGATCGCCGAGGGCACGCCCGACGAGCTCAAGGACCGCGTCGGCGGCGAGCGCGCTCGAGGTCGCCTCGTCGCACCCGGCGGCGGCGCGCGGCGATGGCCGCGCTCGCGGCGATGACCGACGAGCGGCCGGTCGCCGAGGCGCGTCGTGCGCTGACGGTGCGCCGGCGCAGGCGGGGCGATCGTCGAGGCCGTGCGGCGGCTCAAGCAAGACCAACTGTTGAGCGGCTGCGCAGCAACATCACGCATTGCTCCCCCTCAGGCCCGCATGCTCCTGTGGGCCTTGGAGCACGGCACTCGTCACCCGGACGACAAGACGGGATAGGTCTCCGTCGGGGCCTCGCCGAAGGCCCGCTGCGCCCACACGGCGCCGCCACTCGGGTCGGGCGAGTAGTCCGCGTAGCGAAGCGTGGTCTGCATCGACGCATGGCCCATGAGCGCCATCAGCGCGCGCATCGGCGTTCCGGCCGCGACCATCGCCGTGCCGTAGCTGTGGCGGAGGTCGTGGAACCTGACCCGGCGCACGCCCCCTCGACGATGGGCGAAGCGCCGCGGCACGCACCACGCTGCCCGCGCGCAGCTCGTGCAGCGCGCTCCGGCCGGCGAAACGGCGCCAACCAAAGCTCCGTGCCGGCCCCGAACGTTCGCGGGCTTGACGGGGCCTCGACGTTCCACATAGACCGGTAACGGCAGGCCCGACTCTGAATGGAGCGAAGAGATGCGCAGATGGAGCTTGTGGACCGCGGCCGTCGCCGCCGTCCTCACCGCGATGGTCGTATCCGGCCTCGCACTGGCAGGAGGCGGAAAGGACGCGGCGCCGAAGGACGGCGGCATCACGACCATGTCCTGATCGACCGCCCGACCGAGGATCAGGTGTTCACCGATGTCGGCAACGACGGTGAGGGCCCTGGGGACACGTTCACAGCGCGCGACGACCTGCTCGACGCCAAGGGCGCCGCCAAGCTCGGCGACGCGTTCATCAACTGCGTGGTCCAGTTCGGCAGCGCGCCGTTCGACGCCCAGTGCGAGATCGTCGCACGGCTGGACGGCAGGGGCGACATCGCGCTGTCTGGGCTCCTACCGCCGTCGGGCGATTTCGATCCGTTTCTCCTCGCAGTGACCGGCGGCACTGGCGAGTTCCGCCACGTGCGGGGCCAGGCCCTCGTGGAGGCGGTCGACGAGGGCCCGCCGCCCACGCAGCGGGTCACGCTGAAGCTGCGCGGCGTGCGCTGAGGGAGTCCGCCGCTCTCTGACGTTGGAGTGCCCGCCGCGCAGCGGCGAGCGCTCCGACGGCCCTCGACAGGTCCAGAGCTGTTCGAGGAAGGCCGCGATCAGGCTCTGAATCGGACCTCGTGGCACCCCCTCAGACGCTCGCCTTTGAGGGTGTTTTTTCGCAGCGAGTGCACGGCGGGTCAGGAATCGAAGCGGCGCAGCCTGGAGCACCCCCCCGCCAACGTTTCGGCAGCAGGAGAGGCCGCACGGCGGAATCGAGCGGGGGGGCGCTACCAGTCCCTTGAGGTCGGTCGGGGACTCTCAGACGCCGGAGGGAGAAACGTGGCTACGGAGGGTCCGGCAGGAAGTACAGACGATCCGGTACCCCCCCTTGTGGACGCGGCGCAGGCGTCGGCTGACGGCGCGGCGTGGAGGGTAGAGATCAAGGGGCTCGTGGGCCCGTCGTCGTCGCCGTGAGCATGTCGAGGGCCTCGCCCCCGGGGACCCCCCCACCACGATCCGGTTGGGTCGCATGCGCAGGGCGTTGCGCACAAGGGCACGGATCGAGACCGCCCCCGCGCCCTCCAGCGACGGCGGCCGGCTCTCGAGGCGCGCGACGTGCGCCAGCGCTATGCAGAGCTCGGTCAGCGTCCTCGATGGTGACCAGGCGCTCTGCAGCCGGCACGAAGGCTGCCAGCGCTGCCAGGGTGGTGGTCGTGCCGCTGCCGGTGCCGCCGGTGACGAGCAGGTTGCGCCGCGCGCCCGCACGGCGAGCGTCAGGAGGCCGAGCATCGGCCGGTCGATCGTGCCGAGCCCGACCAGGTCTGCGCCCATGAGCGACCGCCCTGCGAAGCGCTGGATCGTGAGGGCGGGGCCGTCCAGGGCGAGGGGAGGGATGACGGCCTTCACGCGCGAGCCGTCGGGCAGGCGGGCGTCGACCATCGGGCTGGCCTTGTCCACACGCCGGTCCAGGGGGGCCAGGATGCGGTCGATTACGTGCAGGAGGTGGGCGTCGTCATGGAGGCGCGTGGCGACCCGCGCGATGCGCCCGGCGCACTCGACGAACACCGGGCCGGGCCGCAGACCATCACCTCCGTGACGTCCGGGTCGCGCAGGAGCGCCTCGACCGCACCCCGCCCGAGCGCTTGCGCTCCCGAACCCGGACGGATTACGCGCGCCGTCTCGACGAGACAACCCACCAAGGCACTCTCGAGACGATGGACGCTGTTGTGTGCCTGGGGCCCGGCCAAGCGCTGGTGCGGCGATCGGAAAGGGAGCGCAGCGATCCGGCTCCGGGCCTCTGCCGATGCGTCTCATCGCTCAAGGCCCAGGCTCGGGCGACGCTCTGAGAACCCCGATCGGGACGCCCGGATTCGAACCGCCGACCCCCGCCACCCAAAGTGCCATGGGTCGTTCCACGGCGTTCCTAGAAGCTCCAGGACTGCCGATATGCCAGGCAATTTGGGCTCGGTAGTCCCCGTCTTCGCCGCGAGCGGCTGGAGCGCGTCGGGGCGGCATGGGCCCGGGACTGCGGCAACTGCCGCGGCAGTTTGCCCCGGTTGCCCGAGGGCCGGATGCGGACGCCCCGCCGGTGACGGGCCCGGGTCGAGCCCGCTCGGCGGGGCGCCGTGAGACCCCGGGCACTTCGGGCCTACCCGGTGGCGGCCCCCGACGAGCCGACCAGGCTCCTCAGAGCCGGGCCGCGCAGAAGCCCTCGCGTCGGTCACTGCGCCGCAGACGTTCCTCCCGGCCCCGCCCAGCGGCGCGTCGCGGCCGCCGCCGCCCAGCAAGCGATCGTTGCCCGCCCCGCCCAGCAGGCGGTCGGCGCCCGCCCCGCCGCTGAGCAGTCCCCTGCCCGCCGCCCCCGAGAGCAGGTCCTTGCCCGCTCCGCCCAGGAGGCGGTCGCGTCCGGCGCCCCCGAGGAGGCGGTCGGCGCCCGCCCCGCCGCAGATGACATCGTTGCCGCCGAGCCCCGAGAGCCGGTGCGCCCGCCCAGGCCCACGATGACGTCGGCCCGCCTGGTGCCCCGTAGGCGATCGTTGCCCGGGGTGCCGACGATGGTCGCCCGCCTCCCGGCGCAGCGGGCCGCGGCCCGCCCGGCGGCCGGGGCCGCCCCCGGCGCGCGGGCCGCCGCCGGTCCGCCGGCGCCCGGGAGCCGGGGTGCGCCTGAGGTGGACGAGGCTGCCCGAGGTCGCCGCGGTCGCGTAGACCGAGCGCCCGTCCGGGCTGACGGCCAGGCCCCCGGGGTTTGTCCAACGGCGCGCCCGGGATGTCCGCGCAGCCCTGGGTGCCCGCGTTGGACAGGCAGCTCTGGAAGCCGAGCTGACCCGCCGGGGCGAGGGCGAAGGCGCTGAGCGCGTCGGCCAACGGGGCCGCGACGTACAGGGACGCCCCATCCGGGCTCACGGCGACGGCGGCGGCCCCGACGAGCGGCGACCCCGCCCCCGGGACGTCGGCGCAGGTGCCGCCCGAGCCGTCGTTGCTGACGCAGCCGCCCCAGACGAGCTGGCCCTGGACCAGTGTGGTGAAGTGCGAGACCGTATCGCCGGGAGACCGCGAGGCGACATAGACCGAGCGGCCGTCCGGGCGCACGGCGACGGCGGTGGCCTGGGTGAGGGGCGTTCCGGGGACGTTCGACGCAGTTGCCGTCCGAGCCGTCGTTGCTGACGCAGCCGGCCCGGACGAGCTGGCCCTGGGCCAGGGTGGTGAAGTGCGAGACCGTGTTGCTGGGGAACGGCGAGGCGACGTAGAGCGAGTAGCGGCGCCGTCCGGGCTCACGGCGACGGCGCTGGCCCCGTCGAGAGGCGTCCCGGGGACATCGACGCAGGCCCCGCCCGAGCCGTCGTTGCTGACGCAGCCGGCCCAGACGAGCTGGCCCTGGGCCAGGGTGGTGAAGTGGGAGACCGTGTTGCTGACAGAGGAGGTGACGTAGAGCGAGCGGCCGTCCGGGCTCACGGCGACGGCGTTGGCCCCGGCAAGGGGCGTCCCCGCCCCCGGGATGTCGGCGCAGGCGCCGCCCGAGCCGTCGTTGCTGACGCAGCCGTCGTAGGCCAGGGCGCCGTTGGAGGCGGCGAAGGAAGTGGCTCACGCGATCGCCGGCGGCGACGTAGACCGAGTCGCCATCCGGGCTGACGGCGACGGCCAGGGGGTTGTCGAGCGCCCCGCCGCCGATGTCCACGCACCCGGGCGCGGCGTCGGTGGTGAGGCAGCCCTCGAAGGTCAGGTCACCGACCGCCCCGGCGCCCGTCGCGGGGATCGCGAGGCCGACGAGCGCGGCCGCGAGGGCGAGGATGAGGAGGGCGCGGACGCCCCGGCGCGGTGAGGCTGACCTCGAGATGCTGACCTCCGGCTGGCGGGACGCGCCTGTTCCCGTTGAAGCGTTCCTATAGTTCATCCGCGCGCCGGTCAAGCAACGACGGCGGCCTGCCCGAGACTTCTCGTGTGATGACTCTGAGAACCCCCATCGGGAGCATTCGGGACCGGCGCGAAGCGACGGGCCCGGAGTTCGCCCGAGAGTGCGGCGGCATACGCCGCCGCACGATCGGGACGGGCGGATTCGAACCGCCGACCCCCGCCACCCAAACGCAAAATGACCCCGTCCCGTGGGGTTCCGCAACGTGCCGTCATGCCCCGTGATCCCGCTGGGCTAGCGGGTTCTCGGCGATCATCGGACCGAGGGCCCGGAACTCTGCGGAATCGGCTCTGCGGCAGAGAGTGCGGCAGATTCTGCGGCAGATCCAGTTCGACTCTCCTGAGCCGGTAGGGGGTCATGGGGACACCCCGCCCCGTTCGATCCCCGCCATGTCGCTCCAGGACCTCGTGCTGCGGGCCGCCGTGATCTACGACTCGGGGTTGCCGCCGGCGAGCCGGGAGAGATCACCAGGAATGCGTGACGACCGGTCACCCAGCCGGCGTCCAAGCTCCCCCACAGCTGACGACGAGTCGACGCGAAAATGGCTCGCGCAGCGTTCAGCAACGGCGGCGAAGGAGCTGGAATGGCGCTATCGGACGAGTTGGCGAAGCTCACGGCGCGTGCGAAGGAAACGGAGACGCGCGCAGCGGCAGCGCGGAGCAAGGCCAGGGCCGACCTCGAGCAGGAGGTCTCCTCGGCGCGCGCAGCGGCTCAGGCGCAGAGCGACAAGGTGCGCCAGAAGGCCGCAGACAGCGAGGGCCGGATCTCGGACTGGTGGGTCGACGCGCAGAAATCGTGGAACGAGCACATCGCCGCGATCCAGGAGGACATCGAGACCAAGAAGGCCGAGCTCGACGTCGGCAAGGCTCGGCGGAAGGCGGAGCGGCGCGAGGACGACGCGATCCTCGCGATCGACGCCGCGTACTGGGCCGTCGACGAAGCCGAGTACGCGGTGCTCGACGCGGTGCTCGCGAGGAGCGACGCCGACGACGCGGCGGCGGCCGCGGGCGAGGCGCCGGCGTCCCGGTCGTGAGCGGGGCGACGCGGGGGCCGTGCGACCACCGGCACGGCCTCCGCGCGGCTGACGCCAGCCGGGGCCCTCAGCGACGCGGCCGCTGACGCCGGCGCCTGGATCCGGCGACGACGAGTTGCCCCAACGCCATCCCGCTGAGGGCCCCTGCGATGGCGTCGGACGGGTAGTGCACACCGGTGTGGACGCGCGAGTAGGCCACGAGCGACGCGATGACGCTGAGTGGGATGCCCGCCCCTGGCCAGACGCCGCCGACCCCGGTTGTGAAGGCGAACGCGGAGGCGGCATGGCCCGAGGGCCACGACGTGGAGCGCGGCGTAGGAGTCGAACCTACCCTGCAAATGGGCAACTTTTCGACCACCGTGTATCCACCGGTGTACCCATGCCAGCGACCCTCGGCCGACGCGCCTACTCGTCGCCCGCCCTGCCGGTCGAGCACCATCATGATGATGCAACTGTGCCCGCCGTCATCTCCAGGTGTCGCAGTGTCCTCCGTCGCGACAGCGGCGGTGCCCGCGGCAGACCTCCGGATCCTCGCGCGCCGGACCGCGACATGATGCGGCCGATCGTGATCATGCCGGCCGAGCTCATGCCGTTCATGGCCTGAGCGGCGAGCGAGCGCCGGCGTCCGATGCGGCGACTCGTGACCGGCCTCGGCGCGGTCGTCCTACATCCATCCGCTGCGCTTGAAGCGCCAGTACAGGACCACGACGACGACGATCATCCCCACCAGCGCGAGCGGGTAGCCGAACCGCCAGCCGAGCTCGGGCATGTGCTCGAAGTTCATGCCGTAGATTCCCGTGATCACGGTCGGGACCGCGACGATCGCCGCCCAGCCCGACACCTTCTGTAGCACGGTGTTCTGGCGTACCGTGACGCCCGACACATTCGCGTTCTGCAGCCCGTCGAGCGCGTGGCTCAGGAGATCGACCTCCTCGAAGAGCCGTTGCACGTGGTCGCCGACGTCGCGAAAGAGCGGCCGCAGGCGCTCTGCCAGCTCGGGCTGCTGCCCCTGGTCGAGTCGGTCGAAGAGCCCGAGCATCGGGTGCACGACCCGGGCCATGCGGGCGGCCTGCTGGCGGTGAACGTAGATGGCCTGCCCCTGGTCGCGGCCCTCCTCGAACACGGCGTGCTCCAACCGCTCGAGGTCGTCGGCGAACCGGTCGATCACCGGCTCGTAGCCGTCGACGACCTCGTCGAGGATCGCCCAGGCAGCTGCCATCGCCCCAGCTGCCGCGCTGGCGGGGTCCTCGTCGAGTCGCCGTCGTGCCCCCTCGATCACCGTCGCCAGCTGGCGACCGGCGACGATGGCGTAATGCTCGCCGATGAAGAGGTCGACCTCGCCGATGTCGATCGCGGCGCGGCCTTCGTCATAGCGCACCGTCTTCACGACGAGAAAGAGCTCGTCGCCGTAGCGCTCGAGCTTGGGGCGCTGGTGCCCCTCCTGCGCGTCCTCGACCGCGAGCGCCGGCAGCCCGAAGCGCTCCTGGATCGCCTCGATCTCGTCGGCGCCGGGGTCGACGACGGCCAGCCACACGAAGCCCCGTCCGGCGCGGGCGCGCTCCAGGGCCTGGTCGAGCTCCGGCGCGAGCAGCTCCGGAGCGCCCGAGTCGTCGTAGTGGACGCTCTCGGTGATCACCCGTTCGCGGCTCCCTCCTGCTCGCTCGTCGCCACGGTGCCCTCCCGCGGAGTCTGCGCGACGCTGGACGAGAACCTACTGCCCCGCCTGGACGGCACGGCCCACCGACCGCCACGACCCATAATCAGCCGTGAGGACGAGCATGGCCGCCAGCCGGAGCAGCGCCCGGGGAGCACCGGGCTGACGTGTGCGAGTTCCTCGGCGTCTCGCTCGGGGCGCTGATGGTCGCCGTGGTGCTCCAGACGCTGCAGGTGGCCCTGGACGCGCGGCGTGGCGCAACATCCCGCGCGACGCCTACCCGTCGTTCGTCTCGAGCCCCGGCGCGAGCGAGGTGCACTGCGTCCCGCACCGCGGACGTCGCGCGAGCCGGGAGAGATCACCAGGAATGCGTGACGACCGGTCACCCAGCCGGCGTCCAAGCTCCCCCACAGCTGACGACGAGTCGACGCGAAAATGGCTCGCGCAGCGTTCAGCAACGGCGGCGAAGGAGCTGGAATGGCGCTATCGGACGAGTTGGCGAAGCTCACGGCGCGTGCGAAGGAAACGGAGACGCGCGCAGCGGCAGCGCGGAGCAAGGCCAGGGCCGACCTCGAGCAGGAGGTCTCCTCGGCGCGCGCAGCGGCTCAGGCGCAGAGCGACAAGGTTCGCCAGAAGGCCGCAGACAGCGAGGGCCGGATCTCGGACTGGTGGGTCAACGCGCAGAAATCGTGGAACGAGCACATCGCCGCGATCCAGGAGGACATCGAGACCAAGAAGGCCGAGCTCGACGTCGGCAAGGCTCGGCGGAAGGCGGAGCGGCGCGAGGACGACGCGATCCTCGCGATCGACGCCGCGTACTGGGCCGTCGACGAAGCCGAGTACGCGGTGCTCGACGCGGTGCTCGCGAGGAGCGACGCCGACGACGCGGCGGCGGCCGCGGGCGAGGCGCCGGCGTCCCGGTCGTGAGCGGGGCGACGCGGGGGCCGTGCGACCACCGGCACGGCCTCCGCGCGGCTGACGCCAGCCGGGGCCCTCAGCGACGCGGCCGCTGACGCCGGCGCCTGGATCCGGCGACGACGAGTTGCCCCAACGCCATCCCGCTGAGGGCCCCTGCGATGGCGTCGGACGGGTAGTGCACACCGGTGTGGACGCGCGAGTAGGCCACGAGCGACGCGATGACGCTGAGTGGGATGCCCGCCCCTGGCCAGACGCCGCCGACCCCGGTTGTGAAGGCGAACGCGGAGGCGGCATGGCCCGAGGGCCACGACGTGGAGCGCGGCATGTCGACCTGGCGGGTGACCGGCACGGCGTAGCTGCCGCGATCCGGCCGGCGCCGGTTGCCGAGCGACTTGAGCACCAGGTTCACGACGGCCGACGTGACGGCGATCGACGCCAGGCCCGCCGCCGCGGCGCGGCGGCCGCGCTCGCCGCCGAAGGCGACGAAGAGCGCGGAACAGGCGATCCAGAGCTTCGAGCGGTCGGCGGCGCGGGAGAGCCCGCGAAGCGTCGCGTCCATCGCGGGGGTCGGCGTCGCTGCGATGGCCGCGTAGACGGCCACGTCGAGGCGCACGGCCTCCTCCCGCCACTGCCGGCGGTCCGTCGCGGCGCCGTCGTCGCCCGGCGCCGTCACGTCCGCCCGAGGCCCGGGGCGTGCCCGGCAAGCGCCGACGCCGGCCGCGGCCCGGACGCCGACCCAGCTGCATCGCGGGCTGAGATCCTGATACGCAGGGCCGCGGGCCGGATCGCGAACGCCAGCGGCGGCGTGAGGTCGACCGCCTCGCCGTCGATGCCGGCGTGCACGGGCCCGGGGGCCCTCACCTCCAGGCTCGTCGCGGTCCACGACCGTCCGGGGGGGTGCGGGCCATCGCCCGGCCCGTCGAGGACGATGACCCCGAGCCGTCCGCTGTCGAGCGCGGGGCGAGCGCCCGGCGCCGACGGTCGTTTCAGCGCATAGGGGCCGTTCGAGACGAGCACGACGGCGGGGTGCGCGTGGTCGCGGCCGAGGTCGTCCACGAGGCGCAGCCCCGGCGCCTCGGCGGTCGGACCGAGCCGTGCGCGCGCCGTGGCCAGCAGCGTGCGCACCTTCGCGTCACGGTACGCCGCCTCCTGGACCGCGTCGCCGTAGATCCCGAGCGAGACGTTGTTCAGGAAGGTGCGGCCGTTCACCTCCGCCACGTCGATGCGGCCCTCGAGCCCGTCCGTGAACGCGTCGAGCGCGCCCACCGGGTCGCGCCGGTCCACGCCCAGATCCAGCGCGAAGTGGTCGCGAGTGCCGGCCGGGACGCAGACGAAGGGCAGCCCGTGCGCCCGGGCGACGGCCGCGACGAGGCTCTGCGACCCGTCGCCGCCGGCGGCGCCGAGCGCATCGGCGCCGCCGGCCACGGCCTCCTCGACCAGCGCCCGCAGGCGCTGACCAGGCTCCGGGCAGACCACCGCGATGCCTCGTTCGCGCGCCCGCTCCACGACCCCGGCGCGCACGGCCCTGCCGCCGCCGGACCTCGGATTGACGAACAGGACCGGTTGGCGCGGCGGAGCCGCCGGTCTCCAGTTCATCGCGAGCGGCGCGCTGGCGACGCGCACGGCGGTGATGGGATGGAGGGGTGTCACGCGGGCGAGCATGACGCACGACCGGGTGAGCCGTCGTCACGTGGTTTACGTGATTCGCCCCGGGCCGCTAGGGTGGACCCGAGGGCCCGTGGAACGCGCGATCGGGTGGACGTGCCCCTGATCTGGACCAGCTCGCGCCCCGCATGGCGGTCTCGATGCCAAGCGCCGTCTACGATCATCTCGGGTCCAGTCAGCTCTCGCGCGTCATCTACGGCGCGGTCATCGGACTCGCGCTGGTCGTCGCCCTGGAGGGCGACGAGCCGGGTCCGGCCGCGATGGCCGCAACCCTCGTCGGAACGGGGGTCGCGGTCGGGCTCACCGAGGTCTACAGCGAGTTCGTAGGGACGGAGGTCGGGACGCGCCGGCGGGTCGACCGGACGCGGTTCCGCGAGATCACGGCGAACGCCGTCGCCGTCATCTTCGGAGTCAGCTTTCCTGCCGTCTTCTTCGTACTCGCGGCGGCCGGCGCCATGGAGACCGACACCGCCTTCGACGTCGCCATATGGTCCGGGCTCCCACTCACCGGCTTCTACGGGCTCTGCGCCGCACGCCTCCGTGGTGAGGGATGGCCGGCGGCGCTCTTCCAGGCCGCTATGGTGGCACTGATCGGGGGGTTTCTGATCGCATTCAAGGCGCTCGTCCACTGAGACCCGCCGGCTCCCACGCAGGCGCGCAAGACGTCCCGGCCGGCGTGTTGAACGGCAGGGAGGCTGCCGACGCCGTTCTCCGCGGCCGCCACATCATGGTCGCGCGCGTCGGCGTACTGCGGAAGCCATCACGGCACGGTCGAGTTTCTCGACTGGGAGGGCTGCATCGACGGCGCTTCGAAAGGCGAGATCGACGCGGCCGGCCCCTGACCGGTCAGCCGATGTGCGACAAGCAGCGGCGACGTCTTCAACGCCGCGAACCAACCCAAGGTGAGCTTCGGGGGCCGCTTTCGTGAGCTCACCGGCGCCGACGTTCAAGGGCGAGGTTGAGCTCGCGATCAGAGGGTGATCCGCAAGGTCGGATCCTCGGCCAGTTGCGAGATTGGGCCAAACGCCGCGGCGAGTTCAGCTCGGAAGGGACGCTCGCGCTTGCGGGTTCGTGGCAGACGTCGGGGGCGCCCCATTGCGCCCCCGACGTTGCATGGGCGGCCAGCCGAGGCCTCCCTTCCCGGCGGTCGCCCAGTCCTTGCGGCAGGCGACCTTCGGGTGGTCAGCGCATCGCGGCTATTGCGTCGAGCACCCGCGCCGCCTCCTCGTCAGCGTCCTCTTCGACCTGCACGTCGTCGCGATCCGCCTCGATGCGCGTGGCTCGACTCCTTTGAGCTGGGTCAACGACATGCGCGTGGCCATCCGCTACACCGGCGACCTCATCCACCCCGCCCGCGACAGGTACGACCTGGCTACTACCTCCGGATGGCCCGCCAGCTCGAGGCCGCCGGCGCCCACATCCTCGGCATTGCGGACATGGCCGGCCTCTGCAAGCCGCAGGCGGCGCGGGCGCTGGTGTCGGCGCTGCGGTAGGCGCGTGGGATCACTCATCTAGCCGGGCGGCTCCCCGGAGTCCGCCGCTCGCGCGAGCCCCCGCTCGATGGCCTCGACGAGCATCGGCCGGAGGCGGTCGGCGGGGATGATCGCGTCCACCGACCCGACCTCCCGGGCCCGCTCGACGCTGTGGATCCCGTCGAACTCGGCGGCGACCTCGCCGAGCTTCTCCGAGCGCACCGCCGCGCGCACGTCGTTGAGCTCGGCCCGCAGGCGCGCCCGCTCCCCGTCTGTGGCCTCCGCCAGCCGCTCCTCCAGCGCGGTCACCCGCGGGTCGGCGTCGGTGCGGGCGGCGACGTCGCCCGCGAAGACGACGGCCGCCGCCGGCGCGCCCCCGATCACGGAGGCGTAGGAGCCCTCGACGGCGAGCACCTCCATCTGGTCGTTGAGCGCCCCGGAGAAGACCACGAAGGCGCCCCCGTGGTAGCGGGACACCACGCAGAACACGATCGGGCCCTCGAAGTTGACGACGGCGCGCCCGATCTCGGCTCCGTACTCGAGCTGGCGCTTGCGCAGCGACTCGGGCGAGCCGTCGAAGCCGGAGAGGTTGGCCAGCACGACGACCGGGCGGTTGCCGCTCGCGGCGTTGATGGCGCGCGCTGTCTTCTTCGACGAGAGCGGGAAGAGGGTCCCGGCGGTCCACTGGTCCGGGCCGTCGGCGGGCAGGAAGTGGTGCCGGCGGATCGGCCGCGACTCGGTGCCGAGCAGCGTGATCGGATACCCGCCGATGTGCGCGTCGAAGACGACCGCGGTGTCGGCGTCGGCCATCGCGGCCCAGCGCTCGAGCGGCGGGTGGTCCTGGTCGATGACCGCGCGCATCAGGGTGCGCACGTCGAACGCCTTCTTCCGCTCCGGGTTCTTCTCGGGGAGAAGATGTCGCCGACCGTCCGGAAGTCCGTGCCCTCCACCGTGTGGGGATGCGTGCCCACGTCGCGGTCGATCGGGTCGCTCGTCGCCGCGCGCCGGGGGTGTCGCTCGCCGGGCGCCACGTACGTGTGGGCGTAGTGGGCGAACAGGAGCTCGCACGCGCCCGCCAGGTGGGGCGCCCAGTACTGGGCCTGGCCGTTGGGCCCCATGATCCTGTCGAACCCGCCGATGCCGAAGTTGTCCTCGGCCGACACCCCTCCGGAGTAGTCGAGGGCCTGCTTGCCGGTCAGGACCATCGCGCTGTCGGGCGTCATCACCAGGATGCCGCGCGTGTGCATCAGCATGGTCGCCTCGGCGTTCCAGTAGGGCTGCGCGCCGACGTTGATCCCGGCCACCACGACGTTCACCTCGCCGCCCGCCTGGGTGAAGGTGATCAGGCGCCGCAGCACGCGCGCGACCCAGTCCATGTTCTCGGTCCCGCTGTCGCGCGAGATCTTGGCGCCCGAGGAGATGGCGAACCACTCCACCGGGACGCCCTTCTCCTCGGCGAGGTCGATCGCGGCCATGATGCGCGCGCACTCGGGCTCGGCGACCGACCCGAGCGAGCGGGTGGGGTCGCCGAGGAGCGCGACCCGGACGATCCCCTCCGGGTGCTTCCGGGTGGGGGTGTGGACGAGGCCCGCCACGATCCCCGCGACGTTCCCCCCCGGCGGACGCTCCACCGGCACGAGCCGCCCCGCCTCGTCGAGGTCGTGCTCGACGAAGGTGCCCTCCGGTCCGGCGAGCAGCCGGGTGAGCTCGTACGGATAGACGGTGCCCCGCCGGCGGGCGGCCAGCACGCGCTGGGCGTAGGGGTCGAGGGGCGCGAGCGGCTCGGTGGGTACCTCCACCTGGCCGACCGTCACCCCGGCCCCGGGCTGGTGCGAGAAGCGCAGGGCCGTCTCGCGGGGCCCGCCCGCCTCCCCGTCGGCGGTGGTGAAGCAGAGGAGCACCTCCTCGAGGCCGAGGCCCTCGGTCATGGGCGCGAGCCGCCGCGCGACCGCGGTCAGGTCCCGCAGCGGCAGGTCCACCGTGGGCCAGACGTAGAGGAAGACGTGGTTGGCCTGGAGGCGCCGCCGCTGCGGCCGCCCCGCCTGGGCCCGGCGGATGCCCTCGAGGCACCCCGACAGCTTGTGCTCGACCTCCGGGAGCGCGGTCAGCGCCCCGTCGGCGCCCCGCACGGGCGTCAGGTCGCGAACCTCGGCCAGGGCGACGAGTCGCTCGTCGGCGGGCGTCTCCCGCGCGGCGCAGTGGAACAGGTAGGTGTCCTCGGGGGACAGCAGGCGGCTCAGCTCGAAGTTCTCGAGCCGCCAGAGGCGGAGCCGGCGGGCGATCATCGGGTGAAGGCCGCGCACGACCCGCTCCTCGGCGAAGCCGTCCTCGGCGGGACGGAAGGTGAAGTGATCCTCGCGCGGCTCCCCGATGCCCGCCACCGAGACGGCCACCCGCCGCACCAGCGGGGGCGGCGCCGCGGCGGCGAGCTCCTCCGCCAGCTCGGCCGCCATCGCGTCGCCGTCCGGGGGCGCGCGCCAGCCGAGGTAGACGTCGATGACCGCGCTGTCCGCGCCGTCGGCCTCTCGCACGACCTCCGCGGTGGCCGCCAGGGCATCCGCTAGGTCCGGGCGCTCGGCCAGCGTGGTCACCAGGCGCACCCGCCGCTCGTCGCGGCGGTCGTAGAGGGCCGTCACGAGCTGGCGACCGGCATGGGTGACACGCTGGACGTCCTGGAGGCTGCGGATCTTGTAGTAGCGCCTGGTCAGGATCTCGAGCATCGGCTCGTGCTCGGGGATCCCGTCCGCGAGCCGCTCGCCCAGGAGCCCCATCAACGGCTGGGGGCTGGCGACCACCGCCTCGATGAGATCGGCGCGGTCCGGGGCCCCGGGACGCTCGGCCAGACGGTCGAGCTGCTCGCGCACGCCCCGGTAGACGCGCTCGCGGGCCGCCGCGATCAGCGGGCCATCGAACGCGGCGAAGCGCGCGCTCCGGGCGAGCTCGGCGATGGCCGGCTGCCGGAGCTGCGTCGCGGCGACCAGGCGGTCGAGGGTCTCCCGCAGCTCCTTGCGCAGCGGGGCCGGCAGCGTGCCGGCGTCGCGCAGCCGGCCGTCGAGGAGCCCGGCCACGGCCGGCAGCTGCGACGGCACGCGCTCCTGCGCGAGGAAGATGCGGTAGGCGGCCTCGGCCAGCTCGACGCTGCGCGCCAGGTCGCGCACGCCGTAGTGGCCGAGCGCGCGCGCGAGCGACGCCCGCATCGCTTCGGGCACCCCCTCCCGCTCGGCGTCGAGGGAGCGCAGGTAGTGGTGGAAGTGCTCGCGCGGGCTGTGCACGGTCTCGTCCCCGGCCTCGTCGTGCGTGGGGGGACGGGCTCGCGAGAGCTCGGCGAGGTCCGTGAACACCTCCAGCGCGTCCAGCTCGTCCCTGAGCAGCGCCGGGTCGTCCTCGGGCAGCGCCGCCCGCACCCGCTCGAGACCCTCGACCAGCTCGCGGGCCTCCCGCTCGGTGATGTCGAAGCCCAGCAGCAGGCTCCGGATGGCGGCCAGGATCTCCCGCGCGTCGTCGCGGGCGTCACCCGCCGCGGACGGCGCCGGCAGCTCGAACCGCACCCGGTCCCCTCGCGACGTCTCCGCGGCCTCTCCCGCCGGCGCCACCAGCCGCACGAGCGGGGCCCCGGCGTCGACCTGCGTGTTCCCGGCGACCAGGACCTCCGCGACGACGCCGTCGAACGGCGCGGCCACCGTGGTCTCCATCTTCATGCTCTCGAGGACGACCACCGGAGCGCCGGCTTCCACCGCGTCGCCCGCGGCGACGCCGAGCGAGACCACCAGGGCCGGGGCGGGGGCGCGGACGAGGCCGCCCTCGTCGCGCGAGACGCGGTGGGCGACTCCGTCCACCTCCACCAGGTGGTCCGGCGCGTGGAAGACCGAGACGAGGCGGTGAACCCGCCCCCCCACCTGGAGCCGCGAGGAGAAGCGGCCCAGGCGCTCGACCTCGACGTCGACCGCCCCCTCCGGCACCGTCACCCGATACCGGCGCGGGCCGGTCTTGGCCACCGCGGGCCGGTAGGACTCCCCGCGGTGCCGCAGCTCCACGGTCTTCCGGACCTCGTGGCTCGCCTTGGGGCGGCCGCGCCGGGCCGTGGCGTAGAAGCGCTCGCGCTCCACCGCCTCCTCGGCCTCGGCGGTGTCGATGGCGGCGGCGATCAGCGCGATGTCGGCGTTGCGGTCCGAGGCCAGGGTGTCGGCCACCCCCGGCGCGTCGAGCCAGCCCGTGGTGGCCGTGCCCTCGGCGACCTCCGGCCGGCCGAGGAGGTCGATGAGGAACGACCGGTTGGTCGCGCCCCCGCGCACGACGACCGCCATCTCCCCGAGCGCGCGCCGCAGCCGGGCCCGAGCCTCCCCGCGGTCGCGGCCCCAGGCGACCACCTTCGCGATCATCGAGTCGTACTCCGGGGGGATCTCGTCGCCCTCGGCGATGCCGGTGTCGACGCGGATCCCGGGCCCGGTGGGCAGCGACAGGAGCTCCACCGTGCCCGGCGCCGGGGCGAAGCCGCGCTCGGGGTCCTCGGCGTTCAGCCGGGCCTCGATGGCGTGGCCGCGCTCCTCCGGCGACTCGCCCTCGAGCCGGCCCCCGGCCGCGACGTGGAGCTGCAGCTTGACCAGGTCGACGCCGGTCGTCATCTCGGTCACGGGGTGCTCGACCTGGAGGCGGGTGTTGACCTCGAGGAAGGCGAAGGCCCGCTCCTGGGGCTGGTAGAGGAACTCCACGGTGCCGGCGTTGCGATACCCGGCCGCCAGGACCAGGTCGAGCGCCGACCGGCGCAGCGCCCCGTCCTGCTCGCGGTCGAGGGCCGGCGAGGCGGATTCCTCGATCAGCTTCTGGCTGCGCCGCTGCACCGAGCAGTCGCGCACGCCGAGCGCCCAGGCGCCGCCGTGGTGGTCGGCGATGACCTGCACCTCGACGTGGCGCGCCCCGGCCACGAGCCGCTCCATCAGCACGCGCGCGTCGCCGAAGGCGCGCAGGCCCTCCTCCCGCGCGCGCTCCAGCGCGGGGAGCAGCTCCTGGTCGGATGCGACGATCCGGATGCCGCGGCCCCCGCCGCCGGCGGCCGCCTTGATCATCAGCGGGTAGCCGATCTCGCGCGCGTGCCGGAGGGCGTCGTCGGTCGAGTCGACCGCGCCCCGGCTCCACGGGGCCACGGGGACGCCGACCTCCTCGGCGAGGAGCTTCGCCGAGACCTTGTCGCCCAGGCTCCGCATCACGTCGGCCGGCGGCCCGATGAAGGTCACCCCGAGCCGCTCGCACAGCTCCGCGAAGGCGGGGTCCTCCGCGACGAACCCCCACCCGACCCACGCGGCGGTGGCCTGCGTCGTGCGGAGGGCCCGCTCGAGCTCGGCGTGGTCGATGTAGGGGTTGCCGCCCCCGGCGGCGCCGATGAGGACGGCCTCGTCGGCCTCGCGGACGAACGTGGCCCGCCGCTCGGCCTCGGTGTGGAGGGCGATGGCGCGCAGGGACCAGCCGCGCTCGTGGTTCAGCTCGCGTGCCGCGTGGATCAGGCGCCGGGCCGGCTCGCCACGGTTGACGATCGCGATGCGGCTATCCATTGGTCGGGCCAAGCTAACGTCACGTCCCGGCACGCCGCTACGGGGCGCCGCGCATCTAGGGGAGCCTCGACACTACCGGCCCCCGGCGAGGGTTCGGTAGCGTTGTCCGCACCCGGACACCGATCGGGAGCGGCGCGTGGGCAAGCCCTTCGTCATCAACCGACACGGCCGGCTGGTCTTCCCCTCGAACTTCCTCGTCGATCTCGACTTCAGCGTCGTGGAGACCGAGGAACAGCTGTCGGCGGTCGTGCGCCGCGATTTCGAGGCGAAGGCCCCGACGGGCGCGGACATCCGTGAGAAGGCCGAGTCGGGGAGCTACTCGAGCCGCTACGAGCTGCTGCGGGACGTGGCCCTGAACCTCTTCTGGGCCAACCGCTACTCGATGACGATGTACGACAAGCGGCCGATGCGGTGGCGCGACGTCCCGCGCCGGCGCGACGACATCTTCCTGCCCAACCTCACGCCCTGGAGGGACGCCGAGCTGAAGGTGGCGGCCGTCGCCTCGAGCTACCCGAGCCTCCCCCCGGCCTGGGACGCCGCGGCCGAGGACCGCATCTACGCCGTCCTCTTCGAGGTCTACCGCAACAAGCTCCACCACGCCACCGAGCTCTCGGCCGTCAAGCGAACCGTGGCCGAGGCCCTCGCCGAGCCCGGCAGCCTCACCTACTGCATCTCCTCGCACGAGCCGGACGCCGAGATGTTCGGCTATCAGGAGATCCTGGACTGCTCCGAGGAGGTCCCGGAGCTCGAGGCGCTCCATCGGATGGCGATGGTCCTCCACGACCAGTACCCGTGGAGCCTGGCCGACACCCGCCTCGAGGAGCCGGGGAGGATCGGCGACGACGAGTTCGTGGTGGTCTACGTGCCCCGCAACCGCGACGTCCTCGAGTTCATCCGGCGCGTCAAGGAGGGCCGCCCGGGGCGCTCGCGGCCGGGCCCGATCGCCGACACGACCCGGCCCGACGCGCCGGTGCCGCCCGTGATCGTCCGGGACCGCTTCGCGATCCCGCCGCGGCTCGAGGCCCTGGCCGTCGCGAAGGGCGAGCAGATCTGCCGCAACGACGACGTCATCCGCAACTCCGCGTACAGCTGGTCGCCGATGAGCGCCGACGACATCCGCCAGAAGACCGGCATCGAGGCGCGCCTCTACACCGACCTCGGGCTCGAGGAGATCTCGCTCTCGGCGGCCGCGGCGGCGCTGGCCGGGGCGGGACGGCGGCCGGAGGAGATCGCGGGGCTCATCTTCTGCTCGTGCACGAGCACGAGGATGCTCCCCTCGGTCGCCACGTGGCTCTCCGGCCAGCTCGGCATCTACCAGACCCACGCCTCGTTCGACCTCGTCGCGGCCTGTGCCGGCTTCCCCTACGGCCTGACCGAGGCCGTCCGCATGATGCAGGACGTGCGACGCCCGGTGCTGGTGGTGTTCGCCGAGAAGTTCTCGGACAAGATCGGCAGCGTGCGGACCTCGCGGATGATCTTCGGCGACGGCGCCGCCGCCGTGGTGGTGGCCCCGGGGGAGGCCGGCGACGAGCCCGACATCCAGGTGCTCCAGACCTATGCCAGCGGGCCCGTCAGCGAGGTGAACTCGATCATCTGGCCCAACCCGGAGTTCGACAACGACGTCACCGTCTGGGGGCCCGAGGTCAAGGCGCTGGTGAGGCGCTACCTGATCCAGATGATGGACGAGCTGAGGGAGCTGCCGAGCCCCGACGGGGGGGCGGGCGCCATGGTCGAGGCCATCGACCTGGTCGTTCCCCACCAGGCCAACCGGACGATGGTGGAGGAGCTCGGCGGCGAGGCGGGCCTGGCGGCGGAGCGGATGTACTTCAACATCGACCGCGTCGGCAACGTGTCCGCCGCGAGCATCCCCATCGCCATCTACGACGCCGTGGCCGACGGCGTCATCGACCGGCCGATGCGGGTGTTCGCGCCGGGCTTCGGGGCCGGGGCCGTGGCCGGCTACGCGGTCCTGACGGGTCGACCCCGAGATAGTGGTGCCGGAGGCGCCCGCCCCCGCGGCGGTGGCCGACGGACTGCCGGAGAGGGCCTACCGGCCGTCGCCGGACGACGTGCGCCAGGCCTTCGGCTGAGCCGCGCCGGGGCGGCGGCTACTCGTCGCCGGAGAAGCTGCGGTAGACGGCGAGGAGCGCCTCGCGCTGGGCCTCGGTCAGGCCGGGGTCGGCGCGGATGGCGGCCTCGGCGCTGGCGGGCTCGGTTGTTCCGGTCGCCGGCGCGTCCTCGGGCGGCGGCGGGTCGTCATCGATCACCCCCGCCTGCCGGAGGAGGGTCTCGGGGGGCACGCCGAGCGCACGGGCGACCTGGGTGAGCGCCCGGATGGACGGTTGGTGGAGCCCTCGCTCGAGCTGGCTGAGGTACGCGTTGGAGAGGTCGCTCAACGCAGCAAGCTCGCGGAGCGAGAGCTTCGCGAGCTTGCGTTGGGCGTGTATCAGCTGACCGAGCGCCTCGACCTGGCCGCTGACGGGGTCCTGGGCCATGGCCCGAAGACTAGGACTTCGGCGCCTCGACCGGGGTGGTCTTGACGACCGGCGCGACGACGGTGGCCAGGTTCTCGGCGAACTCGCGGTTGGCGGCGAGCACCTTGCCGTAGAAGTCGAAGCTGGTCTTGATCAGCTCCTTCGGCGTGGGCGCGCTCTTCAGGACCGGGATCGCGGGCAGGTCCGGCGCGGCCGACTCGACGGCCTTCGCCCAGCCCTCGACGGCCTCGACGACCGCCGACTGGCTCTGGCGCAGCGCCGAGAGGGTCCGCTCCTGGGCGGCGATGACGTACTCGGTGGATGACGCGGGCATGTGGGTTCTCCTCGCTCGGTCTGAGCGTACGATTCCTGTGTTGGCTGGTGATCAGGATACTACGCGCGCGTACTATGTCAAGCAGGGCGCGCCGATCACCGCTCGAGCACGTAGGAGCCGGGGGCGTCGCCCAGGACGCGGTGCTTGCGACTCCCCATGCGCCGGCGGCGCCACCCGCTCGCCGGAGCGCTCCCCGATCCACTCGGCCCAGTCCTCCCACCAGGAGCCCTCGTGGAGCGCCGAGGCCTCGAGCCACTCCTTGGGCTCGGCCGGCGTCGGCTCGCCGGTCCGGTACCAGGCCTTGGGGCTCGGCGGGTTGACGATGCCCGCGATGTGGCCGGACGCGCTCAGGACGTAGCGCACCTGCGCGTTCGGCAGCACCTGGGTCGTCAGGTAGCTGCCCTCCCAGGGGGCGATGTGGTCCTCGACCGCGCCGACCACGTAGTGGTCCCCGCGGATCGCCCCGAGGTCGAGCCGGGTGCCGGCGAGCTCCATCGTGCCGCCGGCCAGCTCGTTGCCGAGGTAGCACGAGCGCAGGTAGAAGCTGTGCATGTTGGCCGGCATGCGGGTGCTGTCGGCGTTCCAGGCGAGGATGTCGAAGGGCTGGGGGTCCTCGCCCATCAGCCAGTTGTTGACCGCGTAGTTCCAGACCAGGTCGTTCGAGCGCATGAAGGTGAAGATGCCCATCATCTCCGAGGCCTCCAGGTAGCCGCGCTCGGCCATCCGCCGCTCGAGCCGCTCGACCGAGGCCTTGTCGGTGAAGGCTCCGAGGCGGCCCGGGCGGCTGAAGTCGACCAGGGTGTTGAGGAGGGTGGTGGAGGCGATGCGATCCTCGCCCCTGGCGGCCAGGTAGGCCTCCAGCGCCGCCGAGAGGGTGCCGCCCAGGCAGAGCCCGACGATGTTGGCGCGCTCGGCCTTGGTGATGTCCCTGACGACGTCGAGGGCGGCGATCGGCCCGCTGAGCAGGTAGTCGTCCAGCCGCACGTCGCGGTCGGCGGCATCGGGGTTGTGGTAGCTGATGGCGAAGACGGTGTGGCCGTGCTGGACCGCCCACTCCACGAAGCTGCGCCCGGGCGCCAGGTCCATGATGTAGTACTTGTTGATCCAGGGCGGGCTCATCAGGAGCGGCGTCGCGTGGACCGTCTCGGTGACCGGCGCGTACTGGATCAGCTCCATCAGGTCGTTGCGGAAGACGACCTTGCCGGGCGTGATCGCGAGGTCCCTGCCGACCGCGAAGGAGTCCGGGTCGAGCTGGCGCGGCATCCCCCGGTTGTTCGCGACGTCGTCGAGGTAGGTCTGCAGCCCGCGCATCACGCTCGCGCCGCCGGTCTCGAGCGCCCGCTTCACGGCGGCGGGGTTCGTCCAGAAGGCGTTGGTCGGCGCGACGGCGTCCATCATGATGTCGGCGAGGAAGCCCATGCGCTGCTCGGTCACCTCGTCGACCGCCGAGGCGTCGAGCACGTCGGCGACCAGGCGGCCCGACAGCAGGTAGCCCTGGAGCAGCGCGAACAGCGCGGGGTTCTCCTCCCACGCAGGATCCCTGAAGCGGCGGTCGCGCCGCCCCGGCTGCACCGGCCCGGCGGCCTCGGCGCCGCGGGCGCGCTGGGCCGCCGCCGCCGAGGCCTCGGCGAGGCCGGTGACGTAGCGGCCCCACGCCTGCGCCATGCCCTCGGGGTTCTGGAGCGCCGCCGCGGCCGTGCGCTGCCAGGCCTCGGCGAAGCCCAGCGGGTCGAGCGTGGAGAGCGGGTCGGCTGTGTCGTCGTGGGGGGTCATCGCTTCCTTCCGGGACGCGTCGGGGGGTCGGGGCGGGCGCCCGTTCACATGTTCAGGCCGCCGTTGATCGAGTAGACCTGGCCGGTGATGTAGCTCGAGGCCGGCTCGGCGAGGAAGACGACGACGCGGGCGACCTCGTCGGGCCGGCCGAGCCGGCGCATCGGGATGCCCTCGATCACCCGCTGCATGATCTCCTCCGGGACGGCGCCGGTCATCTCGGTCTCGATGAAGCCGGGCGCCACGCAGTTGACGGTGACGCCCTTGTTCGCGAGCTCGAGGGCCAGGCTCATGGTCAGGCCGAACTGCCCCGACTTCGAGGCGGCGTAGTTGGCCTGGCCGATGTTTCCGCGCTCGCCCACCACCGAGCTGATGTTCACGACGCGGCCGGAGCCGCGCTCGATCATGTTGGGGATGGCGGCCCGCGACATGTAGAAGGCGCCGTTGAGGTTGACCCGCAGGACGTGGTCCCACTCCTCGGGGGTCATCTTGCGCACGGTGCGGTCCATCGTGATGCCCGCGTTGTTGACCAGGATGTCGAGGCGCCCGTGGTGGTCGATCACCTCGGCGACGACCCGCTCGCAGTCCTCGTGGTCCTCGATCGTGCCCTGGTGGATCGTGGCGCCCAGGTCGCCGAAGCTGTCGGCGAAGGCCTCGGCGGCGGGACCGTTGCGCGAGAAGCCCGCCGCGACGCGGGCCCCCTCGGCCATGAGGGCTTCGCAGATGGCGAGGCCGATGCCCCGCACCCCGCCCGTGACGAGCGCGACGTTCCCCGACAGCTCCGACCCCATGATCTCCTCCTCCGGCCTCAGTGACCCCGCAGGCCGCCGGCGAGCCCGCGCTCCTCCGCCCACGCCAGCGGCCCCTGGCTCCACCCGCAGCCAAGGCGCATCGCCAGGTCGATGTCGCCCGGCGCGGCGATCATCTCATCCGCGCAGCGCCGCGCCTCGTCGAGGGCGGCCAGGTAGTAGCGCTCGGCGACGGCCCGGCCGGGCTCGTCCGCCTCGGCCTCCGGGGCATCGCCGTCGAGGAACCCGGCGCCCGACTTGGTGCCCAGGCGCCCGGCGGCCACCTCGCGCTCGACCGCCCCGCCGTCGTCGAAGCGCCGCCCGTAGGCCCCCTCGAGGTGCGCCCGGATGTGCCCCAGCGTGTCCAGGCCGATCAGGTCCCCGAGCGCGAACGGGCCCATGGGCGCGGGGCCGCCCTCGACGACGGCCCGGTCGGCCGCCGCCCGGTCGGCGCCGGTCTCCCGGGCGTGGCGGTAGGCCGCGGCCAGGGCGCGGACCAGGACGCGGTTGACGAGGAAGCCGGGGCACTCCCTCACCCGCACCGGCGTCTTGCCCACGGCTCGCGCGAAGGCCTCGCCGGCGGCGACCGTCTCCCCGCCCGTGTCCTCGCCCTCGACGACCTCCACCAGCGGCATCACGCTCGCCGGGTTGAAGAAGTGGAGTCCGAGGACGCGGTCGGGGCGGCCCGTCTCACGGCCCAGCGCGGTGATCGACAGCCCCGATGTGTTGGACGCGAGCATCGCCTCGGAGGGCAGGGCCGCGTCGAGGCGGCGGAAGACCTCTCGCTTGACGTCCAGGATCTCGGGGACGGCCTCGATGGCCAGGTCGCACGACCCCAGCTCGCCGTCGTCGGCGGTGGGGGTGATCCGGCCGACGATCGCCTCGGCCTCCTCGGCGCCCATGCGGCCGCGCGCCACCCTGCGCTCACCGATGCGGGCGACGTGCGCGAGCCCCCGTCGCAGGGCCGCCGGGTCGGCGTCGAGCAGCACCACCTCCACGCCCTCCGAGGCCGCGGCCTGCGCGATCTCGCTGCCCATCACGCCGGCGCCGACCACCGCGAGGCGTCCGATCACGCGTCCGCCTTCGGCGGGCGCCGCCCCGCGGGCCTGGCGGCCCGCTTCTTGGCCGGGCTCCGCCGCGGGGCGGCGCGCTTGGCGGGCGTCGGCAGCGCCGCCGGAGGGGCCATCACCAGGGCCTCCCCGGTCAGGACGGGCTCGCCGTCGCGTGTCACCACGGTCTCGAGGACCACGCGGCCCTTCTCCGCCACGATCTCCTTGACGGTCGCGGTGGCCGTCAGGAGGTCGTCGGGGTGCACGGGCGCGATCCACCTGAGCGTCTGGGACATGTAGATCGACCCCGGGCCGGGGAGCGCGGTGCCGAGCACGGCCGAGATCAGCCCCGCCGTCAGCATGCCGTGCGCCACGCGCCCGCCGAGGCGCGATGCCGCCGCCCACTCGGCGTCCACGTGCGCGGGGTTGTCGTCCCCGGAGATCCGCGCGAACGCGTCGATGTCGGCCTGGGAGATCCGCTTGGTCACGCTCGCGCTGTCGCCGACCGACAGCTCGTCGATCGTCTTGCCCGGCGGGTGGGCGCGGAAGGGCGGCGCGGTCTGGTCGGCGCGCGGGGCGGCCGGCGGCGCGACCGGGGCGACCCACGGCCAGGGCGGCAGCAGCGAGGTCCACGCCCGGCTCCACGACTCGAGCGCCTCGTACCACTCCTCGATGCCGGCGCCGTTCACGCGTGCTGAGGACATGTCTCGGACCTCCGTTGGGGGAAGGGGGTTGGTGGGGGTCAATCGGATCGCTCCCCGAGCCAGTCGGTGACGCGGGGCCAGAGCGACTTCTGGGCACCCGAGCCGGCCAGCAGGCCGACGTGGCCGGCGGGCAGCTCGAGGTACTCCCGGTCGGGGCTCGCGACCAGGTCGACCAGGGGCCGGGCCATCGCCGGCGGGACGATGTGGTCGTTCGCGCCCGCGATCGCGAGGAGCGCGGCGGAGATCCTGGAGAGATCGACCGGCTCGCCGTCGATGGCGATCTCTCCCCGGATGAGCCGGTTCTCCTGGTAGTAGTCGCGGATCCACTGGGCGAACGCGGCGCCCGGGAACGGGACGCCGTCGTTCACCCACTTGTTCATCGCCAGCCAGGAGGTCATGTCCTTCCCGGCCAGCAGGCGCTCCCACATGGTCGTCGGGGCGCCGACGAAGTTGGTCACCGGCTTCAGCATCTTGTTCCCGAAGTCGATCAGCGAGCCGGGGACGTTGCCGAGCGCTCTGGCGACCAGCTCGGGGTCGAGGTGGCGCGGGTCGGTCCAGACGGTGAAGGTCCCGGCCTCGGAGAAGTCGACCGGCGCGGTGAGCGCGACGAGGTTCCTGAGGCCCTCGGGCCGCAGCGCCGCGTGCATGACGGCCATGGTGCCGCCCATGCAGTAGCCGAAGAGGGTGTACTCGTCCTGCCGGCCCCGGCGCGTCGCATGCGCTCGGCGGCCTTCGGCAGGTGCTCCCCCACCAGCTCGTCGAGCGTGGTGCCGCGGTCCTCCCAGCCCGGCGTGCCCCAATCGAGCGAGGAACACGTCATAGCCGTCGCGCAGCAGATGGCCGACGAAGCTGTTCTCGGGCCTGAAGGTCGAGGATGTACGGCTTGTTGATGAGCGCGTAGACCAGCAGCACCGGCGTCGCGATGAGCCCGGGGCGCCATCGGCCGGTAGCGGTACAGGGTGGTCTTGTTCCGCGTCCACACCGCGTCCTTCGGGCTCGTGCCCGTCTCCACCTGCGCGCCGCCCGCGAGGATGCTCATCCCGCGGGCGAGCGTCTCGAGCCGCAGCGGGTCGCGGGCTCGGGCACTCGCGCCCTCGCCGTTCGTGGACGATGCCACTGGCTACCCGTCTGTGGAGGGCGCGCCGCGCCGGCGGGCCTCGCGCGCGCTTCGGGAGTGGGCGCTGCCGCCGCTCGAGCTCGTCGAGCCTCGCCTCGATCGTCGCCAGGCGCCCGGCGATCGCATGCGCCTCGTCCGCGACCTCGTCGACCTTGCGCTCGACGTTGATCACGAGCTGGGCGAGCCGGGCGAGGTCGTCGGTGGTGGGGAAGTCGAACGCTCTCGGCGGCCGCCCGGGAGGCGGTCCGCAGCGACTCCTGCATCTCCACGTAGCGCTTGAGGAACTCGCCCGAGGTCGAGGCGAACTCCTCGCTGGCCACCATCTCCTCCATCGCCTTCGACCAGCCCTCGACGGCCTGCTCGTAGGCCTCGCGCATCGGCCGGAGCGGGTCCTCGGGCGGCTTGGGAGGGGCTGCTCACGGTCGGCGCGCCCGCGGGGGCCGATACCGGCCCGTCCGAGTCGTCCCCGCCGTCGTCCGAGGGCGACGCTGCCGCGACGGGGCGGGCGGCGGATAGAGGCTGAAGAACTGGTCGAGCATCACCTGGTAGCCCCGCAGAGAGGCGGCCCACACGTTCAGGTAGGCGCGGCCGGCGTCGGTGAGGGAGTAGAGCCGCCGCGCCGGGCCCTCCTTCGAGGTGTCCCAACCCGAGCTGACGAGGCCGTCCTTCTCGAGCTGGCGCAGGATGCGGTAGACGCTGCCGCGGTCGAGGGCCTCGAAGCCGAACGCCGTCATGCGCTGGATGAGCTCGTAGCCATGGCTCTGCCACTGCTCGAGGGCGAGCAGGAGGAACGGCTGGAGCCACATGCGCGGCTGGGCCTGCGCGTCCGAGCGCCGCCCGCTCCCGCCGTTGCCGGACGGTCCCTGCCCGTTCGCTCGCGTGGCGCTCATAGAGGCAGATTGCACTTATCAGCGCCGCATGTCAAGCCTCGCCTCCCTGACCACTCGATCTCGGAGGCGACCTTGCCGGTGGACATCGAGCGCCGCGGCGGCGGAGATGGACGGCGCCGACGTCGAGGTGACGGTCGAGCGCGGGTGCCGCTCGCCCTGGTCAACCCCTTCCTCATCAGCGCATCCTGGTGAACCTGCTGCACAACGCGGTGCGCCACGACGCGCGGGCCGGGCATTTACCCGGCGCGTGCGGCGTCCTTGTTCCGGACCTTCGTCGACCCCTCGGGCACCGGGGGGTTGGGCGTCGGCCTCCGGCTCAGCCACGGGCTCGCGGCCGCCCAGGGCGCCGCCGACCTGCGGATGGTCAGCGTGCCCAGGGGCGCGTGCTTCGCGCTGAGCCTCCGGAGCGTCCCGCTGAGCTAGCGGCCGGCCCCCGCGCCCTCGTCGACCACGAACTTCTGCGAGTAGTAGATGTCGCCCTCGTGGCCGAGCTTCATGCGCCGCAGGGTCGACCGCACCCGGGTGCCGACCTCGACGTCCTCGGGGGCCACCCCGACCACCGGCGCCGGCATCAGCACGCCCTCGTCCATCGTGATGTGGCCGACCACGTAGGGCTCCTGGCCGAGGAAGTCGCGCGGCGGGTAGTAGACCACGGTGTAGTTGGAGAGCACGCCCCCGCCGGCCAGCTCCTCCTCGGTCAGGTCCCCGCCGCCGCAGGCGTAGCAGTGGTGGTGCTCCCACCAGGGCTGCAGGGCGCCGCAGGCGCCGCAGCGCATGGCGTACAGGCGCAGCTTGGGCGGCCCCAGGCGCGAGAACTCGATCGCCGAGACGGTCACGCGCGCGTCCTCCAGGCGCTGGTAGAGGTGGATCGCCCCCACCGCGCCCGGGCCCGCCGCGGCAGGCCGAGACGCCGATCTCGGCGTCGGGGCGCTGCATGTCGGGGGGGGCGGTGCCGCGCAGCTGCTCGACGATGTCGACCGCCTGGGTCGAGCCGGTCGCCCCGAGCGGGTGGCCCTTGCAGAGCAGGCCGCCCGAGAGGTTGACCGCCGACCTTGCCGTCGATCCAGGTGGAGCCGTCGACGGCGCCCTTCCAGCCCTCGCCCTGCTCGGCGAAGCCGAGGCCCTCGATCCCCAGCGGCTCCTGGATGGCGAACGAGTTGTAGATCTCGGCCACGTCGATGTCGCCGGCGCCGATGCCGGCCATCTCGTAGGCCCGCTGGGCCGGGGCGGCGAAGAGCGCGGTGGGCGTCCTCGAGGGTGTCGGTGGCCGCGTACCAGGTGCCGGTCGCCATCTGGGTGGCGGTGACGTAGACCTGGGGCCTGTCGGGCTGGTCGCGCAGGATCTCCTCGCGGCAGAGCACCAGCGCCGAGCCGGCGTCGGTCATCGGGCAGACCTCGTAGAGCTTGAGCGGGTCGGCGACCTTGGCCGAGCGCATGACCTCCTCGACCGTGCACTCGAAGCGCAGGTGGGCGTAGGGGTTGCGCGCGCCGTAGTGGTGGTTCTTGACCGAGGTGTGGGCGAGGTCCTCCTCGCTGAGGCCGTAGGTCTGCATGTACTTGCGCGCCGTCAGGGCCACCCCCGAGGGGAAGGTCAGCCCCGAGAAGTACTCCTCCTTGGAGTCGGCCGCCTGGGCGATGATCGAGGTGCCCTCGACCGTGGCCAGGTCGTTCATCTTCTCGGCCCCGAGCGCCATCACGGTGTCGTAGAGGCCCGACAGGATCGCCACGCAGCCCAGGTGCAGGGCCCAGGCGCCGGTGCCGCAGGCGGCCTCGACGCGCACCGCCCCGGCCGGCACCACCCCGAGGTGGTGGGCCGCCATCAGGCCGGTGCAGTTCTCGTAGTTGAAGCCGACCGAGCCGGCGTTGCCGACGTACAGGGCCTGGATGTCGGCCGGCGCCACGCCGGCGTCGGCCAGCGCCGCCCGGCCCGCCTCGACCACCAGGTCGCGCAGGGACTTGCCGTGCTGGATCTTGTGGGGGGTCTTGCCGATCCCGAGCACGCCGACGCGCATGGGCTCTCCTCCTAGTGCGGTTCGGCCTGGCGGCCGCGGGTCCAACGGTAGTACGTTGAACAGGTCGATCGCCTCGCCGGCGATCTGGCCGGCGGCGCCCGATCGCGGGCGGGTCGGCGACGACCTCGACGTCCTGGGCGATCGCCTCGCCGCCGCCGTAGCCGAGCGCCAGCAGGTGGTCGCCGGGCGCGGCGCCGTCCAGGCCCAGCGCCAGGGCGAGCCCCACCGAGGCCGCGCCGAGGTTGCCGATCTCGCCCGACGAAGCTGGTGCCCTCCAGCTGCTCGGCGCTCACGCCCGGCCCGGCCCAGCGCCGCGCAGCGTCTGGGGGTGGGGCTGGCTGGCGCAGACCGCCGCGTAGGCGCGAGGTGGGCCGCTCGGTGGCGGCCTCCAGGCCCGCCAGCGCCTGGGCCGTCGTCGACCGCGTAGGCGTCGAAGAGCACCTCGAGGCGGTAGCGCGGCTCGGGCTCGGTGCCCAGGCGCCAGACGTCGTAGACCTCGCGGCCCGGCGCGGGCCGAGGGCCCCAGGCGGGCGAAGCCCCCCGAGGCCGCCCACCAGGAAGGCCGCCGCCCCGCCGGCGCTGAGAGCGTGTCGGCGACGCGCTCGTCGTGGGAGACAAGGTGATCGGCGACCACCACCAGGGCCGGGCGGCCCGTCCGCGCTCAGGGCGCCGGCCAGCTGCATCGCGTCCAGCGGCCGCCGCCGGGCTGCCGCCGACATCAAGGGGGACGACCCCCTCCAGGCCGAGCGCCCGGGCCAGCGTGGCCGAGAGCTTGCGCAGCCCGAAGGGCGGGCTCTGGCTGACCGCGATCAGCGTCCCCGGGGCCTCGGCGCCCTCGAGGGCCGCGGCGGCGGCCTCGTAGGCCATCGTCAGCGGGTCCTCGTCGAGGGCCGGCGTGCACAGCGCCTTGGCGCGCGGGCGCCCGGGCCGCCCGTAGAACCTCTGGATCTCCCCCAGGGGGGCCCGGTAGCGGGGCAGGTAGGCCCCGTACCGGATGATCTCGGCCGTCGTAGAGCGGTTCGTCTGGGGCGTCACCTCAGAACGCCTTCTGCCCCGTGATCGCCTGCCCGACGATCAGCATGTTGGTGTCGTTCGTGCCCTCGTAGGTGTAGGACCCCTCCAGGTCGGCCATGTGGGTCATCACCTGCCTCGCCAGCAGGATGCCGTTGCCCCCCAGGACGTCCCGCGCCATCGCGGCGATGGTCCGGGCCTTGGCGACGTTGTTCATCTTCACCATGGAGATGAGCGCCGGGCTCGCCGCGCCGGCGTCCTTCAGGCGCGAGGCATGGATCGTCAGGACCTCGGCGAGCGCGAGCTCGGTCGCCATGTGGACCAGCTTCTGCTGCACGAGCTGCATGGCCGCGAGCGACCGCCCGAACTGACGGCGCTCCAGGGCGTGAGCCAGCGCCGCCTCGTAGCAGGCGCGCGCCTGCCCGATGGCATCCCAGGCGACGCCGAAGCGCGAGTGCGTCAGGACCCGCAGCACATCCCCGAGCCCGTTGGCCCCCGGCAGACGGCTCTCGGCCGGGACGCGGCAGTCGCGCATGACGATGTGGGCCTGCCAGACGGCCCGCTGGGATCCCTTCCCGGCGATGACCTCGGCGCTCCAGCCCGGGGCCCCCTTCTCCACCAGGAAGCCGCCGATGCGACCGTCGTCGGAGCGGGCCCACACCACGGCCACGTCGCACACCGTCCCGTGGCCGATCCAGCGCTTCTCCCCGTTGAGGGCGTAGCCGCCATCGACCATCGTGGCGGTGGTCTGGAGCGAGCCGAGGTCCGAGCCGGCCTCGGGCTCCGTCGCGGCGAAGGCGCCGATCGCGTCGAAGCGGGCCATCGGCGGCAGCCATCGCTCCTTCTGCGCCTCGCTGCCGTGCATCCAGATCGACGTCATCGCGAGGCCGCTCTGGACGTGGACGGTTGTGGCCAGGCTCGCGGAGCCCCGGGCGAGCTCGGCCAGCGCGAGGCCGTAGGCGACGTTGCTCCACCCCGAGCACCCGTAGCCCTCGAGGGAGCCGCCGGAGACGCCGAGCGCGCCGAGCTCCGGCAGCAGCTCGTACGGGAAGCTCGCGCGCTCCCAGTGCTCGGTCATCGCGCCGACCACGCGCTCGTCCATGTACGTCCGCACCCGGTCGCGGACGGCGCGCTCCTCGTCGGTGAGGAGCGCCTCGATGCAGGCGATCTCCGGAGTCATGCGTCGGGCGGCCTCCTCAGCGCTTGATCGTGATGCCGGCGGCCTCACGATCGAAGGTGTCGGCGGTGATGCCCTCCTCGCGCAGCACCACCTTCTGGACCCGCTCGGTCGGGGTCTTGGGCAGGGTCTCCACGAAGCGGATGTAGCGCGGGCACCATGAAGTAGGGCATGCGCTCGGCCATCCAGTGGGTGAGCTCGGCCGGGTCGGGCGCATCGCCCTCGGCGATGCAGACGATCATGATCTCGTCCTCGCTCGAGGCCCCCTCGCCGGCCTTGACCCCGATCGCGGCCGCCTCCTTGACGCTGGGGTGGTCGGAGACCTGGCGCTCGACCTCCATCGAGGAGACGTTCTCGCCCCGGCGCCGGATGTAGTCCTTGACCCGGTCCATGAAGTAGAAGTAGCCGTCGGCGTCCATGCGGCCCAGGTCGCCGGTGTGCAGCTTGAGGTTGCGGAAGTCCTCGGCGGTCTTCTCGGGCATGCCGTAGTAGGCGCGCATGACGATGTTGGGGATCTTCATGTCGACCACGATCTCGCCCGGGGTCTCGGGCGGCAGGGGCCGGTCGGTGCCCGGCTCGACGATGCTCACCTCGTAGCCCGGGTTGGCCATCCCGCAGCGAGCCCAGGCGCGGCGGGGCGGTCGGGTCCATGACCGTCGCGACGCCCGGTCTCGGTGAGGCCGTAGCCCTCGGTGAGGGTGACCCCGAAGCGCTCCTCGAACTCGTCGTAGATGTCCCGCGGGGCCGGGCGCGGCGGAGATCGTGTGGACCGTGTGGGCCCGGTCGAGCGGTCCGAGGCCGGCTGGTTCCAGAGGAAGTAGAGCATGGCGCCGATGCCGTTGAAGGTCGTCGCCCCGGCGTCGATCGCCTGCTGCCAGAACCGGCTGCCGGAGAAGCGCTCGACGTAGGCCACCCGGGCGCCCGCCAGCAGCGCGGGGTAGGCGCACGAGCACCTGGGCGTTGGAGTGGAAGAGCGGCAGGCACGAGAAGTAGGTCTCGTCGCGCCAGCGATCGACGGGCGAGGCCCCGCGCAGCCGCGAGAGCACCTCGATCCAGCTCCGGGCCGAGAAGTAGTCGGCGGCGTTCTGCTTGATGACGCCCTTCGAGCGGCCGGTGGTGCCCGAGGTGAACATGATGCGGGCGTCGTCGGTCCAGGAGTAGGTCGATCCCGTCGGGCTCGGCGTCCGGGCGCCTCCATGCAGCGCCGACAGCGGCTCCCAGGTGAGAGTCGCGGGGTCCGGGCCCTCCTGGGCTGCCGGTCTCGCATCACGATCACGTGCTCGAGCGTCGGCAGCTCGGCCTTGATCAGGTCCAGGCGGTCGAGGTAGGGGTCGGAGATCACCAGCTTCTTGGCCTCGACCAGGTTGATCGTCCAGGACAGGAAGTCGCCCTTGTAGGGCGGTGTTGATCGAGCTCATCACCGCCCCGGCCTTGAGGATCCCGTACCAGACCGGCAGGAACTCCTCGCAGTTGGGCAGCATCACGCTCACCGACTCGCCCGCGCTCAACGCCGCGGTCGATCAGGGAGTTGGCGATCCGATTGGCGCGGGCGTTGACCTCGCCGTAGCTCACCCAGGGGTTGTCGGCGAACCTGAGGTAGTCGCGGTCCGGGGTCTCGCTCGCCCGGCGCTTGAGGATCTCCGCCAGGACCCACTGCGTCGGGTCCTCGTGCGCGTACCAGTCGCTCCACTCGGCCATGCTCAGCCTTCCCCCTTGGTGCTGTCGTGGGTGCCCGCCCCGCTCAAGCCGGGACGAACTTGGGCAGGGTGATCTCGTCGGTGACGTCGTGGAAGACGACGCGCACGCGCATGCCGATCGACACGTCGTCCGGGCCGATCATCCGCACGCCGTCGTCGAGGTCCATTAGCGCCACGACGTGCGGCGGGTCGCCCTTGTAGGCCTTGCTCGGGCCGATGTCGTGGATCGAGTAGGTGTAGACCTCGCCGGTGCCGGCGGCCTCGACCCAGTCGACCAGCTCGAGCCTGGGCACTGGTGCCCCTCCTGCGCGTCCTCGACCGCGAGCGCCGGCAGCCCGAACGCTCCTGGATCGCCTCGATCTCGTCGGCGCCGGGGTCAACGACGGCAGCAACGCGAAGCCCCGTCCGGCGCGGGCGCGCTCCAGGGCCTGGTCGAGCTCCGGCGCACGAAGCTCCGGAGCGCCCGAGTCGTCGTAGCGGACGCTCTCGGTGATCACCCGTGCGCGGCTCCATCCTGCTCGCTCGTCGCCACGGTGCCCTCCCGCGGAGTCTGCACGACGCGGGACGAGAACCCTACTGCCCCGCCTGACCCCGGCGCGCACGGCCCTGCCGCCGCCGGACCTCGGATTGACGAACAAGACCGGTCGCCGCGGCGGAGCCGCCGCTCTCCAGCTCATGGCGAGCGGCGCCGCGACGCGCGCGGCGGCGATGGCGAGGCCGGTCATGCGGCCGAGCATACCGCCCGGCCGGGGTGAGCCGTCCTCACCCGCTTTACGTGATTCGCCCCGGCCGGGTAACGTCACCACGGGACGTTTGCAGAACGCGCGATCGGGGTTCGGACGCGCCCCTGGTCTGGACAAGCTGCCGCTCCGCACCGCCCTCGCGGGAGGCGCCTCGATGCCGTCCTCTGTGACTCGCAGCCCCCGCCCGGAGGGCCTGCCGGCCGCGCGCGGGCTGGTGCCGCGCCGCCTGCTGTTCGACCGGCTGTCGGCCCTCGGCCCCGGCGAGGTCGGTCTCCTGTGCGCGCCGGCCCGCTTCCGGCTGAGCCAGCTCCCGGACCGAGCCCGCCTCCCGACGGCTCCGAGATGCACCTGAGTCGCGAACCGTGCCGGGGGCGGACTGCCTCGACGGCAGCGGCGGCGCCATGGCTGGCAGTGGCTTGGCAGCGCCGGCACCCATCCTGGCCGCGATGTTTGCGCTCTCGGACGGACGTCGCGCGACGCGCTTCCCGATCGGGCTCACCGTTGCGGTGATCCGTGGCCAACGTGCTGCTGGACCGGCGCGCGATCACGCGGAACGACCTCGACCGCACAGATCCAGCTTGTCGCGAAGTACGTCGCCACGAGCACGGACGAGTAACCGGAGGGACTTACATGGACTACGGACACGAACTGCTCTTCGGGACGTTCATCACGCCGGCTGCGCAGCGACCTCATCACGCCGTCGAGCTGGCGGTGGTCGCGGACCGGGCCGGTCTCGACCTGGTGACGTTCCAGGACCACCCGTACCAGCCGGGCTTCCTCGACACGTGGACCCTCCTCACGTACGTGGCGGCGTGCACCTCGCGGGTTCGGCTCAGCCACAACGTGCTGAACCTCCCGCTGCGGCCGCCGGTCATGCTGGCCCGCGCCGCCGCCTCGGTCAACCTGCTCTCCGGCGGTCGTTACGAGCTGGGGATCGGTGGCGGGCGGATATGGGACGCGATCGAGGCGATGGGCGGGCCGCGCCGCACCCCCGGCGAGGCCGTCGAGGCGCTCGAGGAGGCGATCACGATCGTCCGTGAAGTCTGGGCCGCGGACAAGCCGGGCGGTGTCTTCTTCGACGGGAAGCACTACCGCGCCTGGGGAGCGCCGCGCGGACCGGCCCCGGCGCACGACGTCGGGATCTGGGTCGGGGCCGGGATGCCACGCATGCTTCGCCTCGTCGGGCGGAGGGCGGATGGCTGGTCCGTGCCGATCCGCCTGTTCCTGCCGGGGGGGCCGCCGACGCTGGCCGAGCCCAACCGCGTGATCGACGAGGCTGCCGCGGCGGCCGGCCGTGACCCGTCGGCCGTGCGCCGGATCCTCACGTTCCCAGGGCGGTTCTCGGGATCGCGGGGTGGCCTGCTCGACGGACCGCCGGCCCAGTGGGCGGAGGAACTGGCCGACATGGCGCTGCGCGACGGCGTGGGCGCCTTCGTCCTCGGTTCCGACGAGGCGACGACGATCGAGCGCTTCGCGGCCGAGGTCGTTCCGGCCACGCGTGAACTGGTCGCGGCCGAGCGGCACGCGGCCGCGACCGGCTGAGGGGGAGGGCGCGACGTGCACAGATCATCGACGCTGGACTACGACGCCGTCCCGGCGTCCCTCGCTGACGCCGCCGTGAAGCCGGGCGATCCCGCGTACGGTCGGCTGACGTTAACGTACTTCCGCGGCGGAGCGCCCGGCATCGTGCTGCTCCCGCGCACGGTCGCGCAGGTCGTCGATGCCGTCAACTTCGCCGGGCGTCAGCTGCATTTGCCCCTCGGCATCCGCAGCGGCGGGCACGGCCTCAGCGGTCGCTCGACGAACGACGGCGGCATCGTCATCGACCTCCGGCATCTGAACGGCATCCACGTGCTCGACCCCGCCGCGCGGCTCGTCCGCATCGGCCCCGGCGCCCGCTGGAGGGACGTCGCCGCCACGCTGCAGCCGCGCGGCTGGGCGCTGTCGTCCGGCGACAGCGGCGCGGTGGGTGTGGGCGGCTTGGCGACCGCCGGCGGGATCGGGTTGCTCGCCCGCGCGCATGGCCTGACCATCGACCACCTCGTCGCGGCGCGCGTCGTCCTCGCCGACGGGTCGGTGGTGGTGGCCGACGAGCACGAGAACCGGGACCTGTTCTGGGCGGTGCGCGGCGCAGGGGCGAACTTCGGCGTCGTCGTCTCCTTCGACTTCGTGGTGGACGAGGTCAACCAGGTCGGCTTGGCCCTGCTGACCTACCTGGTACAGGATCCTGCGAGCTTCCTGGTCGCCTTCGGCGAGGTCGCCTCCAGCGCGCCCCGCGACACCACGACCATGCTCCTTGCGGGGCCTGGCGACGCGGGTCCTCTCGCCCTGATGATCGCCGTCGTGGTGGATTCCGCGGACCGCGACACGATGGATGCCCGCCTCCAGCCCTTCGTCAAGCTCGCGTCGCTCGTGCAGCGCCAGGTCGTCGTCACGCCCTACGCCGGGGTGATGAACCTCCACGCTACCGAGGGGCAGCACGGCCGGGGCGAGCCGGTCGGCCGCTCGGGCCTGCTGAACGTGATCACGCCCGCGTTCGGCGCAGAGATCGCGGCACTGCTGCGCTCAGGATCCGTCCAACTCCTCCAGCTGCGGAGCCTCGGCGGGGCGACGGCCGACGTGGCCCCGGATGCGACCGCCTTCGCCCACCGCGAAGCGCAGTTCCAGGTCAACGCGCTCGGCGCCGATGCGCGTGAGGTGGACCGCCACTGGACGCGGATCCGCCCGCACCTCGCCGGCATCTACCTGCCCTTCGAGACCGACCAGCACCCCACGCGTCTCGGCGAGGTCTTCCCGCCCGCGACGATCGAACGCCTCCGGGCGCTGAAGCGCGAGCTCGACCCGCGCAACCTGTTCCGCGACAACTTCAACATCGATCCCGGCGGCACGACGACCGACGCCGCCCCCGCCGCGGCGGTGCCTGGCTGACCAAGTGTGACCCGCCGCGGCAGAGAAGGGGCGACGGCTGGCAGCCGTTTGGCAGCGGCCCTGCCCATCGGTCGGCGACGGCAACGAAGGAGAAGACATGTCCGACCTCAATGGAAAGGTGGCGCTGGTCAGCGGCGCTGCCCGCGGCATCGGCGCTGCGATCGCAGACGATGGTCAACCACGGCGCGAAGATTGTGATCGGCGACGTGCGAAGCGGGCACAGGAAGAGTGACGATGAGCAGCATCACAGAGCCAACGAACACGAAGGCGACGCGGCGCGAAGCTCGCGGGAGCCAAAAGGGAGGGGGAGACGTCATGCAGCTGTGGTCCGACGAGATAGACGCGATGCGAGACGAGGCGCGGCAGGTGGTTGCGGCTGGAATGGCCGCCATGGCCGAGACGATCGAGGCCATGGGCACGCCACCCACCGACCGGCAGGCCCGCGTGCAGCAGTACCGGGACCTGCAGGCGCTCAGCTACAACGCGGTCCCGGAGGCCGAGGTCAGGGAGATCGCCGGAGTGCCGTGCCGGGTGTTCCGGCCCGACGGCCCCGCCACCGCCATCTACCTGCACTTCCACGGCGGCGGGATGATGATGGGTGCACCCGAGATGAACGACGCGGGGAACCTCGAGCGCAGCCGCCGCCATGGGATGGCTGTCGTGTCGGTGGACTACCGCCTGGCACCCGAGCATCCCTTCCCCGCCGGGCCGGACGACGGCATCGCGGTCACGCGGTGGCTGCTCGACAACGGCGGTGCCGAGTTCGGCTCGGAGCGGCTCCTCATTGGAGGCGAGTCCGCCGGCGGGTACATGGCCGCCGCGGTGCTCCTGCGCATCCGCGACGAGCTCGGCGCGATTGATCGAGTGGCCGGGGCGAACCTGGCCTACGGCCTCCACGACTGGGGCCGGTCGCCGAGCCAGCGGGGGCTGCGCGCGCACGAAGGTCCCGACATGCTCAACCCCGAGGGCATCGAGTTCTTCGGCGACTGCTACCTGCCGGGTCGGTCCGAGGAGGCGCGCCGAGACCCCGCTGTCTCGCCCGCGTACGCGGCCCTGCGCGGGCTGCCCCCGGCGCTGTTCAGCGTCGGCACGTGCGACCACCTGCTCGACGACACGCTCATGCTGGCATCGCGCTGGGCTGCGGTCAACGGCAACGCCGAGCTGTTCGTCGCCCCCGACCTGCCGCACGAGTTTCCGGGCTTCCCCTGCGGCATCACGACCGCGTGGTCGACGCGCACGAACGAATGGATCGCCGCACGCTTGTGACGTGGCCGCTCGCGGAGCCGAGCGGAACGCTCCTGTGGCCACCAGTGGGGACTTCTACCTGGCCGTTGACAGAAGCGTGGACATCGTCGTGCGGGACGGCCGGTGCTCGTCCGCAGCAGGCGCGCCGCGGGGTGGCGTTCGGGCGCTCCCATCTGGGCGAATGCGAGTGCGGGGAGCACGATGCCATCCCTTCGCTGGTTTCCACGGTCGGGCCGACCGGCGCTGCTTCTGGCGAATTTCAGGTCATCGTGCGGGCAACGGTCGAGACCTGCATTTGTTCGGCCCCGGTACTTCGGCTCAGGCGGCGGCCGTGGGAATCCTTGTGCTTCCTGCCCGAGCATCGATCGATCGGCTTTGCGGTCATCCTCGTGCTGCTCGATCAACTGGCAAGGCAGTGTCTCGACGGCTGAGTTTCAGTTCACGCGAGTTGCCGTCGGCGAACCATTTAGTACGCGATCGCTGGAATCCGGTGGACGTACTCGTTGCTGGTGAGCTGCTTCAGCATGAAGTCGGCCACGTCGGCTCGCGAGATGCGCGTGCCTCCCCTGGGAAGCCCATCCATGACGACCCGGTACTGGCCGGACCTGGGCCCGTCGGTGAGCCTCATCGGACGGACTGCGATCCACTCCCAGTCGTGCTTCCGGAGCTCGTCGAGAGCCCGCCGATGGTCCTCCAGAATGGGCCGCAGCATCCGCCTGGCGAAGAAGACGACCGCTGCTGTACGAGCGCCAGAGGCCTTCTCTCCCAGCACGCCGAAGTTCGACAAGAACATGAGCCTGCGAGCCCCTGGGTCATCCATCGCGCTGGCGAGGTTGCGGGCGGCGGTCGAGTAGAGGGTCGTCGTCGCGCCGCGCTTGTCGGCACCGACGGTGCAGAAGGCCACCTCATGCCCCGGAAGACATCGCCGGACGCTGTCTGCATCGGTCACGTCGCCCGCAACGACCTCCAGCGATTCGTGGTTCAGCTCGACGGTGGACGGGTTGCGAACTACGGCGGTCACACGATGACCGTCAGCGAGCGCGAGCTCTGTCAGCGAGCGGCCCACACCTCTGCTGGCGCCGAAGACGATCAGCTTCACTCGGAACTCCGTTCGTGTGCTAGCCCGTGTCCAAGCACGGCGAATGGTTACACACGCTGCTTGCTTGGCAGTTAAGGCGCCGAGCTGCTGCATGAAGGAGAGGTGGTCGTGTACTCCCCAGCGCTCGATGGCCTTTCCGTCTTTCCGAACCGAAGGACGTGGATGTGGTCCGATGAGAACGGGCGCTCCGGGCAGGTTCGGCTAGGAGACGATGTCGCGCGTGCGGAATACCGCGAGCGACACGGTGGCGGCGGCGACGCCGTAGAGGACGACCAGCCCGAGCGCGGCACCCCAGGCGAGTTGGTCGTTTCCGCCGGCAGCGAGCGTGTCCAGCGTGCCGCCGGGTAGATAGGAGCTGGAGCTCGGCGCGACGATGGAGATCAGGCCCTCCACGACCAGCAGAAAGCCGAGCCCGATGCCGATGGCGATGGCTGAACTGCGGGTGAGCACGGCGAGCATGAGACCGATGAGTCCCCAGACGAGTCCTGCGATCGTGAAGTCGAAGAAGCCCTGCCCAAGATGGGACGCGAAGTCGGTCTTCCATGCTTCGACCTCGATGCCCTCGAGCTCGCGCGAGAGGCCGCGCGAACACGACCACAACCAAGGTTGTCACCGTCGTGGCGAGCAGCGTGAAGACGCCCAGGGCGGCGATCTTGCCGCCTAGGAGGCGCGTCCTGTTCGGATGCGCCTGGGCGAGGATGCGGATCAGTCCCGTGCTGTAGTCGGTGGCCACCGCGATCGCCCAGAGCGCGAGCAAGATCACCCCGGCCAGCCTGCTCACGGTCGGCAAGGCGGTGAGGAAGCCGCCCGGGCTGGCGATCTCGGCGACGGTGTACGCGCCGAGGCCCTGTCCGGCTTGCGGAGCAGCGGGTGCGTTCTCGGCCGACGTGAAGATGAAGATCGAGACCAGGCCCGCGAACACCGCCATCAGTCCGATGCCTCCGAAGAGAAACGCCGGCCGCTGGATCCGGATCAGCTCCGAGCGGAAGGCGCGCATCAGCCGCCGTCTCCGTGTCGCTGGACGCGACGCTCTTCGGAAAGCTCAGTGTCGGTCGCTCCGGTCAGGCGCAGGAACACCGTCTCGAGCGTGTCAGCCTCTGGATTGAGCATCCGCAAGGTGAGTCCCGCTGCGGCGGTGGCCCGGTACAGATCGGCAGACCGCTCGGCCGGCATGGTGACGATCACCTCGTCATCGGAGGTCTCGTACGTCCAGCCGTTGTCCTCGACGATCTCGACCAGGCGGGGCATGTCGGATGCCGGCTCGGGCGCTGCGACCACCCGTTCGGTCGCGTGCTCCATTAGAGCCTTGAGGCTGCCCGCATACACGAGCTCCCCGAACCGGATCACGACCAGGCTGTCCACCATCGCCTGGAGCTCGCCGAGAAGATGCGAGGAGACCACCACCGTCCGGCCGCCGGCGGCCAACGATTTCAGCAGCTCGCGAATCTCGACGATGCCGGCCGGATCGAGCCCGTTCATCGGCTCGTCGAGCACCAGCAGTTCCGGATCCGGCAGCAACGCAGCCGCGATGCCCAGCCGCTGCTTCATTCCGAGCGAATAGGTCGAGGCCTTGTCGTCCTCCCGCCCGGCCAGACCCACGATCTTGAGCACTTCGTCAACGCGCTTGGCGGGCAAGCCGCGCAGTGCGGCCAGACTCCGCAGATTGTCCCGGCCCGACAACGAACCCACAAACGCGGGGGCTTCGATCAGCGCGCCCACCCGGTCGGCGAAGCTTTCCGGATGCTCGATCGACTCGCCCAGAACCGTTCCCGAACCGGCGCTCGGCTCGATCAGACCGAGCAAGACGCGGATCGTCGTCGACTTCCCCGAGCCGTTCGGCCCCACAAAACCGACCACACCACCGGCAGGAACCTCGAACGTCAGGTTGTTCACCGCAACGAGATCCCCGAAGCGCCGAGTCAACCCATCTGCGGTCAGCGCGCTCATGGCTCCGTAGGTCGGCGTCGCTCCGAGCCGGTGGGTGCTTCAGCCGGTGGATGCCCGGGGTGGTTGCCGGGCCACCACATCCATCGGCCGAGCACGGTGGCGCGGCTGGTCACCCAGATTGGGGCGATCAGGAACGCGGCGAGCAACACGCCGAAGGCGATCGACGAGCCCAACTCGACGAGCTGGCCGATGCCGGTCAGGATCAGAGCGGCGAAGGTCCCGGCGAGGATCACGCCCGCCGATGCCACGGTCGGACCGGCGTGCTCGATCGCCAGCGCGGCGCCCTCGCGCGCGCCTCGGCCCTCGAGGAACTCCTCGCGGAGGCGCGCGGTGAGGAGGATGTTGTAGTCGGTCGCGATCGCGACGACGAACACGTAGAGGAACATTGGCAGCGTGAAGTTGAGTCCCCTCTCGCCGGCGATGCCCTGGAAGACGATGACGGCGAAGCCGAGCGTGGCGGCGAAGCCGAGCGCGACCGCGATCATCAGCGTCAGCGGTGCGAGGACGCTCCGCAGCAGCAGGAGCAAGATCACGAGGATCATCCCGGCAGCGACCGGAAAGATGAGCAGCATGTCGCGGTTGACGGCGTCGCGCATGTCGGCAAGGGCAGCGGTCTGGCCGCCGACGAGAGCCTGCGCGCCGACCCGCCCGGCAGCGGCGTGCGCGGCATCGCGCAGGGGGCCCTCGGCCAGGTCGAGCGCCTCGTTCGCGAATGGGCTCGGCTCCAGGCTGGCCGCGATCAGAGCGGTCCTCCCGTCCGGACTCAGACTCGGGGGAGCGACCGAGGCGATCCCGTCGACACCCCGGAGGGCGTCGCCGATTGGCCGCAGGTCCTCGACGCCGAGCGGCTCGTCGCCCGTGATGTACACCTGCGTCGGGTTGAGCGCGCCAGCCGGGAATCCGGAACGCAGGTCCTCGAATGCTTGGGCCGACTCCGTGTCGCCCGGGAGCGAGCTCAGGGTGTCGTAGTCGGCGGTGTAGTGGAACGCGCTGGCGGCGAGCGCGAGCAGCGCCACGCCCGAAGCGATGGCGGCGTTCCACGGATGCGCTGCGACCCACTCGCCGAGGCCGCGGTACCGTGTCGCCTCCGGCGCCCTCTGCCACGCCTTTGAGGGCCAGAAGACGCGGGGGCCGAGGAGCGCGAGGATCGCGGGCACGAGCGTTAGCGCAGCGACGAGGGCCACGAGTACCGCGATGATCAGTCCGGGCGCCATCGTCCTGAAGAGCCCGAGCTTGGCCAGCAGGAGCGCGGCGAACGCGACTGCGACGGTCAGCGCCGCCGAACCGATCGGCTCGCCGACGCGGGCGACGGCGTGCGCGACCGCGTCCCGTGCCGGCTCGCCTTGGCGCAGCCGCTCGCGGAAGCGGAAGAGCAGGAAGAGGATGTAGTCGGTGCCGATGCCGAACAGCACGACGATCAGGAACGACGTCAGGGTGTCGGCGACCTCGAAGTCGAGCGCCTCAGCCACCACGGCGATGAGCGCGTTCGCGATCACGAACACCAGCCCAACCACCAAGAGCGGCACAAGCGCGGCGGAAGGGCTGCGAAAGACGGCGGTGAGGAGTACGAGGATGAGCACGACCGTCGCGACGCCGACGATCAGCTCGCCGCTCGAGAACGCGTCCGCTCTGTCGACGACGATCGCCGCGTCGCCGGTGAGGCCGGCCACCAGGCCGGTGCCCGCAAACAGCGGCGCCGCCCGCTCGCGCAGCGCGCCCACCGCATCCTGGACGCGCTCGTCCCGGGAATCGCCCGAGAAGGCGACCTGCACCAGTTGCACCCGGCCGTTCGGCGAGACCTGCTCCGGACCGCTCACGACCGCTAGCACACCCGGGATGCGCGCCTCTCCGAGCTCGCCAGCGATCGTCGCGACCTTGCTCTGGTCGGCCCGGGTCAGCTCGCCGTGATCTTCGCGCCTGGCGACGAAGATCGCCGAGGACGCTTGGGCGCGCGGGAACGCGGCGGCGGCGACCTCGTCCGCCTTCACCGACTCGTAGCTGTCCGGGAGGAAGCTCGTCTGGTCCGAGTTCACCTCGAGCTCGGGCGCGAACGGCACGATCAGCGCTGCAGCGACGACCCAGGCCGCGATGACCCGCCACGGGTGATGCGCGACTGCGTGACCCAGCTTCGCGAACATCGCCATGCTCCACTTGCTTCTGGCGACCGGAGACTATCGCGCGTCGCTTCCAGGCCGCTGCCACGCGGCGGGCGGCCGCTGCCGCCACGCCGCAGCGAGTCAGAAGGGGCCGTCGACGCGGAGAAGGCCCGTCTTCAATCAGCCAGCCGGAGGCGCTCGAGCCTGCGAGCGTTCGCAGCTCGCGCTCCGAGGCCTCGACTGGAGCCTGCGTCGTCTCGCGCAGCGGCACGTCGCGCAGGCGCCAGCTCAGCGCGAACGCGACGACCATCACGGCGGCCGCCGTCTGGAAGACGGGGTGGAGCGCGGCGGCTACGGCTGCGGCGTAGATGGCGTTGATCGCGGTAGGGAGGCTACGACGCCGAGCGCAACACGTTCGTCCAGTACTACGGCGGGAACGGCCTGGATGCGAGCCTGCTGCTCATCCCGATCTTCGGCTTTCTGCCGGCGGACGACCCGCGCGTCCTGGGCACGATCGACGCGATCCAGCAGGAGATCTGCGAGGGGCCGTTCGTCTGGCGCTACTCGACGGGGGACGGCGTGGACGGGCTTGCCGGCGGTGAAGGGGCATTTCTCATCTGCTGCTTCTGGCTGGTGAGTGCGCTGGCGAGGGCCGGGCGCGTGGAAGAAGCCGAGCGCAACCTAGAGCAGCTCACGGCGCTGCGTGAGAGGTCGCACGCTCCGCTCCTGTTCGTGGAGCCGCCTCCGGCTGCCCCGGGCCCGGGCCACACATGGGAGTAGCGGCCGGCTCGGACCGCATCCGCTGAGGGGCTTCGCCGAGCCCGCTTCCTGGTGCGCCTCAAGCGCCGGGTCGGTGCGCTCTGCCCGAGCGGCCCGGCCATCGCCCGGCGCGCAGGCGCGCCCTCTCTTGCGCTGCGTGCGCTGCACGCAATAGAGTGCGTGCACTGCACGCACCTGCGAGGAAAGGGATTGCCATGACACGCGTATCGCCGTCGTTCGACCTCACCGGCCGCGCCGCCCTTGTGACGGGCGCGTCCTCCGGCCTCGGCGTGACCTTCGCCGCCGCGCTCGCCGACGCCGGCGCCGACGTGGTGCTCGCCGCCCGGCGCACCGACAAGCTGCAGGCGGTCGCCGCCGACATCCAGGAGCGCACCGGGCGCCGGGCGCTTACGGTGGCGTGCGACGTCACCGACCCCGACCAGGTCGAGGCCGCCGTGCAGCTGGCCGTGAGCGAACTGGGCCGGCTCGATATCGCCGTGGCGAACGCCGGCGCGGTCCCGGAGGGGTTCTCGATGCCGGAGAAGCTGCCGCCCGACCTCTGGCGGCAGTCGATCGACGTCAACCTGAGCGGCACCTGGTACACGTGCCAGTCGGCCGGCCGCGTGATGCTCGCGCGGGGGTCCGGGTCCATCATCCTCATCTCGTCGTACGCTGGGATCTCGGGCGTCCCGAACTTCCCGCCCGCCTACCAGGCGAGCAAGGCCGCGGTGATGAACATGACGCAGGCGCTCGCCGCCTCGTGGGGCGACCGGGGGGTGCGCGTCAACGCGCTCGCGCCGGGCTGGTTTCCGTCCGAGATGACCGACCTCGTGCTGGCGGCGCCGAACTGGAAGGCGCGGTGCGACGCGCAGGCGCCGCTCGGCCGGACGGGGCAGCCGCAGGAGCTGGTGGGTCCGCTGCTGTTGCTGGCCTCCGACGCCGGCAGCTACATGACCGGCGTGATCGTCAAGGTGGACGGCGGCACCTCGTCGGTCGTCGGGATGTCGCCCTATGACGAGTCACACTGGGCCCTTCACGCCGCGGCGATGCCCGACGGCCTCGGCGAGCCGATCCGTCCCATCCGCACCGCCGCCTGACGGCCGCGTGAGCGCCCCCGTCCTCTCCCGCGCGAACGCCGTCCGCACGGCGCTCGCGCTCCTCGACGCCGAGGGGGCGGGGGCGCTCACGATGCGCCGCGTCGCCCGCGACATGGGCGTTCCGCTCATGTCGCTCTACCGGCACGTGCCCTCCAAGGACGAGCTCGAGGCGGCCGTGGTCGCGGCGCTCGTCGGAGGCGTCCGGCCGGCCCCGAGGACCGGCGCGTGGGACGCCGACCTGCGCGCCTGGGCGGCGGCCTACCGGGAGATGGTGCGAAGCCACCCCAACGCGGTGCCGCTGCTCGCCTCCCGCCCGGCCGTCGCCTACGCGTCGCGGGCCGACGACGTCGAGGGGACCCTGGCAGCGCTCGGCGAGGCCGGGCTCGATCCGGCCGCCGCGCGGCTCCAGCTGCGCGCCGCGCTGATCACGATCACCGGGTTCTGCAACGCCCAGGAAGCGGCGCGCGGCGCGGGCACCCCCGGCCCGGCGCCCGACGACCACGCGCATCCCATGCTCGCCGCCCTCATCGACGACGTGCGAGCCGGCCGCCACGCCGACCAGCTCTTCGCGACGATGCTCGACGCTGTGATCGGCGGCATCGCCACGAGCCTGAGCGCCGCTCGGCGCGGTCGGCGGGAGCCGGGCCGCGGCCCCAGTCGTGTACGACCGCTGTCTTGACGATCAGGTCCGTGGACGAAGCTCGCCAGGGCACTCGATCGCGTCTTCGTCGCAACCTCCCACCGCCGCGGGAGGCACCTCCCAGGTGGCCGAGGCGCTGGCCCGACAGCTGTCCGCCGGCGTGGTGCGCGCGGCCAGCGCCGGCAGCCATCCCAAGCCGCTGCATCCCAACGCGGTGCGGGTGATGCGCGAGCGCGGGATCGATCTCGCCGGCCGGCGTTCCAAGCACCTCAGCGAGTTCACCGGCCGGCGCTTTGACTACGTGATCAGCCTCTGCGACCGCGTGCGCGAGATCTGTCCCGAGTTCCCCGGCACGCCGCAGGCGATCCACTGGAGCGTCCGCGACCCGGCACGCGAGCCGGGCACCGACGACGAGACCCTGCCGGCCTTCGAGCGCACAGCCGCTGAGCTTGAGACGCGCATCGCCTTTTTGCTCGAGGCGATCACACACACCACCGACTCCCAGGAGGTCATCGAGCATGCCTGACGAGCTCGTCAATGTCCGCTACATGGTCGACGACGTCGAAAACGCCGTCGCCTTCTACACCACCCACTTCGGCTTTGAGCTGCGCTCCAGCGCCGCCCCCGCGTTCGCCGACGTCATCCGGGGCCACCTGCGTCTGTTGCTGAGCGGCCCCGCAAGCTCGGCCGGACGACCGATGCCCGACGGGCGCAGACCCCAGCCCGGCGGCTGGAACCGCATCCACCTGATCGTGGATGACCTCGCCGGCGAAGTCGAGCGGCTGCGAGCCGCGGGGCTGACCTTCCGCAACGACGTCGTCAGCGGCCCGGGCGGCCAGCAGATCCTGCTCGACGATCCCGCCGGCAACCCGATCGAGCTCTTCCAACCCCGCCGGCGCCTGAGCGCCAGTTATCCGGGCCTGTGATCGAGCTAGTGGTCTTCAAACCCAGACGCTGAAAGCAGCTCAAACCGACGCCATCCGTGCTGAACCTCCGCACCAACGTCCTGCTGCGCAGCGAGGAGACCGGTGGCCACGTGTCCGTGATCGAGATCGTGGTCCCGCCGCACAGCGCCGGCCCCCCGCCGCACACGCACGCCTTCGACGAGGCCTTCTACCTGCTCGAGGGCGAGCTGATCTTCCAGGTCGAGGAGGCGCTCGTGACCAAGGGCGCGGGCGAGCTCGTCTTCGCCCCGCGCAACGTAGCCCACGCGCTGGCCAATCACAGCGACGCGCCCGCGCGCTACCTGCTGATCTGCACGCCCGCGGGCTTCGAGCGCCACTGGGCTCGCATCGCCGCCGAGGCGGCCGGGCTCGAGCCGCCGCAGTGGGCGCTGCAGCCGATCCCCGAAGTCACGGTCGTCGGCCCGCAGATCGCGGCGCAAGCGTGAGGCCGCCGCTCGTACACGCGCGATAGGCGCCGAGAGTGCCGCTCGGCGCTGGAAGCGGTCGTCTTCACCGAGGCTGGCGAGATGCCTGCATCGGACGAGAAGCAGGAGCGACGGCACAGGCTGCCCGCCGCCGGCGCCCCGTGACGTCCGAAGGTGACATGTTGACCGCCATACCGACGGCTCTGGGCGGCGGTCACCCCGTCGCCTCCAGGGGTGTGGACGTCGGCCGGGTTGCCGGCATCGACCTGATGAAGGTGGCCTTGTAGCCGAACTCGGTGGCTGCCTGGAGCTTGCCGCGGCGGATCGGCCGCGCATCGCGATCGGCCAGGCCGATAGTCCGCTGCTCTTGGCTCGATGGGGTAGCATCCCCCGCCCGGCCCGCTCCGGCCCGGTGACGATGCCGATCGACCCGCTCGTCCAGCAGTCCTGGCTCTTCCTCCCGCCGCTCGGGATGCCCCTCTCCCTGCGGCTCCGCAACGGCCGCTTCGGCGAGCTGCGACCACGGCCGCTCGACGAGGAGACCGGGTGCACGGCGACCCAGGTCATCCCGGCCGGGCACCCCGACAACCCGACCGGCGAGGACCTTCCGGTCGCCTTCGGGATCCACCAGGCGGTCGATCTCGACGCGGCCGCCGGGGACTGCGTCTACGCCGCCTACGGCGGTCGCGTGATCGAGGTGGAGGTCAGGCCCGGGGGCACGGCCGGCAACCTCAGCATCGACCACCACCCCCGCGGCCTCGGCTTCGTGACGAGCTACAACCACGTCGCGGAGATCGGCGTCGCCGTCGGCCAGCGCGTCCACGAGGGGCAGCCGATCGCCGCGGTGTCGGCCGCTCCCGACGAGCCTCACCTGCACTTCGAGCTCTGGGCGGTCCTCGACCGCCGCGAGCCCGACGGCCCCCTCGGGGACAGCGACAAGGTGCCGATCGATCCCGTCCGGGCGCTCTACGAGTGGGAGCGGCGGCTGGTGCCCGACGAGCCCCTGCCGGGCGTCCAGTCGGCGGAGACGATCGGCGTCACGCTCATCGAGGCCGTCCCGTTCTTCGTCGTCGCTCTCGCGGCGGGCGGCGAGCTCCACGTCCCGATGTACGAGCCGATGGCGCGGGACGAGCGGGCCATCGTCGCCGTGTTGAGCGCGGCGCACCAGCGGGCGGCGGGCCTCGAGCTCTTCGTCCGCGAGTCGGCGTTCTGGGGAGTGGACGTCGTCACCCGGGCCCGCCTCGCCGGGGGAGGCCGAACCGTCGGCGACTAGCGCGTCGCCGAGGGCTCAGACGACGGGGGCCACGCCCGATGTTAGACAGCGGCCCCCCACGACGAATCAACGGTCCTTGCTCCCACTCGGATCGGAAGAGCCAGAAAACGGGCGCTTCTGCGGAGTGCGCTCCTCGCTCATACGCTCAGCGACCCACGTACCCGGCAGGAGCGCCCAAAATCTGCCGCACTATCTGCCGCAGGTCAGATCCCTCGGCGCTCCGGACTCCTGGGCCGATTCCTGCCGAGATCCCATTTTCCAAGCGGCATCTCGGGGCGCGGCGGGGCATCGCGGAAGCCTGTGGGATGTAGGTTTTTCGCCTTTGGGTGGCGGGGGTCCCCGGTTCGAATCCGGGCGTCCCGATGTGGAGGGCGCGGGCGGCGCGGAGCGCGCCGCCCGCGCGGCCGCGCGAGCCGGGCCGATTCAGCGCCGATGCGTCCCGCGGCCGGGCCGGCCTGGGACGCGGCCCGCGCCCGCGCGGCGGTGGCCGGCGCGATACCCGACGGCGACGACAGGGTCCGGGCCCTGAAGGCCTTCGCCGACGCCGCCCTCGTGCGCCGGGCGCACGAGCCGGCGCCGCGCGCCGCGCTGGCGGTCCCGTCGGCACCGCCGGCGAGCGCGCCTCGTCGGGCTCCCGTTGGCGAGCCCGCCCGGCGTCCGCCGACTGGGGCCGCCTCGCCGGCTGCTGCGCGCGCCGGCGCTGTCGCCCGTCGCCACGCGCTGCTCGACCAGGGCTGGCTGCGGCCCATCGGCCCGCGTGCGGGCGGGCCGGGCGCTGACGGCGCTGTAACCTCGGGTGGTGCGCCTCTACCACCGCTGGAAGTGCCCGTGGTGCGCAGCGGCCCGCCAGGCGATCGAGAACGTCGGCGCCGAGGTCGAGCTGGTCGAGGTGCCCTACCCGCGCGACGAGCGCGACGATGTCGAGCGGGTGAGCGGGCAGAGGCGCGTGCCGGTGCTCGTGGACGGCGACGACGTGGTGGTGGAGTCGCGCCGGGTCGTGCGCCACCTCTACAAGCGCTACGGGGACCGCTCGTTCGCGCGCTCCATCGCCGAGCTCGACCGCGACATCCTGGCCGACGGCGACGCGACGCCGCCGGGCGAGGCCTGCGAGTTGCCCGCCCGCCGGCGTGCCGGGTGAGGGTTTCGCCGCCGGCGGGATCAGGGAAGATGTGACGATCCGGACCTACGAGCAGGGAGACCGCATGGCAGCGCGAGACACGCGCATCGGAGGGATCGGCCTGGGCGGCATCATCGTGATCATCGGGATCATCCTGATGTTCGTCTGGAGCTTCTGGATCGGCCTCATCATCGCCCTTGTCGGCCTCATCGCCTTCGGCGGCTTCGTGCGGGGGAAGTGGTACTGAGCCTGAATCCGGCGCCGCTCGCGGCGCCGGATTCAGGCTGACCAGGCCGTAGGCGCCGCGCTCCGCGCTCGCCGGGCGCTTGCGGCGCTCGCCGCCGTCCTCGCCGCGGCCGCCCCGGCGACGGCGCTCGCCGCGGCGCCGGGCGACCCGGACCCCGGCTTCGACGTCGACGGCCGGCGGACGTTCGGCTACGGCGGCGAGGACCGCGCGACCGACCTCGCCCTGCTGCCGGACGGCCGGGTGGTCACTGCCGGCTGGACGACGGTCAACGGCGACGTCGCGGTGACGCGCCTGAGCCGGAGGGGCGCGTTCGACCGCCGCTTCGGCCGAGGCGGCACGACCGACCTCGACCTCGGCGGCGACGACCGCGCGAACGCCGTCGCCCTCCAGCGCGACGGGATGGTCGTGGTGGCCGGGCGCACGTCGCGGCGGGCGGGCGACATGGTCGTCCTGCGCCTGCGGGCCGGACGGCTCCCCGGACCCCCGCTTCGGGCGCGGAGGAGTGCGGACGCTGGGCACCGCGCGCAGCGACGCCGCCTACGACGTCGCGGTGCAGCCCGACGGCCGGATCGTGGTGGCGGGCGACGGCGGGGAGGGGGCCGACATGGTCGTCGCCCGCCTGCGGCGCGACGGATCGATCGACCGCGGCTTCGGCGTGCGTGGCCGGGCGGCGGTTGACCTCGGGGGGATCGAGATCGCGAGCGCGGTGGCGCTCCAGCGGGACGGGCGCATCGTGGTCGCCGGCGCGACCAGCGAGGGCGATGACATCGCCGTGGCCCGCCTGGACCGCGACGGCACCCCCGACCGGAGCTTCGGCAGGCGCGGCCGCACGACCATCGACGCCGGCGGCTCGGAGGAGGCGGCGGCGCTCGCGCTGAGGCCGGACGGCCGCATCGTGGTCGCCGGGTTCGACCTCCGTCGGCCGGGACATGCTGGTCGCCCGTCTGCGCCGCGACGGCTCCCTCGACCCCGCCTTCGGCCGGCGCGGGCTGCGGCGGGTCGGCTTCGGCGACGACGACTTCGCCTTCGACATGGCGCTCCGCCCGGACGGCCGGATCGTCGTCGCGGGCCGCGGCGGCGCGGGCCAGGGCATGGCCGTCGCCCGGCTGCGGCCGGGCGGCGCCCTCGACCCCGCCTTCGGCGGAGACGGCCGTGCGACGGTCGACTTCGCCGGGAGCCGCGACACCGCGCTCGGCCTCGGCCTGCGCGGCGGGCGCGTCGTCCTCGCCGGCTCCAGCGACATCCAGGTGGCCGTCGCGCGCCTCCTGGGGTGACCGTCGCCGGCCGGTCGGGCGGCCGCGGCCGTCCTCTGCGAGTATCCGCCGCGTGCGCCGACGGGTGGTGATCACGGGCGCGGGCGTCGTCAGCCCGCTCGGCGCCGGGGCCGAGCCATTCTGGGACGCCCTGGCCGCGGGCCGGTCGGGCGTGGACGTCCTCGAGGTGGAGGCCGTCGGCGCGATCCCCGCCTTCGTCGCGGCCGGCGAGGACGCCCGCGAGCGCTTCGGCCAGCGCGACGCGCGGCGCATGGATCGCTCGGGACGGCTGGCCGCCGTCGCGGCGGCCCTGGCGCTCGAGGACGCGGGCGACCAGGACGCCCCGGCCGAGCGCGTCGGCGTCTCGATCGGGAGCGTGCACGGCGGCGCGGAGACCCTGCTGGAGGCCCACCGCGCCCTGCTCGAGCGCGGCGCCGACCGCGTGGGGCCGCTCGCCATCCCCTCCTCGCTGCCCAACCACCCCTGCGCGGCGGCGGCTCGCGCGCTCGGCCTGCGCGGGCCCTCGAGCGCGCCGGCGACGGCCTGCGCGGCCGGCTCCGACGCCATCGGCACCGGCCTGGCGATGATCCGCGAGGGCCGCGCCGACGTGGTCGTGGCGGGCGGAGCGGACGCCCCGCTGTCGCCGCTGGTCGTCGCCGGCTACATCAAGGTGGGCGCGCTCAACCACGACCCCGGCGACGCCGCCCGGGCCTCGCGCCCGTTCGACCGCACCCGCGACGGGTTCGTGATCGGCGAGGGGGCCGGGATGCTGGTGCTGGAGGAGCGCGAGCGGGCGCTCGCGCGCGGCGCCCGCATCTATGCCGAGCTCGCCGGCTACGGCAGCTCGTGCGACGCGGGGCACCCCACCGACCCCGACCAGACCGGCGAGGGGCCCGCGCGCGCCATCGCCGAGGCCCTGGCCGACGCGGGCCTGACACCCGAGGACGTCGACTACGTCAACGCGCACGCCACCTCGACCCCGGCCGGCGACCTCGCCGAGGCCCGCGCGCTGGTGCGCGCCGGCCTCGCCGGGGCGACGGTCTCGTTGACCAAGTCGGCCCACGGACACGGCCTGGGCGCGGCCGGCGGCGTCGAGGCCGTCGCGACGCTGATGGCGTTCTCGCGCGGGCTCCTGCCGGCGACCCTCAACCTCGAGGACCCCGACCCCGAGGCGCCCTTCGACCACGTCCTCACCCCCCGGCCCGCTCAGGTGGACGCGGCGATCTCGAACTCCTTCGGCTTCGGCGGGCACAACTCGTGCCTGGCCTTCGTGCGGCACGAGACCGACGGCGACGGGGGCCGCCCGCCGGCCTGAGCCACGGCGGCGACGATGTGGGATGCTCCGCCGCGGTGAAGAGGATCCTGCTGCTGTGGGCGTTCAACGCCGTCGCCCTGATCGTGGCCGACTGGCTCATCGATGGGATCCACTTCGACGACGAGTGGGTCGTGATCCCGGCCGGCGCCGTCTTCGGCATCGTCAACTGGCTGGTCAAGCCGATCGTGACGCTGCTCTCGCTGCCGGTGATCATCCTGACGCTCGGCATCGCGCTGTTCTTCGTCAACCTGCTGATGCTCTACCTGACGTCGTGGATCGTCTCCGGATTCAGCATCGACGGCTTCTGGTCGGCCGTCGGGGCGACCATCCTGATCTGGCTGGTGAACTGGATCCTCCAGGGCATCTTCGGCGTGGACGACATGCGCCGCAGGCGGGCCGCCGAGGCCCGCTGAACGTTCAGGAGGAGTTCAGGGGCCCGGAACACACTCGATCTCGGTGGGTCCGCGATCCCCTCTCCGATCGCGGGCCCCCGGTTCGTTCCGGGGCGATTGACCCCCGGTCGGCAGGGGCCCAAGATGACGCGGATGCTGCGCGCTCGGCTCTTCGGGGGGCTGGCCGTCGAGGTTGACGGGCGTGCGGTCGCGGACGTCCCCGGCATGAAGCCGCGGGCGCTCCTGGCCTACCTCCTCAGCCGCCCCGAGCCGGTGTCGCGCGCCCGCCTGGCCGGGGTCTTCTGGCCCGACGTCCTGGACACCAGCGCACGCGCCTCCCTGCGCAGCGCCCTGTGGAGCGTGCGGGCGGCGCTCGAGGCCGTCGGCGGGGGCGACTACCTGGTCGCCGACCGCGCGAGCGCGGGCCTGGCGCCGGACCTGCCGCGGTGGATCGACGCCGAGGAGGCCGAGCGGCTGCTCGCGGCCGGCGACCGCGCCTCGCTGGAGCAGGCGGTCGAGCTCGCGGCGCGCCCGTTCCTCCCCGAGATCGCCGACGAGTGGGCGATCGAGGCGCAGGACGCATGGCGCGACCGCCTCGTCGCGGCGCTCGACCGGCTGGCCGAGCTCGCCGAGGCCGACGGGGACGCGCCGGCGGCCATCGAGTGGACGCGCCGGGCGCTCCGCCACGACCGGCTGCGCGAGGCCGGCCACCGCGCCCTCATCCGCCGCCTGGCCGCCGCCGGCGAGCGCGCCCAGGCCATGGCCGCCTACCGCCGCTGCCGGGACGTGCTGTCCGCCGAGCTCGGGATCCCCCCCTCGGCCGAGACCCGCGAGCTCGCCGACGGGCTGCGCACCGGCGGCCCGGCCCCGGCCACGGCGCCGGCCGCCGCGCCCCCGCCGCCCGCCCCGGCGCCGCCCGCGCCGGCCCGGCCCCCCCTGCGCGGGCGGGACGCCGAGCTGGCCGTCCTGCGCGCGGCGCTCGAGGCCGCCATGGGCGGCCGCGGCGGCGTCGCGGCCATCGCTGGGGTCGCCGGCATCGGCAAGAGCCGGCTCGCGGCCGAGGTCGTGGACCAGGCCGCCCAGGCGGGCGCGCGCACCGCGTCCGGCGCGGCGCTCGACCTCGAGAGCGGCCCCCCCTACGCGGCGTGGTCGGAGGCGCTGCGCGGCCTGGTCCGCGCGACCCCCGCGCCGCCCGCCGAGGCCCGCTGGCCGGCCGACCTCGCCCTGCTCTGCCCGGCGGTCGAGTCGGCGTGGGGGCGCGAGGCCGCCGCCGCGGCGACCCCCGACCTCGAGCGGCTGCGGATCTTCGACGCGGTCGTCGAGGCGATCGCCTGGTCGGCGCAGGGGGCGCCCACCGTCGTCCTGCTGGAGGACCTGCACCGCGCCGACCCGGCGAGCCTGGCGCTGCTGGGGCACGTGGGCCGCCGGCTGGGCGACCTGCGGGCGCTGGTCGTGGTCACCCGCCGCCCGGCGGCCGACGGCGAGGTCGAGCGGGCGCTCGAGGCGGTGCGCCGTGGGGAGGGCGCGCTGGCCGAGGTGGCCCTGGGGCCGCTCGGCCCCGAGGCGATCGCGGCCATCGTGGCCGACGCGGCCTCGGGTCTGGGCGGCGAGGGCGCGGCCAGGGTGGCCGGCGCCGCCCAGGGCAACCCCCTGATCGCCCGCGAGACGGCGCGCGCGGCGGCCGCCGGGCTCCCGCCCGAGGAGGGGCTGCGCGGCTCGGTGCGGAGCTCCCTGACGGGGCTCTCGGGCGTCGGGCGCGACCTGGTCGCCCTGGCCGCCGCGGCCGGGCGGCCGCTGAGCCCCGGCGAGGCGGTCGAGATCCTCGGGCCGGAGCCGGCGGCCCACGCGCGCGACGCCGCCGCCGAGGCGGGGCTGCTCGTGCCGCGCGGCGACGGGCGGCTGGCCTTCTCCCACGACCTCGTCGGGCGCGCGTGCGCGGCCGAGCTGGCGCCGGAGCGCCTGGGGTGGGCCCACCAGCGCCTCGCCGACGCGCTGGCCGGGCGCCCGGCGGGTCGCGCGGCCGAGGTCGCGCGCCACCTGCGGCTGGGGGGCCGTGGCCCGCGCGCCGTGCCCTACCTGGCGGCGGCGGCCGCGGAGGCCCGCCGGCTCGGGGCGCTCGACGAGGCGGCCGGCTTCCTGGCCGAGGGCATCGCGCTCGCGCCGCCGCCGGACGCCGAGGCCGAGCTGTGGCTGGGCCTCGCCGACGTCCACGCCTGGCGGGGCGACCGCGAGGCGCTCGACGCCGCCTTCGCGCGCGCCCGGGCGCTGCTCGAGGCGGGCGGGGACCCCGCGGCGCTCGCCGCAGCCTGGGCCGCGCGCGGCCGCTGGCTGCGCACCTCCATCTGCTACCCGCGCGAGTCGCTCGAGGCCTACCGCACCGCGCTCGGACTCCTCGACGGCGGCGTCGACGCCCCGGAGGTCGAGGTGCTGGCGCGGGCCGGGTCGGCCTGGGCCGAGTCGGTCGCCGGCGACCCCGAGCGCGCCGAGGCCGACATCGAGGCGCTCGAGGCGCGGCCCGACGCCGCTCACGATCCGGTGCTGGCCGCCGAGCTGGCCCTCGACCGCACCATGGCCATGATCCGGGCCGGGCGGCTGGCCGAGGCCGACGAGCAGGGCCTGCGGGCGACCGCGCTGGCCCGGGCGGCGGAGCGGCCCGAGCTGGCGTCGGTGGCGTACAGCAACATCGCGGCCGCGGCCGCCGCGCGCGGCGACTTCGCGCACTGCCTCGAGCTCGTCGAGCGCGCGGGGCCCGACGAGCGCGTCGGCCCCGGCCTCGCCGCCCACGTCCACGCCGCCCGGGCGCACTCCCTCTCGCGCCTCGGCCGCCACGCCGAGGCCGTCGCCGCCGCCCGCGCGCAGGAGGAGCTCGCCTCGCGCGCCGGGGCGGAGGACCTCGAGGCCACCGCCGCCTTCGACCTCGGGTGCGTCCTGCTCGCCGCGGGCGAGCCGCTGGCGGCCGCCGAGCGCCTCGGGGTCGCCCTCGCGTCCGGCGACGCCCACTTCTCGCGCCCGCTCGCCCGCCTGCTGCGGGCGCAGGCGCTCGCGGCCGCCGGCGACCCCGACGCGGCCGCGGAGGAGGTCGGGCGCTTCCCGTTCGAGCCCGTGGGACCCGGCGACCTGCCCGAGACGCTGCTGGGGCGCCTGCCGCGCACGCAGGCCCTCGTGGACATGGCCCGCGGCGAGCCCGAGCGCGCCCTGCGCCGCCTGGACGAGGCGGAGCGGGTCTGGCGCCTGCGGCTGGCGTCCGCCCCCGAGGGCGACGTGTTCGCCGCCGTGGTCGCCGACCTCGGCCGGCCGCCGGTGGCCGGGCTGGTCGAGCCCGCCGTGGAGCTCGGCCTGACCCTCGCCGACCGCGCCGAGGCGCTGGCGGCCCTGGGCCGGCTCGACGAGGCCCAGGCCGCCGCGCGCGAGGCCGCGGCCCTGGCGGACGAGACCGGATTCGACGGCTACCGCGAGAGGCTGGTGGGCGATGCCCGAGTTCTCTGAGCGCTCGCACTGCCGGGCGCCGGCCGAGGAGGTCTGGAAGCTCCTCCACGACCCGGCGCGCTTCCCCGACTGGTGGGCCGGCACCGAGCGGGTCGAGCCGGGCGGCGACGGCGCCGTGACCCGCTACCTCGACGGCTGGCCGGACTTCCCGATGCCCACCGCCGTGACCTCCCGCCGCGAGGCCGGGGCCATCGTGATCTCCTGCCTGCGCTCGGACATCGTCCACGAGTGGACGCTCTCCCCGGCCGAGGACGGCTGCGACGTCGCCGTGCGCGTGACCATCCCCGAGGAGGAGGCCGCCCGCCTCGACCCCGTCCGGGCCGAGGTGCTCGCCTCCATGGCGCGGTTGGTCCAGGTGGCTCAGGCCGCGGCGTGAACCTCGCCGACTCGACCCGCCTGCCCTAGCGCCGGGGCACCGTCGAGACGGTGAACGGCGGGAACGCGACGCGCCGACACCGACCCGCTGAGGTGGCCGGTCGATCCGGGCGGGTGTCTCAGCGTGAGGCGGATGGTGCTGGTGCGGCCCTGCGCCAGCCGCGGGACGGTCCAGTTGACGATCCGGCCCGAGCGCGTGCCGCCGGGGCGCGCCGCCAGGAGGCGGGTGCCGCAGCAGATCGCCAGGCTCAGGCGCACGCCCTGGGCCGTCACGCGCCCGCGGTTGCGCATCACGGCCGTCCAGCCGATCGTGCCGTCGGCCCGCCGCACGCCGGCCAGCCCGGCGGTGACCACCGGCCGCGGGTAGCTGTCGAAGTCGGCCGCCTGGAGGAAGCCGCCGTCGCCGCTCTCGGAGGGCAGCACGGCCAGGCCGTTCCCGCCCGACGACGCCGACAGCCCGATGTCGAAGAGGTCGCCGCCCACCCGCACCGGCGCCGTCGTCCACGACTCGTTGAAGCGCGCCGCGGCCAGCGTGGCGGTCGCCGAGCCCGGCCCCTCCTGGTCGAGGAAGGCCACGAAGGCGCGCCCGGTGCCGCCGATCGCCACGCGCGCCAGTGACGCCTCGATCCAGGTCAGGCCGTCGCCGGGCGTCAGCTGTGCCCCGGCGGGCCACCCCGCGCCGGACGGCTTCACCGCGGCCAGGATGGGCGTGGCCTGGGGCGTCCCGAGGCCCGCCCAGCTGAGCACGAGGTCGCCGGACGCGTTCGCCGCCACCCGCGGCGCCTGCCCCGGCGCCACGGCCTGCGGCGCGCCCCAGGCGGTGTCGAGGCCGGCCTCGGCCACGACGACGGACGGCGTCGCGGCGGTGCGGTCCTCCCAGGCCACGGCGGCACGGCCGTCGTAGCCCGCCCCCGCCGAGGGGATGCGGGCGCCGGCCGCGGCGAGCGGCGTCACCGCGGTCCAGGCGCCCTCGGTCGAGCGCACCGCCGCGTAGACCGGCCCGGTCGCGAAGAACCCCGGGCCGGACGGGACGGTCCAGGCGGCGACGGCGGTGCCGTCGGGGGAGAGGGCGAGGGACGGCTCGGTCGCGCCCGGGCCGAGGGCCAGCGGCGGCGTCTCGGCCCACGCCGCGCCGGAGGTGGGGCGGCGCGCGGAGCGCACCGTCCACGCGCCGGCGGCGCGCTCGGCCCACACGAGCGCCGCGGAGCGGTCGCCGCCGTCCATCGTGGCCAGCGCCCCCCGGAAGCCGAAGTCCTCGTCGACCGCGCCGCCCGGCGCCACCGGGATCACGCGCCAGCCGCCATGAGGCCGATCGCGCACCGCGGAGCGGATCGCGCCACCGGGGACGCGCCAGACGACCACCGAGCGCCCGGCCGGCTCGATCGCGGCCGCCGGAGGGCTGGGCGCGCTGGGGAACGTCCCCGACAGCACCGCCTGCACCCAGGGCGCGTTGGCGGGGTCGCGCACGCGGGCCTCGACGCGGCTGCGCCCCCGGATGGTGGTGGTGAACGCCGCCAGGGCCTCGCCGCCGGTTCCGGCCGCCGCCGAGGGATCCCCCGGCTCGGCGCCGCGGGGCGTGATCGTGAGCGGCGGGTGCCACGTCCGGCCCGCGGCCGCGGCCGTGCCCGCCGCCGCCACCGCGACAAGCACCCCCGCCAGCGCCACCCGCCCCCAGGTCATGGCGGGCACGATGTCATCCGCGGGTGACGGCGGCATCCCCGCCGGGTGCGCACCGCCGGGGCCAGGGCGCTGGACCCATCCGGGGGCTCAGCCGCGGCCCCCGAATGTGTTTGCGTTATTCCTTCGGAATCGTAAGAAGGACGAGCTTCTGCTCGCTCATGCTGCGCACCGCGAAGCGCGGGCCCTCGCGGGTGTTGCCGCTGTCCTTCACGCCGCCGTAGGGCATCTGGTCGGCGCGGAAGGTCGGGGTCTCGTTGATGAGCACGCCGCCGAAGTGGAGCCGGGCGGCCCAGGCCATGGCCGCGTCGGTGCGGGCGGTGAAGATCCCGGCCTGGAGGCCGAAGGGCGAGGAGTTGGCGAGGTCGATCGCCTGGTCGACCGAGGCGTAGGAGGCCAGGCCCACGACGGGCCCGAAGACCTCCTCGCACGAGACCTTCATCTCGGGGTCGATGCCCTCGATCACCGTGGGGGCGATGAGGCCGTCGTCGCCCACGGCGCCGCCGGTGAGGATGCCGCCGCCCGACTGGCGCGCCTCGCCGATCCACTCCAGGATGCGGTCGCGGTTCTCGGCGTCGATGACCGGGCCGACGTCGGTGGCGTCGTCCATGGGGTCGCCGACCACGAGGGCCTCGACGGCGGCGACGAAGAGGTCGCGGAACCGGTCGTAGGCGGCCTCGTGCACGTAGACGCGCTGCACCGAGATGCACGACTGGCCGGCGTGGGTGAAGCCGGAGCCCGCGAGCTTGCGGGCGGCGGTCTCGAGGTCGGCGTCGGGCTCCACGATCACCGGGGTGGAGTTGCCGAGCTCGAGCGCCACGTGCTTGCGCGGCTGGCGCTGGCGGATCCCCCAGCCCACGGGCGGGCTGCCCGTGAAGGAGATCATGGGGACGTCGGCGTGGTCGACCAGGGCGTTGCCCACCGAGCCGCCGCCGCCGATCACGACCGAGAGGAACCCGTCCGGCAGGCCCGCCTCGGCGAGGGTGCGCGCCAGCAGCAGGGCCGACAGGGGCGTCGACGAGGCCGGCTTCAGCACCACCGGGCAGCCGGCCGCGATCGCCGGCGCCAGCTTGTGGGCCACGAGGTTGAGGGGGAAGTTGAAGGGCGAGATCGCGCCCACGACCCCGACCGGCTCGCGCAGGATGATTCCGAGCTTGCCGGCGCCGGCGGAGCTCGACTCCATCGGGACCACCTCGCCCGCCAGGCTGCGCGCCTCGACGGCCGAGAAGGTGAGCGTGTCGACGCAGCGCGCCGCCTCGCCGCGCGCCTGCTTCATCGGCTTGCCCGCCTCCAGGCAGATGGTGCGCGCGAACGTCTCGGCGCGGTCGGCCACCAGGCGGGCCGCGCGCTCGAGCACCTGCGCGCGCTCGGCCGGCGGCGGCGGGGGGAGGTGGGCGAGGGCGCCGGCGACCGCCGCGTCCACGTCCTCCGGGCCCCCGACCGCCACGCGCGCGATCTCCTCGCCGCTGTAGGGGTTGAGCACCGGGAGGTCCTCGTTGAGCTGCTCGAAGCGCCCGCCCTGCATCAGCCCCGTGGGCTGGGCCGGGTCGAGGGCCGGGCTCAGGACCGCCATCACTGCCTCCTCCGCTGGCGCGGCGCGCGGCCGCGGGACTCGCTCCGAGGATACCCCTCGGGGGCTAGTGTGGACCGGTGGCGCTCCCCGTCCTCGTGGCGGGTAGGCTCCGGCACCGCCGCGTCGATCCCGGAGGGGCTCCTGCAGGCCGCAGAGCTCATGGTGAGCTGCCTCGAGTCCGAGGGCGTCGAGCGCATCTTCGCCATCCCCGGCGAGGAGACGCTCGAGATCGTCGAGGCCCTGCGGCGGTCGCCGATCGACATCGTGATCGTGCGCCACGAGCAGGGGGCGGCCTTCATGGCCGACGTCCAGGGCCGCCTCACCGGCCGGGCCGGGGTGTGCCTCGGCACGCTCGGCCCGGGCGCGACCAACCTCATCACAGGCGTCGGCGACGCCTTCCTGGACTATGCGCCGATGGTGGCGATCACGGGCCAGGTGGGCCTGGACCTGGTGCACAAGGAGAGCCACCAGTACGTCGACGTGGTCGACATGCTGCGCCCGGTCACGAAGTGGAACGCGCGCATCGAGCGGCCCGAGACGGTGCCCGAGGTGGTGCGCAAGGCCTTCAAGCTGGCCGAGGCCGAGCGGCCCGGGCCGACCCACCTGGAGCTGTCGGAGACCATCGCCGCCGCCGACCTGCCCTCGTCGGCGCGGCCGCTGGCGAAGAGCCTCCACGGGCCCACCCGCCCCGACCAGGCCGCCGTGCGCGAGGCGGCCGCGATCGTCAGGGCGGCGCGGCGGCCCGTGATCCTCACGGGCAACGGCACGATCAGGGCCGGGGCGGCCGCGGAGCTGCGGGCGCTCTGCGGGCACGCGGGGATCCCGGCCTGCCCGACGTTCATGGGCAAGGGCGCGCTCGACGACCGCTCGCTGCTGTCGCTGCCCGCCGTGGGCGTGCAGGCCCGCGACAGCATGACCGCGGGGCTCGACGAGGCCGACGTGGTCGTCTGCGTCGGCTACGACCTGGTGGAGTTCGCCCCGCAGGCGTGGAACGGGGAGCAGCGCAAGCGCATCGTCCACGTGGACGCCCGCGCGGCCGAGGTTGACGCCGACTACATCCCCGAGGTCGAGCTCGTCGGCGACGTCGGCGAGACGCTACGGCTGCTGCGCCAGGAGCTCCCGCCCGGGCAGGTGCCGCCCTACGCCACCCGCCTGCGCGTCGCCGTCACCACCGAGCTGCGCGCGACGGTCGAGCGGCCCGGCTTCGTGAGCCCGCAGGCCGCGATCCTCGCGATCCGCGCGGCGATGGCGCCCGGGGACATCCTCATCTCGGACGTCGGCGCCCACAAGCTGTGGCTGGGCCGGCTGTTCCCCGCCTACGAGCCGAACACGGTGGTCATCAGCAACGGCTTCGCGACCATGGGCATCGGCCTGCCGGGCGCCATCGCCGCGGCCCTCGCCCAGCCCGAGCGGCGGGCGGTCACGGTCTCGGGGGACGGCGGCTTCCTGATGAACGTCCAGGAGATGGAGACGGCGCGGCGCCTCGGCCTCCCGGTGGTGGTGGTGGTGTGGGTGGACGGCGCGTACGGGGTGATCGGCTGGAAGCAGGAGCGCCGCTTCGGGCGCACCCACGCCATCGAGTTCGGCAACCCCGGCTGGGCCGAGCTCGCCTCCTCCTTCGGCTGGAGCCACCGCCACGCGACCGGCGGCGAGGCTCTGCGCGCGGCCCTCGAGGCGGCGCTCGCCGAGGGCGGCCCGGCGCTCGTCACGGTGCCCATCGACTACCGCCAGAACGTCCGGCTCGCCAGCCTCGGCGAGCCGGCGCTGGGAGCGTAGTCACAGGGCCGCCGTCCCGGTGAGCGAGTCGTCGGCGGCGGCCCGCCAGAGCGAGCTCGCGCGCAGTCCGGCCAGCAGCGAGAGGGCGACGCGGTAGCCGGCCTCCGACTCGTTGCCGCTCACCAGGATCGCCCCGGCGGGCCGCCGGGCCAGCTCGGCCACGAGGGGGCTGGCCCCCTCGGAGACGACCAGGGCCGGGCGGGCGTCGGCGACGAGTCCGGGCGTCATGCCGGCGATCGCCGACTGGTCGCCCCGGACGTCCACCATGAGTGCGTCGGCGCCCGGGGCGTCCGATCCCGCCGCCGGCTCGGCGGCGCTCACGGTGCACCCGAGGCCGGCGACGGCGCGCTCGAGCGCGGCGCGCCCCGACCCCTCGGGCCCGAGAACGTGGATGTGCATCGACTGCATCGAAGAACCCCATCTTTCGCGAAGGAGGGTGCGCCGTCGGCCTCGTGGGCGTGCCGGCGCGCGGACGCGACGCCCGGCCCGAGGCGCACCTCGGGCGGGGCAGGGGTTATTCAGCCGGGTCTTGCGAGGAGGGTCCGGTGGCCGGCGTGGGGCCCGAGCCGGGCGGCGGCGAGCACGCGCTCGCGCAGCCCCGGCCGCGGGGCGACCAGCAGGGCCAGGATGACGCCCAGCTGCACCAGCAGGAGCAGCGGGGTGCCCGGGAGGGCGCCGCCGCCCGGGATCACGTAGGCGGCGAGGGCGGACAGCAGGCTCGACGCGCCGGGAAGCGGCCCGGCCGCCTCCGCGAGCGCCTGGAAGGGATCGGGCCCCGGTCGCTCGGCGGCGACGGCCGCGCTCGGCAGCGCGCTGCCGCCGGCACCGGCGGCCACGGCCGCGGCCGGGGTGAGGGAGGCCGGGGTGAACTGGGCGTCGGCCCCCGGCGGGAGCGGGACGTCGCGCTCGGCGGCGCCGGCCGGCGCGCCCGCCGCGGGCGGGGCGCCGGGGTCGCCGAGCGCGCCGGCGTCCAGGGCGGCCGGCGGCGAGCCGGGGCCCCCCGTGACCACGACGGGTGCCGCCCGGGCCGGCGCGGCCGCGGCCGCGTCGACCACCACCGGCCCCAGCGTGACCTCGGCGGCGCGGGAACGCGGCGGGTCGGGGGCCGGCATCACGGGGGTGGCGGAGGTGGCGGGCGTCGCGGGCGTCGCGGTCGGCGTCGCCTCCGCGGGGGCCGGGGCGGCGGTCGGAGACTCGGGTGCCGGGGTCGGCTCGGCCGGGGAGGAGGACGCGGGCGGCTCCGTCGGCGCGGTCCCCGCCTCGTGGGCCGGGCCCGGGGCCTCGGTCGCGACGTTCGGGGCCGCGGCCAGCTCGTGGCTCGCGGCGGGCGGCTCGGCCGGCGTCTCGGCCGTCTGGGCGGAGGCGAGGGCGGGGGCGGCGAGCGCGATGAGGGCTGCGACCACGGCCGCCTGCAGCAGCCGGGCGGCTGCGCGGGACCTGCGCGTCGGCGTTGCACCGCGAGAGCTCACGTGACCTCACCCGGGACGACCCGCACTCCGGACCGGCCGAACCTACAACCCCCCCGGCCGCGGGGCACCCCCCCGTGTGGCCAGGCTTACGATTCTTACGGATCGATCATGTCCGGCGGGGTGGGGCCGGCGGCGGATCTTGCGGGGGTGGGGCTAACCCCAGGGCGGAGACGCCGGGAGCCGTCAGCGCGGGACGCCCGGTGGCCTCATTCCGGCGCCGGGGCCGCGGGACGAGGGTGAGGCGCATCCAGTCCCCGAGCGAGAAGGGAGCGCCCGTGCCCCCGCCCCGATCGTCGATCCTCGAGCGCCACGGCCGCCTCATGGCCCGCGGCAGGTGGATCGTGATCCCCCTGTTCCTCGTCCTGCTCGTCGGCGCGGTCATGCTGGCCGGCCGCATCGGCGACGTGACGACCGACGAGCAGAGCCTGCCGGGCAGCGAGGCCGTCCGCGGCATCGAGCTCGTCGAGACCCACTTCTCAGACGGTCGTGAAGCGACCGACATCCAGCCGGTCTTCCGCAACCCGGACCTGACGGTCAACGACCCCGCCTACCGGCAGGCCGTGACCGGCTCGCTCGAGCGCGCCGCCCAGGTCGTCCCCGGCACCCGGGTCGTCTCGTACTTCTCCACCGGCAGCCGCGACCTCGTGGGCCAGGACGGCCACATGACGTTCGCGACCCTGTCGGTGCCCCTGCCGGAGCAGCAGGCGATGGACCGCCTCGGCGACATCCGCGCCGCCCTGGGCACGCCCGAGGGCTTCTCGCCGACGCTGGTCGGCGGCGACGCGGCCGTCTGGCACGACCTCGAGCCGGTCCTCAACGACGACCTGGCGATGGCCGAGACCATCGTGCTCCCGATCGCGCTGCTGATCCTGCTGATCTTCTTCGGCAGCCTCGTCAGCGCGCTGCTGCCCATCCTGATGGCGGGGGTCGCGATCGTCTTCGCCTTCGCCGGCACGTACCTCTTCGGTCAGACGATGGAGATCGCCGACCTGGTGACGAACGTGATCACGCTCGTCGGCATCGCCATCGGCATCGACTACGCGCTGCTGGTGGTCTCCCGATTCCGCGAGGAGATGCGCGCCGGCGCGGACCGGGTGGAGGCCACCGCCCGCACCATGGCCACGGCCGGCCGCGCGGTGCTGCTGTCCGGCGTGACCGTGGCCATCGGCCTGGCGGTGCTCGTCGCCCTCCCGATCCCGTTCATGCGCTCGATGGGCATCGGCGGGATGCTCGTGCCGGTCGCGGCGGTCCTCACCGCGCTGACCGTCCTGCCCGCGGTCCTCTGCGCCCTCGGCCGGCGCGTCAACGCCCTGCGCGTCTACCCGCGCCGCTGGCGCCTGCGCGAGGCGGCCCTCTGGGGCCCGATCGCGCGCGCGGTCACCGGCTGGGCCATCCCGGTCGCGGCCGTGGCGCTCGTCGCGCTGGTCGCCCTGGCGGGCCAGTCGGCCAACCTGAGCATCGACCAGGACGAGCTGGCCGACGCTCCCAACGTGGAGTCGGTCCAGGCCGGCCGCCTCGTGCGCGCCGAGCTGGGCGGCACCCTCAACCCCGACGTCTACGTGATCGACACCGGCCGCGCCCGCGGCGCCTACGACCCGGCGACGATCGACCGCCTCGGCGACATCGCCGACGACTTCCGCAGCGAGTACGGCGTCGTCAGCGGCGTCACGTGGCCGTTGACCCGCGACCCCGAGCGCTTCCAGGCCGCGGCCGAGGGCGGGCTCGTGGACGCCACGGGCCGCTACGCCCTCATGCAGGTCGCCCCGCGCGGCGACCCGCTGTCGGACTCGGCGCGGCAGCTCAACGACCTGATGCAGGACCGCAAGGCCGACGTCGCGGCCGCCGTCCCCGAGGGGAGGGTGCTGCTGACGGGCGAGCCCGCCATCCAGAACGAGTTCAACGACGCGCTCTACGGCCCGTTCCCGTGGCTGGTCGTGGGCGTGCTGCTGCTGACCTTCGTCGCGCTCATGCGCGCGTTCCGCTCCTGGCTGGTGCCGCTCGTGGCGGTGCTGATGTCCGGGCTGTCGCTGCTGGCCACCTACGGGCTGCTGTACCTGGTGTTCCAGCGGGGCGTCGGCGCGGACCTGCTGGGCCTCGACGGCGAGGTGCGCGGCATCGCCATGTGGGTGCCGGTGATGCTCTTCGCGTTCCTGTTCGGCATCTCGATGGACTACCAGGTGTTCCTCGTCGAGCGCATGCGCGAGCTGCGCGACGGCGGCGAGCCCAACCGGCGCGCGGTGCGCCTGGGCCTCGCGAGCACCGGGCGGGTCGTCGCGACGGCCGCGCTGATCATGGTGGTCGCCTTCGGCGGCTTCGCCACCGGCACGGACGTCTCGCTGAAGGAGTTCGGGTTCGGCCTCGCCGCGGCCGTGGCGATCGACGCGCTGCTCGTGCGCTGCCTGATCGTCCCCGCCATCATGCGGGTGGCCGGCGAGCGCAACTGGACGATGCCGCCGCGGCTCGCGCGGATCGCCCGGGTGCGCCCGCGCACCACTCCGCCGGCTCGTACGATCGAGGATCCGCGATGAGCACCTTCCACCGCTACGTGGCCGCGCCCCTCCTGGAGGGGCGCGCGCTGCGCTCGCTCGCCTTCCTCGTCATCGGCATCCCCCTGGGGATCGCCTGGTTCGTCCTGCTCGTCACCGGGTGGTCGCTCGGCCTCGGGCTGCTGATCACGCTGCTCGGCATCCCGGTGCTCCTGGCGCTCGGCGTCGCCGTGCGCGGCGCCGCGGCCCTCGAGCGGCGCCTCGCCGACGGGCTGCTCGACACCCGCCTGGCGGGGTCGGCGCGGCCGGTCTGGACCGGCGGCCCGCTCCGGAGCCTCTGGTGCTGGCTGACGGACCCGGCGTGGTGGCGCGAGCAGGCCTACCTCCTGCTGCGGTTCGTCGTCGGGCTGCCGCTCGGCATCCTCGCCCTCGCCGTGATCGCCCAGGGCCTGCAGGCGCTCACGCTCCCCTTCTACTACTACGCGACCGACGACCAGCTCTACGGCGCCTGGGACGTTGACAGCTTCGGCGAGGCGATCCTGCTCGTGCCGGCCGGCGCCCTCCTGCTGATCCTCTCGGTCCCGCTCGTCACGGCGCTGGGCGCGCTGAGCGGCGCTCTTGCGCGCGGGGTGCTGGGGACCGGGGAGCCGCGCTCCGAGCGCCCGCCGCTGCGCCCGGCCGGCGGCCCGGCCCTGCGCCCGAGCCGGCCGGCCAGGCGGGCGCTCAAGATCCACGCGGCGGTCTCCGCCTCGATCGTCCTGGTGCTGATCGTCATCTGGGCGGCGACGACCCCGGGCGGGTACTTCTGGCCGGTCTGGCCGTTCCTGGTCCTCGGGCTCGCGCTGGGGATCCACGCGGCCTGGGTGCTCGCCCCCGCGCTGCTGCCCGACGCCGGCCCGCGCGGGGTCGCCCTCGCCCGCCACGGCGGCGTCCTGGCGATGGTCACGCTGTTCCTGACGCTCATCTGGGCCGTCACCACGCCCGGCGACTACTTCTGGCCGATCTGGACGTTCACCGCCCTGGCGAGCGCGTTCGGGATCCACGCGGGGATCCAGGCGAGCGTCGGCCGCCGGCGCGAGGCCGAGGCGACCGAGCGGATCGAGGTCCTCCAGGAGACCCGCGCGGGGGCGGTTGACGCCCAGGCGGCCGAGCTGCGGCGCATCGAGCGCGACCTGCACGACGGCGCCCAGGCGCGCCTGGTCGCGCTGGCGATGGACCTCGGCCTGGCCAAGGAGAAGGTCGAGGACGCGGAGGTGCGGGAGCAGGTGACCCGCGCCCACGAGGAGGCCAAGCGCGCGATCGTCGAGCTGCGCGACCTGGCGCGGGGCATCCACCCGGCGGTCCTGACCGACCGGGGCCTCGAGGCCGCGCTCGGGTCGCTCGCCGGCGCGAGCCGGCTGCCGGTCGAGCTCCACGTCGACGCGGAGGGGCGCCTCGACCCGGCGCTCGAGGCCGCCGCGTACTTCACGGTCGCCGAGGCGCTCGCCAACGCCGCCAAGCACAGCGGCGCCACCTCGGTGCGGGTCGACGTCTCCCGCCGCGACGACCTGCTGTCGGTGCGGGTGGCCGACGACGGGGTCGGCGGCGCCGACCCCGACGGCGAGGGCATCACCGGCCTGCGCCGGCGCGTGGAGGCCCACGACGGCCGCCTCAGCGTCGACAGCACTCCGGGGCGCGGCACGATCCTCACGGCGGAGCTGCCATGCGGGTCGTGATCGCCGAGGACCTCGCGCTGCTGCGCGACGGCATCGTCCGCCTGCTCCGCGACAGCGGGATGGAGGTGGTGGCCGCCGTCGAGGACGGCGACGCGCTCGTCGACGCCGTCGCGCGCGAGCGCCCGGACGTGGCGGTGGTTGACGTCCGCCTGCCCCCGAGCTTCCGCGACGAGGGCCTGCGGGCGGCGCTCGAGGCCCGCCGCCGCGTGCCGGGGACCGCCGTCCTCGTGGTCTCGCAGTACGTGGAGCAGACCTACGCCGTCGAGCTGCTCGCCGACGGGGCGGGCGGCGTCGGCTACCTGCTCAAGGAGCGCATCGCCGACCCGGCCGACTTCGTCGAGGCCGTCCGGCGGGTGGCCGACGGCGGGACCGCCATGGACCCCGAGGTGGTGGCCCAGCTGGTGGCGCGCCGCGGCAGGGCCTCGACGCTGGGCGACCTCACGCCGCGCGAGCGCGAGGTGCTCGAGCTCATGGCCGAGGGCCGCTCCAACGCCGCCATCGCCGAGGCGCTGGTGGTCACGGAGGGGGCCGTCGAGAAGCACGTCTCGAACATCTTCGGCAAGCTGGGCCTGACGTCGTCGGAGGGGGCGCACCGGCGCGTGCTCGCGGTGCTCGCCTTCCTCCGCAGCGGCTGACGGCCGGCCACATCGCCAACCGGAGGAGAGCGCCATGCCATCGATCCCGACGACCCTCCCGCGACTGAGGGCCACCCTGCCCGACGAGGTGCAGCTGCAGACCGTCTCCGTCGGGGCCGGTTCCACCGGCGCGCTGGCGGTGGGCGCGCTGGCGGTGGGGGCCCTCGCCGTCGGGGCATTCGCGGTCGGCGCGATGGCCATCGGCCGCCTGGCGATCAAGCGGCTCGCGATCCGGCGCGCGTCGATCGGCGCCCTGTCGGTGGGCGAGCTGGAGGTCGGTACCCTCCGGGTGCGCGAGCTCCTCGTCGAGCAGGACGACGCGGCCGGGCCGGGATCGGCCGACGCACCCACCGCGCCGTCGCCGTGGCGAGGTTCCGCTCGAAAGGACCGGCCATCTCGCCGGCGTGCGGCGAAGATGGCCGGGGACCCTCCGCGCGGGCTACGCGTTGACGCGGGTCGGGATCAGGGCGCTCAGCCCGGCGCCGAGGTGGATCTCGTCCTCGCCGCCGAGGGCGTTCACGGTCAGGCTGTCGTTCGCCGCCTCGGGGTTCGCCACGGCGACCTTCG
>CAWIDG010000006.1:0-65970 GCA_963834875.1 Miltoncostaeaceae bacterium
CCTGGCGGGGTGGCGCACGGTCCACGTCCACTGGGTCTTCGGCTTCGCGCTGCCGGGGGCTGGCCGCCTGCCGCTGATGCGGCGCCTGAGCCAGGCGTGGTTCGGGCTCTGGCTGGCGGCGGCCCGGCTCGGGGGCGCCGGGATCGTCTGGACCGCCCACAACGTGTTGCCGCACGGCTACGTCTTCCACGACGACCGGGCGGCGCGCCGCGCCCTGGTGCGCGCCAGCCGTCTGGTGATCGCCCACTCGCCCGCCGCCTTGCGCGGGATCGCCTCGCTCGGCGTGACCCCGGCGGCGGCCATCATGCTGCCGCTGGGCCGATGGCCGGCCCCCGTCGGCCAACCTGCTGCGCGTGCCGGGTCACGCCGGGCTCGCGCAGCTTCCTGTTCTTCGGACAGGTGCACGAGCACAAGGGCGTCGAGGACCTGCTCGCCGCCGCCGGCGCGGCCCCCGGCGGCCGAGGCCTCCAGCTCACGGTCGCCGGACGCTGCGCCGACCCCGCCCTGGCCGCCCGCCTCGAGCGCCTCGCCCGGCCCCTCGGGCCGCGGTGACCCTGCGCCTCGAGCGCATCCCAGACCCCGAGGTCGAGGGCCTGATGAGTGAGGCCGACGTGGTGGTCCTGCCGTTTCGCCGGATCACGACCAGCAGCAGCGCGGGCCTCGCGCTCGCGTTCGGCCGCCCGCTGCTGGTGCCGCGGCTCCCGGCGCTCAACGACCTCCCGGATGCGGCGGTCGCCCGCTACGACGGGTCGGTCGTCGGCCTGGCCGACGCCCTGGGGGAGCTCGCCGGCGCGCCCCCCGAGCGCCTGGCCGCCATGTCCGCGGCCGCACGGTCGCACCGGCCCCCCTCCTGGGCGGCGATCGCCCGGCGACACCCTCGCCGCCATGGGCCAGGACGCTGGATGACCGCCCGCGCCCGCCCCCTCGCCATCCGCGCCGCGGCCCGTCGCGCCGCCGACGACGTCGTCTACCGCAGCTCGACCCTGCTCCTGGTCAACACGGCGCTGCTCGCCGTGCTCGGCTTCGCGTTCTGGGCCATGGCCGCGCGCCTCTACTCGGCGGGCGACGTCGGTGCGTCTCGGGGTCGCGGCCGGCGTGGGGCTGCTCGCCGCGGCGGGCGCGCTGGGGCTCCCGAACACCATGATGCGGCACCTGGCGAGCGACGACGGGGCCCCGGCAGCTCGCCGCCGCGGCGATCGGCGCAGCCCTGACCGCGGGCGGAGCGCTCGCCGGGACGCTGCTGGGCCTCGGGCCGCTCCCCCGGCGGCCTCGACCTCGAGCGCGCGGAGCACCGGCTGCTGGTCGCCGGCCTCGCGGCGATCGCCGCCGTCAGCGCGGTGGTCGACGCCGGCCTGATCGCGGTGCGGGCGGCCCGGGCGGTGCTGGTGAAGAACGTGGTGGGCAGCGTGGCCAAGCTCGCGGCGCTCGCGGCGCTGGCGGCCGCAGGAGTGTTCGGCATCTCGGGGTCGGCCATCTCGTACAGCGTCGGGGCAGGTCTGGCCGCCGCCATGGGCGCGGCGGCCCTGTGGCGGCGGCTGCGGCCGGACGGGGAGACGGCCGGCCCGCTCCGGGTGCTGCGGCGTTACCTGTCGTTCTCGTACGGGAGCTACGCCGGCACCGTGATCGGGATCCTCCCGGCGACCGTCGTCCCCCTGATGGTGCTTGCCGCCCGCGGCCCCGTGGAGACCGCCTACTTCGCCGTCGCCTTCATGCTGGCGAGCTTCCTCAACTTCGTGCCCTCCACGACGGCGCAGGTGCTCATGGCCGAGGTCAGCCGGGGCGAGCGGACCCTGCGGGCCGTCGCCGGCAAGGCGCTCCGCCACGTCTACGCGCTGCTGCTGCCGGCGGTGCTGCTGCTGGCCCTGGCCGCCCCCCTCGTGTTGCGCCTGTTCGGGGATGACTACGCGCAGGGCGCGTCAACCTGCCTGCAAGCCTGGCCGTCGGCGCGTTGGCGACAGGATGCACCTATCTGGTACTCGATCCTGGCGGCCCGCGACCGCATGCGCGCTTACGTCCTGATGAACGCGGTCAACGCGGCCTTGGTGCTGGGGCTCGTGGGCGTGATGCTGCCCTACGGGCTCGCCGCGGTGGGAGCGGCCTGGGCGCTCGCGCAGACGGCCTCCGCCCTCGTCGGCTTCGTCGTGCTGCGCGCGTCGGGGGTGTGGCGGTCGAGCGCCGCGCCGCCGGCGGGCCCCCCCGCGGCGGCCGCGGCGGCCGAGGCCGAAACCCACGTCGTGGGGCGCCTGTGAGGGAGGGCCCGTCGAGCATCGCGGTGGTCATGGCCACTCGCGACGGCGCGCGCTGGCTTCCCAGCAGCGCCAGCATCGCGGCCCAGACGCGCCCGCCGACCGGCTGATCGCCTCCGACGACGGCTCGGGTGACGGGACCATGGCGCAGCGAGCGCTTCGCCGAGGAGGCGCGGTTCCCGGTGCAGATCCTGTGCGGCCCGCGCACCGGCGTGGGCGACAACTTCTGGCAGGCCGCCGCGGCTGGAACTGCGAACTCGTGGCCTGGTCGGACCAGGACGACGTGTGGCATCCGGCCAAGCTCGAGCGATGCGCGCGCGCCGTGGAGGACGCCGGCTGCGACCTGGTCAGCCACTCGGCGCTGGTCGTGGACCACGCGCTGCGCCCGCTCGGCGGACGCTGCCCCGACTACGGCCGGGACGCGGTGCTGGGCGCACTCGAGGGCGACCCCTGGCACGTGCCCTCGGGCTTCGCGACGGTGTTTCGCCTCAGGCTGCTGGACGGCGTCGCCTGGGAGGAGCGGCCGCGCTCCCACCAGACCAACCGCCCATCAACCACGACCACGCCGTCGCGCTGCGGGCGTTCGCGAGCGGGCGCAGCGGCCGGCTGGGCGACCCCCTGGCGCGTTACCGCCAGCACGACGCGAACGTGCCCGGCGATCCCACGACTCGCGGGCTGGCCTGCCTGCGCGTCGCCATGGGGGTGGGCGCGGCCCAGTTCCTCCAGCTCGCCGAGCGGGCCCGCGGCTACGGCGAGTACGTCGCCGGCCTGCCAGGGGCCCACCCGGGGCGGCCGCCTACTTCGACGCCCTGGCGCGCCGCTGCGAGCGGCGGGCGGCCGTCTACCAGGCTCGCGGCGCCGCGGCGCGGGCGCGGTCGCTCGCGGGGTCGCTGCGGCGGCGGGTCTACGCCCCCAGGCGCGAGGGCGGCTTCGGGCCCCTCGCCCTCGCTAAGGACGCGGTCGCCATCGCCGTGCGCGCCGGCCTGTGACGCCCGGCGTCAGCGCTCGGCGCGCACGATCATGTAGGAGGCCAGGCGGCGGATCCTGAGCCCGCGGGCGAGCGCCTCGTAGGCGCTGGTGGCCAGGAAGAGCGGGACGAACGGCTCGAAGTAGCCCGGCGCCGCCCAGCAGGTCGCGACGCCCACGGCTCGGAAGCCGGCGTCGCCGAAAGCGCGCTCCATCGCCGCGGGGTGGCAGTGGTCGTAGTAGACCTCGAACTCGACCTCGCCCCGCGTCTCGGGGCTGACGGCGTGGAGGGTCCGCAGCAGCGGCTCGAACGGTAGCGCGCGCGCGGCGAGGGCGAACAGGGCGTACCGGCCGGGCACGAAATGGAGCACCGTGCCGCCGGGGCGCGTCACGCGCGCCATCTCGCGGGCGGCCCCGCGCACGTCGGGGACGTGCTCGAGCACCGCCCGCGAGAGGATCGCGTCAACGGAGCCGTCCGCGAGGGGCAGCCGCCTGGCGTCCGCGACGACCGTCTCGTCGACGTCATCGTTCAGGGCGAGCTCGTCGGCCGACACATCGACCGCGATCAGCCGCACCGCGCCGCGGTCGGGGAGCGCCGCCGCGTAGACGCAGCGCCGGCCGCCGCCCAGGTCGACCGCGGTCGAGCCGCGCGGCAGGCCCGCCAGCACCTCCCCCGCCTCCTGCTCGAAGCGGTACCAGAACGGCTTGTCGCTGGGGATCCCCAGCGACGCGGCGATCCGCCGGGACGCACGCGCGTTCGCGGCGAAGAAGGCCTGGCCTCTCATCCCGCGTGCGGCCGGTCGGCTGGCGCCGCCAGAGCACGGAACCGCGAGTAGGCGATGGAGAGGCAGACGGCGAAGCCCGCCGTGAAGGCGACGGCGAACGCGGCGCTGGAAGGCTCGCGCAGGTGGGCCCCCAGCGCCGTGAGCCGCCGCCCCGGGTCGTCCAGGAGGTCCCAGCTGTTCCAGCGCAGCACCCGCCCGAGGTACATGCCGGCGCACGACAGCCAGACGCACGCCAGCGTCAGCGCCCACGCCGCCCGCGGCGCCGTGCTCGCGAGCAGCTGCCGGTGCACCAGGTGCAGGCAGACCAGGAAGATCACGAGGCCCGTCGCGGCGAACGCGGCGAACAGCGGGATGTCGATGACCAGAACGGCCGGCGCGCGGCCCTCGAGGTGCACCAGGTCGGTGACGAGGTAGGGGGCGTTCGGCAGCAGCAGCAGCCAGACGGCCAGGACGGGCGAGCGGAGGGCGCTCCACGAGCCCGAACCCGGCGCCAGCGCCGCCGCCAGGGCCAGGCCGAGCGGCGCCCACGCCAGGAGGAGGTTCCAGGCCAGCCACCCCAGGGCATCCTCCCCGCCCAGCGCGAGGCGGATCACCAGCAGCGCAAGGCAGCCGGCGGAGGCGGCGGCGACCAGCGCCAGGGCGCCGCGGATGAACCGGTCGGGCCGCTCCATCGCGCGATTCAACCACAGCGTCGCGGCGTGGCCGATGCAGCGTGGCGGATTCTCATCGCGTCGAAGTCCTTGCCGACCCGCCGAGCGTTCAATCACGCCCGGCGCTCGCGGCTGCGAGCGGCCGGGGCGCGCCGGGCGCGCGCGAACAGCTCGCGCACGGCGGTCTCGTCGAGGTCGCCGTAGCCCCGCACGGAGTGGGTGACGAGGGCGGGGCCCGCGAGCAGCGCCTCCGGGTGGGCTGGCAGCCCCCTCCAGCGCAGGGCCAGCGGGTCGCCGGGACGGCCGAAGTCGCCGATCCGGAAACCTGCAGCGACCGTCAGCAGGGCGAAGATGTGGTCCTCGCCGAGGCGCGAGCGGGCGAGGTGCGGCAGATCGAGCCAGCCGCGGGCCTGGAGCGCACGCGCCGCGGCCGCGGAGTGCAGGAACGCGCCGCCCAGGGCGTGCTCGCCCGGCGCGTAGCCGGCGCCTCGTGCATGCTCGAGGAGCGCGCGCAGTTGGGCTCGCAGGCGCGGGCGGCCCAGCCCGAGCAACCCGGACTCGCGCGCGAGGGTGCGCGCGGGAGGACCGAAGTCGCGCCGGCCGCCGTCGGGCCCGACCCGGTAGCTGCCGAGCAGCCCGAGCCGCGGGTCGTCGGCGAACCGGCGCAGCGCGGCCTCCTCGATGCCGGGCCCCAGCATCAGCGCGTCCGTGTCCATTCGCAGCACGAGATCGAAGGCGAAGCGCTCACAGGCGTACCGGTAGCCCGCGGCGATCTTCACCCAGAGGCCCCCGCGGCTGCCGGTCGCCCCGGCCGGGGCGGGCACCACGTGGACGCCTGTCTCGGCGTCAGCCTCCGGCGCAGGGCCGGAGGCCCCGCGCCGGTGTCGTTAACCAGCACGATCGCCCGGGAGGCCTCGGTGTAGGCGTCGACGCTGGCCAGCGTGTCGTGGAGGTCCTCGCCGGGGCCGACCGGCATCACCACCACCAGGCGCACGCGGGCGCGCTCGTCAACCTCCCCCGGCACGGGCGCGGAGGGGGCAGCAGGCACATCGTCATTCAAGAACGGCGCCTCGGGCCACTCCGGCCGCCTCGGCCGCGTGAACACGCCCTCAGGATCATGGGGTGAAGGGCCGCGCATCGGCTCGCATCCCGAGAGCGGTTCTGAGGTCGCCACGGCGAAGCTCGAGAACCCGCCTGGGGGCGGGACTCTCGGACCTCGCAGGCGGGCGACCTCTACGCCGACCTCCCGCCCTGCCGCGCGGGCCGACCGCGGCCACCCTGGAGCGCCTGCGGCGAACGCGTGTCCTTCTGCCGCATCACTCCTCGTATAGCTCTCGGGCCTGATCCCTGGTCTTGCGCGGGAAGTGAAAGATCGCCTTCTTCTCCCCGACGTGGATCGTGATGCGACCGTTCTTGGCGGGGTTCGCGTCGGAGAACTCCACGCGATCGATGATGGCGACAGGGATTCGTCGCGTCGTCTTGTCCGCGAGCGCCCTCCGGATGTCCGCGAGCGCCTCCGGATTTGTTCACGCGTACGCCGACCCCAAGCCGTCGCTCGTCATTCCGGGCCTACGGCCTTCGATAATCAGCTGTGTAGCGGCTTCGCTCGGACCAAAGCGTGTCTCGAGGCCGCATAGTGCGTCGTCGTTGCTCTCATTTGGCTGGCGGCGAATCAGTGAGGTGAACCCTGCCCGCGTCATCTCGGCCGACAGCGACTCCCAGTCGAAGATGTAGCCGGCATGATGACCGTGGTAGGCATACGTGATCCTCAGCATGTCGGCGGGGTACTCAGCCGCATAGCCCTTTCGCCGGTGTCGCTCAAGGTGCTGGCGTGTCAGATCGGGGTCGTGGAGATACGCTCGGGCAGTCGCTTCCGCGTCAGGTGTGGCGATGCGGATGATGCCCCCCGGCGCCAGCCCGTCATACGCATTGCGAAGCACCGTGCGAGCGACAGGCAACGGGAAATGTCGATCACGTTGTCGCCGTAGATGTGGGAAATCCGGTCCGCCCCAACAGGCCATGGGCGGGTGAGGTCCAGCCACATCTCCGACCACCACGTCACGTCCGTGTTAATCCACCCCTCCAGACGCACGGCTCCGGCACCGACGTTCACCTTCACGGGGTGCGGGCTCGAGTTGACGGCCTGACTGAACCTCCGTGACAGAGCCGGGCGGCGCATCACGCACAGCGCATCACGCACAACGGCGGACGCTGCCATTCTCAATTTTCCTTCACGCTCACCCGGTTCGGAGGAGCCACCCGCCCTCAAAGGGCACCATCTACACCTCCCGGTCGGCGCGCAGCCGCTCGACGTCGGCGCGGTAGAACAGGTGGCGCCCGCCCGCCAGGGTCAGGGCGGCGGGCAGATGCCCCCCTCGCGCACATCTGCTGGATGCGGCTGTCCCCGACGCCAAGACCTCTCCGGCCTCGCCGGAGGTCAGCAGCTCGAGCTCGACCCGCACTGTGGTTCCTCCTGCTCGGGTTCGTGCGACGGAGCGTATCGGCGCGATCGGACGCGCTACGTTCGCGCGTGCGCGAGCGGGTCGAACGCAGCTCTTGCCGTCGGGAGCGGGCACCTTCGGCATGGTCGGCGTTCTGCTCGATGGAATCATCACTGCGGGCGTGCAATGGCTACGCGACCGCCGGGCCGACCGCCAGGCAAAGCTGACCGCGGTCCGGCTCGTCGTGGCGGAAATGCGCCATGCCAGAGGCGGCAGGAGCGGGCCTGAGGAGGGGTAAGGTGCGCGACGGTTGCGCGACACTCGAGGCTCCGGGGGAGCGGGGCTCGAGCGGTCCTGAGCGGATGTCACAAGGCGTGGCCCGCGAGCTGAGATCGCGCGTCACAAGCCGAGAAAGCGGAGGGGGAGGGATTCGAACCCCCGGCCCGGCGTGAGCCGGCGCAGCGGTTTTCAAGACCGCCGCATTCGACCGCTCTGCCACCCCTCCGTGGCGGGCCCCGCGGACGGGCCGGGGGGCGCTCGCTACGATACGGCCCCTCTCGCGGAGAGGTGGCCGAGTGGCTGAAGGCAGCCGCCTGCTAAGCGGTTAATCGGGGTCAACCCGATTCGAGGGTTCGAATCCCTCCCTCTCCGCTCCCTGCCGTGCCTGGCTGCGGTCCGTGGAGCTCGCGGACCATGCGGGTCGCGTTGAGGTCGATCAGGAGCTGGCGGAGCTGGGCGAACCGCGCTGCGCCCAGCTCCTGCTCCCACTCGGCCTCGATCCGGCGGACGGTCCTGCGGATCGTCCGCACCAACGCATGTCCTCGCTCGGTGAGCTGGACGCGCTTGGAGCGCCGGTCCTCGGGGTCGTCGCGGCGGGTGAGGTACCCGAGCCGTTCCAGCTCTCCGAGCAGGTAGTTCATCGCCTGTCTGGTCATCCGGGCCTCGGTCGCGAGGTCCGAGGGGCGGCGGTTCTCCGGTCCGGGGTAGCGCAGGAGGGGGAGATGGGCGGCGTTCAGGTCGGTGAACCCGTCCTCGTGCAGGCCGGCCAGGATACGCTCGAGCACGGCGTCGGCGGGCATCCGCAGCAGGGCCCCGATCAGAGCGGTCGCGCCGTCTGCCCACGCGCGGCAGTCAAGTCACTTGACAAAGTTCTCGAGGCCGGCATACCATGGTCAAGTCACTTTACACCCTCATCAAGGAGACCGAGAATGACCGCCTCATCGAGAGCAACCATCCACGCCGGGCCCTTCGAGATCCGCTTCCTCGTCGACGCTGATGATTCCGGCGGCAGCGTCACCGTGTTCGAGTGCCGCGTCCCGCCGAGCGTCCGGACACCGCCGCACAGTCACGACGCCTTCGAGGAGACGATCTACGGGCTCGAGGGCGTCTCGACGTGGATGATCGACGGGCGAACCCGCGACATCGGCCCCGGCGAAGCCGTCTGCATCCCGCGCGGATCGATCCACGGATTCGCGAACCTCGGCCAACTCGGACGCGACGTTCCTCGCGGTCGCGACGCCCGGCGTTTTCGGACCCGCCTACTTCCGGGAGATCGGCGAGGTCTTCGAGGCCGCGCAGGGCGGGCCGCCGGACCTCGCGGCGATCGGTGAGGTGATGCGCCGCCACGGCCTCACGCCGGCGCAAGCAGTCGCGACCTGACCGGGGCGAGTCCGCCGCGCGTTTGTGAGTGAACGTTCACTTGCTAAGCTGCCGGCGTGACCGCCGCCACCGACCCGCCGTCCCCGCCCGGGGGCGCATGACCCGCGAGGAGCGCCGCGCCGTGCTGCTCGAGGTGGGGCGCAGCCTCTTCGCCGAGCGCGGCTACCACGGCACCAGCGTGGGCGACATCGCCCGCGAGGCCCGCTGCTCGGAGGCGGTGCTGTACCAGCACTTCGACGGCAAGCTCGAGCTCTTCCTGGCGGTGCTGGAGGAGCAGGCCGGGCTGATGCGCTCGCGCCTGGTCGCGGCGGCGGAGGCCGACCCGGATGACCCGTTCGCCGGGATCGCCCGCACGCTCGGCGAGCGGATCGCGCAGCCCGACGTCCCGGACTCCCTCAAGCTCCGCTCGCTGGCGGTGACCATGGCCGACGACCCGGCCGTCCGCCAGACGCTCGACGGGATCCGCGACGGGTTCAGGGAGGTCGTCGGGCGCGCGGTGAGGCGGAGCCAGGAGACGGGGCGCCTGCGCGCGGACATCGACGGCGACCACGTCGTGGCCCTCTTCGCCGGCCTCAGCTTCCTGGGCGCCTTCACGTGCGCGCTCGGGGGCGACCACGAGCTGCGCCGCCTCGGCCCGGTCGCCGAGACCCTCATCCGGCTCGTCACCCCGGCCGTCCCGGAGGCGTCGTGACCTCCCGCTCCCAGGGGCACAAGTGGCTGACCCTGGCCGCGATGTGCTTCGGCCTCTTCCTCATCATGCTCGACAACACGATCGTCAACGTCGCGCTGCCCTCCATCCAGCGCGACCTCGACGCGTCGCCGTCGACGCTCGAGTGGACGATCAACGCCTACGTCCTCACGTTCGCGGTCCTGATCATGCTGGGCGGCAAGCTGGGCGACCGCTTCGGGCGCAAGCGCCTGTTCCTGGTCGGCCTCACCATCTTCACGGCCATGTCGGTGGCCTGCGCGCTCGCGCCGAGCGTCGAGTGGCTCGTGGCCTTCCGGGCCGGGCAGGGCGTGGGCGGGGCGCTGATGAACCCGCTGACCCTGTCGATCATCGTGGCCGCCTTCCCGCGCCGGGAGCTCGGCACCGCGATCGGGATCTGGGCCGGCATCTCGGCGCTCGCGCTGGCCATCGGCCCGGTGCTCGGCGGCGTCCTCGTGGAGCACGTCAACTGGTCGGCCGTCTTCTGGATCAACCTGCCCGTCGGGATCGTCGGGGCGATCGTCACCCTGTGGGCCGTCGCCGAGTCCCGCGACCCCACGAGCCTGACGCTCGACCTGCCCGGCGTCGGCCTCATCACCGCGGGGCTCTTCTTCCTGGTCTGGGGCCTCATCGAGACCAACAGCCACAGCTGGGCCTCGGCCTACACGATCGGCTTCATGGTCGCGGCCCTGGTGACACTCGTGGGCTTCGTCGCCTGGGAGGCCCGCACCCCGAACCCGATGGTGCCGCTGGAGTTCTTCCGGCGCGCCGCCTTCAGCGCGCCCGTCGTGCTGGTGGTGTTCGTGGGCCTCGCCCTGTTCGGGGTCGTCTACTTCATCACGCTCTACTTCCAGAACGTGAAGGGCTACTCGCCGCAGCAGGCCGGGCTGGCGGCCCTGCCCCTGACGGCGATGGTGATGCTCATCGGCCCCTGGGCCGGCAAGCTCCAGTCGCGCTTCACCCCGCGGCAGCTGATGACGACGGGGATGCTCATGGTGAGCGGCGGCCTGGTCGGCCTGAGCCAGCTCCAGGTGGACTCGAGCTACAACGCCATCTGGCCGTTCTACGTCCTCATCGGCGCCGGGCTCGCCCTGACGATGCCGACCACCTCGGCGACCGCGATGGCGGCCGTCAACCCGCGCAAGGCCGGCGTCGCCTCGGGCGTCGTGAACGCGGCCCGGCAGGTGGGGGCGGCCGTGGGCCTGGCGGTGCTGGGCGCCGTCGGCGCCACCCTCGCGAGCCGCCAGTGGGAGGAGGACGTGAGCCACCTCCCCGCGGCCGTCCGCGCGCCGGCGTCCGGCCTCGAGGACCTGGTGATCGGGGGCCAGGGCCAGGTCGTCGGCCGCATCGCCGGGCCGGCCGCGCAGCAGGGCGCGCTCGAGTCCTTCGTCACGGGCGTCCAGGGGGCGATGTGGGTCGGCGCCGCCCTGACGCTCCTCGCCGCGCTGACCGCGTTCATCGGGCTCCGGGGCACGCCGGCCCCGGCGGCCGAGGGCCGGCCGCCCGACCCCCGGGTCGCCGCCGAGCGCGTGCCCGCCTGAGGCCCCTGGCGGCCTGGCGCCCTACTTGATGCCGACGACCATCGAGTCGGGCCCCACGAGGTGCTCGGCTCGGGTCTGGGTGAAGCCGGCGTCGGCCATCCAGCCCATGCAGTCGGCGGCGGTGTAGTCGAAGCCGCCGTCGGTCTCGATGAGCATGTTGAGGCTCATCAGCAGCCCGAACGCGTTCTGCGAGCGGTCGTCGTCGATGATCGCCTCGTAGACGATCAGCGCGCCGCCCTCCGGGAGCGCCTCGTACGCCTTGCCGATGAGCGTCCGCTTCTGGTCCAGGTCCCAGTCGTGGAGGATGTGCCCCATCGTGATGACGTCGGTCTCGGGGAGGTCGTCGGCGAAGAAGTCGCCGGCGGCGAACTCGAGTCGGCCCGTCGAGGCCGTGGGCGCGCACGTAGTCCTCGAAGATCGGCGCGATCTGCGGGAGGTCGAAGCCGCGGCCGGTCAGGTGCGGGTTGGCGAGGGCGATCTGCACGGCGAGGTCCCCCTGCGCCGTGCCGACGTCGACGAAGGTCGAGTACCCGCGCCATGGGAAGCGCTCGGCGATCCGCGACGTTCGCGGGGTGGCTCAGGCCGGTCATGGCGGCGAGGAACTGCCGCAGCCGGGCGGGGTCGGCGTAGATCGCCTCGAAGAACGGCACGTCGCCGGTCTTGGCCTCGTTCTGGAGCCGGCCCGTGCGGAGCCCCTCGCTGAGGCCGCCCCAGAACCCGTAGAGGCGATGGTTGGCCATCTCGAGGATGCCGCCGAGGTACGACGGCTTGCCCCGGTCGAGGAAGAGGTCGGTCTCCGGCGTGTTCCGGTAGACGCCGTCCTCCCGCTCCAGGAACCCCAGCGCGACCAGCGCGTCGAGGAAGTCCCGCGCCGAGCGCGGGTGGAGCCCGAGGCGCTCGCGGAGATCGTCGAGGCCCTCCGGCCGGCCGGCGAGCTCGGTGAAGAGCCCCATCTCGACGGCGCTGAGCAGCGTCTTGGAGGCCCAGAACCCGAGGCCCACCTGCATGATGTGCTCGGGCGTGGGGTGCTCGGGCGTCGGGCGCTCGCTCATGACGGGCGACCCTGAGGCACCGAGAGACCCCCTGTCAAGGCCTCTCGGCGAGACGCCCGACCGCCATGAAGGCGGTCATGGCCACCAGCAGCCGGCCCTCCGCCTCGGCGCGGCCGAGCTCGTCCAGCCACGAGGCGGCGCGGCCCTCGGCGAGCCGGCCCTCGGCCACCGCGAGACGAGCCGCGCCGGTCAGGTCGAAGAGCATGCCCGCCCGCTCGCGGTCGGTGACGACCAGCGTGCGGGCGGCGACGGAGACGTCGGCGAGCCCGGCGTCGAGGAACAGGCGCCGCAGGGTCCGCCCCACCAGCCCGGAGCGAAGCCGGCGGCCGGCGGCGGCGGCCACCACCGCGGCGGTGTCGGGGTCCGAGGAGTCGATGACCAGGGTGCCCCAGTCGGGCTCCGCCGCCACCACCGTCCCGCCGGGGCGCACCACGCGCGCCATCTCGGCCACCGCCGCGGCCGGGCTCTCGACGTGCTGGAGCACCCGCTCGGCGCGGCAGCCGTCCACCGCATCGGCCGGCAGGTCGATCGCCCGGGCGTCCGAGCGGAGGAAGTCGACGGCCGTCTCGCCGGCCGCGGCGGCGCGGCGGCGCGCCTCGGCCACCATCTCCTCGCTCGCGTCGACGCCGATCGCGCGGCCGCCGGGCGCGACCAGAGCGACGAGCGCCCGCGCGTCCTCGCCGGTCCCGCAGCCGACGTCGAGGAGCACGGCGCCGGGCCGCGGGTCGAGCGCGGCGAAGCTGCGCTCCTTCCACTCGCCGATCGCCTCGAGCCCGCGCACGTCGTCGAGGTAGGCGGCGTAGGCGTCGCCCCGCCCGGTGCGGTCGACGTCGGAGAAGCCCCCGAACTCCGGCGGTCGGCTCACGGCGCCGGCTAGTCGACCACGACCACCTCGCAGGCGGCATTCCGCTGGACGTCGGCCGCGACGTCGGTCCCGAAGAGCCGCCCGAGCATGCTGTGGTGGTGATGACCGACGACGATGGTCTCGGCGCCCCGCCCCTGTGCGGTGTCCACGATCAGGCGCGCGGGCTCGCCCGGGGCCCAGACGTACTCGACGACGACGCCGGTCCCCTCCAGGCGGTCGCGGGCCTTGTCGAGGATCTCGGTGATGGGCGGCGGCTCGGCGAACGGGCCCGTGACGGGGGTGCCGTCACCGGCGGTGCCGAACTGGTGCGGATCGCGGGGGTCGAGCGGCATCTCGAGCACCGCGAGCACGATCAGGCGCTGTGAGGCCTCGCGCGCCCGCTCGGCGGCGCGGTCGAGCGCCCGCGCCGATGCGTCGCTGTCGTCGTAGCCCACGAGGACGGCCATGGACACGCACCTTACCTGGGCGGGAAGCGGAAGCGCCGGAAATGGCCTGCGGCGGGTTGATCACGGCCTCGGGCCGGACCTAGGCTCGACACGCCCGTGCCGATCCGAAGGGGGAGCCATGGAGCGACACTCGCGTCCCGCGTACTTCATCGTCGGCGAGGGGATGATGGGGTCCGAGGAGGCGCCCGCGGGCGCGGCCCTGTCCGTCTCCATGGACATCGACCTGCGGGCCTTCCGCTTCTCGCGCCAGGGCCCGAAGGGTGACGGCAGGCAGCTCGGCCAGCCCAACCGGCGCAAGATCGCCACCGCGATGACCAGGACGGGCGACAAGCAGGACGGCGCGATCCCGGCCGGGTTCACGTACCTGGGCCAGTTCGTCAACCACGACCTCACCTTCGACAAGAGCCGGCTGCGCGACGACGTCACCGTGCCGGTCGCCGACCTCATCCAGGGGCGCTCGCCGGGCCTCGACCTCGACTCGCTCTACGGGCTCGGGCCCGACATGACGCCCGAGTTCTACGCGGCCGACAAGGTCCACCTCCTGACGGGGACGACCAGCGCCTCGGGGCCGAACGACGGCTTCTCCGAGAACGACAACCCGGGCTTCGATCTGCCGCGCACCTCGGGCACCGACCAGAACACGCTGATCCCGGACGCGCGCAACGACGAGAACCTGGCCGTCGGGCAGACCCACCTCGCCTTCATCCGCTTCCACAACCGGGTGGTCGACAAGCTCGCGGCCGAGGGGGTGCCCGCCGCCGACCGCTTCGCGACGGCCCGTGGCCTGGTGGTCCGCCACTACCAGTGGATGCTGCGCACGGACTTCCTGCCGCGCATCACGAACAAGCCCCAGCTGAAGGGGGTCTTCGACAACGGCCGCGTGGTCGTGGAGCCGAACCCGCCCGCCGGCGACGCGCCGACGATGCCGGTCGAGTTCTCGGTCGCCGCATACCGGCTCGGGCACAGCATGGTGCGCCCGGCCTACGAGTGGAACGGGGTCTTCGAGGACGGCGGCGGAAGCCTCGACCTGCTGTTCGCGTTCTCGGGCACGAGCGGCGGGCTCGACGCCAACAGCACGCTGCCGTCGAACTGGGTCGCCGACTGGCGCGGCCTCTACACCTTCCCGTCCGCGCGGCCGGACCTGCAGCCGCGCCGGCACGGGAAGCTGCGGAGGAACCCCGCCCGGCGCATCGACACCCGCCTCACCAACCCGCTCGCGAACCTGCTCCCCGAGACCGTCGGCGAGCCGAACCCGACCGCCGCGCACCGCAACCTCGCCTTCCGCAACCTCACCCGGGCCCGGATGCTGCAGCTGGCGACCGGCCAGCAGATGGCCGCCCACATGCGGTCGCGGGGGCTCAACATCAAGACCCTCACGCGGGCGCAGATCCTGAACGGCGACGGCAAGGGGGCCGACCTGAGCGGCCTCAACGCCCCCCAGCGCAACGCCCTCGCGAAGGACACGCCGCTGTGGCTCTACGTGCTCCGCGAGGCCGAGCTGAACAACGGCCGGATGACGGGCGTCGGCGGCCGCCTCGTCGCCGAGACCTTCCACCGCGCGATGGAGGGGAGCGTGATCTCCATCGTCCGCGAGCCGGCCTGGAGGCCGACCCTCGGCGCCGTGGCGAACCGGTTCACCATGGTCGACCTCCTGATGTTCGCGTTCGAGGGCAACAGGAACCTGCTCGCCCCCGTCAGGGGCCTCCCGCCGGAGTAGGCCGGGAGCGCCGCCGGGGCCTTGGTAACCTCTCCGCTCGCCTCCGCGCGCCAGTAGCTCAGGCGGATAGAGCGTCGGTCTACGAAACCGAAGGTCACAGGTTCGAGTCCTGTCTGGCGCACTCGCTGCTCTCGCCGAATCCCGGGGCCTAAGCAAGGTGCCGCAGCCTGGCCGACATGCGACTGGCGAGCGCCCTGCGCCTGCTCGCCGAGATGGCTGCGGCCCAATCTAAGACGTAGGGAGGGCCGCCTGGGCGGTCAACGGAGGGTGGCCTCGCTGCCCATGATCTCGCGAGCGGTCAGACCGAGGGTGAGTTCGCCGGATTCGCCGGCGAGCCACCGGGAGCGGCGCGGCTACGGACGGGAGCCTCCGGCACCCTCGTATCGCTTCGACCGCGAGGCAGGTCCGCGGCCGGACGAATTCCGGACAGGGCGAGCGCGAGCAGCAGGAAGGTCAGGTCCGCGGTGCCGCGCGTGGTGAAGTGGGGATCGAAGGTCGTAAGGACGGCGATCACGACGAGCGAGACGAAGCTCGCCGTCGCCGCCACGCCCACGCCGTCGGACCGGGACCGCGCCACACGCCAGACGCGCGGGATCGTCGCCCACAGGAAGTAGACGAAGGCGCCGAGCATGAGAACGCCGCCGCTCCAGAGGAACCACACATGACCGCTCTCGATGAAGATCCAGATCCGCCCCGTCTCGTCGGGCGCCGCGATGCGGGCCGAGGGCCGGACGCCCAGGAGCCAGTTCCAGCCTTGGGTGATCTCCGGAAGGAAGTAGGTCTGGAGGTTCTCGATCCGGTTGACCCAGCTCGCCGGAACGCCGTGCTCCGGGTCGAGCCCGGCCAGGCGCCGGTCGAGGAGGGGCTGGAGCGCGAGGGTAGCGATGAGCCCCAGCGGGATGAAGGCGGCGATCGCCCCGGTGATCCGCCGCATGAGGACGCCGAACGCGACGACACCGACCACGAGCGCCAGCACGCCCGAGAACTGGCCCGAGGCCAGCGCGCCCAGCAACAGCAGCGGGCAGATCGCGATGAGGAGCGACCGCCGCGGCGAGCCCGCGAGGATGAGCCCGACGGCGATCGCGAGGTTGAAGGTCAGGACGTCGGCCACGGCCTGCGGCGCCGCAATCGTGGACGATCCCCTCAGGTTCGCGACGGCGCGCTCCTGGTCGAAGGGCGCGTAGTGGGCAGCAAGGAACTCGGGCACCCCAAAGAGCCCGAGGACCTGGAGGATGCCGACCGCGGCCACGACGCACCCGGCGCCGAGCGAGAGCCAGAGGCAGATCGTCACGTCGCGCACCGACCGGACGCTGGCGCGGACGACGAGGTAGAGCACGAGGTACTTCCACAGGGTCAGCGCATGGAGGAGGTCGTCCTGCGTGATGTCCACCCCGCGCGCCGCCATCCAGAGGAGGGGCAGCACCGAGCCGGTGGTCGCGAGCAGGGCGATCGCGCCGTCCACCCTGCCGAACCGCGGCCGGAACGCGCGCCCGCCGATGAGCGCGACCGCAAGACCGGCGAGGAGCCCGGCGACCACCACGAGCAGGAGCACCTCGTTCGGGCGCAGCAGGGGGACCATCGCGCCGCGGTCGATCCCCACGATCACCGGCGTCAGGGCCGCGATGAGGAACGCGGCGAGCGGCGGGTACACGGCCACCGCGACGGCGAGCGCGATCGCCGCGGCCCCGACGACGGTCAGGGCGGGGTCGGCGGCGGCGAGCGGGGCCAGGGCGACGCCCGCGAGAAGCGCCCCGGGGCCGAGGAGCGGCAGGGGGTCGCGGAGGAGCGACGGCGAGTCACGATGCCCTGCTGCGCTCGACATGCGCCGCCTAGAGCTCGCTGAGGACCACGCGGTGCTTGCCGCCTCGCGTCTGCTCGATGGGCTCGTCGGAGGTAAGCTCGACCTCGGCCTGCCCCTTGCACATCTCGGAGATGGTGTCCCGGAGCAGTGCCGCCTCCGCCTCATCGAAGTCGCTCGAGACGTCGAGACGCACGCGGACGCGGCCGGGCTCGCGCTGGACGATCTGCCAGCGGCGGACGCTCGGCGCCTCCCAGAACGTGGTCGTGAGCGCGGGCATCGCGATCTCGGTCCCGTCGGGGAGCCGGAGGCGATCCCCCGCGCGTCCCTCGATGGTCTCGAGGGTCGTTCCCGGGCGACCGCAGGGGCACACGCCGCGCCCCAGGGACGCGCGGTCGCCGACGCGGTAGCGGAGGAACGGCAGCACCCGGGCGTGCAGGTTGGTGACGACGAGGTCGCCGACCACGCCCGGTGGGCACGGCCGGTCCCCGTCCAGGACCTCGACCAGCGAGACGTTCTCGGCGACGTGGAACCGCCCCCGCTCACACGCCTGCGCCAGGACGCCTCCGTCGTTGCACCCGTAGCGGTCCAGGACCGGGACGCCGAAGGCCTGCTCGGTCTGGCGTCGCCACGCCGGCAGAAGCGGCTCGCCGGTCGTCACGATCGCCCGGGGCGCCGGGAGCGAGAGCCCCTCCGCCAGGACCGCCCCGGCCATGCCTGCGACGATGCTGGCGTACCCGTACCAGAGGACCGCGCCCGATTTCGAGGCCGCCACCGCGTGCCGTCGGCCCGAGGCGCGGTCCGTCCCGACGCCGCGCGAGGGAAAGACGCGCCTTTCGAGCGCCCGCCGGACCTTGCCCTTGAGCCCGTCCTGCGTCGGCAGGAGGGAGGGCGGCGTGCCGAGCACGGCGACGCGCTCCCCGTAGCGGTAGCCCGACCACCCGTCGAAATGGATGTTCGCCGCGTACATCTGCGTCCAGGCGGCGAGGTCCAGCTCGTACCGCCAGGGGTCGCCCGTGGTGCCGCCCGTCCGCTTCACCTGGTGAGGCAGGTCGCGCCAGTCGTCGGCGCGGAACTCCTCCTGCCGTTCGCGGATGGTCGCCTTGTCGACCACCGGCAGGTCCTCGGACGACAGCGCGTCGACCGCGCCGAGCCGGGACCGATAGAAGGGCACCTTGGCGGCGGCGTGCCGCAACACCGCGTCGAGCCTGGCCGCCTGCCACGCGCGCCGCCGCTCGTCGGGCCACGCCCAGAACTCACGAAGCCGGTTCGCGGTCAACAGGTACGGGGCTCCGACCGCCGGCTCGACGACGTGGCGCACGAGGAGATCGAGCGCTGCTGGATACCAATCGAGACGTGTCACGTTCCCCCTCCGAGACGGAGCTGGCGCCACCCGCCCGAGACCAGCACGAGCTCGGGCGCGCGGAAGAGCCGCTGCGCGGCGATGAAGACGACGAAGCCGACGAGCGCGGCGACCAGCACGGCCGCGATCTCGGCCGCCTCGCCCGAGGCCGTCAGGACGGCGGCCGCCGCGAGGTACGCGGCGACCCCCATGGGCACCGACGCGGCGAGATCGCGGAGCACGCCGGGGGCCGCGGGGATGCCGCGCAGCCCGAGGCTCGCCTGGAGCGAGCGTCGGAGCTGCCACGCGCTGCCGAAGTTCCCGAGCGTGAGCGCGGCGCCGAGGCACGCGAGCACGAGCGTCGGGGTCGAGAGCGCGAGCGCCACGGCCATCCCGCCGACGGACAGGACGGTCCGGGTCACCATGGCGTGGAACGGGCTCCTCGCGTCGCCCATCGCGTAGGAGGCGGTGGTGAACAGCACGAAGCCCGACTCGGCGAGGATCCCCGGCGCCAGCGCCACGATCGCCGCCGCGAAGAGGGCGGCGCCGAGCCCCTCGTCGCCGTCGCCGGCGAACACCGCGTGGCCGAGTTGCTCGGACAGCGCGATGTAGAAGACCGCCGACGGCACCACGACGAAGAGGACGAGCCCCAGGCCCTTCGACAGCTCCTCGACGAAGTCGGTGAGGCGCCGTGCGTGGAACCTGCGCGCGAGCTGGGGGAGCATGGCCGTCGAGACCGGTCGCGCACCGACCGCGATCGGCAGCTGGAAGAAGGCGAGCGCGACGGTGAAGGCGACGACGCCGCCCGCGATGCTGTTCGCGACCACCACCGCTCCGAAGATGCGAAGCGCGTTCAGGCCCGAGTAGCCCAGCGACGGCAGGTAGCGCCGCGCGATGGAACGCACCTCGGGATCGCGCCAGCCCGCGGTCGGGGTCAGCCGGATCCCGGCGCGGAACGCGCCGATCCACTGGGCCGCCGCGTGGAGCCCCACGGCCGCGGTGCTCCCGAGCCCGAGCAGCAACAGGCCTCCCAACCCGATCGTGTCGAGTGAGGCCCCGCCGCCGGCGCTGAGACTGAAGGCGACCAGGGTCAGGACCACCCCGACGTTCTCGAAGACGGGCGCGGCCGCCGCCAGCGCGAAGCGCCCGCGGCTGTTCTGGACCGCGGCGCCGATCCCGGCGAGGCCGTAGAGGGGGATCTGCCCCGCGAACAGCACCAGCAGCACCCACCCCGCGTCGAACTGCGCGGCGGCCGTCGCGCCGTCGCTCACACCGAGGGCGAGCACCCAGAGGATGAGGGGGGCGGCCCCGGCGAGGACCAGGCCGGCCAGCACGAAGCCGCAGGTGCTGATGCCGAGGAAGCCGCGCGCCACCTGCTCCGCGCGCGCCAAGCCGTGCTGGGAGATGTGCCGGACGAGGCTCGGCACGAGGATGCTCGCCAGGAGCGAGCCGGTGAGGAACTCGAAGACGAGGTTCGGCACCAGGCTGGTCGCCTGGTAGGTGTTGCCGAGGTACGTCGGGCCGAGGACGACGGCGATGGCCACCATCCGCCCGAGGCCGGTCACCCGGCTGACGACCGTCCATGCCGCCACGGACAGGGAGTGCCCGGCGAAGGCCGGCGTGTCGCGGACGCCCGGCGCTCCGTCGACGAGCGTGGTCACGTGTCGTGGGGCGGCGTCCCGGGCCGCAGCCGAGCCATCACCAGGACCACGAAGCTCGCGATGAAGATGCCCACGAGCGCGCCCGCCGCGGCGGCCCGGCGCGGCCTCGGCTCGATTGGCTCGTTCAGCAGGGTCGCGGGGGTGAGGATCGTGGCTCCCGAGCGCGTGATCTGCTCGAGCCCGACCTCGGTCAGCCGGTCCTCGAGAACCCCGATCTGCGTGAGCAGCAGCTGCGTTCGCGGGCTGTCGGCCGGCAACGCGGACAGCTCGCGCGTGAGCGCGGCGATCCGCCGCTCGAGGAAGGTCCGAGCCCGGTCGCCCGCGGGCGATTCGGCGGCCTGGACCTCCCGCACGTAGCTGCTCGCGGCGGCCTGGGTGAGCTCGACGGCCCGGGTCGGATCGGGGTCGGCCACGGTGAGCCGGATCACGTCGGCGCCCCCCGCCCCGGAGACCGCGAGGTCCTCGTCGAGCTCCTCGGTCGTCAGGCCGAACTCCTCAGCGACCGGATCGAGGACCCTCGGGCTCCGCACCAGCTCCACCTCGGTCGCGATCAGCCGCTCGGCCTCCCCCGTCGTCGTCGCCTCCGGCGCCTCGTAGAGGATCTCCGCGCGCCCGCCGTACACCCGATCCTGGGCACCCGCGTAGAAGTACGCGCCGAGGGCCGACGCGGCGACGATCAGCGCAAGGAGCTGGACCACCATCAGCGATCGCCCCAGCGACCGCCCTGGGGCGGAGAGGGCCTCGGCGTTCCGGGCGGGGGCGACGGTCACTGCTCAGCCTCGGGAAGCATCGGTAGCGCGCCGCCGACCTCAATGGGAACCCCTCCGCCGGCGAGCGAGCGCTCCACCGCCTCGATCGTGAGGACGACGTCGAGGCCCAGCGTCGCGGTGGACCGCGGCGACGAGCTCGTGCGCACGGCCTGGACGAAGTCCCGGATCTCGGCGGCCAGCGGCTCGGTCGCCTCGACGTGGGGCGAGACGATGTCGCCGGTCCGGTAAGACATCCGGTACTCGCCGAAGTCCTGCGGATCGCGAAGCGCGGCTCCGGCATCGAAGACGCGGACCGGCTCCACGCTCGTGTCGTCGTAGACCACCATCTTCCGCGAGCCCACGACGGTCGTCCGGCGGATCTTGCTCGGGGCGAGCCAGGAGAGTTCGACGTGCGCGATCGCCCCGGACGGGAAGCTCAGATCGATGAACGCCACGTCGGGCACGGCCGGAACGATGCAGGCCCGCGAGATCGCGTTGACCGAGCTCGGCGCCTCGCCGAGCCAGTGGTGCAGGATCGAGACGTCGTGGGGCCCGAGATCCCACGCCACGCTGACGTCCTGCTGGTGCAGGCCGAGATTGACCCGGCTCATCGAGATGAAGTAGATCTCGCCAAGCTCTCCGTTGCAGATGTAGTCGCGCACGAGGCGCACCGGCGGGCTGTAGAGGAACGTGTGGCCGGGCATCAGCGTCAGCCTGCGCTCGTCCGCCAGCCGGATCAGTTCCGACGCGTCCTCGGAGGTGCCGGCGAGCGGCTTCTCCACGAGCACGTGCTTGCCGGCCCGCAGCGCCTCCTCGGCGAGGCGGTGGTGGGTGGAGATCGGCGTCGCGATGACGACGGCGTCGATCGACGGGTCTTCGAGGACGTCGTGGAGGTCGATGCTCGTCTCGACCGCGGGGTACTGGCGCGCGATGCGATCGAGCGCGGAGGCGTCCCGATCGCAGACCGTGACGAGATCGGTCTCCGGCAGCGCGGAGAGGTTGCGCACGAAGTTCGGACCCCAGTACCCGACCCCGACGACGGCGCAGCGCAGCGGCGAAGGGCTCATGCCGTCACCCGCTGCCGGACGAGTTGGACGGGGGTCCTCAGAAGCAGCTTGAGGTCAAGCCAGATGGAGTAGCTGCGGACGTAGGCGACGTCGAGGTCGAGCGCCTCGCCGAATGTGGATCGTGCCCGCGCGGTCACTTGCCACAACCCGGTGATGCCGGCGGGGACGAGGAAGCGATCGAGGTGATGCGTCTGGAAGTGCTCCACCTCGTAGGGGATGCAGGGCCGGGGACCGACAAGAGAGATGTCTCCTCGTAGGACGTTGAACAGTTGGGGGAGCTCGTCGAGGCTGGTACGGCGGAGCCAGCGACCGACCCGCGTCGTCTCGGAGCCTCGATCGAGCTTGTAGAGACCACTGCTCTCGGGCGTCGCGGCCGAGCTCATGGTCGCGTTGATGTAGGCGCGGTGCTCCTCGTCCGAGGCGGTGACCACCATCGTGCGGAACTTCAGGTTGGTGAACTCGCGCATCGACTCGCCCAGCCGGACCTGCTTGAAGAGGACCGGCCCTGGCGAGTCGAGCTTGATGGCGAGTGCGATCGCCAGGATCAGGGGGCCGGCGAGGACGAGTCCGACGGTCGCGCCGATCACGTCGATGGCGCGCTTCAGGACCCGGGTCGTGTTGGAGATCCGCGGCGCCCCGAGCCGCAGGAGCGGCAACCCCTCGACGAAGTTGACGTCCGGGGTGTGACCCACGACCTCGAAGTAGCGTGGGATGAGCTCGATCTGCACGTCGAGCGCCGTGAGCCGCCTCACCAGGCGGAGCATCTCCTCGTGGTCGTTGACCGTGAACGCGATGATCACGCGCTGGACCCCGAGCCGGCGCACGACCGCATCAGCGTCGGCGATGCTGCCGAGCATCGGAAGACCCTGCAGCTCGGAGCGGAGTTCGCGCGGCCGATCGTCGACGAAGCCGGCGACGTCGATGCCGTACTCCGGGTGCTGGCGCAGCTTGCGGGCCAGCAGCTGCCCGATGTGCCCCGCGCCGACGATCACGGCGGCCTGCCGGTACGACGCGTGGCGCCGGGCGATCGCGCGGGCGGTCGCTCGGGCGACGGCGACGAAGACGACCGCGAGGACCGCGAAGAGCCCGAGCTTGATGGGGTTCGGGTCGGCGAGACCGGTTGCCCACGCCGAGGCGAACACCACCCAGGCGCCGATGGCTACCAGGTGGAAGACGCCGATGATCTCGTCAACCGTGGAGTGGTCCGTGCTCGTCTCGTCGCGGTCGTACAGCCGGTGGAGGTTCGCGGTCAGCAGCCACACGGGGAGGGTCGCGAGGAACAGGAGGAGCTCCGTCCTGGGCGCGACCTGTCCGTTCGCCCCGGGGCTCGGGCCGAGGGCGAGCTCCGCCACGACGAACGCGAGGGTGAGCGCCACCAGGTCGGCCACCACGAGCGCCCGTCGCACCATCACGCTGCGCGAACGAGGGCGCCTCCTGAGATGGCGCCGGCCGGTCCCCGGGCCGGCCGCGGCGACGTTCGGCGCCCCGCCGCCGCCCTGCAAGGGGAGGCCGTGGGGCGCGCCCTGTCGCGCCGATCCGTGGGACGTGTCGTCCATCGAAGCTCGCTCCGTAGCGCCTGCGCCGAATGGGAGGTCCAGGCCACAGTGGATTCGCTTCGAGGGCGGGATCTCCCCCCCTCGCCGTCGCGCGACGCAACACGCGCAATGCGGCGCGGGGGACGAAACGCAGATTCAGCGTCGGTTGGAGCTGGCGGCGACGCGGCGCCTCCGGGAGCCCGGGAACCCGAGGGCCGGCCGGCCCGAGCGGATCAGCCGCCGCGGCCGGCGCCGACGACGGCGGCCACGAGTTGCGCGCGCAGACACTCCCCGCGCGTGCGGAGGCCCCCGAGGTCGGCCTCGCCGTTCGTCCTGCACCGGACGGGAAGGATGTCGTCGGCCCGCTCGAGGCGGCCCAGGAGCCCCCGCTCCACGAGCCACCGATCCACGGCGGGGGCGCGGCCGCTGAACACGCTGAGCGTGGGCGATCCGAGCAGCGCGGCCTCGCGCGTCATCGTGCCGCCGGCGCCGAGCACCAGGTCGGCCATCGCCATCAGCGATCGGGAGTCGACTGCGCGGGGCGGCACCACCAGGCGCCCGCGTCCGAGCGCGCGGAGTCGATCCGCCTCCTCCGGATAGCGGGGCAGGACCACGCACCGCACCCCGGGGTCCGCCTCGAGCAGCCGCAGCGCGTCGAAGAACAACTCGTTCTCGAAGCGGTGATAGGTCGCCTTGCTGGGCGCCGTGCGCGCCACGACGAGCGGAGTGCCGCCGCGGTCCGCCAGGCCGACGGAGTCGAGCACGGAAGGGTCCGGGGTGAAGGCCCCGAGGTAGATCTCCTCCTTGAGCCCGTCGTAGTAGGTCGTCTTCGCGTCCGAGGCGCCCTGCGCCGCCACTCCCGAGTTCCGGAGCGCCTCCGGGAGGAGCACCGTGGATGCCAGCCGGAAGGCCAGGTGGTTCGCCGGTTGATGCTCGTAGTCCATGGCGGTGACGGCCGGGATGCGCAGGCATCGCGCGACCGCCAGCTGCGCGTAGGAGTTGTGGGACAGCGCGACGTCGGGGCGACGGCGGCGCGCGAACCGGGCGAGCGACGCCACGCGGCCGCCGAGTGCTGCAACCTTGCCCGCGCGGTTCTTGGGGCTCGGTCCCCCGATGACCTCGACCTCGGGGAAGGCCGCTCGCGCCAGCTCGACCGTCTGGGCGTTGTCGCGGGCGGTGGCGGCGACCTCGTGCCCTTCGCGCTCCAGCAGGCGTGCCACCGGCTCGAAGATCAACGGGTGCGGCGAGTTCGCCAGGTCGATCCACACCCTCATCGCACCGCGAGCTCCCTGGGTCGCACGCCCGCGAGCACGTCGGCCACGCGCTCGGCCGCTCGGCCGTCCCACAGCGGCGGCGGCTCCGCGGGCATCGGCCGGCCCGAGGTGAGGAGCGCCGGAAGCTCGCGGATGCGCTCCGGATCGAGTCCGAGCAGGACGTTCGAGCCGTGGCTGATGGTGACCGGGCGCTCCGTGTTGGCGCGGAGGGTGAAGCACGGAACGCGCAGGTAGGTCGTCTCCTCCTGCACGCCGCCCGAGTCGGTGAGCACCGCCCCGGCGTCGCAGGCCAACGACAGGAAGTCGAAGTACCCGAGCGGCTGCGACAGGCGGATGCCGGGCGCCAGGCGCCGACCGTCGAGCGCCCTCCGGGTCCGCGGATGGACCGGGAAGACGACGGGAAGCTCCCGGGCGACCGCCCCGAGAGCGTCGATGGCCGGGCCGAGGAGATCGGAGTCCACGAGCGCCGGACGGTGAAGCGTCACCAACAGGAACTCCCCGGGCTCCACCCCCACCTCGCCCGCAGTGCCCCGGGCGCGGAAGCGCGGCTCCATGGCCACGAGCGTGTCGATCATCGTGTTGCCCACGAAGTGGATCCGGTCGTCGGAGACGCCCTCGCGCCGGAGGTTGTCGATCGCGTCCTCGGAATGGACGAAGAGGAGATCGGAGATGCGGTCCGTCACGATCCGGTTGATTTCCTCCGGCATCGTCCGATCGAAGCTGCGAAGGCCGGACTCGACGTGCGCGACCGGGATGCGGAGCTTGACCGCGGTGAGGGTCGCCCCCAGCGTCGAGTTCACATCCCCCGGGACCAGCACGAGGTCCGGAGCCTCGGCGACCAGGATGGGCTCGAGGCGCTCCATTACCCGCGCGGTCTGCTCAGCGTGCGTGCCCGAGCCGACTCCCAACGAGTGGTCGGGCGTCCTCAGGCCGAGCTCGTCGAAGAAGACCCGCGACAGCAGCGGGTCGTAGTGCTGGCCCGTGTCGACGAGGACGTGGCGCGCCTCCGGCAGCCGGCGGTCGAGCTGGGCGACGATCGGGGCCATCTTGACCAGGTTCGGGCGCGCGCCGACGATCGAGAGCAGGCGACGAAACGGGGGCATCGCGTCCATCCCTACCAACGCGCGGCCCGAGGCGCGGCCGGAACGCCGACGACGGTGGTCCCGGGTGCTACGTCCCTGGTCACCACGGCGCCGGCGCCGACGAGGCTTCCCGCCCCTACGCGAACGCCGCCCGCGACGACCGCGCCGGACCCGATCGACGCGCCGTCCTCGACCGTGGTCTCGAGCAGCGTCCAGTCGTCGTCGGTCTGGAGACCGCCGTCGGACGTCGTCGCCCGGGGGACCTTGTCGTTGATGAACACCACCCCGTGGCCCACGAAGACGCCGTCCCCAATGCGCACGCCCTCGCAGACGAACGTGTGGCTCTGGATCTTGCAGCGCGCGCCGACGTGCACCCCACGCTGGATCTCGACGAAGGGTCCCACCCGGGAACCGTCGCCGATCCGGCATCCGTACATGTTGACGAACGCGTAGACGACGACATCCTCGCCGAACTCGACGTCGTGGATGAGCCGGTAGGGCGCGCTGTTGGCGGGCTGGTCAGCCATGGCGGAAGAACTCCGTGATCGCCGAGACGACCGCCGACGTGTGCTCCTCGGGCATCCCCGGGTAGATCGGGAGAGAGACCAGCTCGCGGGCCAGGGCCTCGCTGACCGGGAACGAGCCGGCCGGGAGCCCCAGGTGTGCAAAGGCCGGGGTGAGGTGGATGGGGACGGGGTAGTGCCGCCCGGTGCGGATGCCCCGCGCGGCCAGGAACTCGACGAGGTCGTTGGAGCGGGCCGTTCGGATCTCGTACAGGTGCCACACCGGATCGCTTCCGGGCGCCACGCCAGGGAGTCGGAGATCCCCCACTCCGGCGAACTCCGCGGAGTAGACGCGCGCGAGCTCCCGACGCTCGTCGTTCCAGCTGTCGAGGTGCGGCAGCTTGTGCAGCAGGACGAGCGCCTGAACGGTGTCGAGACGCGAGGTGAAGCCGACCCACTCGTGATGGTGCTTCGACGTCTGGCCGTGCTCGCGGAGGGCCGTCACGCGCTCCGCCAGCGTCTCGTCGTCGGTCACGAGGGCGCCCGCGTCGCCCATCGCCCCGAGATTCTTGCCCGGGTAGAAGCTGAACGCGCCAGCCGTGCCCGCCGCGCCCGCGGTGAGGCCGTCGCGCCGGGCCCCATGGGCCTGGCAGGCATCCTCGACCACGGCCAGATCGTGCCGCGAGGCGAGGTCGGACAGCCGGCGCATGTCGATCATCTGCCCGTAGAGATGGACGGGAAGGACCGCCCGCGTGCGGCCGGTCAGCGCCGCCTCCACCGCCGTGAGATCGATCCCGTAGTCCGACTCGGCGACGTCGACGAAGACCGGCTCCAAGCCCGCCTGCACGACCGCTTCGGCCGTGGCGATGAACGTCATCGTCGGGAGCACGACCTCCGACCCCGGTTCGAGGTCCAGGGCCATGAGCCCGAGGCGGAGAGCGTCGGTGCCGCTCGCGACGCCGACGCACCGCGCCGTCCCGCAGGCGTCCGCGAACGCGCGCTCAAAGTCGGCGATCGCCGGGCCGTTGGCGAACGCGCTGGAATCGATGAGGTCCGCGAACGAGGCGATCATCCGGTCGCGGAGCGGCTCGTGCGACGGCGAGAGATCGAGAAACGGGACGTTCCCGACCTGGGGGCTGGCGGACTGCTGGGTGGTCACGTGGGAAACCTCCTCGGACTGCAGAACCACGACGGCTAGCCGAGGCCCAGGATCCGGAACCCGTCGGGCGTCACGACGGCCTCCGCCGCGAGGGCGGGAAGGTCCTCGACCGGCTCGCCGTCCACCGTGATCGCGATGTTCTCTCCGATCCCGAAGCGGAGCCACAGGCGAGGCGCGGTGAAGCTGCGCGACTGCCCGCTCTCGAGCATCGCGTAGTGGAGCTGCCGGCCGTCGGCCGAGCCCCGTCGGACCTCGAGCCAGGAGCGGCCCTGCCCGGCGCTGATCGTCACCGACGCCGTCGACCCCGACGGGCCGGAGGTCTCGGGCGGCGCCCCGGCGGCGGCGGGCGCTGCGGGGGCCGCCGGCGGTGCCGGTGTCCCGCCGGCGTCGGCCGGGTCCGTGCCCCCGTCGGCCGGGCTCCAGAACCCGGCGAGGATGGCGAGGGCGGCCACGACCACGGCGGCCGTGATCAGCGCCGACAGCGCCATCGCGATCCATCGGAGCACCCGCGACGCGGACGACCGGGCCCCTGGAGCGGGAGGGCTCCCCGCGGGCCCTCGGCCGGCGGGCGTCCCCTTGGGGTCGCGCCTCAGCTCCGCGAGGTCGGCCTCGAGTTGAGCCACACGCTCCGCAAATTCGGCGCGCTCCAGCGAGAGCCGAGCGCAGTGCTCGAGCATGCTCCCGCGCTCAGAGTCGAGCTTCGGTGCCATCGCGCACGTGCTTCGCGGTCGTCGCCGCCATACCTGCGACGCCTTCTCTCATCGCGTACGCGATCTCGGCGGCGGGTAGGGCCGCGTCCTCGGCCGAGCGGCCAGGTTCGCCTCCGGACGCCGTGAACGAACCTGGCGCGCAAGAGTTCCCCGGAGGCGGGTCGGCCATCACCACGATCCTGGTGGCCTCCGGACGTGGAGGCCTCGGTCTCCTAGTAGCGGTACGTGCTGGGTGCGGGGTGAACCGCACCTACGGCGCCTCGGCGGTGCTGCGGATGTTCGACACCTGGCTGCCGCTGGTGGAGCCGGCGAGCCGACCGAGGACAAGCCCACGGTGAGCTTCACGCCACCGGACGAGCCCGACCGGGTGTCGGTCGCCTTCACGATTCGGGTCGAGGACTGCCGGGCGGCCCACAAGGAGCTCGTGGCGGACGCCCTACGGAGCAGCCCGAGGCTCGGCTGGTGCCGGAGCCCGCGGTTGGCGCCCCTCGACCACAAGGCCCCAGCCGCCCTGGCGAGCTTCGCTTGCTACACGGCCAACCAGGCCACCCACGCATGAGCGCAGCGGCGGTTGAATGATGGTCATTAGTACTTTAGGTCACCTGTATGGCGATAAGACGTGAGGCGTTTCCGAGACGAGACCAGGGTGTCCCCCAGAGCCTGCGGCGGGTTGTCGAGCGCACGTTCGCCTGGTTGCACAACTTCCGCCGGCTCCGCATCCGGGAACGCGACGCTACATGCACCGCGCGCTGCTGAGCCTCGGATGCGCACTCATCTGGCGACGCCTCGAGCGGTGAACGCGGCCCACCTTGCGCCTCTGTCGCATGGAACGAAGCACGACAGCCTCGCGGCGCCCTTCACAGCAGGCGCGACGCGGGAGCGATCGCGCGCCTGCCGACGCCCGCATTTCGTCCGAGGCAATCACGTGCCGCCTCAGCAGCGACGTGACCGCTTTGCGCCGGATCCGACAAGCGACAGCGGGGCAGCTGTTCGTGCAAGGGTCCCCGGTGGCGACGGTGGGCGCATGGCCCAGCTGCACGAGGGCCCCCTGCGTGCTCCGCCGTGGCGAGCATCTACTCCGCGATGCTCGCGCTGTGCGACGCTCCGGCATCGATGGGTGTGCCTGAGTTCGTTCAGGCCGGACAGGCCGCGCTGGCGGCCGCCGATTGGGCGCGCGCGCGTGAGTGCTTCGAGCTTGCGCTCGACCAGGATGCGCAGCATCCCGAGGCGCTCGACGGACTCGGCCGGGCGCTGCACTTTCACGGCGAATACGGCCGCGCGATCGAGCTGACCGAGCGCGCGTTCGCGGCCTACCTGCGGGCGGGCCGAGGGGTCGAAGCCGCGGACCGGGCACGCTGGCTGGCGTTCTTGCACGGCGCTGTCAACGCGAACATGTCAGCCGCCGGCGGCTGGATGGCGCGCGCGGAGTCGGCGCTCGAGGGCGTCAAGGAGTGCGCGGCCCATGGCTGGCTGCAGCTCGACCGCGCGCCCTTCACCGAGGAGATCCGTCAGCGCGAGCAGCTTGCGGCGTCCGCACTCGCGATCGCACGACGGTTCGGCGACATCGACCTCGAGTACGACGCGCTCGCGCTGCTCGGCGAGGCCTATGTGGCCGAGGGTCGGGTCGAGGAGGGCATGAAGCTGCTCGACCAGGCGATGGCCGCGGTGAGCAGCAATGAGGTCACCGGCATCGTCGCGATCGGCGACGTCGTGTGCCGTCTGCTGAGCGCCTGCGAGATCGCGCTCGACCTCCGCCGCGCCGAAGAGTGGATGCAGGCCGCACCGGCGTTCGAGGCATGGAAGGACTGGATCTCACCGGTGTGCCGCAACCACTACGGCGGAATCCTCGTCGCCGCCGGGCGCTGGGCCGAGGCCGAGGCCGAGCTCGAGTCGGCGATCCGCACGTTCGAGCGCAGCTACCGTCTCATGCGGGAGGAGCCGCTCGTAAAGCTCGCCGACCTGCGTGTGCGCCAGGGGCGCTACGAGGAGGCGCGTCGCACTCATCGACGGGCACGAGTCGCACCCGCTCGCCCGTCGCGCGCTCGCCCTGATCGCACTCGGGCGTGGCGAGGTCAACCTCGCAGAGGACCTGGTTCACCTCTGCCTCGAGGGCGAGGGCAGTGCCGATCCGCGCTGCGCGCCGGTGATGGAGCTGCAGGTGCGAGTGCGCCTCGCGCGCGACGACCTCGCCGCGGCGACCGAGGCGCGCGATCGGCTGGTCGAGGTCGCGAGCGCGAGCAACGACGAGCGCGCCCGCGCTCACGCCGACCTCGCCAACGGTCTCGTCGCGGTGGCGCGCGGCGAGCCCGCGACGGCGTGGTTGCAGGCCGCGGTACGCCGCTTCAGCGCGCTCGCGCTTCCGCTCGAAGCCGCCCGCGCGCAGCTGGCACTGGCCCGCTCCCTCGCGACCGGCACGCCGCGGGCGGCCGTCGCCGAGGCGCAACTGGCCCTGCGCACCTTCGAGCGCATCGGTGCTCGCCCCGACGCGGACGCTGCCGCCGCGCTGCTGCGCGAGCTCGGCGCGACCGGCCGCTCCCGGGTGCGCGGAACCGGCACGCTGACAGCGCGCGAGGCCGAGGTACTTGCCCTCCTCGCCCAGGGCCGCACGAACGCCGAGATCGCCGAGCGGCTCGTCATCAGCCGCCGCACAGCGGAGCACCACGTGGCGAACATCCTCTCCAAGCTCGATCTGCGCACCCGCGCCGAGGCGGCGGCGTACGCCCTCCAAGGAGGCAGCGAAGACAGGTAGGTGAATGGGTAGCCCTACCGATGAGTGCGCGCCGGCGCGCGGCGATCCTCCTCCCGTCCACCCGACGAAGGAGGAACGTCATGAGCACAGCCGGTCAGCAGAACGAGGACACCGTGCGCACCTGCCTGACGGAGGCGTCGCGCGGCAACTACGAGGTGTTCGACACCATCCTCACGCCGGACTACGTCGTGCATCCCGAGGAGGCGCGCGGCGCTGCGGGTCTGCAGGAGATGGTCGAGGGATACCGCGCCGCACTCAGCAACCTGCGCGTCGCCATCGAGCAGCAGTTCTCCGCCGGCGATCGCGTGGCCACGGTCTCGACGATCCGCGGCGTGCACGAGGGCGACCTGATGGGCACGCCGCCGACCGGTCGCGAGGTCGCGTTCGGCATGATCACGATCAGTCGCTTCGAGGACGGCCGGATCGCGGAGGAGTGGGAGATCGCCGACACGGTCGCCCTGCTCGCCCAGATCGGCGCGCTGCCAGAGCCGGCGCACAGCTGAAGCCGCCCGGCCCCCGTACAGCTCACCCACTCGAGAAGCAGAAAGCCCGGCAGTGGCCTGGGCTCAGGGGCGGAAGCCGCCCCGGGTGGCGCCGGCGACGACGCCGTAGCATCCCGCCCATGGATGTCTTCAACCTCTTCGCCGAGCAGGACTGGGACGGCGAGAACGACCGGCCGGGATACCGGCACCGAGCGACGGCCATCGGGAGGCGGCTGGGCGCCACACTTCTCGGCGCCAGCCTCTACGAGCTGCCGCCGGGCGAGAAGACCTGGCCGTACCACTACGAGATCGGCTGCGAGGAGTGGCTGATCGCCGTCTCGGGCCGCCCCACGCTGCGCGGGCCGGACGGCGAGCGCGAGCTCGCGCCGGGTGACGTCGCCGTCTTCCCGGAGGGGCCGGCGGGCGGCCACCAGGTCCTCAATCGGTCAGCGGAGCCGGCCCGCGTCCTCATCCTCTCCTCCAAGGCCCCGCTCGCCGTCGTCCACTATCCCGACAGCGGTAAGGTCGGGCTCTGGTCGCAGGCGGAGGGCTCTCAGACGCTGCTCTGGAGCGAGCCGAAACTCGAGTACTGGGACGGCGAGACCTAGGCGGCCTCAGGCGATTCGGGCGCTGAGACACCGGATAATCGGTCTCAGGTGATTCGTGCTCCAAGGAGGACTCCGATGAACGACAACAACAAGACGGAAGCCTCGCCGGCAGCCATCGACCAGGAGCGCGCCGGCAGTCTCGCCTCCACCGCGTCGGGGATGGTGCTCCTCCCTGAAGACGATGGCTACGACGACGCGCGCACGATCCACAACGCGTCCATCGACAAGCGGCCGGCGCTGATCGCCCGCTGTCTGGGGACAGCCGACGTCGTCGAGGCCGTCGCCTTTGCGCGAGAGGCCGGGCTCGAGGTCTCCGTGCGCGGCGGCGGCCACAACGTCGCCGGACGCGCGGTGAGCGAGGGCGGCGTGATGATCGACCTGTCGTTGATGAAGGGCATTCACGTCAACCCCAGAGCCCGAACCGCGCGGGCGCAGGGAGGCACGACCTGGCGCGAGTTCAACCGGGAGACGGCCGTGCACGGGCTCGCGACCACGGGCGGTCTCATCTCGACAACCGGCGTCGCCGGGCTCACGCTCGGCGGCGGGATCGGCTGGCTGATGGGCGTGCACGGGCTGTGCGTCGACAATCTCGTCTCAGTCGAGGTCGTCACGGCCGGCGGCGAGGTCCTGACCGCGAGCGCCGACGAGCACCCCGACCTCTTCTGGGCGCTGCGGGGCGGCGGGGGAAACTTCGGCGTGGCGGTCTCGTTCGAGTTTCGGCTGCACCCGCTGGCCCAGGTCTTCGGCGGCCTCGTGGCCTACCCGTTCTCCGAAGCGAGGAACGGCGCTGCGCTTTTTCCGCGGCTTCGCGGAGTCGGCGCCCGACGAGCTGGCCGTGATGCCGCTCCTGGTTCACGCACCCGACGGCTCGGGCACGCCGCTCGTGGCGTTCGCGATCTGCCACGCCGGCCCGCTCGACCGAGCCGAGGCCGAGGTGCGACCGCTGCTCGAGCTGGGCTCGCCCGTGATGGCCCAAGTCGGCCCGATGCCATATCCGGCCATCAACATGATGCTCGACGCCGGCTTCCCGCCCGGCATCCTCAACTACTGGAAGTCGAGCTTCATCCGCGCCCTCGACGATGAGGCGATCGACGTGATGGTGGAGCGCTTCGCCGAGTGCCCCTCGCCGATGACCGGCATCGCGATCGAGCACTTTCACGGCGCCGTGACCCGCGTCGACGAATCGGCGACCGCCTTCTCCCACCGCGAGCCGGGGTTCAACTTCCTCGTCGCCTCGATGTGGACCGATCCGGCGGCGACGGACGAGAACATCGCCTGGACTCGCGCGACCTACGCGGCGATGGAGCCGCACTTCGCCGCCAAGCGGTACGTCAACTACCTGGACGACGACGAGCGCGTCAACGCCGTCCGAGCCTCGTACGGGCCGAACTACTCCCGCCTGGCCGAGGTGAAGGGCACCTACGACCCCGACAACGTCTTCCGCCTCAACCAAAACGTCCCGCCGGCGGCGGCCTAGATCCGGACCCCGGCTGGCGCGCGCGGCTCAATCAGGCGAGGCCCACCTGCTCCATCATTCCCGCCACGTCGGTGACCCCCCAGTGCTCGACGGCCTTGTCCCCCTCGAAGCGCACGATGTCGATGACGGTGATGGCGAACCGCTTGCTGGTCGCCGGCATGCCGAAGAGCTCGCCCTCCTGCGTCCCCGACCAGGTCGAACCGGACGGCCAGCTTGTCTCCTTCGGCGATGAGGTCATCGACCTCGGCGCGCAGGTCGGGGACCCCGGTCCGGAAGCCGGACACGAACCAGCCGACGGCCTCCCGGCCCTCGGGCGCGCCGGGCATGGTCTCGTGCTCCACGAAGTCCTCCGCGACCAGCTCCGGGATGACGTCCAGCCGACCCTCGCTCACGACCTCTTGCATGAAGCGGCGGGCGGCCGCCTTCATCTGCTCCGACATGGAAACCCCCGGGGAGGTCGTTGGAGTCGTCTCCCGTCATCCTCTCGGCCCGACGGGCGCTACGTCGAGCCTCCCGACTTGGCGCTCCGGCCCAGGGGGCGGCAAATCACCAGCGAGCGCGAGGGACGCCGTGTCGTCACCGGGCTCCGCGGGGATGTAGGGGATCGTGCCCACGACGCCCACGAGACCGGCCAGCGCGCCGGCGATCGGGGCGGCCTGGCTCATCGCCGGAGCACGCGCAGCCGGGCGCTGCCCCCGAAGTGCTCGACGGCGACGGCCGCCGCGATGCCGGGGTCGAACGGCCGGCACGAGAACACGTTGACGAAGCAGCGGCCGGACACCTCGTCGGCGTGGAGGGTGATCGAGCTGGTCTCGATGAACTGCATCGCCGACCAGCCCTCGAGGTCGCCCTCGCCGAACCGCTCGAGCATCAGCGGGCCGTGCGCCGTCATCCCGATGGCGTCGATCACCGCCGGCACGAAGGCGCGGATGGCGTCCGGTCGGCGAGCCTGCCGCGGTCGCCGCCGTGCAGGTCGATCGCGGCGAGCGTTCCCCACGGGACGTAGGTCCGGCCGCGAGCGCGAGCTGGAGCGGTGCGCAGAAGAAGGCCGCCGGGCGCAAGGGCGGCAAGGCGACCGCCAGGACGAAGAGCTAGCCCGAGGGCCACGGGCCACCCGCCCGGGCGGTCACCGGCGAACCGGGACCCCGCCTGCTCGGCGAGGAACGCGGTGATCGCGCTCGCCACGGCGCGGGGGTCGTCCGCGAAGGGCCAGTGGCCGCTTCGCTCGAGCACGTGGACCTCGGCGCTCGGGAAGGCGTCGCGCTGGCGCTCGGCGTGCTCGACCGGCAGGTACGGGTCGTGCCGGCCCCAGAGCACCAGGGCGGGCCGGTCGAGCGGGCGCAGGGCGGCCGCGAGCCGCTCGCCGGCGGCGCCGACGTCGGGCACCGAGCGGTAGAGGTCCAGCACGGCCCGCCGCGTCCCGCGGTCGAAGTCGTCGTACATGCGGTCGACGAACGCGCGGGGCAGCCCGCGCGGGTTCCCGCGGCGAAGCAGCGCGCGGAAGCCGGGCCGGGTGGTGGTCGCCATGAACAGCTCGCCCGCGACGCGGGGTCCGCCAGAGGCGCGCGAGCGCGTGCCAGCGGTAGCCGGGCAGGGCGCCGGTGCCGATGAGCACGGCGCTGGCGAACCGCTCCGGGTCGCCGGCCGCCCAGCGCAGGCCCCAGGGGCCGCCGAAGTCGTGGGCGACCAGGTGGACCCGCTCGATGCCCAGGGCGTCGAGGGCGCGGCCCACGAAGGCGCCGTGCGCGTCGACGGACTGGGCGAAGCCGTCGGGCGCCTGGGCGCGGCCGAAACCCGGCGCGTCCCACGCCACGGCGCGCGCGCGCCGGCCGACGGCGGCGAGCAGCGGCTCCCAGTCGGCGCCCGAGCCCGGGTTGCCGTGGAGGAAGACCACGGCCTCCCGCGCGTCCGGCGGCCCGGCCTCGCGCAGCGGCGTGCGGACGCCGCCGACGCGCAGCTCGCTCCTGCGGACGCCCTCGACCTCCTCGCGCCACGCCGTGGCGCGCGGCCCGCGCAGTACGCGCCGGGCGATCGCCGGGCGCAGGAGGGCCGGCGGCGGCTCGCGCATGCCGACCACCGCGATGAACGCCCCGGCGACGACAGGGTCGGCCTCCGCGGTCGCCTGGAGGCGGCGCAGGTACGCGTTCAGGATCCGCACCCGCAGGGGGCGGCGCGCCTCGACGACCGGCAGGGCGAGGTCCGCCCCGGTCGACAGGGTCCACGCGTGGTCGATCGGCGCGGCGGCCGCGGCGAAGAAGCGCCGGGCGAGGTCGCCCTGGCCGGCCCGCAGGCACTCGCCCAGGGCGACCGCCTGGGCCGCGGCCACCGTCATGCCCTGCCCGTAGGTCGGGTTGAAGGAGCAGAGCGCGTCGCCGCACACCAAGAGTCCCTCGGGAAAGCGGCGCAGACGCTCGTAGCGGCGGCGCAGGCTGACAGGGAAGGCGTGGGTCGCGACCTCGTCGAGGGGCTCGGCCGCCCTGATCGCGTCCAGCACCTCGGGCGGGGCGACCGTCGCGGCGAAGGCGGCGTGCCCGTCGGGGTCGCCGGGCGGGCGGTGCTCGGGCCCGTAGCCGCCGAGCGAGAGGATCCAGCGCTCGCCCTCCTGGGCGAACAGGAACATGACCCGGGGCCGATCGGGGACGGCGCCGACGAGCACCATCTTGTCGCCGCCGAGGGCGTCCTCCGGCAGGCGCAGATGGCGGCTCGCGTAGGTCACGCCGACGGGGAGCCGCTCCTCGGGAGGCCGCGGGTAACCGAGGCCCTCGAGCCACGCGGGCACGCGGGCGTCGCGGCCCGTGGCGGCGACCACGAGGTCGGCCGGCACCGTCTCCTCGGCGCTGCCGTCGGCGCGGCGCAGGATGCGCACGCCGGTGACGCGCCCGCCGTCGCGGCTGGCCGTCAGGCCCAGCACATCGCAGCGCGGGATCACCTCGAGGGCGGGCAGCGCGCGCACGCGGCGGCGCACGTGTCCCTCGATGAACGGACGGCTGGCGAAGATCGAGCTCGCCCCCGTCGACGCGCGGGCAAGCTCGTGGCCGCCAACGATGAAGCGCATCTCCTCCAGCGCCGCCCCGGTGGGTGCCCCGGCCTCGATCACCTCGGCGCTGAAGCCGGGAAGCAGCCGGTCGAGGTGGATCCGTCCCTGCGGGAGCAGGGCGTGGGCGTGGCGTCCCTGCGGCACCGCCCTCCGATCCTGCGGGCCCGCAGGCAGGTCGTCCCGATCCACCACCGTCACGCGCTCATACGCGTCCGAGAGCGACCGGGCCGCGAGCAGCCCCGCGACGCTGGCGCCGATCACCACCGCGTGCTCTCCCATGCGTCCCATCTCCGCCGCCTCCTGATCCGGGGTCGCGACCCAGGATCGGGCGGCCGGCTGACGAGGCGCCAGGCGAGTTCCTGCCGAATCCCTGCCGAGTCAGCGCGGCGGAGGGCCGTAGAGCTCCCGCTGCCAGAGCCAGTCCACGACCCGCTCCACGCCTCGCGTGAGGTGGCCGCGGTAGGTGCTGAAGGGGAGCCCGAGCAGGTCGGCGGCGGCCTCCTGGGTGGGCGCCGGCCGCAGGTAGGTGCGGTCGAGGGCGCGCACGAGCTTCTCGTCGCGCGGGTCCGCGCGGAGGGCGCCGACCGCCTGCTCGAGCAGGTCGCGCAGGGCCTCCGGGGGCGGGCGGTCCCCGCATGCGTCGCGGACGACGCGCGCGCGGAGGAGCGGATTGGCCGCCAGGGCCTGCGGCCGGTGCAGGTCGCGCAGCCCGCGCCGGACGGCGTCGGCGAACTCCGGCTGCGACAGCGCGACCTCGGGCGCCGCCTCAGGCGTCTCGGCGGGCGCCGCCGGCTCGGCCCCCAGCTCGCGCTCGTTCATCCGCTCGAGCCAGGCCAGCGCGTCCTCCCGGCGCCAGTCGCGCGCGAAGACGCCGTGGCGCCGCCCGCCGACCTCGAAGTCGGCCGACGGCGCGCGCCCGAAGCCGATGTACGCCATCAGCGGCGCGAGCGCGTCGGGATCCGCGGAGGCGATGTAGTACCAGGACAGCCGGGGCCGCATCAGCCACTCCTGGGTGGAGCGCATGGTCACGACGTTGAACGACCGCGACGGCGCCTGGTACGCGTCGCGGTCCATGTAGAAGCGGCCGCACAGGACCTCGTCGCCGGGGCGCGGGGCGGCGTGCTGATGGGCGTGGGCCCAGGCCGCGGCCGCCCCGGGGTCCTGCGCGAGATCCTCCTCCGACGCCTCGTGCAGCGACACGTGGGCGAGGAAGCCGAGCGGCTCGGGCTCGCGCCCCCGGACGACGTCGAAGCCCCCGGGCTGGCGCCGGAGCCAGTGGGCCGCGATCGCCGCCGACTCGGCCCCCTCGTGGCGCTCGACCATGGCCACGACGGCCTCGGCGTCGCCGGGCCGCAGCGCGTCGGCGTACACCTCACCCAGGCTCTCCCACTCCCAGAACGCCGGCGCGGCCGGGTTCCCGCGGTGGAGGAACATCAGGTCGGCCAGCGCGCGCTGGTGCTCGCGGCCCTCGCAGGTGAGCAGCCGCTCGACGACGTCGCGGCGCACGAGGGCGTGGACGCGCGTGTACGCGGCGCGGTCGCGCCAGCGCAGATCCGCGTCGATGGCCTCGCGGGCGAGGTCGTGCAGCACCAGCCCCCGGGGGCTCACCTCGACGAACGAGAGCCCGCGAAGCCAGGCGAACATCTCCTCGCCCTCGGCGTCGCCGATGGCCCCGCGGAGCAGGCCCTCGGTCGCGAAGCCGGCGTGGGCCGCGACCTCGAGCGCCAGCCGGTGCCGCGGGCTCGGCACCTCGGCGGCGAAGCAGGTCACCAGCCGCTCCACCACGTCGGGCACGGCATCGAGGTCGAGCGGCGCGCCGCCCCCCGCGTCCCCGCGCTGGGACAGCACGTCGAGCAGCAGGGAGAGCGCCAGCGGGTGGCCGTGGGTGACCGCGATCGCCTCGTCGTGGAGGTCGTCGGCGACGCCGGCCGCGCGCATGAAGGCGCGCGCGTCGTCCGGGCCGAGGTTGCGCAGCGAGACCACCCGCAGCAGGTCGCGCCAGCCGGGATCGCGCCGCCACTCCTCCCCGGGCCGCGTCCGGCCGGCGATCACGGTGATCGCGCCGGCGGGCAGGGCGGGGATGAAATCCTCGCGCAGCCACTCCTCCAGGCCGCGCGCCCGCTCGAAGGTGTCGAGCAGCAGCAGGGGCCGCCGCCGGGCGGCCAGCGCGTCGGCCGCCGAGCCCTCCTCGTGCCCGAGGGCCTTGGCCAGCTCGGCGACGAACGCCGGAGGCACCGGGTCAACGGCGCGCAGATCGAGCCGCACCGGCTCGAGCCCCGCGTCGGCCGCGGCCTCCGCCATGGCGCCGAGCAGCGCCGTCTTGCCCACGCCGCCGGGACCATGGACCCACAGCACGCTGAAGGACTCCGGGGCGTCGAGCGCCGAGCGGAACAGCTCGAGCTCGGCCGCCCGCCCGACGAACGCGCGCCGCCGCGCGCCGCGCAGGCGATCGGCCACCGTCGCCGCCGGCGGCGGTCCGGACCGGCTCCGTGCGGTGATCTCGCCCACGACCACCCCCTCCTCCGGCCGAGCGTAGCCACCCGCCCGGAGGTGCGCCAGCCCGGCGCGACGGGCGCGTCAGGCGGCGACGACCTCGCCGACGCCCAGGCAGGGCGAGCAGGTGGTCGCGACGAGGACGGCGCCCTCGCCGTTGGCGGCCTGCTCGCGGGTCCAGATGCGCCGCTGGCCCCAGCACATGGGACAGGGCGCCCACAGAAGGGCCCGGTCGTCGGTCACGGTGGTCCGTGCGGTGGCGTTGGGGGTCACGACAATTGATACGGAGGCGGGCGGGCCCCAGACCAGCCCCCGCTTCGTGAGAGGGTCGCCCCGGTCAACCGATCCGAAGGGGGTGGGGGCGTGAGGGCGACGACGAAGATGGCGGCGGCGCTGGTCCTCGGCGCCGTGGCGGCGTCGGCCGCGACGGCGCAGGGGGCGACGCCGGCGTCGTGGACGAAGCACTGCCGGTCACAGGGGGGCGTCGTGCAGGTCCGAACGCCGGCGGCCGGCACCAACTCGCCGCCGCTGATCCGGCTGGCGGGGCCGGTGGCCTTCTGCCGCTTCACGAGCGCGCAGGACGGGTCCCGGATCTCCGTCAACCTCCGCACCCTCACGACGCGCAAGCCGAGCCTGGCCGCGCTGGCCTACCTGGAGCGGCCGAGCGCCGGCCGGATCCCGGGCAACGTGAACCCGGCCTCGATCTACTGCTCGCGCCTGGGCGGCTCGGACCAGTTCGGCGGGGAGAGCCTGGGCGGCGGCGGGTGGATCGTCGGGCGCTCCGCCAACACCGCGCTGGAAGCCTGCGTGTTCCCCGACGGCTCCATCATCGACTCGTTCGGGATCCTCTACCACTCCCAGGGCATCGTCCGCGGCGCCGACCTGACCACCCGCTTCGGCTACCGCCCGTCGCGCCTGCCGGACGTGTTCTAAACCTCGCCCGTTCGCGGGGACCCCCCGCCGCTTCGATCGGCGGTGGGCGGGTACCTCCATGCCGAAGGCCACGAGCGATGGAGGTGAAGCCCATGACCGCGATCAAAGAGGCGATCGTCGTCAACGTCCCGGTCCCGGTCGCGTACGGCCAGTGGACCCGCTTCGAGGAGTTCCCCCGCTTCATGGAGGGCGTGACGGAGGTCCGCCAGCTCGACGACAAGAGCCTCCACTGGGAGGCGGACGTCGCCGGGCGGCACGCCGCCTGGGACGCCGAGATCATCGACCAGGAGCCGGACACGCGGATCGCCTGGCGCTCGACCGGCGGGACGCAGAACGACGGAGAGGTGCGCTTCGAGCCGGTCAACGAGGGGAGCACGCGCATCTCGGTGATCATGATCCACGAGGACGAGGGCATCGCCGAGCGGGCCGCGGACTCCGTGGGCCTGGCCGAGCGCAGGGTTCGGGGCGATCTGGAGCGCTTCAAGGAGCTGGTCGAGTCCGGCAACGGCGACCCGAGCGGCGGCTGGCGTGGCGAGATCCACGGCGGCGAGATCCGCAACGGCGACCCCGACCGCACGGGGCCCGAGTCGAGCGACGACGAGCCCGCCGGCTTGGGGCCGGAAGGCTACTCGGAGGCGACCCGGCTCCCGTCCCTCGGGCGCCTGCGCGGCATGGACGCCCGCACGACCGACGGCGAGAAGATCGGGACCGTCAAGGACGTGTACCTGGACGCCGAGGCGCGGTACGCGCGCTACCTCGCGGTCAAGACGGGGTGGTTCGGCGGGACCCACGTCGTGCCGATCGACGACGTGACGTACGTCAACGGCGAGGACGACTCGTACGTCGTGGTGCCCTACGCGGCGGACCAGATCAAGAACGCGCCGACCTTCGGGGACGGCGACGAGCTCACCCCGGAGCGCGAGCGCGCGATCTACGACCACTACCAGCGGGTCGGCTACTGGGAGGACACCCGCGACATCGTCCGGGCGCGGCAGACCGAGCCCGCGCCCACGCCGCAGATCGCCGAGGCCGAGGTGGCCGACGCGATCCGGCGGGGCGACGACCCGCGGCGGGTGCGCGTGAAGCGCTGGGGGGCCTGACCCCACCGCTTCATCGCCGGCGGCGGCGGTGCGACACTGCGGCGCCATGCGCCGCCGCCGCACGCTCTGGTCCATCGCCGCCCTCCTGCTCGCCGCCGCCGCCGTTGCATGCGGCGGCGGCGCCGGCGCGTCCGCCCCCGCGGTGGACGAGGGCCCCGACCGCTTCGACGCCCGGCGCGCGTTCGCCGACCTGCGCGCCCAGGTGGCGCTGGGGCCGCGGCCCGCGGGGTCCGAGGCGTCCCGGCGGCTGGCCGCACGGCTACGGGCGCGCCTGCCGAGCGGCCGCTTCGAGGCCGTCCCGGGCGGGCTGCGGAACGTGGTCGGAACGCTGCCCGGCCGGGGCGCGCCGATCCTGGTGGGGGCGCACTACGACACCAAGGACGTCCCCGGGTTCGTCGGCGCGAACGACGGCGCCTCGGGGACGGCGACCGCGCTCGAGCTGGCGCGGGTCCTCGGGGCGCGGCGGCCCGCGTGCGAGCGCGAGATCCGCTTCGTCATGTTCGACGGCGAGGAGAGCCCCCGCGGGGCCGCGCGGGCCGACTTCCTGACCGAGGGCCTGCGGGGCAGCCGGGCCTACGCCGCCGCCCACGCCGACGAGCTGGCGGCCGTCGTGGTCGTCAACTTCGTCGGCGACAGCGACCTCTCGATCCCCCGCGAGGCGGGCTCGGACGCGCGCCTGTGGCGGCTGCTGCGGGCGTCGGCGCGGCGGGTGGGGGCGGGCGAGGTCTTTCCGGCGTCGAGGCGGGGGCGCATCTACGACGACCACACGCCGTTCACCGAGCGCGGGGTGCCGGCCATCGACCTGATCGACTTCGACTACCCGTACTTCCACCGGCCCAGCGACAGCCTCGACAAGGTCTCGGCGCGCAGCCTCGACCGCGTCGGCGAGAGCCTCGTCGAGATGCTGCGGAGGCTCGCCCGGGCGACGTGCCGCGAGCCGGCTACCGGCGCGTGACGACGAACAGGACCCGCTTGGCCCTCGACCGGTTCCCCGCCAGGTCCGTGGCCACCACCGTCGCGCGGTAGGCACCCGGCACCAGGCGGCGCTTGCCGACCCGCTTGCCCAGCCGCATCGTGGCGCTCGTCGCCGCCGTCGTGAGGGATCGCGAGCCGGCGGCGCGGAAGCGCGTTCCGCGCTTGCGCTGGAGCGTGATCACGGCCGTCGCGGGCTCGGACAGCCGCAGCGCGAAGGCGGGCTTGCGCTTCGTGCGCGCCAGGAACGCGGTGCGCAGCCGTACGCGCTTCCGGTTGAGCCTGAAGCTCTGGACGATCGGGGCCACGGTGTCCTTGCCGACGGCGATCCGGGCCGTCCGGGTCGCCCCCGGGCCCCCCTTGTTCGTGCCCCGGAAGGTGAAGCTGTCGGCGCCCTGGAAGCCCGGCCGGGGCGTGTAGAGCACGCTCCCGGTCGCCGGGTCGACGGCGCCGAGGGTGCCGTTGGCCGGGCGGCTCAGCACCTCCGGGCCGGTGAGCTGCAGGCCGGTGCACGCCAGGGCCACGGGCGTCGGGCGCCCCTGGACGACGGTCGCGGAGGCATCGGAGCACGCCGGCGGCGGCAGGAGCTGGCGGGCCTCCACGTGCCGCTGGCTCCCCGTCGCGGGCGGGCCGACGCGCTGCTCCCATGCGACCAGTCCGACGCCCCCCGGCGCGGCGGCGAGCGATGGGAACGACGCCGCGGTCGGGGCGAGCTGCTGCGGCGCGGCGGCCACCCCGTCCGGACCGACGATGCGGCTCCAGACACCGCTGACGTTGCCGAGCGGGCCCTGGCTCCAGAGCAGGACGCCGGTGCCGTCCCCGAGCAGCGCGGCGCCCTGGCTGAACTGGACCTCGGCCGGCGCGCTGGTCGTGGCGGCCTCGGGGACGCCGTCGGGGCCGATGAAGCGGGCCACCGCCGTCCGCTGGTCGCGGCTCCACAGCGCGAGCGAGCGGTTCGCCGCGTTCGTGGCCAGGTGCGGGAAGGCCGCCGTCGTCACCCCGGCCTCGACGCCATGACGCGGGCCGCTGCCGGCCCCCGTCGCGTCGAGGGTCATGGTCGCGAGCTGGTCGGCCTCGCCCACGGGCGCCCAGAGGACGTGGAACCGGTCCTGCCCGCCGGTGGTCAACTGCAGCGACGTCGACGTCACCCCCGCCGCGACCGGGGTCTGCACCGTGCCCGCCGCGCCCGCCGCGTCAACCGGCATGGTCTTGAGCGCCGGTGGGCCGGTCCAGGCGAGCAGCGCCCCGGCCGCGGCCGTCGGCGCGACGGTCACCGGTCCGGTGCTGGGCCCGTCGGAGGGCTCGAGCAGCGGCCCGAGGGTCCCCGTCGCGTTGACCCGGCGCGCCTCGGCACGGTTGGTGGGCGCGCTCGCCGTGTTCCGCCAGGCGACGACCGCGTCGCCGTCGGTCGTGCCGGTCAGGACCGGGCTCAGGGCGCTCGCGGCGATCCCCGCGTTGCGCAGGGTGAGCTGGCCGCCCATCGAGTCGTCGGCCTCGATCCAGCGCGCGCGCAGGAACCGGGGCTGCGTTCCGATCGTGCTCTCGGTCCAGACGATCAGGGCGCGGCCGCCGGGGGCGAACGCCACGACGTGCTGGGTCGGGATCATGGTGCCGTCCGAGACCGTCGTCGTCCGGCCGAGCGAGCCGTCCGGGCGCACGCGCCGGAACCTCACGAGCCGCCCTCCCGGTACCGCTTCCCGCCAGACGACCAACGTGCTGCCCTCAGCGTCGGCCGCCGTCACCGGCAGGAGGCTGTCCCCGGAGTCGTCGGAGATCCGGAGCGGCTCGGAGCTGAAGCCCGCGTGGGCGGCGGCGGGCGCGAGCAGCAGGGCGGCGCACGCGACCGGGATCCAGAGCCTCACCCTCACGGGACGACGCTATGGCCCCGCCGCCCCGGCCGGCAACGGCCGGTCAACTAGTTCAGGCGTCCCGCCGGGCAGGCCTCACGGCCGCGACCGCCTCGACGCGCGGCAAACGCCGCCGGCGCCGGCGGACGCGGGCGCCGAGTCGCCCTCGGCGGGGCCGGAAGGCGTCGGCCGCCCCCGGCGCGGATGCGCTGTGAAAGATGTTGTACATGTCACCCTCCGACGCCGGCGGGGCGCGGTTCATTCCCGGACGCGCTGCCGAAGTGTGGAGCGCCACGCCCGAGCGGCACGGCGCACGAGCTCGACCCCGGGGCGCCCGCACCAGCAGACGTAGGCCAGCTCGATGCCCGCGTCGCCGTTGGTCACGGCGAGGATCTGGCGGGTTCCGAGCAGCACGCGGCCGCAGTCGGGGCAGTGGACGTCGATCATCGGGGCACCTCCGGGCTCGTGCGAATCGCATGGAGAACGCGTGGCCGCGTCCCCCGTGTGAGCGATCCAATCGGCGAAGATTGGACTCTTATTGGCTCCTGATCGCACCATTGGACTGACCTAACCGCATCAGGAGTTGCACTTCAAGAGCCAATCAGGCAGGATTGGTCCCAATGAAGGTCCAACCCGATCGCCTCGCCGCGCTGCTCGGCTCCTGGGCCGCCGGGACCGGCCCCCTCTACCAGCGCCTCGGGCGCGCGATCGCCGGGGCGATCGACCGCGGAGAGCTCCCGCCGGGGACCATGCTCCCGACCGAGCGCGACCTCGCCCGGCGGCTCGCGGTCAGCCGGACCACGGTCGTGGGCGCGTACGGCGAGCTGAAGGACGCGGGCCGCCTGGAGAGCCGCCAGGGCCGCGGCACCTGGGTCGCCGGCCGGGCCGAGGCGCCCCCGCCCTCGGAGCGCCCGTTCTCGGCCGAGCTCTACAGCTCGCTCCTCGGGGGCCAGCCCGGGATCATCGAGCTCACCGCCGCCTGCCCGCCGCCGACGTCCCTGGTGACGCGGGTCGTCGCCGAGATGGACGGCGGCGACCTCGTCCGCGACGTCGCGGGCGCCGGGTACCTGCCGGCCGGGCTCCCGGAGCTGCGCGAGCGCGTCGCCGAGCGCATGTCGCTCGAGGGCCTCCCCACCCGTGCCGACGAGGTCCTGATCACCACGGGCGGCCACCAGGGCATCGGCCTGGCCGCGACGCTGCTCGGCGAGGCGGGCCAGTCGGTGCTGGTCGAGGAGGCGACGTACCCGGGAGCGCTCGACGTCACCCGCGGCCTGGGCATGCGGCCGGTGGGCGTCGCGCTGGACGGGGAGGGCGTCGTGCCCGAGGTCCTCGAGGACCTGCTGGAGCGGGTGCGGCCGGGCTTCGTGTACCTGGTCCCCGCCCACCAGAACCCCACCGGCTCGGTCCTGCCGGCCGCGCGCAGCCGGCGCGTCGCCGAGCTCTCGGCCCGCTATCGGGTGCCGCTCGTGGAGGACCTCGCGCTCCGGAACCTCCGGCTGGAGGACGCGCCGCTGCCGGCGCCGATCGCGTCCCATGCACCCGACGCCGGATCGATCGTCATCGGCTCGCTCAGCAAGGTCCTCTGGGGAGGGCTCCGCGTCGGCTGGATCCGCGCCGCCCGCCCGGTGATCGAGCGGCTGATGCGCCTGAAGATCGGCGCCGACATGGGCAGCCCCATCCCCTCGCAGAGCCTCGCGTGCGCGCTGCTGCCCCGCATCGAGGAGGCGATCGAGGAGCGCCGCGGCTCCCTCCTCGAGGGCTACCGGGTGCTGTCGGACGCGCTGGCCGAGCACCTGCCCGACTGGACCTGGGACGTCCCGCACGGCGGCTGCACGCTGTGGGTGAGGATCCCGGGCGGCGACGCCCGGGCGCTGGGGCAGGTGGCCCAGCGCTGCGGGGTCAACGTCGTGCCGGGCCAGGTGCTGTCGGCGGAGGGGCGCCACGGCGACCGCCTGAGGCTGCCGTTCGTGCACGAGCCGGACGTCATCGCCGAGGCGGTGCGCCGCCTGGCCGTCGCCTGGGAGATCTACGCCGGCACCGGCACGCGCCCCCAGGAGCCGGTCCGCCTGATCGTCTGAGCGGGGAGGGAGGGGGCATGACCATCCCGCTCGACGAGCGCACCGCGGTGATCGTCGTGGACGTCCAGAACGACTTCGCCGATCCCCGGGGCAGCCTCTACGTCGCCGAGGGCGAGCGGACCATCCCGGTGATCAACCGCCTGGTGGCCGAGGCGCGGCGGGCCGGGGCGACGGTCGTCTACACCCAGGACTGGCATCCGGCGGTCACGCCGCACTTCGCCGACTACGGCGGCCTCTGGCCGGTGCACTGCGTCCAGGGCACCTGGGGCGCCGAGCCCCACCCCGACCTGGACTTCGACGGCGAGGTCGTCCGCACGGGCGCGGGCGGCGAGGACGGCTACTCGGGCTTCTTCCACCGCGACCTCACCACCGGGGAGGACGTGCCCACGGCCCTGCGCGGCCTGCTGCAGGAGCGCGGCGTCGAGCGGCTCGTGGTGGTGGGGCTCGCCACCGACTACTGCGTCAAGGAGACCGCGCTCGACGCGCGCCGCCTGGGCTACGAGACGACCGTCCTGCTCGACGCGATCCGGCCGGTGGAGCGAGTCGCGGGCGACGACGAGCGGGCGCGGGCGGAGATGGCAGCGGCGGGCGTCGACCTGCGCTGAGCGCCGGCTCGGGGCTCAGGTGCCCGTCGCGAGGCTCGGCGGGCCCGCGGTCAGGCGCCCCTCCAGCACCGTGACCGCCCGTCCCCCGAGCAGGACGCGGTCGCCGCGCGCCTCGGCGCGCACGATGCCGCCCCGGGCCGAGGCCTGGTGGCAGACCAGCCGGTCGCGCCCCAGCCGCTCGGCCCAGAAGGGCGCGAGCGCGCAGTGGGCCGACCCGGTCACCGGGTCCTCGGGGATGCCGTACGCGGGCGCGAAGTAGCGGGAGGTGATGTCGGCGCCGTCACGGCCGCCGGCGGCCGTGACGATCACCCCGCGCGCCTGGAGGGCCGCGAGGCGGGCCATGTCCGGACGGGTCGCGGCGACCTCCTCGGGCGAGGCGACCTCGACGAGCCAGTCGAAGCGGCTCCGGCCGGTCCATCGCGACGTCAGCCCCAGCGCCTCGAGCAGATCGGGCGGCGCGTCGGCCGGCTCCGGCGGGGTGGCGGGGAAGTCCATGACGATCCGGTCCTCCGCGCGCTCGGCCGAGAGGATGCCGCTGAGGGTGGCGAAGGCGATCGCGCCGTCCGGCGCGACCCGCCCGCTCTCCCACAGCGCGTGCGCGCTCGCCAGCGTCGCGTGGCCGCACAGCTCCACCTCGGCCACCGGCGTGAACCAGCGCAGCGCGTAACCCGTCCGGTCGGGGTGCAGGAAGGCGGTCTCCGACAGGTTCATCTCCGAGGCGACGGCCTGCATCCAGCCCGGGTCGGCCGGGCCGTCGAGCAGGCACACCGCCGCCGGGTTGCCGCCGAAGGCGCGATCGGTGAACGCGTCGACCTGGACGAGGGGGACGCAGCAGTGCTCCGCTCCGGGAGTCTGTTGATGATCCGGCCGCGAAATCCCGCGGCCAAGGAGAGGGAGCCCGCATAGCTGAGCCTATGCGGGCGACCGATGACGCCGGATCCGCGATTTGCAGCCCGCCGGATCGCGGCAGACTCTCGGGGCGGAGCACTGGGGTAGTCCATCACGAGGACGGCCGCGGTGCCCGGCTCGAGCGCGGAGTAGGCGTGGGGCACGTCGGCCGCGAAGGTGGCGAGGTCGCCGGGCCCGAGGACGGCCGGCGCATCGACCGGCCCCACCTCCATCCGCCCGGCCGTGACCAGGACGTGCTCGCGCACCCCGGCCGGGTGGGCGTCGGCGCGACGGGGCTCGCCCGGCTCGCACTCGATCGCGTAGAGCTCGCTCGGCCCGCGGCGGCCGGTGGCGGCCAGCAGCCACACCAGGAACGGGGCGCCGGCGGAGTCGACGCGAACGCCCTCGCCGGCCCGCAGCACGCGAACCTCGGGCGCGTGCGGCGACACCAGCTCGGCGAAGGGGACGCCGAGCGCGGTCGCGACCGACCAGAGCGTCTCCATGCTGGGGTTGGCCCGCCCGGACTCGATCTGGGAGAGCGTCGACTTGCCGACCCCGGCGGCCGCCGCGAGCTCCGACAGCGACAGCCGCGCCCGGCCCCGGTGCCGGCGGAGGTTGTCGGCGACGATCCGCGCCAGATCCTGGGACTCGGTCATGCGCCCGTCACCGCTGTCTAACATATCGAACGATGCGTTCGCTTCGCGATCCACTCGTTCGCCAGGCGCTGGCCATCGCGGTCGCGGTGGGGGCGTTCGGGGTCGCCTTCGGGGCCTTCTCCGCCGACACCGGCCTGTCCCTCGCCAAGGCGCTGGCGATGTCGGGCCTCGTCTACGCCGGCTCGGCGCAGCTCGCGGCCGTGGGCGTCGCCGCCGAGGGCGGGACCGGGGCCGCGGCCGTGCTCGCGGGCCTGCTGCTGTCGGCCCGCAACGTCGCCTTCGGCGTTGCGCTCGCCCCCCTCCTCCCGCGGAGCCTCGGCCGGCGCCTGGCCGCGTCGCAGGTCATCATCGACCAGTCGGCCGCGGTCGCGCTCGCGCAGCCGACGCCGGCCCGCGCACGCCGCGCCTTCTGGCTGACCGGCCTCTGGGTGATGGTGCTCTGGCTCGCGGGCACGGCCGCCGGGTGGGCGCTGACGGAGGCCATCGACATCCGGGCCGTCGGGCTCGACGCCGCCATCCCGGCCGTGTTCGTCGCGCTCCTGGTGCCGCGGATGCGCCGGCCGGCCGAGGCGGCGACGGCCCTCTGCGGGGCGGCGATCGCCCTCGCGCTCACGCCGGTCGCGCCCGCGGGGGTCCCGATCCTGGCGGCGTCGGCGGGCGTGCTCGCCGGCCTCGCCCTCGCGCGCCGCCGCCCGGCGTGAGCTGGGCGGCGATCCTGGCGCTCGCGGCGGGCACCTACGCGATGAAGGCGGCGGGCCCGGTCCTGCTGGGCGGGAGGTCGCTCCCGCCGCGCCTCGAGCGGGTGGTCGACCTGCTGCCGGCCGCCCTCCTGGCGGCGCTCATCGCCGTCCAGACCTTCTCGGCCGACGGGGGCCTGACGATCGACGCCCGCGCCGCCGGCGTCGGCGCGGCCGCCGTCGCCGCCTGGCGCGGCGCGCCGTTCCTGGTCGTCGTCGGGGTCGCGATGGCCGTGGCGGCGGCCGTCAGGGCAGTGGCCGGCGCATGACGACGTGCGCGATGCCCGCCTCCTGGAACTCCTCGCCCTCGGCGACGTAGCCGGCCCGCGCGTAGAAGTCGCGCACCTCGATCTGGGCGTGCAGCTCGACCTCGCGCGCTCCCGCCGCCGCGGCCTCGGCGTGCGCGGCCTCCAGCAGCCGCGCGCCCACGCCCGCGGCCGCGGTGCGACCGCTCGACGGCCATCCGCCCCAGGACCGTCGCCGACCCCCGCCGCACGAGGCGGCAGGTCGCGACGACCGCGCCCGACGCGTCGACCGCCACCAGGTGCAGGGCCGTCGCGTCGTGCTCGTCGCGCTCGAGCTCCTCGGGCACCCCCTGCTCCTCGCAGAACACGCGGTGCCGCAGCGCGAGCGCGGCGGCCACCTCGTCCTCGCTCCGCTCGCCGGACCGCCTGACTCACGCGCTGGCGACGCAGGTTTTCCGAGGATAGGCTGCCGCCCCTGCGGCCCGACGGGCCGGACCGGATGTGAAAGGGGCGCGAATGATTCGACGGCGCACGATTGCGTCACTGCTCGCGGTCGGAGCCCTCGGAGTCGGGGGCATCGCCGCCGGATGCGGCGACGACGATAGCGGCGGAGGGGACGTCGGAGAGCTGAAGGTGGGGGTGCTGGTGCCGTTGACCGGCGGGCTCGGTCCCTTCGGAGGGCCCGGCGCCCAGGCCGCGGAGCTGGGGGCCACGCAGGTCAACGCCGCAGCCGCGGACATCGGCCTCAGCCTCGCCCTCTTCCAGGAGGACACCAAGAGCGACCCGCAGGCCGCTCAGGAGGCCGCCACCAAGCTGGTCGAGAGCGACGGCGTGACCGCCATCGCCGGCCCCTGGGGCACGGACGAGGTCACGACGGTGGCCGAGAACGTCACCGTCCCCGGCGGGATCCCGATCGTCAGCCCGTCTGCGACCCAGCCGGCGATCACCGAGCTCGACGACGACGGGCTCGTGTTCCGCACGCCCCCCTCGGACGCCATCCAGGGCCGGGTGCTGGCGCAGCTCGTCGGCCGGGAGATCGGCGCCGACTCGACCCTCAACACCGGCGGCCGCAACGACTCCTACGGCACCGCGCTCGTCGAGGAGTTCACGAAGGCCTGGGAGGCGGGCGGCGGCACGGTCGCCAAGAACGTCCCCTACAACCCGCTGGCCGCGAGCGTCAACTCCGAGGCCCAGCAGCTCGCCTCGGGCAACCCGGACGGCTGGATGATCATCGACTACGCCGACGACTGGGCGAAGATGGGCCCCGCCCTCGTGCGAACGGGCAACTGGGACCCCGCCAAGACGTTCACCGGCGACGGCCTGAAGTCCAGCAGCCTGCCCGAGAGGATCGGCGAGCCCGCCACCGAGGGGATGCGCGCGACCGCGCCCACCTCCGTCTGACGCGCCGGCAGGCGCCCAGTTCGACGCCCTCTGGAACTGCCGAGGTCGGCGAGGACCGCCAGACCTACGACGCCCAGAACTTCGACGCGGTGATCCTGATCGCGCTGGCGGCGGCCGCGGGCGGCTCGAGCGACCCGGCCTCCATCGCCGAGAACCTGCAGGCCGTCTCCGGGCCTCCCGGCGACAAGTACACCTTCGAGACCCTTCAGGAGGCGTTCGCCGCGGCGGCCGACGGCGAGGACATCGACTACGAGGGGGCGTCCGGCCCGATCGACTTCGACGAGGCCGGCGACCCATCGTCCGCGAGCTACGGCACGTGGAGCTACACGAACGGCAAGCTCGTCGAGACCGACGAGGTCATCGCCCGCGTCACCCAGTAGGCGCCTCGCGCGGGGACGGCTCCGGCCGTCCCCGCGCGGCGCTCCACCGAGGTAGAGCTCGGCGACCTGGGGGTCGGTGAGGAGCGCGTCGCCGGCTCCTTCGAAGCGGTTCTGGCCGTTCTCGAGCACGTAGCCGCGGTCGGCGACCCCGAGGGCGCGGCGGGCGTTCTGCTCGATCATCACGATCGTCACGCCCGAGCCGTTGATGTCGGCCACGGTCTCGAACACCTCGCCCACCGCGCGCGGGGCGAGCCCCGCCGAGGGCTCGTCGAGCAGCAGCACCGCCGGGTCGGGCATCAGGGCGCGGGCCATGGCGAGCATCTGGCGCTCGCCTCCGGAGAGCGTGCCCGCGCGCTGCCGACGGCGCTCGCCGAGGCGGGGGAAGAGGGTCATCATCCGGTCCATGCGCTCCCGGGTCTGGCGGCGGCGCAGCACCCCGCCCACCTCCAGGTTCTCCAGGACGGTGAGCGACGGGAAGACGTTGCCCACCTGGGGGACGTAGCTCATGCCCTGGGCGGTGACCTCGTGGGTGTGCGCGCCGGTGATGTCCTGCCCGCGCAGCAGCACCCGCCCCTCGCGCAGCCGCACGAGGCCGAAGATGGCCTTGGCGAGCGTCGACTTCCCTGCGCCGTTGGGGCCGATCACGACGACGATCTCCCCCTCGGCGGCGGTGAGGGTGCAGCCCCGCAGGATGTCCACCTCGGGGACGTAGCCGCCCACCAACCCCTCCGCGGAGAGGACGACCTCGGGGGCCGGCGCGCTCACGCGGCTGCGGGCTCGGCGCCGAGGTAGGCGTCGATCACGGCGGGGTCCGTGCGGACCTGCTCGGGCGTCCCGTGGGCGATGACCGCCCCCTGCGCCATCACGATGACCTCCTCGGAGACGCCCATGACCACGTCCATGTCGTGCTCGACGAACAGCACCGTGAGGCCGCGCTCCTCGCGCAACCGCTGCAGGTAGTCGAGCAGGCGATGGCCGAGGGTGGGGTTGACGCCGGCCATCGGCTCGTCCAGCAGCACGAGCCGTGGCTGCGTCATGAGCGCCCGCGCCAGCTCGAGCAGCTTGCGCTGGCCGCCCGACAGGGTCGCCGCGTACTCCTCCGCATGGGTGTGGAGGCCGACCTCGCCCAGCATCTCCATCGCCTGCTCGCGCACCTCGGCCTCGCGCCGCCGCCAGCGCCGGGGCCGGAAGAGCGCGGTGTCGAGGCGCTCGCCCGGCTGGGCGGGCGCCGCGAGCATGACGTTCTCGAGCACGGTCATCTTCGCGAGGACCCGGGTGAGCTGGAAGGTGCGGACCATGCCCTGGCGGGAGATGGCGTCCGGGCTCTGCCCGCTGATGTCGCGGCCGTGGAAGGTCACCGTCCCGCCCTCGGCCGCGACGAAGCCGGTCACGAGGTTGAAGGCGGTGGTCTTGCCGGCGCCGTTCGGCCCGATCAGCGCCGTGATGCTCCCCTCGCGAACCGCGAAGGTCGCGCCGTCCACCGCGCGCAGGCCGCCGAAGCTGACACGCAGGTCGCGGACGTCGAGCAGGGCCCCCTCAGGCGTCGAGATGGAGCTCCTCCTTCTTGCCGAAGAGGCCCTGGGGCCGGAACGCCATGATCGCCATGATCAAGAGGCCGATCACCACGAAGCGCAGGGCCGCGACCTGGTCGGCGTCGAGCGGGAAATCGAGGAAGCGGGTCCCCGACACGATCACGGCGATCACGACCGAGCCGACCACCACGCCGAAGTAGCTCCCGATGCCGCCCAGGATGAGGATCGCGAAGCCGACGAAGGTGAAGATCGGCTCGAAGTTGGTGGGGAAGAGGGTCGTCGAGAAGAGCGTGTAGAAGACGCCGGCCAGGCCGGCGATCGCCGAGCCCAGGGCCAACGCCTGGAGCTTGAAGCGGAACACGGGCTTGCCGGCCGCGGCCGCCGCGTCCTCGTCCTCGCGCACGGCCCGCAGGACCCGCCGCCAGGGCGTGCGCCCCAGGTAGACCAGCAGCAGGCCGACCAGCACCGCGGTCACCCAGACCAGCACCAGCAGCGGGACCCGGCGGTCGAGCTCGACCCCGATGCCGGAGAAGAAGTCGAGGATGTCGTTGTTGGCGTCCCGCCACGGCCCGCTCGCGCTCCGCAGGCCCTGGGGGCCGCCGGTCGTGTCCTGCTCGTTGAGGATGGCTATTCGGAGTATCTCGCCGGCGGCGATCGTCGTGATGGCGAAGTAGTCGGCGCGCAATCGCAGGGTGGGCAGGCCGAGCAGCAGGCCGCCGGCCGCCGAGGCCGCGAGGGCGATCGGGATGGCGATCCAGATCGAGACGTCGTTGGTGACCAGCAGGCCCATGGTGTAGGCGCCGATCGCCATGAACGCGACGTGGCCGAAGTTGATCAGGCCCGTGTCGCCGACCTCGAGCTGCAGGCCGAGTACGAAGATGGCGTAGACGCCGGCGAAGGTGAGGACGAAGGCCCAGAAGCCGAAGGCGAGGAGGGGGTCCATGTCGGCGTCGTCCCTAGACGGTGCGCGCCTGGCCGAAGATGCCCTGGGGCCGGGCGATCAGCACCAGGATCAGCACGAGGAAGCCGACGGCCTCCTTGTAGGTCGGGCGGATGAGCATCGTCGACCACTCCTGCACGAGGCCGAGCGTGATGCCGCCCAGGAGCGCCCCGTACGCGCTGCCGATCCCCCCGAGCACGACGGCGGCGAAGATCGGCAGCAGCAGGAACCAGCCCGTGTTCGGCGTGAGCGTGGTGTAGATGGCCGCCAGCACGCCGGCGAGGCCGGCCAGGCTGCCGGCGAGCAGCCAGGTGTAGATCACCACCCGGCGCGTGTTCACCCCCGAGACCTCGGCCAGGTCGAAGCTGTCCGACAGCGCCCGCATCGTCTTGCCGACGAGCGTCACCCGGAGCATCGTCGCCACGAGAAACAACACCACGCCGGCGGTGGCGATCACCGTCACCTGGATGGCCGAGATCGTGACGTCGCCGAAGAGGTGCCACGACTGGAACTGGTCGACGTCGAGCCCGCGGTCGCCGCCGCCCCACTCGAACAGGATCAGGTTGCGGATGACGAACGCGAGCCCGATCGACAGCAGGAGGAGCTGCATGATGCCCGCACCGCGGCGGCGCATCGGCGCCCAGATCGTGAACTCGAGCACGATGCCGAGGGCCGCGACCGCGGCGATCGCGCCCAGGAAGGCCACGACGAGCGGCATCCCGGCGCTCACGTTGATGGCGAAGGCGACGTAGCCGCCGAGGGTCATGAAGTCGCCGTGGGCGAAGTTGACGAGCTTCAGGATCCCGTACACCAGCGACAGCCCGATGGCGCCGAGCGCGTAGATGCCCCCGCTCGACAGCCCGTTGATCGTGGTGTTCAGGAACTCGTCCACGCCGCTCCCGCGTCCCGAATGTTGCGGAAGGCTACCCCGGCGGGCAGTGCGGCGGCGCGCTCCCGTCGCTCAGCGCCCTCCGGCCATCCACGCGGCGGCGGCGATCTTGACAGGGAGAGACCGGTCTGTATTGCTCCGGGGCGTGATCAACGAGGTCCGGGAGCGAGCGCCGAGCGGCCCTGACCGGGCCGTCGCGATGGAGCGACTGGCCGACGGCCTCTGGCGGGCGCTTGCGCCCTCGCTGCTGCCCGACCCTCACCGGCCGGGCTGGTCGGAGCGGTACCTCATGGAGGCGTGCGAGGCCGGCGTCGCCCGGGTCGCTGCCGACCCCGGCTGCGAGCCGTTGGCGGCGCGCACGCTGTTCTCGGGCGCCCGCTCGCTGATGCGGGCCCAGGACCAGCTCCTGGCGTCGCGCCTCATCGACCGGCACCTGGCCCGCGCGAGGGCCTACTTCGAGACCCAGCGGGACGTCCACGGCATCGACGGGACCCCGCGCTGCGCCGCCCTCAACCGCAAGGGCAGGCCCTGCGGGCGGGACCCCGTCTGGGGCACGCCCTTCTGCGTCTCCCACACGACCCGCCCGACCGCCGCCTGACCGCGGTGCCGCCCGCGCCCGCGCGGGGTAGGGTGCCCGGCGATGGACGTCCGCCTCGCCGTCGCCAGCAAGCGGGACGTGCGCGCGTATTCCGGGGAGGCCGTCCCGCCTGAGGCGGAGCGGCGCATCCTGGACGCCGGCCGCCTCGCCGGGAGCGCCCGCAACCGCCAGCCGTGCCGCTTCGTGGTGGCCGAGGGCGACGCGCGGGCGGCCGTGGCGAGGGCCGTCTACTCGCCGCGCAACGTGCTGCAGGCCGGCCTGGTCGTGGCGCTCGTCGTCACCCCCGGCGGCGGGCTCGTCGACTTCGACGCCGGCCGCGCTGCCCAGAGCATGATGCTCGCCGGGTGGGCGGAGGGGATCGCCTCGTGCCCGAACGGCATCGCCGACCGGCAGGCGCTCGAGCGCGCCCTCGGGCTCCAGGAGCCGGAACGGGCGGTGATCGTCCTCGGCTTCGGGCGCCCGCCGGGGGCCCGCGACCCGGCGCGGCGGTCGGCGGAGGAGTGGAGCCGGCGGGCCCACCGCCTGCCCCTGGAGCGCCTGGTGCGGCGCGTCGGGTCGCCCGCCTCGTGAGGATCGTCCGCCCGGGGCGGCTGGATGCGCGCGGGCCGGCGCGCGAGGCGATCGGCCACGCCGACGCCAGCCTGCTCACCCGCCCGACCGACCCCGACTTCATCCACAGCGAGCCCTGGCGGGCGCTCCGCATCCTCGGCGAGTTCGTGGACGGCTTCGACGCGCTGGCCCGCGTGGGCCCGGCCGTCTCGGTGTTCGGCTCGGCGCGCCTCTCCGAGGAGGACCGCCACTACGGGCTCGCCCGCGAGGTCGGGCGCCTGCTGGTCGAGCGCGGCTACGCCGTCATCACCGGGGGCGGGCCCGGGCTCATGGAGGCGGCCAACCGCGGCGCCAGCGAGGCGGGCGGCATGTCCGTCGGCTGCACCATCGAGCTGCCCCACGAGCAGGGCATCAACGAGTACGTCAACCTGGCCATCGCCTTCCGCTACTTCTTCGTGCGCAAGACCATGTTCGTGAAGTACTCCGAGGCGTACATCGTGTTCCCCGGCGGCTACGGGACGATGGACGAGCTCTTCGAGTCGCTCACCCTCATCCAGACCGGGAAGGCGCTCAGCTTCCCGGTGGTCCTGTGCGGCACGGCCCACTGGGCCGGCCTGGTGCGGTGGGTGCAGGCGCGGCTGCTCGAGGAGGGCCTGATCGACCGCGCGGACATGGACCTGTTCCGGATGTCGGACGACCCGGAAGAGGTGGTGGAGATGGCGGTCGGGCCCGGCGCGGTGAGCCTCGGGATCGCCGGAGGCGTGCGACGTCGCGCATCCGGGCAGGCAGAAGGCATGCAGGCTCGGTCAGGAGGGCCGATGAGCGACTTCACGAAGGTCAACCTGCGCGAGGTGGAGGACATGGCGCCCCGGTTCGATCTCTCGCCGGGGCTCGAGTCGCGCTTCGCCCGGGAGCCGCTGGAGCTGGAGAACTCCGGGGTCTCCTACTTCCGCCTGGGCGCCGACTTCCGGACGCCGTTCGGGCACCGGCACGAGGTGCAGGAGGAGGTGTACGTGGTCCTCGCCGGAACGGCGCGCCTGCGGGTGGGGGAGGAGACGGTCGAGATGGGCCCGTTCGACGCCGTGCGCGTCGCCCCGACGGCGCCGCGCTGCCTGGAGGGTGGGCCGGCCGGCGCGGAGCTGATCGCGTTCGGCGCCCCGAGCGACGACAACCGCGACGCCGAGATGCTGCCCGGCTGGTGGGGGGAGGGCTAGGCCGAGGCGGGGCGGCGCCGCGTCGCGATCGCCCGGTTGGCGAAGCTCTCGCGCCAGCCGAGGGCGAGCGCGGGGAGCGCGGCGGCCTCGTCGAGCTCGTCGGCCGTGGCCTCGTTCAGCATCCACGCGATCCGCCGCACGCTGAACCCGCCCTCGCCGCGCCTCACGAGCTCGACCGGGTCGCCCGCCGCGAGCTCGCCCTCCTCGAGCACGCGCAGGTAGAAGCCCACCCGCCCGCTCGCCAGGAAGGGCTTGCCGAAGGCGTGGTCGCGCATCCGCATGGCGAGCTTGAAGCACGGCACGCGGGGGTGGCTCACCTCGAGCAGCGCCTCGCCGGCGCGGACGACGTCGCCGATCAGGACCTCCGCCTCGTCGGCACCCTCGACCGTCAGGTTCTCCCCGAAGTAGCCGAAGGGCGACAGGTCGCGCCCCAGCTCGGCCCGCCAGTGCGCGTAGTGCTGGACCGGGTAGGCGTAGACGGCCTTGTCCGGGCCCCCGTGCACCCGCCGGTCGGCCTGGCCGTCGCCGTCGAGGTTGATGCGGCGCACCATCACCCGCCCCTCGACCGGCTCCTTCACGATGGCGCTGGTCGTCTCGCGCCCGTCGAACTCGAGCGTGCGCGGCCGGCCGACGTTGACCGAGACGATCCTCACGGGCCGAGGGTACCGCCCGGGCCGGGGATAGTGTCCGGCCATGCGCGGCGTCTTCCCCCGCGACGAGCACTTCATGCGGATGGCCCTTCGCGAGGCGGCGCAGGCGCTGGAGCACGGCGACGTGCCGGTGGGGTGCGTCGTGGTGCGCGACGGCCAGGTGGTCGGGGAGGCCCACAACGAGCGCGAGCTGCGCGGCGATCCCACCGCGCACGCCGAGGTCCTCGCCCTGCGCGAGGCGGCCCTGCAGGTCGGGGGCTGGCGGCTGCTGGGCACGGTGGTCTACTGCACCCTCGAGCCCTGCCCGATGTGCGCCGGGGCGATCCAGCAGGCGCGCGCCGCCCGGCTGGTCTTCGGCGCCCCCGACCAGAAGGTCGGCGCCGCCGGGACGGTCGTCGACCCGCTCCGGGACCCGCGCCTCCTGCACCGGGTGGAGGTGCAGGGCGGCGTGCTCGCCGCCGACGCCCTGTCGCTGCTCCGCAGCTTCTTCGACGACCGCCGTTAGCGGCCCTTAAGGAGCGGTAAGGCTCCTGTGAGGACCCTTCGGGCTTGCGGGACGTCCGCCGATGGTTGTTACCATCCCGCCCGCTTCCGGACCCTGTTGGGAGGACGATCTCTTGCGACAGCCCCTCAGCCCGCGCCGAGCCCTGACCGGGGCGGCGATCGCCCTGGCGGCCGGCGCCGCGCTCGCGCTGCCCTCGACCGGGATGGGCGGCGTCGCCGCGGTCCAGGACGACGTCCTCACCACGGCGTCGATCGCGGAGATCCCCCAGCGCCTTCAGCTGGTGAGGAACACGCAGGCGAAGGTGGCGCGCTTCGACATCCTCTGGTCGTTCGTGGCGAACGGTCCGCAGCCGGCCAACCCGGCCGACCCCAACGACCCGGCCTACGACTGGACGCGCGTTCGACCAGGTGCTGATCGGCCTCGACCAGGCGAACATCACCCCGATCGTGAGCACGTACAGCACGCCGACGTTCGCGGTCGACGGGCGGAACACCAAGTTCCCGAGCCAGTACAACCCGAACGCGCCGATCCCGCAGGCCTACGGGTTGTTCATGAAGGCGGTCGCAACCCGCTACAGCGGGTTCTTCACCACGAACATCGGCGGCGTCCCGACCAAGCTGCCGCGCGTGCGCCACTTCGAGATCTGGAACGAGGCCAACCTCAAGAACTTCTTCCGCTTCAACAACTCCAGCAACGTCGGCAAGTACAAGGGCCTCGTGAAGCAGGCCTACAAGAACATCAAGGAGGCCCAGCCGAACGCCATCGTCATCGCGGGCGTGGGCGGGCCGCGCAGCAGCGGCGGCAACGGGAACATCAGCGCCAAGGTGTGGATGAACAAGCTGGTGAGCGACAAGTCGGTCAAGTTCGACGCCTACTCGCAGCACATCTACCCCTCGCAGGCGCCGAAGTTCACCTCGGAGGCCTACGCGAAGGTCTTCCCGACCTGGGACAGCCTCGACCTGATCCTCGACACCCTGGACAAGAAGCGGAAGGGCATGAAGCTCTACGTCACCGAGGCCGGCTACACCACCGGCACGACCCCCTTCCGCACGGTCAAGGTGACGCCGTCCGTGCAGAACAAGTACCTGAAGCAGATCTACAACCTGCCCAAGGTGAAGGGCCCGCGAGTCGCCGCCGTGGTCTGGTTCAACCTCGAGGACAACGTCAACTGGCCCGGCGGGCTCCTGCGGGCGAACGGCGGCAAGAAGCCGAGCTACAACTCGTTCGTGAGCTACGCGCGGCGCCCGATCCCGCGCAACCTGAGGTCGGCGCTGGCCAACTGATCGAGACCGGGATGCTCTGCCGGAACCGGAAGAGGTCGTTCGGGTCGACCTGCCGCTTGACGTCGACCAGGCGGTCGAGGTTCGACCCGTAGTAGGCGGTCTTCCAGCTGGTGAGGTCGGGGTCGATGTAGTTCTGGTAGGCGTAGCGCGAGACGAACGGGCGCATCGCCGCGTAGAAACCGCGGATCCACGAGAGCGCCGCGGACTGCGCCGTCGAGCCGCCGCCCCAGTAGGCGGCGAACTGGCAGGAGTAGAGGGCGTCGCGGTGCACGAACGCCGTGGCGCCGGCGGGCACGCTGTTGATGGCCCCGCCGTAGGAGTCGAGGATGATCACGCCCGAGCCCAGTGACGACTGGCGCTGGCGGCGCTCGATCCAGCTCGCCATCGTCGCGATGCCGCGGCCCGACATCGGCGACAGCACGTAGCTCGACTTCGCCGCGAAGGGCTCGTAGGGCGGGCGGCGGCACTCGGCGGGCGACTCGCTCAGGCAGCCGGCCCAGCGCAGGATCAGGTCCATGTACGGCGAGGTGCCGACCTGCAGGCTGCGCGGCTGGGCCGCGGTGGTGAGCCCGCCGAGGACCCGGCGGAGCGCGCTCGACGAGCCCATGTACTGGCCGAAGACGTTCAGGACGGGGCCGCCCGGACCCGTGCCGAGCGAGCAGAGCGAGAAGAGCTCCGGCGGCGCGTTCGGGCCCCAGCGCTGCCAGCGCGCCACCACGTCGCCCACGTCGTCCCAGGCGAAGCTCGCGAAGAAGTACGACGCCGTGCTCACCGCGTGGGTGGTGAACGTGAAGCCGGTCACGATGCCGAAGTTGCCGCCGCCCCCGCCGCGGCAGGCCCAGTAGAGGTCCGCGTTCTGGCGCGCGTTCGCGGTCAGCGCCTGCCCGTTCGCGGTGACGATCGTCAGCGACCGGATGTTGTCCGACGTGGTCCCGAGCGCGCGGCCGGCCAGGCCCACGCCGCCGCCCAGCGCGAGGCCGCCCACCCCGACGGTGGGGCACGACCCCGCGGGCACGGTCAGGCCCGCGGGAGGCGAGGGCCGAGTACATGTCGATCAGGCGGTTGCCCGCGCCCACCTGCACGGTCGCGCCGCCGGGCGCCACCCGGATGCCGTTGAGGCGGGCGAGGTCAACGATCAGGCCGCCCTGCACCGTCGAGTAGCCGGCGTAGCTGTGCCCGCCCGACCGCGCCGCGATCTTCACGTCGTACCTGGCGCACCACTTCACGGCCTCGCGCACGTCCGAGACGCTGCGGGCCCGCAGGATCGCCAGGGGGCGCACGCCGGAGTAGCGCGTGTTGATCTCGCGCTGGGCGGCCCGGTAGCCGCCGCTTCCCCGGGTGATGAGGACGCCGGTCGTGGCCCCGGCGAGCTCCGACAGCGGGGGCTTCCGCGCCCGGCCCGCCTGGCCCGGCGCCGTCCCGGCGCCGACCGCCCCCGCGACGGCGGCCACGGCGACCGCGCCGCCGGCGCGGCGCAGGAAGGTGGCGCGGTCCATGCCCGGCACGATGGCGGCCAGCCTACTCCAGCGTCGAGATCACGAACGCGATCGCAAATCCGACCGAGGTCACCACGCCGGCGAGCTTGCCGCCGTTCTTGAACGCCTCGGGCATCATGGTGTCGGCCAGCATCGTGAGGATCGCCCCGCCCGCGAAGGCGAGCACGAACGCCGAGACGCCGGGGGAGGCGCCGTCGAGCAGGGCGAACCCGGCCAGGGACGCGAGCCCGCTGATCAGGGCGAGCGCCGTCCAGAGCCCCATGATCCAGCGCCCGCTGCGCCCCCCCTGGCGCAGGTTGGCCGTGGCCGCGAACGCCTCGGGAAGGTTCGAGAGGAAGACCGCCACCAGCACGGCGACGCTGACCCCGCCCTCCAGGAGGGTCATCCCGATGACGGCCGACTCCGGGATCCCGTCCAGGACGATTCCGAGCACGATCGCCAGCGCCACCCCGCCCGCGCCGGCGGCGGGGTCCATGCTCTTGCGGCCCTCCCCGCCCTTGCGGTCGATGATCGTGTCGCCCACGAAGAAGGTCGCGACGCCGGCGAAGAAGCCCAGCGCGGGGGCGCCCTGCCAGCCCCCGGCCTCAGTGAAGGCCTCGAGCGCGAGCTCGTAGGCGACGGCCGAGATGAGGACGCCGGCGCCGAAGGCGAGGACGAGCCCGAGCACCGGCCGGGAGACCGGCCGCCAGAGGGCGATGGCCCCGCCGATCACGAGCGACGAGGCCGCGAACAGCCCCCAGAGGAAGGCCTCGAGCACCGCGGACGGCGTCGCCGGGCGCCGCCGGCCGGCTCAGTCCTCCTCGGCGAAGGCCTGCCGCAGGGCGGCCTCGTCCTCGTCGGAGAGGTTGGTGTGGATCAGCTCGGCGTCGGCCGCGGGGAACGCCTCACGCACCTTGTCCATGACGGCGTCGGAGGTCATCACGAAGAGGGCCGAGGTCCCCGGCGTGATCTTCTCCCGCACCTCCTTGATGAACCCCTCGTCGATGCCGATGTGCGTGAGCGAGCCCGCCAGGGCCCCCGTCGCGGCCCCCACGGCCATCCCCAGCAGGGGGACGAAGAAGATCAGGCCGAAGAGGAAGCCCCAGAAGGCGCCGCCGAGGGCGCCGGCGCCCGTCAGGTCGCTGAGGTGCCGCGTCTTGGGCTTCTTCTTGCCCTCGGGCCAGGTCACGATGGCCGCGTCCTGCACCGTGATGAGCTCCTCCGACTGGAGGCGCTCGAGCGTGCCGAGCGCGTTCTCCGCGCCGTCTGCGGTGTGGAACTTCCAGACGGTGAAGGTCGCCACGTCTCGCTCCCTGGAGGTGGTGGATGCCCGCGGCCGCGAAGGCTACCCGCTGACGCCTCCCGGGCCGCCCGCCCTCACCACCGGCTGGGGAATGACGCCGGGCTGGGGCTCGACGACGCCGACGCGCAGCGCCGTCAGCTTCACGTTGCCCAGCAGCGCATCGCCGAACGATCTGGTGCAGCGCAGCCGGATCTGCGGGGAGCCGGCCACCGCGCGCGCGGGCGGGGGCCGCGCCCCCCACCGCGGCTGGAGGGGGCCCGCGGGGCGCGCGCCGTCGCGATCCTATGTCGTCATGTCGCCGCGGGCTACTGCAGGTAGTCCTCGACCGTCTCCGGGTCGCGCGCCCTGACGCGGTCGGGGTCGAGGCCGAACTCCTCGCGCCCGCGGCGCTGGCGCAGCAGGTCCCACTGCCGGTCGAGCTCGAGCCGCACCTCGTCGAGCCGCCGGTGCTCGTCCTCCGTCATGCCCGCTCCGACCCCGCGGTCCTGCAGCGCCTTCTCCTCGGCGACGAGCTCCTCGATCCGCTCCTGGATCTCCTCGTCCGTCATCGCTCCTCCTGTGAGCTCATGGCGTTGACGTTCCCGCCCCGCCGCCGGTGGAATCCCTCCGCCAGGAGTAAAGGTAGGCGGTCGCGAGCGACCGGTGGGGCCGCCACCGCTCGCCGAGCTCCCGAACCTCGCGCTCGGTGGGGAGCGCGTCGAGGCCGTAGGCGGCCCGCACGACGCTGCGCAGCCGCAGGTCGCCGGCCGGCAGGACGTCCTCGCGCCCGAGCGCGCCGAGCAGGAAGAGGTCCGCCGTCCACGGCCCGATCCCGCGCACGGCCACGAGCTGGGCGGCGACCTCCCCGTCGGGCAGCTCGTCGAGGCGGTCGAGCTCCAGGCGGCCGTCGAGGGTGCGCTCGGCGAGGTCCCGCAGCGAGGCGATCTTGTTGCGCGACAGGCCGACGGCGCGGAGCTCGTCGTCCGAGGCGCCGGCCACCGCCTCGGCGGGGGCGTCGGCGCCCATCAGCTCGCGCAGGCGGGCGAAGATCGCGGTCGCCGCCCGCGCGGAGATCTGCTGGCCCACGATCACGCGGGCGAGCAGGCCGAAGCGGTCGCCGGGCGCCCAGCGCGCGCGCCAGGCCTCCATGTCGACCGGCCGGACCTCGTCGATCACCCCCGCCAGCACCGGGTCGGCGCGGCGCAGTGCCTCGAGGGCGGGCGCGGCTACCCGCCCCCGCCGGGCGGGATGAGCCGGAACACCGGGTGCCGGCCGGCCTCGGCGGCGATGGCCTCGAGCGGCGAGTCGGCCGAGACGTCGAAGTACGGACGGGTGATCGGGACGTCGGCGATGTAGCGCTGCAGGACGGGCGCGGCCTCCTCAGGGCCGACCTCGACGGCGCCGACGTCCTCGCGGTGCGCGCCGCGCTCCAGGGTGCCGCGGCCCGCGGCCCGCAGGTTGCGGACCCAGCCGACCGCGCCGTACGGCGCGACCAGCCAGCGCCCGCCCTCGGCCTCGATCAGGTGGACCGGGGTGGTGTGCGGCTCGCCGGTGCGCCGGCCCGCAACGGTCAGGAGCCGGACGGACCCAGGGCCGCGCCCTCGCCGGACCGCGGCCGCAGTGAAGCGATTGAGCAGGCGGCGCAGGGCCCCGTACCGGTACCTCCTCGCCATGCCGCCAGCCTACGCCCGCGGTCCGCTACGGCGTCCTCGACAGCACGCCGGCCAGGGCCGCGGTGGAGGGCGCGAAGAAGTAGCCGCCCCCGGTGGGCACGACGACCTCGCGGTCGATCCTGATGCGCACCGAGGGCGCCGTCGGACGCCCGCGGCATCTCGACGAAGCGCCGGCGGGCGCCCGCGTCCTCCTGGCCGATGAGGGGGTCGTGCCCGCCGCCCTCGGGCTGCAGGGGGTCGTTGGTCCAGTTCTGGGGCAGGAACTCGAACTGGTCGACGATCGAGGCCATGTGCGCGGCGAAGACCAGGCCCCGATCGACGCCGTCGTCTCGGCGCAGGCGCCAGGGCTCGGCTGCGGTGGGTGGCCCGTAGGCGATCCCTCGACGGAGCATCAGGCGCGTCAGGGTGTCGCTCGCCCCGCCCTGCTCGGGGGTGACGTCGCGCGGGTTCACCTTGCGGATGTGGGCCGCGAACGGGCAGCGCGCGCCGTCGGGGTCGGTCGCCTCGTAGACGAAGTCGTTGCGCCGCTCCTGGGCGGGGTCGTCGCGGTCGGGGCTCGTGACGAGCGGGGCCCCGCCGGGCCAGCGGCCGACGAGCCGCGCCGCCGCCGCGATCGGGTCGCGCCCGGTCGCCCGGCCGACGCGGCGGGCGAGGGCCCAGAAGCCGGCGACGTCCTGGCGCAGCCGCCGGATGACCAGGAACGAGCCGTCGCGGCACCACGGCGGCCCCGGCAGCGGGCGGCGCCGCGCGGGGCGCACCGGGTCGAGCGGGTTCTGCGCGGGCGCCCCCAGGACCACCTGGCCCGGCCACAGCAGCGGCTGCCCCGAGCGCGCGAAGCGCGAGCGCAGGGACCGGGGCAGCCCCGGGTCACGGGGCGTCACGAGGTCGCCGGGGCCGCGGCTCCCCCGCCCGCGCAGCCCCGGCTGCGAGATGCCGTCGCGGAAGCCGAAATGCTCGTGCCCGGCCATCGCCCCGGGCAGGTTGTCGCCCGGCTGCACCCACACCGGCCGCCAGCCGCGGGCGCCCGCGACCAGCCGCTCGACCTCGCGGTCGCGGATGCCCGCGTCGTCGCTCGCCACGGTCACCACGAGGTGCGGCTCGGTGGCCTCGGTGCCGCCGAAGCGCCACCGCCCCGGGCTCCCTGGGCCCTCGTGCGGGTCGCCCAGCAGGCCCGACCGCGACCGGCATGCCCTCGCGGAAGGCGTCGTCGAGGAAGGCCGCCACCGGCCGCGCTCCCACCAGCCGGCGGAGGCCGGCGGCGCTGAAGGCGATGTTGCGCCAGGTCGCGACGAGCTCGGCCGGCTCGGACCCGGTCGCGTCGCGGAGCTCGCGGAAGCGGGCGTTGTGGTCGAGCACCTGGCGGGCGGTGGAGATCGTCGGCACGACCGCTGCCAGCCACTCCCGGAAGGCCGGCGCGCGGGTGATGCGGCCGAACACGAACGCCTGGTGGTCCTGGCGGAAGCCGGCGACGCTGTTGCCCTGGATCCGGCCGAGGCGCAGGATCGGCTCGGGTGCCACGCGCCCGCCGCCTCGCTAGGCGTGCGGCATGAGGCGGCCCGGGACGCTGCGGAAGCCGGCGCACGCGATGGCGGGGTTGCTGATGCCGCCCTTCCGGCTCGCCACCCCGGTCAGGCCGACGGTGATCCGCTCGGCGATCTGGCCGCCCCACTCGATCGGGCGCCCGCCGATCTCGATGTCGCCGACCACGAACCGCCTTCCCGCGGCGCGGGCGCGCGGCGGGCACCTCGTAGACGGCGCGCAGGCCCTGTCCTCGCCGTCCGCGCGTGATCCTGAGGTAGTCGCCCACCGGCTTCCCATCGGGCTTGCGCCAGCCCTGCGTCTCCAGCCGGATGATGTAGAGCCCCACGGGGTCGAGGAGCGTGATCGCATACCCCTCGCGCGCGAGGGCGTTGACGTCGGCGCCGATGCGGGGGTCGCTCGAGCGCAGTCGCTCGCCGAAGCCGGCGCACTCGATGAGCTCATCGGCGTCGGTGAGCACGCGGTTGCCGCGCCGGCGCAGCACCGTCGCGTCGGCGGCCAGCTTGATCTCCGCCCCCAGGGAGTTCGCCGGGTGCGTGAGGTGCATCGCCCCTCGCGCCGTGTTCCAGACGTTGCCCGGGTTGTAGGCGCCCCTCGGCATGAGCTGCGCCATGGTCACCTGCGGGCTCACGTGCTTCCGGTAGAGCGACAGCAGCACGCCGGGCGCGACCCGCGAGAGGAACTCCCAGTACTCGGGCCCCTCGCATGTGAGGTCGACGCGGGTGATCTTCCCCGTGGCCGGGTCGCGGTGCGCGTGCCACTCGAGGTACTCGTCCTGGGGGCGGAAGCGGTCTTGCCCGCTGCCCTGCAGGCGCTCGGCGGCGCGGTAGGCGCGCGTGCGGTCTGCGCCGAACCGCAGCAGCAGCGCCCGCGGGAAGCCCGGCCAGGTGATCAGCTTCCTGGCCGCGCGCGGGGGGGTCGCGACCCTGGCCGGGTTGTAGAACTGGGGCGTGTGGCCGGGGCGCCGGATGCCGGCGACGGCCCGGTCGAAGCGCGCCGACTGCTCGCGGCTCCAGCGCGCGAGGTCCTCGGGCTTGGAGACGTCGCGCAGGCGACCCGGGGTGTCGAGGCGGGCGAGCGTCGGCACGAGGCGAGCCTACGTCGTCGCCCCGGCGGCGGCCACCGACTCTCGCAGAGGGCCCCGCGAAATGGGGCGGCCGCCGCGAGCCCAGAGCCCGCTACCCGGCGGCCGCGCTACC
>CAWIDG010000007.1:0-49656 GCA_963834875.1 Miltoncostaeaceae bacterium
AGCTTCCCCGTCAAGCAGGGCGGCATCGCGTGCCAGCAGGCCGACTCGGCCGCCGCCGAGATCGCGCGCGAGCTCGGCGCCGACGTCGAGCCGCTGCCGTTCGAGCCCGTGCTGCGGGGCTGGGTCTGGGACGGAGCCGGCGGCCACTTCCTCCGCGCCGATCTGCGCGGCGGCCACGCCGAAAGCTCGGGGACGGCCGGCCGGAGTCCCCTCTGGTGGCCCGCCACCAAGGTTGCGGGCCGCTTCCTCGGGCCCTTCCTCCAGGGGCTGCCGCAAGACGTCGAGATGGTCGATGTCCCGCCGCCGGAGGCGGGCGGCGAGCGGTAGAAGGGCCCCGGCGGGATGAGGGCTCACCGACCCGCTCGAGCCCCTGGGGCTCCTGCTCGCGGACCTCCGCACCGGGCCCGCGGGCCTGTCGGAGCGCGAGGCGCGCCGGCGTCTGGTCGTCGGGCGCAACGAGTTCGAGCGGCGCGCCGGACTGGCTCGGGCGGAGGTCGCCACGCAGCTCGTCCACCCGCTGGCGCTGCTGCTGTGGGCCGCGGCCGCGCTGGCGTCGCTGGCGGCACGCCGGTGCTGGCCATGGCGATCGTGGCCGTCATCCTCCTCAACGCCGTCTTCGCCTTCGTGCAGGAGCGGCAGGCCGAGCGAGCGGTCGAGGCGCTGGCGCCGCTACCTGCCGGAGCAGGCGGTCGTCCTGCGTGACGGACGGCGACGCGCCGTCGAGGCGCGCGCTGCTCGTGCCGGGGGACGTGATCTGATCGAGGAGGGCGACCGCATCTCGGCCGACGCCCGCCTGCTCGAGGGCGCGGTCGAGGTCGACCTGTCCGCGCTGACGCGGCGAATCCGTACCCGTCACCGCGCGGCGCGGCGACACCGCGCGGGCGACGCTCCTGCTCGAGCGCGCGCGACCTGCGTGTTCAGCGGCACCAGCTGCCTCGGCGGCGAGGCGCGCGGCGCTCGTGTTCGCCACCGGCATGCGCACCGAGCTGGGGCGCATCGCCGCGCTGTCGCAGCGCGTCGGGCGCGAGGAGAGCCCGCTGGAGCGGCAGGTGCGGCGGGTCGCGTGGCTGATCGCCGCCGTCGCGGTCGGTCGTCGGCCTGCGCGTTCTTCCCGATCGGGGTGCTCGTGGCGGGCCTGCCGCTCGCCGACGCGCTCGGGTTCGCGATCGGCCTGCTCGTCGCCAACGTCCCGGAGGGGCTGCTGCCGACGATCACGCTCGCGCTCGCCGTCGGTGTGCGCGCGCTGGCGCGCGCGCGGCGCCGTGGTCAAGCGGCTCAGCGCGGTCGAGACGCTCGGCTCCACCACGGTCATCTGCACCGACAAGACCGGCACGCTGACCGAGAACCGGATGCGCGCCGCGGCGCTCTGGACGCCCGACGGCGAGCCGGCTGGACGGCGCCCCGCGGAGCGACCGGCCGCCGGCCGTGCGGATGCTCGGCTGCGCCGCGTGGCCGCCTGCAACACCGCCGAGCTCGACGGCGAGGGCGGCTGGCGCGGCGACCCGACCGAGGTGGCGCTGCTGGCGGCCGCCGCGGCGCTGGGCGCGCCGCTGACGCCGACCGGCGACGCGCCGAGCGGCGCGCGGGCCAGTTCCCGTTCGACCCGGCGCTGCGGCTCATGTCCACAGTGGATCGCGACGGGACGGCAGCTGTGGTTCACACCAAGGGCGCGCCCGAGGAGGTGCTGCCGCCGCTGCGACGCCCGGTGGATCCCGACGGCGGTGCGCGCCGCTCCGAGCGCGGCGGCGCGCGCCGACGCTCGACCGCGGCGCAGGGCCTGCGCGTGCTCGCCATCGCTCGCCGGCGGCTGGCCCGGCGGCTGCCGGTCCCCGAGCCGCGAGGACGCCGAGCGCGAGCTGACGCTCGCTCGGCGCTCGTCGCCATGCTCGACCCGCCGCGGCCGGAGGTCGCCGCCGCCGTGGCGCGCTGCCACGCGCCGGGATCCGCATCATCGTGGTCACCGGCGACCACGGCACTCACCGCCGCCGCGATCGCCCGCCGAGGTCGGCATCGCACGGGCGGAGCCGACGGTCGTCGACCGGCGCCAGGAGCTCGACGCGATGACCGACGCGCGAGCTCGACGCGCTGCTCGCGAGGACGCGAGCTCGTCTTCGCCCGCACCTCACCCGAGGCGAAGCTGCGCATCGCCGACGCGCTGCGGGCCGAGGGCCACGTGGTGGCGATGACCGGGGACGGCGTCAACGACGCGCCCGCCCTGCGGCGCGCCGACATCGGCGTCGCGATGGGGCGCGACGGGCACCGACGTCGCGCGCGAGGCCGCCACCGATGGTGCTCACCGACGACAACTTCGCCACGATCGTCGCCGCGGTCGAGGCGGGCCGCCGGGTCTACGACAACGTCCGCAAGTTCATCCTCTACATCTTCGCCCACGCCACACCCGAGGTCGTCCCGTTCCTGGTCTTCGCGCTCTCCGGCGGCGCCGTCCCGCTGCCGCTGACCGTGATGCAGATCCTCGCCATCGACCTCGGCACCGAGACGCTGCCGGCGCTGGCGCTCGGCCGCGAGCCGGCCGAGCCCGGCGCTGATGGAGCGGCCGCCCCGACCGCGCGACGGAGGGCGTCATCGACCGGCAGATGCTGCATGCGGGCCTGGCTGCTGCTGGGCGGCATCTCCGCCGCGCTGGTGATGGCCGGCTTCTTCTTCGTCCTGCTTGCGCGCGGGCTGGCGCCCGGGCGACCCGATCGGCGAGGGCGCGCCGCTGCACGAGGCCTACCTCCAGGCGACGACGATGACGTTCCTCGGCATCGTCGCCTGCCAGATCGGCACCGCCTTCGCGGCCCGCACCGAGCACGCCTCGCTGCGCGCGGTCGGGCTTCGCTCTCCAACCGGCTGCTGCTGTGGGGGATCGCGTTCGAGCTCGCCTTCGCGGCCGCCATCGTGACGATCGGCCCGCTCCAGGCGGTCTTCCACACCGCCGTGCCCGCCCCCGAGGCGCTGCTGCCGCTCCTGTTCTTCCCCTGATCGTGTGGGGCGTCGACGAGGCCTTCCGGGCCGCGCGCCGGCGGCGCGCGCCCTGCGGCTTTGCCGCGCCGGCCCTCCGCGGGTCCGCCGATGCCGCGGAGGGACGCGGGCCAGGCTCGGCCCGGATAGACCCGCAAGGGGGAGCAGGGATGACCGTGCTGTTGGCCCGCTATGACGTCACCGACCCCGAGCGCTTCATGGCCGTCTTCGACGGCCTGGAGGAGACGCGCCGCGAGCACGGCTCGACCGGCCACTGGGTGCTCCGCTCGCCCGAGGAGCCGGGGACGGTGGTCGTGCTGATCGGCTTCGGCTCGCGGGAGCAGGCCGAGCGCTTCGCCGCCAGCCCTGAGCGCGAGGCCGCCCTGCGCCAGGCGACCGTCGCCGGCCGCCAGGACGAGGTCCTGGACGTCGCCCGCTCCAGCCCCCCGGCCTGACGCCGCAGAGCGCGGCGCGCGATGGACCTCAGCGTCGTCTTCCTCGGCACCGGCGCGGGCGCCGACGCGCGAGCGGGGCGTGGCCGCCGCGGTCGTCGCCCGGGGGTCCGAGCACCTCCTCGTCGACTGCGGCGAGGGCACGAGCGGCAGCTGCTCGCCTCGACGGCCGGGCTGCGGCGCCTGACGACGATCCTCGTCACCCACTGCCATGCCGACCACGTGCTCGGGCTTCCCGGCCTCCTCGCCATCCTCTCGAAGTCCCGCGACGAGCCGCTCGCGATCCTCGGGCCCGTCGGCACGGCCGCCCTCGTGGAGAGCTTCCGGGACTTCGGAGCCCGCCTTCCCCCTGCGCGTGCGCGAGGTCGCTCCCGGCGAGACGGAGGAGCGCGAGGGCTACGCGCCCGAGGCCGTCGCCGCCAGGCACCGCGGGCCGGCGCTGGCCTGGGCGCTCCGCGAGCGCCCGCTGGCCGGTCACCTCGATCGCGAGCGGCTCGCGAGCTCGGGGTGCCGGAGGGGCCCGAGCGCGCCCGCCTGGCCCGTGGGGCCCAGCGCGGCTCCGGGAGGGCTGCGGCTGTCGCCCGTCGAGGTGACCGGGCCCCCGCGCCGGGGCCGCCTGATCGTCTTCTCCGGCGACACGATGCCCTCCGACGCGGTGGCGGCGGTCGCGCGGGGCGCAGACCTGTTGATGCACGAGGCGACCTTGCTCGAGCGCGATCGCGGCCTGGCGGCCAGCGCCGGCCATTCCACCGCGGCCGGGGCCGCCGCGCTCGCGCGATCGGCGGGTGTGCGCCTGCTGGCGCTCACGCACTGCTCGGCCCGGTACCGGGGCGAGGAGGTCGAGGCGGAAGCGCGCGCCGTCTTCGCGAGGACGGTCGTGCCGAGCGACTTCGACCTCATCGAGGTCCCGCTCCCCGAGCGGGGCCGCCTCGCCTGCGGCCGGGCATGGGGCGCGCACCGTCCCCGCCACCCGCCGCGCGCCCACGAGCATCGACCGGCCGGCAAGAAGCGGAACCGCAATTCGACTGAAAGGCATCGCGATGGGGACCGAAGAGCGTGAGGGGAAGATCGAGGAGCTCGAGGTGCGGGTGGCCGAGCTCGAGGACGGCCTCAGCGCCCTGCAGCGCGAGGTCGAGTCGTTGCGCGAGGAGGTGCGCGCGCTCGCGGCCCGGTGAGGGATGACCGCGACCCCGCCGTGACAGGGCTCCATCCTGGGTCCCGTCGGGGCGGCGGCGGCGCCGCCGGCGGGGGCCGCCTCCCGTGCTAGCGGGAGGGGGCCGCGACCTCGATCGCCAGGGCGGCGAGGAAGCCGAGCACTGATCGGGCGATGTGAATGCGTTGCATGGTGGCCTCGTGTCGCGGGGTGTCCCGGCGACGCTATGACGGCCGCCGCACGGGCGTCACCCCTGGCGGTAAGGCGACGGCAAAGGGCCGAGAAAGGGACGGCCAAGCCGCCGGGCGGCCTCTCAGGCGCACGCACTTCGCCGGGTTTGCGCTGGCACGAGTGACGCCCCGTTTTCAACGCGCCGGCTCGGGGCCTTTCGGCGGCCAGCCCCGCCGAAGGCGGTGCCGCCGTCTGCAGAAGGCCCCGGCCAGGGGCCTTCTGCGCGTCTCCACGCGCCCGCGAGAGGCGCGTGGTACGCCTACGTCCCTACGTCCCGCGGAGGATCTCCGCGTGGAGCTGCCGGGTCTCGGCGCTGGGCTCGATCCCGAGCCGATCGCGCAGCACCCGGCGACAGGCGTCGTACTGGCGCATGGCCAGCGCCCGCTCGCCCGTGTCGGCGTACACCTGCATCAGCTCGCGATGCCACCCCTCCCGCTCGGGCTCGCCGGCGATCAGCAGGCGGTAGCGGCTGATCGCCTCCGGCGCCCGTCCAGCGACGACCAGCTCCTGGGCGATGCGGACGAGGACCGTCCGGTGCGTCTCCTCGAGCTCCGTGCGCAGCGGCTCGGTCCACGGCGCGAAGGGCCACTCGGGCAGCAGGGTGCCGCCGTACGCGCGCTCGGCCTCCATCAGCCGCGACAGGCGCTCGCCCTCGCCCGCCAGCCCCGCGCGCGCCGCGCGGAGGAACTCGAGCGCGTCCCACGAGTCGCGGTCGCGGAGCGCGAGCCGGTACGTGGCCCCCTCGGAGGGCACGAGCGACGATCGCCGCCCGGTCCCGAGCTGCGGCTCGAGGGCGCGACGCAGCGTGTAGAGCGTCGAGTGGAGCGCCGCCAGCCCGCGCCGCGCGGAGAGCGACGGCCAGAGGGTCTCGATCAGCTCCTCGCGGTGGACGGGCCCGCGGGCGCACGCGAGTATCGCCAGCAGCGTCCGGGCCTTCTGGCGGCCGAAGGCCGAGTCCGGCAGGCGCTGGCCCCCCCGGTGGACGCTCCACCCGCCGAGGGTGACGATGCGCACCCAGTCCTGCGGCCGCGTGCGGCGGGCCCCCCGCGCTCCGAGGGCGGCGCTGCGGACCGACGGGTCCTCGTCGTGGACCAGCCGCTCGAGGGCGGCGTCGGCGGCCACGGCCGCGGCGCTCGCCTCGGCGAGGGCCCGGCGCAGCTCGGGCGGCACGCCGTCGGCGTCGGCGCAGGCGGCCAGGACCTCTCCGCCACAGGCCGCCGCCAGGCGCACGGCCGTGTCCGCGGGGCCGACGCCCCGTGACAGCGCGCGCGGCAGCAGCAGGGTCGCCAGCGCCCGCTCGCGCCGCGACCAGAGCGCCTCCAGCCGGCGGTGCGACGAGCGCCGCAGGGCGTCGCCGAGCGCGGCGTCGCCCTCGGCGCTCGGCCCCCAGGCGGCTGCGGCCGCCATGGCGGCGCGCACCCCGGCCCACGGCGCCTCGGCCTCGGCCGCGCGCTCGCGCGCCTCGCCGGCCAGCTCGCGCGCATCGTCCGCGAGCTCGACCCGCAGCGCCGCCAGCGCGAGGTCGACGAGCGCCATGGCCGAGTCGTGGGGGAGCCCGTGAAGCGCCATCCCCGCGCGCGCGGCCGCGGTCGCGCGACGCACCCCGTCCACGTCGCCGGTCGCGGCCGCCAGGGTCGCCGCCGCCACGTCGTGGCGATAGCCGCGCAGCGCCCCCCCGAGCCGCCGGAAGGCCGGGGCGCTCCGCGCCAGCTCGACCCCGAGGCGGTCCAGATCGCCCAGGCCGGCGAGCGCGCTGAGGCGCAGCATCGTGACCACGGGCACGGCCAGGCGCTCGAAGCCCCGCTCGGCGGCCGCCGAGCGCAGCAGCTCGCTCTCCTCGAGCGCGTCGGCGAAGCGGCCGACGTCGGTCAGCACGATCGCGCGGAACGCGCGCGCGTAGAGGAGGTAGTTCAGGACGTCGAGGTCGGCGTGGCGCTCGAGCTCCGCGATCGAGGCGTCCAGCGCGGCCAGGGCCTGCGGCCGGCGCCCCTGGGGGTGGTCGATGGCGAACGCCCGGGTCACCGCGACGTGCAGACGGGTCAGCGCCTGGCCGGACGCCGCGCCCGAGGCCAGCGACAGCTCCTCCTCGGCCTCGACGTAGCGGCAGGACTCCCCGAGCAGCAGCGCGAGGACGACCCGCGCCGGCGCCAGCTCCTCCGTCGAGGGGCCGATCCGGGGCATCAGCCTCCGGGCGGCCTCGATCGCGGGGTCGTAGAGGGCGCCGGCGAGCGGGGCCGCCCGCAGCAGCCGGATCAGGGTCACGGCGGCCCGCTGGTGGTCGCCGGCGTCGATCAGCCGCTCGACGGCGGCCTCCATCGCGACGAACGCGCCCCGGTAGTCGGCGCGGTAGAAGAGCTGGGACGCCTGGGCCAGGACCGCGCCGGGGGTGTCCGACCACGCGCTCGCCGGGACCGTGCCCAGCCACTCGTCGACGCCCGCCTCCCGCTCGGGCGCGGGGTCGGCGTCGAGCGCGGCGATCGCCGCGCCGAGGTCCCCGGCGGCGAGGTGGTGCCGCGCGGCAGCGTCCGGGTGCCCGGCCGCCGTCCAGGCGCCGGCCGCGCGGGCGTGAAGGGCCCTCAGCGACTCCGGCCGCTCGGCGGCGAGGCGCCGGCGCAGCGCGTCGCGCATGATGCGGTGCTGGCGGAGCAGGCCGTCCTCGTCGCGGACGATGAACGCGCGCCGCTCGAGGAGGTGCTCGACGAGCCGGCCCGCGTCGTGACGGTCGGCCACGCGGGCGGCGATCTCGGGCGTGAACCGGTCGAGGACGGCGCAGTCCTCGAGCAGCCGCCGGGCCGGCTCGCCGAGGGGGTCGACCACCTCGGCGAGCAGGTAGTCCCCGGGGTCCCCGCTCGCCCGGGCGGACAGCACGATCCCGGAGATCCAGCCCTCCGCGCGCCTCCGCGCCTCGCCGGCCTCCTCAGGCGACGCCTCCACGCCGAGGGCCTCGAGGAGCTCGCGGCACTCGTCCTCGGAGACGGCGAGGGCGCGCTCGTCCAGGTCCACGGCCTCGGGCCGGGGCGCGGTGAGCGGCCCGGGCGCGGCCCGCCGGCTCGCGACCGCCAGGCGCGCCCGCCTGGGCAGATCGCGCACGAGCGCGGCGAGCTCGTCCTCGGCGGGCGTGCCGAGGAGGGCGTCCGCGTCGTCCAGGACCACGGTGAGATCGCCGTCCGCCCCCGCGGCGACCGCCTCCCCCAGCGCCTCCGCCAGGCCGGCCCGGGCGACGCCCGCGTCGCAGGAGCACCACACGACCGGACCCGGCGGATCCCGCACGGCCAGCGCGAGCAGCGTGCTCTTCCCGTACCCGGCCCCGGCGATGACCCGGAGCAGCCCCCCGTCGAGCCCGGCGCGCGCGCGCTCCACGAGGTCCTCGCGCGGCAGGCAGGGGCGCGGAAGCCGGGGCGGCTTGAGGGCGGCACTCGTCTGTGGCGCGCGGCCGGCGGCCGCCCGGGCGGGGCGGGTTCTCGCGATCGGGCCCTCCCACGCTGACAGGGACCGGGTCGCGGGCATCCTACCCGCTCGTGAGTGAGCCGTGAGTGGGCGCGCAAGCGAGCGGTGAGCCCCGTGCGGTACAGACGGGCCAGCGGCCGTGCGGGGCCGTCAGCCGTTGACGCGGGGAGACGCGATGTCCACGACGCAAAGACCCATTCCGGAGGAGCTCATCCAGCGCCGGCTGGAGGAGGAGCGCGAGCGCCTCGCTCGCGAGCTCGGCATCGAGGAGGTCGAGCGCGAGCATCACGCGCGGCCCGTCGAGCATCGCTTCACGGTCTCGCAGCGGCCTCACACCACCGTGCTCTACGGCGGCCTCACCTGGAAGCACGAGGAGCTGATCCACGGGGCGCTGGAGGGGCTCGGCTACAAGCCCGAGGCCCTGCCGTGCCCCGACGTGGCCGCCTTCCAGCTCGGCAAGGAGTACGGCAACAACGGCCAGTGCAACCCCACCTACTTCACCGTGGGCAACCTGGTGCAGTTCCTCCAGCAGCTCGAGTCCGACGGGATGTCGCGCCAGGACATCATCGACAAGTACATCTTCGTCACGGCGGGCGCCTGCGGCCCCTGCCGCTTCGGCATGTACGAGGCCGAGTACCGCCTGGCCCTGCGCAACTCGGGCTTCGACGGCTTCCGGGTCCTGCTGTTCCAGCAGTCGGGCGGCTTCAACCAGGCGGGCGAGGCCGACGGGTTCGAGATGAACGCCGACTTCTTCCTGGCGTTCCTGAACTCTCTCAACATGGGCGACGTCCTCAACGACGTCGGCTACCAGATGCGGCCCTTCGAGATCGAGGAGGGCGCGACCGACCGGGCGATGCAGCAGGCGATGGAGGACCTGAAGGAGGTCCTCCGGACCCACCGCAACCAGCGCCTGGACGGCCGCATGGGCGCCTTCCTCACGTCGCTCCCCGCCGTGGGCGGGATGGCGGAGAACGCGGGCAAGTTCGCCGACGCGCTGCTGGGCACCGAGTACACCGAGGCGATCCGGGACGTGGGGGACAGCCTGCGCACGGTGCGCGTCGACCGCACACGGGTGAAGCCCATCGTCAAGATCACGGGCGAGTTCTGGGCCCAGACCACCGAGGGCGACGGCAACTACCGCATGTTCCCGTTCCTCGAGCGCGAGGGCGCCCAGGTCCTGGTGGAGCCGATCGGCACCTGGATCATGTACATGATCCACCAGGCCAAGCAGGCCAACGCGGACAAGGCCGGCGTGACCGAGGACGAGGCGATGCCGGCGTCCTGGCGCATCGACAAGCGCATGGCCGCCGAGCTGAAGGCCCGGAAGAAGAACGCCGCCCTGTCGGTCGCCGAGGCCCTCTTCACCCGCGAGTGGAACCGCCTGCGCGAGGCGCTCGGCAACGTCCCGCACGAGCTCACCGACCAGTACGAGCTGCAGCGGATCGGCCACCCGATGTACAACTCGCGCGCCGGCGGCGGCGAGGGCCACCTCGAGGTGGCCAAGAACATCTACTACTCGAACAAGGACATGTGCCACATGGTGCTGTCCCTGAAGCCGTTCGGGTGCATGCCCTCCACCCAGTCCGACGGCGTCCAGTCGGCCGTGGTGAACCAGTACAAGGACATGATCTACCTGCCGGTCGAGACCTCCGGCGAGGGCGAGATCAACGCGCACAGCCGCGTCCAGATGGCGCTCGGCGAGGCGAAGGTGAAGGCCCGCGAGGAGATGGAGCGCATCCTGGAGCGGACCGGGCGCACGCTGGACGAGGTGCGCGAGTACGCCGAGGAGCACCCGGAGCTGCAGGACCCGCTCTACAAGGTGCCCCACGCCAAGGGCGTCATCGGCACCGCCGCGACCTTCGTCGTGCACGTGGACGAGCTGATGAGCAGGGACGCCGAGGCGACCGCGGCCGTGCCGGCCGGCGTGGGGGCCTGAGCATGGGCGTGCTCGACCACGAGCGGCTCTACATCGGGCTGGACGTCGGCTCGACGACGGTGAAGGCCGTCGTCGTCGACCCGGTCGCCGACGAGGTCCTCTGGGAGGACTACGAGCGCCACGACACCAAGCAGCCCGAGAAGTGCCTCGAGTTCCTCACCCGGATCGAGACCGACTTCCCGCTCCCGAAGGAGCGCTTCCGGATCTTCGTGACGGGCTCGGGCGCCAGCGGCCTCGCGCCGCGCATCGGCGCCAAGTTCGTGCAGGAGGTCAACGCGGTCTCGCTGGCGGTGGAGAAGCTCTACCCCGAGGCCGGGTCGGTGGTGGAGCTCGGGGGCCAGGACGCGAAGATCATCATCTTCAAGGAGGACCCCGAGACCGGCAAGAAGACCAAGATCCCGTCGATGAACGACAAGTGCGCCGGCGGGACCGGGGCGGTGATCGACAAGATCAACGCCAAGCTCCAGATCCCGCCGGACCAGCTCTGCGACATGGGCTACGACGGCATCAAGCTGCACCCGGTGGCGGGCAAGTGCGGGGTCTTCGCCGAGACCGACATCAACTCGCTGCAGAAGATGGGCGTGCCGCCGGACCAGCTGATGGCGTCCCTGTTCGACGCGATCGTGGGCCAGAACATCTCCGTGCTGACGCGCGGCAACACCCTGCGCCCGCACGTCCTGCTGCTCGGCGGCCCGAACACCTTCATCCGGGGCATGGTGGAGGCCTGGCGCCACGCCATCCCGCTGATCTGGAAGGAGCGCAAGACCCCGCTGCCGGAGGGGGTCGACCCCATGGAGCTGATCCGCGTCCCGGAGAGCGCCCAGTACTTCGCCGCGATCGGCGCCGTGCAGTTCGGCCTCTCCGAGGAGGAGGGCGTCGGCGTCTATCGCGGCACCGAGAACCTGCGCCGCTACATCGACGTCGGGCGGATCGAGGAGAAGCAGGCCGCCGGCGGCAAGGGGCTGGCCGAGGACCCGGCCGAGCTCGAGGCCTTCAAGGAGCGCTACCGCCCGCCCGTGTTCGACGAGGCCGTCTTCACGCCCGGTGAGGTGGTGGAGGGGTTCATCGGCCTGGACGGGGGCTCCACCTCGACCAAGGCCGCCCTGCTCGACAAGGACCGCAACGTCCTGGTGAAGAGCTACCAGCTCTCCAAGGGCAACCCGATCGTGGACACCCAGGAGGTGCTCTCCGACATCGAGGCCAAGGTCCAGGCCCAGGGGGCCACCCTGAAGGTCATGGGCATCGGGACCACCGGCTACGCGAAGGACATCCTCAGCGACACCCTCGCGGCCGACGTGGCGCTGGTCGAGACCGTGGCCCACACCGAGTCGGCGCTCGCCTTCTACCCCGACACCGACGTCATCTGCGACGTGGGCGGCCAGGACATCAAGCTCATCATCCTGAAGAACCGCCAGGTCAAGGACTTCAAGCTCAACACCCAGTGCTCGGCGGGCAACGGCTACTTCCTGCAGTCCACCGCCGAGGGGTTCGGCTTCTCGGTCAAGGAGTACGCCGACATCGCCTTCTCGGCCGAGACGATGCCCACCTTCGGCTACGGCTGCGCGGTGTTCATGCAGTCCGACATCGTCGACTTCCAGCGCCAGGGCTGGCAGCCGCAGGAGATCATGGCCGGCCTCGCCGCCGTGCTGCCGAAGAACATCTGGCTCTACGTCTCCCAGATCCCGAACCTGGCCTCGCTGGGCACGAACTTCGTGCTCCAGGGCGGCACCCAGCACAACCTGGCGGCCGTCAAGTCGCAGGTCGACTTCATCGAGTCGCGCTTCGCCGGCAAGGACACCGCGGCGCGCGTGCGCGTGCACGAGCACTGCGGCGAGTCCGGCGCGATCGGGGCCGCCATCGAGGCCGTCCGCCTGTGGGAGAACGGCCGCGAGACGCAGTTCATCGGGATGGAGGGCGTGCGCGACATCTCCTTCATCACCCACCGCAACGAGGACACGCGCTGCTTCTTCTGCAAGAACAAGTGCCTGCGCACGTTCATCGACGTCACCGTCGAGGGGTCGGACATCGACGACTCCGAGCGGCCGTCGAAGATCCCGCTCAAGCCGGGCGTGCGGCGCCTGATCGTCGGCAACTCGTGCGAGCGCGGGCTCGTCGAGGACGTTGACGCCATGCGGGTCATCAAGAAGGGCATGGACTCCAACAAGGAGGCCTACCCCAACTTCCTCCAGATCGCCGCCGAGGCCGTCTGGCGCAGCACCAGCCCGCCGAAGGTGGCCGACCCGCACATCCGCCGGCCGCGCACCCGGGCGCAGAAGGAGCGCAACGTCCTCTTGTCAAAGCGCGAGTCGCTGCGCATCGGCATCCCGCGCGTGCTGAACCAGTACTCGCTCAACCCGCTCTTCTCGGCCTACTTCGAGAGCCTCGGGGTGCCGCCGCAGAACCTCGTCTACTCGGGCTTCACCTCCGAGGAGCTCTACAAGTCCGGGGCCAAGCGGGGCGCCATCGACCCCTGCTTCCCCTCGAAGGTCGGCATCCCGCACGTGCACGACCTGCTGTACAAGGCCCACGCGAAGAAGCCGCTCGACGTCATCTTCTTCCCGATGATCGACGCGCTGCCGTCGCCCCTCGCCAAGACCCAGGGGTGCCGGGCCTGTCCGACCGTGACGACCACGCCCGAGGCGGTGAAGGCGGCGTTCATGAAGGAGAGCGACCTCTTCGCCGAGATGGGCGTCCGCTACCTCGGCACGTTCGTCAACGTGGACCAGCCGCGGCTGTTCGAGAAGCAGATGTGGGAGGACTGGGAGGGCGTCCTCGGGCTCACGCGCGAGGAGCACCACCGAGCGGTGGACGTTGGCTACGCCGCGCTCGAGGGCTTCGAGCGCGACCTGCGCGCGGCGGCCCGCGAGACGCTGGAGGAGCTCGAGCGCGAGGACCGGCTCGGCGTGGTGGTGCTGGCCCGGCCGTACCACAACGACCCGGGCATCTGCCACGAGATCCTCGACGAGTTCCAGAAGATCGGCTACCCGGCCTTCACCCAGGACAGCCTGCCCATCGACGACGACATCGTCTGGCGCCTCTTCGGCGAGGACGTCGAGGCCGGGCGCATCTCAGAGCCGATGGACATCTCCGACGTCTGGAAGAACTCGTACTCGGAGAACACCAGCCGCAAGGTGTGGGCGGCCAAGTACACCGCCCGCCACCCCAACCTCGTCGCGCTCGAGCTGTCGTCCTTCAAGTGCGGCCACGACGCCCCGATCTACGCGACCGTCGAGGAGGTCGTGCAGAAGTCGGGCACGCCGTACTTCTGCTTCAAGGACATCGACGAGAACAAGCCCACGGGCTCGATCAAGATCCGCGTCGAGACGATCGGGTACTTCCTGGACCGCTACCGCGACGACATGGTCCGCGCCAACGACAAGAAGCGGGAGCTGCAGCGCCGCATGGAGGAGTTCGAGCGGCAGCTGCGCGCGGAGGCCGAGAGCGGGGAGGAGGCGGCGGTTGCCGGCGTCCGGTGAGACCGCCACGGCCAACGCGGCCAAGATCATGTTCGAGGTCTACCGGGAGGGCGGGTACGACCGCCGCTACCGGGTCGTGTACTTCACGGAGCTCAACGACCACAACCGGGACCACGAGCTGAACCGCTGCCTCGCCGGCGAGAGCTTCTACTCCGGCTACCTGGCCGAGTCGTCCCGCAAGGAGGCGCGCGCGATCATCACGAGCGCCCTCAAGCGCCTCAACGACGGGGAGGAGCTCACGCCGGCCGGCCTCGAGGCCGAGCTCACGCAGCACCTGGCCTGACGCTAGCCTCCGCCCCCGAGAGCGATCCTGGGGGGCGCGTGGGCGAGCTCCAGCGGGACCTGGAGGCGCTGGCGGCCTTCACGGCCGAGGGCGCGGGGGTGACGCGCCTCGCCTGGAGCCCGGAGCTGCGCGCCGCCTACGAGTGGCTCGAGGGGCGTTGCCGGCGGCTGGGCCTCGACGTGGAGGTCGACGCGGCCGGGAACCTCCTCGCGCGCTGGGACGCCGGCGGCGGCCCCGCCGTGCTGATGGGCTCGCACATCGACACCGTGCCCGAGGGCGGCCGCTTCGACGGCGCCCTCGGGGTGATCGGCGGGCTGCACGCGATCCGCCTGCTCAGGGAGTGGGGGGTGGATCCGCGCCGGCCGGTGTGGCTGGCCGCCTTCATGGACGAGGAGAACACCCGCTTCAACACGGCGCTGTTCGGCAGCCGGTCGTTCTGCGGGGAGGATCTCGGCGGGCTCGGCGACCGGCGCGACGCCGACGGGGTGACGCTGGCCGAGGCGATGGCCGCCTGGGGCCGCGATCCCGAGCGGCAGGGCGAGGCCCGCCGCGTCGACGAGGTCGGCCACTACCTCGAGCTGCATGTGGAGCAGGGGCCGCGCCTGGAGGCGGCCGGCACCGACATCGGCGTCGTGACGTCGATCGTGGGGCTCGTGGGCTACCGCGCCCGGGTGACGGGGCGCACCAACCACGCCGGCACGACGCCGATGCGGCTGCGCCGCGACGCGCTGGCGGGGGCGGCGCGGATGGTGCTGGCGATCCGCGATCTGGCGCGGGGGAGGGAGGAGGCCACCGCCAACGTCGGGGTCCTCCGGGTCGCGCCCGGCAGCAGCAACGTCATCCCCGGGGTCTGCGAGCTGTCGATCGACCTGCGGGCGCCGTCGGCCGCCGGGGTGCGCGAGCTGGACGAGGACTGCCGCGCGGCCCTGGGAGCGATCGCCGACGAGGAGGGCCTCGGCCTGGAGCTCGCGGAGGCCTACCGCGTGCCCCCGGCGCCGATGTCCGGCGAGCTCGTCGAGCTGATCGAGGGCGCGGCCGCCATCGAGGGGGCGAGCGCGGCGCGCATGCCGAGCGGCGCCGGCCACGACGCCATGGTCCTCGCGGCCCACGTGCCGGCGGGGATGCTGCTCGTGCCCAGCCGCGGCGGCGTCAGCCACTCGCCCGAGGAGTACAGCTCGCCGGCGCAGTGCGAGCTGGGCGCCCGGGTGCTCGCGCGGGCGGTGGCCGCGCTGGTCTCGTGACGGCGCGGCGGGAGCCCCATAGGATCCCGCGGTGATCGTCGTCGGGGTGGACATCGGTGGCACCTTCACCGACCTGATGCTCTACGACACCGCCTCCGAGGCCGTGCACGTCCACAAGGTCCGCTCGACGCCCGCGGAGCCGGAGCGCGCGATGGTGGAGGGGCTCGTCGAGCTCTGCGCCCAGGCCGGCGTGGACCCGCGGGACGTCGGCGGCGTCTACCACGGGACGACCGTCGCGACGAACGCCGTGCTCACGTTCGAGGGCGCGACGGCGGGGATGATCACGAACCGGGGCTTCCGGGACATCGTCCACATCGGGCGCCACCAGCGCCCCGAGCACTACTCGATCATGCAGGACATCCCGTGGCAGGCCCGCCCCTTCGTGCGGCGGCGCCACCGCAAGGTCGTCGCGGGGCGGCTCGCCCCACCCAAGGGCGCCGAGCTGGAGCCGCTCGACGAGGGCGAGGTGCGCGAGGCGGCCCGGGAGCTGCGCGAGGCCGGGGTCGAGGCCGTGGCCGTGTGCCTCCTCTTCAGCTACCTCAACCCCGAGCACGAGCGGCGCGCGGCCGCGATCGTGGCCGAGGAGATGCCGGACGCCTTCGTCACGACCAGCGCGGACATCTCACCGCAGTTCCGGGAGTTCGAGCGGTTCACGACCGCCTGCATGAACGCGTTCGTGGGCCCGCTGACCGGGCGCTACCTCGAGCGGCTGGCGGGCTCCCTGGGCGAGGCCGGGGTGCCGGGCGACCTGCACGTGATGATGTCCAACGGCGGGGTCGCGAGCGCCGCGCAGGCGGCGCGGCGCCCGGTGACGCTGATGCTGTCGGGCCCCGCCGCCGGGGTGCTCGGGGGGCTGTGGGCCGGCGACCTGGACGGCCGCACCCGGCTGATCACCTTCGACGTGGGCGGCACGTCGGCCGACATCGGCATCGTCACCGAGCGCGGCGTCATCGAGGCCCAGGCCCGCGACACCCAGGTCGCCGGGTATCCGCTGCTCGTGCCGATGGTCGACGTCCACACCATCGGGGCCGGCGGCGGCTCGATCGCCCACCGCGACGAGGGCGGCGCCTTCCGCGTGGGCCCGCGCAGCGCCGGGGCCACGCCCGGCCCGGCCGCCTACGGGACGGGCGGCACCGAGCCCACCCTCACCGACGCCAACGTCGTGCTCGGCCGCATCGACCCGGACCGCTTCCTGGGCGGCGAGATGCGCCTCGACCGGGCGGCCGCCGAGGCGGCCGTGGGCGAGCTCGCCGAGAGCCTCGGGATGTCCCCGCTCGAGGCGGCGGAGGGGATCGTCACGATCGCCAACGCGAACATGGCCGGTGCCATCCGCTCGCGCACGATCCAGAAGGGCCACGACCCGCGCGAGTTCACGCTGGTCGCGTTCGGCGGCGGCGGGCCGCTGGCGGCGGCCGAGGTGGCGGACCTGCTCGGCGCGCCCGAGGTCCTCGTCCCGCCGTTCCCGGGGATCACCGCCGCCACGGGGCTGCTGACGAGCGACCTGAAGTACGACCAGATGCGGACCGTGTTCATGATCCAGGGCGCCATCGACGCCGATCGGATCGACCGCGAGCTCGAGGGCATCGCGGGCGAGCTGCGCCGGCGCCTGCGCGACGACGGCGTCGCGGACGAGGACGTCCAGGTCACCACGGCGCTCGACTGCCGCTACCTCGGCCAGGGCTACGAGCTGCGCGTCCCCCTCCCGGGGGCTCGGTTCAGCGAGGCGGCGCTCGAGGAGTTCCACCGCATGCACCGCCAGGAGTACGGGCACGCGTTCACCGACCCGATCGAGGTCGTCAACCTGCGCGTCACCGCGACCGGGGTGCGCCCGAAGGTCGAGCGCCTGCCGCCCGCGGACGGCGCGATGGACGATGCCCTGATCGGCGAGGGCGAGGGCGTCTTCCGCGTCGACGGCGCGCTCGCCTCGCTGCCCACCCGCCACTACGAGCGCTCGCGCCTGCCGGCGGGCGAGCCCTTCGAGGGCCCCGCCATCGTCTTCCAGCGCGACACCACGGTGCTGGTCCCCCCGGGCTGGAGCGGTTGTGCCCAGCCCTCCGGCAACCTCATACTCGCCCGATGAGCACCGCCCCCACCCGCGTCGACCCCGTCCTGGCATCGGTCATCGCCGGCGCGCTCGACTCGATCGCCACCGAGATGGGCCACAAGCTCGCCCGCATGAGCTACTCGTCGATCATCCGCGAGAGCGAGGACTTCGGCTGCGTCATCTGCGACGCCGACGCCCGCCAGCTCTGCGAGTCGCGCGAGTCCACCCCGCTGCAGTCGGGGCCGATCCCCGGCTACATCCGCGGGATCAACCGCCGGTTCGCCGAGATCGGCGAGGAGTGGCGGCCCGGCGACGTCGTGATCCACAACCACAGCTACTACGGCGCCTCCCACGAGCCGGACGTGGCCTTCGTGACCCCGATCTTCCACGGCGGCGAGCTGATCGGGTTCTCGACCACCACCGCCCACCACCTGGACCTGGGCGCGCTGACGCCGGGCTCGTGCGGGATCGTCGACGCCTCCGACGCCTACGCCGAGGGCCTGCAGCTCACGGCGATCAAGATCGAGGAGGGCGGGCGCCGCAACGAGTGGATCTGGCGCATCCTGCGCGACAACGTGCGCGCCGCCTCGCTCGTGGTGGGCGACATGGAGGCCCAGATCGCCGCCGCCCGCACGGGGGCCGAGCGCTTCCTGGAGCTGGTCGACCGCTACGGCATCGACACCGTGCAGGCCGCCTCCGAGGACCTCATGGACTACTCCGAGCGGATGCTGCGGGCCGAGATCGAGCGCCTGCCCGACGGCACCTACTCGGCCGAGGGCTTCGTCGACGGGTTCATCGACCACCCGGACCCGCGCTACCGGGACCTGCGCATCGCGGTGGCGGTGACGGTGAGCGGCTCGGAGATCCACGTCGACCTCACCGGCACCGCCGATCAGATCGACCTGCCGCTGAACATGCCGTTCGAGGGAACGGTCGACATCGCGATCTACCTGACCCTGCGCTCGATCCTCCTCGACAGCGCCACCCATCCGGACGTGCCGGCCAACTCGGGCCTGTTCCGGCCCATCTCGATCCACGCGCCCGAGGGGTCGCTGGCCAACCCGCGCTTCCCCGCGCCCACGATCGCGCGCTTCTGCACCGGCAACGTGCTGGCGGACACGCTCATGCGCGCGATCGCGCCGATCGTCCCGGACCGCGTCAGCGCCGGGGTCGGCAACCTCAAGGTCGTCGCCTACTCCGGCCTGCTGCCCGAGGGCGGAGGGCACTGGGTCTACATGGACATCCAGGAGGGCTCGTACGGGGGCCGGCTCGGCAAGGACGGCCTCGACGCGGTCGACACCCTCTACGCGAACACGCGCAACAACCCCATCGAGGACATCGAGAGCCACCTTCCGCTCCGGGTCACCCGCTACGAGCTGCGCGAGGACTCGGCCGGCGCGGGCCGCTGGCGCGGGGGGATCGGCACGGTCCGCGAGATCGAGATGCTGGCCGACGGCGGGTTCTCGCTCGAGGGCGACGGCGCCGAGCACCCGCCGCCGGGGCTGTTCGGCGGCGAGGACGGCACGCCGGGGGCCGTGGTGCTGAACGCCGGCACCGACCGCGAGCAGGTGCTCCCCTCCAAGTTCCCCTACCGCAAGGCCGCCGCCGGGGAGCGGCTGCTGCTGGTCGCGCCCTCGGGGGGCGGCTACGGCGATCCCGCCGAGCGCGACCCGGCCGCGGTGCGCGACGACGTGGCCGACGGCTACGTGACCGCCGGAGAGGTTGCCCGGGGCTCGAGCCGGGCCGTAGAGTCGCCATCGATCCGCCACGGGATCAACCGGACACGGGGGGACTCATGACATTGAGGCGATGGTTGGCCCTGCTCCTCGTCGTCGCGACGGCCGTCGGCCTCGCGGCGTGCGGGGACGATGACGACGAGGGCGCGGCCACCACGGACGCCGCCGCCGTGGACATCGAGCACGCGCAGTCCCAGCTCGACGCGTTCAGCGCCGAGCCCCAGTTCGAGGCGCCCGGTCCCGCGGTCGATGCCGCGGCTGCCGCGGGCAAGAGCGTCGCGATCGTCCCGGCGTCGAGCAACGTCCCCTTCGTGACCACCATCGCCAACAACATGGTGAGGATCGGCGACGAGGCGGGCCTGAACGTCAACATCTTCAAGAACAACGGCACGCCGGCGGAGTGGGCGCAGGGCGTCACGGACGCCATCGCCCAGAACGCGGACTCCATCGACCTGCTCGCCGGCCTCGACCCCGCGGCCATCTCGGCCCAGGTGCGCCAGGCGACCGCCCAGGACATCTCCGTGGTCGCGACCCACCTCTACGACGTGAACCAGCCGATCGACCCGAACATCACGGCCGCGACGAACATCCCCTACGAGCAGGCCGGCCGGCTGCTCGCCGACTGGGTGATCGTCGAGACGAGCGGCGACGCCAACGTCCTGGTCACGACGATCGACCAGGTGAACTCCACGGTCCCGATGGTCGCGGGCATCGAGGACGAGTTCGCCACCTACTGCGGCGACGGCTGCACGCTGACCAAGATCGACTCCACCATCGCCGACCTGGGCAAGCTCCAGCAGCAGGTCCAGTCCGCGCTCACGAGCGACCCGTCCATCAACTACGTCATCAACCTCTACGACAGCGCGCAGGCGCCCCAGACCGAGGCCGCCATCAAGGCGCTGGGCCGCGACGACCTCCACATCGCCACCTTCAACGGCACGGCCGAGATCATGAAGCTCATCGGCCCCGACTCGGTGATCGCGGTGGACGTCGCGGAGAACCTCGACTGGATCGCCTACGGCGCCATCGACCAGCACCTGCGGCTCGCCAGCGGCGCGGAGCCGACCACCACCCCGAACATCCCGATCCGGGTGTTCAGCGCGACGAACATCGCAGAGTCCACAGGTCCCGGCCTGGGCTTCGGCGACACCTACCCCGACGACTACCGGGAGCTCTGGGGGCTCCAGTAGACGCCCACGCCGATCCGCGGGCGGCCGCACGGCCGCCCGCGCTGTCCGCTCGCGGGCTCTCCAAGCACTTCGGCGGCGTCCAGGCCCTGGACGCCGCCGACCTGGGGGTCCGCGCCGGCGAGGTGCACGGCCTGCTGGGCGAGAACGGCTCGGGCAAGTTGACGCTGATCAAGATCCTGGCGGGCTTCCACGCCCCGGACGACGGCGAGCTCGAGATCGCCGGCCGGCCGGTCCCCCTGCCGCTGCCGCCCGGGCTGTTCCGGGAGTTCGGCATCGGCTTCGTCCACCAGGACCTCGGCCTGATCCTCTCGCTGACCGTCGTCGAGAACCTGCGCGCGGGCCTCATCGCGCGGGCGCGGCGCCGCCCGTTCCTGTCGTGGCGCTCGGAGGCGCGCCGCGCGCGGGCGACCTTCGCGCGCTACGGCGTCCGGATCTCGCCGACGGCGATCGTGGGAGAGCTGCGCCCGGCCGATCGGGCGCTCCTGGCGATCGTGCGGGCGATCGAGGACGTGCGCGACGAGCACGAGGGCCCCGGGATGCTGGTCCTCGACGAGCCCACCGTGTTCCTGCCCCGGGCCGAGGTCGAGCACCTGTTCGCGCTGGTCCGCGAGATCGCCGCCACGGGCGGCAGCGTGCTGTTCGTGTCGCACGAGCTCGACGAGGTGCGCGAGATCACGGACCGCGTCACCGTGCTGCGCGACGGGCGCGTCGCCGGGACGGCGGTCACGGCCGACACGGACGAGTCGCGGCTGGTGGAGATGATCATCGGCCGCCGCCTGGCGACCTACACCGTCGAGCGCCGCGACCGCACCGGGCCACGCCCGGGCGGCGTCCGTGCAGGACCTGACCGGCCCCGGCGTCCGGGGGGTCTCCTTCGACGTCCAGCAGGGGGAGGTCGTCGGCCTCACCGGGCTCGCCGGCTCCGGCTTCGAGTCGGTCCCCTACCTGCTCTGCGGCGCGTGGCGCGCCGACGAGGGCCGGCTCGTGATGGACGGCCGCGAGCGCGAGCTGGCGGCGCTCGACCCGCACCGGGCGCTCGACGCCGGCATCGCGCTGATCCCGGCCGACCGGCAGCGCAGCGGCGCGGTCGGCTCGCTCTCGGTCACCGACAACGTCACGCTGCCCCGGCTGCCGGCCTACCGGCGTGCCGGCGTGCTCCGCAGGGGCGCGATGCACCGGGACACCGGCGGGCTGATGGGCCGGTTCGACGTCCGCCCCGGCGACCCGCGCGCCGAGTACGGGGGCCTGTCGGGCGGCAACCAGCAGAAGGCGCTGCTCGCCAAGTGGCTGTCGTCCTCGCCTCGGCTGGTGCTCTTCCACGAGCCGACGCAGGGGGTGGACGTCGGCGCGCGGCAGCAGATCTACGCCACGATGCGCGCGGCCGCCGATGCGGGGGCGTGCATGCTCTGCGCGAGCAGCGACCACGGCCAGCTCGAGCAGATCTGCGACCGGGTCCTGGTCTTCGGACGCGGGCGGATCACCAGCGAGCTGAGCGGCGACGACCTGACGCGCGAGCGCATCACCGAGCGGTGCTACGCGGCGGCCGTGGCCCCGGTGGCCGAGTGAGCACGGCCGGCGCCCCGGCCCCGACGCCGGCCCAGGCCGACCGTTCTCAGCGGCGGGTGCGCCTCGCCGACGTCGCCGAGCGCGCCGCCCTGCCGGTCGCCTGGATCGCGACGATCGTCGCCTTCTCGATCGCCGAGCCCGACACCTTCCCGACCACCGACAACTTCTTCATCAACATCTTCGGGACCCAGGCCGTGCAGGTGGTGCTCGCGCTCGCCCTGATCCTGCCGCTGGTGGCGGGCGAGTACGACATCTCCGTCGCTGCCAACCTCACGCTGGCCGCGATGATCGTGGCGGTCCTCAACGTCGATCACGGCATGAGCATCGGCCTCGCCATCCTCGTCGCCCTGGCCGCCGGGGCGCTCATCGGCGCGATCAACGGCGGGCTGATCGTGCTGCTGGGGATCGACTCGTTCATCGTGACCCTGGGGACCTCGAGCATCATCGCCGGAGTGGTGCTGTGGCTCTCCGACTCGCGCACGATCGGCGGCATCTCCTCGGACCTGGTCGACGCGGTCATCATCGACAAGTTCCTGGGGGTGCCGCTGTCCTTCTGGTACGCGCTCGCGCTGGCGGCCGTCCTCTTCTACGTGCTCGAGTTCACGCCCGTCGGGCGCCGCCTCCTGTTCGTGGGCCGGGGCCGGAGCGTCGCCCGCCTCTCCGGCCTCCACGTGGCCAGGCTGCGCTGGGGCGCGATGATCGCCTCCGGCGTCATCGCCGCCGGCGCCGGCGTCATCTACGCGGGCACGACCGGCTCGGCGGACCCCGCCTCGGGCCTCCAGTTCCTCCTGCCCGCCTTCTCGGCCGCCTTCCTCGGCGCCACCGCGATCCAGCCGGGCCGCTTCAACCCCTTCGGCGCGGTCCTGGCCGTCTACTTCCTGGCCACCGGCATCACCGGCCTCCAGCAGCTGGGCGTCGACACCTTCGTCCAGCAGCTCTTCTACGGGGGAGCGCTGGTGCTCGCGGTGGCGCTCTCGCAGCTCGTCCGCCGTCGCCGCGCGATCGAGCTCACCCCGACCGAGTAGGGCGCCCGCTCAGAACCCGAAGCGGACCTCGGTGAAGTACCACCCGCTCGAGGTCAGCCAGAGCACGGTGATCGCCGCGAAGAGCGTGCCGCCCGCCAGCGGCAGCGCCCAGCCCGGGAAGCTGTGGTCGCGCACGACCAGGAGCTTCACGGCGACCACGCCGTAGAGGAACGAGCCGACGAGCGAGTGCACCGCCACGCGGGCGTCCGTGGTCTGGAAGCCGAGGATCGTGATGCAGTGGAAGACGATCGGCAGGGTCACGAGCACGGCCAGCCGGCCCGACCAGCGGTGGACGCGTGCCGCCGTGGCGGGCTCGAAGGGCAGCACCCCGGCGAGACGTCCGTAGATGCGGGAACCGGTCGAGATCTGGACGAGCGCCAGCGCGAGCGCGATCGTCGCGAGCCATGCCTTGCCGGCCACCGGGGTGGTGAAGACCGTCTCGAGCACGTCGGCGTAGCCCGAGGCGACGTCGAGCGGGGCGAGGCCCTGCATCAGCCGGGCTCCAGCTCGATGACGGCGCTCTGCCGGGCGCGGGCGCGCAGCCGCTGCCAGGCGGCGGCCAGCCGGACGTCGGCGCGCTCGATCGCCGCGATGGCCGGCTCGGCCTCCTCGACCGACGAGGCCTGGCCGCACCTCGCGCCCTGCCGCGCGATCAGCGTCACGAGCGCCTGGGCCTCGCGACCGTCGGCGCTCGCCGCCGGCCCTGCGAGGGCGGCGATGCGGGGCAGGTATGCGAGCGGGCCGTCGATGAGGCCGACGCCGTCGCCCGGGTTGGAGGGCTCGCCGTTGCCGTCGGCGTCCTGAAGGGGCTCGCCGCGCGAGATGTTGACCGTGTGCTCGCCGTGGAAGCGGACGTTGGGGAGGTTGTCCTCGTCGCGGGCGGCCGCGAGGAAGCGAATGTGCTCGCGCAGGACGTCGACCTGGCCGGCGGCCGCGTTGACCAGCGAGGCGTCGCCCGGCTGGTCGGGGTCGTCCACGAGCAGCAGGAGCAGCTCGTCGGCGCGCTCGGGCGACAGCGACCCGGCGAGGTCGGGGGCCTCGGGGTCGGCGCCCACCAGGACGCGGTCGAACCGGCCGATGAGGGTTCCGCCGCCCTGCACCGCCGGCGTGCGCGACCCCCGGGCGCCCGCCGGGATCTCGGCGACCCTGAGCCGCCCCGGCGCACCCTCCACCCAGACCGTCCAGTCACGGGGCGCGGGCGCGTCGAGGCGCACCGCGAGGCCGCCGAGCTCCGCTCCCGTGAGGACCGCCCGGCCCCCGGTCGCCTCCGCGGGCGCGGTCGCCGCGCCGGCCGCGCCGCCCGAGATCTGCGCCACGTAGGCCGCGACGTCCGCCGCGTCGGCGCCCTCGACCAGGCCCGCCGGCATGACCCCGCGCCCGGCGGCCACGACCGCCGCGACCTCCGCCGCGCTCAGCCCGGTGCCCGCGAGCCGGGGCCCCGCGCCGCCCCCCTGGCCTCCCGCGCCGTGGCAGCCGGCGCAGGTCTGGGCGAAGACGCCCTCACCCCGGGCGGCGTCGCCCGCGGGCCCCTCGGCGAGCGCGGGCGCCTCGGGCTCGAACGGGACCCAGCGCGCGATGCCGTACACGGCCAGGCTCACCACGGCGAAGAGCGCGACCAGGAGCGCCCAGTGGGGTCGGGCCTTCACGTGCGCTCAATCGCCCGTGTCTTCACCGCGCGCTGGTACGCGATGCGGCCGGACAGCGAGTCGAGCGCGGCCAGCTCGCCCGGTGTCGGCCCGCCGGCCGTGAGCGGGTGCGCGGCGGGTCCGAGCCGCGACTCCAGCCAGCGGTCGATCACCTCCGCAGGGCCGCCGCCGGGCCGGCTCGCGATCGTGACGCCGTCGGCGAGGAGGGCGAGCGCGGGCACCGACGAGCGGCTCACGTGGATGCCCCGCGGCCAGAGCAGGCGCTCCCTGTCCAGCCAGTCCTCCGGCGTGGCGAACTCCCCGATCGCGATGGTCAGGTCGGGGCGCGCGCGCTGGATCTCCGCCAGCGACGCCGGAAGGAGCATGCACGCGCTGCAGCCGGGTATCCCGAGGGCCAGGAGCCCGTGACGAGCCGCGAACGACGAGCTCGAGCGCCTCGGACACCGGAAGCGGCTGAAGCGGGGTCGCAGCGGTCACAGCGCGACACTAACCCGGATAGGGGGCGCAGCTAGGGGAAGCGCGAATGCTCCGCGACGCGCTCGGCGCGATCGTGGCTGCCATGACCACGACCAGCGTCACCTCATTTTGCTGGCGGCCCGATCTGGCCCCGAGTTTGTCGAGATGCACCTGACCCACGCCTATCAGAAGCTCGACATCTCCTCGCGCGAGGAGCTCCCCGCGCTGCTCCGAGGCGAGGCCGCGACCTGATCGACCCTCGAGCCGTTGACCGTCCACGCGTAGCTCGGGGAGGCCGTCAGCGAGGCGCCGACGAAGCAATCCCGCTCCGCCTTGGCGACCAGGTCGTGCAGCGCCTCCGGACCGGGCGCCGGGTCGAGCTCGACCTCGAGCGCGACCTCGACGGTGACCAAGGCGAAGCGTCCGTCGCGCTCGCGCCGCGTGACCACGCCGCGCGCGCGCCCGGCGCCCTCGAGGACGAGGCCCGCGCGGCGCGCATGGTACCGCAGGCTGCTGAGCGAGCAGCGCACGAGCGCCGCGAGCAGCAGGTGGTCGGAAGTCCAGCCCTGCGGCGCGTCCAGCGGCGCGCCGCCCTCGGCACGCATCGTGCCCGCGGCGTTGACGGAGGCCGTGTACTCGAACCGCTTGCTCTTGATCGCCACTCCGCCGTCCTCTCGCCCCATCGGCGCCTCGGTGGAAGATATCCCTGGTCCGCTCATGACGACGACCGGGTCGATTCCTCGAGGTCGTTGACCGCGCTCAGCAGGTCGGGCGCCGAGATCTCCATCAGCGCATCGCGTCCGAGATGACCGAGTCCCACGCCGGCGTTCAGGCGTACCGCCTGAGCGTTGACCGCGGCCTCGAAGAGCTTGCGCGCGAAGCGGGCGTTGCCGAAGGTCGCGCTTCGCTTGCGGACCTCGAACATGCTTCGCAGCAGCCCCTCCGCGTCCGCGTCGAGCCGGTACTCGTGGTCGGCGCACAGGTCGCGGAAGATCGTCGCGAGCTCATCCGACGTGTAGTCCGGGAAGGCGATCTCCCGCGCGAAGCGCGAGCGCAGGCCGGGGTTCGACTCGAGGAAGTCGTGCATGAGGTCCGGGTAACCCGCGACGATCACGACCAGGCGGTCTCGGTGGTCCTCCATCCGCTTCAGCAAGGTCTGGACCGCCTCGGGGCCGTAGTCCCACCCCTGCGCGCCCTCCCGGGCCAGGCCGTATGCCTCGTCGATGAAGAGCACCCCGTCGAGCGCGCTCCGCACGACGCCGTCGGTCTTCTGAGCGGTCATGCCCACGTACTGGGAGACGAGCCCGGCGCGATCGACCTCGACCATGTGACCCTCTCGCAGCAGGCCCATCGCGCGGTACATACGGCCGAGCAGCCGCGCCACGGTGGTCTTCCCCGTGCCCGGGTTCCCGGTGAAGACCAGGTGCTGGGCCGCGTCGATGCCCGCGAGGCCCTGCTCGCGCCGGCGGGCCTGCACCTGCAGGAACGCGACCAACGCGCGCACCTGGCGCTTCACCGGCGCGAGCGCCACCAGCCGGTCGAGCTCGGCCAGGAGCTCGTCGAGGCGCTCGGGGTCAGCCTCGGGCGGCTCCTCCGTCCGCCGGGGGTCGACCGTGCGCCAGATGCGGTCGCCGAGCCGGCCGAGCTCTCCTGCGCGGATGCGCTCCTCGATGCTCTGGAACGCCCGCTCGACCTCCTCGAAGGCGCGCGAGCGCCGGGGCTCCTCGTCCTCCATCCTCCCCATGGTGCCCGAGCCGGCGCCCGGCGGCCTCCTCAGGCGCGCCGAGCGCGCCGACGAGGCGAACGTGGTCAGGGTCGAGGGAGGCGCCGGAGGGTGGGGGTCAGCGGGAGCACGGGCGTTCGCTTGCGCGGATCGGCCGGGGGCAACGAGGTGACCACCTCCGGCTCGTCGCGGCTCTTCTCCGCGTGATCGATCGCGGCGACCAGGGCGCGCGGCGAGGACGTGAGCATGGGCGCCGAGAAGAGCCGGCCCGCCTCGCGCCCGCAGACCGGGCACGCCGCCGACTGCGGCGCCGAGCCGAGCGGCCGCGTCACCTCGAACACGCCGTCCCGGTCGCAGCGATAGTCGTACCAGGCCACGGCGGGCGTCAGTTCGGCGACATCGGCACCGGGGGCCCCTGCTTGACCTTGTGCGGCTTCTTGCTCGAGGGGGCGACGTCGAAGTCGAAGATCCTCCGCGGGATGTAGACCGTCGCGCACGAGTTCGGGATGTCGACCACGCCGGAGAACCGTCCCTCGATCGGCGCCGAGCCCAGGATCATGTACGCCTGGATGTCGCTGTAGCCGAACTTCATGAGGTAGTCGATCGCGTGGTGGCAGGCGCGCTCGTAGGACAGCTGCGAGTCCAGGTAGTGCTGCCTGCCGTCGAGGTCGACCGACACACCCGAGAACGCGATCCACTCGGAGTACTGGGGATCGCGGAGGCCGGGCATGAAGATGGCGTTCTCGGACACGCCGAACGTCTTCATGCCGTCCTTGATGACGTTGACGTGCAGGTCCATGAACCCGCCCATCTCGATCGCGCCGCAGAAGGTGATCTCGCCGTCGCCCTGGGAGAAGTGCAGGTCACCGAAGGACAGGTTCGCCCCCTCGACGAAGACCGGGTAGAAGACCCGGGTCCCGGCGGTGAAGTTCTTGATGTCCTGGTTCCCGCCGTTCTCGCGCGGGGGCGCGGTCCGGGCCGCCTCGGCGGCCACCTTGTCGAACTTCTTGCCCTTGAGCGTTCCCAGGATGGCGCTGTCCGGGAGCGGCGGCAGGGCCAGCGGCGGCACCCGCGTCGGCTCGGTGGCGATCAGGTCGGTCTCGCGCTTCGTCCACTTCGCGAGCAGCTTGGCCGAGGGCGCCGTGCCCATCAGGCCCGGGTGGTGGATGCCCACGTAGGAGCATTCCGGGATGTGGCGCGAGGTGGCGACGTCGCCCTTGAAGTCCCAGATCACCTTGTAGGCGTCGGGGAACCGCTCGGTGAGGAAGCCGCCGCCGTTCTTCGTGGCGAACACTCCGGTGTAGCCCCACCCCATCCCCGAGTACGGGCCCTCGTCCTCCTGGTCGCAGGCGTCGATCTCCAGGATGTTGACGACGAGGAGGTCGCCCGGCTTGGCGCCCTCGACGCGGAAGGGGCCGCTGAGGACGTGGACCCCGGCGAGCGGTGCGTTGCGGACGTCGTCCGCGGAGTCGTCGTTGTGGATCGCGCCGTCGAACCACTCACGGCAATCCGCGCGGAAGACCTCCCCGGGCTTCACGCTCACGACCGGCGGGATGTCCGGGTGCCAGCGGTTGTGTCCGACGTGCTTCTGGTCCGTGAATGACTTCGTGTTGTCCAGCGGGAACAGGTTCTTGGGCATCAGGTTCCCTCGCTGACGATCGATCGGCAGGCGTCCGCCGAGCACCGGGACGGGTGACTCGGCGAGGAGGAGCCGGGCACGCGTTGCGCTCCGACACTAGGCGAGCGGCGAGAGGCCGGTCAAGGAAGCGCCGATGGCACCCCGCCCGAGTCAGCTCGGGAGGTCCAGCGCGGCCCGAAGCGCGGTGAGGTCGGCCGCCCCGAAGACCACGCGATTCCGCGTGGCGACATAGACCAGATCGAGGTCGACTCCAGCCCCGGCGATCTTCCGGGTGAGGTCCGCCAGCACCCCGGGGCGGTCCTCGACCTCGACCACGACGACCTCGCGCTCGCGGGTGACGGCGACATGGGAGATCGCCAACGCATGCCTCGCGGCCTCGGCGTGCGGGACGAGGATGTGGAGCTCGGCCCGCTCCCCTTGGCCGATGCACGTCGCGGCGGCCAGGTTCACCCCGGCATCGCTGACCGCGGCCGCCACTTCCGCCAGCGCCCCCGGGGTGTTCTCGATGTCGATGACCAGGTCGACTGCCATGTCCCGCGCGGCGTCAGCCTACTCGGCCTGTCGCGCGTTCGGCGCTGCGGGTGCCGCATCGGCACCGGCCGGGCCGAGCTGTAGGGTGCCCGTCGGCGAGGGGCGACGCCTACGAGCGCCATGACATGGCCCAGCACACCTCACTCATCCAGGCGGACGTGATGCTCGCCGCGCGGGCGACCCGCGGGTGAGCCTCGACGACTGGATCCTCGCGCTCCACCTGCTGGCCTCGTTCGCGTTCGTCGGGGCGATCATCGGCTTCTGGGCCATGGTGGTCGCCGGCTGGCGGAGCGACCGGCCCGGGGACGTCCGGGCGATCTTCCGCCTGAACCCCTACCTCACGGCGAGCGTCGCGGTCGGATCGGTGGCCACGCTGGTGTTCGGGATCTGGCTGGCGGTGTCGCTGGACGCCTACGAGGTCTGGGACGGCTGGGTCATCGCCGCGATCGTGCTCTGGCTCGTCGCCGTGGCGGCGGGCCAGCGGGCCGGCGCGGTGTACGCCCGCGCCGAGCGCCGGGCCGATGAGCTGCTCGAGGCAGGGAGCGACGGGGCCAGCCCTGAGCTGCGCTCGCTCGCCCGCACCCGGCAGGGGCTCGTGCTGCACGCGATCGCGACGATCGCGGCGGTGCTCATCCTCGCCGACATGATCTGGAAGCCGGGGTCCTGATGTTCGCCGCGATCCGCCCCGACGATTGGAACCTCCCGCTCTTCCTGCACGTCCTCGGCGCGTTGCTGCTCGTCGGGGGCCTCCTGGCGGGGGGCACCGCGCTCGCGATCGCCCGCGGCCAGGTGCGGCTCCTGCGCGTCGGCTACTTCTCGCTGCTCGCCCTCGCGCTCCCGGGCTGGATCCTCATGCGGGCCGCCGCGGAGTGGATCTACGACAAGGAGGGCTTCACCGGCGACGACGACCCGGCCTGGCTGGACATCGGCTTCATCACCGCGGAGGGAGGAGGGGTCCTCCTGCTCGTCGCGCTGATCCTGGGCGGGTTCGGCGTCCGCCGGGTCGGGCGCGGGGGCGGCTCGGGGCTCCTGACGGCCACGGCGATTCTCGCCCTGGTGGCGCTGGTCGCCTACCTGGTCGCCGTGTGGGCGATGGGCGGCAAGCCGGACTGACGGGGAGGAGGCTCCGCGGGCCCGGCTGCTGCTGGTGGCGTTCGTGGCACCACGAGAGCTGAGCTGAGGCCGCCGCGTTAACCCCTGGGCGCACCGCCCCAGCGGACCCGGTACAACTCGAAACGATCGCGCCACTCGATGGGCAGGTACGGGATCTGAGCCAGCTCTCCCAGGAGGGCCTGGTGGTACGTCCGGTACCTTGGGCTGGCGACGCTGCCGCCGAGCTGGTAGAGGCTCGCCCCGCCACCGAGATCGTACGCGGGAAGCCAGCGGTAGGCCGCGAGCGCGCCGGCCCTCACGCGCTCGCGAGCCCGGTCCCCGAGGGCGGCCCACTCCGGGTGGCGTCGGCTCAGGCGGTTGGCCTGCCGGGCGAAGCGGCTGAGACTGAGAACCGACTGCAGAAAGCCGTTCAACACTCGGTCCCGGCTGCGGTAGGTGTACTCGAGGTACCAGGCGCCCCCGCCCCCGATGTCGAGGACGACGCCTCCCCGACCGTGGTCCACGAAGAACGTCGAGAGGTACTGCCCGGCGACGCGGCGCGCCGCGTTCGACCTCGTGCGCGTCGGCCGCCGGCGACAGGGCCGGAGGGATGAGCGCCAGGATCAGGCCCGTGCCCATCGCGTCCCGCCAAGGGGGCGGGTGCCCGTCCTCGGGCACGGCGAAGAGGTTCTCGTTGACGCGGAACGCGCGGCCGCCGGCGCGATCGAGAGTGGACATCGCGACGACCTCGGAGACGGCCTCGCGATAGCTTGCCGCCGAGCCGTCGTGGAGCCTGCCGTTGAGCTCGGTCCCGGCATGCACCCAGTTCGGGAAGAGCCCCTGGCCGGAGTAAACCGTCCAGGTCAGATGCGAGCCGGCCGGGCGTATCCAGGAGCGGTCGCCGCCCGGCGCCCCCGTCGCGCGCCAGAGGCTGTTCACGCGCCGGATGTGCAGCGCCTGACCGGTTGAGGGGCACGCCGTGGCTCGCGTGAAGGGTCGGTCCGCTGAGTTGAGGACCTCGATCGTGGCCGCCGGGACCCGAAGCGAGCGCCATCGGGAGGCGTTGCCGACCCGGTCGATGGCCCGGACGTTGACGGTGCCGCCCGGCCGCGAGATCAACGACCACGGAGGGTCCCTCGCGGCCTTGGGAGGCGACAGCGAGGAGCGGGCCTGGAGGGTCTGAACCCCGGACACCTCGTCGCGGGCGGCGACGCGGACCGCGACGGGAACGCGGCGCCGGGATGTCCCCGCGACGGCGGGGCCGCCGGGCGCGCAGACGAGAACCGGCTCCGACTGGGCCGCGCGGGCGCGACCGAGGACCGGCGGGGCGCGATCGAGGTCCACCCTGTCCACGCGATCGAAGCCGGGCAGGTGGTATCCCGCGGCGTCGAAGAAGCGCACGAACACCTGCCGGGGCCCGTCGGGGGCAGTGGCCTCGAGCCGCCAGGGAAGGTGGGGTCCAAGGGGCACCGCGACGGCGCCGGCGAAGTCGGGGGCGTTCGCGAGCTGCGCCTGCACCGCGCCCGGAGGCCCGCGGACCTCGACGGACACCTCCGGTCGCGCGGCGAACCGCGCGCCTCCCTCGATGTCGATCGCGGCAAGCTCGTTTGCACGGGCCCCCGGGGCAACCTCGATGCTCGCCGAGGCGGTTCCCGTGGCGCCGGAGGAGTCGGTCGCCACAAGGACGACCTGGTACACGCCCGCGACTGCGAAGGGGTGGCTCGTCCGGACGCCGTCGCCGAGACCTCCATCGCCGAAGCTCCAGCGGAAGGTCAGGGGACCGCCCTCGGGGTCAATTGAGGCAGAGGCGTCGAGGCTCGCGAACTCGCCGACCCGCACGGGGGCTGGCTGCAGGAATGCGGCGACCGGCGGCTCGTTGGCAGGAGCCGAGGTGGCGGGGCCTGCCGCGCCGGCCACCCCCAGGGCCACGAACAGCCATGCAAGCGTGCGATACCTGACGGCCGACCACCCCCCGAGCGCATCACCGGGCAGGAGAGTCAAGGTACTGGCCTACGGGGTGCGCGGCCACACTGCGTTGCCGACGCGGATCTGCGCCGGACAGCGGAGGGGGGATTTGAACCCCCGTCGGACCGAATGGCCCGAAACGGTTTTCGAGATGCGGCGGTCACGGCCTCTTTTCATGCAAGACCGCACATTCAGTTCCGCCGCGGGAGACGCTGTGGGAGAGTCATGAGGCGTCTCCTGCTCGAAGGCACTCGAGACTGGCCGACAACGAGGGGCCGCACACGCCGAATGGCTCGAGGGCCTCGTCTCCGCCGCGAGCGAAGGAGACCACCTCGGCGGCCAGGCGTAGCTACCCGCTGGCCACCAGCCTGACGCGCCACGCTGGCCGGTAGCCCGATATCGCCTGAACCTGCTCGCAGGCGAAGCGGCGTGCGCTGGTCGCGTCGCTCGCCCAGACCTCGTGCTCGTGAACGTCGCAACGCACGAAGCGATCGTCGCGCGCTTCCCAGGCGGCAAACGTCACGGTGTACAGGCGAGTGCCGGGGGCGTTCGGAGTGAGGGGACGCAAGAGCCCGAGCGACCAGCGCGGCTGCCCGCAGGCCCGGGTCGCGAGGGCCGCCTGGGCCTTCTCCCGCGCCCGGGTGACGTCCGGAGCCTGGAAGCGGGCGCGACCCATCACCCGCCGCCGCCCGCTTCCGGGCGGACGGCGAAGCAGGGTGACCTCCCAGGACGGCGCCCGGGAGCTCATGCTCCGCCGGCCAGTCGGCTCGTTTGCAAGTCGGCGCTCAATCGCTCGATCGTGGGCACTTCTGCTTGGTGGGCGGAGAGGAGGACCTCGGCGAGCTGGTCCAGCAGGACCGGCCGCTGCGCCTCGAGCAGACGGATCGTGCGATCGAGGACCTCGACCGCTGCGAGCCCGTGCTCGAGCAGCCACGCCGTGCTCTGCGCCCGAGCCATCTGCAACTCGATCCCGGCGACGTCGGCCGCTGCGTCGCGGAGGATCGCCTCCTGGATCATCAGCAGGCCGCAGGGCGGAGGCGGTGGCGGAGCGAGCGTGACCTGCGTGGTCGGCGGTGGCCCGCCAGGCCGCACGACGAGGTGGTCAGCGAGGGCCGGCATCACGCGCTCCGACCGGGTCGCTTCATCTTGTCCGCCAGCGCAACTCGAACCGTCGCCAGGTTCTCCCCGAACGCGAAGGCCGGGCGCAGGCCGGTCACCCAGAACAGGCGAACAAGGTCATGCCGCGGGCAGACCAGACCCAGCCGACCGCCGCTCCGATGGACTTCGTTTCGCAGGCTTATGAGCCCTCCGAGCCCCGCGGAGTCGAGCAGCCGAACCCCAGCGAGGTCAATCACGAGCTGGACCTCCGCCGGGTCGTAGCGCCTCACGTGCTCCCGGAATGCCGGGCCCGTAGAGACGTCGAGCTCTCCCAGGAGGCGGACGAGGACCAGGTCCTCGAATGTCTCGCAGGTGATGCAGAGCGCCGAGGGCAGACTCCCGGCCGCCTCCTCGACGGACCCTGCGGGCGGCACCCCGCGGCTGCCCAGGAGCGGGGACGCCTGGAGGGCATGGGACGCGAGCGGGCCGTCACGGTTCCGCTCGGGCAAACGGTCGGTGGTCACGAGGCCCCGCTTCTGCCGGCCATGAGGCGTGCCGATCGAGAAACGGGAGGAGGCTGGCTGGCCTTGATCTCCTCGGGCCACGCCCGCACCCTCATCGGTGCGGGTCGGGAAGACTCGAACGTCTCTGTCACGGTACTCCCTTTCCGCGCCGGGGGGACCGGGAGGGCGACGGCGAGCTCGAGGTACCTCGAGCCTCAGCCGAGGACGGGAAGGGCGGCCAGCTCTGACGACGGTGAGACGGTACCGCTGGATCTGGAGCACGAAGAGAGGCCACCATCTGGCGCAAGTCCGTTGACCTCAAACCTGAACGACCACCACGGGTGCGTGGGCCGGGTGATGCCGCGGCGGGACCGAGGGATCGTCTGCGCTCCGGGCGAGGAGGACGCAGGCCATCGTGGTACGGTCGCCGCCCTCAGTGCCGTCGGCACGGTTGGCGTCGTGCCCCCGCCCGCCGAGAAGGGAGCTTCACCACGATGGACGCCGGCAGCGAGCACGCCGTCTTCTCGTACGAGCCCTTCACCCGACATCGCTTCTACGAGGATGTCAATCGGGCGCTGGTGGAGGAGGGCATACGCCGGCTCCCCGCCTCAGCCGGGAGCAGGACCATCGTTGACCTGAGCTGTGGCACGGGGGCGATGACCGTGATGGTGATCGAGGCCCTGCTGAGTCGGGGGCTCGACGCGACCATCTTGGGGTTGGATCCCTCGTCCGATGCCCTCGCGCGGGCGGAGAGCCGCGTGGCGGGAACGGGCATGAGCGTGCGCTTCGTCCAGGGGGACGCCACCGACCTGGCCGGCACGGTCCCGGGCGCCGTCGATGCCTTGTTCTTCGGCAACGCCATTCACCTGGTGGACGACAAGGCCGAGGCGTTTCGGCAGATCGCGGTCGTGCTCGCCCCTGGTGGCGTGTTCGCCTTCAACAGCGCCTTCTTCGACGGCGCGTACGCTCCCGGCTCCGAGAGGTACTACCGGCTCTGGACGGTGCGCGCGATGCGATGGCTCCGTCGGGAGCATCCGCGGGTCCGGCTCTCACGCGGGGGGAAGGTGGCCGCCCGGCAGTGGCTCTCGAAGGACGAGTACGAGACCGCTTTGCGGCAGCATGGCTTCGACGTCCTGCACAGTGCGCTCGATGAGGTGCACATGGACCTTGCATCCTTCCAGGACATCGGGCACTACTGGCTCTTCATCGAAGGGGCGCTCCCGGGCGCGCCGCTCGCCGCGGCCGCGGAGGCATTGGAGCACGGAGCCGGTGAGGCGTTCGAAGAACTGGCCCTGGAGTACGTCCCGCGCAACTGGCTCCAGGTGGTGGCGAGCCTCGGTGGGGCCGCGTCGTCCGAGCACGGCGCGGCGACCGCCCGGTCGTCTACGGCACGGACTACGGTGGCCTGACGATCGCTGAACTGCTTGTTTCGTAGGCAGCCGCGCCCTGACTGAGGGTTCATAGGGTCACCGAAACGGGCGCAAGAACGACCGAGTGCCTCGAAGGCATCGACTGAGGGCCGAAGCCGTGTCCGTCAGTCCGCAACCCAAGGTGCGCGCGTCGCGACGAACTTGATGCTCCCACGGAGGGAGGGCCGGGACAGACCTGCGGCCGCCGAGCCTCCGGACCGCATGCTCTTACTCGCGCACCGGGCGGGTTGCAGGGCAACGCCGAGAGAAGTCTTTACGCGCGCACCCCCGGCCCGGCAGAGGCCGAGCGAGGGGTTCTCTCTTCGCTAGAGGTGCGGCGACGGGGAGGAATCTTCGTTCAACGAGAAGCGCGAGAATCGACGCGTCGTCACGCAGCTGCCCCCGCGAGGCCTCCACGACGAGGTCCTGCAGTCGCCGAACGGTCTGGGCGCAACTGGCATCCGCCGATGTGCGGACCACTCGGTGGACTTCATTGATGCCCACCGGCTCTCCCGAACGCCAATGCCGCTGCTCGACGAGCCCGTCGGAGTAGAGCACGAGGCGATCGCCAGCCGACAAAAGGCACTCAGCCGCGCGGGGCTCCGCGTCGCCGGTCGGGAGGCCGAGCGGGCGCGTGACGCCCTCTTTCAGGGTCTCGAGATCACCTGCAGCGCGCAGTACGATCGGACGCGGATGTCCCGCGGTGATCCACCGCAGCCTGTGGGTCGACGGCTCCCAAAGCGCGACGATGGCGGTGACGAACGTCAACCGCGCGTGTTCGCCGGTTGTGACCGCGTCGCGCATGGCAGCGACCGTCCCCTCGAGTCCCGCTCCCGATCGCCGAGATGCCCGTAAAGCGCCGATCGTGACGGCCGCGAGGGCGGCTGCCTCGTTTTCTTTGCCGACCGCATCGGCGATGGCAAGCCAAAGGCCGTCTCCGTTCTGCGCGTAATCGAAGAAATCGCCACCCACGTCGTAGCCGGGGAGAACACCTCCAGCGAGGTCCGCGCCACTCACGCGCGCAATCCTCGGGGGCAAGAGGTTTTGCTGCATCTCCGCGGCCGGTTGCGGATACTTGTGGCGCCGCGCCGCATGGACGACGTCGGTGTAGCCGCTGATCGTCTCGAGGGCCAGGGCCGCCTCCGACGCAGACTCGTCCAGCCTCGGAGAGGGTCCGTCGAGCCTGACGAGGGACCCGAGGGCGCGATCCGCGAGGAGGAGAGGCGCCGAAGCGCTACCGGGTATCGCGCGCGCGACTGCCGCGGCGAGCGCCTCGAAAGCCTCCGGGGGAACCTCGGGTCCGATCCCAACACCAGCCGGGATGACGCGGGGCAGGCCCGACACGTCGCCGGCCAGCAGGTGCAGGCACGAGCCGTCAACGTCCATCACGTAGAGCGCAATCGACCCGCCGTGCATGGCCTCGAGGTCGCGACGGAGCCGCTCGGGCAGGCGGTGGGGGGCTCCCACGCCGCGCAGCTCCTGCGCCGCTCCGAGCCCGCCGTCTGCCGCCTCTCCGGTGGACATCGGTGCAGCGTAGTCGCTGCGGGTGCGTGCTGTCGGCGCGGCTCAGGCCGCCGGCGTCGAGAGCGGGCTCGCGACGGCTCGCCACCGACGGCACCGGGTCTGCGACAGCCCCGATCGCACCAGATGATGAGGCACTCAGGCCAGTGTCCGCAGCGCCTCGAGCACGTCGTCGACCTGGACGCGCAGAAGGCCGGCGTCCGGGCTGTCGCCGTGCGGATCGCCGACGCCGCCGCTCCACAGAGGGAGGTGCTGCGGCCGGCAGGGCGGCGGACCCCAGAGGCTGGGCGGGACGGGGCCGAACAGGGTGACGGAAGGAGTTCCGACCGCCACCGCCAGGTGCGCGATGCCCGTGTCGCCCGAGACGACCCTTCCGGCCGCGGCGACGACGCGAGCCAGCCCCAGGAGAGACGTGCGCCCCGCGAGCACGGCCGCTCGTGGCAAGCCGGCCCGGTCGGCGACCTCGCTGGCCAGCTCCCTCTCGCGCGCGTTACCCGTGACGAGCACGGAGCGCCCCGCCGCGCGCTCGGCGCGTGCCACCGCGGCGAACCGCGAGGCGGGCCAGCGGCGAGCAGGCTCCGCCGCGCCCGGATGGACGACGGTCGCGCCGCGAGAACGCGCGGGGACCGGCCCGGGTGGTACGCGCACCCCGAGACTGTCGGCCCGGGAGGCGATTCCCTCCTCGGCGAGCAGCCGGCACCAGCGGTGGACCTCGTGCTCATCGGCGCGCCATTCCGGGCCGCGAACGCCCGCGTCGGCGCTGGCGAAGGCGATGAGCCGGCGCGGTCGTAGAGCCAGGAGCACGGCGTGGCTCTCAGGCCCCCTGCCGTGGAGATTGACCGCGAGGTCGGGGTAGCCGAGCGACGATGGCAGAGGCGCGAGCGGGGCCGCCGGAGCGATCTCGTGCACCGCCCCGGTGGCGAGAGCCAGTTCCCCGAGGTCCGGAGCGGTCGCCAACAGGCGGTGGTGCCGTGGGAAAGCCTCCGCGAGCGCGCGGAGGGCGGGCACCGCCGTGAGCAGGTCCCCCAGGCCCAGCGCCCTCAGGACGACGAGCCTCTGGCGTCCTCCCTTCAGGGCCAGGAAGGCTCGACCGCGGGGCAAACCACCAGCTCGCGCACCTCGCACCCGATGGGCTGCGACAGCGCGAACACGATGGATTGGGCAACGTCCTCCGGTCGATTGAGCTGAGCGTCGGCGGCCGGGAGAAAACGCTCGTCGCGGCCGTCGAAGAAGCTCGTGGCCATTCCGCCAGGCACGAGTAGCGTCACGCCGATGCGCCCGGCGGTCTCAGCCGCGAGCGCGCGCGTGAAGCCGACGACGCCGAACTTGCTGGCGCAGTAGGCGGTGGCGGCGGGGAGCGCCCGGAATCCGAGGGTCGAGGCTACCGTCACGACCCGTCCGCGACGGCCCTCGAGGTGCGGGAGAGCGGCTCGGACGACGGCGACGGTCCCAAGGAGATTGACTGCGATCACCCTCTCCCACGCCTGGGGGTCGACGTCGCCGATCTCGCCGCAGGCATCGATGCCGGCGGCGGCGACGAGGCCGTCGAGGCCGCCGTGGCGCTCGGCGATCGCGCCGACCGCCGCCTCAGCGGCACGCCCGTCGGCCAGGTCGAGCTGCTCGTACTCGCACCAGTCGGGCCCCGGCTGCAGGTTGACCACGACCGGTGTCCCCCCCGCCTCGGAAACCGCCTCGGCGGCAGCGGCACCCAGACCCGAGGCCCCTCCCGTGATCACGATCGTTCCCAGCTCAACGCGCGGCACGCAGAGTTACCTCCTCGATGAGCCGGGTGGTGGAGCGCCCGGCGACGTACGGCAACGTCACGATCTCTCCGCCAAGGCGCCGTACCACGGCGGCCTCCGGCAGGTCGTCCGGCGAGTAATCGGCTCCCTTGGCGAACACGTCGGGGGCGAGATCGCGCAGGGCGCGCTCGGGGGTGTCCTCGTCGAAGATCTCGACGGCGTCGACACAGCGCAGAGCCGACAGGACCGCCGCGCGGTCTTCTTGGTGCACGAGCGGGCGATCCGGCCCCTTCAACCGCCGCACCGACGCGTCGGAGTTGAGCAGCACGACCAGGCAGTCCCCGAGCGACCGCGCCGCCTCCAGCATGGCGACGTGGCCGGCGTGAAGAAGGTCGAAACAGCCCCCCGTCGCCACAACGCGCCCGCGCGCGGCCCGCGTTCGCGCGGCGACCTCCCTCGGCGGGCTTCCCGTGGGCGCCGCGGCACCGGCGTCCAAGGCGGCCGCGCCACCGGACGCGACGAACGCGCTCGCCGCCGCGACGGCGAGGGTCACGGCCTCAGCGATCTCGCGACCCTCGGCCAGAGCGGCCGTCGCCGCGGTCGCGAGGCGGTCGCCCGCGCCGCAGACGTCGCCGCCGGCGACCCGCGGCGCCGGGATGCGCAGCGGCGGGCCGGGCCCCGCGGCGAGCACCGCTCCGTCGGCCCCGAGCGTCACGACCACCGCCTCGGCATCGAGGTCGTCGACGAGAGCCCGGGCCCAGTCGCCGGGTTCGTCTCCCGCCCGCGCCATCCGGCGCGCCTCGTCGCGGTTGGGCGTCAGGAGGACCGCGCCGCGGAGGGGCACCGCCCCACGTGGATGGGGGTCCCAGACGAGCGGCGCGGCGGCGGCTCTCAGGGCCGCCCGCAGCCCGGGCGCGGCCGCGATCCCTCGTCCGTAGTCCGAGACCAGCACCGAGTCGGCGTCGCGGAGCGCACGGCGGGCGGCCGCCGTCGGCGCCAGCACCCTCGGCGCCTCGCCGCCGGTATCGATCCGGGCCAGCAGATGTCCGGCGGCCCGGATCCGAGCCTTCTGCGGGGTCGCCCCCCCGCTGCCCAGGTCGATGATCTCGACGCCCCGTGATGCCAGGAGCGCCAGAACGGCCTGCCCGGCCGGATCGTCGCCCAGCGCAGTCACGAGAGTCGTCCGGGCCCCGTCGCGCGCGAGGAGGGCTGCGGCAAGGCCGGCGCCGCCGGGCCGCTCGCGCACGACGATATCCTCGAGCACGGGCGCCGGAGCGTCCGGGCACAGACGCTCGGCGCGTCCGTCGAGGTCGCGGTCGAGCAGGGCGTCGCCGACGACGACCACCCGGGTCATCGCGCGGCCACCAGGGCGAGGCTGCTTCGGCCGGCGATCGCGTCGTCCACTGCCGCGCAGACCAGATGCAGGACGACTTGGTGGATCTCCTGAACCGTCGCCGTTGTGGGGGCATCGACCGCCAAGCTGTCGTGGGCGGCAGCCGCGAGCGGGTTCGGTGCCGGCCCGGTGAGCGCCCAGGTCCGCATTCCCTCGGCCCGTGCCGCCCCGACGGCGGCGACCAGGTTGAGGCTGCGTCCCGAGGTCGAGAGCACGACGAGGTGATCGCCGGCGCGCCCGTGGGCCCGAACCTGGCGCGCGAACGCCTCCTCGGCGCCGTAGTCGTTGACGATGGCGGTGAGGCTCGAGGCGTCGCCGTGGAGACAGATGGCGCTCAGCGGACGACGTTCGTCGCGGTAGCGGCCGACAAGCTCGGCCGTAAGGTGCTGCGCGTGCGCCGCGCTTCCGCCGTTGCCGGCGGCCAGCAGCCGTCCGCCCTCCGACAGCGAAGCCGCCAGACGGCGCCCCCATCTCTCCACTTCGTCGATGCGCGCGTCCAGCATGACGAGCGCGCGCACGAGAGCCAGCACATGCTCTCGGCCGGTCATCGCCGACCTTCGCGGGCGACCGCCGTGGCACGGAGGCCCAGCTTGGAGTAGACGTCGAGCGTCGCGCCCGCGACCCGATCCCACGTGTAGCGCTCCCGCGCCCGCCGGACCCCGCCGGCCCCGAGCGTCGTGCGCCGCCCCGGGTCCGACAGAAGGGTCGCGAGGGCAGCCCTCAGCCGGTCCGGCCGGCGCGGGGGCACGTGCACGCCGGTCTCGCCGTTGACCACGGTGTCGATCATCCCTCCGACCGTCGATGCAACGACCGGCACCCCGCACGCCATCGCCTCCAGGGGCACGATTCCGAACGGCTCATACCAGGGCACACAGACCACGGCGTCCGCCGAGCGCATGAGGGATGCGACGGCGTCGCGAGGGATCCCCCCTCGCAGATCGACGCGGTCCGCGACGCCCAGGTCGGAGGCCAGCGCCGCCAGCCGGCGAGCCTCCGGGTCGTCGGCCAGGCGTTCGTGCGATGGCCCGCCGGCGACGACCAGCTCGACGCCCGGCAGACCCGCCAGCGCCCGCATGACGTCGTTGACGCCCTTCCGCTCCACCAGCCGCCCGACGCAGACGACGCGCGGCGCCCGCCGCTCCTCGGCCGGGCCGCCGGGACGGAAGCGGGCCGTGTTGACCCCGCACGGCACCACGGAGATGCGCCGCCGGTCGGCGCCCTCGCGGACGAGCTCGAACACCTCATCGCTGCATGTGGCGACGATCCAGGCCGCGCCGCCCATGATCGCCCTCTCCATCGCGAGACGGCCCGCCGGGCTGGTGTCGCGGTCGCCTTGGTGCCGGCGCTTGACCACCCCCAGGGCGTGGAACGTCTGGACGACCGGCACCGCCACCTGGCGCGCGGCATTCAGCGCTGCCAGGCCCGACATCCAGAAGTGGGCGTGGACCACGTCGGGCGGCCGCCCGCGCCACCGCTCGAGCAAACGGCGCCCGAAGTCGCCCATGTGGGGGAGGAGCTCGTCCTTGGGCAGGGGCTCGGGCGGGCCGGCGGCAACGTGGCTGACCGTCACGCCGGGCGCCATCTCGACCTCGGCCGGCAGCTCCGGGTCGTCGCGCCGCGTGTGCACGACGACCTCGGCTCCTCGGCGCGCCAGCCCGGCCGCGAGCGCAGCCACGTGGACGTTCTGCCCTCCCGCGTCCACGTCCCCGAGCGCGGCCAGCGGGCTCGCGTGCTCGGACACCATGTCGATCCTCATGCCCCCACCTCCTCCAGCAGCCCGTTCCAGTCGTTGAGAAAGCGCTCCAACCCGTAGCGCGCCGTGGCCGCCTCGCGCGCCGCTGCGCCCATCTGAGCCGCCGCAGCCGGATCGCCCGCCAGCTCGGACAGCGCACCGCGCAGGACGTCGAGCCGGTTGGAGACCACGCCGGCCCCCGCCGGGACGGCCTCGGCGACCTCGGTCGTCGCCAGGGCGACAACCGGCATGCCCAGGTGCATCGCCTCGATCAGCGAGAGCCCCAGCGACGTCCAGCGGACCGGGTGGAGATAGACCCGCCGCCGGGCCATCTCGTCGTGCAGGCGGTCCTGTGGCAGATCCTCGATCCCGCCGAGGGCGCCCGCGCCGATGCCGAAGAGGTCGATCGGCACCTCGTCGCCGAACGCCGGCAGCAGGTCGGTGCCCGTCACCCGTGCGCGGCGCGCGGGCTCGTTGACCACGACCGCGGCGCGGGCGAGGTCGCCGACGTAGCGGCGGCCGGGGTTGACCACCCCGTGCTCGATGACGCGCGTCGGCGTGGTGCCGGCGTCCCAGAACAGCGCATTGAAGTGTGTGACATGGACCAGCGTCAGCTCAGGATGGTTCGCGGCCGGGTGGCGCATCTCGTTGATGCGCCCCTGCGGCGCGTTGTGCTCGACGTAGATGGCCGGTAGGTCGATTCCCGGCCGGCGGCCGCCGAGCCAGCGCTCGGCCAGGCCGTCGAGCTCCTCCGGCCGCTGGAGGATCGCGACGTTGACGGGCGCGGAGGCGGCCTCCTCGGGCCCGATCTCGCGGGCGGACTCGGGCCAGGAATAGGTGAGGGCCCTGCCGCGGCCGTCCGGACCCCGGTCGGCCAGCCTCGGCACCAGATACTCGTGGGGGCCGTGAACGAACGAGGTCGTCCAGGCGCCGTGGACGTGCCAGATGAGGATTCTCATGACGTCCCCGCAAAAGCCGGTGATGCCGTTCGAGCCAGAGTCGCCACCGCGGCGACGACGTCGTTGACCGGGAGTGGGTCGAGGCACGGGTGACCGGGGACAGGGCATTCCCGGGCGCGGCACCCCTCGCAGGGAACTGGCAGCGCGAGGCGAGCGAAGGGCACGCGCCACGGGTGCCATCGAACGGCGGGAAGCGTCGGCGCGTGGAGCCAGGCCACCGGGCACCCGACCGCAGCCGCGAGATGGGCGGGGCCGGTGTTGCCGACGACTGCCGCCCGCGCCCCGGCCAGCACCTCGGCGAGGGCGGCGAGCGAGGTGCGGCCGCCGAGGTCGATCACCCCGTCCCGCGGCGCACCGCACACTCGCGCGGTCAACCCGGTCTCGGATGGGCCGCCCGTGACGAGCACGTCCCAGCCGTCGTTGACGAGGGCAGCGGTGAGACTGGCGTGGCGCTCGGGCGCCCACGCCCGCGCCGGCACGGAGGCGCCGGGGTGCACGACGACGTAGTTCTCTGGAAGTCCGGGCGGCCGCGCCTCGACGTCGCGGCACACCGCGAGCCGGCCGTCGTCGCCGGCGGGGAGGGGGAATCCGGCGGCGCTCGCCAGGTCGAGGGACCGTTCCACCTCGTGCACGTCGTCATCGACGAGGTGGCGGAGGTCGAGGAGGGAGCCCGGGTAGTCGGCGCTGATCGCCCCGAGCCATGGCACGCCGGCGAGCCTCAGCACGAGCGCGGCCGGCAGTGGGCTCTGGTGGAAGGAGGAGAGGATCAGACCAGCGTCCGGGGCGATCCGCGCCACGCGATCGGCCAGCCCGAGTGTGGACTCGCGGTCGATCGGCTCCGGCTCCGGGTCGATCCACGGGGCGCGGTGCTCGAGGATCGCGTTGACGCCGGGCAGGAGCTCTGCGGCCTGGCGGCCGCGGGGGCCCACGAGGAGCGTCACGCGTTCGGCGCCGGCCGCGACGGCCCGCACCGCCGGTCCCGCCAGAAGGACGTCGCCATCGCTGTCGAGCCGGGCAACGAGGACGTGCCTCATCGGCCCGCTCCAAGGAGAAGCTCCACGGCGGCAGGCAGGTCCGCCGCGACTTCAGAAGCGGCCGCAACCTCCCGGCGGCGGGTGACCGAGGTCGGGACGAGCACCGCCCGCGCCCCCGCGCGTCGCGCGGCGTCCACGTCGGCGCCGATGTCCCCGATCACCGCACACTCCCACGGGGCGACGCCGAGCAGGGCCGCCGCGCGGAGGACGAGCCCGGGCTGCGGCTTTCGGCAGTCGCAGCCGTCGGCGGGCCCGTGCGGGCAGATCACCCACGGGCCGAGGGGGCCGAGCACGTCCTCGATCCTGCGGTTGACCGCCTCGACGTCGTCCAGGGTCAGCAGGCCGCGGGCGATGCCGCTCTGATTGGAGACGACCGCCGTCGGAACGCCCTCGCGGCGCAGCCGCTTGATGGCCTCCGGAACGCCCGCGAGCGGCCGCACCAACGACGGGTCGCCGTTGTAGGGGACGTCGGCGACGAGCGTGCCGTCGCGGTCGAGCAGGACGGCGCGCGGGCGCCGCCCCGGCCGGGCAGCGACCGGACGGCGCGCGCGGTCGCCGAGGCGGCGCGGGAGATTCACCGCGCCGCGCAGGGTCTCCCAGGCCGCGACCGGCGGCATCACCGCGCTCGTCGCGACCATCAGGGCGACCTCCCGGGGGGTCCGCGGGCCCGGGGCGATGCGCGCCCAGGCGAGCTCGGTGCTGCCCGCCAGCCAGGCGGCCGCGCAGACCGCGGCGGGCCCCCGCCGCCCCGCGGCCCCCGCGGCCGCAGCCGACAGGCCGGCGGTCGCAACCGCGAGATGCCGCCGCCGCCGTCCCTTCGGCGCGCCTGCGCGGGACCGCCAGCCCCGGCCGTGAAGCGCCCGCATCAGCATGTCGTCGGCGTTGCCGGCCTGAAGCCGCAGAGACACGAGCGGCGAGGCCGGGCCCACCGGGTGCGTGACCCGCCGCGCTCCGCGCACCAGCCGCCAGCCGCCGCCGAGGACTCTCAACGCCAGGTCGGCGTCTTCGCGGTACGCGCGCCGGAACCGCTCGTCGAACCCGCCCACCGCGGCGAGCGCGACGCGGCGGTACGCCATGTCGGCCGTCGCCCACCGGGCGGTCTCGAGGCCGGCGACGTTGCGCTCCCAGTCGGTGGGCGCGCGCCCGGCGGGCCGCGGCACGACGATGCGGCCCTGGCTGGCGGCGACGTCCACGGGCAGGCCGTCAAGGTCCTCGGCGAGCTGCGCCCGCCAGTCCGAGTCGGGGACGACGTCATCGTCCAGGAAGGCGATCCATCGAGCGGTGCAGGTGCGCCAGCCGAGGTTGCGCGCCGCCGCCGGCCCCTCGCCGCGCCCGCGCACGACCTGAACGCGCGCGGCGGCGCCGTCGAGCGCGGTGATCCTCGGAAGAGGCTCGTGCTGCGATGCCACCGGACGGTCGTTGACCACGACGACCGTCCCGAGCGCCGGGCCGCTCCCCGCGCCGAGCGCCGCAGCGAGCCGTGGGAGCGCGGGCCGCCCGATGGTGGGGATGACCAGGTTGACGGTCATGGCGTCATGGCCGGGCGTCGGACGACGAAGGGGCCGATGGCGAGCGCGTCCACCGGCGCGGAGCCGAAGCACTCGAGCGCGTCGCGCGGATCGTTGACCATCGGCCGCCCGGCGGTGTTCAGGCTCGTGTTGATGACGACCGGAGCGCCGGTGCGCCGTTCGACCGCCTCGAGCATCGAAGCGACCAGCGGCTCGTCGAGCCGATCGACCGTCTGGATGCGGGCGGTGCCGTTGACGTGGAGGGCCGCGGGAATTCGCTCGCGCCAGCCGTCGCGCACCCGGTGGGTGAAGAGCATGTACGGGCTCGGCAGAGGACCCTCGAAGATCTCGGCGGCACGCTCGGCGCGGACCATCGGGGCGACCGGTCGGAAACTCTCGCGTCCCTTGACGGCGTTCAGGCGGTTGACGTTCGCCGGGTTGCCGGGGTTCGCGAGCAGGCTGCGGTGACCGAGCGCCCGGGGGCCGTACTCGCTGCGGCCCTGGAACCACGCGACCACGCCGTCATCGGCGATCACCTGGGCCACCGCCTCGGCAAGATCGTCCGGCCGCTCGTGGGGTACGCGGGCCTCTTGGAGCGCCGCCTCGATGTCGGCATCGCTCCACTCCCGCCCAAGGGCGGCCGTCGTCATGGGCAGGACCGCGTCGCCGAGGTCGCGGGCGACGCGCAAGGCCGCGCCCAGCGCGGTGCCGGCGTCGCCGGCCGCCGGCTGCACCCAGACGCGCTTGAACGGACCGTGCTCGGCCAAGTGCGAGTTCGCCACGCAGTTGAGGGCCACCCCGCCCGCCAGCGCAACGTCCTCCTCGCCGCTGCGCAGGTGCACCCACCGGGCGAGGTCCAGGATCACCTCCTGCAGTCGCGCCTGCACCGACGCGGCGAGGTCCTCCGGCTCGGCCCGCAGAGCTGCCCAGTCGATCGGCTCGATCAGGAAGCCGCCCGTGTCGGTGACGCGGACCAGCTGCCGTAGGCGATCGAGCATTTTCGGGCGGCCGTAGGCGGCGAGCGCCATCACCTTGTACTCGTCGGACGCCCGGCGAAACCCGAGGTGCTCGGTCAGATCCTCGTACATCAGCCCGAGCGAGTGAGGCAGCGCCTGAGTCGCCAGAACATCAAGGCGGCCGTCGCACGCGCGCCCCGCGAGGTAGGACGAGCGCTCCCCCCGGCCGTCGAGCACCATCACCGCGCAGTCGCCGAAGGGCGCCGCGAGGTGCGCCGAGGCGGCGTGGGCGACGTGGTGCGGGACGAAGCGCACGATCTCCGGCGCCAACCCGGGCAACGCCGCCGCGAGGAAGCGCGGTGCGCGCTGCACGTAGAGCGTGCGAAGGCCTTCCCACCGGTCGCCGGTGACGTTCCCACCGGGCGCCGGCGCCAAAGCCGGATCGTACGAGTAGGCGACCGCATCGAGCTCCTCAGGCGTGATGCCCGCCCGGCGGAGACACCACCCGGCGGCGGCCTCGGGCAGCTCCCACGTGGAGAACGGCACCGGTCGCTTGCCGTGCTTGCGGCGGGTGAAGCGCTCTTCCTCGGCAGCCGCGACGACCTCACCGTCCACGACGACCGCGGCGGCCGGGTCGTGAAACACCGCGTTGACTCCGAGCACCTTCACGCCGCCGCCTTCCGAGGGTCCGCCCCGAGAACGCCTTGCCCCTCATGGGGTGAACACGCCGTGTCCTCGTCGCGCGAGCGGGAAACGAGTGACCGAGTCGTCTCGACGCGCGCCCGTCTCACGCCGTGAGTCCCGGGGAACCGGTCTGTGACCACGCGTCGCTCGGGGCGGCAGAACAGCCTTGGCGATGAGTCCGGCCATGAGGCCGAGGATGATGAATGCGATTGATGCCCATCTGCCGTGCTCCAGCCGTTCGGGCGGTCCAGCGTGGCTTTCGGAGACCTCAGCGCCTCCGGCTCGCGGGCCGCCTGAGGCGGCGCCGCGAGCCGAGGTCGCTGCTCAGACGCGCCGAGTACCCTCGGTGCCGACCCGGTCCTCGTCCCGCTCGTCATCGGACCACCTGCGCAGGCGCACGCGGCCGCTCGTCTCGCGGTGGGGGGCCGGGTCTCCGGCGCCCTGCGTGCCGCCGCGCCGCGTCCGCGCGTCGGCGGCCGGCTGTCCGGCGGCGGTGTCGTCCGTGCCCTCCGCCGCCCGGTTGGCGATCCGCGTCTCGGGCGTCGGTCCCTCGGTGGTGTCGCGCACGTCGTCGCGCCCGCCCCGGGGATGACGGGTCTCGGGCGTCGGGCCGCGCGAGAGGTCCTCGCCGGTCAGCCGGTCACGCCGCTCGTCCCAGTCACGGACACTCGTGCCGTAGTGCGAGCCGAGCGCGCGCTCGCGGTCGTAGTCGATCTCGTCGTCGTCCCCGAGCGCCGGAGCGCCCTCGAGCTCATCCTTGGTGTAAGCGACCCTCAGGTCGTCGTCAGCGGCGACCGTCATTCCCTGCACGGGAATGACGTGCCGCCTGCCGGAGAACAGGCCCTTCTTGGTCTCGACGTAGACCGGCGTGCCATCGGCGTCGACCAGCACGTCGTCCACCTTGCCGATCTTCTCGCCGTCCGAGGCGTAAACCGTGCGGCCGTGAAGCGCCTCGGGTCGTGCGTTGGCAACCTCCATGATGCTCCCTTCCAGTGCCTCGTTGGTCCTGCATGAGGCTCGTACCATCTTCGTTGTCAAAGGAAACCTTTCGCGTTCAAGTGAAACGACGCGGCTCACTTGACGCGGCCACCGGGTCGGCACCGGCAAAGTGATACGCTCAGTGTCAGTTGCAGTTCGGATACGAGAGCCACGAGGAGGGGCGCATGGACGAGGCAGGAGTCACGCAGGAGGACCCGGTCGCGGACCGTCGCCGCCGGAGCGACGCGGAGCAGAACTACTCGCGGATCGTCGAGGCGGCGGTGCTCGCGCTGCGCGCCGACCCGCGGGCGACGATCGACGAGATCGCCGCCCGCAGCGGGGTGGCCCGCGTCACCATCTACCGGCACTTCGGCTCGCGCCAGAACCTGGTGGCCGCCGCCGAGCGCCAGGCGCGCGAGGAGGCCGACGCCAACGAGCGCGACGCCCTGCGCGCGGCGGGCGAGCTGTCGGCTGGGCCGACCTCCTTGAGCGTGGTTGACGTGCTCAACAAGGTGCCCCCGCACCTCGTCGGCGACCAGATCATCGCCGAGGCCCGCCGCCTCGACGGCGTCTCGTCGGCCGCGCTCTACCTGGTGGACATCGACGGCTCGCGCATGCTGCTCCTGGCCGGGTCCCCCGAATTCCCTGCCCAGCTGCCGGCCCCGCTCGCCGTGGGACCCGAGCTGCCGCGCGGGGGCGTCCCGGACCTGCGGCATCAGGCCGAGGACATCCTCCCCGGGGTGACGCTCTCCCCGCTCTACCTGCGCGGCCGCGCCATCGGCGTGCTGGTCGCGCTCGGCGCGGCCGAGGAGTCGCTGGCCGAGCTCGCCCGGCAGGCGGCGGCGGCGGTGGAGCTGGCCAAGCCCTACACCGACGTCCTCGACATCGTGCGCCGGCGCAAGGACATCAGCGCGGCCTCGGAGATCCAGCAGAACCTCCTGCCGCCGCGCATCGGGCGGCTCTCGGGAGCCACCGTCGCCGGCAACGTCCTGCCCTGCTACGACGTCGGCGGCGACTGGTTCGACTACGTCGACAACGCCGACGGTGGCTGGCTCGGCCTCGCCGACGCGATCGGCATGGGTCCGAGCGCCGCCGCGCTGGCCTCGATCGCGCTCGGGGCATTTCGCGCCGCCCGCCGTAACGGCGCCGACCTCGCCGAGGCGGTGGGCTACATGGACGAGTGCGTCACCCAGGTCGGGGGCGCGGAGGGGCCCGTGAGCGCGGTGATCGGCCGCTGGCACGGGCCGGCGAGCACCTTCACCTGGATCAACCGCGGCCACCCGGCGCCGCTCGTGATCGGGGCGGACGGCCGCGCGGAGCGGCTCGGGCCGGCCGAGACCCCGCAGCTGGGGACGGAGCCGGGGACCGCGCCCGAGCCGGCAGTCGCGCCAGCTGGTGCCGGGGGAGCGGCTCATCCTCTACTCGGACGGGGTCAGCGAGCGCGAGACGAGCTCCGGTCGGCCGTTCGGGGCCGAGGGCATCGCCGCCGCGGCGGCCTCCGCGTCGGCGATCTCCGTCGCCGGCACCGTGAAGGCGATCGAGCAGGCGATCCTCGCCGCCTCCGACGAGCCGCTCTCCGACGACTCCGCGCTGCTCGTCCTGGCGCCGATCGCACCCGACGCGCCGCGGAACGGCTAGCGAGAGGGCGCGGCGAGCGTTTCAGTCGCCGCGACTGGACCAGCGGTGACGGCTCAGGTCTGCCCAGCTGCTCAGGGGTGCAGGATGCGGACGCCGATCCCGCGAGTCCGCTGTCGGGGCCTCTCCACCGTTTCCCGCCGTCGCTGACCGGGCAGGTAAAGGCATCACCAGCTTCCGCCTCGCGCACCGAGTGCGTTCCAGCCTTTGGCTCTTGCCGATGCTGTGCGTCTTCGCCGGTCTCGTCCTCAGCCTTGGCACCATCGCCCTCGACCGCTGGCTTGGGCCGAACCTCCTGCCATCCCAGGTGACAGGCGGGCCTGACGCGGCGCTCGTCATCCTGAGCACGGTCGCAGCGTCGATGGTCACGCTCGCGGCCCTCGTGCTCACGATCACCATGGTCGTGGTCCAGCTGGCGATGGGCCAGTTCTCTCCAAGGATCGTGCGCTCGATCCTGCAGGACCGGCCGAGCCAGCTCGCGATCGGCATCTTCGTCGGCACGTTTGCCCACGCCATGCTCGCGATGCGCGAGGTCCAGTTCGCGGGTGAGGGCAAGGAGGCATCGGTGCCGGGCGTGGCCCTCCTCGACGCCTTCCTGCTGGTCATCGCCTCCATCATCGTGCTCGTCTCCTACGTCGATCACCTCGGACAGTCACTGCGCGTCGCCGCCCTGATCGAGCTCGTGGGCACGGACCTCCGCTCGCTCGTGGA
>CAWIDG010000008.1:0-15043 GCA_963834875.1 Miltoncostaeaceae bacterium
CTCTGCGCCCCGCGCTCGGCCCGTGGCGATCACGCGGCGAGGTGCGTCCGGCCGCCCTGGCGGCGCGCATGGGCGTATCGAGGTGGACGGAGTGGCGCGCGCGCCGCGACGCTGCGAGCGCGGGCGTCATCCGTGACTGGTCGCTTCCCGACCCCGAGGCCCGGGGGTACGGCCGCGGGGCGGTGCGCGTCGTCGAGCTCGCCTTCGTGCGCACCCGGGCCGTCACGCAGAAGGTGGCGGCCCTCAAGCAGAAGCACGCGAGCCGCGCTGAGCGCCGTCGTGCCGATCGGGCCCGTGCGACGGTCTCACAGCAGGCCGACCGAGTCGTGCGCCCCACCACGAGCTCGGACGTGAACCGCAGCCGCGACGCTACGGCTGCTCCGCTCATGCCGGGCGAGCTGACCTCTCCCGTGGCCGAGCAGCTCTGGTCGCTGCTGCAGCGAGCCCAGGCGCGGGGCCGGCCGCGCCGGCCCGGACCCGCCTCCCCGGGCCAGGTAGCACTAACCCGTCAGACGAAGGGCGCCGAGGGCTTTCCCGAGTCGTCGCCGGCGATGGCGCGCCTCGAGACCTCATTCGAACGCCCAGCGACAGCCGCGCGCCCTCCGGGCGGCGGCACCGCGGGCAAGCCGTACCGGAGCGGCCAGGCCACACCACCGACGGACGGCTGCCTCTGCAACAGTCGCAGCGCTGATCCGGTGACCGGTGCGGTTCCCGGCCAGTCGTCTCGCAAGAACCGCCTCCATCAAGGGGATCGGGTCTCTCCAGAGGCTCCTTCGGAGCCAACACCGACGAGGAGCGTCATGCCGGCTGGCCGCCGGCCGGCCTGGCGGCTGCTGAGTAGGCACCGATAGCCGCCTTCCGCTCCGTAGGTGGCTCCCAGATCTCGGCCACCTCCGCGGCGTCGGCGTCGAAGGTCGAAAAGCGGTGCACCTTGAACCCGATTGCTCATCCGTCGCCATCGTGCAGGACGCCGAAGCGGTCGCTGACGCCATCCCACGCCTCGGCTCCCTGGCCCTCGTCGATCCGCCCGAACTCCACCGCGATCAACCAGTCGTTGTCGGCGTCGTGGTTCAGGTAGGGCCGCGGAGCGCTCATCGGTCGCCCCAGAGAAGTGGGCGAAGGCCGGACGCGCGCGCGACCGGCCGCTCGATGGCGTCCACGACCGCCGCCTCGTCGCCCATCACCACCAGCTCCTCGCTCGCACGCGTGATCGCCGTGTAGAGGAGCTCGCGGGTCAGGATCGGCGAGCCGGGCGGCGGGAGCAGAACCGCCACCCGGCGGAACTGCGAGCCCTGGCTCTTGTGGATGGTCATCGCGTGAACCGAGCTGAGGGAAGCGAGCCGGCTCGGACTGAACTCGACCACCCGTCCCGCCCGCGCGAACGCGGCGAGGGGCGGGCCGCCCTCGCGGGAGACGATCACCCCGGTGTCACCGTTGTAGAGCTGAAGGCCGTAGTCGTTGGCTCCGACCAGGAGCGGGCAGCCCGGGTACCAGGTGCCGGGGACCGCGCCGTGGGGCTCGAGCCACTCCTCGACCCGGGCCGTCCAGGCCTCGACCCCGTACGGGCCGCGCCGATGGGCGCAGAGAAGGCGGAAGTCGCCGAGCGCCGCGAGCGCCGCCTCCGCGTCCCCGGCTCGCGCGCGAGCGATCAGCCGCGCGCCCGCCTCGACCGCCAGCTCGCGCACCGGCTCGGCCTCCGCGGCGGCGGGGTCGGCAGCCAGCCACCGCACCCCCTCGCGGCCCCCCGACAGGGCCTCCAGGGCGGCGGGCGCGTCGCCGCGACGCACGGCGTCGGACAGCTCCGCGATCCCGGCGCCGAAGCGGTGGACGCGGCGCAGGAGGACGATGCCGTCGCCGATGGCCGCGTCCGTCTCGGCGGCCTCGACCGGCCCGCCGACCGCCTCGGCGAGCGCGCGCCGGGCGTCCGGGCGCATCCTCGCGCCCGCCCGGGCGGGCCCGACGACGTCGCCGAGGACGGCCCCCGCCTCCACCGAGACGAGCTGCTCGGGGTCGCCCACCAGCACCAGGCGCGCGTCCTCGCGGAGCGCCTCGAGCAGGCGCGCCATCAGCGACAGCGAGACCATCGACGCCTCGTCGACGACGACCAGCGTGTGGGGCAGTGGGTTGGCGCGGTCGTGGCGGAAGCGGCTCTCGCTGTCGGGACGCCGGCCGAGCAGGCGGTGGATGGTCGAGCCGCCGAGCGCCAGCAGGCGCGCGCGGGTCTCGTCCCCGATCTCCATCGTGGCCGCCTCCTCGTGGACGGCCTCCTCGAGGCGCGCGGCCGCCTTGCCGGTCGGGGCCGCCAGCGCGACGCGCCGGGGGTGCATGCCCTCGACCTCGTCCACCAGGGCCAGGATGCGCGCGATCGTCGTGGTCTTGCCGGTGCCCGGTCCTCCGGCGACCACGCTCAGGCGGCGGAGCAGCGCCGTCGCAGCCGCGGCGCGCTGCTCGGCGAAGGCCTCGCCGGGGAACAGCCGGGGCAGGGGGTCGCGAAGGGTCGCGGGATCGGCGACGGCCGGCGCGTTCGCCCGCGCGAGGAGGTCGGCCGCCACCGCGCGCTCCTGGCCCCAGTAGCGGTCCAGGTAGAGGAGCGATCCCTCGAGTCGCAGCGGGCCGCCCTCGCCTGCGAGGGCGCTCGCGCGAAGGGAGGCGGTCCAGGCGCCCGGCTCCGGCCAGGGCAGGTTGACCGGCTCGGGCGCGGAGTCGTCGGAGGGGACGGCGCTCTCGCGAACGCCGGCGAGATCGACGCAGACGTGGCCGAGCCGCGGCGCCCGCACCGCGAGCGCGGCCCCCAGCAGGGCCGCGTCGTCGCCCTCGTCCACGAGGCGCGCGAGCGCGCGCGCGACGTGGACGTCGGCCGCGCCGAGGATCCCCGCCTCGACGAACGGCCGAAGGCTCGCGGGCGCGGCGAGCGGGATGCGGCCCTCGCGCGGATCGGCGTCCGCCGCGATCATGGCGCGCCCTCGGCGAGCAGGTCGCTCAGCGCCGGCACGAGGCTCTCGGGCGGCCGCCACCAGAAGACCCCGCAGCGGCCGTCGCCGACCGTTGGTGTATCGGGCCCGACCATGCCCCGGAGGAAGAGGTAGCCGGCGCCCGCGAGGTGCCGGTCGGGGTCGTACCCGGGGAGGCGCCAGCGCAGGTAGCGGTGCAGGGCGACGAGGTAGAGGAGCGCCTGCAGGGGGTAGTGGGCCCGCCGCATCGCGGCGGCGAGCGCCGCCGGGCGGTAGTCGAACGCGGTCGGTGGGTCGGCGCCGAGCAGGTTGGACTTGTAGTCGATGACTGCGAAGCGCCCGTCGGGAAGGCGCGCCACGAGGTCGATCGCGCCGTTCAGGTAGCCCCGCAGCGAGGGGGTCAGGCCCGGCTCGCGGAGGCGCTCCGGGTAGGCGGCGAGCGGGTCGCCGGCGCCGAGGCGACTCCTCGAGGAGGTCGGCGATGTCGCCGGGATGGAGCGTTCCGGTCGGCGCGTCGCCTCCCACGAGGGGCAGCTCGAAGACCATCTCGTCGATGCGGTCCGCGCGGGCGAGGTCGCGCAGGCGGACGCCGACTCCGAGGGGGGTCTCGATGGCGCTGAGGAGGCCCGCCGCTGCGGCCGCCGGGGAGCCGATCTCGACGCCGCGCCAGGCCGCTTGCTCGGCGATGAGGAGCGTCAGCCCGTCCTGGAGGTCCGGCGCGGCGAAGTCGGCGCGCTCGAGGACGGAGTGCACGAGCGGAGCCGATCTCCACCCCCGAGGGCAGGTCGGCGAGCGGCAGGGCCACGGCCCGCAGCCGCGCGGGGTCCTCCTCCCCCGCAGCCATCACGGCCTCGGCATCCGCCGGATCCTCCTCGACGACCAGCTCGGGCTCGCTGGCGACCCGGTCCTCCTCGGTCCCGGCGATCACGCTCGAGTAGGAGGAGCGACGCCAGACCGCGTCGATCTCCCGCCCGAGGCGGGCGGCGGCGAGGGCGGTGGGCGCGCCGGCGGGCGGACTCCATCGGACGCCGGGCGGCTCGCTCGTCCACTCGACGCTGACCCGGCTCGGGGCGAGGGCGGCGACCGCGTTCCAGACCTCGTCGTCGGAGGGGGTGCTCGCCCCCGCGGTCGCGACGTTGCCGTCGGCGTCGGTCGAGAACAGCAGGCGCCCGAGCGAGGAGTCGCGGCTGGCGGAGGACCCCGCCCACCAGACCACCGCCTGGTGGCGGGCCCGCGTGAGGGCGACGTAGGCGAGGCGCAGGTCCTCTCCCCGCTGCTCGTCCGCGTTCAGGCGGTAGCGGACAGCGAAGCCCGCGTCGTCGGGGCCGCCCACGTCGAGCGTGCGCTCATCATCGGCGTCCGGGTCGTGGAAGACCGGGATCGCCTCCTTCTGCCTCGTCAGGTAGCTCGGGTCCCAGAGGAAGGGGCAGTAGACGATCGGGAATTCCAGTCCCTTGGAGCGGTGGATCGTCAGCACCTGCACGGCCTCCGCGTCCGATTCGAGGCGTCGGCTGCGATCCTCGTGAGCCGTGTCCTCACCGGCCTGCGCGATCCGCTCCGAGAGCCAGGCGGCCAGGGCGGAGACGCCGAGCTGACCCTCGCTGGCGGCCTCGTGAAGGAGCTGCCCGACGTGGCGGAGGTCGGTCATCGTGCGCTCGCCGCCGCGCTCGGCGAGAACGCGGGCGGCGAGCCCCGTGCGGGCCGCCACCGTCTCGAGGAGGGCGGCCACTCCGCGGCGGCGGAGGACGCCGCCAAGCCGGTGGAGCTGCGCGTGAAGCTCCTCCAGGTCCGCGTCGCCCACCTCCGCGAGGCGGGCCGGGGCCCACCCGAGGAACACGGTGAGCGCCGCCGAGGCGGCGAGGGTCGCCGAGGCCGGGCGCTCGATGGCCCTCAGCAGGCGCAGCCAGTCGTCGGCGGCGCGGGTGCCGAAGACGCTTCCGGCGCCGTTGATCACCGCGGGGACGCCGACCTCCGCGAGGGCGTCGCGCACCAGGGAGGCCTCGCGATTCGTGCGCACCAGCACGGCGAGGTGCCCGGGCCGCACCGCGACCGGGCGCATCGCCGTCCACGATCTCGGCCGGCGAGGACAGCAGGCGCACGACGTCGGCCGCCAGGTCACGGGCGACGTGCGGGCGGGTCGAGTCCATCTTCGCGTAGCCCTTGTCCGTCAGGACGACGAGCCCGGCGGCCCGGCGGACGATCCTGACGCGCAGGGGGGCGTCGTCGGGCGAGCCGGACAGCCGCCGTGCCGCCACCGCCCCGGCGGCCTTCACGGTTCGGTAGGGGATCTCGGCATGCCCGAGGCGCGCCCGCCGGAAGAGCGCGTCATAGGCGTCGATGAGCTCCTGATCGCTTCGCCAGTTGGTCGAGAGCGTCGCGCGTGCGGTCGCCTGGGCGGCCGCGCGCAGGTATGTGTGCACGTCCGCTCCGCGGAACGCGTAGATCGCCTGCTTGGGGTCGCCGATCAGCACGAGCGTGGCCGGCGAGAAGGCGCGTCGCACGATCTCCCACTGGACCGGGTCCGTGTCCTGGAATTCGTCGATGAGGGCCACCCGGTAGCGCCCGCGGATGCGCCCGCAGGCGTCCTCGCCGTGGTCGGGGTCGGCGAGGGTCGCGCGAAGGAGCGTCAGGAAGTCGTCGTAGGTGACGATGCGCAGTCGGCGCTTTCGCCGCTCCATCTCGGAACGGACGGCGCGGGCCAGGTCCACCCGCATCCCCGGGACCGAGTCGGGCGGCGCGTCGCGGGGCTCGAGCGGCGCGAGCGCGTTCTGGACGGCCCCCCAGCCGACCGCGTGGGCGACCTTCCTCGGAAAGGGCGCTCCTGGCATGGCGTGGAAGCGGCGGATGTAGAGGTCGTCCACGACCTCCCCGATCAGGTCGCCGACGTCCTCGGCGAAGACGGCGTCGCGGGCGCTGTTGGCCGCGGTCCCGAGCCCCTCCAGCATCTGCTGGCAGAAGCCGTGGGTGGTGGCGATCGTCGCGGCGTCGAAGTCGGCGAGGGCCAGCCGGATGCGCTCTCGGCGCTCCGCGAGCTCGCTCGGGGTGCCGGTGGCCAGCAGCGCGAGCACCTCGTCGTCCCGCGCGACGATGCCCGCGGCGGCCTCCCCGAGCGCGGACTCCGCCTCCACCAGCCGCGCGCGGACGCGCTCGCGGAGCTCGCTCGTCGCGGCGCGGGTGAAGGTGACGACCAGAAGCTCATCGAGCGGCACCCCACCGGCCACGTAGCGCACGACGAGGCTCGCGATCGTGTGGGTCTTGCCGGTGCCGGCGCTCGCCTCGAGCAGCGTCACCCCGGTCGGGAGCGGGCCGTCGGCACGAAAGGCGGGGAGCGTCGTGCTCACCGGTCCACGACCCCCTCGTGCGCGAGGAGCCCGCTCCAGAGGCGCAGGGCGAGGCGGCCGAAGCGCGTGGGCTCGTTGTCTTCCCACTCGGGCCCGGACTCGTCGGGCCGCGGGGTTTGGTCCAGGAGAGCGTCGAAGGGAACGACGCCTCCGAGCACCAGCGCGTGGGCGCCGTCCTCACCTTCGCCGGGCCAGTTCCACTCTCCATCCCAGGCCGCCGCCGCCGCGGCGATCGGATCCTCGCCCGCGAGAGTGGCCTCGGCGTAGGCGGCGGACGTCCTGACGTAGAGCGGAAGCGGCTCGCGCATGCCGCGGTCGACCAGGTCAACCACGACGCCCAGCTGAGCCAGGGCCTCAGCGCGGCGCGAGGGCGCGTCATGGCCGATCGGGCCGATGAGCGAGACGCTCGCCCCCGGCCTGCTGCCGGCGCGGCGCCGCCCGACGACGACCGAACGCCATGCGTGGTCCGGCTCCGCGGCGGAGAGCGCGAGAAAGCGGATCCACGCCGCCAGCCGATGACCGGGCCCGAGACGCGAGAAGGCGGCCCGCCAGATGAGGTCGTCGCCGATCCCTCCGATCACCCCCACGAGCGAGCGGCCGTCGGGAAGATCGGCCTCGATCGCAAGCGAGCGCGCATCGCCGCCGCAGGAGAAGGCGGCCGCCGCCTCGCTGACTCCCTCCGCGAGGCCCTCGATGACGGTCAGGATCGGCGGCCCGAGAGCATCGGGCGGAAGGGTGCCGCGCGCCAGCTCCGCCGCTCGGGCATCCTCGGCGCTCGCGCCACGAAGCGTCGCCTGCACGAACCGCTCCCCGATAGCCCATCTCTGGAGGCCGTCCGGCTCGATCGGGATGCTCTCGTCGCCCTCCTCCGGACGTCCGGGGGAGGGACACAGCGAGCCGCTCGCGCAGGAAGGTCCTGACCGGATGGGCGACGAAGCGCTCGAGCAGCTCGAGCGATACGAGCTCGCCACCGAAGGACGGAAGCGGCCCCTCGAGGAAGGGTGCGGGCCGATCCGTCGCGGTCGCGAGCGATCGGGCGCCGGCGAGGGCGGCACGGTCGAAGCCCCATGGCCCGGGCCGGCCGAGCGCGCCCCCGGTGAAGTTGCGCGCGTCGAAGGGCTGGAGCGGATGCTGCACCACGATCCTGGCGCGCGCCCGCCCCTCCTCGATACGGACGGTGGCATCGACCACGTCGAGCAGCTCGCCGACCGGCACGGCGGGTGGGCGCGGGGCGTTGGTGCGCTCGTCGCGCCCCGAGTAGGCGATCACGAGGCGCTCGGTCGCGGCCATCAGGGCATCGAGGAGCAGCTGGCGGTCCTCGCCGCGGACGTCACGGTCGCCGACGCGGAGGTCGAGGGCCAGGACGTCGTCACCGTCGGGAGCGCCGTGGCGGGGGAAGGAGCCGTCGTCGAGGCCCATCAGGCAGATCATCCTGTGAGGCACCGAGCGCATCGGCACCAGCGTGCAGACGGTCAGGTGGCCCGTGCGGAAGTTGGCCCGCGTCGGACGGCCGCGCAGACGGTCGGCGAGGAGCGCCGTAGCCCCGGCCGGGGAGAGGGCCGAGCGCGGGTCCCCCGCCGAGCGCCTCCGAGCACACGTCGTCGAGGATGCGCTCGAGCTGTTCTCGCTGCCAGGCCTCCCGCTCCCGGATCGCGCAGAGCGAGTCCGCTGCGCCAGCGCAGCGTCTCGGCCCAGCCCTCCACAGGCTGGGGCCTGGAGAGCGCGTCAACCGCGGCCCCGATCCGCTCCACGAGCTCGGCGAGGCGGCCGGCGAGGTCGATCGCTCCGCTGTCGACGTCGTCGAGGGGAAGCACGCCGCCGACCAGGCGGCCGTCCTCCTCGGTCATCGCGACGCCCGCCAGCAGCCGGTCGAGGCCCGCCCGCCAGGTGTTCGCATCGACGGACCCCAGCCCGTAGGCGGCGCGGTGGTCGCCGTCGAGCCCCCACCGCACCCCGCAGTCGGCCGCCCAGCGGTCGAGACGGGCGAGGTCGTCGTCGTCGAGGCCGAAGCGCCGGCGCACCGGCTCGCGCGCGGCGAAGTCGAGGACCTGGGCGGCGGTCAGCCGGGCGGGCACGAGGTCGAGGAGCTGTGCGACGACCCCGAGGAGGGGGTTCGTCTGGCGCAGGGAGCGGTCGGCGAGCCGCACCCGGATGTCGGGCGTGCGCTCGGCGTCATCCTGGTCGTCGGGCTCATCTCCGACGAAGGTGGCGTGCACCAGCGGCGCGAAGGCCTCGACGTCCGGGCACATGACGAGGATGTCGCGCGGCTCGAGGGTCGGGTCCTCCGCCAGGGCGTGCAGGATCGCGTCGCGCACCACCTCGACCTGGCGCCCGCGCCCGTGGCAGGCGTGAACCTCGAGGCTCCGGTCGGCCGGAGAGAGAAGCGGGCGCTCGTCGGGACGACTGCCGAGCGGCGCCCCCGGCGGGGAACGGTCGGCCCGCACGTCGGCCTGGAGTCGACCGAGCAGGGTCTCCGGCTCGTCCTCGAGCGCTCGGTGGTCGTCGCTCTGCGCTCGCTCGCCGAGGACGAGCTGCATCTCGCGTGCGTCCCGCCCCCAGGTGCGCAGGAGCGGATTGCGCGGCATGTCCGCGCTCGGATCGTCGGCGCGGCGCATCGGCGTCGGCCCCGTCGCGAGCGGTCGGACGCGGTCCCAGAGAAGGGGCGAGGGGTGGAGCAGGAAGAGGTGGACGTCGCGGTGGCCGGCGACCGCCTCGAGCACGTCGAGGTAGCTCGCCGGCAGGCGCGTCAGGCCGAAGAACGCGAGGCGGTCGGGAAGGTCGAGGGCCGCGGGCTCGTCGAGAAGACGCAGGCAGGCCTCGGGCAGGCGCTCGGCCGGGCTCTGTGCACCGACGTGCTCGCGCAGACGTCGCCAGAGCTCCGACTGCCACCGCAAGCCCGCCGGCAGCGGGTGCCCGGCGCCGTCGGTGTCGTCTCCGGAGGCCCAGGCGCGGATCATGCTCGGCCGGTGGACCGCATAGCGGTCGAAGAGGTCGGCGATGTGGCGCAGGCTCGAGAAGCGTCGCCCGGTCACGTCGGCTCCCTCGCCGGAGGCGCCGGCACGAAGGTGCGCCGCGAGGCTCGACAGCCACGCCTCGTCGAGGTGGGCGTCCACGACGTCGAGCAGCGGCCACACGACGCGCTCGACCAGCCATGGGTCGTCTTCCCGCGCGATCCCGGTCGCCGCCGCGAGGGCGTCGCCGACCAGCCGCCCGGGGAACGGGAAGGCGATGTTCGCGCAGATCCCGTCAACCGACGGCCGGGCGGCGCCGAGCCGCGTGGAGAGGCTCTGGGCGAGCCAGCGCTCGACTCCGCGAGTCGGGACCGAGACCACCTCGGGCGCGAGGGGATCGTCCGGGGGCACCTCGAGCAGCCGCCCCAGGTCCGCGACGAGCTCATCGGCCCGCGTCGCCCGGTGACAGTGGATCATGGGCGAGAGCCTTCCACATCGTTCTGATTCGCCTCCTATCGCCACATCTACTCGCTTCCCCGGACGAGCCGACCCTGCTCGGGTCGCGACCCTCGTCGGCCGAAGGGCGCTCGACCTGGGACGCCGCCATCGACGTCGCTCGGGACTCGCTGCGGCAGCTTCAGCGCTCCGACGCTGTGCTGGAGCGGGCGGCGGACGTCCATCGGGTTCAGGCTCGCACGCGCTGAGCAGCTGCTCGTACGCTCTCGACGCCGTGAGGGAGGCGCACCGCATCGGCTGGCCCGGAGACGAGAAGTGGCCCTATGCGGGTAGCTTTCAACTTCTCCCCACCCCTTGTCACCCTTCCCGGCGCCGCTCGCTCGCAGGTTCGAATCCTGGCGCGCCTCCTAGAGAGCGGTCGCTGCGCATGGGCCACGTCCGCCTGCGTTGCGTGCGTCCGGCGCGAGTGGGACGTCGCGCCCGGGGTCCCCGCCCTGGCCCCATTTTTCCCGGCTGGGCCGCGCGCCCGCCGTGGGGCGCGCCGCTCAGAGGTAGGAGGCGATCCTCAGCGCGAGCAGGGCGCCGGCCAGGGCGATCCAGAGGACGGCCTTGATCAGGCCGGCCTGACGCTCCCCGGCGCTCGGCTCGACCCGCCACAGGATCGGCGCGAGCGCCCGGCCGCATGCGCAGGCCTCCGCGTAGGGGTCGCGGTAGCCGCCGCAGGCGAGGCAGTCGCGGACGCAGGGATCGAAGGTCAGGCCGGCGCTGTTGGTCCAGGCGTCGATCTCGGCCAGCGCTCGCGCCTGGGCCCGCTCCTCGATCTGGGGTCCGCTCGGGCCGGGGTTGGGGTTCATGTCGAGCGTGCTCATGGGCTCAGCAGCGGCCCTGGCCGCAGACCATCGGGGTGTCCTCGTAGTAACCGTCGCCGTCGGCGGGCTCCATCACGTTCTGGGCGTAGGCCGCGCCCGCCAGCGCCAGAATCACAAGGATGATCCAGATCACCTTGGCGGTCCGTCCCGCTTTGGCCGGGCGCCGTGTCGGTGCGTGCGAGGACGTGGCCCGCCGGGTCGGCAGCGCGACCCCGCAGATCTCGCAGTTCCCTCGGGCGTAAGCACTCTCGTAGCGGCAATTGGGGCAGGTCATGCCGTATCGGCGCGGCTGTCGACGATCACCGGCCACTGCCTCCGCAGAGCTCGGGGGTGTTGGCGCGCTCGATGTCCTGCGCGGGCCCTGAGTCGCTGCATGACCCCGGGATCACGCGCTCCTGGAGGTCGTCGATCCTCTGGCGCTCATCCTGCTCGCGCTGCGCTGCGCGGCGCCTGGCGCGCGTGTGGCCGATGGTCGGTCTCCTGCTCGCGGTTTCTCGTGCGCAGATGCCCATCGGAACCGGCGGGGGGCGACCTTGAGCGCCGGCGTCCAGACGGGCCGGGGGAGCGGAGGCAACCGCGACGAAGCACCGCGCCGCGGCCCGCCCGGCCACCTATTTGGGGTCGGGCCGACCCCGTCCACGGTGCCGCCGGTCCCGTAATGGTCCCGCACCGCGTGGTCTGGGGCGGTGAAACGCCTCCGAGCGATTTGCGTTCTTCTGAGTCCAGACGGAGCGCCGGTGTCGTCGTCATCGCACTCCTCGGGCCAGGGCTACGATGCGGGCGTGTCGCCTCGAACGCCCGTGCTGTCGCCCGCCGAGGCCGAGCGCGCCATCTACGTCGATTTCGAGGGGACCAAGGTGGATCCGCCCTCGCTCCTGGGCGCCCTGCGGGCCGGCGGCGGCGGCGCGGTCCACTTCACCCAGTACGTGCTCGAGGAAGGTCTCTGGCCGGCTGCTGAGGCGAGCACGGGCATCGGCGGCGGACTCTGCAGGCCGGCCACGTGGGCCGATCTGGCCGAGGTGCGCCGGATCGCGGAGGCCGAGCACCGACGGCCAAGACATGGAGGAGGAGGGAGTTCCCCGGCGCCGATTTCAGGCCCCGGCCCGACGAACCGGATGCGTGGCCGTCACCAGCTGCATCAGTACCTCACGTGCATCGGGTACTCGGTGCCCCCGGCCTTCGGTCCGGGAAACTCGGCAAAGCGGATCCGCGACGTGCGCGACATGCTCGCAGCGAGGCACGGTGACTACGCGGCGCTCACTCCGACGGCGAAGGGGAAGTGGACGAGGGGGCTGCAGCACAACTGGCATGACTGCAACGGCCTCCGGGAGTGGTGCTTCGCTGTGCCGCTGACCTGAGTTGAGCTGAAGCCGTCGACCTTCGGTCGTCGCAAGGCCCGGCACGGCGATCCGCCTGGCGATCGACAGCCGCTCGCTCGCAGCTCACCCCACGTCCCGTGCGCCTGGCCTCGGTCGGCCCGGTCCGGCCTCTCACGGCTGCGCCAGGCGATGAAGTCGACCGCCGACCTCCTCAGCGGTGCGCTGCAGACAGAGCAACCGGGCTCGGTTGGCCTGATCGCAGAGTACCCCGAGTTGGTCGGGCCGGAAGGCGGAGCGAGATCTCCCAGCGGGCCGAGTGCTGTGGCCCGTCCCGGCGAGCGGGAGACCGAGGCCCCGGGCACGTTGGCGTGAAGCACACCCATCGCGGCCACGTCGTCGCACTCGACGTCTGGGCTAACCGGCTCGCGGCGTGGCGCCGTTCGACCCGGCTCAGGATCGGCGGCAGCCAGCTCAGGATCGCGGAGCCGAGCACGTCCTTGAGGTCGGCGATCGCTCGTTCGGTGCCGGCGGGAAGGGGACGAGCGGAGCGTGACTGGCGCATCTCCTCCGGGATCTCATCGATCAGGCGCCCGATGTCCGCGATGCCGTCCACCACAGCGCCCAGCGGTGTGAGAAGGGACCCGAGCCCGGGGTCGTCGGAACGCATCAGACGCGAGAGATCGCCCTCGAGCGCCGTCAGCTCGGCGCCGCGGCGGTAGATCGGCCCCTGCACGCTGGCGGATCCTCATAGAGGACCGCGGCGAGTCGAAATGCCCGCCGGGCCGTTCGGTGGACGAGGGCCTCGACGTCGGCCGACGGGAACTCGCCGCGGCGCTGCTCGGCGATCCACGGCTCGATCCTCGAGGCGAACCACACCGGCCCCGCGCTCAGGCGCTGGTTCGGGGGCGGCATCGCGTGGGTGCCGCGGGACTGCCACGCGCTCAGGGTGGCGGGCCGCACGCCGATCTCGGCGGCGATCTCCTTGAGGCCGTACAGGCGTTCCTCGCGGCTGCGGAGACGAGACGCCCTCGGCCAGCAGCCACCGGCTGCAAATCCGACCCGCGGTCCGGCGGCGCGCCTTCGCCGGAGGCGAGCGGTTCCTCCGTGTAAAGACGGTCACCACGTCGGCGTCAAGACGGCGCATCGAGAGCATCTCCGGCCCCTCGCCGGTCTCGGACTCGGCACCGTCGGGATCGGAGGGCGGGGCGTCCGACGCGAGGTCTCGCGGACCCAGGTCGCCGCTCGGCGCGGGCCAGGAGCTCGTGCGTCTCGAGATCCAGCGCGGAGGCGAGGGCATGGAGCGTCGAGGGGCTGCCCTGCTTCCTGCCGGTCTCGAGCTCGGCGACGTACGGATAGGAGAGCCCGGCGCGCCGGGCCAGCTCGGGCCGGCTCAAGCCGAGCTCGCCGCGCCGTTCCCGGATCGCCCGCCCCAGGCTCTCCGCTCGCAGGCGAACGCGTTCCGGGTCGTGGAACCAGGAGCTCCTCTCCGCCATCTATGCCATCCCAGCAGAGAAAATGCTACGCTGTGAGCAGAGAGGGCTATGCGGGAGCCACACGAGGAAATCGGACGCGGAGAGGCGCGCATGAGTCAGAGCACAGCGTAGACCAGGACCGGCAGTCGCGTTCCTACGAGACGGGGGCGCGGTGGGCCAAGGAGCGGATGAGCCGGGAGCGCCCCGCCGACGCGGCCGCCCTCGGCAGGGTCAAGGACAGCGACATCGTCGTCGTGCGTGGCGTCTACGACCGGGTCGAGCAGGTGCTCGGCGCGCTCGAGCTCCCGTTCGTCGTCGTGGGGCCCGGTGACGTTCCGCGGCTGGAGCTCCGGCCCGAGCAGCTCCTGGTCGTGAATTGCCCTGGGCACGTGCCCGGCCGCGCGCTGCCGCTCATCGAGGCCTTCGTGCGTGCCGGCGGGAGCCTGCTGAGCACCGACTGGGCCCTGCGCCACGTGATCGAGCCCGCCTTCCCCGGCCTGGTGGCCTACAACGAGCGCCCCACGCGGGACGACGTCGTCCGGATCGAGCTGCTCACCACCGAGAACCCGCTCCTGGCGGGCGTTCTCGAGTCGGGGGACGATCCCCAGTGGTGGCTCGAGGGATCGAGCTATCCGATCCGGGTCCTCGACCCGGGCCGCGTGGAGGTGCTGATCACCTCCTCGGAGATGGCCGTGCGCTACGGCGAGGCGCCGATCTGCGTGCGCTTCGACTGGGGCGCGGGCGAGGTCCTGCACATGGTCTCCCACTACTACCTCCAGCGCACCGAGCTCCGCAGTGCCCGCCACGCCATGAGCTCGGCGGACTGGGCGGAGGAGAAGGGGGTGAGCCCGCCGGCGAAGCGGTACGCCGACCTCAGCCTGGGCGAGGTCGAGTCCGCCTCCAGCTCGGCTCGCCTCCTGGCCAACCTCGTGGCCCGGAGCAAGCGGCGCGGGACCGACGACGATGAGCCGGGGGCGACGCCGGGCGGCGCTCGAATTTCGACCCCGGACGAGCCCGGCGAGGGGCGGGACGAGGACTGAATGCGCTACTGGCTTCTGCAGTGCAATCCAAGGGCACCGTGTTCGCGAAGGTCGTCCAGTGCCCCTGCGACGAGCCCTTGCCGTCGTATGGGAACCGCGCGATCGTCGTCTACGACCCCGACGAGGGCGATGACCTCGCGCTGCGCCTCGCCTGCTGCTGGGCGCGCTGGGTCGTCCGCCGGCAGCTCGGCGCCGCGGCGGACACGATCGATCTGCAGCGCCTCGGGGCCCTTCTTGAGGACGGGCGCCAGGCCCTCCGGACCCGGTCAACGATCGACCGGGCGCTCGTCACCTCCGCGAACAAGATCGCCGAGGCCCGCGGCCACGTCGAGTCGATGGTAACCCGCATCGAGGCCGCCTTCGCGTCGATCGAGGGCGAGCTGGCCGCGTAGTTGTCCAAGGGGGTGGTTACGGCCAGGCCGTCGCATCGGGCAAGAACTACCTGCAAATAGCCCTAGAAACTCACGCCTTTGCAAGGCGCAGGGCACCGGTTCGATCCCGGTATCCTCCACTGGTCTGCGCGTCCTGGCATGGGACGGTATCCGGTCCTCGGCCCGGGCTACTCGCCGGGAAGAAGGTCGGGCGTGAAGGCGACGACCGTTGGCGTCACCCGCCCTCCCTCCGCGTCGGCGGCACCTGCGGGG
>CAWIDG010000009.1:0-15432 GCA_963834875.1 Miltoncostaeaceae bacterium
CGAGCCCGCCGTCTGCCGCCTCCCCGCTGGACATCGGTGCAGCGTAGTCGCTGCGGGTGCGTGCTGTCGGCGGCTCAGGCCGCCGGCGTCGAGGGCGGGCTCGCGACGGCTCGCCACCGACGGCACCGGGTCTGCGACAGCCCCGATCGCACCAGATGATGAGACACTCAGGCCAGTGTCCGAAGCGCCTCGAGCACGTCGTCGACCTGGACGCGCAGAAGGCCGGCGTCCGGGCTGTCGCCGTGCGGATCGCCGACGCCGCCGCTCCACAGAGGGAGGTGCTGCGGCCGGTAGGGCGGCGGACCCCAGAGGCTGGGCGGGACGGGGCCGAACAGAGTGACGGAAGGAGTTCCGACCGCCACCGCCAGGTGTGCGATGCCCGTGTCGCCCGAGACGACCCTTCCGGCCGCGGCGACGACGCGAGCCAGCCCCAGGAGAGACGTGCGCCCCGCGAGCACGGCCGCTCGTGGCAAGCCGGCCCGGTCGGCGACCTCGCTGGCCAGCTCCCTCTCGCGCGCGCTACCCGTGACGAGCACGGAGCGCCCCGCCGCGCGCTCGGCGCGTGCCACCGCGGCGAACCGCGAGGCGGGCCAGCGGCGAGCAGGCTCCGCTGCGCCCGGATGGACGACGGTCGCGCCGCGAGAACGCGCGGGGACCGGCCCGGGTGGTACGCGCACCACGAGACTGTCGGCCCGGGAGGCGATTCCCTCCTCGGCGAGCAGCCGGCACCAGCGGTGGACCTCGTGCTCATCGGCGCGCCATTCCGGGCCGCGAACGCCCGCGTCGGCGCTGGCGAAGGCGATGAGCCGGCGCGGTCGTAGAGCCAGGAGCACGGCGTGGCTCTCAGGCCCCCTGCCGTGGAGATTGACCGCGAGGTCGGGGTAGCCGAGCGACGATGGCAGAGGCGCGAGCGGGGCCGCCGGAGCGATCTCGTGCACCGCTCCGGTGGCGAGAGCCAGTTCCCCGAGGTCCGGAGCGGTCGCCAACACGCGGTGGTGCCGTGGGAAAGCCTCCGCGAGCGCGCGGAGGGCGGGCACCGCCGTGAGCAGGTCCCCGAGGCCCAGCGCCCTCAGGACGACGAGCCTCTGGCGTCCCCCCTTCAGGGCCAGGAAGGCTCGACCGCGGGGCAAACCACCAGCTCGCGCACCTCGCACCCGATGGGCTGCGACAGCGCGAACACGATGGACTGGGCAACGTCCTCCGGTCGATTGAGCTGAGCGTCGGCGGCCGGGAGAAAACGCTCGTCGCGGCCGTCGAAGAAGCTCGTGGCCATTCCGCCAGGCACGAGTAGCGTCACGCCGATCCGCCCGGCGGTCTCAGCCGCGAGCGCGCGCGTGAAGCCGACGACGCCGAACTTGCTGGCGCAGTAGGCGGTGGCGGCGGGGAGCGCCCGGAATCCGAGGGTCGAGGCTACCGTCACGACCCGTCCGCGACGGCCCTCGAGGTGCGGGAGAGCGGCTCGGACGACGGCGACGGTCCCAAGGAGATTGACTCCGATCACCCTCTCCCACGCCTGGGGGTCAACGTCGCCGATCTCGCCGCACGCGTCGATGCCGGCGGCGGCGACGAGGCCGTCGAGGCCGCCGTGGCGCTCGGCGATCGCGCCGACCGCCGCCTCAGCGGCACGCCCGTCGGCCAGGTCAACCTGCTCGTACTCGCACCAGTCGGGCCCCGGCTGCAGGTCGACCACGACCGGTGTCCCCCCCGCCTCGGAAACCGCCTCGGCGGCAGCGGCACCCAGACCCGAGGCCCCTCCCGTGATCACGATCGTTCCCAGCTCAACGCGCGGCACGCAGAGTTACCTCCTCGATGAGCCGGGTGGTGGAGCGCCCGGCGATGTACGGCAGCGTCACGATCTCTCCGCCAAGGCGCCGTACCACGGCGGCCTCCGGCAGGTCGTCCGGCGAGTAATCGGCTCCCTTGGCGAACACGTCGGGGGCGAGATCGCGCAGGGCGCGCTCGGGGGTGTCCTCGTCGAAGATTTCGACGGCGTCGACACAGCGCAGAGCCGACAGGACCGCCGCGCGGTCTTCTTGGTGCACGAGCGGGCGATCCGGCCCCTTCAACCGCCGCACCGACGCGTCGGAGTTGAGCAGCACGACGAGGCAGTCCCCGAGCGACCGCGCCGCCTCCAGCATGGCGACGTGGCCGGCGTGAAGAAGGTCGAAACAGCCCCCCGTCGCCACAACGCGCCCGCGCGCGGCCCGCGTTCGCGCGGCGACCTCCCTCGGCGGGCTTCCCGTGGGCGCCGAGGCACCGGCGTCCAAGGCGGCCGCGCCACCGGACGCGACGAACGCGCTCGCCGCCGCGACGGCGAGGGTCGCGGCCTCAGCGATCTCGCGACCCTCGGCCAGAGCGGCAGTCGCCGCAGTCGCGAGGCGGTCGCCCGCGCCGCAGACGTCGCCGCCGGCGACCCGCGGCGCCGGGATGCGCAGCGGCGGGCCGGGCCCCGCGGCGAGCACCGCTCCGTCGGCCCCGAGCGTCACGACCACCGCCTCGGCATCGAGGTCGTCGACGAGAGCCCGGGCCCAGTCGCCGGGTTCGTCTCCCGCCCGCGCCATCCGGCGCGCCTCGTCGCGGTTGGGCGTCAGGAGGACCGCGCCGCGGAGGGGCACCGCCCCACGTGGATGGGGGTCCCAGACGAGCGGCGCGGCGGCGGCTCTCAGGGCCGCCCGCAGCCCGGGCGCGGCCGCGATCCCTCGTCCGTAGTCCGAGACCAGCACCGAGTCGGCGTCGCGGAGCGCACGGCGGGCGGCCGCCGTCGGCGCCAGCACCCTCGGCGCCTCGCCGCCGGTATCGATCCGGGCCAGCAGATGTCCGGCGGCCCGGATCCGAGCCTTCTGCGGGGTCGCCCCCCCGCTGCCCAGGTCGATGATCTCGACGCCCCGTGATGCCAGGAGCGCCAGAACGGCCTGCCCGGCCGGATCGTCGCCCAGCGCAGTCACGATGGTCGTCCGGGCCCCGTCGCGCGCGAGGAGGGCTGCGGCAAGGCCGGCGCCGCCGGGCCGCTCGCGCACGACGATATCCTCGAGCACGGGCGCCGGAGCGTCCGGGCACAGACGCTCGGCGCGTCCGTCGAGGTCGCGGTCGAGCAGGGCGTCGCCGACGACGACCACCCGGGTCATCGCGCGGCCACCAGGGCGAGGCTGCTTCGGCCGGCGATCGCGTCGTCCACTGCCGCGCAGACCAGATGCAGGACGACTTGGTGGATCTCCTGAACCGTCGCCGTTGTGGGGGCATCGACCGCCAAGCTGTCGTGGGCGGCAGCCGCGAGCGGGTTCGGTGCCGGCCCGGTGAGCGCCCAGGTCCGCATTCCCTCGGCCCGTGCCGCCCCGACGGCGGCGACCAGGTTGAGGCTGCGTCCCGAGGTCGAGAGCACGACGAGGTGATCGCCGGCGCGCCCGTGGGCCCGAACCTGGCGCGCGAACGCCTCCTCGGCGCCGTAGTCGTTGACGATGGCGGTGAGGCTCGAGGCGTCGCCGTGGAGACAGATGGCGCTCAGCGGACGACGTTCGTCGCGGTAGCGGCCGACAAGCTCGGCCGTAAGGTGCTGCGCGTGCGCCGCGCTTCCGCCGTTGCCGGCGGCCAGCAGCCGTCCGCCCTCCGACAGCGAAGCCGCCAGACGGCGCCCCCATCTCTCCACTTCGTCGATGCGCGCGTCCAGCATGACGAGCGCGCGCACGAGAGCCAGCACATGCTCTCGGCCGGTCATCGCCGACCTTCGCGGGCGACCGCCGTGGCACCGAGGCCCAGCTTGGAGTAGACGTCGAGCGTCGCGCCCGCGACCCGATCCCACGTGTAGCGCTCCCGCGCCCGCCGGACCCCGCCGGCCCCGAGCGTCGTGCGCCGCCCCGGGTCCGACAGAAGGGTCGCGAGGGCAGCCCTCAGCCGGTCCGGCTGGCGCGGGGGCACGTGCACGCCGGTCTCGCCGTCGACCACGGTGTCGATCATCCCTCCGACCGTCGATGCAACGACCGGCACCCCGCACGCCATCGCCTCCAGGGGCACGATTCCGAACGGCTCATACCAGGGCACACAGACCACGGCGTCCGCCGAGCGCATGAGGGACGCGACGGCGTCGCGAGGGATCCCCCCTCGCAGATCGACGCGGTCCGCGACGCCCAGGTCGGAGGCCAGCGCCGCCAGCCGGCGAGCCTCCGGGTCGTTGGCCAGGCGTTCGTGCGATGGCCCGCCGGCGACGACCAGCTCGACGCCCGGCAGACCCGCCAGCGCCCGCATGACGTCGTCGACGCCCTTCCGCTCCACCAGCCGCCCGACGCAGACGACGCGCGGCGCCCGCCGCTCCTCGGCCGGGCCGCCGGGACGGAAGCGGGCCGTGTCGACCCCGCACGGCACCACGGAGATGCGCCGCCGGTCGGCGCCCTCGCGGACGAGCTCGAACACCTCATCGCTGCATGTGGCGACGATCCAGGCCGCGCCGCCCATGATCGCCCTCTCCATCGCGAGACGGCCCGCCGGGCTGGTGTCGCGGTCGCCTTGGTGCCGGCGCTTGACCACCCCCAGGGCGTGGAACGTCTGGACGACCGGCACCGCCACCTGGCGCGCGGCATTCAGCGCTGCCAGGCCCGACATCCAGAAGTGGGCGTGGACCACGTCGGGCGGCCGCCCGCGCCACCGCTCGAGCAAACGGCGCCCGAAGTCGCCCATGTGGGGGAGGAGCTCGTCCTTGGGCAGGGGCTCGGGCGGGCCGGCGGCAACGTGGCTGACCGTCACGCCGGGCGCCATCTCGACCTCGGCCGGCAGCTCCGGGTCGTCGCGCCGCGTGTGCACGACGACCTCGGCTCCTCGGCGCGCCAGCCCGGCCGCGAGCGCAGCCACGTGGACGTTCTGCCCTCCCGCGTCCACGTCCCCGAGCGCGGCCAGCGGGCTCGCGTGCTCGGACACCATGTCGATCCTCATGCCCCCACCTCCTCCAGCAGCCCGTTCCAGTCGTTGAGAAAGCGCTCCAACCCGTAGCGCGCCGTGGCCGCCTCGCGCGCCGCTGCGCCCATCTGAGCCGCCGCAGCCGGATCGCCCGCCAGCTCGGACAGCGCACCGCGCAGGACGTCGAGCCGGTTGGAGACCACGCCGGCCCCCGCCGGGACGGCCTCGGCGACCTCGGTCGTCGCCAGGGCGACAACCGGCATGCCCAGGTGCATCGCCTCGATCAGCGAGAGCCCCAGCGACGTCCAGCGGACCGGGTGGAGATAGACCCGCCGCCGGGCCATCTCGTCGTGCAGGCGGTCCTGTGGCAGATCCTCGATCCCGCCGAGGGCGCCCGCGCCGATGCCGAAGAGGTCGATCGGCACCTCGTCGCCGAACGCCGGCAGCAGGTCGGTGCCCGTCACCCGTGCGCGGCGCGCGGGCTCGTTGACCACGACCGCGGCGCGGGCGAGGTCGCCGACGTAGCGGCGGCCGGGGTCGACCACCCCGTGCTCGATGACGCGCGTCGGCGTGGTGCCGGCGTCCCAGAACAGCGCATTGAAGTGTGTGACATGGACCAGCGTCAGCTCAGGATGGTTCGCGGCCGGGTGGCGCATCTCGTTGATGCGCCCCTGCGGCGCGTTGTGCTCGACGTAGATGGCCGGTAGGTCGATTCCCGGCCGGCGGCCGCCGAGCCAGCGCTCGGCCAGGCCGTCGAGCTCCTCCGGCCGCTGGAGGATCACGACGTCGACGGGCGCGGAGGCGGCCTCCTCGGGCCCGATCTCGCGGGCGGACTCGGGCCAGGAATAGGTGAGGGCCCTGCCGCGGCCGTCCGGACCCCGGTCGGCCAGCCTCGGCACCAGATACTCGTGGGGGCCGTGAACGAACGAGGTCGTCCAGGCGCCGTGGACGTGCCAGATGAGGATTCTCATGACGTCCCCGCAAAGGCCGGTGATGCCGTTCGAGCCAGAGTCGCCACTGCGGCGACGACGTCGTCGAACCGGGAGTGGGTCGAGGCACGGGTGACCGGGGACAGGGCATTCCCGGGCGCGGCACCCCTCGCAGGGAGCTGGCAGCGCGAGGCGAGCGAAGGGCACGCGCCACGGGTGCCATCGAACGGCGGGAAGCGTCGGCGCGTGGAGCCAGGCCACCGGGCACCCGACCGCAGCCGCGAGATGGGCGGGGCCGGTGTTGCCGACGACTGCCGCCCGCGCCCCGGCCAGCACCTCGGCGAGGGCGGCGAGCGAGGTGCGGCCGCCGAGGTCGATCACCCCGTCCCGCGGCGCACCGCACACTCGCGCGGTCAACCCGGTCTCGGATGGGCCGCCCGTGACGAGCACGTCCCAGCCGTCGTCGACGAGGGCAGCGGTGAGACTGGCGTGGCGCTCGGGCGCCCACGCCCGCGCCGGCACGGAGGCGCCGGGGTGCACGACGACGTAGTTCTCTGGAAGTCCGGGCGGCCGCGCCTCGACGTCGCGGCACACCGCGAGCCGGCCGTCGTCGCCGGCGGGGAGGGGGAATCCGGCGGCGCTCGCCAGGTCGAGGGACCGTTCCACCTCGTGCACGTCGTCATCGACGAGGTGGCGGAGGTCGAGGAGGGAGCCCGGGTAGTCGGCGCTGATCGCCCCGAGCCATGGCACGCCGGCGAGCCTCAGCACGAGCGCGGCCGGCAGTGGGCTCTGGTGGAAGGAGGAGAGGATCAGACCAGCGTCCGGGGCGATCCGCGCCACGCGATCGGCCAGCCCGAGTGTGGACTCGCGGTCGATCGGCTCCGGCTCCGGGTCGATCCACGGGGCGCGGTGCTCGAGGATCGCGTCGACGCCGGGCAGGAGCTCTGCGGCCTGGCGGCCGCGGGGGCCCACGAGGAGCGTCACGCGTTCGGCGCCGGCCGCGACGGCCCGCACCGCCGGTCCCGCCAGAAGGACGTCGCCATCGCTGTCGAGCCGGGCAACGAGGACGTGCCTCATCGGCCCGCTCCAAGGAGAAGCTCCACGGCGGCAGGCAGGTCCGCCGCGACTTCAGAAGCGGCCGCAACCTCCCGGCGGCGGGTGACCGAGGTCGGGACGAGCACCGCCCGCGCCCCCGCGCGTCGCGCGGCGTCCACGTCGGCGCCGATGTCCCCGATCACCGCACACTCCCACGGGGCTACGCCGAGCAGGGCCGCCGCGCGGAGGACGAGCCCGGGCTGCGGCTTTCGGCAGTCGCAGCCGTCGGCGGGCCCGTGCGGGCAGATCACCCACGGGCCGAGAGGGCCGAGCACGTCCTCGATCCTGCGGTTGACCGCCTCGACGTCGTCCAGGGTCAGCAGGCCGCGGGCGATGCCGCTCTGATTGGAGACGACCGCCGTCGGAACGCCCTCGCGGCGCAGCCGCTTGATGGCCTCCGGAACGCCCGCGAGCGGCCGCACCAACGACGGGTCGCCGTTGTAGGGGACGTCGGCGACGAGCGTGCCGTCGCGGTCGAGCAGGACGGCGCGCGGGCGCCGCCCCGGCCGGGCAGCGACCGGACGGCGCGCGCGGTCGCCGAGGCGGCGCGGGAGATTCACCGCGCCGCGCAGGGTCTCCCAGGCCGCGACCGGCGGCATCACCGCGCTCGTCGCCACCATGAGGGCGACCTCCCGGGGGGTCCGCGGGCCCGGGGCGATGCGCGCCCAGGCGAGCTCGGTGCTGCCCGCCAGCCAGGCGGCCGCGCAGACCGCGGCGGGCCCCCGCCGCCCCGCGGCCCCCGCGGCCGCAGCCGACAGGCCGGCGGTCGCAACCGCGAGATGCCGCCGCCGCCGTCCCTTCGGCGCGCCTGCGCGGGACCGCCAGCCCCGGCCGTGAAGCGCCCGCATCAGCATGTCGTCGGCGTTGCCGGCCTGAAGCCGCAGAGACACGAGCGGCGAGGCCGGGCCCACCGGGTGCGTGACCCGCCGCGCTCCGCGCACCAGCCGCCAGCCGCCGCCGAGGACTCTCAACGCCAGGTCGGCGTCTTCGCGGTACGCGCGCCGGAACCGCTCGTCGAACCCGCCCACCGCGGCCAGCGCGACGCGGCGGTACGCCATGTCGGCCGTCGCCCACCGGGCGGTCTCGAGGCCGGCGACGTTGCGCTCCCAGTCGGTGGGCGCGCGCCCGGCGGGCCGCGGCACGACGATGCGGCCCTGGCTGGCGGCGACGTCCACGGGCAGGCCGTCAAGGTCCTCGGCGAGCTGCGCCCGCCAGTCCGAGTCGGGGACGACGTCATCGTCCAGGAAGGCGATCCATCGAGCGGTGCAGGTGCGCCAGCCGAGGTTGCGCGCCGCCGCCGGCCCCTCGCCGCGCCCGCGCACGACCTGAACGCGCGCGGCGGCGCCGTCGAGCGCGGTGATCCTCGGAAGAGGCTCGTGCTGCGATGCCACCGGACGGTCGTCGACCACGACGACCGTCCCGAGCGCCGGGCCGCTCCCCGCGCCGAGCGCCGCAGCGAGCCGTGGGAGCGCGGGCCGCCCGATGGTGGGGATGACCAGGTCGACGGTCATGGCGTCATGGCCGGGCGTCGGACGATGAAGGGGCCGATGGCGAGCGCGTCCACCGGCGCGGAGCCGAAGCACTCGAGCGCGTCGCGCGGATCGTCGACCATCGGCCGCCCGGCGGTGTTCAGGCTCGTGTTGATGACGACCGGAGCGCCGGTGCGCCGTTCGACCGCCTCGAGCATCGAAGCGACCAGCGGCTCGTCGAGCCGATCGACCGTCTGGATGCGGGCGGTGCCGTCGACGTGGAGGGCCGCGGGAATTCGCTCGCGCCAGCCGTCGCGCACCCGGTGGGTGAAGAGCATGTACGGGCTCGGCAGAGGACCCTCGAAGATCTCGGCGGCACGCTCGGCGCGGACCATCGGGGCGACCGGTCGGAAACTCTCGCGTCCCTTGACGGCGTTCAGGCGGTCGAACGTTCGCCGGGTTGCCGGGGTTCGCGAGCAGGCTGCGGTGACCGAGCGCCCGGGGGCCGTACTCGCTGCGGCCCTGGAACCACGCGACCACGCCGTCATCGGCGATCACCTGGGCCACCGCCTCGGCAAGATCGTCCGGCCGCTCGTGGGGTACGCGGGCCTCTTGGAGCGCCGCCTCGATGTCGGCATCGCTCCACTCCCGCCCAAGGGCGGCCGTTGTCATGGGCAGGACCGCGTCGCCGAGGTCGCGGGCGACGCGCAAGGCTGCGCCCAGCGCGGTGCCGGCGTCGCCGGCCGCCGGCTGCACCCAGACGCGCTTGAACGGACCGTGCTCGGCCAAGTGCGAGTTCGCCACGCAGTTGAGGGCCACCCCGCCCGCCAGCGCAACGTCCTCCTCGCCGCTGCGCAGGTGCACCCACCGGGCGAGGTCCAGGATCACCTCCTGCAGTCGCGCCTGCACCGACGCGGCGAGGTCCTCCGGCTCGGCCCGCAGAGCTGCCCAGTCGATCGGCTCGATCAGGAAGCCGCCCGTGTCGGTGACGCGGACCAGCTGCCGTAGGCGATCGAGCATTTTCGGGCGGCCGTAGGCGGCGAGCGCCATCACCTTGTACTCGTCGGACGCCCGGCGAAACCCGAGGTGCTCGGTCAGATCCTCGTACATCAGCCCGAGCGAGTGAGGCAGCGCCTGAGTCGCCAGAACATCAAGGCGGCCGTCGCACGCGCGCCCCGCGAGGTAGGACGAGCGCTCCCCCCGGCCGTCGAGCACCATCACCGCGCAGTGGCCGAAGGGCGCCGCGAGGTGCGCCGAGGCGGCGTGGGCGACGTGGTGCGGGACGAAGCGCACGATCTCCGGCGCCAACCCGGGCAACGCCGCCGCGAGGAAGCGCGGTGCGCGCTGCACGTAGAGCGTGCGAAGGCCTTCCCACCGGTCGCCGGTGACGTTCCCGCCGGGCGCCGGCGCCAAAGCCGGATCGTACGAGTAGGCGACCGCATCGAGCTCCTCAGGCGTGATGCCCGCCCGGCGGAGACACCACCCGGCAGCGGCCTCGGGCAGCTCCCACGTGGAGAACGGCACCGGTCGCTTGCCGTGCTTGCGGCGGGTGAAGCGCTCTTCCTCGGCAGCAGCGACGACCTCACCGTCCACGACGATCGCGGCGGCCGGGTCGTGAAACACCGCGTTGACTCCGAGCACCTTCACGCCGCCGCCTTCCGAGGGTCCGCCCCGAGAACGCCTTGCCCCTCATGGGGTGAACACGCCGTGTCCTCGTCGCGCGAGCGGGAAACGAGTGACCGAGTCGTCTCGACGCGCGCCCGTCTCACGCCGTGAGTACCGGGGAACCGGTCTGTGACCACGCGTCGCTCGGGGCGGCAGAACAGCCTTGGCGATGAGTCCGGCCATCAGGCCGAGGATGATGAATGCGATGATGCCCATCTGCCGTGCTCCAGTCGTTCGGGCGGTCCAACGTGGCGTTTCGGAGACCTCAGCGCCTCCGGCTCGCGGGCCGCCTGAGGCGGCGCCGCGAGCCGAGGTCGCTGCTCAGACGCGCCGAGTACCCTCGGTGCCGACCCGGTCCTTGTCCCACTCGTCATCGGACCACCTGCGCAGGCGCACGCGGCCGCGAGTCTCGCGGTGGGGGGCCGGGTCTCCGGCGTCCTGCGTGCCGCCGCGCCGCGTCCGCGCGTCGGCGGCCGGCTGTCCGGCGGCGGTGTCGTCCGTGCCCTCCGCCGCCCGGTTGGCGATCCGCGTCTCGGGCGTCGGTCCCTCGGTGGTGTCGCGCACGTCGTCGCGCCCGCCCCGGGGATGACGGGTCTCGGGCGTCGGGCCGCGCGAGAGGTCCTCGCCGGTCAGCCGGTCACGCCGCTCGTCCCAGTCACGGACACTCGTGCCGTAGTGCGAGCCGAGCGCGCGCTCGCGGTCGTAGTCGACCTCGTCGTCGTCCCCGAGCGCCGGAGCGCCCTCGAGCTCATCCTTGGTGTAAGCGACCCTCAGGTCGTCGTCAGCGGCGACCGTCATTCCCTGCGACGGGAATGACGTGCCGCCTGCCGGAGAACAGGCCCTTCTTGGTCTCGACGTAGACCGGCGTGCCATCGGCGTCAACCAGCACGTCGTCCACCTTGCCGATCTTCTCGCCGTCCGAGGCGTAAACCGTGCGGCCGTGAAGCGCCTCGGGTCGTGCGTTGGCAACCTCCATGATGCTCCCTTCCAGTGCTCGTTGGTCCTGCATGAAGTTCGTACCATCTTCGTTGTCAAAAGAAACCTTTCGCGTACAAGTGAAACGACGCGGCTCACTTGCGGCGCAGGCCACCGAGTCGTCACCGGCAAAGTGATACGCTCAGTGTCAGTTGCAGTTCGGAATACGAGAGCCACGAGGAGGGGCGCATGGACGAGGCAGGAATCACGCAGGAGGACCCGGTCGCGGTCCGTCGCCGCCGGAGCGACGCGGAGCAGAACTACTCGCGGATCGTCGAGGCGGCGGTGCTCGCGTTGCGCGCCGACCCGCGGGCGACGATCGACGAGATCGCCGCCCGCAGCGGGGTCGCCCGCGTCACCATCTACAGGCATTTCGGCTCGCGCCAGAACCTGGTGGCCGCCGCCGAGCGACAGGCTCGCGAGGAGGCCGACGCCAACGAGCGCGACGCCCTGCGCGCGGCGGGCGAGCTTTCGGCTGGGCCGACCTCCTTGAGCGTGGTCAACGTCCTCAACAAGGTGCCCCCGCACCTCGTCGGAGACCAGATCATCGCCGAGGCCCGCCGCCTCGACGGCGTCTCGTCGGCCGCGCTCTACCTGGTCGACATCGACGGCTCGCGCATGCTGCTCCTGGCCGGGTCCCCCGAATTCCCTGCCCCAGCTGCCGGCCCCGCTCGCCGTGGGACCCGAGCTGCCACGCGGGGGTGTCCCGAGCCTGCGGCATCAGGCCGAGGACATCCTCCCCGGGGTGACGCTCTCCCCGCTCTACCTGCGTGGCCGCGCCATCGGCGCGCTGGTCGCGCTCGGCGCGGCCGAGGAGTCGCTCGCCGAGCTCGCCCGGCAGGCGGCGGCCGCGGTGGAGCTGGCCAAGCCCTATACCGACGTCCTCGACATCGTGCGCCGGCGCAAGGACATCAGCGCGGCCTCAGAGATCCAGCAGAACCTCCTGCCGCCGCGCATCGGGCGGCTCTCGGGAGCCACCGTCGCCGGCAACGTCCTGCCCTGCTACGACGTCGGCGGCGACTGGTTCGACTACGTCGACAACGCCGACGGTGGCTGGCTCGGCCTCGCCGACGCGATCGGCATGGGTCCGAGCGCCGCCGCGCTGGCGTCGATCGCGCTCGGAGCGTTTCGCGCCGCCCGCCGTAACGGCGCCGGCCTCGCCGAAGCGGTGGGCTACATGGACGAGTGCGTCACCAAGGTCGGGGGCGCGGAGGGTCCCGTGAGCGCGGTGATCGGCCGCTGGCACGGGCCGGCGAGCACCTTCACCTGGATCAACCGCGGCCACCCGGCGCCGCTCGTGATCGGGGCGGACGGCCGAGCGGAGCGCCTCGGGCCGGCCGAGACCCCGCAACTGGGGACGGAGCCGGGGCTCGCGCCCGAGCCGGCGTCGCGGCAGCTCGTGCCGGGAGAGCGCCTCATCCTCCATTCGGACGGGGTGAGCGAGCGGGCGACGAGGTCCGGTCGGCCCTTCGGGCAGGACGGCATCGCCGCCGCCGCGGCCTCCGCGTCGGCGATCTCCGTCGCCGGCACCGTCAGCGCGATCGAGGAGGCGATCATCGCCGCCTCCGACGCGCCGCTCTCCGACGACGCCGCGCTGATCGTCCTGGCGCCGATCGCGCCCGACGCGCCCCGGAACGGCTAGCGAGAGGGCGCGCCGGCGAGAGTCGGGTCCTCGCGATCTCGATCGGCCGTGACGCGTTTTCAGCGTTCGCCCCGGCTGGTCCCGCGGGGGCGGCTCAGGACTGGTCAGTCGCTCCGGGACGATCGGGCGCCGATCCTGCGATGTCCGCTGTCGCGGCCTCTCCACCGTTTCCCGCCGTCGCTGACCGGGCAGGTTGGGGCATCACCAGCTTCCGCCTCGCGCACCGAGTGCGTTCCAGCCTTTGGCTCTTGCCGATGCTGTGCGTCTTCGCCGGTGTCGTCCTCAGTCTTGCCACCATCGCCCTCGACCGCTGGCTTGGGCCGAACCTCCTGCCATCCCAGGTGACAGGCGGGCCTGACGCGGCACTCGTCATCCTGAGCACGGTCGCAGCGTCGATGGTCACGCTCGCGGCCCTCGTGCTCACGATCACCATGGTCGTGGTCCAGCTGGCGATGGGCCAGTTCTCTCCGAGGATCGTGCGCTCGATCCTGCAGGATCGGCCGAGCCAGCTCGCAATCGGCATCTTCGTCGGCACGTTCGCCCACGCCATGCTCGCGATGCGCGAGGTCCAGTTCGCGGGTGAGGGCAAGGAGGCATCGGTGCCGGGCGTGGCCATCCTCGTCGCCTTCCTGCTGGTCATCGCCTCCATCATCGTGCTCGTCTCCTACGTCCATCACCTCGGACAGTCGCTGCGCGTCGCCGCCTTGATCGAGCTCGTGGGCACGGACGTCCGCTCGCTCGTGGAGAGGCTCTACCCCGACGCGGGCGCGCCAGCCGAATCCGAGCCGGGCGTGGTGGTCGTCGCCGAGTCGGGCGTCGTCTTCCACGTCGATCACGAGCGGTTGGTCGAGCTGGCCCGCCGGGCCGATTGCCTCGTCGAGTTGGTGCCGACGCTCGGCGACTTCGTCCCAGCGGGCGCGGCGCTCGCGCGGATAATCCCGTCGGACGCGCCGGTAGACCACGACGAGGTGTGCGCGCTCATCGACCTCGGGCCCGAGCGGACGATGAATCAGGATGTGGCCTACGGGATGCGGATGCTCGTCGACATCGCCGAGCGCGGCCTGTCGGAGCCGTTCCTCGATCCGACGACCACCGTTCAGGCGATCGATCGGCTGCACGACTGCCTGCGCCAGCTGGCGAATCGCAGATTCCCCGACGGGCGGTACCGCGATGGCTCGGGCGTCGTGCGGCTCGTGACCTCAACGATCGATTGGGACGGCTACGTGAGGCTCGCTTTCGACGAAATCCGCGAGGCGGGCGCGACCTCTCCGCAGATCCCTCGGCGCCTCGCGGCAGCGCTCGAGGACTTGCTCAACATCGCACCAACGGATCGCCAGCCTGCGCTGAGGCGCCAGCTTCAGCTCCTGAGGGCGTCGACTGAGACCGATGCGACCGTCGCCCGATTCACAGGGCATCGGCTCCGGCGAGGACATCGTCAGCCGGGTGGAGCAATCGTCCTTCGTCGACGACCGGACCAACGGGTCGGCGACCGCCTTGGATAGCGACGTCGCGCCAACTGTCGGACTTGATCGACCCTGAACGAAACGCCAGCTGCGTGCCGACTGGCCACCACGAGCGGGATCGCGGCCCGCGCCCCTACAGACGTGGGCGCCACTCCGAAATGACCCCTAGCGGTGACCGCCGCAAAGCCATCGTCATCGGGAGCGGGCCACCTACGTGGTTGAGGCGGTGAGCGATTTGGACGGGCCACGGGCCGCGGTGGTCATCGCCACGAGGAACCGGCGTGACAGCCTGCTTCGAACTCTGGAGCGGTTGGAGAGCCTCCCCGAGCAGCCCGAGGTCATCGTGGTCGACAACGGGTCGAGCGACGGAACCGCCGCCGCGGTGGCCGTCTCCCGTGGCTCCAGGCTCATCCCGCTCCGCCGCAATCACGGGGCCGCCGCCCGGACGATCGGCGCGCGGGCCGCCGATGCTCCGTACGTCGCCTTCTGCGACGACGACTCGTGGTGGGAGCCGGGAGCGCTCAGCCTTGGCGTCGATCTCTTAGAGATGCATCCGTGCCTAGGCCTCGTGGCGGCCCGCGTGCTCGTAGGGCCCGAAGGACGCGAGGATCCCGTCTGTGCGCTCATGGCCGACAGCCCCTTGGCCAAGAATGGCGGCGGACCCGGAGCGCGCGTCCTCGGGTTCGTCGCATGCGGCTCGATCGTGCGCCGATCGGCCTTCCTCGAGGCCGGGGGCTTCGACGCTTGCCTCGGCATCGGCGGAGAGGAAGAGCTGCTGGCGATCGACATGGCTGATCGCGGATGGCGGCTGGCTTACGTCCCAGAGGTCGTCGCCAGCCACCATCCCGAACCGAAACCCGACGGCGGCGCCGCCCGGCGGCGTCTCCAGGTGCGCAATGCGCTCTGGTGCGCATGGCTTCGGCGCCCGCTGCCGCGGGCCGCGGCTATCACCGCCCGCGCTGCAGTCCGCGCCTCCAGGGACCCTGTCGCGCGACGCGGGCTCTGCGACGCTCTCGCTCACTCGGCCAGGGTGGCGCGCCGGCGACGGGTAGTCGGCACGCAGACCGAGCGCGACCTGAGGGCGCTCGAGCGCGCGCGGAGGGTGGCGCAGCCCTGATCTTCTGAGCACGCAATGAGCTTCTTTTGGCGACGGGGCGTCCCCTGAACTCACGCCTCGGCCGCCCGAGTGTTTGACACGCCACGAGCAGAAATGGCCGACGGCGGCGCCGATCGCCGCCGAGTTCCTGATGCCTCTTCCGGAGAGAACTCGGCGGAAACGGAGGGGGAGGGATTTGAACCCTCGTCGGACC
>CAWIDG010000010.1:0-11268 GCA_963834875.1 Miltoncostaeaceae bacterium
GCGACGCCGCGATGGCCACGACGGAGGAGGGGACCACCGCGCGGACCGTCACCGCCGTCGACTTCCTGAAGGTCACCGAGCAGGCGGCGATCGCCTCGGCGCGCTGGCTGGGCCGGGGCGAGCGCAACTCGGCCGACCAGGCCGCGGTCAACGCGATGCGCCGCGAGCTCGGCGAGATGCCCATCACGGGCACCGTGGTCATCGGCGAGGGCCAGAAGGACGAGGCCCCCGAGCTGTACGTCGGCGAGGTGCTGGGGCGCGGCGGCGCGCGGTGCGAGATCGCGGTCAACCCGCTCGAGGGGACCGACCTCGTCGCGCGCGGCGACAGCGGGGCGGTGGCCATCTGCGCCATCGGCGAGCCGGGCGGCTTCCTCTCGGCGCCCGACATCTACATGCAGAAGCTGGTCGTGGGCGCGACCGCCAAGGGCCGGGTCAGCATCGAGGCGCCGATCCAGGAGACCCTCGAGATCGTCGCCCTCTGCTACGGCCGGCGCGTCCAGGACCTCACGACGATCGTGCTCGACCGGCCCCGCCACGAGGAGCTGATCGACGAGATCCGGGCCGCCGGGGCCCGCATCCGGCTGATCCCGGACGGCGACATCACCGCGAGCCTGTCGGTCGCCGTCAGCGGCACCGGCGACCACCTCTACACCGGCCAGGGCGGCTCCACCGAGGGCGTCATCACGGCCGCCGCGCTCGAGTGCCTGGGCGCGGAGATCCAGGCCAGGATGGCCCCGCGCGACGAGGCCGACCGCAAGAAGATGGCCGATTTCGGCATGGACGGCCGCCTCGATCGCGTGCTCACCACCCGCGACCTCGCCCCCGGCCCGCTCTACGTCATCGCCACCGGCGTCACCGACGGCGGGCTGCTCAAGGGCGTGCGCTATTTCGGCGACGGGGCGCGAACCCACTCGATCGTGATGGACTTGGAGGCGAGCACGGTGCGCTTCATCGACACGGTTCATCTGCTCAGGCCGACCATCATCCGCGAGATCCGCCTCTAGGCGGGCCGCGAGGAGGACCGCACAGTGAGCGACAGCGACAGCGACTTCCCGTTCCCGTTCGCGTTCGGCGAGGGGGCGGGGGAGGAGTTCAAGGAGCGCCTCAAGGAGCTGATGCGCGCCCAGCGCGAGGCCTTCGAGGAGGTGCAGGCGGAGTCCGGCGGCCAGCTGGCCGCGGTCGACCGCTGGCAGGTGATCCAGCAGGCCGTCGTGCTGGCCGCGGCGGCGCTGCGCGCGATGGAGCCTCGTCCGGGCCCGGACGAGGCCGCCGACGCGATGGGCCTCCTCTTCGCCCGCTCTATGGCCGCCCTGCAGGGCGCGCTCCGGCCCAGCCCGTAGCGGGCGCGAGCCCCGCCCACACGAGCGCGGCGAGCGGGGCCGCCACCGCCAGCCCCACGGCGGCCTCGCCGGCCGCCGCGGCCGCCAACTCGGACCCGAGCGCCGCGGCCGCCCCGGCGGCCGCCGCGAGCAGGTCTGCGCCGCCCATCGCCCCTCCGCGGGCGCGGGCGCCGGCGCCGCCGATGACGGCGGTCGCGGCCAGGTAGACGCCGACCAGCCGGCGCCGACGACGACCAGGCCCGCCACGGTCCCCGCGGGCGGGAGGGGGGCGAGGGCCATCGCCGCGCCGGCGGCCGTGGTCAGCGCGCCGAGAGCGAGGCCCCGGCGCGTGCCGACGCGGTCGAGCAGCCGCCCGATCGGCGCGCCGAGGCCGTACATGCCGTCCCGCCAGGGCGGCGGCCGCCAGCAGCCATCCGGGCGAGCGTGCGGCGGCGCCCGCCGCGGCCGCCAGGCCGGCGAGGCCGTCGAGGGCGTGCGCGGCGGCGAGGCGCCGTCGCGGGTCGCCCCGGTCTATGAGCCGGCCGCCGGCAACTCGCGGGTAGCGGCGCCGGGCCCTGTGCGGCGGCCCGGTTTACCGAGCCGCTACCGGGCCTTTGGCGCCCCCCGGTCTGCTGGTCCCGCACACCACGACCGGCCCGGCCTCCGCCCGGCCATCACGAGAGGAGATCGCCGTGAGCACGACCACCAGTGAGCGGGTTCGCAACGGAGTCGACACCCAGCAGCTCTTCGGGACGCTCGACCTCGTCAAGGAGCAGCCCGAGCTCGCGCAGTTCCAGTTCCGAGCCACCAACCGGTGGATCGGCGGCGCCCACAACCGCACCACCATCCAGGAGTTCTACGGGGCCGGCCAGGTCAACACCTCGCGCGCCGAGCCCTTCGTGATCGACGCCGGCGAGCCGGCCGTCCTCGTGGGCACCGACACCGGCGCGAACCCGGCCGAGCACCTCCTGCACGCCCTGGCCGCGTGCGTCACGACGTCGCTCGTCTACGTCGCTGCGGCGCGGGGCGTGCGCCTGACCGAGGTCGAGTCGACCCTCGAGGGCGACATCGACCTCAACGGCGCGCTCGGCACCGACACCAGCTACCGCAACGGGTTCGAGCGCATCCGGATGACCTTCCGGGTCCGCGGCGACGCCCCGCCGGAGAAGCTGCGCGAGATCGTCGCCCGCGGCCACGGCCGCTCGGTGGTCTTCGACAGCATCACCCGCGGCGTCCCCGTGACGGTCAACGTGGTCACGGACTGACGGCCATGGACTTCGAACTCCACGCCCGCACCGAGGCCGGGCGCCGCCTGGTCGCCCTCGCGGAGGGGCTGGCCGCCGACTTCGCGCCCCGCGCCGCCGAGCACGACCGCGACGGCAGCTACCCGCACGAGGACGTCGCGACGCTGCGCGAGAGCGGCTACCTCGCCGCGCCGGTCCCGCAGGAGCTGGGCGGGATGGGCGTGGAGTCGGTCCACGACCTGCTGGTGGCCTCGAGCCGCCTGTCCCGCGGGCAGCCGTCGGTCGCCATCGGGGCCAACATGCACTGGATCCCGCTGGTCAACATGGCCCACCTCTGGCGGGCCGCGACCATCGACGGCAACGCGCGCCGCGCCGGCGCGTACGCCCGCTCGCTGGAGCTGATCGTCCGCGAGGGCACCGTCATCGCCACCGCCATCAGCGAGCCGGGTCAGGACATCACCCGCCCGGCCACGCGGGCTCGCCGCGACGGCGACGGCTGGACCGTGAGCGGCCGCAAGATCTTCTGCACGATGTCGCCGGCCGCATCGCTGCTGTACGCCGCCGTCACCTTCGACGACGGCGGCGGCGAGCGCTACGGCTACGCCCAGATACCGGCGGAGACCCCCGGCGTCACGATCCACGACGACTGGGACGCGCTCGGCATGCGCGCCTCGGGCAGCGGCTCGGTCTCGTTCGACGACGTGCGCCTGCCCGCCGAGGCCCTGGGCGGCGGCTTCCCCGTCGGGCGCGCCGAGGACTACATGGTGCGCAATCTGGTCGCCGGCGCCCTGCACGCCGCGGCCTCGCTGGGCATCGCCGAGGCAGCCCACGGCGTCGCAGTCGACGGGCTGGCCGCTCGGATCGCCGCCGCCGGGGCGCCGCCGCCCCGCACCCAGATCCTCGCCGCCGAGAGCGCCATCGAGCTCTCGGCGATCCGGGCCGTGCTCCAGCGGGCCGGGGCCCTGATCGACGAGCACCACCTGAGCGGCGCGGCCTGGGCCGACGACGGGGACGGCCCGGCCGCCCTGTTCGCCGAGGTCCAGGCGGCCAAGACCTTCGTCAACGAGGCGGCCGTGCGCGTGGTCGATCGCGCCCTGGCCCTGTCGGGCGGAGCGGGCTACATGGCCGTCCCACCCGCTGTCGCGCGCCTACCGCGACGTGCGCGCCGGCGCGTTCATGCACCCCCTGGGCGCCAACCGCGCCTACGAGCTGATCGGTGAGGTCGCGCTCGGCATCGAGCCGGCCCTGCACTGAGCCGACCGACGAGAGGGAGAGCACACATGAGAGGAAAGCGCCACATCCGCCCCGAGGACGTCCACCGCCGGCAGCGCTGGACCGCCCTGCCGCCGTCCCACGCGGTCGGCCGCCCCTTCCCGGTCGTCGTCTGAGCCGTGGCCGTCCTCCGGCCACGCCTGGCCCTCGCGGTCCTCTGCGCCGCGCAGTTCCTCGTGGTGCTCGACATCACGGCCGTGAACGTCGCGCTGCCGGCGATCGGCGAGGACCTGACGATCGCACCGGTGCGGCTGCACTGGGCCATCAGCGCCTACGCCGTCGCATTCGGCGGCCTGCTGCTGGCAGCCGGCCGACTGGCCGACCTGCTCGGCCGGCGCCGCGCCTTCCTGGCCGGGCTGGCCCTGTTCGGCGCCGCCTCGCTCGCCTGCGGGCTGGCCCCGAGCGGCGAGCTGCTCGTCGCCGGCCGGGCCGTGCAGGGGGTCGGCGCCGCCCTCCTGTCGCCGGCGGCCCTGGCGATCCTCTCCCAGTCGTTCGAGGAGGGGAGGGCGCGGGCGCTCGGCGCGTGGGCGAGCGTGGGCGCGCTGGCCGCCGCCTCGGGCGTCCTGGTGGGCGGGGTGCTCGTCGAGCTGCTGGACTGGCGCTGGATCTTCCTCGTCAACGTCCCCGTCGCGGGCGCCGCGCTCGCGCTGGGCCCCCTGGCGCTGCCGGCGCAGCGGCCCCTCGCCGGGCGGCGCATCGACCCGGCCGGAGCGCTGCTGGTCGCGTCCGTGCCGGCGCTCGCCGCCCTCGGCCTCTCCGAATCCTTCGTCGCCGGCTGGGGCGACCCGGAGGCCCTCATGGCGCTCGGCGGCGCCGCCCTCGCCGCCGCGATGGCGTGGGTGCGCGAGCGCCGCAGCGCCGACCCCCTCTTCTCCCCCCGCCTCCTGCGCGCGCCGGCCGTCGCCGCCGCCAACCTGGCCGCCTTCCTCCACGGCGCGATGATGCTCGGCTCCTTCCTGCTGCTGGTGCTCTACATGCAAGGGGTCCTCGGCCTGTCGCCGATCGAGGCGGGCGCCGGGCTGCTGGCCGTGCGCGCGACCTCGGCCGTCTGGGCGCCCCTCGGCGCCGGGCTGGTCGCGGCGGCCGGGGCGCGGACGGTGCTCGCCGGCGCCATGGCGGCGATGACCGGCGCCCTCGCGCTGCTGGCGCGGACGCCGGAGGACGGCCGCTACGTCGCCGACCTGCTGCCAGGGCTCCTCGTCCTCGGCCTCGCGATCCCGCTGATCTTCCTGACCGTCAACCTCCTGGCCCTCGAGGGCGCCCCGGACGCGGACGCCGGGCTCGCGTCGGGCCTCCTCAACACCTCGCAGGCGATCGGCGGCGCCGTCGGCGTCGCCGCCGTCGCGGCCCTCGGCGCCGGACCCGGCCTCTGGACCTGCGTCGCGCTGGGCGTCGCCGGGACGGCGGTGGCGCTCGCCATGCTCCGCCCGTCACGCGGCGCGCGGCTGGCGGCGCCCGAGGCGGCCTGACCGTGCCGGGGCGCTCCCAGGCGGCCTCGGCGGGGCTGGCCGCGATCCTCTTCTACGCCTTCGTCCCCCTGCCGCTGCAGGTCGCCGTCGCGGCCGACCTGGGGCTGAGCGACGCCGAGGCCTCGCGCTGGATCGCCGTCGTCTGGGCGACGGGCGCCATCGCCTCGATCGCCCTCAGCGTGGCCCACCGCCAGCCCGTCGCGATCACCTGGAGCGTCCTGAGCCTGGTCTACCTCGGGGCGCTCGCGGGGCAGTTCAGCTTCGCCGAGCTCGTCGGCGCCAACCTGGTCGCCGGCGTCGCGATCCTCGTGCTCGCGCTGCTCGGGATGGGCGAGCGAATCATGCGCCTCGTTCCGCTGCCGATCGTGCTCGGCATGTTCGCGGGCAGCATCCTCGACTACGTGACCGGCGCGGTCGCGGCGACGGCCGCCGACGGCGCGGTGGCCGGGACGGCGGTGGTCGCCTACCTCGCCGCCCGCGCCTGGGGCGGGCCCCGCGTGCCGCCGGTCGCGACGGCCGTCGTCGCGGGGGCGGCCGCGGTGGCCCTCACCGGGGGCATGGGCCCGGTCGAGGGCGGGTGGAGCGCGCCCGCGCTCGCGCTCCCCGGCATCGCGCTCTCGCCGGCGGCCATCCTCACCGTCAGCCCCGCCCTCGTGGTCTTCGCGCTCGCGCTGGGCAACGTGCAGGGCCTCGGCCACATGGTCGCCCAGGGCTACCGCCCGCCGGTGCGGGCGATCTCGGTCTCGGTCGGGGCCGCCTCGGTCGTCAACGCGCTCCTCGGGGGCCACCAGGCCAGCGTCGGCCGCGCGACCAGCGCCATCGTCGGCGGCACCGAGGCCGGCCCGCTCGGCGGGCGCTGGCGCGCGAGCGTCATCGCGTCGGCCGGCGCGCTGGCGATCGCGGTCGCGGCGGCCCCGATCGTCGCGGTCGTCGGCGCGCTCCCGGCGAGCTTCGTGGCGGTGGTCTGCGGGCTCGCGCTGATCGGGCCCCTCCAGGAGTCGCTCCAGCGGTCCCTGGACGGGCCCCTGAGGCTCGGGGCGCTGGTGGCGTTCGTCGTGGCGGCGACGCCGTTCACGGTGGCGGGGGTCGGCTCGTCGTCCTGGGCGCTGCTCGCCGGCGTCGCGGCCTCGCTCGCGGCCGAGCGCAAGGGCCTGGCGGCGTCGCTGCGCGGGCGCCCGGCGCCGGCGGGCGAGGCGCCGAGCGCGCCCTCCGGGGGGCTACGGCTCGCGCCGGCGGCCGGCCGAGGCGGCGGCCCGCGCGACGGGTGGCGGCTCGCCGTAGAGCAGCGGCTCCTCGCCGGGCCCGCCCGCGCGCGCGGCGAGCAGGCGCCGGGCGCCCGAGGGGAGACGACGCTCGCCGCGGTCCTCGAACGTGAGGCCCGAGCCGGCGACGAGGTCCCGCGTCGTGGCGGTCACCAGCAGCTCGCCCGGCGCGGCCGCCGCCGCGACCTCGCGCGCGACGTCCACCGCGGGCCCGGCCGGGGCCCCGCCGCGCTCGACCTCGCCCGTGTGGACGCCCGCCCGGCCCCCCGACGCGGCGAGGCGCTCGACCGTCGCCAGGGCGCTTCGGATCGCGCGCGTCGGCCCGTCGAACAGGGACAGCGCCGGGGCGCCCGGGCCCTCGGCGGCGACGACCGTCGCCAGCACCCGCTCGGACGCGGCCTCGGCCGGGGGCGCGGCCGCCAGCTCGGCGACGAACGGCTCGACGGCGTCCAGGATCTGGTCGGGGTCGATCCCGACGAAGTGGTCGGCGCCGGGGAGCTCCACCAGCCGGGCGCCGAGGATCCTGCCGGCGATGTACCGGCTCTCCTCGACCCGCACCCGCGCGTCGGCGGCGCGGTGCACCACCAGCGTGGGGACGGCGATCGCCGGCAGCAGCTCGCGGACGTCGATGCGCGAGTTCATCTCCATGAGCGCCCTCACCGCCCCCGGGCTCGCGGCCGCCCGGCAGCGCTCGCCCCACCAGCGCGCCATCGCCTCGTCCGCCGAGGGGCACATCTCGCGCATCTGGTCCTCGAAGCGCCAGTCGCCGGCCGCCCGCTCGAGGTGGGCCGCGCGCTCCGCCCGCGTGGGCGCCCAGGGGTAGTCGTCGTCGGGGTCGATCCGCTTGGCGAAGGCGCCGAACAGCACCAGCCCGCGGACCCGCTCCGGATAGGTCGCGGCGAACAGCACGGACATCGGGCCGCCCTCGGAGTAGCCGAACAGCACCGCGCGGCTGCTCCCGGCCGCCTCCATGACCGCCCTCACGTCGTCCATCCGCGCCTCGAGGTCGGGCACCCCCGGCGGGCGGTCCGACATGCCGGTCCCCCGCTTGTCGAAGCGGATCAGCCGCCCCATCGCGGCGAGGCGGTCGAGGAAGCGCTCGTGGCGGCGCTCGCGCCGATCCATCTCGACGTGCGACAGGAAGCCGGGCACGAGGACGATGTCGACCGGGCCGTCGCCGGTCACCTCGTAGGCGATGCTCAGGTCGCCGCTGCGTGCGTAGCGCACCGGCGGGGGCGCGGCGGCGGCGGCGCGCCCCGGGGCCTCCCCGCCGAGGAAGGCGGCGGCCTCGCGCAGGTCGCGTGTGTCGAAGCCCTCCTCGAAGCCGCCGTAGGCCCGCGCCACCAGGCTCTGCGCCTCGCGCGGGCGGCCCGTGTCGCGCAGGAGCCGCCCCAGGCTCAGGGCCGCCCGCAGCTCGAGGGAGCGCCCGCCCTGAGCGCGGGCGACGTCGAGCGCCCGGCGCGCCGCGACCTCGGCCTCCTCGTCGTCGCCGAGCGCCCGCAGCGCCTCGGCGCGCAGCCGGTGGAGCTCGGCGTCGTGGAAGAACCGGCCGCCGCGGGGCACGTCGTCGATGGCCTCGCGCAGGACGTCGAGGGCCTCGGCGGGCTCGCCCGCGCCGATGAGCGCGTCGGCGAGCAGCCCCAGGAAGTAGGAGTCCTCCATCCTGACTCCGGTCCGGCGGGCGAGCTCGATCCCGCGGCGCAGCTCGGCGATCCCCTCCTCGGCCGAGCCCCGAGCCGCGATCGCCCACCCGCGCAGGATCGTCCCCATCGCCGCCCGGTAGACGAACCCGCTCCGCGCCGCCGCGGCGACCCCGGCCTCCGCCAGCTCCTGCGTCGCGTCCGGGTCGCGCCGGCACTGGCTGATGACCGACGAGAGCACGAGCGCCGTCGCCAGCCCGTGCTGGCGGGCGGGGTCCTCCGAGAGCGCGACCGACGACGCGGCCCGCGCGCGCGCCGCGTCGGGGCGCCCGAGGTGCCAGAGCGACAGGGCGGCCCACGAGTGGCACGCGATGCCCGGGTTGTCCCCGTAGGCGGCCATGAACGGGTTCGTGACGGTCTCGTCGTACGCCTCGAGCCCGCGCTCGGCGGTCTCGAGGGCGCGGTCGAAGACCCCCTGGTGGAAGAGGCTGCAGGCCAGCAGCTCGTGCGAGTCGACCAGGCCCGGCGCCCCGCGCGGATGCTCGGGCTCCGCCAGGACCGCCTGCATGAACGCCTCCGAGCGCTCGTAGTCCCCCTGCACCTCGTAGAGCGTGGCCAGCTTGTAGGTGGCCCAGGCGGCCTCCTCGGGACGCCCGAGCTCGTCGGCCAGCTCGAGGCAGCGCCGGAAGGCCGCCTCGGCCTCGTCGGAGCTCCAGCCCCGGGTGGCGATCAGGGACTGCCCGCGCACGGTCAGGAAGCTCAGCTCCCAGCCGAGGCGCTCCTCCTCATCGGGCAGCCCCCCGAGCAGGGCCAGCGCGGTGTCGGCGACCTCGAGCGCCTCGCGCGCGGCGAGCCGCTCGGAGGCCTGGCGGGCCGCGGCCGCGAGATGGGGCAGCGCCCTCCGGGCGGCGCCGCCCCGCACGAAGTGGGTGGCGATGGCCGCCCCGATCTCGCCCGCGCGGCCTCCGTAGGCCTCCTCCAGGCGGGCCCCGGCCGCCACGTGCAGGCGCGCGCGCCTCCCGGCGGGCAGGTCCTCGTAGATCACCTCGTGGCAGAGGTCGTGGGTGAAGCCGAAGCGCCCTGCGATGGTGCCGTCGGGCCAGCTCTCGGCACCGCGCGGCGCGAGCAGGATTCCATCGCGCGCGAGCGCGTCGCAGCGCGCCTCCACCTCGTCGACCGGGCGCTCGCAGGCCGCCGCGACGACGGCCGCGGAGAACTCGGGGGCGGCGACGCTCGCGGCCTCGAGGACCCCCCGGTCCTCGGGCGTCACCGACAGCAGCCGCTGGCGGATGAGCTGGCGGACGCTCGATGGCACGCCGCGGGCGAGCTCATCGAGCTCGGCGGCCACGCGCCAGCCCCCGTCACCGGGGACCACCTTGCCGTCCTCGATCCAGGAGTCGACCGCCTTCTCGAGGAAGAGCGGGTTGCCGCCGGTCCGCTCGGCGAGGGCGCGCCCGACCCCGGGCGGCAGCTCGGCCCCGGGCACCCGGGCGCCCAGGTACTCGCCGACGTCGTCGTCGCCGAGGGCGCCCACGACCACCTGGGCGGCGAGGCCGCGCGGCACCAGCTCGGCGACGGCCGCGTGCACGGGATGGTCGCGGGTGGCCGCGTCGGCCGAGCGGAGCGTGGCGACGACCAGCAGGCGTGCGGGGTCGCGGCGGCGGGCGAGCGCCGAGAGGAGCGCCAGCGTCGAGGGGTCGCTCCAGTGCAGGTCCTCGAGCACCAGGACGACGGGGCGCTCGGCCGCGCCCGCGAACAGCGCCTCGACGATCTCGCGCAGCATCCGCTCCTGGGTGGCGCCGACGGTGCGGCCCTGCACCCGCGAGAGCTCGGCCGGGCTCACCAGCCACGGCATCTGCGCGATCCAGGTGGGGGCCCGCTCGACCAGCAGGGGGACGAGGGCCCCGCCGTCCGGGGCGCGGCAGAGCCGGTCCAAGGCCTCCAGCACGGGCATGTAGGCCTCCGACGACCCGTGCTGCTCGACGCACTGCCCGCGGCCCACCAGCGGGTCCTCGCCGTCGGCCTCGGCCAGGAAGGCCTCCACCAGCGTGGTCTTCCCCGCGCCGGCCTCGCCGGACACGAGCACCAGGCGCGGCTCGCCGTCCCGCGCGGCGCCGAGGTGCCGGTACAGCGCGGCCAGCTCCTCGCGCCGCCCGACGACGGCCGCGCGGGCCGAGGCGGCGGCCGGGCGCTGGGGGGCGGGCCGCGGCGCCGGAGGAGGGGCGAGGGCCAGCCCGGGGTCCTGCTGCAGGATCCGCCGCTCCAGGTCGCGCAGCGCGGCCGAGGGATCGATCCCGAGCTCCTCCGACAGCGCCCGGCGGGCGTCCTGGTAGGCGGCCAGCGCCTCGGCCTGGCGGTCGCCGCGGTACAGCGCGAGCATGAGCTGGCCGCGCTGCGCGCTCGCGCAGCGGCTGGCGGGCGATCAGGGCCTCGATCTCCCCGACCACCTCCGCGTGGCGCCCCAGGGCCAGCTCGGCCTCGATCCGCTCCTCGAGCAGCGCGAGGTGCAGCTCCTCCAGGCGCCGCGCCTCGCCGGCGGCGAAGGGCTCGGCGAACTCGGCCAGCGCCGGCCCGCGCCACAGGGCCAGGGCCTCGCCCAGGCGCTCCGACGCGCTCCCGGGATCGCCCGAGGCGAGGGCCTCGCGGCCCGCCCGCAGCAGCTCCTCGGCCCGGAAGGCGTCGACCTGCGCCGGCGCGACGTCGAGCAGGTAGCCCGGCGCGCGCGTCAGCAGGACGTCGGGTGGCAGCACCTTGCGCAGCTGCGAGACGTGGATCTGCACCATCTTGGGCGCCGTGTCGGGCGCCTCCTCGCCCCAGAGGTCATCGATCAGGCGGGCGGCCGACACGGCCCGGCCCGGGCTGAGCGCGAGCACGGCCAGCAGAGCCCGCTGCTTGCGGCCTCCCAGGGCGACGGGCTCCCCGCCGTCGAGGACCTCCAGCGGTCCCAGGGTCCGGATCTCCATCTGGCCGGTCCAGCATGACCCAACCGCGCCCGGCCCGGCAACGCCTGGATCGGCCGGCCCGCTGCGCCCGCTAGGCCTCCGCGCCGTTCGACGCGGCCG
>CAWIDG010000011.1:0-14307 GCA_963834875.1 Miltoncostaeaceae bacterium
CGCCGTCCCCGCGGCGGGAGAGGATCCTCGCCCGCACGCCGCCTGCGACGATCTGGGTCGGGAGGTCCTCGGCGGCGGCGGTCTCGCCGCTGACGCGCAGTAGCGGTCGGCCTCCTCGTCGCGGCCCTGCGCCTGGAGGGCCGGGCGAGCAGCGCGGCCGTGGTCGCGAGCACCGCCCGTTCGCCCATCTCCTCGAGGCGCTCGTAGCCTCGGCGCAGGCGCTGCCTCGGCGACCTCGGGGCGCCCGGCGAGCATCTCGACGAGCGGCTCGTGGTGGCAGACGCGGCGGTAGAGTGCCCCCGAGCTCGTCGAGGATCGCGTTGCCCTCGCGGATGAGGGCCGCCGGGCCTCGTCGAGGTCGCCCGACCATGGCGCGCAGCGCCGCGAGCGGATGGAGCGTCGCGCGACGTCGACGGGGCTCGGCGCGACCTCCCGGCGGATCTCCTCGCACCGCGCGATCGCCTCGGCGACCGGCGTCGGCCCGAAGAGCGCCGCCGACGCGCGCCAGCAGAGGAGCGTCGAAGCGCTCGCGCTCGTCGCCCGCGCGCGGGACGCCGTCTCGCCCGCCCGTCGCCAGGCGTCGTCCGCCGCGGCGACCCGGCCCTCGGTCCACTCGATCCAGGCGAGGAGGCGCCAGGCACGGCACTGGCCGAGCTGGTCGCCGTGGGCTTCGAGCGCGGCCAGCGCGTCGGCCGCCTCCCGGCGCGCCGTCGCGATGCCCTGGCTGGACTCGGCCTGGAGGCGGACGAGCTAGCGCTCGACGCGGGCGCGCGACTCGAGGCGCGGATCCCGCTGCGCCTCCGCCCGCGCGAGCGCCTCCTCGAAGGCACGGCCTCGGCGTCGGTGAGCCTGCCCGCCTCGACGAGCGCTGCCCCCAGCTCCGGGAGCAGGGCGGAGCGCTCCGGGGCGTCGTCGGGCAGCAGGCGGACGGCGCGCTCCAAGAGCCGCGCGCCGGCCGGTGCTATGCCCGAGCGCCAGCGCGCTCCGCGCGGCGGCCTCCAGGTGGCGCGCCCCGCGGACGCCGAGGGCCCGCTCGCGCGCGCCCGGCGGCGCGAGCTCGGTCGCGCCAGCAGGTACGCCTGCTCCAGGTGGTGTCCGACGATCTCGTCGAGGGCGCCCGGCGCCGCTTCGAGCCAGCCGGCCAGGCGCTCGTGGAGGTCGGCGCGGAGCGCCTTGGGCGTCCCCTCGTAGGCGGCGTCGCGGATCAGGGCGTGGGCGAAGCGGAAGGCGTCCTCTCCGGCGAACTCGGGCCGGTCCGGCTGGAGGAGCTGCGCGCGCACGAGGGAGAGGATGCGTCGCCTCGAGGCCAGGGCGCTCGTCGTCGGGGAGCAGCTCGCGCAGGGCGCCGACGTGGAAGGTCGCGCCCCTCGACCGCGGCGCGGCCGAGCAGGGTGCGCTGCTCCGGGGTCGAGCCGGTCGATGCGGGCCGCGAGGACGGCCTGGAGGCTCGGCGGCAGGGCCGCGCCGTCGCCGTCGATCCCGGCCGCGACCAACTGCTCGAGGAAGAGCGGGTTACCCTCGGCCCGGCTGACGATGCGGGTCCGACGCGCCGCGATCGTCGACGGGCCCTGCGCGGGCCGCGACGAGCTCGCGGGCCTCGGCCTCCGAGAGCGCCTCGAGGGTCACCAGGGAGCGCCTGGGCTGCGGCGCCCGCCACGACGACCGCGTCTCCAGCAGGTCGGGCCGCGCGAGGCACAGCATCAGGATCGGGGCGCCGCTCGAGAAGGCCACCAGGTACTCGAGCAGGTCGAGCAGTGTCGGCGGGGCCCAGTGGACGTCCTCGACGACCGCGACCAGGGGGCGCTCGCGCGCGACGCCCTCGAACAGCCGGCGGATGGCCCAGGACGTCTCCTCGACCGTGGCGGGCTCGTCCGACGCTCCCATGGCGCCGGACACCAGCCGCGCGACCGATCCGGCCCGGTCGTCGCCCTCCAGCAGGCCGTCGACGCCGCCGCCGAGCTGGCGGACCATCTCGGCCAGCGGGCGGTAGGCGAGCCCGTCGCCGTAGGGGAGGCAGCGCCCCACCACGACCGTCGCCCGGTCGCCGATCTCGGCCGCGAACTCGCGCGCGAGGCGCGACTTGCCGAGGCCCGCGGCGCCCACGACCGTGACCAGGTGGCACGTCGGGCCGCCGGCCACCGCCGCCAGGGCGTCCCGCAGCGCGGCGAGCTCGTGCTCGCGCCCGACGAAGTGCGGCGCGTGGGCGCGCACGGGCATCGGCTCGTCGCCGGCCAGGTCCTCCAGGCGCCAGGCGCGGACGGCGGCGGCCCTCCCCTCCACGGCCAGCGGGCTCAGCGGCTCCGCGCGCACGGACGTCTCGAGCAGGGCGAAGGCGCGCTCCCCGAGCAGGATCTCGCCGGGCGGCCCGGCCCGCGCGAGCTGCTCGGCCAGGACGATCGCGTCCCCGGCGGCCGCGGTCCCGCGGCGGGCGTCGGCGGCCACGAACACCTGGCCCGAGTCGAGACCGAGCCGGAGCTCGACGCGGGCCCCGTGATCGCGCTCCAGCTCGGCGCCGGCCTCCGCCACGGCGTCCCTCATCTCCCGCGCCGCCCGCGCGGCGCGCAGGGGGTCGTCCTCGCGCGACCCGCTGAGCCCGAAGATCGCGACGATCCCGTCGCCCAGGTGCCGCTCGACCTCCCCGCCGTGCCGCTCCAGCGCGGCGGCGCAGATCTCCGAGCAGCGATCGAGCAGGCCGTGCAGCGACTCCGGGTCGAGCCGCTCGGCCAGCGCCGACGACTCCGCGATCGTCGCGGCCACCACGCTGACCAGCCTGCGCGCGCTCGCGCCCGGCTCGCGGCGGGGCGGCGGCGCCGGCGCGGCGGCGGACGGCCGCTCGGGCGCGTCGAGCTCCGGCGCCTGCATCAGCATCTGCCGCTCCAGGCGCTGCAGCTCCGCGCTCGGCTCGAGGCCGAGCTCCTCCGCCAGGAGGGTCCTCGTGTCCCGGTAGGCCGCGAGCGCCTCCGCCTGGCGCCCTGAGCGGTACAGCGCGAGCATGAGGTGGGCGCGCATGCGCTCCCGGTACGGGTGCGCGTCGACGAGCGCCTGGAGCTCGCCCACGAGCCCATCGCGGCCCAGCGCGAGGTCGGCCTCGACGCGCTGCTCGAGGACGGCCAGGCGGAGCTCCTCCAGGCGCTCGGCCTCGCTCGCGGCGACCGACTCGAGCACGATGCCCTCGAGCGGCCGCCCGCGCCACAGCGCCAGCGCCTCGCGCAGGCGCTCGCCGGCCCGAGCGGGATCGTCCTGCAGGCAGGCCTGCCCCTCGGCGGCGAGCGCCTCGAAGCGCGCCGAGTCGAGGTGCTGCGGATCCAGCCGGACGAGGTAGCCGCCCGCGGTCGTGACGATCACGTCGGCCCCGAGCACCTTGCGCAGGCCGCTGACGTAGCCCTGGACCACCTTGGCGGCGCTCGCGATCGGCGACTCGCCCCAGAGCTCGTCGATGATCCGCGTCGCCGAGACCGCCTGGTTGGGCCGCAGCAGCAGGACCGCCAGCAGCGCCCGCTGCTTGGCCGCGCCCAGCTCCAGCGCCCGCCCGCTCGCCGTGACCTCGAGCGGGCCGAGGATGAGGAAATCCATGCGCCCACCCAACTCTTCGGCGGCTCTACCGCGGCTCTACCGCTCCGACACTGCGACTCAACCACGGCGGCGCAGGGTCGGGCAACAACAGCCGCGTCCGGATGTCCGGACGCCGACCAAGGAGCCATCATGGCGTACCGAGGACAGGTCATCGAGAACCCGGTCAGCGGTGAGCGCATCACCTTCGTGACGACCGCCGCCGACACCGGCGGCGAGCTGCTGGTGATCGAGCTGGAGCTCGCCCCCGACGGGCACGCGCCCGGCCTGCACGTCCACCCGATCCTGGAGGAGCGCTTCGAGGTCGTCTCCGGGCGGATCCGCTTCCGGCAGGGCCTGCGCAGCAGGGTGGCGGGGCCCGGCGACGTCGTCGTCGTGACCCCCGGCACCGTCCACGCGTTCTCCAACGCGGGCGACGAGCCGGCGCGGGCCCGGGTGGAGATCCGCCCGGCGCTGCGGATGGAGCGCCTGCTCGAGACCGCGGTGGCGCTGGCGCGCGAGGGCCGCACCAACTCGAAGGGCATGCCGACGCCCCTCGAGCTGGCCCTCTTCACGCGCGAGTTCGCCGACGAGGTGCGCGGGCCCTTCGCCCCCGCCTGGCTGCAGCGCGCGACGCTCGCTCCGCTGGCCTGGCTGGCGGCGCGGCGCGGGCGCGACGCCCGCTACGGCGAGCGGCCCGCCACGGCCTGACCGCTCGCGGCGACGCGGAGCGCCCGCCCGAGGCGTCGGGGGGCGCTCCGCGTTCGCATGCGCCGGGCCCTGCGCGCGCGACGAGCGCTACCGGACCCAGAGCTGGTCGAGCAGCACCCCCCAGACCGGATGGTGCTGGAAGTTGCCCGCCCGGTCGCTCAGGAACCGCACGCTGGCCGGGGTCGCGTACCCGACCCAGGGCGCCTCGTCGGTGAGGGCGCGGTCGATCCTCGCCCACAGCTCGTCCGCGGCAGCCGGGTCCGTCGCCTGGAGCGCGAGCGCCTGGTCCATCTGCCGGTCGATCGCCGGGTTGCAGAAGCGCGATGGATCGAGCGAGCCGCAGCGCAGCTGCTCGAGGAACGTTGACGGGGCCGGGTAGTCGATGACCCACCCCGTGACCGCCACCTGGACCGCGCCGGGATCGGGTCCGTACGCGTCCGCCAGCCATTCCTCGTCCGACGTGAGCTTCGCCGTGGCGCGGTACCCGAGCTGCCGCAGCGACTCGGCGACGGAGCGGGCCTCGGGGTGGAGCTACGGCGGGCTCCGCACCACCACGGCGGCGCCGGCGGTGCCCGAGCGCGCCACGAGGCGCCTCGCCTCCTCGAGGTCCGGGCCATGCCAGACCCCGTCGTCCCGCGGGTCCCGCGTGTACGGGCAGTAAGGCCTCGTGGGCGGGGAAGTTCGGGGGGAGCACCTGGCAGGTCGGCCGCCCGTATTGCGGCCCGCCCAGGCATGCGGATGAGCTCCTCGCGGTCGAGGGCATAGGCCACCGCGCGCCGGGCGTCGAGTCGGTCGAACGGCGTGAGGGTGGTGTTCAGCGCGACCAGGAGGGTCGACGAGAGCGGGGGCGGCGCGCAGCCGCCCCGGGTACTGGACGGCGAGCCGCTCGAGCTGGGCCGGCGCGATCCGGTCGAACAGGGCCGTGTCGAGGCGTCCCTCCTCGATGTCCCTCAGCGCCTCCGCCTCCCCGGCCACCGTCAGGAGGATCTCGTCCGGGTAGCCGTCCGGGCGGGCGGCCCTCGACCACTCCCGGAAGCGGGGGTTCCGGACCAGCCTCAGCTCGCGCCCGGGCCGGTGGCTCGCGACCATGTAGGGGCCGGTGGCCGGCAGGCCCCGGCGGGTCACCTCCGAGATCCGGGGCCGACGGCGCCACCGCATGGGCGAACGGGAGGGCGAGGTAGTGGATCAGGTTGGGGTCGGGGCGGGTCAGGTGGATCGCGACGGCGTTCGCGGCCACGTCGGCGACGATCCCGCGTGAGAGGTCGCACGTGGACGGGTCCCGGCGGCATTCCGCCGCCCCGACGATGACGTCGTAGTACGGCGCCGGGGCCGGCCCGAGCCGGTAGTAGCGCTCGATCGCCCGGCGGAAGTCCTCGGGGCCGACCGGCTCGCCGGTGGAATAGCTCACACCGCGCCGGAGCTGGAACGTGTACGTCCGGCCGTCGTCGGTGGGGGTGGGGATCGAGGCGGCGAGGTCCGGCACGAGCGCCGCGCCGTCGGTCCCGGCCGACGCGCCGGTAGGCGGTCAGGCCGTCCCCGGTCAGGTCGAGGTTCCAGAGCAGCGAGTAGTCGAACTGGTCGACCGTCGGGCCGAATTCGGGGACCGCGACGCGGAGCGTGCCGCCCCGGTGCGCGGCCGAGGCGTCGCGCGCGGCCACCCAGAGGCCGCCGCCATCGAGCTCGAGCCCGACGGGGCGCTGGCCCGTCTCGATGGTCTCGACGACGGCGTTCGTCCGCGGATCGATTCGCGTGACCGTACCGCCGAGCTCGTTCGCGACCCAGACCCCGTCGTCGCCGACCGCGAGGCTCGCGGGGCCGTCGCCGGCCGGGATGGTGGCCGACACGGCGTTGGTGCCGGGATCGATCCGCGAGACGGTGCCGTCGAGGGTGTTGCCGACCCACACGGCGTCCGCTCCGGCCTCGATCGGGCCAGGGGAGTTGCCGACGCCGATCCGCTGGAGGACCCGGCCGGTCCGCGGGTCGATGCGCGACACGCTGGCATCGGTCTCGTTGGTCACCCAGACGGCGCCGGCCCCGACGGCGATGCCGATCGGCGATCCGCCGACCGGAGCCGTCCACGCGACCCGGCCGCTGGCGCCGTCGATCCGCGTGACCGCGCGGGCGTACCGGCTCGCCACCCAGACCGCGCCCTCCCCGGTGGCGACGCCGCGCGGGCCGCTCGGAACCCTGACGGTCTGGATGATCCCGTTCGTCTCGGGGCTCACCCGCGCCAGCGTGCCGGCGAGCCCGTTGGTCGCCCAGACCGAGTCGCCCCCGGCCGCCACCCCGTCGGGGCCGCCGCCGAGGGGGATGGTCTGGACCACGGCGCCGGTCTCGGGGTCGATGCGCTTGAGCGCGCCGCTCGAGACGTCGCCGACCCAGACGGCGCCGGCCGTCAGCGCGAGCTGGGACGGGCTCCCCCCGATGTCCACCGGTGCGCCCGCCCGTCCCGAGCCCGGATCGACGCGCGTCACCGAGTCGCCGGGGATCGCCGGGTCTGCGCCGTCGCCTCCGCCCGCCGCCAGCCAGACCCCGAGCCCGGCCGCCGCGGCGAGGACGACGGCGCCGAGGGCGATCAGCGCGCGGGGGCGGAGAGCGATCGCGCGACGGGGGGACCGATGGGCGGGGGCCCCGTCAGGCTCGGCTTGGGCGACCGTCCGCGCGGGCGGCGCGAGCGCGGGGTCCTGGTTGAGGATGCGCCGCTCGAGGTCCCTGAGGGCTCGCCCGGGCTCGATGCCCAGCTCGTCGGCGAGGGCGCGGCGGCCGGAGGCGTAGCGCTCGAGCGCCTCGGCCTGGCGGCCGCTGCCGTAGAGGGCGAGCATGAGCTGGCCGCGCAGCCGCTCCCGCAGGGGGTGCTCCTCGACGAGCGCCTCGAGCTCGCCCACGAGCTCGCCGCGACGCCCCAGCTGGAGGTCGGCCTCGATGCGCTCCTCCAGGCAGGCGAGCCGCCATTCCTCGAGGCGGGCGATCTCGCGCTGGGCCCACTCCTCGTAGGCGAAGTCGGCCAGCGGCGGCCCGCGCCACAGGCCCAGGGCCTCGCGGAGCGTCGCCGCAGCGCCGGCGGCGTCGCCCGCGGCCAGCGCCGCGCGTCCGGAGGCCGACAGCTCCTGGAAGCGGTCGAGGTCGAGCTCCCCGGGCGCCACGTGCAGGACGTAGCCGGGCGAGCGGGTCTCGATCGCGCTCTCGCGGACGCCGTCGACCGGCACGGCGCGGCGGAGCTGGGAGATGTACACCTGGACGGTCTGGCGTGCCGTCGGCGGGGGCGACTCCCCCCAGAGCTCGGCGATCAACCGGTCGGTCGAGACGACCTCGTTGGCGCGGAGCAACAGGAGCGCCAGCAGGGCCCGCTGCCGGAGCCCTCCGAGCGCGACGGCCCGATCGCCGTCGAGGACCTCGAGGGGCCCCAGGATCCGGAACGTCTCGGACATGAGAGAGCGCGACCGTACTTCCTCCCGCTGGAGGCGGGATAGCCGTTCCGGTGGGCGGGGTCCCGCGTGGTGCCCGTTTGGCGCCTCTTTGGGGCGGGTTTGGCCGCGCTTTGGCCCGAGGGCCGAGCGTCTGGCCGGTCAAACCCGAACAGGAGGCATGTGATGACGCATGTACAGGACGATCGCCCGCGGCGTCGGCCGTGCTCTCCGCCGCCGTGCTGCTCGGCGCCGGGGCGGCGGCGGCGCAGCCGCTCGACGGCTCGGCGACGGCGCGCGGACGCCGCCGCGGATGCCGGGCACCCAGCGACCGAGGCGGCGGTCGCTCCTCGGCGGATCCGTTCGCGGCCTGCCAGACGGTCGGGACGTCGTTCGGCCTGGAGCGGTTCCTCTGCTACCGCGCCGCCGCCAACCTCGCGAACGAGCGGCGCATGCTGCCCCGGCCGCCGACGCGACCGATCGTGATGGAGGGGGCGGGCTTCGGTTGGACGGACGCCGGCGTCGGGTTCGCGCGGCGGCCGGTCTGGCGCTGCTCGGCGCGGGGCGGCCGTGGCCTCCGCTCTCTCGGCGGGTGAGCGCCCGGCCATCGGCGGCTCTACCGCGATCTCTACCGCGCCAGCACCGCCGCTCAACCGGGGCCCCGCAGGCTGGCTCCACAACAGAGGTCGCCAATGACCTCGACGCGACTCCCGAAAGGGGAGCAATGATGAACCGCCGCATTCTGATCTCCGTCGCCGCCGCGTGCGCGCTCTCGGCCGCCGTGGCCGGCGGCGCGGCCGCGATCCGGATTCACATCGACGGTCCCGTCTCCCCACCGATGGTCAGCGCCGAGGAGCTCGGCCCTCTTCCAGCAGCGCGCGCCACCGGACCGCGCGTGCGACTACGACGCCCCGAGCCCGGGCGAGACGGCCCTCGACCGCGAGTACCAGCTCGCCGGATACGTGCGGGTCCCGGCCGGGACCACCGCCCCCGCCTGGTTCGACGCCCTCATGGCGCGCAGCGACGCCCTCAACAAGACCTACGGGCTCGGCGCGTACGCGAGCCTGCAGCACTGAACGCCCACCGACGACGAGCACGTCCCCAAGGAGCCCGCGCAGCCGCTGCGCGGGCTTCCTGCTGCGATCGCCGAGCTAGCCGGCGATCAGGCCCGTCAGGTACATGATCGCGATGCCCGCCAGGAACCCGCCGACGACCCAGCCGGAGCCGAGCCCGCCGGGGGCGCGCCGGGCGACGTAGCGGCCGACCTCGACGACCACCTGCAGGGCGGCCCCCACCGCGATCGAGAAGAACAGGACGGCGAGCACCTCGTTGGTGAGGAAGCCGCCGATCCACGCGCCGACGATCGCCGGGGCGCCGGCGATCAGGGCCAGCGCGGCGAGCCGCCCGATGCCGGCGCGGCCGCCGTCGGCGATCGGCGCCGCGATCCCGAGCCCCTCGGTGACGTTGTGGACCATGAAGCCGACGATCAGGAACGTGCCGAGCGCCAGCTCGCCGAGGGCGAAGGACGAGCCGATCGCGAGGCCCTCCCCGAGGTTGTGGAGCCCGATGCCCACGGCGACCATCGTGGCCAGGGCCACCCCGGCCAGGGTCCCGGTGCCGGCCGAGCCGGGATCGCGCGCGGCGAGCCGTTGCGCAACCCACGAGAGGCCGAGGTAGCTGACCGCCACGCCCAGGATCACGAGGCCGGTGCCGCCGAGGGCGCTCGGCAGCCCGGCCTGCAGCTCCAGCGCCTCGGCCAGCGCGTCGAATGCCAGGAAGGTCAGCAGCCCGGCCGTCAGGGCCATGAAGGCGGTCAGCCAGCGCGCGTCGGCCTGCCGCAGGGCGGGCAGCCACAGCATCCCGAGCGCCACCGGCACCACCCCCACGAGCAACCCGATGAGGGCGTAGCCGGCCACGCTGGAGCCGCTTGCCCCGGGCGTCTCGACGGCGGCGGGCACGTCGGCCACGGTCTGGATGCCGCTCGAGCTGGTCACCCCGACGCTGTACGGGTCGTCCTCGACCCAGTCGAAGGGGATCTCGATCGCCGTCGAGCGCAGCCGCCCGACCGTCCGCGGCCCGTCGAGGGTGAACGGGACGATCGCGTCGTTGACCGTCACCGACGCGATCGTGATGTCCTCGGGCTGGGGGTTGCGCACCAGCACGCGGATCTCGCCGGGGTGGAACTCCACCCGGCGGACGTCGAGCTCGTCGGCCGGCGGGGGGTTCGCCCCGATCAGCGAGGTCAGCGAGTTGCCCGAGGACACGAAGGCGGCGGCCGCGGCGACCAGCAGCACGATCGGCACGAGCGCGAGCAGCCGCGTTGACCACCCGAGGCCGCGCCGGACGGGCGGGGAATCGGTGGTCATGTCAGTGGTCGACAACGTCGAAGAAGCCCATCCAGCCGAGCTCGGCGAACTCCGACTGGTGCGCGTGGAACATGAACCGCCCGGCGTGGTGCCAGTCGATCTCGATGATCCCGCGCTCGCCCTGGCACTGCACGACCGTGTCGGTGTACTCGAAGTGGTCGGTGCTGCCGGTGCGGTAGTAGCGGAAGAACTCGCCGTGCAGGTGGAACGAGTTGATGGGGTCGAACTCGGTGAGGTTCGCCAGGTAGATCCGCAGCGTCTCCGAGCGCCGCACCCGGATGGGGTACTTGGCGTAGTAGAAGGCCTTGCCGTTCACGGTGTAGAAGTTGTTCTCGCCGTCGCCGTCGGTGTCGAAGCCGTTCATCACCATCACGAGCTCGCGGGCCGGGCGGCGGGGCTCCGGCGGGTCGATGATGAAGGCGCCGTAGAGCCCCTTGTGGATGTGCTTCTTCAGGGGCGTGGAGTGGCAGTGGTAGAGCTGCATGCCGTACGGCCGCGCCGGGAAGCGGTACGTGAACGCCTGGCCGGGCTCCACGATCTCGAACACCCCGTCCATGTCGGCCGGGTGGATGCCGTGGAAGTGGATCGTGTGGGGGTGCGAGCCGGCGTTGGTGAAGCGCACCTCGAGGATGTCGTCCTCGGTCGCCCGGATCACCGGGCCGGGCACGGTGCCGTTGTAGGTCCAGGCGGGGAAGAACACGCCCTGGGCGACCTCGACCTCGCGGTCGACCGCCGAGACGTCGTAGCGGCGCACGCGCCCCGGCGAGTGGGGCAGCGCGGGGGGAGGAGCGAGGAGGGCGTCGAGGTCGGCCGGCCCGCCGGGGGCCGGCACCTCGGCGCCGATCATCGCCGCGTGGCCGTGGGCGGCGTGCTCCTCGGCCGCAGGCGGCCGGGGAGCGCCCGCCGAACGCCGGCGCGGCCGCCATCCCCGCCATCGGGAGGGCGGCGATCACGGGGGCGGCGCCGGCCAGCACCTGGCGGCGTGTCAGACCTCTCCTAGCCACGACCGGTTTATACAGCTAGGCATGGCTAGCTCACAAGGGCGGAGCGCCTGCGCGCATCTCAGGCGCCGCTGGGGACGCCGCCTCAGCGGCCGTTCAAGCCGGGCCTAAGCGGCCGGTCCTAGCGTCTTCCCCAACGCCGCGCGTCCACTTGGCGCGCAGCGGCCACGACGGGGGCCGCACGGTGCGGCGCCCGACACGATCGGACAAGGAGTCCAAAATGGCTACCGTGGAGATTCAGACCCCGACCATCAGCGGTTCGTTCGAGGCGCACTACGTGGACCTGGCCGGCAACGACCTGCCGAACATCGTCCGCTCGACCGAGTCCCTGCGCATCGACGCGCACTGGTACATCGACGGCACTCTGGCGTCGCTGATCCGCGGCGACTGGTACGTGGAGGCGCAGTTCCAGAGCTCGGACGACGTGGTGGGCGAGTTCCGCATGCCCGCCCCGGCGCCCGTGCCGCTCGACGGTCGGACCGGCCCGAACAGCCCCTACACCACGTCGATCTCGCTGCCGGCCGGCAGCTTCAACCTCAACGGCCGCGACAGCCAGGTCTACGACGTGACCGTCACTCTCAACTACCACGACCCCAACGGCGCCCCCGGCCCGATGGCGGCCTTCGTCGCCCTCGACAAGCTGCAGGTCTACGCCTGAGCGGACCTTCGCTCTGCGAGTTGGACGCCTCGAGCCCCGCCGCCTACTCGGCGTGGGGCTCGGCCTCCATCCTCAGCCAGGGCCCCGTGTGGGCGCCGAGCCTCCAGCTCGTCCGGGGTCCATTCGTCTGAGCGCTCAGGGAGGAACCGGGCGAACGCCTCGGCCGACTCGTGCGCTCCGGTGCGATGAAGGAGATCAATGAGCGCCCGCGTGGACTCCTCCTCCTCCGCGGAGAGCTGCTTCCCCGCCCACAGAACGGTCCCTGAAGCCATCGGTCCTCCCTCGGTCGGCGACCGGACGAGGACCATCCTACCCCGGCCCTACGACGGCCCGGCAGCCCCCGTGAGCTCCTGGTAGAGGCGCCGCGTCTCGCCCGCCGGGCGGAGGCCGAGCTCCCGCCCCAGGGCCTCGTGGCAGCGGCGGTACTGCCGGGCCACCAGCTGGCCCTGCTGCTGGAGCGCGAAACACCGCATCAGCAGCCGGTGCGCCGACTCCCGGCAGGGGTCCGTGCGAAGCACGTCCTCGCCCAGGGCGATCGCGACGCTGAGCTCATCCGCCTCCAGCCGCAGCCGGGCGAGCGCCTCCTTCGCTGCGAGGCAGCGCTCCTCGACGACGCGGCGCTCGTCGAGGTACCACTCGCCCTGGAGCTCGTCCTCCAGGAGGGGGCCGCGGTACAGCTCGACCGCGCGGCGGTAGCCCTCGGCGGCGCCGTCCGCGTCGCCCCGCGCCAGCGCCCGGTCGCCGTCGGAGATCGCCACCTCGAAGCCGTCGAGGTCGATCCGCCAGACGAGGTCGGGGCTCAGCACGTAGCAGCCGGCCGCGTACGCAGCAAGGGGATTCCGCCCGCGGCGGCCTCGACGTCGCGCCGCAGCGCGTAGATGGCGACGTTGAGGTTGTTCCGCGCCGACTGGGGGCGGTAGCCCCGCCAGAGCAGGTCCATCAGCTCTTCGCGGCGCGCCCGCCCGCCGTGCAGCAGCAGGTACTTGAGGATGGAGACGCCCTTGAGGCTGGTCCAGCGCTTCACCGGCGTCCCCTCGACGGCGAGCTCGAACGGGCCGAGCATGCGCACGGCGACCTGGGGCGGTGGACATCGACTCGGCCTCCGGTGGCTCCAGGACCGCCGCGCCGGCCGCGTCGGCCGGCTCCCACTCACTCCACGGATTGCGCATGGCGTCCAGCGTCCTTTCTGGCGGCGTTCCGCATGCCAACAGCGGTGGACTGCGAGTGTCCGTCGACGGACTCCGAAGTCGTAAGCGACCCTAGGTGTCGTCCGGCAACACCCGGCGGCGAGCTCTCGGCGCGCCCGCGGCGAGCACCTCGTCGAGCATCGCCGGGGTCAGGCGGCCGGTGGAAACGTTCTGCGGGCTGGGGTGGTAGCTACCGAGCAGCCACCGGCCGGCGAGCGGCGCCTCGGCGCCGTGCCCGAAGCGCGGCCACGGCCGCGGCGCGCCGAGCGCGCGCAGGGCGGCGTCCCACCCCACCGCGCCGAGCGCCAGCAGCACGCGGGCGCCCGGGCAGAGGGCAAGCTCGCGGACGAGGTAGGGGCGGCAGCGGTCGCGCTCGTCCGGCGCCGGCCGGTTGTCCGGCGGCGCGCACCGGACGGCGGCCGTCACCCGGCAGCCGCTCAGGCGCAAGCCGTCGCCGCGCGCGACCGACTCGGGCTGCGATGCGAGGCCCGCCCGCCAGAGGGCCGCGTAGAGCACGTCACCGCTCGGGTCGCCGGTGAAGACGCGCCCGGTGCGGTTGGCGCCGTGCGCCGACGGCGCCAGGCCCACGAGCACCAGCCACGGGTCGGGGTCGCCGAAGCCCGGGACCGGGCGGGCCCAGTAGTCCTGGCCGGCGAACGCCCGGCGCTTCACCCGGCCCACCTCCTCGCGCCAGGCCACCAGCCGCGGGCAGGCCCGGCAGGCGACGATCTCGGCCTCCAGGGCCTCCAGCCCGGCGCGGCTCACACCAGCCACCTGGCGAGGAAGGCGACGGTCTCGGCGAGGATCGCCGGGTCGTGCTGCAGGCTGCCGTGGCTCCCGCCGATGACGACGCGCAGGCGCACCGGGGGCGGGGTCCTGCTCGCCAGGGCGAAGGTCCCCTCCCAGGGCACGCGGTCGTCGCCGGTCGCGTGCCAGTACCCGCGGGCGACGCCGTCGGGCTTCGGGGGCGGCTCGGGCGACAGCCGGCGGGGCCACTCCTCGCCGATGCGCGCGGCCAGGCGCTCCGGGCGGGCGGGGCAGATCGCGACGACGGCCCGGACGCGCGCGTCGACCCGGCCCGCGTGCAGCGCCAGCAGGCCGCCCATCGACGACCCGCGGGCGCCCAGGGACGCGTGGCCGCGGGCGGCCAGCGCGTCGAGGCCCGCGAGCACGTCGTCGATCGGGCTCCCGCCGAGGCCGCCGGCGCTGGCGCCGTGGCCGCGCAGGTCGAGCGCGAGCGCCGCCATCCCGGCCGCCGCGACCCGCTCGGCGAAGTCGGCGTGGTTCTCCTTGCGGCTGCCGAGCCCGTGCACCACGAGCACCCCGGGCGCGCCCGGCGGGGCGGGCCAGAGGAGGCCCGCCAGCTCCGGCCCTCCCGGGGCCCGCAGCGCGATGTCGGAGGGGTCGGGCAGGCCGGGAGGATAACCGGCG
>CAWIDG010000012.1:0-71595 GCA_963834875.1 Miltoncostaeaceae bacterium
ATCCGCAGGTTCTCCTCGCGGGAGACCCGCGTGACCTTCTCGATGTGCAGGTCCCAGGTCTTGCCGACGATGGTCGCGACCGGCGCGGTGCTCTCGGCCAGGCCGCGCAGGGCGGGGTCCTCCGACGCCGTCACGCCCCGGCGGCGCGTCATGCCGAACGCCGCCAGCCGGGACGCGCCGAGGTCCTCGCGCTCCAGCAGCCGGAAGAGCTCGCCGTACTTCGGGTTGCTGGCCGGGAAGCCGGCCTCGATGTAGTCGATGCCGTAGTCGGCGAGGCGCAGGGCGACGGCGAGCTGCTCCCCGACCGACAGGCTCAGCCCCTCGCGCTGCATGCCGTCGCGCAGCGTGGTGTCGTAGATCGCGACGAGCTCGCTCACGGCGACAGGGACGCCTCGGGGGTCTCGACGTAGTCCAGCCACTCGGCCGAGCGCGGGTCCCGGCCCTCGGTGGCCGCGAAGAAGCGCTCCTGCAGGCGCCGGGTGAGCGGGCCGGGCGGGCCCAGCGCGTGGTCGTCAACCTCGTTGACCGGGCACACCTCCGCGGCGGTGCCGGTGATGAAGACCTCGTCGGCGGTGTAGAGCTCGCCCCGGGCGACCTCGCGCTCGACCACCGGGATGCCCTCGTCACCCGCCAGCGCGATGATGCTGGCGCGCGTGATGCCCTCCAGGATCGACGCCTGGACCGGCGGCGTGACCAGGGCCCCGTCCCGCACGAGGAACAGGTTCTCGCCCGAGCCGTCGGCCACGTAGCCGGCCTCGTTCAGCAGGATCGCCTCCTGGTAGCCGGCCTTGTGGGACTCGATCTTGGCGAGGATCGAGTTCAGGTACTGCCCGCCCGCCTTCGCGGTCGCCGGGATCGTGCTCGACCCGATGCGCCGCCAGCTCGAGATCTTCGCCCGGATCCCCTTCCGCAGCCCCTCCTCGCCGAGGTACGCGCCCCACTCCCACGCGGCCACGGCCACGTCGACCGGCGCCTCGAGCGGGAAGAGCCCCATCGTGCCGTAGCCGCGCAGGGCGATCGGCCGGATGTAGCAGCCGCCGAGGCCGTTGGCCGAGATCACCTGGTGCACGGCGAGGCGCAGCTCCGCGCGCGTGTAGGGCAGCGGCATGTGGTACATCGCCGCCGACCGCTCCAGCCGCTGGAGGTGGTCGTCGAGCCGGAAGACCGCCGTCCCGCCGTCGGCGTCGTACGAGCGGATGCCCTCGAAGACGGACGTCCCGTAGTGGAGCCCGTGCGAGAGCACGTGCACGCGGGCGTCGGCCCAGTCGACCAGGCCCCCGTTCATCCAGATCTTCTCGGCTTCCTGCACGCGGCGACGTCCTCGACGGGTCGGCGAAGGTTACCGGAGCGCCGCCAGCAGCCGGTCGCGCACATCGGCCGTGCCGAGGTCGCCGCCGAGGTCGCGCGTGCGGGCGCCGCCGGCGAGGATCGCGTCGACCGCGGCGTCGATGCGGTCGGCCGCCGCGGGGGCGCCGAGCGAGTAGCGCAGCATCATCGCCCCGGACAGGCAGGCCGCGATGGGGTTGGCGATCCCCCGGCCCGCGATGTCCGGCGCGGAGCCGTGCACCGGCTCGTAGAGGCCGAGCGTCCCCGGCCCGAGGCTCGCCGATGGCAGCAGGCCGATCGAGCCGGTGATCATGGCCGCCTCGTCCGAGAGGATGTCGCCGAAGAGGTTCTCGGTGACGATGACGTCGAAGTCGGCCGGCCGGCTGACCAGCTGCATGGCGGCGTTGTCGACCAGCATGTGCTCGAGCTCCACGTCGGGGTGGGCGGCGGCGGTGCGGGTGACCTGCTCGCGCCAGAGCCGCGAGGTCTCCAGCACGTTCGCCTTGTCCACCGAGGTCACCTTCCCGCGCCGGCCGGCCGCCGCGCGGAAGCCCCACTCGGCCAGCCGCTCGACCTCGGCGAGCGTGTAGACGCAGGTGTCGAACGCGCGGTCGGGCTCGCGTCCGCGCTCGCCGAAGTAGAGGCCGCCGGTGAGCTCGCGGACCACGAGCAGGTCGGTGCCCTCGATGCGCTCGCGCCGCAGCGGGCTGGCGTCGTAGAGCGCCGGCCACGGGCGCACCGGGCGCAGGTTGGCGTAGAGGCCGAGGCCGGAGCGGAGCCCGAGCAGGCCCTGCTCGGGGCGCGGCCTGCCGGGGTCGGTCGTGTCCCACCTGGGACCGCCGACCGCGCCGAGCAGCACCGCGTCCGATCCGGCGCACGCCTCCAGGACCTCGTCGGTGAGCGCGGTGCCGTGGGCGTCGATCGACGCCCCGCCCACGAGGTGCTCGTGCCATGCCACGGCGAGGCCGTGGTCGGCGGCGACCGCATCGACCACGCTCGCGGGCGACCGCGACGACCTCCGGGCCGATCCCGTCGCCCGGCAGGAGGGCGACCGACGCCTCCGTCACGTGAGGGGGCTCACGCGAACTGGGTGGTGACCGGCCCGATCCGCTCCCGCTCGCGCTCGTAGGCGGCGATCTCGTCCTCGTGGGCGAGGGTGAGGGCGATGTCGTCCCAGCCGTTCAGCAGCCGCTCGCGCACGACCGGGTCGATCTCGAAGGCGTGCTCGCGCCCGTCGGCCGCCACGACCACCTGGCGCTCGAGATCGACGGCCGCGGCCGAGCCGGGCTCCCCCTCGGCCTGCTCCAGGAGCGCGCGCACGGCGTCCTCGGGCAGCTCGACCGGCAGCAGGCCGATCTTGGTGCAGTTCGTGCGGAAGATGTCCGCGAAGCTGGGCGCGATGACGGCGCGGAAGCCGTGGTCCTCGAGGGCCCACGGGGCGTGCTCGCGGGAGGAGCCGCAGCCGAAGTTCCGTCCCGTCACGAGGATCGGGGCGCCCGCGTACTCGGGGCGGTCGAGCGGGAAGCCCGGCTCGCCGCGCCAGTCCCAGAACAGGAACTCGCCGAACCCGGTGCGCTCGATGCGCTTGAGGAACTGCTTCGGGATGATCTGGTCGGTGTCGACGTCGGCCCGGTCCAGCGGGCAGACCACGCCCTCGACGCGGGTGAAGGCGTCCATCAGCTCACCCGCGCCACGTCGGCGTCGAACGTCCGGACGTCGACCAGGTGCCCGGCGATCGCCGCGGCAGCCGCCATCGGGGGGCTGACGAGGTGGGTGCGCCCGCCCTTGCCCTGACGGCCCTCGAAGTTGCGGTTCGACGTGGAGGCGCACCGCTCGCCCGGCTGGAGGATGTCGTCGTTCATGGCCAGGCACATCGAGCAGCCGGCGTCGCGCCACTCGAAGCCCGCCTCGCGGAAGACCCGGTCGAGGCCCTCGGCCTCGGCCTCGGCCTTCACCCGCATCGACCCGGGCACGACCATGGCCCGCATCCCGTCGGCGACGCGGCGCCCGCGCACGACCTCGGCGGCGGCGCGCAGGTCCGGAAGGCGGCCGTTGGTGCACGAGCCGATGAAGACGGTGTCGAGGGCGATGTCCTCGATCGCCTCCCCGCCCTTCAGGCCCATGTACTCGAGCGCCCGGCGCACGCCGTCGCGGTCGGCGGGATCGTCGTAGTCCTCGGGAGTCGGCACGCGGCCGGTGACCGGGGCGACCATGCCGGGGGTGGTGCCCCAGGTGACCTGGGGGGCGAGCGAGGCGGCGTCGACGACGACCTCGCGGTCGAAGCGGGCGTCCCAGTCGCTCGGCAGCTCGCGCCAGCGCTCGACCGCCGCGGCGAAGTCGCGCGGCGCTCCCGGCCGGCCCTCCAGCCACGCGAAGGTGGTCTCGTCGGGCGCGATCATGCCGGCGCGGCGCGCCGCCCTCGATCGACATGTTGCAGACCGTCATGCGGCCCTCCATCGACAGCGCCCGGATGGCCGCTCCGGCGTACTCGATGACGTGGCCCTGGGCGCCGGCGACGCCGATCTGGCCGATCGTGCCGAGGATGAGGTCCTTGGCGCCCACCCCGACCCCGGCCTCGCCCTCGATGTCGATGCGCATGGTGCGCGGCGGCGCCTGGGTCAGGGTCTGGGTCGCCAGGACGTGCTCGACCTCGCTGGTGCCGATGCCGAACGCGAGCGCCCCGAAGGCGCCGTGAGTGGAGGTGTGGCTGTCCCCGCACACGACCGTCATGCCGGGCTGGGTGACCCCGAGCTCGGGGCCGATGATGTGGACGATCCCCTGGCGGTTGCTGCGCAGCGAGAACAGCGGGATGCCGAACTCGGCGCAGTTGCGCTCGAGCGCCTCGATCTGGGCGGCCGACAGAGGGTCGCGGACGCCGGCCTCGCGCCCGGTCGTGGGCACGTTGTGGTCGACCGTCGCGAGCGTGCGGTCCGGCCGGCGCACCCGCCGGCCGGCCATCCGCAGCCCGTCGAAGGCCTGTGGCGAGGTCACCTCGTGGACGAGGTGCAGGTCGACGAACAGGATGGCCGGCCCGGACGCGTCCGCGGGGCGCACCTCGTGGGCGTCCCAGACCTTCTGGAAGAGCGTCCGGCCGGCCATCAGTGCACCGTCCAGTGTCGCTGGTGGTGTTCTGGCCGCGAAAATCCCGCGGGCCAAGGAAGCAGGGAGCTCGCATAGCTGAAGCTATGCGAGCGACCGATAACACCGGATCCGCGATGATTTGCAGCCCGCCAGAACCCGGTGAGTGGCGCTGGACGGTGCACTAGACGCCCTCGGCCACGCGCTCGCCCTGCTCCGCGTGCCGGCTGGCGTCGACCGCCCGCAGGTAGGCGATCGCGCTCGCCTCGAGCACGTCGGTCGACACCGACTGGCCGGCGAAGCGGCGGCCGTCGATCTCGCAGACGACGCGGGCCTCGCCGAGCGCGTCCTTGCCGCTGGTGACGGCCGAGACGTGGTACTCGAGGAGCGTCCCCGCCGTGCCGGCGGCCGCGTCGATCGCCTTCATGAGGGCGTCGACCGGCCCGTCGCCGACGCCCTCGGCCTGACGGAGCGCGCCGTCCGGGTCGCGCACGACCACGCGCGCGCGCGGCTCGCCGCCCGTGCCGCCGGAGAAGTGCAGCTCCTCGAGGCGGTAGCCCCCGCCCTCGGCCTCGACGCGCATCTCGTCGCCCACGATCGCCTCGAGGTCCATCGCGGAGATGCGCCCCTTGCGGTCGGCGACCTCCTTGAAGCGGGCGAAGGCGTGGTCGAGCTGCTCGCGGTCGAGCTCGTAGCCCAGCTCCTCCAGGGCGTTGCGCAGCGCGTGGCGGCCCGAGTGCTTGCCGAGCACGATCTCGCTCTCCGACAGGCCCACCGAGGCGACGTCCATGATCTCGTAGGTCAGCGGGTTGCTGAGGACGCCGTGCTGGTGGATGCCCGCCTCGTGGGCGAAGGCGTTGCGGCCGACGATCGCCTTGTTGGGCTGCACCGGGTAGCCGACCATCCGGCTGACGAGCCGGCTGGTGCGGGTGATCTCGGGCGTGACGACGCCGCACCACAGCCCGCCGAGCGCGTCGGCGCGGGTGCGGAGGATCATCGCCAGCTCCTCGATGCTCATGTTGCCGGCCCGCTCCCCGATGCCGTTGATGCAGCCCTCCACCTGGCGGGCCCCGACCTGCACCCCGGCGAGCGAGTTGGCGACGGCGAGCCCCAGGTCGTTGTGGCAGTGCACCGACAGGGTCACGTCCCGCAGGCTCGGGCAGCGCTCGTAGAGCTCCACCAGGAACCGCTGGAACTCCGTGGGCATCGTGTAGCCGACGGTGTCGGGGATGTTGATCGTCGACGCGCCCTCGGCGATGGCCGCCCCGACCACCTCGGCGACGAAGGCGACGTCGGAGCGGGTCGCGTCCTCGCAGGAGAACTCGACGTCGTCCACCATCGAGCGCGCCAGGCGGACGGCGTCCACGGCCGCGCCGAGCACCTGGGCGCGGTCCATCTTCAGCTTGTACCGGAGGTGGATGTCGCTGGTCGCGATGAACGTGTGGATGCGGGGGCGCTCGGCGTCGCGCACGGCCTCGCCGGCCGTCGCGACGTCGCGCTCGTTGGCGCGCGCGAGGCCCGCCACGATCACCCCGGGCACCTCCTGCGCCACCGCGCGGGTCGCCTCGAAGTCGCCCGGCGACGCGATCGGGAAGCCCGCCTCGATGACGTCGACGCGCAGGCGCGCGAGCTGGTGCGCGATCTCCACCTTCTCGCGGGTGTTGAGGTGGATGCCCGGCGACTGCTCGCCGTCGCGCAGCGTGGTGTCGAAGATCGTCACCCGCTGGGCGGGGTCCTGCTGCGGTACCTGCTCGTCGGCGCTCACGGTGGGATCCTTCCTCACGAAGGGGCTTCGAGGACTCGGTGTCCGGCGCATCCGGACGTGGGTGTCGGCAAGCTCCCCCTAGCGGGGGAGGAGCCCACGAAGGCCCAGGGTGCCGCGCGACGGCAGAGGCGGGGTGCGCGGCGTCGGCGAGCATGGCGGGCAGGATAGCCGCGCGGGGGTGAGCGGGCAAACCGCACCGCGCGGGCCCTTGACGAGGGGTGGGCGGCTGGTGCAGCGCTCGACCGGTGCGCGTCGCCCGGACCACGCCGCTCCTCGCGCTCGCCGCCCTGCTGGCGGCCGGCCTCCTCGCCCTGGCGCTCGCGCCGCGCGCCGGCGCGGCGCTGACGGCGACGGACCTGCGCATCGCGAGCAACCCCAAGGTCGTGCGGGTCGTCGTGGAGTTCGACGGGGCGGCGCTGACCGGCCTGGAGCGCCAGGTGGACGCCATCGACCCGGCGATCTCCGACGGGCGCGGCATCGTGAGGGTGAACGCGACCGGCATCGTGGCCCCCGCCTTTCCCAGGAGCGGCTTCGGCGTGATGGCGCGCATCGCGCAGCGCCCCGGCAGCATCCTCATCCGCATGGACACCCTCGCGGGCCGCTTCAAGTTCCTGGAGTACAACGTCTCGGTGCCGCGCAACGTCCTGGTCATCGACCTCTGGAAGGCGACGGCCGCCGCGGCCGCGAAGGTGCTCGACGACGGCTGCCTCCGCCTTTCGAGCTGGAGCGGGGTGGACGGGCGCGCCCGGGCGCGGGGCCTCGAGCTGCAGCCGCTCTTCGAGCACGGCCTGGTGCTGTCGGCGCGCGCGCCCGGCGCGGGCGGCTCGACGCTGGCCGAGAGGCCCCTGGTCGCGACCGAGGGCACCTTCCTGCCGGACTTCTCGGGCTACGCGGTCCCCGGACGCTGGAGCGGCCGCACCCCGCCCATCCCGGGGCTGCCGCGCCGCGCGATGCTGGAGGCCTGGGCGGCGTCGGCCAAGGACGGCTCGCTCGAGTGCCTCGTCCAGGTCCCGATCCGGGTGATCCCGTAGCAATCCGCTAGCGTCCCGGCGGTGCGCCGGGTCCCCCTGCTCCTCGCCCTGCTCGCGGGCGCCCTGGCCGCGGCGCTCACGGGCATCGTCCCGCAGCCCGCGGAGGGCGCCACCCTCGCCCAGGTCGGCGACTTCACCCGGCCCGGTCTACGTCATGGCGCCGCCGCGGGACACGCGCAACGTGTTCGTCGTCGAGCGGGGCGGCACGGTGCGCCTGCTCGTCGACGGGGCGCTGCGCGCCCGGCCGTTCCTGGACATCCGCCACCTCGTCCAGACGTCCACCTCGCGCGAGAGCGAGCGCGGGCTCCTGTCGATCGCGTTCGCCCCGGACTACTCGCTGAGCGGCCGCTTCTACGTCTACTACACGTCGCGCCGGCCGCCGGCGGCCAGGGCCGGCGACATCGCCGTCAACGAATTCCGGCGCGGCGCGACCGACCCGGAGGTCGCCGACCCGGCGACCCGGCGCCCGATCCTCGCCATCGACCACGGCGACTACGAGAACCACAACGGCGGCCAGCTCGCATTCGGGCCGGACGGCGCGCTCTACGCCGGCACCGGCGACGGCGGAGGAGCCGGGGACCCGCTGCGGAGCGGGCAGAACCCCGGGAGCCCGCTGGGCAAGGTGCTGCGGCTCGACCCGGTCGGCGGCTCCCCCACGTCGGTCTGGTCGTCGGGGCTGCGCAACCCATTCCGGTTCTCCTTCGACCGGCTGACGGGCGACCTCACCCTCGGCGACGTGGGCCAGGCCGACGTCGAGGAGATCGACTTCGTCCCCAAGGCGTCCGGCTGGGGGCGCGGCGCGAACTTCGGCTGGAGCATCCTCGAGGGCCGCGAGCGCTACGGCGCGGGGCGGCCGGCCCGGGCGGACGAGCTCCCCGGCGGCTACGTCGCCCCGGTGATCGAGCACGGGCACTCGGCGGGCTGGTGCTCGATCACGGGCGGGTACGTGGTCCGCGACGCGGCCCTTCCCGAGCTCTACGGCCGCTACGTCTACGGCGACTACTGCAGGGGCGAGCTCTACGCGGCCAGCCTGACGGCCTCCGGCGCGAGCCGCGTCGGGCCGATCGGGCTGCGCGTGAGCGGGCTGAGCTCCCTCGGCGAGGACGGCTGCGGCCGGCTCTACGCGGCGTCGATCGACGGCCCCGTCTACCGGCTCGTGACCACCGGGGCCTGCGCCGGGCCGGCGCCGGTGCCCTTCGCCGTCCCCGGCGACGGCCCGGCCGGGGCCGCGTCCCGGGACAAGCGCCGGCCCAAGGTCAAGCTCCGGGTCCCGCAGCGCCAGAAGGTGCTCCGAAAGGGCTACCTGCAGATCCGCGTCGGCTGCAACGAGCTGTGCCGGGTGGCCGCCTCCGGCGAGGTCGTGGGGCCCCGGCGCGCCACGAGGACGGCGACCTTCCAGCGGGTGCGGCGCACCCTCGCCGCGAACGCGCGCGTGACCCTCAGGCTGCCGGTCTCCCTGCCGGCGCGGCGGATGCTCCGGGCCCGCTTCGCCGCCGGCCCGCTCGTCCTGGGGCGCGTGACCGTGGTCGCGAAGGACGTCACCGGCAACCGCCGGGTGGCGCGGACCCTGGCGGTGCTCTCCCGCTGACCCGGCGTCAGCCGACGTCGAGGTCGACGAACCAGGCCGCGTCGAAGCCCTCGATGGCGCGGATCTGGTTCGCGACCTCGGGCGGGACCGGCGAGTCCACCGTCACCGCCATGACCGCCCCGCCCTCCGCGCGCGAGACGGCCATCGACGCGATGTTGACGTCGGCCAGGCCGAGGATCGTGCCCACGCGGCCGATCTGGCCGGGGATGTCGAGGTAGCGGAAGAGCCCCACGTGGGGCGCCAGCTCGATCTCGATGTCCTGGTCGAAGGCCTCCACGAGCCGCGGCCGCGAGGTGGTGCCGATGGTCGTGCCGCTGAGGCTGACGCCGGCCGCCCGGAGCGAGAGGCGGTTGGTGTAGTCGCGCGCGCGCGGCGTGGTGGTCTCGCGCCACTCGATGCCGCGGTCGGCGGCGAGCGAGCCGGCGTTCACCACGTTCACGTACTCCTCCACGTGGCCCTGGAGCACGCCGGCGAGGACGGCGGACGTGAGCAGGCGGATGTCCAGCGTGCCGAGCTGGCCCTCGTAGGAGATCTCGAGCGGCGAGACGGCGCCGCCCGCCAGCCCCCCGATGAGCTGCCCGAGCTGGCGCGCCAACGGCAGGAACGGCCCGAGGACGGCGAGCGCCTCGGGGCCGAGCGCCGGGATGTTGACCGCGGACGTCACGATCCCGCCGGTGAGCGCCGCCGCGACCTGCTCGGCGACGACCACCCCGGCGCGGTCCTGCGCCTCCTCGGTCGAGGCCCCGAGGTGGGGCGTGACGACGACGCCCGGCCGGCCGAACAGCGGGCTCTCGGTGACGGGCTCCTCCGGGAAGACGTCGATCCCGGCGCCGCCGAGGCGCCCGCTCTCGAGCGCCTCCACCAGCGCCTCCTGGTCAACCACGTCGCCGCGGGCCGCGTTGATCAGGCGAGCGCCCGGCTTCATCGCGGCGAACGCGTCCCGCCCGACGAACCCGCGCGTCTCGGCCGTCGAGGCCAGATGCAGGCTGACGAAGTCGCTCGCCCCATAGAGGTCCTCCGGGGTCTCGGCCTTGTCCACCCCGAGCTCGCGGTAGCGGGCATCGGCAACGAACGGGTCGTAGGCGACGACGCGCATGCCCAGGCCCTTCGCCCGCTCGGCGACCATCTGCCCGATGCGCCCGAAGCCGAGCACGCCGAGGGTCTTGCCGGTCACCTCGACGCCGCCGAACTTCGACCGGTCCCAGTGCCCGGCCACCAGGCTGGAGTGCGCCTGCGGGATGTTGCGTGCTTGAGCGAGCAACAGGGCGATGGCGTGCTCGGCCGCCGAGAGCGCGTTGGAGCCCGCGGCGTTGACCACGACGATGCCGCGGCGGGTGGCCGCCTCGACGTCGACGTTGTCGACCCCGGTGCCGGCCCGGCCGACCACCTTCAGGCGCTCCGCGCGCTCGATCAGGTCGGCCGTGACCTGGGTCGCGCTGCGCACCACCAGCGCGTCGTAGCCGGCCACCCGCTCCATCAGCTCGTCGCGCGAGAGGTCGACGCCGCTGTCGACCGAGAAGCGCTCGGCCAGGTAGTCGACGCCGGCGTCGGCGATCTTCTCGCAGACCAGCACCCGCAGGTCGCGCTGCAGAGGCGGCGGCACCGGCCGCGCCGGGGCTGTCCGGCCGCTCGTCCCTCACGGAGTCGCAGCGCTTCGGCGGCGACGCGCTGCGCCGCGGCGATCCCGGCGCCCAGCTCGACCGGCTGGCCGAGATCCGCGAGGACGATCTCCAGCGCGCCGAGCGCCGTGACGATGTCGCGGTAGTCGTAGTAGCCGCAATGCCCGATCCGGCAGATCTTCCCGGCGAGCTTGCCCTGGCCGCCGGCGATCTGGATGCCGAAGCGGCGCTTCATCAGCCCCGGGATGACCGGACCGTCAACCCCCTCGGGAACGCGGAACGCGGTGACGACGTTGGCCTCGGGGTTCTCCGGGCCGAGCAGCGACAGCCCGCAGGCGACGACCCCCGCGCGACACATCCGCCCGAGCGTGCGGTGCCGGGCGAAGGCGTTCTGCAGCCCCTCCGCCTCGATCAGGCGCAGGGCCTCCTGCAGCTGGCAGACGAGCGTCACGGGCGGCGTGAAGGGGCTGCGCGAGCCGCCCTTCCGGGTGCGCTCCCAGTCGAGATAGAAGCCGCCGGGGCCGAGGGCGGCCGACCGCGCCACGGCGCGCTCGTTGGCGGCGACGAAGGCGAGCCCGGGCGGGGTCATCAGACCCTTCTGCGATCCCGAGACGACGACGTCGATCCCCCAGCGGTCCATGGGCAGGTCGACGACGCCGAGGCCCGAGACGGCGTCGGCCACGAGGATGCGGTCGCCGGCGGCCTCGCGCAGGGCCGGGAGGTCGGAGACCACCCCGGTCGAGGTCTCGCTCTGGGTGACGAAGACGACCTCGATGCCGGGCTCGCCCTCCAGCGCCTCGGCCACGGCGGCGGGGTCGATCGGCCGGCCCCACTCGCCCTCCAGGTGGAGGGCGTCGACGCCGTGGTCGGCGCAGATGGACGCCCAGCGGTCGCCGAAGTTGCCGCAGGAGGCGACCAGCACGCGCTCGCGGGGCGCGGCGAGGTTGGCGACCGCGGAGTCCATCGCGCCCGAGCCCGAGGCGCCGAACACGAGCACGTCGCCCTCCGTCTGGAACACCGCCTTGAGGCGCTCGATCACGTCCTCCCAGATGGCGACGAACTCGGCCGACCGCGAGTAGAGGATGGGCCGTGCGCCCGCGGCGACGACCTCCGGCGGGAGGGCGGTGGGCCCCGGCACCATCAGGGTGCCCTTGAGGTTCCCGACCGTGGCGGGCGCGGCGGCGCGGGTGGATGCAGGCGAGGTGGTCAGGCTCAGAACTCCGTGTCGATCCAGCTCATCATGCCGCGAAGGCGCTTGCCGACGTCCTCGACCTGGTGGGCGGCGTCGCGGCGGGCGATGGCGTTGAACACCGGCCGGCCCACCTGGTTCTCCTCCAGCCACTCCTTGGCGAAGCGCCCGGTCTGGATCTCCGCGAGGATGCGCCTCATCTCGGCGCGCGTCTCGTCGGTGATGATGCGCCGGCCGCGCGTGAGGTCCCCGTACTCGGCCGTGTTCGAGATCGAGTAGCGCATCCCGCTGATGCCCTTCTCGTACATGAGGTCAACGATCAGCTTCAGCTCGTGGAGGCACTCGAAGTAGGCGAGGTCGGGGTTGTAGCCCGCCTCGACGAGCGTGTCGAATGCCGCGCGCACCAGCTCGGTGAGGCCGCCGCACAGCACGACCTGCTCGCCGAAGAGGTCGGTCTCGGTCTCCTCGGCGAAGGTCGTCTCGATGACCCCGGCGCGCGTGCAGCCGATGGCCTTGGCGTAGGCGAGCGCGAGCGCCTTCGCGCCGCCCGGAGGCGTCCTGCTGGACGGCCACCAGGGCCGGCGTGCCCGCGCCCTCCGAGTAGGTGCGGCGCACGAGGTGGCCGGGGCCCTTGGGCGCGACCATCAGCACGTCAACGCCCGGCGGCGGCACGACCTGGCCGAAGTGGATCGCGAAGCCGTGGGCGAACAGGAGCGCGTCGCCCTCGCCCAGGCCCGGGGCGATGTCCTCGGCGAAGATGCGGCCCTGCGTGCTCGTCGGGCGCGAGGATCATCACCATGTCGCCGCCGGCGGCGGCCTCGCGCGGCGTCAGCACCTCGAGGCCCTCCTCGCGGGCGGCCTCGGTCGAGGACGAGCCGGGCCGCAGGCCGACCACGACCCGCACCCCCGAGTCGCGCAGGTTGAGCGCGTGGGCGTGGCCCTGGCTGCCGTAGCCGATCACGGCCACGGTCTTGCCGCCGAGCAGGTCGAGGTCGGCGTCGGCGTCGTAGTACATCGGCACGGTGGCGCTCCGGGTCGGGTGTGGCGGGAGCCGGAGGGGCTCCCGGTGTCAGGTGATCGACGCGCCGCGCCCGAGCGCGACCACGCCGGTCTTGACCAGCTCGATCAGCCCGAAGGGCCGCAGGAGCTGCTCGAAGTTCACGAGCTCCTCGCTCTCCCCCGTGACCTGGATCGTCAGCGAGTCGGAGGTGACGTCGATGATCCGCGCGTCGAAGATCTCGACGAGCTGGATGACCTCGCTCCGCGTGCGGGCGTCGGCCCTCACCTTCACGAGCGCGAGCTCGCGCGAGACCATGTTCTCGGGGTCGAGGTCGCGGATCTTGATGACGTTGACGAGCTTGTCGAGCTGCTTGGTCATCTGCTCGACCGGGAAGCGGCTCGTGTCGACCGCGATCGTCATGCGCGAGCGGTCCGGGTCCTCGGTCGGGCTGACGGCCAGGGAGTCGATGTTGAAGCCGCGCCGGGTGAAGAGGCCGGCGACGCGCGACAGCACCCCTGGCTTGTTCTCCACGAGGACCGAGAGGGTGTGCTTCACGGCGCGGCAGCATAGCGGTCCATACGCCCGCTCTCCCGGCTCCGCCTGACGGCGGGGCGCGCCGTCCGAGGGGCTGGGGGCAGGGGCTACCCTTACCCTCATGGAGGGGCGGCTCCTCGTGGTGGAGGACGATCCGCAGGTCCGGGCGATGCTGACGCGGGCGCTGCGGTACGAGGGCTTCGAGGTGGCGGCGGCGTGCGACGGTGCCGAGGCCATGGCGGCCCTGCGCGCGTCGCCCCCCGACCTGCTCCTGCTCGACCTGCTGCTCCCCGATGCCGACGGCGTCAACCTCTGCGGCCGGCTGCGCGCCGACGGCGATCCGGTGCCGATCCTGATGCTGACGGCGCGCGACACGGTGACCGACCGGGTGGCCGGCTTCGAGGCCGGCGCCGACGACTACCTCGTCAAGCCCTTCTCGACGGCCGAGCTCGTCGCCCGGGTGCGGGCGCTGCTGCGGCGCGCTCGCGAGCGGCCGGCGACCGCGACCCGCAGGGTCGGCGACCTCGTGCTGGACCCCTCGACCCACGAGGTGCGCCGCGGAGGCCGGGTGGTCCGGCTCACGCGGCGCGAGTTCGACCTGCTGGCGCTCTTCCTCGACAACTCGGGCACCGTCCTCGCGCGGGAGCGCCTCCTCACCGAGGCGTGGGGCTTCCAGTCACCGGTCGAGACCAACGCGGTCGACGTCTACGTGGGCTACCTGCGGCGCAAGCTGGAGGAGGGCGGCGAGCCCCGCCTCATCCACACCGTGCGGGGCGTCGGCTACGTGCTGCGACAGCCGTGAGCCTCCGGACCCGAATCGCCCTCTCGGCGGCCGCGGCGGCGCTGGCCGCGGTCGCGCTCTTCGCCGTCGGCGCCTACCTGCTGATCTCCGAGCGGGCCTACGACCGGCTCGACCGATCGCTGTCGGAGACCGCCGACCGCGTGGCGGAGGAGCTGGAGGCCCCCGACCTGGGGGGCCGCGACTTCGCCGAGCCGCCGACCCCGGGCGCGCCCCCGCGCCCGGCGCCCGACCCCGAGCCGGACCCGGCGGGGACGCGCGTGGAGCTCGACCCCGCCGGGGAGATGGACCCGAGCGGCCCGCGCACCGTGACGCTCGACGGCGAGCGCTACCGGCTGCTCGTGCGGGCGCTCGAGCCGTCCGGGGGCGTGAGCCCGAGCACGGTCGCCGTCGCCCGGCCCCTCACCGACGTCGAGGAGACGCTCGACGAGGTCGCCCTCGGCCTCGCCACCGCAGCGCTGGTCGCGGCGCTGATCGCGACCGGGCTCGCGCTCCTGGTCGTCCGCCGGGCCCTGCGCCCGCTCGCCGAGGCCCGCGCCGCCGCCGAGCGGGTCGCCGACAGCCAGGACCCCTCGCTCCGCGTCCCGGAGGGCCGCGCCGACGAGGTGGGCGGGCTCGCGCGGGCGATGAACCGGATGCTGGCCCGCCTCGAGTCCGCCCAGGGCCGGCTGCGCTCGACCCTGGGGGAGCAGCGGCGCTTCGCCGCCGACGCGTCCCACGAGATGCGGACGCCCATCACCGCCCTGCGCGGCGACATCGAGACCCTGAGCCGCCACGACCTCCCGCCGGCCGAGCGGGGCGAGACGCTCTCCGACATGGCCGCGTCGGTCGACCGGCTCGACCGGCTGGTGGAGGGCCTGCTGGGCCTCGCCCGCGTGGACGGCGAGGCCGGCGAGGCCGAGCGGGTCAACCTGGGCGAGATGGTCGCCGAGATCGCGACGGCCGACGAGTGCGACGGCGTCGACCCCGGCGTCGTCGTGACCGGCGACCGGGCCGCGCTCCGGGGCATGATCATGAACCTGATCGACAACGGCCGCACCCACGGCGGCCGCGTCAGGGTGGCGGTCGCGGCCGAGGACGGCTCGGCGGTCGTGCGCGTGGAGGACGACGGCCCCGGCATCGCCGCCGCCGACCGCGAGCGTGTGTTCGACCGCTTCTACCGCGCTCCCGACCGGCGCGGCACGCCCGGCGCCGGCCTCGGCCTGCCGATCGCCAAGGCCACCGCCGAGCGCTGGGGCGGCAGCCTGAGGCTCCTGCCGACCGGCTCGGGGACGAGCTTCGAGGTGCGGCTGCCCCTGGCCTGATCCGCAGTGGAAGGCTCCGCCCGGCCCGGCGATTCGCGGGCGTGTGCCAATTGGCCAATGGCGCGTGTGCCAAGTGGCCAATGGGCGTGTGCCAAGTGGCCAATGGGGCGTCGGCCAATTGGCACATCGCCGCAGATCACGGCCGGTCCCCGCTGGGGAGGAGCGGCACGATCTCATCGGCGAAGTGCCGCACCCGGTCCTCGAGCCCGGGGCGCGCGTGGTCGAGGTTGACCACGAAGCCGTCGCAGCCGGCGTCGACGTACTCGGTCAGGCGCGCGGCGATCCATTCGGGTGGACCCGCGATCGCGTGCCGGCCGCGCTCGTCCACTCCGGCCTGCGGCTCCGGCGTGACGTAGACGCCGATCCGCAGGATGACCCGGCTGTCGGCCCGTCGCTCGCGAAGCTCCGCGGCCATCGCCCGCAGCCGGTCCGGCGGCAGCGCGACGGGGTGCCAGACGCCGGCGATCGCCGCCCGCCGCAGGGTCGCGCGCGACACGCCGGCCACCCACAGCTCGGGCCCTCCCGGCCGGACCGGCGAGGGCGCCATCCACCCGTCGACCGCGAAGAGCTCCCCCGTGTAGCGCACGCGCCCCGGCATCTGCTCGAGGAGCGAGGCGGCGGCCGAGAGCCATTCGTTCAACAGCCGGCCGCGACCCGAGTACTGGGCGCCGAGCGACGCGAACTCGCCCCTCATCCAGCCCGCCGAGACCGCGGCCAGGAGCCGGCCACCGGAGAGGAAATCGAGCGTGGTGAGCTGCTTCAGCGCGACGAGCGGCCGGCGCTGGGGGACGACGAGGGCGGAGACGCCGAGCCCGAGCCGCCGCGTGCGCCCCGCGAGGAACCCGAGCGAGACCAGCGCCTCGGCGACCGTGCCGTAGATCGCCGCATGCTCGGCCGGAACGATGAGGTGGTCGGTCACCCACCCGGAGTCGAAGCCGGCCTGCTCGGCGGCGAGCGCGACGGCCGCGAGCCGCTCGGCGTCGAGCGCCGCCCCGTAGTTCGGCAGGATCACGCCGAGGTGGAGCGTCACGTCCCGACGCTATCGCGGGCGCCGGGAGCGCGCTCGGAGGCCGCTCAGGCCCTCAGGGCGAGGACCGCGGCGAGGTCGTCCGCCTGCTCGGCGGTCCTTGTCCTCGCGGTAGCGGAGCACCCGCGCGAAGCGCAGGGCGACGCCGCCCGGGTACCGCGGGGAGGCCTGCACGCCGTCGAAGGCGACCTCCACGACCAGCTCGGGGCGGACCTCGAGCGTGATCCCGCGCTGCCGCACCGCGAGCTCCTGCAGGCGCTCGGTCTGCCAGGCGAGCATCGCGTCCGTGAGCCCCTTGAACGTCTTGCCGAGCATGACGAAGCCGTCACCGCCGGCGGCGCGCGCGCCGAGGTGGAGGTTGCTCAGCCAGCCCCGGCGCCGGCCGTGCCCCCAGTCCGCGGCCAGCACGACGAGGTCGAGCGTGTGGCGCGGCTTGACCTTGAGCCACGCGGCGCCCCGGCTGCCCGCGGCGTACGGGGCGCCGAGCGCCTTGACCACCACGCCCTCGTGGCCCGCGGCGAGCGCGGCGTCGAAGTGGGCCCGCGCCGCGACCGGGTCGCCGGTCACCACTCGCGGCACCCGCAGCGCCTCGGGCGCCGCGGCGGCGAGGGCCTCGGCCCGCCGCGCCAGCGGCGCGTCGAGCAGATCCTCGCCGTCGAGGTGCAGCACGTCGAAGAGGAGCGGGGTGACCCCCGGCGCCCCCGAGGCGATCCGCGACGAGGTCACCTGGAACGGCTCGGGCCGGCCGTCCGCGCGCAGGGCGATCGCCTCGCCGTCGAGCACGACCCGCCGCACCGGCAGGCCGTGCGCGGCCGCGGCGACCTCGGGCAGCCGCGCCGTCAGGTCGTCGAGCGACCGGCTGAAGATCGCGACCCGGTCGCCGTCTCGGTGCACCTGGATGCGCGCGCCGTCGAGCTTCCAGTCCACGATCGCCTCGTGTGCCGCTCCGGCGCGCGCCATCGCCTCCTCGAGCGACGGGGCCGGCGAGGCGAGCATCGGCCCCAGCGGCCGCCCCAGCTCGAGCCGGAAGGCGGCGAGGCCCGCCTCCCCCCGCGCGAGCGCGGCCTCGGCGACGGCCCGGACGTCGCCGCGCAGCATCGTCGCGCGGTCGACGGCCGCCCGCGGGATCCCCGTCGCCCGCGCCACGGCATCGCCCATGACCCCACGAAGCGCGCCCTGCCGCACCTCCCCGGACACGAGGGCCCGCAGGAAGTCCTGCTCCGCAGCGGTGGCGCGTCCGAACAGGCCGGCGAGCGCCGCTCGCCGCGCCGCCTGCGACCCCGGCCCGGAGAGCCCCGCGATCCGCTCGAGCGCCGCGTCGACCTCGCCGACGTGGAGCGCCGGAGCGCCCGGCGGGCGGCGGCAGCTCCCGCAGCGACGCCCACCCGACGCCGGTGCGCCGTTGGCGCGGCTCGCCGCTCAGGTACGCGACCCCGGCCGCGATCTCGTCCGGCGGGAGCTGCCGCAGGGCCTCGGCGAGCAGCTCGGCCTTGCGCGCGCGCGACCGCGTCCCGCCCACGGCGAGGGACACTGAGGCGAGGTCGGCGAACAGCACCTCGGAGCGGTCTCCGGCTAGGCCGAGACCCCGGCCTTCTCGCGCACCAGCTCGCTGACCCGGGCGGGGTCGGCGCGGCCGCCGGTGGCCTTCATGGCCTGGCCGACGAAGTACCCGACGAGCTTGTCCTTCCCGCCGCGCAGCTGCTCGGCCTGGGCGGGGTTCTCCTCCAGCAGCCGATCCACCAGCGCGATCAGCTCGCCGTCGTCGGAGATCTGCCCGAGCCCGCGCTCCTCGACGACCGCCCGGGGCGAGGCGCCGCTGCGGACGACCTCGGCCAGCACCTCCTTGGCGGCCGGCTCCGAGAGCGTCCGGTCCTCGCGCAGGGCGATCAGCTCCGCCAGCAGCTCCGGCGTCACCATGCTCTGCCACGGCTCCTGGCCCGCGTCGCGCAGCTGGGCGCGCAGCTCGCCACGGATCCACCTCGCCGCCGCCTTCGGGTCGGCCCGGTCGGCCACGGCCTCGAAGTAGTCGCCGAGCTCGGCCGTCTCCGAGAGCACCTCCGCGTCCTCGTAGGTCAGCCCAAGCTCGGCCGCCCACCGGCGCCGCCGGTTGACCGGCAGCTCGGGCAGCCCGGCGCGGAGCCCTTCCACCCAGCCCGGGTCGGGGGCCATCGGGACCAGGTCGGGCTCCGGGAAGTAGCGGTAGTCGTGCGCCTCCTCCTTGCTGCGCAGCGGGTGGATCTCCCCTGTGTCGGGGTCGAAGTGCAGCGTCTCCTGCACGACCCGCCCGCCGGCGTCGAGCAGGGCCACCTGGCGGGCGATCTCGGCCTCGATGCCCCGCTCGAGGAAGCGGAAGCTGTTCATGTTCTTCAGCTCCGCCTTGGTGCCGAGGGCCTCCGAGCCCGCCGGCCGCACGCTCACGTTGGCGTCGGCCCGCAGCGACCCCTCCTCCATGTTGCAGTCGCTCACGCCCAGGCGCCGCAGGGTCTGGCGCAGCTGGCGCAGGAAGGCGCCGGCGTCGGCGGCCGAGCGCAGGTCGGGCTCGGTGACGATCTCGAGCAGCGGCGTGCCGCCCCGGTTGAAGTCGACGCCCGAGGACTCGGCCCCGGCGCGACGGCCGCCCGCGCCCAGGTGCACGAGCTTGGCCGCGTCCTCCTCGAGGTGCGCCCGCGTGATGCCGACCTCCAGATCGCGCCCGTCCGGCGCCAGGGCGCGGAACGAGCCGCCCACGCAGAGCGGCTCGTCGTACTGGGAGATCTGGTACGCCTTCGAGAGGTCGGGATAGAAGTAGTTCTTGCGGTGGAACTCGGACGCCGGCGGCACCGAGCAGCCGAGCGCCAGGCCGGCGAGGACGGCGAGCCGCACGGCCTCGCGGTTGGCCACCGGGAGGGCCCCCGGGTGCGCGAGGCAGACCGGGCAGGTGTGCGTGTTGGGCGGGTCCCCGAAGCTCAGCTCGCAGCCGCAGAACATCTTGGTGCGGGTGGCGAGCTGGACGTGGATCTCCAGCCCGATGACGGGCTCCCAGGCGGTGCTCACAGGACGCCCGGCGGGGTCGGATCGAAGCCGATCGCGCCCTCGAGGACGTGGGCGACCTCGAGCAGGCGGTTCTCGCTGAAGGCCGGCCCGACGATCTGCAGCCCGACGGGCAGGCCGTCGGAGAGGCCGCAGGGGATCGACAGCGACGGCAGGCCGGCGAGGCTCGACGGGATCGTGCAGACGTCGGAGAGGTACATCGCGAGGGGGTCCTCCACGCGCTCGCCGATCGGGAACGCGACCGTCGGCGACGTCGGCGAGACGATGACGTCGACGCGCTCGAAGGCGGCGTCGAAGTCGCGCCGGATCAGCGTCCTCACCTTCTGCGCGCGCAGGTAGTAGGCGTCGTAGTACCCCGAGGCGAGCGCGAAGGTGCCGAGCATCACGCGACGCTTCACCTCGGGCCCGAAGCCGGTGCCGCGCGTTGACTCGTAGTGCTCGAGGATGTCCTCCGGCTCGCCGAAACGCGGCCCGTAGCGGATGCCGTCGAAGCGGGCGAGGTTCGACGAGCACTCGGCCGGGGCGATGAGGTAGTAGGTGGCGATGCCGTGCTCGGTCGTCGCGAGGCTGACGCGCTCGACGCCCCCGCCGAGCTCCTCGACCCGGGCGAGCGCCGCGTCCACCGCATCCCGCACCCCGGGCTCCACGCCGTCGCCCATGAGCTCGTCGACGACGCCCACGCGCAGCCCGGCCAGGCCGGTCGCCTCGGGTGGCCGGATCGGCTCGTCCCACTCGAGCGAGGTCGAGTCCCGCTCGTCGTGGCCGACGATGTGCGACAGCAGCAGCGCGGCGTCGCGGACCGTCCGCGCGAACGGGCCCACCTGGTCGAGCGACGACGCGAAGGCGATCAGGCCGTAGCGCGACACCGCGCCGTAGGTCGGCTTGACGCCGACGATGCCGCACAGGGCCGCGGGCTGCCGGATGGAGCCGCCGGTGTCGCTGCCGAGGGCCCAGGGGGCCTGGTACGCGGCCACGGCCGCCGCCGACCCGCCGCTGGATCCGCCCGGCACGCGCTCCTCGTCCCAGGGGTTGCGGGTGATCTGGTAGGCCGAGTTCTCGGTGCTCGACCCCATCGCGAACTCGTCCATGTTGGTCTTGCCGATCACGATCGCCCCTGCGCGCTCCAGCCGCTCGACGCACGTCGCCGTGTAGAGGGGGCGGAAGCCCTCCAGGATGCGCGAGCCCGCGGTCGTCGTGAGGTCGCGCGTCGAGAGCGCGTCCTTGATCGCGATCGGCACGCCGCCCAGCGGGGGGCGCTCGGGGGCCGCATCGATCCGGCGGGCGCGCTCGCGGGCGCCCTCGGCGTTGACGGCCAGGAACGCCCCCCAGCGGTCGTCCTCGGCGCGCGCCAGGGCGGCGTCGACCAGGTCGGCGGCGCTCGTCTCGCCGGCGTGCAGGGCCCGAACGGCGTCCTCGGCCGTCAGCTCGTGGAGCGCCGCCGCCATCAGTCGAATCGGACGACGGCGAACTTGTCCTCGACGACCTCGGGCGCCTCTCGCAGGGCCTCCTCCTGCGACAGGCCGGGGCGCGGCTCGTCGTCGCGCATCACGTTCTGCCGCTCGATGACGTGGGTCGTCGGCGGCACGTCGTCGAGGTCGAGGGACTGGATGCGCTCGACGTGGTCGAGGATGCCCGACAGCTCCTCGCGCATGCGATCCTCCTCCTGCGGCTCGAGGTGCAGGCGCGCGAGGCGCGCGACGTGGCGGACGGTGGCGTCGTCGATCACGCCGTCGACCCTAGCGCCGCGGGCCCGCGCTCACCCGGGCGGCGGCAGGCTGACCAGCACGGCGACGCTGACCATGAGGGCGGTCGCCAGCGCGAGCTCCGCGGCCACGCTCACCCGCAGGGCCGCCGCCGCGCCGCGGTCGTCAGGGTCGAGGCCGAGGGCCGCACGCTCGAGGCGCGGGTGCGCGACCAGGCGGTTGTAGGCGCCGCCGACGAGGAGCACGGCGAAGAGGCCGAGCTTCACCAGGAGGGCCCGGCCGTAGGCCGTGTCGGCGACGTCGCCGACCGACCCCAGCTCGGCGAGCGCCCGGTACACGCCCGTGACCACCAGCACCGCGACGGCGGTCAGGGCCAGCGCGGAGAACCGCACCACCACCCCGGCGCCCAGCCGGACCCGGTCTCCCGAGGGGAGCGCCCGCACGGCGGGCAGCGCGAGGACGGCGAGCCCCAGGAGCCCGCCCAGCCAGGCGGCCGTCGCGAGACTGTGGAGCGCGTCGATGACGACGTTGGCCGTCCGGTCCCCGCCGCTCGACGCGTGGCCGGCCCAGCTGATGGCCACGAGGGCGGCGGCCGGGGGCAGGCCGAGCGCGAGCGCCGGCACCGCGCCGGCGGGCGGCGCCCTGCGGCCCAGGGCCACGCCGGCGGCGACGGCGGCCGCGAGCGCGCCCGCCTGGACCCACCACGCGGCGCCGACCCGCGTGTCGAGCAGCAGGGTCCCGAGCCCGTCCGGCCCCTCGCGCAGGCCCCGGAGCAGCCCGACCGGCAGCAGCGCGAGCCCGGCGGCGCCCGCCGCGACCAGGGCCCACCAGGCGGTCCACCAGCGCCGGCCGCGGCGGCCGAGGGCGTCCCCGGCGCGGCGCCGGAAGCCCTCGGCCTCGGCGGGAGGCCGCCCGGGCGGCGCGACGCCGCCCGCGCGCACGGCCGGCTCCACGATGCCGGCGGCGAGGACGACCAGCCCCAGGAGGCCGATCGGCGCGATCAGGAGGAGGAAGCGGGCGGTCACGGCGAGCGGGCCGTCGTCGTCGCCCGCCGCCGGGCCCGACGGGTGGCCGTCCTGCGAGAGCACCCGCCAGTCGACGGCGACGGGTCCCGCCACCGGCCGGCGCAGCGGGGCGACGATCGCCCGCGCGTCGCGCGGGTCGCGGCGCGCGGGCCCGGAGAGGACGCGGCCGCCGGCGCCCACGACCTCCAGCCTCAGGAACGCGGTCTCGACCGGCGACGAGAGCACGACCCGCGCCGCCCGGGGCCCCACCTCGACGGAGCGCTCCTCGGCGTGTCCCGACGCGGTCCCCGGCGCCGCGAGGGCGGCGAGGAGCGCGAGGGCGCAGGCGCCCCACCGGCCCCGCGCGATCACGACGCGCGCGGCGGGCCGCCCGCGAGGTCGTAGAGCTCGCCGCGACCGACCCCGATCGCCGAGATCACCGTCGTGTGGCCGCCCTCGGTCCAGGTGACCACCGTCCGGGGGCCGGCGTCGAAGCTGTGCAGCAGCACGCCGCGGCGGCCCGTCCGGCGCGCGCCGTCCGGCGGCTCGACCGGATCGCCGGGGACGACGGTGTGGGCGACCCGCCGCCCCTCGCGACCCCAGAACACCGTGGTGGTGGCGCGCCCCTCGACGTCGTCCGAGCGCATCCCGACCGGGGCCCAGCCCGCCCGCGCGGCGAAGTCGTCGAAGCCCTCGCCCCCGGACGCATCCGGCGGGACGGCGGGCGCCGGCGCCTCGGCCTCGCCGTCCTGGGCCGCGACCACGGCCGCCACCGCCCGCCCCGCCTGCCCGTCGTCCGAGAGCCCGAAGGCGACGGCCACGCCGATCGCCACGAGCGTGATCGCGATTCCCGCGACGAGCCCGACGCGCCGCCGCCGGTGCGGGAGCGCGGCCGGCGCCGCAGGGGGGTCGTCGGGCCGCGGCATCGGGGGAGTCTGACACCGCCGCCCGCGGCGCCGGCGCCACTACGATGTCCGGCGATGCGCCTCATCCGGGCCCTGCGCGCCCCCCAGCCGTTCGCGCGTCTCACCCTCGTCGCCCTCGCCCTGCTGTGGCTCATCGTGCCGAGCGGCGCGGTCGTGCGGCTGACGGCCTCCGGGCTCGGCTGCCCCGACTGGCCGTTGTGCGACGGGGGCGTCGTGCCGGCCCAGGCCGGCCACGCTCTGATCGAGTACTCAAATCGGATCCTGTCCGGGATCGTGATGGCGGTCGCGGTGCTGACGTGGGTCGTCGCCCGGCGCATGCCAGGGGCGCCCCCGGCGCTGCGGCGCTGGTCCGCGGCAATCGCGGGAGCCACCGCCCTCCAGGTCCCGCTCGGCGCGGTGACGGTGCTCACCGGGCTGCACCCGCTGGCCGTGGGCTCCCACTTCCTGCTGTCGATGGTGGCCCTGGGGAGCGGGACCGTCCTCGCGCTGCGCGCCCGCGACTGGGCGGCGGGCGTGGAGCGCCAGTGGGACCGGCGCCGCGGGCCCCTCGCGGTCGCCGTGGCCCTGGCGGCGGCCGTCGTGCTCGTCACGGGTGCGGTCGTGACCGCGGCCGGCCCCCACTCCGGCGACGACGACGTCACCGAGCGCTTCGGCGACCTGCTGCTCGCGATCCGGGTGCACGTGCGCGCCGTCGTGGTCTTCGCCGTCCTGGCCGCCGTGCTGGTCGCGTGGGTCTGGCGCGAGGGGGGTGCCGACCGCCTGACGCGCCGCCTGGCCCTGGCCGCCGTGCCCCTGATGGCCATCCAGATCGCGCTGGGCGAGTACCAGTACCGCAACGGGCTGCCCTGGGAGGTCGTCGTCTTCCACGTGACCGTGGCCGCGCTGCTCTGGGCCGTGGTCGTGGCCGCCTGCCGGGGCGTCGCGCGCGTCGGCGTGGCGGAGGGAGCGGTCTACGGGCGGCGCGAGGCGAGCCGCTGGCAGGAGACGCAGCGGACGGCGTCCGGCAGCGCCCTCAGCCGGCCCTCCGGGATCTCCGAGCCGCAGTCGACGCAGACCCCGTAGGTCCCCGCCTCGATGGCCGCGAGGGCCGCCCGCAGGCGCTCCTCGCGCTCGCGCCAGCGCAGCTGCTCGCGCAGCTCGCGCTCGCGCAGGTCGGCGTCGGTGGCCGCCTCGGCGGGGTGATGGTGCCCGTCGCCGCGCTCCTCGGCGTCGCGGGCGAGGTCGCGCTGCTCGAGCGCGGCCAGCACCTCGTCGCGCAGCCGCCGGAGGCGCTCGGCGGGGTCGGCGTCCCGTGTGGGCTCGACGGCCATCGGGCGATGGTAGCGGCCGAGCCCGCCCTCAACCGGGCGGCGGGCGCCCCGCGCCGCGCTAGCCTGGCGCGGGGGACGAGCGGAGGTGGCCATGGCTGAGGCGCACGCCGTGGAGGCGGAGCGGCTCGTGCGGCATCTTCAAGGGCGGCATCCGGGCGGTCAACGGCGTCGACCTGGTCGTCGAGCGCGGCGAGGTCTACGGGTTCCTGGGGCCGAACGGCGCCGGCAAGAGCACCACCGTGCGCATGCTGGCGACGCTCCTGCGCCCCACCGGCGGGCGCGCGCTCGTGGCCGGGCACGACGTCGTGTCCGAGGCCGCGGCCGTGCGCCGCAGCATCGGCGTGGCCCTGCAGGACGCCGCCATCGACCCGTACATGACCGGCCGCGAGCTGCTCCACCTTCAGGCGGTGCTCCACGGCTTCCCGCGGGCGGTCGGGCGGGCGCGCGCCGTGGAGCTCCTCGAGCGGGTCAACCTCTCCGCGGCGGCCGACCGGCGCGTCGGCACCTACTCCGGCGGCATGCGGCGGCGGCTCGACCTCGCCCTGGCGCTGGTGCACGAGCCGGAGGTGCTGTTCCTCGACGAGCCCACCACCGGCCTCGACCCCATCTCGCGGCTCACCCTCTGGGAGGAGGTCCGGCGCCTGAACAGCGAGTCGGGGACCACCGTCTTCCTCACCACCCAGTACCTGGAGGAGGCCGACCAGCTCGCCGGACGCGTGGGCATCATCGACGGCGGCCGCATCGTGGCCGAGGGGACCCCGGCGGAGCTGAAGGCCCAGGTGGGCGACCCGACCCTGAACGTCTCGCTCGCCCGCCCCGAGGACGCGGACGGCGCGGCGGCGGCCCTGAGGCCGCTCGGCGAGCTCGTCCCGGCGCGCCCGGGGTGTCTCGCCGTGCGCCTGCCCTGCCGGCGCGGCCGCCCTGCCCGCGGCGGTGCGGGCCCTCGACGACGCGGGCGTCGACGTCGCGGGCCTCGACCTCGCGCAGCCCACCCTCGACGACGTCTTCGTGGCGAAGACCGGCCGGCACCTCGAGGCCGAGACCGCCGAGGGCCCGGCGGGCGCGCCGGCCCCGTCGGCGGCGTGACCCTCGCGCTGCGCCAGACCGGAGCGCTCGCCTGGCGCTCGGTGCTCGGGACCGTGCGCACGCCCCAGGCCCTCTTCCCCAGCCTCTTCTTCCCGCTGGTCCTGATGGCGATCTTCACCGGGTCGTTCGGCAACGCGCCGGGGACGATCCCGGGCTTCCCGCCGGTGCGGGGGTTCGTCAACTTCGCGGTCGCCGGGGCGATCGTCCAGGGCATCCTCATCGGCGGGACGAGCGCCGGCGCCGCCTTCGCCCTGGACATCGAGGGCGGGTTCTTCGACCGCCTCGTGGCCTCGCCGGTGTCGCGGCTGGCGATCCTGACGGGCCGCCTGGGCGGCGGGGTGACGCTGGCGATGGCCCAGACCGTCCTCTTCCTGGCGATCGCCGCGGCGTTCGGCGCGCGGGTCGAGGGCGGCGTCGCGGGCATCGCGATCCTGCTGGTGCTGGCCTGCCTGATGGCGATCGCGGTGAGCGGGCTGGGGGTCGTGCTGGCGCTGCGCACGGGCTCGGCCGAGGCCGTGCAGGGCACCTTCCCGCTGTTCTTCGCGCTGCTCTTCTTCTCCTCGGCGTTCTTCCCCCGCGAGACCATGACCGGCTGGTTCCGGACCGTCGCCGACCTCAACCCGATCTCGTACCTCGTGGAGGCCATGCGCGACCTGGTCATCGTGGGTGTGGAGCCGCGCCCGACGCTGATCGGCCTGGGCGTGGTGGTCGGGCTGGCGGCGGCGGCGGTGACCGCGAGCTACCTCGCGTTCCGGCGCCGCCTGGCGGCGACGTGATGCGGCTCCGGCATGGGCTCGCCGTCAGCGCCGGGCTCGCCTGGCGCAGCCTGATCCTGGTGCGGCGCATGCCGTCGGTGTTCCTGCCGTCGCTGATCATGCCGCTCTTCATCCTCATCGCCACGGCCGGCGCGTTCCGCGGCATCTCGCTGCTGCCCCAGTTCGCGGGCGCCTCGTACCTGGCGTTCACGATCCCGCTCGCCCTCGTCATGGGCGCCGGCTTCGCGGGCATGAACGCCGGCATGACCCTCGCGCGCGACATCGAGGGCGGCTTCGCCGACCGCCTGGTGGTGAGCCCCGCCCCGCGCATCACGCTGATCGCCGGACCGCTGATGGCGGCGGGCCTGCGGAGCCTCTTCACCACCACCGTGGTCCTCATCGCCGGCCTGATCGGCGGCGTCGGGCTGCCGGGGGTCGTCGACACGGCAGCGCTCTACCTGCTGGGGGTGGGGTTCTCGGCGGCCTCGGCCTGCTGGGCGATGGGCGTCGCCCTGCGCACCCGCACGATCCAGGCCGCCCCCCTGATGCAGGTGGTGATCTTCCTGGCGGTGTTCACCTCCGTCGCGTACGCCCCCCGCGAGGTCCTGACGGGGTGGCTCGCGACCGTCGCGGACGTCAACCCGGTGACCTACCTGCTCGAGGCGGCCCGCGCCGCCGAGCTCACCGGCCTCGGCTGGGACGCCCTGTGGCCCGCGCTGGTCGCGCTGGCGGCCCTCCTGGCCCTGCTCGGCACCTGGGCCGTGACCGGCCTCGCCACCCTCGGACGGAGATAGGAGCGGAGGAGAAGCCATGGCACTCGAGCGCCTGCCGATCGACGAGCCCCTCGCCGCCTACCTGGACGGGCTGGCCCGGGTGCCACCGGACCTCGAGGAGCTGTACCGCGACATGGAGGGCGACGAGTGGGCGCAGATGATGACCCACCCGGACCTCGGCGCCCTGCTCGAGGCGCTCGTGCGGGCGACGGGGGGCCGCGCCGTGCTCGAGATCGGCACCTTCGTGGGGACCTCCGCCGCCTGGATGGCGCGGGCGCTCGCGCCGGAGGGCCGCATCGACACGCTGGAGGCCGACGACGCCCGGGCCGACCGCGCCGAGGCGTTCCTGGCGCGCGCCGGGCTCGCCGCGCGGGTGCGCGTGCACCGCGGCCCCGCCGCCGAGACGCTCCCGCTCCTGCCCGACGGCGGCTACGACCTCTGCTACATCGACGCCGACAAGGCCGGCTACCCGGCCTACCTCCAGCAGGCCGTGCGGCTCGTGCGCCCCGGCGGGCTGATCCTGGCCGACAACGTCCTCAGCGGCGGGCGGGTCGCCCAGCCGCAGGGCGAGCGCGGCGAGAGCGCCGATGCCCTCGCCGAGTTCACACGGGCCGCCGTCGACCACCCGCGCCTGGTGACCACCGTGCTCACGATCGGCGACGGTGTGTCGCTCAGCGCGGTCCTGCCCTAGGCCCCCGGCCCGGGGCGACTGGGTTCGTATGCTTAGACGCCGGTGCGGCGCTGGTACGAGCGCAGCGCGAACCAGCCGCCGATGAAGATCACGAAGACGAGGGCGGCGACCTCGATCAGGCCCATCGCCAGCGCGACGAGCTCGACGATGAACAGGACGATCGCGAGCGCGACCAGGGCGATCCCGATGCGCCGCCGCCGCGCGTCGTCCGCCGGTCGCTCCATGAGGCCAGGGTAGCTCTCAGCCCCTCGGACGGCGCGCCCCGCCGTCAGGCGGAGGGGAAGGGGCGTATGGGCCGCCGACCGTGACATGTCCACGCGGGCGCCGCCCGCCTCCTGCCCTACACTCCCCGCCGATGCGCGCCCGCCGCCTGCTCGCCGCCGTCGCCGGAGCCGCCGCCCTCGGCGCGGCCGCCGCACCGGCCGCACCGGCCCAGGAGCTCGCCGGGGTGGTGCAGCACATGACCTGCGTGGCGCCCGGCGACGCGGCCGGCCTCGACGCGATGCTGGCGCGCGCCTCCAGCCCGCTCGCCGGCGAGGGCGCGACGTTCGTCTCGGAGTCGCTCCGGGCCGGCATCGATCCCCGGGCGCTGGTGGCGATCGCTGCTCACGAGACGATGCTCGAGACCTACGGCCCCTCGCAGGAGATCAACAACGCCTTCGGCCTCGGCCCCGGGTGGGCCTTCGCCTCCGAGCGGGACGCGATCGCCCGCGCGGCGGCCGCGCTGGCCGAGCTCTACCTCCCCGAGGGCCGCACGACGCTGGCCGCGATCGGCTCCAAGTGGGCGCCGATCGGGGCGGCCAACGACCCGACCGGCCTGAACCGGAACTGGACGCGGGGCGTCGGGACCTACTACGCCGCCCTGGGCGGCGATCCCGGCCTCCCGATCCTGGCGTCGGCGCAGGCGGCCTCGCCCGGTTGCGCCGGCGGGGCGGCCGCCCTCGGCGGGGCCGTCGCCGCACCGCCGCCCGCCCCCGAGGGCCCGCCGGTCGTCACGGCCTGGGGCGGCGCCCCGCCCGCGCGCGGGCCGTCCGCCCCCCGCGGCTACGTCTTCCCGCTCGCGCTCCCGGTCGGCGGCGCCGCGGTCTACGGCGCGCCGCCACCGGGCTTCTGCGAGGCCGGCGGCGTCCGCTGCGGCGTGACGGTCGCCTCGGCGGCCGGCGCCCACGTCGTCGCGTCCGTCGCCGGGGCGCTCCGCGCCGCCGCGCCCGCCGAGGCCGAGGAGGGCATCGCGTTCTGGGTCGAGACCGCCGGAGGCGACCGGCTCGGCTACGGCCCGCTCGCCGCCTACGCCTCAGGGATCGCCGAGGGCGCGGCCGTCGCCGCCGGGCAGCCGCTCGGCACGAGCGCGGGCACCGTGCGCATCGCCTGGGAGCGGCAGGGCGGGCGCCTCGACCCCTTCCCGCTCCTCGAGGCCACCCGCCCGCCCTCGCGATGACCGGCGCGGCGGCGGACGCGCCGCCGCCGCAGCTCGCCGAGTTCGTCGCGCTCTACCGCGCCGGGCGCTTCTTCGACGCGCACGAGGTGCTGGAGGAGGCGTGGCGGCGATCGGACGAGCCGCCGATGAGCTTCCTGCACGGTCTCATCCAGTGGGCCGTGGCCTTCGAGCACCACCGTCGGGGCAACGCGCACGGCGCGCGCGTCCTGCTCGACCGCGCCTGGAGCCGCCTCGACGGCGCCCCCGACGGCTACATGGGCCTCGACCTGTCCGCCTGGCGGACGGCCCGGCCCGCCCTCGCCGATGCCTTCGCCGCCTGGGAGGCCGGGGGGCCGCGGCCGCCGGTGGCGGCGCCGCCGATCGGCTCGGCGGGAGTAGGCTGAGGCCGCCATGAACGCCGTCGTCCTGCGCGAGACCGGAGGCCCCGGAGGTCCTGCGCCTCGACTCGGCTCCCGACCCCGAGGCCGGGCCCGGCGAGGTCGTCGTCGCCCTGCGGGCGGCCGCCCTCAACCGGCGGGACGTCTTCCTGCGCAAGGGCATCGCCCCGAGCCCGCTCCCCGTGATCCCCGGATCGGACGGAGCGGGGGTCGTGCGGTCGCTCGGCGCCGGCGTGTCGGGCGTCTCGGAGGGGGACGAGGTCGTCATCCTCCCGTCGCTCGGCTGGGGCGGCGGCGAGGACGCGCCCGAGCCCGGCTTCCGGATCCTCGGCGGTCCGGACGACGGCACCTACGCGGAGCTCATCGGCATCCCGGCCGCCAACGTCTTCCCGCGCCCCTCGCGGCTGTCCTGGGAGGAGTCGGCGGCGCTGCCGCTGGCCGGCCTGACGGCCTACCGCGCGCTGGTGAGCCGGGCCCGCATCCGCCCCGGGGAGACCGTCCTCGTGATCGGCATCGGCGGCGGGGTCGCGACCGTCGCCCTGCACATCGCGCGGTCCGCCGGCTGCCGCGTGATCGTCACCTCCTCGTCCCAGGAGAAGCTCGACCGCGCCCGCGAGCTCGGCGCCGCCGGGGGCGTCGATTACACGGCGGGCGAGTGGCCGGCGGCCGTGAGGGAGCTGACGGGCGGCCGCGGCGTCGACGTCGTCGTCGACTCGGTGGGGTCGACCTGGGCCGACAGCATCGCCTGCCTGCGGCCCGGCGGGCGGGTCGTCGTGTTCGGCGGCACGGGCGGCGGGAAGGTGGAGCTGACCGTGCGCCCGGTGACGCTGGGCCAGGTCTCCCTGCTCGGGACGACCATGGGCAGCCCGCGCGACTTCGCGGGGCTGCTGGCGGCCGTCGAGCACGCCTCGTGGACCCCCGTCATCGACAGCGTCCGCCCGCTCGCCGAGGCGGCCGACGCCCACGCCCGCGAGGAGGCCGGCGACCACTTCGGCAAGCTCGTCCTCTCGATCGCGTAGGCCGCCGGGGCCCGTCGCCGCCCTGGTCCTGGCCGCGGCGCGCCGCGAGATCGGCCGGCGGGCGGCCGCGGGCCGCGGCGACCCCGCCCTCGAGGTCGAGACGCTCGCCGCGGCGCTGGAGGCCGATCCCGCGGCGCGCGCGGCGCTGGCGGAGGCCGAGGCCGCCCGCCGTCCGGCCGAGCTCTTCGCGGGGGAGCCCCCGGCCGGCGCCCGCGCCCTGCGCGAGCGCCGCGCGGCCGAGGCCCATCGCGCGGTGGGCGAGCTCCTCCTGGCCGGCGAGCTGGTCGCCGACGGCGCCGGCCGGGTGAGGCTCCCCGGCTTCGGGACGACGACCTGGCGCGCGATCGCGCTGCTGCACTCGGGGGAGCAGGGGCCGGAGCGGCGGTTGGCGGAGACGGTCGCCGCGGAGCCGGCCTCGGACCTCGGATCGGCGGCGCCCACCTTCATGGGCGGCCTGCGCGCCGACCCGCGCCTCCTCGAGGCGGCCCGCCTGCTCCACGCCCTCGAGGCCGTGCGCCAGGACGCCCGCAACGCCCTCCTCGCCGCGGCGGCGGCCCTCGTCTCCGCGGTCGACGCGGGCCACCAGGACAGCGCCGACATCGTGCGCGCCGACTGCGCCGCGCTCGAGGCCCGCATCGCCGAGATCGACGCGGCCATCGAGGATGCGTGGCGGGCCGGCGTGCGTCAGGCTGCGGCCATCGCGGACTGACCGCCAGGCCGAGGATCGGAGTCGCCGTGCCAGGGCCCGCAGACGTCGTCGCCGAGTGCTTCCGCCGCATGTACGGGGAGGGGGACCTGGACGCCGCCGAGGAGCTCGTCGCGGAGGACTACGTCAACCACGAGGCCGCGGCGGGCCGCTCGGGGGCCGGCAGGGGATGCGCGAGACGATGGCGTGGCTGCGAGAGGCGTTCGCCGACCTGAGCTTCGACGTCGAGGACGTGATCGAGGAGGGCGGGAAGGTCGTCATCCGGGCGACGCTGAGCGGGAGGCACGTGGGGGCGGCGGGCCCGCTCGCCGCCTTCCCGGTCACGAACCGTGAGTTCTCCGTCCAGCACATCCACATCTTCCGCGTCGCCGACGGCCTCATCGCAGAGCACTGGGCGTGCCGCGACGACCTCGGCCACATGCGCCAGCTCGGGCTGCTGCCCGGGGGCTGAGCGGCGCGCGGCCTCCGGGCGGGGCTAGGCTCCGCCGCCGTGGACATGGACCTCCTCACCGCCCTGGCCGAGGCGGGCGGGCCCCCCGGCCGCGAGGAGCGCGTCCGCGCGGTGGTCGAGCCCGAGCTCTCCGTCGTCTGCGACCGGGTCGAGCGCGACCCGCTCGGGGGCCTGATCGGCGTGCGCGGCGAGGGCGAGCGGCGGCTCATGCTGGCCGCCCACATGGACGAGATCGGCCTGATGGCCACCCACGTCGACGACCGCGGCTTCGTGCGAGTCATCCCGCTCGGCGGCTGGGACGTCCGCACCCTCCTCAGCCAGCGCGTGCTGGTCCACGGCCGCGAGGACCTCGAGGGCGTCGTCGGGACCACGCCGGTCCACCTGCTCGAGGCGGAGGACCGCCGCGGTGGTGCCCGACATGGCGGATCTCGCCGTCAACGTCGGCCTCCCCGCGGAGCGCGTGCGCGAGCTGGTGCGGGCGGGCGACGTCGTCACGCGCGTGCGGGAGGTCCGGCGCCTGGGCGACCTCGTCACCGGCAAGAGCCTCGACGACCGGGTCGGCCTGCTCGTGATGATCGAGGCCCTGCGCGCCGCGGGCCCCTCGCCGGCGCAGGTGATCGCCGCGGCGACGGTGCAGGAGGAGGTCGGGCTGCGCGGCGCGCGCGTGGCGGCGGCCCGCGTGCGGCCCCACGTCGCGCTGGCGATCGATACGTGCCCGGCGAACGACGGCCCCGGCACCCCGCCCTCGGGGCCGACGACGCGGCTGGGCCATGGCGCCGCGATCAGGGTCATGGACGCCAGCGCCATCGGCGCGCCGGCCCTCGTCGAGCTGCTGACGCGGATCGCCCAGGAGGCGGACATCCCGCACCAGTTCCACCTCGCCGACCGCGGGGGCACCGACACCGGGAGCCTCCAGCTCTCAGGCGACGGAGCGGTGGCCGGCTGCGTGTCGGTCCCGACCCGCTACGTCCACTCGAGCGTGGAGGCCGTCCACCCCGACGACGTGGACGCCTGCGTCAAGCTCGTCGCGGCCCTCGTCGAGAGGGTCGGCGAGCTTCCCTAGGCCGCGAGCACCCCGACCACGACGGCGCCGACGAGCAACGCGACGATCGCCGCCCAGCCCTCCAGGCCCACCCGGCCGTAGGCGAGGTGACCGCGGCCGAAGCCGGAGAGGGCGAACGCGGCCGCGGCGCCGCCGAGGATGCCGCCGACGTGCCCGCCGATGGAGACCCCCGGGAAGAAGAACGTGAAGACCAGGTTCAACACCAGGAGCGCCCCCACCGACCCGCCCAGCAGCGCGATGCCCTTCTGGCGCTCGAGCAGGAAGAGGGCCGCCATCAGGCCGAAGACCGCCCCCGAGGCGCCCACCGTGCGGGAGTCGGGCGACATCAGGAGCGCCCCCGCCGAGCCCCACAGCAGGGCGGTGAAGTAGATGGCCAGGAACCGCACAGCCCCGGCGTACCGCTCGAGCGCCCCGCCGAGCATCCAGAGCAGGTACATGTTGAACGCGAGGTGGATGAGGCCGGCGTGGAGGAAGCCGCCGGTGACCATGCGCCACCACTCCCCGTCGGCGACCGCCGGGCCGTAGATCGCGCCGTCGTCGACGAGCTCCGAGCCGCCGACCCCGCGCACGGCGACGCCCTGCGCCATCTCGGCGAGGAACACCAGGACGTTGATCGCGACGAGCGTCGTCGTCGCCACGGCGGTCCCGGTCACCCGCGCGCCGACCGGGCGCGGAGTCGCCGACCTGCGCTTGCCCCCGGCGCACTCCGGGCAGCGCACGCCGACCGCCGCCTGGGTCATGCACGAGGTGCAGATCGGCCGCTCGCAGTTCGAGCACGAGAGGAGCGTCTCGCGGTCGGGATGGCGGTAGCAGTGGAGCGTCTCGGGGGCGCTCGCCTCGTGGCTTCCCATCGGGCCGGATGGTAGCGGGGGGGCACGGCGCTCCCCTACGGCGCCGCGTCCCTCAGTAGTCGGTCGCGATCTTGACGACCACCACCAGCCCGGCGATCCCCAGGACGATCAGGCCGCCCACCAGCGAGCGCGCCGAGGCCCGCGCCGCTGCGGCGCCCCACCGCGAAGCCCGCGGAGGCGAGGATGAGGGCCAGGACGCAGCTCGCGACCTCGGCGGCGACGTCGTCCGGGGCGACCAGGATCGGGATGCTCGCGACGAGGGCGACGGCGAGCGCGGCGCCCAGGCAGACTGGGCCGCCGAGCCGGTGCAGCCGGTCGAGGTGGGCGGTGCGGTAGAGGCGGGCGGCGACGTCGAACGCGACCCAGTGGGCGAGCGCCAGGCCGGCGGCGCCGCCCCAGAGCAGCGCCGCGGTGCCCAGGGTGCCGGGCACCTCGTCGCTCGGGATCGCGACCAGCGCCGTGAGCAGCGTCAGGGAGACGTAGAGGGCCATCGTGACGGCCTCGCGCGCGAGCTCGCGGCGCACGAGCCGGTCGATCGCATCCTGGGAGTGGAAGTCGGTCGCGGCCACCGCCGAAAGCTACCCGGGCGGAGCGTTGACGACGTCCGGGGCGGCTGCTCTACTCCAGGCTCGCGCCGCTCCCGACAGGAGCCGGCGACCTCCGGAGTCCGCCCCCGACCGCCGCCCCGGGCACGACCGGGTCACGGCAGGCAGCCGTGACGGTGACCGCCTGACGGTCAACTACCATGTTCTGCCGGACACTCGACCAAGAGGCCCGTGGATGACCGCTCCTCCGCCGTTCGCCGCCACCCCTCCGCGCGGGCTCCCCGAGCTGCTGGAGCACGACGCCTGCGCGCTGGCCGCCTTCGCGACCCGCGACGGGCGGCCGAGCCGCGCGATGCTGGAGCGGGCGCTCTCGTCGCTCGAGCTCATGGTGCACCGCTCGGGCAGCGTCGACGGCGAGGGCGACGGCAGCGGGCTGATGGTGGACCTGCCCCGGCCGACCTGGCGCCGGCGGCTGGAGGCCGCGGGGCTCGACCCGGCCGCCGCCGACGACCGGCGCTTCACGGTCGCCCACATCTTCTTCGACTCGACGGCCGGCGCCGAGGGCCAGGTGCCGCGCATCGAGGCGCTGCTCGCCACGCACGGCTTCGAGGTGCTGTGGAGCGGCGAGGGGAGGGTCGACCGCGGCGCGCTCGGGCCGCGCGCGGCCGAGACGCCGACGATCTTCTGGCAGATCGCCTGCCTGGCGCGCGAGCCGGGGGACCCCGCCACCGCCTGCTACCGGGCGATGGTGGAGATCGAGCGCGACCTCGACTGCTCGGTCGCCTCGTTCTCGGCAAACGACGCGCTCTACAAGGTGCAGGGCCAGCCCGAGGTCATCCCGCGCTTCTACCCGGAGATGCAGGAGCCCGACTTCGGGTCGTCGCGCATCATCGCCCACAACCGCTACTCGACGAACACCTACCCGACCTTCAGCCGCGTCCAGCCGTTCTCGATCCTCGGGCACAACGGCGAGATCAACACGATCGCCCAGCTCCGCGAGCAGAGCGAGCAGCTCGGCCTGCCGATCACCCGCGACGGCTCGGACAGCCAGGACCTCAACCGGCTGCTCGAGGGCCTGATCTACGAGAAGGGCCTCTCGCTGCTCGAGGCCGTCGAGTTCGCGCTGCCGCCGATCCTCGGCGAGGTGCACCGGCTGCCGGCCAAGCTCCAGGACCTCTACGTGCACTACCGCGAGGCGCTCGGCCCCTACGCGCAGGGCCCGGTGGCCCTCGCCTGCCGGGCGGGCGACGAGATGGTGTTCGCCGTTCAACGCGCTCGGCCTGCGGCCGCTGTGGTGGATCGAGACCGACGACCTGTACGTCGTCTCGTCCGAGCCGGGCATCGTGCCGGTCGCCGAGCTCGCGCGCGACCCCGCTCCGCTGGCGCCGGGCGAGAAGGTGGCGCTCCTGACCGGCGAGGACGGCGTCCCGGTGGTGCTCGACTACTGGGAGGTCCAGCGCGAGGTCTACCGCCGGGCGAAGGGCCGCGGGGCCCTCCCGACGGCCGAGACGCGGGCCCGGCTGGCCGGCGGACTGGACCCGGTCGCGGTCGAGGAGTACCCCGACGAGGACCTCCTCGAGCCGGAGCTCGAGCTCGAGACGCTGCTCGCCTCGGCCGGCTGGATCGAGAGCGACAAGCAGCAGCTCCAGTTCCACGCCGATCGCGGCGCCGAGCCGATCGGCTCGCTGGGGTGGGACGGCCCCCTCGGGCCGTTCACGCCGGTCCCGATGCCGCTGTCGGACTACCTCCAGGAGACCGTGGCCGTCGTCACGAACCCCGCGATCGACCGCGAGCGCGAGGTCGAGCACTTCTCGACCCGCGTCGTGCTCGGCAGGCGGCCGCCGATCGAGGGCGTCGAGCCCGAGCCGCCCCAGCGCTGCGAGCTGCGAATGCCGATCATCCTCGGCGGCATGCGCGCCGGCGCCACCACGCTCTCGCTGCCGGAGATGCGGCGCGTGGCGGTCGGCCAGGGCGTCGCCTGCATGGAGGACGTCCTCGCCGCATGGGACTGGCGCGCCGTGCGCCTGCCGCTCCACTTCGCCTCGGGTCTCAGCGTGCGCGAGCACCTCGCCGAGCTGGCCCACGCCGCCGAGGCGGCCGTGCGCGACGGCGCCGAGCTGATCGTGCTCCAGGACCTCGAGGCCGGGCCGGACGAGCGTGTCTGCGACCCCCACCTCGCCGTGGGGGCCGTCGACAAGGCGCTGCGGGAGGCCGTGAAGGAGGACGGGTCCTCCCTGCGCCGCGACGCCAGCCTCGTGCTCCAGGCCGCCGGCATCCGCAACGTCCACGACGTGATGGTCGCGCTCGGGTTCGGCGCGCAGGCGCTGTGCCCCTACGCGATGATGGAGAAGGCGATGGACGGCTCGCCCGAGCCGCGGGCGGCGGCCGCCAACGTCCTCGAGGGCCTGCAGAAGGGCATGGAGAAGGTCCTCTCGACCCTCGGCATCCACGAGCTGCGGGGCTACGGCCGCCTGGTGTCGGCCATCGGCGTGGCCCCCGAGGTGCTCGAGGTGCTGGCGATCCCCGGCTTCTGCGCCTCGGAGGGCCGCGGCCTGGGCCTCGACGACCTCGACGAGCTCGCCGAGCAGGGCCGCCAGATCCGCGCCGGCGAGGAGAGCCCCGCCAAGGTGAAGCTCCCGCGCATGTACCCGAAGGTCTGGAAGGCGCTGGCCCGGGTGGCGACATCGGAGCGCGGCTACGAGGAGCTGGCCGAGACCCTCGACAGGCTCGAGGACGAGCAGCCCGTCGCGCTGCGGCACGCGGTGCAGCCACAGCTCGCGCCGCCGGAGCAGCGCATCGCCGCGGAGGGCGTCAGCTCGCGCGTCGGCGAGCACACGCTGCCCTTCCTCATCAGCTCGATGAGCTTCGGGAGCCAGGGCGAGACGGCCTTCCGGGCCTACGCCGAGGCCGCGATGCGGGCCGACATGCTCTGCATGAACGGCGAGGGCGGCGAGATCCCGGACATGTACGGGCGCTACCCGAAGCACCGCGGCCAGCAGATCGCCAGCGGCCGCTTCGGCGTCTCGTCGCTGCTGCTCAACTCGTCCGAGTGGATCGAGATCAAGATCGGCCAGGGCGCCAAGCCCGGCGAGGGCGGACACCTGCCGGGCTCCAAGGTGACGCAGGCGATCGCCCGCGCGCGCAACGCCCAGGTCGGCAGCGACCTGATCAGCCCCTCCAACAACCACGACCTCTACTCGATCGAGGACCTGGCCCAGCTGATCGACGAGCTGAAGACCTCGAACCCGCACGCCAGGGTGATCGTGAAGGTGCCCGTGGTGCCCGGCATCGGCACGATCGCCATCGGCATCGCCAAGGCGGGCGCCGACGTCATCAACATGTCCGGCTACGACGGCGGCACCGGCGCCGCCCGCCAGCACGCGCTGCGCCGCGCCGGCCTTCCCTGCGAGATCGGCACCGTCCTGGCCCACCACGCCCTCACCGAGGCGGGCATCCGCGACCGCGTCGAGCTGTGGGCCGACGGCGGCCTCCGCAGCGCCGCCGACTGCATCAAGCTCATCTGCATGGGCGCGAACCGGCTCGGCTTCGGGACGGCGTCGATGGTCGCCATCGGCTGCACCATCTGCCGCGGGTGCCAGCTCGACACCTGCCACGTGGGCATCGCGACCCAGATCGACGGCGAGGAGGAGGCCGCCCACCGCGGGCTGAAGCGCTTCGTGCCCAGGGTGCTGGAGCCGTCGGTCGTGGGCCTGGTGCGCTACTTCACCGAGATGGGGGTGGCGCTGCGCGAGCTGGCCGGCCAGATGGGGGTCGCCGAGGTCCAGGAGCTGGTCGGCCACGCGGACCGCCTGGTCCAGGTCTCGCACCACGAGCGCCTCGACCTGACGAGCCTGCTCACGCCGGTCCGCGAGCGCGTCATCACCTCGCCCGCCGGCACCCCCCGCTTCTTCCGGGCCTTCCACCCGCCGCCCCCGCACCGGGCTCCGGAGGTGGCCGCCGAGCGCCTCGCGGCCGGCGCCGCGCTCGCGGTCGAGGAGGAGGCCACCACGGCCGCCGACCGGAACCTGGGCACCGACCTCGCCGGCCTGATCGCCCGGGCGACCACCGGCGTGAACAACGCGTGGGTCAACGGCGCGGGCGTCTCGCCGACCAACGGCTCCGACGGCGCCGACGGCAGGCCCGACGGAGACGGCAACGGCCACGGGAACGGCCGCCTCGCGACGCTGGTGGACCTCGCCTTCACGAAGGGGGCTGCGGCCGGCAGCGGCCTTGCGGCCTTCACGCTCGACGGCATGCGCATCCGCGTCTTCGGCGGCGCCCAGGACGGGGTCGGCAAGAGCGCCCTCGGCGGCGAGATCCAGGTCCTGAAGGCCCAGAACGAGGCCGGCCAGTGGGTGGGCGGCCACGTGGGCAAGAGCTTCGCCTACGGCGCCCAGCGCGGCCTCTTCCTGATCCAGGGCGACGCCGACGCCCGCGCGGGCATCCGCCTGTCGGGCGCGGAGATGGTGCTGGGCGGCGAGCCCGCGCAGCCGCTCAACGACCGCCTCGGGACCCTCGCGGCCCGCGCCAACTGCAAGGGCTTCGCGTTCGAGTACATGACCGGCGGCCGCGTCGTCGTGCTCGGCGACCCCGGCCCGTGGCTGTGCAGCGGGATGACCGGCGGCGTCGTCTACGTGCGCCAGAACCCCGACTGGGGGCTCGACGAGGCCGCAGTGCGCCGCCGCCTCTCGAAGGCCGCGAAGGTGAGCCTCGTGCCCCTCGACGAGACGGACTCGGCGACGGCGGCCCAGCTCCTCGGCGCCTACCAGGCCGCCCTGCGCGCCTCGGGCCAGGAGGAGGCCGCCGCCGGCCTCGAGCCGCTCATCGAGGAGCCGGCCGAGCACTTCCTGGCCATCGTCCCGGTCACCCAGCAGGCCGACCCGAACATCTAGACGGAGTAGGCGACAGAGCGCATGGCCGCCTCTTGCGGGCGGCCATGCGCGCCTCCGGGCCCTGGCCGGGCCCTCCGGCAACCGGCGGCACCGCCTTCGGCGGGGCTGGCCGCCTTGGAAGAGCCGCCGAACAGGCGCCGCCCTTGCGATCGGTGACCGATCTCACAAATGATCGGTCGGCGCACCCGGGCCGAGGGACCCCGGTCTGCAGGCTCGGGTAGGTTCGCCCGATGGCGGGGGAGCCCACCCGCGGGTCGGTCGAGGGATCCGCCCGCAGCGGCGCCGGCGTCGTCGAGCTGCGCGAGGTCACCAAGCGCTACACGCGCGACGGCCCCGCGGCGGTCGACGGCCTCTCGCTGACGATCCCCGCGGGCGAGGTCTGCGTCCTGATCGGCCCCTCCGGCTGCGGCAAGACCACCGCGCTCAAGATGATCAACCGGCTGATCGAGCCGACCGCCGGCGAGATCCTCATCGACGGCCGAAGCGTCCGCGACCGCAACCCCGCCCAGCTCCGGCGCGAGATCGGCTACGTGATCCAACAGGTGGGCCTGCTCCCCCACCTCACGGTCTTCGCCAACGTCGCGACCGTCCCGAGGCTGCTCGGCTGGGAGAAGGAGCGGGTGCGGGTGCGGGTGCGCGAGCTGCTCGAGCTCATCGGCCTCGACCCGGACGAGTTCTCCGGGCGCTACCCCGCCCAGCTCTCGGGCGGCCAGCAGCAGCGCGTCGGCCTCGCCCGGGCGCTGGCGGGCGACCCGCCGGTGATGCTCATGGACGAGCCGTTCTCCGCGGTCGACCCGATCACGCGCGAGCGCCTGCAGAACGACTTCCTGCGCCTGCACCGCGCCGTCCCGAAGACCGTCGTCTTCGTGAGCCACGACATCGACGAGGGCGTCAAGATGGCCGACCGCGTCGCGGTCATGCGCGAGGGCCGGCTGGTGCAGTACGCCACGCCCGCCGAGCTCCTGGCCAGCCCGGCCGACGACTTCGTCGCCGACTTCGTCGGCGCCGACCGGGCGCTCAAGAGCCTCTCGCTGGCGCGGATCGAGGAGATCGACCTGATCGCGGCGCCGCTGGTGCGCGCCGGGGAGCCGGCCGAGGAGGTCCGAGCCCGCATCGCGCGCGGCGAGATCACCCCGGTCGCCGACCATCTCCTGGTGGTCACCGACGAAGGGCGGCCGCTCGACTGGTTGCCAGCCTCGCGGCTGGACGGAGACATGGCCGAGATCCCCGCCTCCGCGCCGGGCGGCGCCGAGCCGGTGATCGACGGCGTCACGACGCTGCGCGACGCCCTCTCGGCGCTCCTGGAGTCGAACGCCGCCTACGGCGCGGTGGTCGACGAGCGCGGGCGCTGCATCGGCCTCATCGGGGTCCACGAGATCTCGGCCGGGTTCCGCCAGGCCGGCGGGGTCGACGACCGGGGCGGCCCGTCGCGCGCCCCCTCCGCGGTGGACGTCGCCGAGCCGGGAGCGGCCCGTGGCTGAGCTCGTCCGCTGGAGCTGGGTCGAGGACAACCTCGACGACATCCAGCAGGCCTCGATCGAGCACCTGGAGCTCGTCGGTGCCGCCCTCGGGCTGGCGATCGCGATCTCCATCCCCGTCGCGATCCTCGTGCGCCGCCGGAGGACCCCGTTCATCGCGGTCAACGCGATCTCGGGCGCCCTCTACACGATCCCGAGCCTGGCGATGTTCGCGTTCCTGCTCTCCTGGGTCGGCATCGGCTTCGAGCCGGCGGTCATCGCGCTGGCCGTCTACTGCCTCCAGCTCATCATCCGCAACACGGTGGTCGGCCTCCGGGGCGTCTCGGGCCCGGTCCAGGAAGCGGCGCGCGGCATGGGACTGACCCGGCGTCAGACCCTGATGCGCGTAGAGCTGCCGCTGGCCCTGCCGGCGATCATCGCCGGGATCCGGCTCGCAGCCGTGAGCACCGTCGGCATCGCCACCATCGCCGTCTACATCGGCGCCGGCGGGCTGGGGGTGCTGATCGTGAACGACGGCATCCAGCGCGGGCTCTTCGTGACGCCGATCTTCGTCGGAGCCGTCATCGCCACGGTCATGGCGATCGTCATCGACCTCGCGCTCGTCGGCCTCGAGCGGGCCCTGACGCCATGGCAGCGCGCGCGCGCCGAGGGGACGTGATGGGCGCCGTCTGGGACGCCTTCGAGGCGAACGACGGGTGGGGGCAGACGTGGACCCACATCAAGCTCTCGCTCACCGCCCTCTGCCTCGCCACGGTCGTCGGCCTGGTCCTCGGCGTGATCTGCGCCAAGATCGGCCGCGGCGCGGCCTTCCTCGTCGTCACGGTCTCGAACCTCGGCCGCACGGTCCCCACGTTCGCGCTGATCGCGCTGATCCTCGCCCTCACGTCGCTCGGCTTCTGGCCGGCCGTCCTGGGCCTCTTCCTGCTCGGGATCCCGCCCATCCTGCTCAACACGTACACGGGCGTGAAGGAGGTCGATCCCGGCGCGATCGAGGCCAGCCGCGGCATGGGCCTCACCCCCTCACAGGTGCTCGGCCGCGTCGAGCTCCCCATCGCGATGCCGCTGGTCTTCGCCGGCATCCGCACCTCGTCGGTGCAGATCATCGCCACCGCGGCGCTCGCGGGGCTCGTCGGTGCGGGTGGCCTCGGCGTCATCGTCGCCAGCGGCCTCTCGAACAACCAGGACGACGTGATCCTGGCCGGCGCCATCCCCATCACCATCCTCGCGGCGCTCTCCGAAGTCGTGTTCGGCGGCGCGGAGCGGCTCGTGACCCCCCGCGGCCTGCGGATCAGCCGCAGGCCGATCACTGCATAGGAGGACGATGTGAGACCACGGCTCCAACGGCTCCCGGCGGCGCTGCTCGCCGCGCTGCTCGCCATGTCGCTGCTCGTCGCCGCAGCGTGCGGCGACGATGATGACGAGGGCTCGAGCGGGGCGGGAGACGGCGTCGCTGTGCGGATCGCCGACAAGGGCTTCGCGGAGAGCTTCATCGTGGCGCAGGCGTGCGCCCAGGCGCTCTGAACGCGCAGGGCTTCGACGTCGAGCGTCACGAGCCTCGCCAGCACCGAGATCGCCGACAAGGCGATCCGCGACGGCGAGATCGACGTCTATCCCGAGTACGTCGGCACGTCCTACGCAGACCGTCCTCGGGCTCGATGCGGGCGCCAGGCGCCGGACGCGCTGCGAGGCGCAGTTCGAGGAGGTCAAGACCGCCTACGAGAGGCGCGGGCTGACCGCGCTCACGCCGGCGCCGTTCAACAACGGCAACGCCGTGGCGTGCACCCAGGAGGCGGTCGACCAGTACGGCATCACGACCCTCTCCGACCTCGGCGCAGCGTCCGAGAACATCACCTACTCGGCCAACGCCGAGCACCTCACCCGCCCCGACGGCCTGCCGCTGCTGAAGCGCGAGTACGGCTTCAACCCGAAGGAATCAAGACCGTCAACATCAGCCTGCGCTACAAGCCCATCGAGGACGGGCAGGCGAACTGCGTCTACGCCTTCGGGACCGACCCGAAGCTCGGACAGCTCGACTCGTGCTGCTCGAGGACGACAAGGGCGCCTACTCGGCCGGGCTCTCGTACCAGACCTTCCCGGTCGTCAACAAGGCGTTCTACGACGGGCTCACCGAGGAGCAGCGCACCGCCTTCACGAGGCGCTCGACTCGGTGAACGCCGGCCTCACGCAGGAGGCCATCATCCCGACTGATCGCGCGGGTCGAGTCGACCAGGAGGACCCCGACGTCGTGGCCGCGGAGTTCCTCAGCGAGGCGGGGGATCGTCGACGAACTGATCGACTCGCTCATGGCGGACGGTGTGGCTCATGCGCTACGCTGTTCGCCATGAAGCGTCTCCGCATCTCGAAGGGCGGGCAGGTGTCGATCCCCGCCGAGGTCCGTCACCGCTGGGGCACCCACACGGTCGTCGCCGAGGACGAGGGGGATCGACTGGTCCTGCGGCCGGTGCCCGACGACCCGATCGCCGCCGCGCGAGGGTGGCTTCGCGACCTGGCGATCAGCTCCGATGAGGCGCGCAGGCGGGCGCGACGGGAGGAGCTCGCCGCCGAGGAGCGCAAGCTCCGACGACGGTGATCCTCCTGGACGCGTTCGCGTTGATCGCCCTCCAGCGGGACGAGCCCGCCGCCCAGGCGGTCGCCGAGATCATCGCCTCCGGGGATGCGGGGATACCTTCCGTCAACCTTGCCGAGGTGCTCGATCAGCTCATTCGCCTGGACGGCGTCCCGGCGGACAGGCTGGGTCGCGCCTTCTCGGGGTTCGTCTCGGCGGGCCTGGTCATCGTTCACACGCGTGACGAGACCCCATGGGCCGCAGCTCGGCTCCGGGCCCGCCATTACCGACGGCGGGGCGGCGCCCTCTCCCTGCCTGACTGTATCTTGCTCGCGACCGCGGACGCCGGCGACACGATCGCAACCGCCGACCGCCCGGTCCTGGCCGCGGCGCGCGCCGAGGGCATCGATGTCATGCCGCTCCCGGACTCAGCGGGCCGGACCGGATGAGCGTCAGCCTGCCGCGGCCTCCGCGGCGCGCTCCCACTCGCGCATGAGCCACGCGAGCTCCTCCTGGAGGCCTCGGTGCTCCTCGCCCCTCGCCGCGACGGCCTCCCGGTCGGCGAGCACCGCCGGGTCGGCCAGGGCGGCCTCGACCTCGGCGATGCCGGCCTCGACCCTGGCGATCTCGCCCTCCAGCCGGCGGACCTCGCCGTTCGTCGACCGTCGCGGCCTCGCAGGCCTGCGGGGCCTCGCCCGCTCCGGCGGGCGCGGCGGTTGCGCCTCCTCCCGGGCGCGCACCAGGTCGCCGTAGCCGCCGGCCCGCAGGACGGCGCGGCCGTCCTCGATGGCCAGGGTGTGGGTCGCGACCGCGTCGATCAGGGCGCGGTCGTGGGAGACGAGCATCACCGTCCCGTCGAACGCCTCCAGGGCCGACTCGAGCGCCTCGCGGCTCTCGGTGTCCAGGTGGTTCGTCGGCTCGTCCAGCGCCAGCAGGTTGCCGCCGCGGGCGATCAGCGCGACGAGCTCCAGGCGGCGCCGCTCGCCGCCCGACAGCCGCTCCACCGGCGCGTCGGCGGCCTCGCCGGAGAACAGGAAGCCGCCGAGCAGCGTGCGCGCCTGGGTCTGGGTGAGGTCGCCGGCAGCGAGGACGGTCTCCAGGACGCTTCGGTCGTCCCGCAGCCCGGCGCCGTGCTGCGAGAAGTAGGCGACCTCGACGCGGTGGCCCACGGAGACGCGGCCGCGCTGGGGCGCGCGGCGCCCGATCAGGGTCTCGACAAGGGTCGTCTTGCCCGCCCCGTTGGGGCCGACCACGGCCAGGCGCTGGCCCCGCTCGAGCGTGAACCCGACGCCGGCGACCAGCGTCCTGCCCGGCACCGCGACGTCGACCCCCTCGGCCTCGATCACGACGCGGCCGCTGCGCTCGGCCCTGGGGAAGCCGAACCCGAGATGAGCGGCCTTCCGCGGCACCTCGACCCTCGTCATGCGGTCGAGCCGCTTCTGGCGAGAGGCGGCCTGGCGAGAGCGCGTGCCGGCCCGGAACCGCTCCACGAAGCGCTCGAGCCGGGCGATCTCGGCGGCCTGCTGGGCGGCCTCGACACCCTGGCGCTCGAGGGCGAGCGCCCGCTCGCGCCGGAAGGACGAGTAGCGCATCGGCCACAGCCGGGCGCGGCCGCGCTCGAGCTCGAGGATGCCGGTGGCCAGCGACTCCAGGAGCCACCGGTCGTGGGAGACCAGGACCACCGCCGCGTCGAGGTCGCCGATCGCGCGCTCGAGCCACTCCACCGCGGCGAGGTCGAGGTGGTTGGTCGGCTCGTCGAGCAGCAGGACGTCCGGCCGCGACACGAGGGCGCGCGCCAGCGACGCCCGCGTGAGCTCGCCGCCCGAGAAGCCCGAGAGCGGGCGCGGCAGGTGGTCCTCGGAGATGCCGAGCCCCCGCAGCACGCGCTCCATCCAGGACCGCCAGGCGTACCCCCCGGCGCTCTCCAGGCGCGCCTGGGCCTCCTCGTAGGCGCCCAGCACGGCCGGCCCCGCGTCGCCTGCGGCCATCCGCGCCTCGAGCCCGGCCAGCTCCGCCTCGGCGCGCCGGGCGGCCTCCATGCCCTGGGCGACGTACCGCTCCAGGGTCAGGTCGGAGCCGAGCGGCGGGCGCTGGTCGTGCAGGGCCACCCTGGCGCCGCGCGGCAGGCTGACCCGGCCCGCGTCCGGGGCGAGCCGGCCTGCGAGGACGCGCAGCAGCGTGGTCTTGCCCTCGCCGTTGCGCCCGACGACCGCCAGGCGGTCGCCGGGGTCCACGCGGAAGCTCACGCCGTCGAGCACGTCGTGGGCGCCGAAGGCCACGCTCACCTGGATCACCTGCATCGCAGGCTAGGCTAGCGGGGGATGTCAGCGCGCAAGCCACTTCACGACGGCGAGGGGGTCGTCGCCGTCGTGGACGAGGCGCGGGGCGAGGGCATCGCCGCGATCGACCTCGAGTTCATGTGGGAGCGCACCTACGCTCCCGTGGCCTGCCTCGCCCAGGTGGCGACGCCGCGCGGGGTCCACCTGATCGACCCGATCGAGGGCGCGCCGCTGCTGCCGGTGGCCGAGCTGGTCGCCGACCCGGCCGTCGAGGTCGTCATGCACGCGCCCTCGGCCGACCTGACGTTGCTGGGCCTCGCGTACGGGCTGCGGCCGGCGCGGCTGCACGACGTCCAGGTCACGGCCGGCTTCGTCGGCCTCGGCGCCGGACAGGGGCTCGCGACCCTCCTCCAGCGGGCGCTGGGGGTGCGGCTCGACAAGGGCGAGCGATACACCGACTGGACGCGGCGGCCCCTGTCTGCCGCCCAGCTGGAGTACGCGGCCGGCGACGTCCTCCACCTCCTGCCCCTCCGCGAGGAGCTCGCCCGCCGCGCCGAGGCGCTCGGCCGCACCGAGTGGGTCGCCGAGGAGCACGAGCGGCGCTACGGCCCCGACGCCCGCCTCGTGCCGGACCCGGAGACGGCGTGGCAGCGCGTGAAGGGCCAGGGCCGGCTCAGCGCCCGCGACCGCGCCGTGCTCGCGTCCCTGGCGGCCTGGCGCGAGGAGGAGGCGCGGCGGCGGGACAAGCCGGCCTCGTGGGTCGTGCCCGACCGGACGCTGGTGGAGATCGCGAGGCGGCGGCCCGGCGACCGCCGCGCCCTGGAGTCGGAGCGGGGGCTGCCGGACCGCATCCTGGCGTCGGCGGCCGACGGCCTCCTGGCGGCCGTGCGCGCGGGCGCGCACGCGGAGCCGGTCGGGGCCCCGGCCCCCCCGTCCCCGGACCTGCAGCAGCGCCTCGAGGTGCTCGGGCCGCTCGGCGCCGTGCTGGTCGGGGCCCGTGCCGCGGCGGTCAACCTCGCCCCGAGCCTCCTGGCGACCAGGGACGAGATCGCCGCGTTCCTGGTGGCGGCGATCCGGGGAGACGTGGACGGCCAGCCGCTCGCCTCGGGCTGGCGGCGGGAGATCGCCGGCGACGCGCTGGTCGAGCTGGCGCACGGGCGCCTCGCCCTGGCGCCCGCCGGCCGCCCGCCCTACCTCACCGAGCTGCCGCGGGACGGCGCCGAGGGCACCGGTAGAGTGCCGTCCGGCCCCCCCGAGGAGCCCGGCCCGCAGTGAACGTCAGCTACGACCACATCGCGTGCTTCATCGACGACTCCGATGCGGCGTCGCGCGCGCTGAGCCATGCGGCCGCCCTGCGCGACGCCACCGGCGCGCGGCTCAGCGTCGTCCACGTGCTGGCCCCGCCCGCCTTCCTCGTGTCGCTCGCGGCCGGCCTGGGCGGCGCGCCGGTGCACGACACGGAGCTCGAGCGCGAGGCCGCGGAGATGTGGCTCGCGGAGGAGGCGCGCTCCGTCGAGGCCGAGGCGATCATGCTCGAGGGGCACCCCGCGAACACGGCCAGCGAGTGGGCGCGCGAGGCCGGCGTCGACATCATGGTGGCCGCGCGCCACGGGGGCGGGGCGGAGCGGGCGCTGCTGGGCAGCTTCGCAAGCCACCTGGCGCACCACGCGCCGTGCTCGGTGTTCCTCGTGCCCCCCGAGCAGGGCGCCTCCTGACCGGCGCTGGCGCGCCGCCCTACGCGGCGAGCGCCGGGAGGTCCTCCCGGGCCGCCGGCCCGTCGTGGATGTGCAGGCAGCCGGCGACCCGGCAGGTCCCGCCGTCGTCGGGCTCCAGGCGGGAGAGCAGTGCCTCGATACGAGCGGTCTCGGAGCTGTTCGCGGTTCCCATGTCGTCTCCCGGTACGGTGGGGGCGGATTCGCGGATCATCCAATCCCCCCTCCGTAACCGGCGGGTTGCGCGGACGTTAGGGGTCGGCCAAGCCGCCGTCGTTGACCAGCGGGGCCAGGTCGGCCATCGCCGTGACGAGCGCGACCCGGGCCACCGAGGGCGCCGCGGCCGCGAGCGGCAGGACCTGCCAGACCGTGCGGCGGAGGTAGGCGCCGGCCCACCGGCGGTAGCCGTCGCCGGTGCGCATGACGAGCGCCTGGACGCTGCGCAGGTTGTCCACCCGGTCGGCCAGCTTGAGCAGCTGCACGTCGAACGGCGCGCTGGCCTGGAGGCGCGCGTAGTAGCCGCGCAGGTCGTCCGGGCGACGCGGCGCGGTCATCCAGTCGACGAGGTCGGCGACCTCCTCGCCGAAGCCGACCCGGATCTCGTCGATCGTGGTGACCGTGTCCTCGACCGTGTCGTGCAGCAGCGCCGCCTGGAGCACCTCGGGCCGGCGCACCCCCCACTGCGACAGCTCCATCGCCACCCGCACCAGGTGCACCCAGTAGGGCGTGTCGCTCCCGTGGCGGCGCTGGTCGCCGTGTCGCGCGCGGGCGAAGGCGAGGGCCCGGCGCAGCGCCGTCCGGTGTCCCGGGTCCGGCAGCCCGGCGACGAAGTCGGTCCAGACCCGGTCGACCGTGTCGGGGGAGTCGAAGACGCCGGGCCAGGCGAGCGGCTCGGCGGACGGGTGCGCCGCGGCCCCCACCCCGTGCGGAGAGGGAGGACGGAGCGGGGTCGACGTCATGGGAACTAGGTTAGCGCCGGCGCCCGAGCGCCGGCTCGCGGTGATCGACATGGGGTCGAACACCTTCCGGCTGGTGGTGTTCCGCTACCGCAGCGGAGGCTCGTTCCAGCTCGTCGACGAGATCCGCGACGTCGTCCGGCTGTCGGGCGGGGCGGGGCCCGACGGGCTGCGAGCCGAGGCGATCGAGCGCGCCGGCCACACGGTCCGGCTCTACGCGGCCTTCTGCGAGGCGGCCGGCCTCGACGACGTCGCGCCCGTGGCCACGAGCGCGGTCCGCGACGCGGCCAACGCGGCCGACGCCCTCGAGGCGCTGTCGGCGGGCGGGTCGCTCCCCGTGCGGATCCTGTCGGCCGAGGAGGAGGCGTGGTACGGCTACCTGGGCGCGGTCAACAGCACGACCCTCGGCGACGGGCACGTCCTCGACATCGGCGGCGGGAGCGTCCAGATCTCCCAGGTGGTCGGGCGCAAGCTCGGGCGCACCCTCTCCCGCCCACTCGGCGCCGTCCGCATGACCGAGCGCTTCCTCCCCCGGCAGCGCGCGTCGCGGGCCGATCTCAAGGCGCTGCGCAAGCACGTGGCCCGCGAGCTCGGCGACGTGGCCTGGCTGGAGCGCACGGGCGGGCGGATGGTGGGCATCGGCGGGACCATCCGGACGCTGGCCGCGATGCACCAGCGGCGCACGCGCTACGCGCTCGACGAGATCCACGGCTACCTCCTCAGCCGCGACGGCATCGAGGAGCTGATCGAGGCCATGGCCGAGCTGCCGGCGCGCGATCGCGGCCAGCTGCCGGGGCTGAAGCACGACCGCGCCGACATCACGCTGGCCGGGGCGACGGTGATCTCGACGGCGCTGGAGCACCTCGGCGTCGACGGCATCGAGATCTGCGCCCAGGGACTGCGGGAGGGGATCTTCTACGAGCGCTTCCTCGCGCCGGCCGACCCGCCGCTGATCGGGGACGTGCGCCGCCAGAGCGTCCTCAACCTCGTCGACATCTACCGCTGCGAGCGGCCGCACGCCGAGCGTGTCACCGAGCTCGCGCTGGCCGTGTACGACGAGCTCGCGCGGCTGGGCATCGTGGCCCTGGAGCACCCCGAGCGCGAGCTGCTCTGGGCGGCCGGGATGCTGCACGACGCGGGCGTGATGGTCGACTACAACGACCACCACAAGCACGGGTACTACCTCGTGCTGAACGCCGGGCTGCCCGGCTTCCGCCACCGCGAGCTGGCCCTCGTCGCGCTGCTGGTGCGGGCCCACCGCAAGGCCCTGCCGAGCCCCGCCCCCCTCGAGAGCGTCCTCGACGCCGACGACGACGACCGCCTGATGCGCCTCGCGGCGTGCCTGCGGCTGGCCGAGCAGCTCGAGCGCGGCCGCGCGGGTGGGATCCGGCAGGTGAGGATCGAGGCCCCGGACGGAACCGTCCGGCTCGCCGTCCAGGCAGAGGGCGACCCCGCGGTCGCGCTCTGGTCGGCCGCCCTCGAGGCGCCGGCCTTCGAGCGCGCCTTCGGCCGCCGCCTCGAGCTGACGGTGGACCAGCGCTAGCCGCCGGCGGCCACCACGCGGTAGCGGGCCGCCAGGTGCTCGACGATCCGCGCGCGGTGGTCACCCTGGATCTCGACCGTCCCCGCCTTCACGGCCCCGCCCGAGCCGCACATGCGCTTCAGCTCGGCCGCGACCCCGCGGAGGTCCGCGGGCGGGAGCCCGGTCACGAGCGTCACGGTCTTGCCGCGGCGCCCCGACGACGTGCGGCTGACGCGGACGATGCCGTCCCGGGGAGGGCCGGCCGCGGCGCCCTCGCCCTCGCGCGGCACGCGCACGCGGCCGCCCTCGGTGGAGTAGACGCGGCGGCTGTTGTCGGAAATCGTCACCAGGTTTCGAGAGTATCTCGTCGTCTTATCGGACCGATCCGGTTCTCTTTGATAGTGTCGCCCCCGTGAGCACCCTCGCGGTCTCCAACGAGGACTTTCGCATCATCTCCGACGAGCTGGAGGGCCGCCCGGCGGAGCACGTGCTGGCCTGGGCCGCCGACCGGTTCGCCGGGCGCATCGTCCTCACGTGCTCCTGGCAGATGCAGTCCTCGGTGCTCGTCGACATGATCGACCGCATCGGGGCCGAGGTCCGGATCGTGGAGCTGGACACGGGCCTGCTCTTCCCCGAGACCTACGAGACCCGCGACCGGCTGATCGAGCGCTACGGCCTCGAGGTCGAGCGCATCGATCCCGAGCAGACCGTCGCCGAGCAGGAGCGCAGCGAGGGGCCGCAGCTCTGGCGGCGCGACCCCGACCGCTGCTGCGGCCTGCGAAAGGTCGCGCCCCTCGCGCGGGCCCTCGTGGGAATGGACGCGTGGATCACCGGCATCCGCCGCACCCAGAGCCCGGGGCGGCTCACCGCTCGGGTGGTCGACCTCGACGAGAGCCGCGGCGTCGTCAAGATCCAGCCGCTCGTCGACTGGAGCGACGAGGACGTGAGGGGCTACCTCTACGCCCACGACGTCCCCTACAACCCGCTCCACGACCAGGGGTATCCGTCGATCGGCTGTGTACCCTGCACCCGAGCGGTCCGCGAGGGCGAGGACCCCCGCGCCGGCCGCTGGGCGCACGCCGGCAAGACCGAGTGCGGGATCCACCTGCCCTCGGGCCGGCCCGCCGACTGACGGCAACGAGGACGACCGGGGCGACGGGCCCCGAGGGAGGGCTCTCCGAGAGTGAGTGAGCGCGACGGCTTCACCCTGTGGTTCACCGGGCTCTCCGGCTCGGGCAAGACGACGGTCGCCGAGGCCGTCGGCTCCGAGCTCGAGCGCCGCGGCCTGCTGGTCGAGTACCTCGACGGCGACGTCGTCCGCACCCACCTCTCCAAGGGCCTCGGGTTCTCGAAGGAGGACCGCGACACCAACATCGAGCGCATCGGCTGGGTCGCCAGCCGCCTCACCCGCGCAGGGGCGGTCACGCTCGTCTCGGCGATCTCCCCGTACATCGAGACCCGCGCGGCCGCGCGCCGGATGGTCGAGGAGTTCGGGGCCTTCGTCGAGGTGTTCGTCAACGCGTCGGTGGAGGAGTGCGCTCGCCGCGACACGAAGGGGCTGTACGCGAAGGCGTTCGCCGGCGAGATCAAGGAGTTCACCGGCGTGAGCGACCCGTACGAGCCGCCGCCGGCCCCCGACGTGCACATCCGCACCGAGCAGGAGTCGCCCGACGACAGCGCGGCGCGCGTCCTGGCCGAGCTGGAGGCCCGCGGCCTCGTCGGCCGCGCGGTGACCGCGTAGCCGCCGGCCGGGCCGACCTCCACCTCCACACCGTCGCCTCCGACGGCTCGCTCGAGCCCGAGGCGCTGGTCGGGCTGGCGGCGGCCTCGGGGGTCGGCGTCCTGGCCGTCACCGACCACGACACGATCGACGGCGTCGCCGCGGCGCTGCGCGCCGGCCTGCGTCACGGCGTGCGGGTCGTCCCGGGGGTCGAGCTCTCCCTGAGGGCCCCATCGGGGTCGCTGCACCTGCTCGGCTACTTCCGCGATCCGGTGCCACGGCCGCTCGTCGAGCGGCTCGCCCAGCTGCGCGCGGCTCGCGAGGCAGCGGGCGCGGGCCATGGTGGAGCGGCTCGCCGCGGCCGGGGCCCCGATCTCGTTCGAGGACGTGGCCGCCCGCGCGGCCGGGCCGATCGGCCGGCCCCACCTGGCCGATGCCGTCGCCGCCGCGGGTCACGCGCGCGACCGCCAGGACGCCTTCGACCGCTTCCTCGCAGACGACGGCCCCGCGTTCGTCCCCCACCGGGCGCTCGCCCCCGAGGAGGCCGTCCGGCTGGTCGCCGACTCGGGCGGCGCGGCCGCGCTCGCCCACCCCGCGTCCCTCCGCATGGCGCCCGACCGGCTCGCGTCCCTCGTCGCGCGGCTCGCATCCGCCGGCCTGCGCGGGATCGAGGTCCACCGGCCCGACCACACCCCCGAGCGCCGCGACGCCTACGCCGCCCTGGCCCGCCGCCACGGGCTGGTCGCGACGGGCGGCTCCGACTTCCACGGGCCCGAGGAGGAGCTGCGGCCCGGCGACACCGGGACCCCTCCCCTGCCGCCCGACGCGATCGACCGGCTGCTCCCGGCGTGACGCGGAGGCGATCCGCTACGTTGGCGGCGTGACCACGACGGCCGGCGCCGCCCCCGTCCCGACCGGCCCGCGGGCCGCCGGGATCCACTGGGACCTGTCCCCGCTCGTCTCCGGCGCCGACGAGGCGCGGCGGCGGCTGGAGGCCGGCCTGGACCGCGCCCGCGAGTTCGAGCGCCGGTACCGCGGCACGCTCGCGACCATCGAGCCGCCCGGGCTCGCCGAGGCGCTCGAGGAGCTCTCCGCGATCGACAACGAGCTCTCGCGGGTGAGCTCGTACGTCCACCTGCGCGAGTCGGTCGACGTGACCTCGCAGGAGAACAAGGACCTGTCGGCGGCGGTCGACCGCGCGCTCGTCGAGGCCGCCAACGCGCTGCGGTTCTTCGACCTCGAGTGGATCGCGCTGCCGGAGGAGCGCGCACGGGAGCTGTACGACTCCCCCGAGGCATCGCGCGACCGCCACTACCTCGTCGCGCTGCGCCGCTTCGCGCCGCACACGCTGTCCGAGCCCGAGGAGCGGATGCTCGCCGAGCGCGGGCCGGCGGCGGTCAGCGCCTGGCAGACCCTCTTCGGCCGCATCACCTCGACCCTGGAGGTGCCGTTCGACGCCGGGGAGGGTGAGGAGCCCCACACGATCGACCGGCTGCTCGCGCACGTCCGGGACCCCGACCGAGACCTCCGCCGCCGCGCGCTCGAGACGCTCTACGACGCCCTCGGCCCGCACGCCGACACCCTCGCGCACACCTACGACACGCTCGTGGGCGATCGCCTCGCGATGGACCGCCTCCGCCACTACACGGCGCCGATGGACCCCACCCACCTCCGCAACGAGCTGCCCGGCGAGGTGGTCGACCGCATGCTCGATGCCGTGGAGCAGCACTACCGCGTCGCCCACCGCTGGTTCCGGGTGAAGGCGGGGATCCTCGGCCTCGAGCGCCTGGAGCTGCACGACCAGTACGCGCCGATCGGCGAGTTCCGGGCGGTGGACTACCCCGAGGCCCGGCGCCTGATCGACGAGTCGTTCGGGCGCTTCTCGCCCCGGGTCGCCGGCATCGCCGGCGCGTTCTTCGACGAGCGGCGCGTCGATGCCGAGCCGCGCGCGGGCAAGCGCGGCGGCGCCTTCTGCGCGCCCGTGGCCCAGGACGCGTCGCCCTACGTGCTCATGAACTTCACGGACCGCATGGACGACGTGATGACGCTGGCCCACGAGCTCGGCCACGGGATGCACTTCACGCTCGCCTCGGAGGAGCAGACCGCGCTGTCGGCGGGCACCGGCCTCGCGCTCGCCGAGGTCCCCTCGACCTTCGCGGAGCTGCTGGCGTTCGACCACCTGATGGTCACCGAGACCGACCCGGCGACCCGCCGGGCGCTCGTCTCCGAGCGGGTCGAGGGCTCGTTCGCGACCGTCTTCCGCCAGACCGTGCTGACGCGCTACGAGCAGCGCGCCTACGCCCTGCGCGACGAGGGCCGCGCCCTCACGCCGGAGCGGCTCTCGGACATCTGGTTCGAGGAGAACCGGAAGTACTACGGCGACTCGGTCCTGCTGCCGGAGCGCTACCGGCTGGGGTGGTCCTACATCCCCCACTTCATCTCGACCCGCTTCTACACGTACGCCTACGTCTTCGCGCACCTCGCCACGCTCGCGCTCTACGCGCGCTACCGGGAGCGGGGCGCCGGGTTCGTCGACGACTACCTCGGGTTCCTGGCCGCCGGCGGGTCGATGGCGCCGGCCGAGCTGCTGGGCTCGCTGGGGGTCGATCTCGACGACCCGGCGGTCTGGGAGCCGGGCTTCGCCGAGATGGAGCGGATGGTCGAGGTGGCCGAGGCCGGCTGAGGCGGTCGGCGGGGGCGCGCGCGGTCTAGACCTTCGAGGCCTTCTTCGACGCCTTCAGCGGGTTGAGCGCCTTCTGCACCTGCTCGGGCAGATCGCCGATCGGGTAGAGCTGGCGGCCGCACTCGCCGCCGCTGCGGGTGGGCCGGGCGTGGCAGGTCACCGGGGTGCTCCACACGGCGACGGTGCGGTGGCCGCGGTCGCAGAGGAAGACCTTCGCCTGGCGCCCCGATGCCGGGCCCACCGGCGTCGGGATGGCCTCTTCGGCCAGCTCCTCCTCGGCGGCGAGGATCGCCGGATCGGGCTCCTCCTCGGCCTCGGCCGGCTCGGGGGCGGCATCCTCCGGAGCCTCGGGCTCGGGGGCGGCATCCTCCGGAGCCTCGGGCTCGGGCTCGGATGCCTCGGCGGCCGCCGGCTCCACCTCGGCCGCGGGCTCCTCCGCCGGGGCCTCCGCCTCCTGCTCCTCGACCGCCTCTGCGGCCTCCTGGCTCTCGCTCATCGCTCCTCCGCCTGGCTCGGGACCCGGGGAGGATAGCGCGGCGGCCCCGCCTACCGGCCCTTCTCGAGCAGCCTGGCCGCCTGCTGCCCGCGCAGCCGCTCGAAGTTGGCCATCGCGCGGTCGAAGCCCACGATGCCGGGGTCGAGCAGCGCCCGCGTCCGCCAGAGGCGGTACTCGGCGAAGTGGCTCGGGTTCACGCCGAGCACGCTCGCGAGGCGCTCGAGCTGCTCGGGCGTCGGGGGCGCGCCCGAGCCGGTGGAGAGCTGGTGCAGACGCGTCCGGCTGATCGCGATCCCCTCGGCCCGGAGCAGGCCGGCCAGCGCGCCGATGGTCAGCCGCCTCTTCGCGAGGAGCAGGGGCAGGGCGACGCTGAGCGGCTCGTCGGCGACGCTCGGGCGCGCCTGCCGCCCGTCGGGCATGGGCTGCGGGACCATCGGGAGGTTGAGCCTACGATCCCGGCCCGCCGGGGGGAAGGGCACGGCGGCGGATGTTCCGTTTCCGCCGGGCTAGCCTGACGGATGTGGACGATTCGCTCGTCGCGTTCGACCCCATCCGGGATGACGTCGAGGTCGGGCCGGTGGTCCTCACGATCCTGCGGCCGCGGAGCGCCGAGGAGCTCATCGACGAGGACGACTACGCCCGGGACGAGCGCCTCCCGTACTGGGCCGACCTCTGGCCGAGCGGAATCGTCCTCGCCGAGCGACTGAGCGCCCGGCCGCTCGCCGGGACGAGGGCCGTCGAGCTCGGCTGCGGCGTCGGCGTCCCCGCCATCGTCGCGGCGCTCGGCGGCGCCGACGTGCTCGCCACCGACTGGTACCCGGAGGCCCTGGCGTTCACCCGCGCCAACGCCGCCGCCGCCGGGGCCCGGGTGGAGACGATGGCGGTCGACTGGAGGCAGCCGCCTGCCGCGCTCCTCGCCCGCGAGCCCGGCCGACCTCGTCATCGGCGCCGACCTCCTCTACGAGGCGCGCAACGGCGGCGCCCTCGCCGCCCTCCTGCCCCGGCTGCTCCGCCCGGGGGGCGAGGCCCTGATCGCCGACCCGCGGCGGCCCCACGCCGCCGCGCTGCTCGAGCCCCTCCGCGCCGCCGGTTGGGGCCACGCGCGCGAGGACGTCCGCTACGGCGGCCGCCCCGACGAGTCGGGCGCCGTCGTCCACCTGCACCGGCTCGTCGGCCCCGGGAGCCTGATGCGATTTCGGGTCTCGCCGCGGGGTGGGCTACACTGGTCCGCGAGCGATCCTCGGTAGCTCAATGGTAGAGCATCCGGCTGTTAACCGGAGGGTTGGGGGTTCGAGTCCCTCCCGAGGAGTCACCCGAAAGCCCTGCTAACGCGGGCCTTTTGACGTTCTCTCCCACGGCGCCATGGGAAGCCGTGGTTCTACGGTGGTTCTAGAGACTGGCGGCGAGGGGTACCTCTCGGGCCGGTCAGTTACCCCCCCGACCATGAGCTCAAGGCGTTCACGCTCCGATCTGGGCGTTGATCGCTCCCGCCACGGTCAGCCTGCCGTTGTCCTGCAGGATCAGGAGTTGCCATCCGCCGTAGCCCCCGCCTCCGTGAGCAACGGCGACCACCGTTCCCTCCTCGTCACCTTCGGCCTTCACCCGCTTGCCGATGATTCCGTCCACTGTGCCCTTCTCTCCTGGGTCTTTGGAATGCGAGGCTTTCACAACCGAGCCGGCGCGGTGGCCCGCCATCTCGACGTCCTCGCGGCTGAGCTCGGCCATGGAACGGACTCCTTCGTCCTGGGGGCCATGAGCGTACCGACCCCGGTCCGCCCGCCTGAGCCCGTCTCGGTGCCGCACGGTGCCCGGGATGGCGCCTGTCACGGCAGCGAGTAGGCTCCACGAGATGGGCGGTCCGGGCCATCGCGTCCGCCCATCCGGAGAGGTAGCAGGCGGCGCCGGCCTAGGGCGGGCCGGCGCCGCCTCGCGTCCACTTTGCGAGCGGGCCCCCGTGGTTTTTCTCACAAAGAGCCGCGCCTCTAGGTGCCGTAGCACCCCGGTGTACACACGCCCCCCCGGGGTCAATGCTCCCCGAGGCAGGATCGTGGAAGTACGACGATTGCGCGTGCAGTGCGGGCTGGGAGAGGATCGCGGCGGGGTTGTGATTTCCCGCAGCCCCGATAGACCCAGGAAAGAGAGGCTCCCATGCGAGTCCTGCTCACGGTGCAGATTCCCGCCGCCAAGGGTTCGGCCGCTCTGCAGGACGGCTCGATGCAGCGCACCATGGAAGAGTTCATGAAGGCGGTTCGTCCTGAGGCCGCCTACTTCGCGCCCGACGACGGGCTTCGGACGGCCCACATCGTCTTCGACATGCAGGACCCTTCCGACATGCCGCCCCTCCTCGAGCCATTCTTCTCGACGTTCGAGGCGAGCGTCGACCTCACCCCCGTGATGAATGCGGACGACCTGATGGCCGGCCTTCAGCGCATCGCCCGGTAGCTTCCCAACCGGCCCGCAGTCACCACGACGCCCGTCGGCTCCCGCTGCAGCAGGAACAGCGGGAGCCGCGCGGCCGCTTCTGAAACGGCTTCTTAGACCCGTATGTAGAAATGCCAAGACTGCGGGCTCTAGGCGGGCGCACTTCAAAAAACCGAAGCGGGCGACGTCGATGGGCACCGCTGCCCGCGGGCGGTTGAAAGGAGACGGGGCCGCGCCCCCGTGGACACGGCCCCCCTTCTGCCAGGGGTCGAACGCCGGCCCCTGTACGCCGTACCCATGAACGGCGCACACCCTTAGCCCTCGCCCGGCAGGAACTCCTCGACCGCGTCGAGGTCGACGAGTGGCCCGAAGCGGGTCTCGCCGATCGCGGCGTAGTAGACGTCGCCCTCCTTGACACCCCGCTCTCTTCATCGGTCTCGTCGAAAGCCCGGAGCCGGGATTCGAACCCCGGACCCCCTCGGTGTCGGTCTCGGCCATCGGCTTCGTTCAGACGCGGCGACCGGGTCGGTCTCCTACCTCCGCCAGCCGGGCGTGACCTCCTCGGCGGAGTGACACAAGAGCGCTTCGCGCGCCGGCGCGGGGCGGGAGGAGGGGCGCTCAGGGGCGGGCGATGGCCGCCTCAGGTGCTCTCGCAGCCCCAGCCGTCGCCGTCGCCGTCGAGACGGTGCGGATCCGCCCCGACGACCCTGACCGGCCGCCCGATGTCCGCGCAGTCGAGGTCCGTCGATGTCAGCGGCACGCAGGCGCCCGAGTAATTCGGATCGCACGCGGCCCGCGACGAGCCGGCCGCCGCGGCCGGCGCCGGGCGCCCGGGGCTCGCGCCGCCGCGGTCCGTGTCGCCGAAGCAGGGCGCGCCCCACAGGCCGCGGTGAGCCCTGCGGGCCCGGTGCTGCTCGCGGAAGAAGGCCGACGCGTGCCCGAAGCGGACGCCGTCGTACACGTAGACCTTCGCGTGACCGGTGCGGACCAGGTCGGCGTTCACCGATCCGGCCGCGCCGGATCGGCCGGGCGCGTAGACGTAGGCGAGCAGGCGCCCGTACCGGTCGCGGCGGTCCTGGGTGTCGTCCGTGACCAGGCGGACGCTCCGGCCGACCGGGAGCAGGCGCGCAGTGCGCGCGGAGGCCTGCGGGCCGAAGCACTGCACCGGCTTGGAGGGATGCCGGGTCTCCGGGGTGTCGATGCCGATCAGGCGCACCGGCGTCTCGAAGCCGCCCGAGGCCACCTTGATCGTGTCGCCGTTGACCACGCGGGAGACCGTCCCGGACAGCGTCACCCCGAGGGCCGGCGACGCCGACGCGCCCATGCAGGCCACGGCGCCCATGGCCAGCAGGAGCCCGACGATCGGGCGGGCGCCGGCGATGCTCCTGAGCGGCGAGATCACGATCCTGACGGTCGCGGTTCGGCGGCACGCTCTCCCAGTCGGGAGGGCCACCGTGTCCATCGGCCGTTTTCGGGAGAGACTTGACCCTGGGATCGCCTGCCCGATCCAGCTCAAGAGGAGGGCGTCATGGGTGAACGTGAACTGCTGTCCGCGACGGCCGCGCACGCCGCGACCTACCTCGAGTCCCTCCCGGAGCGGCCGGTCGAGGCGGGCCGTGGCGCCTCCGAGGCGCGCGCGGCCCTCCCCTCCACGCTGCCCGACGACCCCGTGGACCCCCTCCTGGTGCTCGAGGAGCTGGTCGCCGATGCCGAGCCGGGGATCACCGCGATGGGCTCGCCGCGCTACTTCGGCTTCGTCATCGGGGGCGCGCTTCCGGCTGCCCTCGCCGCGGACTGGATGGCGGCGACGTGGGACCAGAACGCGGGCCTCGCCAGCCCGACGCCCGCGGTCGCGGCGATCGAGGAGATCGCAGGCGCCTGGGTCCTCGACCTCCTCGGCCTGCCGGACGACGCCTCGTTCGCGTTCGTCACCGGTTGCCAGATGGCGCACGTGACGGCGCTGGCGGCTGCCAGGCACCGCGTGCTGGCCGACGCCGGCTGGGACGTGGAGCGCGACGGCCTCGTGGGCGCGCCCCCCGTCCGGGTCCTCGTCAGCCAGGAGCATCACGTGACCGTCGACCGCGCGCTGCGCTTCCTCGGGCTCGGCACCGCCTGCGCCGAGGTCGTGACGGCCGACGAGCGCGGCGCGATGCGCTCGGACGCGCTCGCGCGCGCGCTGCGCGCGCCGGACGGCCCCACCATCGTGTGCGCCCAGGCCGGCGACGTGAACACCGGGGCCGTCGATCCGCTGGACGAGATCTGCGATGCCGCTGAACAGGCCGGGGCGTGGGTGCACGTGGATGGCGCGTTCGGGCTCTGGGCGAGCGCGAGCCCGCGGCGGCGCGGGCTCCTGCGCGGCTGCGAGCGGGCCCGGTCGTGGGCGACTGACGCCCACAAGTGGCTGAACGTGCCGTACGACTGCGGGATCGCCGTCGTCGCCGATCGCGAGGCCCACCGGCGGGCCATGGCGGTCGAGGCGAGCTACCTCCAGCAGGGGGAGCCGGTGCGCGAGCCGCTGGACTGGAACCCGGAATTCTCGCGCCGGGCGCGGTCGCTGCCGGTCTACGCGGCGCTGCGCTCGCTGGGTCGCAGCGGCGTGGCCGAGCTGGTGGACCGGCTCTGCGCGTGCGCCGAGCGCTTCGCCGTCCGGCTCGGCGCCGAGCCCGGGCTGGAGGTGGTCGCCCAGGGGCTCAACCAGGTGCTCGTGCGACCGCGCGGCCGCGCCGGCGTCACCGACCGGCTCGTCGCCCAGATCCAGCGCGACGGCACGTGCTGGACCAGCGCCACCACCTGGCGCGACGCGCGATGCATGCGCGTCTCGGTGTGCAACTGGCGGACCACGACCGCTGATGTGGACCGCTCGGTCGAGGCGATCGCGCGCGCGTTCCAGGCGGAGGTGGCTGACGGAGCGGCGACGACCGAGGGCTGAGCGCCGCGCCGTCGCTCACCGCCCAAGTTCAGGGACCGACCTCGGGGAGCTCCCCGAGGCGGCGGGACGGGGCGCCCTCCTACGGTCACGGCGATGACCGGCCAAGCCCCCCGAGACGATCGCGTGCTCACCGTGCGGCTCGACCTGAACCTCGACCGCGAGCCGATCTGCGGGCGGCTGCGCACAGAGCGGGGCGCCGACGAGCGGTTCGTGGGCTGGCTCGGCTTCGTCAACGCGTTGAAGCGGTTGCACGACTCCGAGCACCGTCGGCCGACCCGGTGGACCCGGGGCGTGACGTGACCCCCATCGAGCGCGAGCTCGAGCGGCATCGGCCGGAGCTCACCGGCTACTGTCGTCGCATGCTCGGCTCGCCCACCGAGGCCGAGGACGCGGTGCAGGACACGATGGTGCGGGCCTGGCGTGGCCTCGGCCGCCTCGAGCGCAGGGGGACGCTGCGCGCGTGGCTGTACCGCATCGCCACCAACGTCTGCGTCGACATGCTGAACGGCAGGGCGCGGAGTGCCCACCCGATGGGCCTCGCGCCGACCTGGAGCGAGCGCGCTCCGGACCGTCTCGTCGCGCCGGAGGGCGACCCGGCCGAGCTCGCGGCCTCGCGCGAGACCGTCCGCCTCGCGCTCGGCGCCGCGCTCCGGCACCTCTCCCCACGCCAGCGGGCGGCGCTCATCCTCTGCGAGGTGCTCCGCTGGCGGGCGGGCGAGGTCGCCGAGCTCCTCGAGACCAGCGTCGCCTCCGTGAACAGCGCGCTTCAGCGCGCGCGGGCGGCGCTCGCGGCCACGGGCATCAGCGCGGCCGACCCCGCCCCGCCGCTGGACGCATCCGCCCGGGCGCTGCTGGCCCGCTGCCTCGACGCCTTCGAGCGCGACGACGTGCACGGGCTCGCCCGCCTCCTGCAGGAGGACGTCGCGCGGTCGACGCCGGTCGCGCTCGCGGCCTGATGAGCGCCGACGACTCGATCCCCGGCGGGCCGATGCGCTCACGGCGCGGCATCGGCGACATCATCGTCAGCAGCAGGCCCTATGACGAGTACCTGGCGATGTTCGGGCTGGAGGAGCGCGAGGTCCTCTCCGGGGCGGTGCTCGACTGCCCGGGCGGAGCCGGGCCCTTCGCCGCGACCGTGCGCGCCCGGGGCGGCGAGGCGGTCAGCGCCGACCCGGCCTACGCGCTCCCGCGGGCCGAGATCCTGGCCCAGACCCGCGCGGGCCTGGACCACGCCATTCGCTACCTGGAGGAGAACCGGGCCTCGTACGTCTGGACCTTCTTCTCGTCCCTCGACGACCTGCGCGATCGCCGCCTCGCGGCGCTCGAGGAGTTCGCCGGCGACTTCACGGGCCCGGACCCCCGCTACGTGGTCGCCGCCCTTCCAAGCCTGCCCTTCGACGACAGCGCGTTCCGGCTCGTGCTCTCGGCGTTCCTCCTCTTCGCCTACCCGGATCACGTCGACGAGGCCGCCCACGAGCGGGCGCTCCGCGAGCTGGCGCGCGTCGCGCGGGAGGAGGTGCGCCTGTTCCCGCTCATCGACACCTCCTACGTGCGCCACCCCGCGGTCGACGACCTGCGCCGGCGCCTCGCGGCCGGAGGCGTCGACAGCGAGGTGCGGCGGCTCGACTACGAGCTTCAGCGCGGCGGGAACGAGGTGCTGATCCTCAGGCCGCCGCGGCCTTGAGCTCCTTCGAGAAGAAGTTCAGGGCGGTGCGGGTCTTGGTCTGCTGCTTGCCGCTGAGGTCGATCCCGCGCTCGGTGAGGAAGGCCCTCGTCTCGAGGGCGACGGGCAGCGCCTCGCCCGGGGCGCACTTGGTCGAGAGCTCGAGGATCCGCGCCCCGTCGGGGTAGAGCCACAGCTCGGCGACCAGCCTGCGGCCGAGCGTCTTCGGCGACATCTTCAGCTTGAGGAGCGGGATCGGGCCGAGCACCGCGAGGTCCGCGAACGTGACGCCCTTGGGGGCGTGCTCCTCGAACAGCGCGCGCTGCTCCTTGCTGAACAGCTTGCGCAGCGGGCGCTCGCCGGCCACCGTCGCCTTGACCGCATCGCGGTCCTTTGGCGCGCCCTTGAGCGACCCCGAGCAGACGAAGCCCTCGGGCATCGCGTCCACCTCGACCCCGAACATCGCCGACGTCCGCAGCTTCGCCGGCAGCTCGTTCGGCACGACCGGCCGCAGCTTCACCACGGTGTCGTCCCCCTTGCCCTGGACGCGCCGCGCCCGGACGACGACGCCGGCGCCGTCGAGCGCGAGGTCGGGCGTGTCGAAGAAGAAGACCTGCCGGATCTGGGCGTCGAGCGGGTCCATGCCGAGAGAGCTGACGGCCGAGCGCTGGTTGGACTCGGGGATCGTGAGCTTGAGCTCGACGCTGTCGGCACCCTTCATCAGCCCGAGCAGCTCCCGGAGGCGGTCGTCGAGGATGGGTCGGACGGGCGCGGGGCGTGCCATGGGACGGCTCCTGTTCGGTGAGGCGGTCATCCTACGGCGCGGCGCCCCGGACGCCACCCCCGCCCGGGATCGGGGATACTCCCAGCGTTGGACCCGCTGCTGCGCAAGCTCAACCTCAAGGACGAGCCCGAGATCGTGGTGCTCGGCGCGCCCGAGGCGCTGCGGCCGGTCCTCGAGCGGTTCGCCGAGGACGTCGGCGTGCGGACGACGCTCGCCCCGGGCGCAGCATTCGTGCTCGCCTTCGTGCGCACCGCCGCCGACATCGCGGAGCGGGCGCAGCAGGTCGCCGCGTCGACGGAGGGCGACGGCAAGGTCTGGATGGCCTACCCGAAGAAGTCCTCGCCCCTGCACGATCCCGAGGTCAGCCGCGACGAGAGCTGGGAGCCGATGGGCGCCGCGGGCTTCGAGGGCGTGCGCCAGGTCGCGATCGACGACGACTGGTCGGCGCTCCGCTTCCGCCGGGTGGAGCACATCGGGCGCCTGACGCGCGACCCGTCGCGCGCGATGACCGGGGAGGGCCGGCGGCGCACGACCGGGGGCCGCCGGCCGGCATGAGTCCGGCGGCGCGGCCGCCATGACCGATCCACGCCGGGCCCTCCCTCGGTCGACGCCGTCTTGCGCCGGGAGGACATGGCCGGCCTCCTCGCCCGCGCGCCGCGCGCGGCCGTCGTTGACGCGGTCCGCGACGCGCTCGCCGGCCGTCGGCACCGGGGAGCCGGCGCGGAGGGCCTCGCGGACGAGGTCGCGGCCGCCCTGCGACCCTCGCTTGCGGCGGGTCGTCAACGCCACCGGGGTGATCCTCCACACCAACCTGGGCCGGGCGCCGCTCGCGGCCGAGGCGGTCGACGCGGCCGTGGCGGCCGCGCGCTACGCGACGCTCGAGTGGGACCCGGCCACCGGCGGGAGGGGGTCGCGCCAGGACCATCTCGCCGGCCACCTGCGCGCCCTCACGGGCGCCGAGTCGGCCTGCGTGGCGACCTCGAACGCCGCGGCCGTCCTCCTCGCGCTGGTCGCCCTCGGTGGCGGCGGCGAGGTGATCGTCTCGCGCGGCCAGCTCGTCGAGATCGGCGGCGGCTTCCGGGTGCCCGAGGTGCTGGAGGCATCCGGGTGCCGCCTGGTGGAGGTGGGCACGACCAACCGCACGCGCGCCGCCGACTACGAGCGGGCGATCGGCCCGGACACCCGGGCGATCCTGCGCGTGCACGCCTCGAACTTCCGCGTCGTCGGATTCGCCGAGGAGGCGCCGATCGAGGAGCTCGCGGGCCTCGCGAGAGAGCGGGGCCTCGCGCTGGTGGACGACCTCGGCAGCGGGGTCCTGCGGCCCGATGCGGCGGTGGCGGGCGAGCCGGACGCCGCGGCGAGCGTCGCGGCAGGCTGCGACCTCGTGGCCTTCAGCGCCGACAAGCTGATCGGCGGGCCGCAGGCGGGCATCTCGTGGGGACCGCGGCCTCGGTGGAGCGCGCCCGCTCCCACCCGCTGATGCGGGCGCTGCGTCCCGACAAGCTCATCCTCGCGGCGCTCGAGGCCACGCTGGCGCTCCACCGCGACCCGCGGCTCGCGCGCGCGCGCATCCCCGCCCTCCGGGCGCTCCACCGGGCGCGACCGGAGCGGCGGGCCCGGGCCGAGCGCCTGGCGGGCGCCGTCGGCGGGGAGGTCGTGGCCACGGTCGGCCGCATGGGGGGAGGAGCGCTCCCGCTCGCCGAGCTCCCGAGCTTCGCCGCGGCGCTCGACGCGCCCGATCCCGAGGCGCTCGCGGCGGCCCTACGCGCGGGCGATCCCGCCGTGGCGAGCCGGCTCAGGGACGGGCGCGTGCTGCTCGACGTGCTGGCGCTCGGCGACGAGGACCTCGCCTCCCTGCCCGCCCTCGTCGCCGAGGCGCGCCGGTGAGCACGCCGCTGGTCCTCGGCACCGCGGGTCACGTTGACCACGGGAAGACGGCGCTGGTGCTGGCGCTCACCGGCCGCGACACCGACCGCCTGCCGGCCGAGAAATCGCGCGGCATCTCGATCGAGCTGGGCTTCGCGCCGCTCGAGCTGCCGTCGGGGCGCAGGGTCGGCCTGGTCGACGTCCCAGGGCACGAGCGCTTCGTGCGCCACATGGTCGCGGGCGCGAGCGGGGTGGACGGCTACCTGCTGTGCGTGGCCGCCGACGATGGCGTCATGCCGCAGACGCGCGAGCACATGGCCGTGCTGCGGCTCCTCGGCGTCGGGGACGGCGTCGTCGCCGTCACCAAGGCCGACCTCGCCCCGCCGGGTCCGGCGGCGGCCGCCGCCCGCGAGCTGGTCGGGCGCGGGCCCGAGGTCGTGCCGGTCTCGGTCGCGACCGGCGAGGGCCTCGAGCGTCTCCGGGGCGCGCTCGACCGCCTGGCCGGCCGCCTGCGCCGGCGCACGGCCGGCGGCCGCCCGCGCCTGTTCGTGGACCGCGCGTTCTCCCTGCCGGGCGCCGGCACGATCGTCACCGGGACGCTGTGGGGCGAGGGCGATCGTCCCCGGCGACCGGGTCATCGCGCTGCCCCGGGGCGCCGCCGGGCGGGTGCGCGAGGTGCAGGCGCACGAGCGGACCATCGCCCGCGCCGCCGGCGGGCGGACGGCGCTCAACCTCGCGGGCATGGCCCTGGCGAGGTGCCGCGCGGGGCGTGCGTCGTCCGCGCCGGCGACGGATGGGCCGGGACTGACCTGCTCGACGTCGCGCTGGACTGGCTGCCCGACGCCGGGCGGGGCTGCGCACGCGCGGAGCGGCTGCAGGCGTTCCTCGGGACGGCCGAGGTGCCGGCCGCCTGCGTGCTGCTGGAGGCGGACGCGCTGGAGCCGGGCGAGCGCGGCTACGCCCAGCTGCGGCTGGGGCGGCCGGTGCCCGCGACGGCCGGTGACCGCGTGGTGCTGCGCTCCGCCGAGCGGCGCACGGTGGGCGGGGCCGTCGTCATCGACGCGGCGCCCGCCCGGCACGGGCGCGGCGGCAGGGCGGCCGAGCGTCTGGCCGTCCTCGAGCGGGGCGCGGCGTCCCAGGTGCTCGCCCAGCGACTGGCCGACGCCGGCGCAGACGGCATCGCGGCGGGCTCCGAGCCCGCCGCGATCGCCGCCGCCGGGGGCGTCGTCCTGCCGGGGGGGCTGGCCCTCGACGCCGGCGTCGCCGCGCGCGCCCGCGAGCGGCTGCGCGAGGCGCTCGGCTCGCCCTTGTCGCTGGCGGCCGCGCGCGCCGCCACGGGGCTCGGGACCGCCCGCGGCCCGCGCGCTCCTCGCCGACCTCGAGGCGCAGGGGGAGGTCGTGCGCGACGGCGCGCGGGTCCGTCTCCCTGCCGCCGGGCCGCCGCGCGGGCTCGAGGAGGTCGCCGGGGCCCTCGCCGCCGGCGGGCTGCGCCCCCCCTCCCCGGCGGACCTGGCCCGGCTCACCGGCCTCGCGCCGGCGCAGGTCGATGCCGCGCTCGGGCGCCTGCGCGAGGACGGCCGCGCCGTGCGGGCGGGCGACCTGTGGTTCGACGCCGCGGCGGCGGCCGGCGCGCGCGAGCACGCCCGGAAGGCCCTGGCCTCCGGGCCGATGACGATCGGCGCGCTGCGCGACCTCTGGGCCGTCGGGCGGCGCCAGGCGATCGCGCTGGCCGCCCACCTCGACGCGAGCGGCCTGACGCGGCGCCAGGGCGATCGCCGCGCGCTGCGCCGGGGGGGCGCCTGAGCCGGCGCCAGGCCCGACGCCGGAGGCCTGAGCGGTCTGCGTTCAGGGCGCGACATGCCTGTGAGGCGCTCTCGCATGTCGTGTCGGCCGGTCTCAAAGGCCGGGAAGATCACCCGCCTGATGCCATGCGTCCGTGACGCGTTGTGCCGCCGCCGCCCCGTGAATCTGACATTCCTTGTTGACCTCAGCCGCTTTGCCTTCGGGCAAGTGGGTCGCCATGACATTGCCCTGGCCTTGGCGTCGGCCTCCTCCCGCCGAGATGCAAAGGCCACGCGCCTGGCCACATTGGCTGCGGCGTTGGCCTCATCCTTGCCTTGCTCCCCCGCCTTCGTTCCGAGATGGATGCCGAAGTAGGTGCCGACGATCGTTCCGACGACTCCGAACGCACCGGTCGCGACCATCCCGATTTGACCGTCGAGCTCACCGGCGACGGCGAGGGCGATGATCGCGGCGATCGCGATGGCGATCACTGCGATCAGGCCGGCCAGGACGGTCCCGAGCGCCAACTTGGGATCGAGCCAGGCATCGCCGTTCTTGGCGCCTGCGTTCTGGTTGGAGTCTGAGTTCTGGTCGGGCGGTGTCTTCATGAGGCTCCTTTCAGACGCGGAGGGCCTCTGCGGGTCCAGACCCTGGGACGGCCGGGGGCTCCGTGCATACCGTCAGGCGCGAGCGTGGAGGTGCGATGACCGATCAGCCGGCCCGGCTCGAGGTGGTGCGGCGCTACTGGGAGTATGCGGGCGCGGACGTGGACCGTGCCGATGAGATCTACCACGACGACGCGGTGCTTGAGTTCCCGCAGTCCGGTGAGCGCTTCGAGGGCGTCGCGAGCTTCACGGAGTGGCGCCGCCAGTACCCGGCCGAGGTGCGCTACCGGGTCCGGCGGGTGACGGCACGTGAGGACCTGGTCGTCGTCGAGGTCTCGGCCAGCTACGACGGTGGTCCGTGGATGCTCGGGGTGCAGCTGCTCGAATTCCGCGACCGCAAGGTGGCGCGCGAGCGGATCTACGTCATGGACGGCTGGGAGGCCCCCGAGTGGCGGGCCCCCTGGCGCGCGGACATCCCCGCGGACCCGCCGGCCTGAAGCACGACGGTGTCGGGCTCGACGTCAGCGATGGCGAGGACTCGGCGAGTCGCCCCGCGCGACGAGCCGCGATGATCAGCTGCGGGCCTCGGCGGCGCGCCAGAAGGCATCGACCCGGGCGTTGAAGTCCTCGGGCACCTCCTGGAAGGGCTGGTGGGCCTCTCCCGGCATCACCTCGAACTCGGCGTCTGGGATCGCCTCCGCCACCTCACGACCGCAGCGCGGCGGGAAGAGGATGTCGAGCTCGCCGGAGAGGACGAGCGTCGGGGCGGCGATCTTCGAGAGGCGGTCCACCGTGTCGTGGGCGGCGCAGACGTTAACCTGCGCCTGAAAGGCCTCGACGGACTGTTGATGGGGGAACGCAAGCGCCTCTTCCACGATCTGGTCCACCGAGCCGTCCTCGTGCGCGCGCGGCGTATAGACCCACGTGAAGAAACCCTCGTAGAAGGCGCGGTCGCTGGGCGCCGCCTCGGGCAGCCAGCGCCAGAAGTCGAGCTGGGCGCGGAACAGGGCGTCGGCGCGGGCGTACGTGCTCACCAGCACGAGGCTTCGGACGACCTGGGAGTGCCGAAGCGCCAGCTCCTGCGCGATGGCGCTGCCCATCGAGAAGCCGACGACGTGGGCCGCGGGCACCTCCAGCGCGCGAAGGAGCGTGGCGGCATCGTCGGCCATTGAGGGAGGCGAGAGCGGACGATCGGGCAACGGCGTGCGGCCCGCGCCGCGGTTGTCAAAGGCCGTGAGGCGGTAGCGGTCGGCCAGGCCGTCGAGCTGGAGCTCCCAGGCCTCGGCGGGATCGCCGAGCCCGGCGATGAGCAGGACGTCCGGTCCGTCGCCGCGGCGCTCGACCCAGAATTCAGCGTCGCCGGCCTGGATCATCTCTCCCATCGTTGACCTCCCTGGGGTCGAGCGGGACGCCGTCGCGTCGGTCCTCTCGCTCGGTCAAGTCAGCCTCACACGAGGGCCGGCCGTTGGTCGAGAGGCCGAGGTCGCCGGAGCGGGCGCGTAGTTCAGGAGCTCGTTCTCCGGATCGAGGCGAGCGGCACCATCCGACATTCCACGCACCGCTCGCACTTCTCGCACGCCGATAGCAGAGGATCCGTTGGCGGTGGGGACCTCACGGAGCGGCCGACGATTCCGAGTCCGACTCAGGTAGGAGGCCGCGCGTGCGACCCCGAAGTGCGTTCGAGTGGTGCGACGCGTGACGCTTCTCGCGCCAGAACGGCCAAGTCCTGCGACCCCGAAGGCCCGCAGGACTCGAACGATGCCTATCGCGCTCGCCGCCCTTAGAGCACGAGCGGGAGGAGGAGGATCGCCAGCACCACGCTCTGCGCGCTGTGCACCGCGATCCCGATCCACGCACTCCGATACCGCTTCGTCGGGTACGCGGTGGTGAACATCTCGAGGAGCGTCCCCGGGATCGCCCACGGCACGTGCAGGTGGTAGCCCGCGAAGAGGAGGCCGTTCGCCACCCAGTCGCGGCGTCCGAAGGCGCCGTTCATGCGCGGAAGGAGAAACCCGCGGAACAGGAGCTCCTCGCCGAGCACGGTGTTGAAGAGGAACATCACGAGGATGAGGCCGTACCAGCCGAAGGCCCCGTCCAGGAACGCCTTGCCGGCGTCGGAGTCGATGAGCGTGGCGAGGTCCCGGTCCTCGGGCGCCGCCACGATCCCGATCAGCTCTGCACCGCGGCGAACCCGACGATCAGCGGGATCACGACCAGCCACACTCGACCGCCGATGCGGCCGCTGCGCGGGCTCCGCGGAGAGCGGAGCCAGAGCGCCTCGCGGACCGTCGACCAGCGGAGGGTCCGCTGCTCGCGACCGACGAGGGTCGCAACGAGGACGAACTGCCAGACCATGCCGATCGCGAGGGAGACGATCAGCGCCTTCGCCATCGGCACGTGCCCGTCGCCGGCGAACCGGTCCGCGAGCACGGGCGCGACGAGCCAGGCGAGCGCCGCCATAGGCAGGGCGGCGGCCGCCCAAACGCGAAGATCGCGCGCTTCCGAGCTGCGGGATCTCGACCGAGACCGCGGCGTCGGCGCGGGCGGGAATCGCGGGGTGAGCGATGTGAGGCGTTCATGACGTCCTCCTTCGTCGGAATGAGCACATGCCGCGACGCTAGGAGGCCGGACGTCCGGGCGACCTCGTCGGAAGGCCGGATTCGAGCTCCGACGCCGGCGACGATTCGCGACTCCTACTCAGGTAGGAGGCGACGCGAGAACCTGCAGTACGTTCACCGCGTGAGCCGGATCAGAGACGTCGCGCGCAAGTACTGGTTCGAGCTGCTGATCGCCGTCCTGGCGATCGCAGCCATGCTCGAACTCGTGGTCGGACGCGACTCGCCGGGCGCGCCGTCGACGTCGCTGTGGTTCGCCATACCGGCGATGGCGGTCCTCGTACTGCCGCTGTTCGCGCGCCGGCGCTTTCCCTTCGCCGCTCCGGCCGCCTACTGGGTCCTGGCCGCGGCGCTCTCGTTCGTCGACGGACTGCTGATCGCGTTCATCGGCAGCCTCGGCGTCGTCGGGCTTGGCAACGCGCGTTCCTGCTCGGGAACCTGCGGAATCCCCTGAAGGCGGGCGCGGGCCTGGTCATCGTGCTCGGCGGGATCGTGATCGTGGTCTACAACATCCCGGGTCCACAGCCAGCCAGCGACTTCGTCTTCATTCCGCTCCGGTTCGTCGTCGCCTGGGTCGCGGGCTACGCCCTGCGCGAGCGTGCCGAGCAGGCCGAAGCAGCGGAAGAGCGCGCGGCCCACGCCGAGCGCGAGCGGGAGGCGGCCGCACGCGTCGCGGTGGCAGAGGAGCGCGCGCGGATCGCCCGCGAGCTCCACGACATCGTCGCCCACGCCGTCAGCGTGATGGTGCTCCAGGTCGGCGCCGTCAGGCACAAGCTCCCCGACGCGCTGGCCGAGGACAGCGAGGCGCTCAAGGGCGTCGAGCAGGCGGGCCGCACCGCGCTCACCGAGATGCGCCGACTGCTGGGCGCCATGCGCCGCGACGGGGACGAAGCCGAGCTCGTGCCCCAGCCCGGCCTCGACGGCCTCGACTCGCTGCTGGACGAGGTCGGCCGCGCCGGCCTCCCCGTCCAGTTGCACGTCGACGGCGAGCCGTTCCCGCTCCCGCGAGGGATCGACCTCTCTGCCTATCGGATCGTGCAAGAAGGCCTGACCAACGCTCTCAAACATGCGCGCGCCAGCGACGCCGACGTGACCGTCCGCTACCGGCCCGACGAGCTGGAAATCGAGGTGCGCGACAACGGCGGGGGCGGCGAGACCAGCGACGGCCTCGGCCACGGGCTCGTCGGCGTTCGCGAACGCGTCAAGATCTACGGCGGTGAGATGACCGCGGGAACGGCAGCCGGCGGCGGCTTCGTCCTCAGCGCACGCCTCCCGCTCGGCCGGGACGAACGATGACCATCCGTGTGCTCGTCGCCGACGACCAGTCGATGGTCCGCGCCGGCTTTCGCATGCTGCTCGCAGGCGAGCAGGACATCGAAGTCGTCGCCGAGGCGAGCAACGGACTCGAGGCGGTGGACAAGGCCGCACGCTTTCGTCCCACCGTCGTCCTGATGGACATCCGCATGCCCGAACTCGACGGGCTCGAGGCGACACGACGCATCCTCGCGGCCGACGACACCGCGCGGATCCTGATCCTCACCACGTTCGACCTCGACGAATACGTCTACGAAGCGCTGCGCGCCGGCGCCAGCGGCTTCGTCCTCAAAGACGATCTCCCGAACAGCTGATCGCCGCGATCCGCACTGTCGCCGCCGGCGACGCGCTGCTTTCACCGACGATCACAAAACGCGTGATCCAGAAATTCGCCCGCATCCCCCGTCCCGCTCCTCCGAAGGAGCTCGACAACTCAGTGAACGCGAACGCGACGTCTTCCGCTTGATCGCCCGCGGCCTCTCGAACGCCGAGATCGGCCAAGAGCTCTACATCAGCGACACGACCGTCAAGACACACATCACGCACATCCTCCAGAAGCTCAACCTCCGCGACCGCGTCCAAGCAGTCGTGCTTGCCTACCAGACGGGAATCTTCGAGGCGGAAACGCGGCGGCCAAAAGTGGCGATGAGAGCGCGACCCGCTGAGTGCCGTCGCGCACCAACGCGGCCTTCGACGCCGGCCGGACAATGGGTCCTGACCGTGCCGCGCGGGTGCTCCCGCACCGTCCCGCACCGTCTCGCACGTCCGCACCGTCCCGGACGCTCCCGCTTCCGCTTTCTGTCCGTCTCAGGGACAAGCGAAAGGCCCTGATCAGGGCTTTCGAGGTGGGCGCTACTGGGCTCGAACCAGTGACCCCCAGCTTGTCGCGGCTGCGGACGAAACGGGAGTCGTCTTCATCACCCCCACGTTGCGCTGTCAACTCGCCGAGCCCGGCGAGTGAGGAACGGGCCCCCGAAACGGTGTACCCACCGGTATACCCATTGAAACGCCGACCCGAGCCCGCCCTCCCGTAAGACCGATGAGCGAAAGGAGGCGGTGGCGCGGGTCATCCAGGCCGAGGTCGCGGCTGGACGGCGCGTGGAAAGGCAGGGCGAGTATGAGGCCGTCACCGTGCGCCGCCGAAGTGCGAAGGACCGCCTTGCGCGTACTTATGGACTTCGCCACGTTGTCGGCGCCGCTGAGGGTCTTCGACGGCGAGGAGCGCCGACTCGTCACCGTCGACCAGTTCGGCAACACGGACGTTCAGAGGGTCTGACCCTCGACGCAGCGGCCTCTGGGCGCCCAACGGACGCCCGAGCCTCGC
>CAWIDG010000013.1:0-175799 GCA_963834875.1 Miltoncostaeaceae bacterium
CGCCATTGCTTCGCGGGCGAGCAGGCGGAGGAGTTCGTCCGAAGCCGCGGCGTCGAGCTCGAACGTGGTCTTCCGGTCCGACGACAACGGCACGGTCCAGGGGCTCGTCGGCGCAGGGGTGGCGGCGGCGCTGATGCCGGCGCTGGCCGTCGAGCCGAACGACGACCAGATCGTGGCCCTGTCGCCGCCCGATGGGCTCCCGCCGCGACGGATCGCCCTGGCCTGGCACCGGCACCGGGCGCTCTCGCCCGCCGCACGCACGTTCATCGACTGCGCGATCGACCTCTGCGCCCGCCTGGACGGCGAGGCCACGGGGGCGCCTGCGACGGAGGCCGTCGGTAGCATCGCGCCCCGATGACGATCCGACCGGCCGGCCGCGGCGACGGGCTCGACTGCGTGGTCGTGGGCGGCGGCCTCGCCGGCCTGGCCTGCGCCCACGGGCTCGTGAGGGCGGGGCGGACGGTGCACGTCCTGGAGGCCGCCGACGCCCCCGGGGGGCGGGCGCGGACCGTCTGGCACCGGGGGCGGCCCGTGGACCGCGGTTTCCAGGTGCTGCTGAGGGCGTACCCGCGGGCGCGCGCGCTCGTGCGGGCGGTCGGGATCCCGCGGCGCGACCTGCGCCCGGTGAGCGGCGGCGTGGTCTTCCTGCACGGCGACGGCCGCCTCGACCGGCTCGGCACCTCGCCGGTCGCGCCGCTGCGATTCACCGGCCTGTCGCGCTCCGACCGCGGGCGGCTCGCGGCGCTCGGCGCGGAGGTGGTTGCCAGGCCCGCGGACGCCCTCCTCGCGCAGGAGGAGCGGGGCGTCAGCACCGAGGAGTTCCTGCGCCGGCGGGGCTTCTCCGACGACGCGATCGAGGAGGTCTTCCGGCCCCTCTTCGGCGTGATCCTGCTCGATCGCTCGCTCGGAGCCGACACCGGCTACTTCCGCTTCCTGATGGGCATGCTCGCCCGGGGGCCGGCGGTCATCCCGAGCGACGGGCTGGGGATGATCGCCGAGTGGACCTCGGCGGCGGTGCGCCAGGGCGGCGGCACCGTCGAGCTGAACGTGCGCGCCACCGGCCTCGAGCCGGGCGCGGCGGGCCTCCGGGTCGCCGCGGTGGCGACCGACGACGGTCGCCGCCTGGAGGCGCGCCAGGTCGTCCTGGCGACCGAGGCCCCGGCGGCGGCGGACCTGCTGGCGCCGCTCGACCCGGCGTCCGCCGCCCGCCTGCCCTCGGACGCCGCCTCGTCGGCGACGGCGGCGTTCGCCCTGCGCACGCCGCTCTACCGGGGCCGAGCGATCCTGCTGAACGCCGACCGCGACGGCGGAGCGCGGCGGGTCGACCTCATCTGCCAGACGACCAACGTCACCCGCCCGGGCGCGCCGGAGGGCCCCCACATCCTGCTCGCCACGCGGGTGACGACCGGGGGCGCCGGCGCGGACGGGCTCGTCGAGGCGACCGGCGACCTGGTGCGTCGCTGGGCACCCGGCTACGACTGGGCCGGCCGGGCGGAGCCGATCGGCGTCTACGAGCACCGCTTCGCGCAGTTCCGCCCGGTCAGCGGGGTGCGGCGCGACCTGCCGGGGCCGCGAACGGCGCTCGAGAACCTGGTGCTGGCGGGCGACCTCACCACGCATCCGTCCATCGAGGGCGCCGTGGACAGCGGGGCGCGCGCGGCGGGCATCGTCGACGCGCTGCTGCCGTGAAGGTCGTCGGGGGGCGACGGGTCTTCTCGGTCGAGGAGGTGAGCGCGCGGCTCGCCTCGATGTTCGAGGGCCTGCGCTCGTTCTGGGTCGAGGCCGAGGTCCAGGACCTGCGGCCCTCGCGGAGCCAGGTGCGCTTCACGCTCCGCGGCGGGCACTCCCTCGACGCGTCGATGAACGGCATCGTCTACGAGCGGCTCCCCCACAAGCCCGCCGACGGCGCGCTGGTGCACGCATACGGGCGGATGGAGTTCTGGCGCGCCCGGGGCCAGGTCAGCATGCGGGTCGAGCGCCTGGAGCTGGCGGGAGAGGGGCTGCTGCGGGCGCAGGTGGAGGAGCTGCGCGCCCGCCTGGCGGCCGAGGGCCTCCTGGACCCGGGCCGCAAGCGCCGGCCGCCGCTGCTGCCCCGCCGGATCGGCCTCGTGACGAGCGCCGACGCGGCGGCCCGCCAGGACGTGCTCACGAACGTCTGGGCGCGCCTGCCCGAGGCCGATGTCGTCGTCGTGGACGTGCCCGTCCAGGGCGACGAGGCGCCCCGCCTGATCGCGCGGGCGCTGCGGCACCTGGACCGCATGCCGGCGGTCAACGTGATCGTGGTGGCCCGCGGGGGCGGGTCGCTCGAGGACCTGATGGCGTTCAACGGCGAGCCGGTCTGCCGCGCCGTGGCCGACGCCGCGACGCCGGTCGTCTCGGCCGTCGGGCACGAGCGCGACGTCACGCTGTGCGATCTCGTCGCCGACGTCCGCGTCTCCACGCCGACGGCCGCGGCCGTCGCGGTGGTGCCGAGCAGGGAGGCGGTCGAGACCCATCTGGCCGACGCCCGGCAGGCGCTCGCCCGGGGGCTGCTGCGCGGCCGCGCCGGCGCGGAGGAGGCGCTGCGGGGCCGCTCCGCCGCCCTGGCGAGGGCGCTGCGGGGCCGCGGGCAGATCGCCCGTGACCGGGCCGAGCGCCTGGCCCCGCGCCTCGCGCCGGCCCTGCGGCGCGCCGCGGCCGCGGCGGGGACGCGCGCCGACCGCGCCGAGGCGATGCTCGCCCTGCTCTCGCCGCGGCGGACCGTGGCGCGGGGCTACGCGATCGTCCGCGAGGCCGACGGCGGGCGGGTCGTGGCCGACGCCGCGGGCGTCGAGCCGGGCCGGGAGCTGTCGATCGAGCTCCGCGACGGCCGCCTCGCCGCGACGGCGACGGGGAGGGCGCCGTGACGCCCGAGGGCCCGCCCGATGCCCCGCTGACCTTCGAGGAGGCCCTGCGCCGTCTCGACGAGGTCGTCGCGCGACTCGAGGGGGGCGATGTGGGGCTCGAGGAGGCGGTCGCGCTCTTCGAGCAGGGGCAGGCGTATCTGGCCGCGTGCCGCGAGCGGCTGGCGGCGGCTCAGCGGCGCATCGAGGAGCTCACGGCCGAGGACCTTCCAGCCGCGCCCGGCGAGCCGCCCGCCGGGGAGCCCGAGCCGCCGTTCTGAGCCATGGCCTCCGGCCGCATCGCCCGCCGGGCGCGCCAGCGCTCGAGGCGGGCGATGTCGCGCTCGATCCGGCTGAGGGGGACCTGGCAGCCGGCGTTGCCGACGTTCGCGTACGACAGCAGCCGGTCCTCGTCGGCCCGCAGGGTCATCCACTTGGCGAGCACGTCGTCTCCCCGGGGCAGCAGGGGCGTCCCCGAGCCGCCGCGGTCGGGGAATTGCACGCAGTACTCGCGCACGGGCGCCATCGAGCGCGGCAGGAGGGCGACGACCGGCAGGTGGGGGTAGATCAGGTAGCGGTACCGCGGCGGCCCGCCGGGCGGCCGACCGGCCCGCCCGCCCCGCCGGCCCGTCACGCAGATGAAGCCGAGCTCGCGGAACTGGTCCCACTCGTCCTCGTTGACGACCGATCGCAGCAGCTCCAGCGACCGCCGCTCGGCCTCCTCGGGGAGCAGAGGAGGCTCGCTGATCCAGGACGGAAGCGCCCGCCGGCCCCGGCGCGGGCGCAGTCGCCGCCCCCGGCCGAGGGCCGGGCCCCCCATGACGGCCGCCAGCGCGCCCAGCGTCACGACCAGGACGACGACCCCGAGCCCGCCCACGGTTGCCTAGCCGCCGGTCGCGCCGCCGGCGGCGCGCGGCCAGAACAGCACGCGCTCCGCGTCCTCGGGGATCTCCTCGAAGTCGGTGATGAGCACCGCCTCGCGCCGGCCGGTGCCGGCGTCCGCGACCGGGACGGCGGCCCACATGCCCTCGTCGAGCTGGCGCCGGAACTCGCGCAGCAGCACCTCGCGCTCGTCGGCGAGGGCCGGGTCGCCCTCGGCGATCAGGGTCTCGCCGTACCCGGGCATCATCCGTAGGAGCCTCATGTGCAGCCGTTATATCGACCGCGGCGGGGGCGGCGCAACGATGGCGGCAAGCCTGAGACCGTGACGCCACCCGCCCTGCGCGACGTCCGGGCCGAGCTCCCCTGCCTGGCGGCGACGACCTACCTGAACAGCGGCGCGATCGGGCCGCTGGCGCTGCCCGCGGGCCGGGCGCTGCAGGCCTGGGCCGCCGGCGCCCCGGCGCGGGCGCGGGGGTCACTGGAGGGCTTCGGGCGCATCGCGGCCCAGGCCGCGGCCGTGCGCGCCGCCGCGGGGCGCCTGGTGGGCGCGGCGCCGGGCACGGTCGCCCTCACGGCCAACACCACGCACGGGCTGAATGTCGTGGCCTGGGGGATCGACTGGCGGCCCGGGGACGAGATCGTCACGACGGCGCTCGAGCACCCGGGCGTGACCGTTCCCCTGGCCGTCGTGGCCCGCCGCACGGGCGCCCGGCTGCGGGTGGTCGAGGCCGCGCGGGCCGGGGGCGACCTCGAGGTGGAGGTCGGCCGGATCGCCGGTCCGCGGACCCGCCTCGTGGCCCTCTCGCACGTCTCCTGGTCCACCGGGGCCGCGCTGGACGTGGCCGGGGCGGCCCGCGCGGCCCGCGCCGTCGGCGCCCTGACCGCCGTGGACGGCGCCCAGTCGGTGGGCACGATCCCGGTCGAACGCGGCGGCGCTCGGCGTCAACGCGTACGCCTTCCCCGCCCACAAGTGGCTGCTCGGGCCCGAGGGCGTCGGCGCGCTCTGGGTCAGGCCGGAGGCCATGGAGCGGATCGACGTCACCGTGGCGGGGCTCGAGAGCGCCGCGGGCGGCGCGGCGCACGGGGAGTACGGCGCCATGGAGCCACACCCCTCGGCGCGCCGCTACGAGGCCTCGACGCCGCCGGCCGCCCTGCTGGCCGCGTGGGAGGCGAGCCTGGAGTGGCTCGAGGGGCTCGGCTGGCCCTGGATCCACGCCCGGGTCCGCGAGGCCCAGGCGGCCGCGCGGGAGGCCCTCGAGCGGGTGCCGGGCGTGGAGGTGCTGACGCCCCCGGGGCCGCAGGGGGGCCTCGTGACCTTCACCGTGGCCGGCCGGGCCCCGGCGGAGGCGGCCGCGGAGCTGGCCGCGGGGGGCGTCGTCCTGCGCTCCCTGCCGCGCCCCGAGGCGCTGCGGGCCTCGGTCGGGTTCTTCACCGACGACGCCGACGTGGCCCGTCTGGCGGCGGCCGTCGCCGCGGCTGTCCTCCTGCTAGCTTCCGACGACGTGAGCCAGGACAGGCTGGTCATCCGGGGCGGCCGGGCGCTGTCCGGCACCATCGTGCCGAGCGGGAACAAGAACGCCGCTCTGCCGATCCTCGCCGCCTGCCTGCTCACCGACGAGGAGGTCGTGCTCGACAACGTGCCCGACATCCTCGACGTGCACGTGATGCTCGCCCTGCTCGACGACGTCGGGGTGAGCGTGCGCGACGAGGGCCCCAACTGCCTGGCGCTGCGGGCCGACCGGGTGAGGACCACCCAGCTCGACCCCGACCTGTGCCGCCGCCTGCGGGCCTCCCTGCTGCTCGCCGGGCCCCTGCTCGCCCGCTGCGGCCAGGTGGAGCTGCCCATGGCGGGGGGCGACTTCATCGGGCGCCGCCGCGTGGACACCCACCTGCTGGCCTTCCGCGGGCTGGGCGCCGAGTGCGTCGCCAACCGCAGCTACAAGCTCAGCCACACCGGGCTGCGCGGGGCCGACATCTTCCTCGACGAGGCCTCGGTGACCGCGACGGAGAACGCCCTGATGGCGGCGGTCACGGCGGCCGGGCGGACCGTCGTGATGAACGCCGCCGGGGAGCCCCACGTCCAGGACCTCGCGCGGTTCCTCGTGGCGCTCGGGGCCCGCATCGAGGGCATCGGCACCAACCGGCTGATCGTGGACGGCGTCGAGCGGCTGTCGGGCGGGCGGTTCCGGATCGGCCCGGACCACATCGAGATCGCCTCGTTCATCGGCCTGGGCGCCATCACGGGGTCCGACCTGACCATCGCCGACGTGCGGGCCGAGGACCTGCGGATGATCAACCTCACGTTCGAGCGCCTCGGGATCCGGGTCGAGCTCGACGGCGACACCCTCCGCGTGCCGCCGGAGCAGGACCTGCGGGTCGTGGCGGACGAGGGCGACGCGATCCCCAAGATCGACGACGGCATCTGGCCGGCCTTCCCCGCCGACCTCACGAGCATCGCCACGGCCGTGGCCACCCAGGCCCACGGCACGGTGATGATCTTCGAGAAGATGTTCGAGAACCGGCTGTTCTTCGTGGACAAGCTGGTGTCGATGGGGGCGCGGATCGTCCTCTGCGACCCGCACAGGGCGGTCGTGAGCGGCCCCTCGCAGCTCTTCGGGGAGCGCCTCGAGAGCCCCGACATCCGCGCCGGGATGGCGATGCTGATCGCGAGCCTCGCCGCGACCGGGACCAGCACGATCGGCAACGTCGGCCAGATCGACCGCGGCTACGAGCGCATCGACGAGCGCCTGGAGGCCGTCGGGGCGGACATCGAGCGCGTCCGTGAGTGAGGTCCCGCCCGCCGCGCTGCCCGCCGGCGCGAAGGACGTGCTCGCGGTCGAGGCGCAGGAGCTGCGCGAGGTGGAGGCCGCGCTGCGCGAGCGCTTCACGCGCTACGGGTACCGCGAGGTGATGACCCCGGTCCTGGAGTTCGCCGACGTCATCGACCGGGCTCAGGAGGGCGGGCTGCGCGAGGCCTTCCGCCTCTTCGACGACCACGGTCGCGTGCTGGTGCTGCGCCCCGACCTCACGATCCCGGTCGCCCGCCTGGTGGCCACGCGCATGGCCGACCACCCCGGGCCGGTGAGGGCCTTCTACCTCGCGCGCGCCTTCCGGCCGGTGCCCGAGGGGCGCCCGCGCGCCTCGGAGCAGCGCCAGGCGGGCGTCGAGCTCGTGGGCGCGAACGGCCCCGGGCGCCGACGCGGAGGCGATCGCCCTGCTCGCCGACAGCCTGGCGGCGACCGGGCTCGAGGGCCTGCGGATCGGGGTGGCCGACGTCTCGCTGACGGCGGCGGTGCTCGAGGGCGTCGTGCCCGATCCGGAGGCGCGCGCCGCCCTTCGCGCCGCGCTCGCCGCCCGCGACCTCGCCGGCTGGCGCCGCCTCGCCCGCGGGGTGGGGGAGCCGACCGGCCTTCTCGAGCGCCTCCCCACGCTGCGCGGCGGCGCCGAGACGCTGGACCGGCTCGGGGAGGCCGTGCCCCAGGCAGCGACGGCCTGCGAGGGCCTGCGCCGGACCCTCGGCCTCGTCGGGGAGCACGGGGCCGCCGGCGCGGTCGTGATCGACCTGGGCGTGATGCGCGACTGGCCCTACTACTCGGGCGTGGTCTACGAGGCGTACGCGCCGGGGGTCGGCGAGCCCGTGGCGATGGGCGGGCGCTACGACGGCCTCGCCGGGCGGTTCGGGCGCGCGCGCCCGGCCGTCGGCTTCGGCATCGCCCTCGACGCCCTCCACCGCGCCCTCATGGCCGCCGGCTCCGCGGACCCGCCGCCGCGCGAGGGCGTGGTCATGGTGGGCGGGCTGGACGAGGACCCGGCCGGGGCCGCGGCGGCGCGGCGCGCGGGGCTCGCGGTGGTGGCGCTGGCCGCGTCCGACGACGACCTCGCGGAGGACCTCGCCGAGGCCGAGGGGTGGCGCTTCGTGGCCCGCCGCAGCGGCGCCGGGTACGCGGTCCTCGACCGCGCCACCGGCGAGCGGCGCTCGGGCGTCGCCCGGCTGGAGGAGGCGCTCCCATCGCCGGGCTGAGGATCTGCGTGCCGCTCGGGGCGCTCTTCGGCGACACGGTGGCCGCGCTCGAGGGGGCCGGGCTGGACGTCGCGCCCCTGCGCGACGCCGGCCGGCGCCTCGTCGTGCAGGACGGAGGCGGCACGACCTACATCACGACCCGCCCGTCGGACGTTCCCGTCTATGTCGAGAGCGGGGCGGCCGACCTCGGCATCCTCGGCAAGGACGTGCTGCTCGAGCGCTCCCCGGACGTCTACGAGCTGCTGGACCTGGGGTTCGGCCACTGCCGGATGGTCTACGCCACGTCCGCCGGCGAGGATCCGACCCCCGCGGCCCTCGAGCACCTCGGCGTCGTGCGCGTCGCGACCAAGTACCCCGTCACGGCGGCCGCCCACTTCACGGCCACCGGGCGGCAGGCCGAGGTGGTGAAGGTCAACGGCTCCGTCGAGCTCGCCCCGCTCGTCGGGCTGGCGCACGGCATCGTCAACCTCGTCGCGACCGGGCGCACGCTGCGCGACAACGGGCTCGCCGAGCGCGAGGAGCTGTTCGCCTCGTCTGCGCGCCTGATCGCCAACCGCGTCAGCCAGACGCTCAAGGCCGACGCGATCGACCGCCTGGCCGACCGCCTCGACCCGGGGGCGCCGTGAGCCCGCCGCCGCGCCGCGTCCGCCTGCGCGCGGGCGGAGCCCAGGCGCTGGCCCACACCCTCCGCCCCGAGGCCGACGTCGAGGGGCTGCGCGAGGGCGTCGCCGCGACCCTCGACGACGTTCGCTCGCGGGGGGACGACGCCCTCGTCGACTCGGCGCGCCGGTTCGACTGCGCCGGCTTCGCGCACGACCGGCTGCGCGTGCCGCCGGCCGCGATCGAGCGGGCCGTCGAGCGCCTCGGCGACGACCTGCGGGCCGCGGTCGTCGCGGCCTCGGCGCAGGTGCGGATCGTCGCCGAGGCCCTGCTGCCGGACGACCGCCACGTGACGCTCCCCTACGGCCAGCGCGTCTCGGTGCGGCGCGTCCCGGTGGACTCGGCGGGCTGCTACGTGCCCGGCGGGCGCGCCGCGTACCCCTCGAGCCTGGTGATGGCGGCGGTGCCCGCGCTGGTCGCCGGCGTCGGGCGCGTCGTCGTCGTGAGCCCGCCGGGTGACGACGCACGCCCGGCGCCGGCCGTCCTCGCGACGGCCGGCCTCCTCGGCGTGGAGGAGGTCTACGCGGCGGGCGGCGCGGCCGCGATCGGTGCGCTCGCCCACGGCACCGCCACGATCGCCCCGGTCGCCGTGGTCGTCGGCCCGGGGAGCCCCTGGGTGCAGGAGGCCAAGCGCCAGGTCGCCGGCACGGTCGGCATCGACGGGCTCGCCGGGCCCAGCGAGGTCATGGTCATCGCCGACGCCGGCGCGGACCCGGCCGCGATGGCCCTCGACCTGCTGGCCCAGGCCGAGCACGGCCCCGACTCGCCGGCCGTGCTGGCGAGCGACGACCCCGAGGTCGTGGACGCCGTCGCGGCCGCGCTCGAGGGCCTCCCGGAGGCGATCGGCCCCATCACCCTCGTCGAGTGTGCCAGCATGCCGCTGGCGATCGAGCTCGCGGAGGCCTTCGCCCCGGAGCACCTGGAGGTCGCGACCCGCGATCCCCAGGCGATCGTGTCCGAGATCACGCGGGCGGGGGCGGTGTTCGTGGGGCCCAACTGCGCCACCGCGTTCGGCGACTACGTCGCGGGCTCCAACCACGTCCTGCCCACCGGGGGCGCCGCGCGCCACGCGTCGGCCCTGGGGCCAACCACGTTCCTGCGGAGGATGTCGGTGGTCGAGATGACCGACGAGGCGGTCGAGGCGCTGACGCCCCACCTGGCGGCGCTGGCCGACGCCGAGGGCTTCCCGATGCACCGCCGCTCGGCCGAGGCGAGGGTGCGCCCGTGAGCCGGAGCGCCGAGGTGCGCCGCGCCACCCGCGAGACCGACGTGCGCGTGCGCGTCGATCTCGATGGCTCGGGGACGTCGGACGTCTCGACCGGCGTCGGGTTCCTCGACCACCTGCTGACGCTGCTTGCGCGCCACTCGCTGATCGACCTGGAGATCGCCGCCACCGGGGACCTCGAGACCGGCAGCCACCACACGGCCGAGGACGTCGGCATCACGCTCGGGCAGGCGCTGGCGAAGGCGCTGGGCGACCGCGCGGGCATCGAGCGCTACGGCTGGGCGGCCGTGCCCATGGACGAGTGTCTCGCCCTGGCGGCAATCGACCTGTCCGGGCGCCCGTACGCCGCGGTGGACGTCCCGCTGCCCGACATGGTGATCGGCGGGCTCGAGACCGAGACCCTCCCCGAGCTGCTGCGTGGGCTGGCCAACCACGCCGGCCTCACGCTGCACGTGCGCCTGCTGGCGCCGGGCGGCGCCCACCACGCGATGGAGGGGAGCGTCAAGGCCGTGGCCAAGGCGCTGGCGATCGCGGTCGCGCCCAACCCCCGGGTGGCGGGGATCCCCTCGACCAAGGGCACGATTTGACGCGGCCGCCGGTGCGCCTGGCCGTGCTCGACTACCGCGTGAGCAACCTGCGCAGCGCGACGAAGGCCCTCGAGCTCCTCGGGGCCGACGTCCGCGTGACCGGCGACCCGGCCGAGGTGCCCGGCGCCGACGCCGTCGTGCTGCCCGGGGTGGGCCACTTCGGCGAGGCGATGCGGCGCCTCCGCGATCTCGGGCTCGACCGCGCGGTGCTGCGCGCCGTCGACGAGGGCGTGCCGGTCCTCGGCTTCTGCGTGGGCCTGCAGCTGCTGTTCTCCGAGAGCGAGGAGAGCCCCGGCGTGTCGGGATTGGGGGTCCTGCCCGGCCCCGTCCGGCGCCTGCGCACCGAGCGCAAGCTGCCGCACATCGGCTGGAGCGCGGTCGAGTGGGCCCCCGGCAGCGGCCTCGGCCCGGAGAGCGGGCGGCCCGCCGACGCGACGTACTACTTCGTCCACAGCTTCGCGCCCGAGCCCGAGGACGAGGCGCTCGTGCTGGGCCGCGCCCGCCACGGCGCCGAGTTCTGCGCCGCCGCGGGCCGTCCCGGCGTGACCGGGCTGCAGTTCCACCCCGAGAAGTCGAGCGCCGCCGGCCTCGCGCTGCTGGGACGCTGGCTCGCGGGGGTCCGCGCCGCCAGCGGCGCCCCGATCAGGTGATCGACCTCTTCCCGGCCATCGATCTGCAGGGGGAGCGCGCCGTGCGGCTGCGCCGGGGCGACTTCGCCCAATCGACCGTCTTCAGCGACGACCCGGTGGCTCAGGCGCGGGCGTTCGCCGAGGCGGGCGCGTCGGTGCTCCACGTGGTCGACCTCGACGGCGCGCGGCAGGGCCAGCCGGTGCACGCGGCGCTCGTCGCGAGCATCGCGGCCGCCTTCCCGGGCACGGTGCACCTGGGCGGCGGGCTGCGGTCGCGCGCGGCGATCGAGACCGCGATGGCGACCGGCGTCGACCGGGTCGTCGTGGGAACCGCGGCCCTCGAGGACCGCACGCTCCTCGGATGGGCCGTCGACCGCCTGGGCGACGGCCTCGTGGTGGGCGTGGACGCCCGCCAGGGGAAGGTGGCGACGCACGGCTGGACGCAGATCTCCGACCGCGACGCGGTCGACGTCGCGACCGAGCTGGTGTCCACGGGCGTCCGCCGCCTGGCCTACACCGACATCAACCGCGACGGCACCCTCGGCGGCCCCAACCTGGCGGCGCTGCGGAGGCTGGCCGAGGCGGTCCCTCCCCTCAAGCTGATCGCCTCGGGCGGCGTGTCGTCCCTCGACGACCTCAGGCGGCTGCGCGGCCTGCGCCTGCCGAACCTGACGGGGGTCATCGTCGGCCGCGCCCTCTACGAGGGCCGCTTCACTGTCGCGGAGGGGCTCGAGGCCCTCGCCGCCCGGAGCCGCGCGTGATCCGGGTGATCCCGTGCCTGGACGTGGACCGCGGCCGCGTCGTCAAGGGCGTGAATTTCGTCGGCCTGCGCGACGCGGGCGACCCGGTGGAGCTCGCCGCCCGCTACGACCGCGAGGGGGCCGACGAGCTGGTGTTCCTGGACATCACGGCGAGCCACGAGGGGCGGGGCACGATCGTCGAGCTGGCGCGCCGCACCGCCGAGGAGGTCTTCATCCCCTTCACCATCGGCGGCGGGCTGCGCTCGGAGGAGGACATCCGCGAGGTGCTCGCGGCCGGGGCCGACAAGGTCTCCCTCAACTCGGCGGCCATCCGCGACCCCGGCCTGATCGAGCGGGGTTCCGCCCGGTTCGGGGCCCAGTGCATCGTCGTCGCGATCGATGCGAAGCGTCGGGAGCGCGGCTCCGGCTGGGAGGTGTTCCTCAACGGCGGGCGCCTGCCCACGGGGCGCGAGGCCGTCGCGTGGGCGGCCGAGGCGGCCGGGCGCGGGGCGGGGGAGCTGCTCGTCACCAGCATGGACCGGGACGGGACCCAGGACGGCTTCGACGTCGAGCTGCTGGCGGCGGTGGCGGACGCGGCGCCGGTGCCGCTGATCGCCTCCGGCGGGGCCGGGCGCCTCGAGCACTTCGCCGAGGCGGTCGCCGAGGGCCACGCCGACGCGGTGCTCGCGGCCTCGGTCTTCCACGACGGCGTCTACTCCATCGCCCAGGTGAAGCAGGCGATGGCGGGAGCCGGCGTCCCGGTCCGCCGCTAGGCCGAGGAGCCCCGGAGCCAGTCCTCGAAGCTCGTCGGGGCGATCCGGGCATCCGGCCCCGGGAGGAGGACCTCGCCGGCCATCTCGGGGCCGAAAATGCCGTTCTGCCAGCTCGGCACCAGGCGCACCTCCCGCCCCCGGGCCGCGAGCGCCCGCCGGGCCATGTCAACCAGGTCCTCGGTCGCGGGGCCGGCCAGGTCGCGTGCGCGGCCCTCGTGGGGCGCCGGCCGCGACCTCGGCGAGGACCTCGCCGACGTCGGCCGCCGCGACCGGCTGCACCAGCAGCGGGGGGACGGCGGCGCTGCCGTCGCGCTCGGTCCAGCCGACCACCATCTCGGCGAACTCGTGGAACTGGGTGGCCGGGAGGATGGTGTAGGGGATCGGGCCGGCCGCCACGACCTCCTCCTGGCGGCGCTTGCCGGCGTAGTGGGCGTTGCCCTCGACGCGGTCGACGCCGGCGATCGACAGCAGCACGTGGTGGCCCACGCCGGCGCCCTCCTCGGCGGCGAGCAGGCGCTCGGCCATGGCCCCGAACGCCGCCCGCGCGCTCTCGCGGTCCTGCGCAAGGGGGTTGGTCACGTCAACGACGGCCTCGGCGCCGGAAAGCGCGTCGTCGAGGCCCTCCCCGGTGGCGGCGTCAACTCCCCGCGAGCGGGCGGCGACGATGGCCTCGTGCCCGGCCCGCTCGAGGGCGGCGACCACGTGCCCACCCACGAGCCCCGTCCCGCCGATCACCGCGACGCGCACGTCCTGAACATATCCTTCCTCGTCTCGATGCCCGATCCGAGCCGTGAGACGAGCCACCGACCGCCGCCCCTGACCGATGCCCAGCGCCGCTTCACCGCGGTCGAGGCCGCCGGCTGGAGCGAGCGCGCGGGCGCCTACGACCGCCTGACGGCCGGGATCACCCTCACCCTCGCCGTGCCGCTGCTCGACGCCGCCGGCGTCGGCGCGGGCACCCGCGTCCTCGATCTCGGCTGCGGGCCCGGGGTCGTGTGCGGCCTGGCGGCCGAGCGCGGCGCCCTGCCCACCGGCGCCGACGTGTCGCCCGGGATGCTCGCCGAGGCTCGCAGGCGCCACCCGGGCCTCGCCTTCGTGGAGGCGGACGCCGTCGCGCTGCCCTTCGCGGACGGGGCCTTCGACGCGTGCGTCGGCGGCTTCGTCCTCAACCACCTCCCCGCCCCCGACGCGGCGGCGGCCGAGCTCGCCCGCGTGCTGGCGCCCGGCGGCGCCCTCGCCCTCTCGCTGTGGGAGCCTCCGGCGCGGAACCGTTGGCTCGGGATCGTCGGCGAGGCGCTCGCCGAGGTCGGCGTCCCCACGCCCGCCGACCTGGCGGGCGGGCCGGACCCCTACCGGTTCGCGGACCGCGACGAGATGGTCGGGCTCCTCCGGCGCGCCGGCTTCGGCGACGCCCGGGTCGAGCGGGTCGAGACCCTCGCCCGGTGCCGCGACGGCGACGAGCTCTGGGAGGGGGTCCTGGGCGGATCGGTGCGGACCTCGACGACCATCCTGCGCCAGCCCGAGGAGGTCCGGCGGCGGGTGCGCGCGGCGGTGGACCGCCGGCTGCGGGCCTACCGGACGCCGCGCGGCCTGGAGCTTCCCGCGAGAGCCGTGATCGGAGTCGGCCGCCGGTGACGCCCGCCGCGCTGCTGCGCGCGGCGCTCGAGACGGGCGCCGTGGGGCCCCTGGCGGAGTCGTACGCGGACGACGCGGTCCTCGACGCCGGGCTGCCGGGCCGGCGGGTGCGCGCGACCGGCCGCGCGGCCATCGCGGACCGCCTGGCCGAGTGGTACGGCGGCCCGGGCCGCATCGTCGAGTGGTCGGCCGCCGAGCACCCCGACGGCGTCGCGATCTGGTGCGAGCGGGTCGGCGAGGAGCGCGCGGTGCGCCAGCGTCATTACCTGCGCACCCGCGCGGGGCGGATCGCCGGTCACTGGATCTACGGTGCGCCGCCGCGGGCCGCCGCGCCGGCCCTGGCGACCGCCGACGCCTCCCCGCCGGCCGCGCTCCTCGCGCGTCAGGGCAGGGTCGCGGAGGTTCGCCCCCTCGTCTCGAGCGGCTGGTCGGGGGACGCCCTCGCCGCCGTCGCCATGGCCGACGGGCGCCGGCTGGTGGCGAAGCGCGTCGTCCCCGGTGGCGGATGGATCGCCGCGCACACCGAGGATGCCGGGCGGGAGGGCCTGCTCGTCACGGAGGGCTGGGTCGAGCGGATGCCGTCGGCGCTCGAGCACACCCTCGTCGACGCTGAGCGCGGGGACGGCGCGTGGTGGATCCTCATGCGGGACGTCTCGGAGCTCCTCTGGCCGGCGGAGGGGCGCATCACGCGCGAGGAGAGCAGTCGCGTGCTGGCGGCGGCGAACCGGATGTGGACCGCGTTCTGGGGGGTCCGGGTGCGCCCGGCGGCGACCCTCGCCCGGCGGCTCGACCTCCTGTCGCCCCAGGTGGCGCGGCGCGAGCGCGCGGGTCTCGATCTGCTGCCGAACCAGCTCGAGGCCGCCTGGGAGGCGTTCGCGGAGGCGGCGCCGCGGGACGTGGCGGACCCGGTGCTGGCGGTGCTGGCCGACCCGGAGCCCTTGGCCGCCTGGCTCGAGGCGCGCGGGGCGACGCTCCTCCACGGCGACCTGCGCGACGAGCACCTGGGCCGCGACGGGGAGCGGGTGGTGCTGATCGACTGGGGCCTCGCGACGCGGGGCCATCCCGTGGCGGACCTCTCGTGGTACCTGATGCACTGCGCCTGGCGCATCGACGCCACCCGCGACGAGATCGTCGATGACTTCCGCCGCGCCCGCGGCGAGGCCGACGACGCGGAGGCCCTCGAGGTCGGGCTCCTGACCGGGCTCGTCCAGTACGGCTGGATCATCGGCCACAGCGCCCTGATCCATCCCGACCCGGCCGAGCGGGCGTGGGCGCGCGACGAGCTTGCGTGGTGGGTGCCGCGGGCACGGCGCGCCCTGGCCGCCTGGTCGCCGCCGGACGCCCCGGCGTCCGCGCCGCCGCCCTCGTGACGCCGGCCCGCCGCTCAGGCGGGGACGCGGGCGACCGCGTAGATGGCGTCCACGCCGATCTCGCGCACCGGCCCGGAGCGCAGGCGCGCGAGATCGAGGCGGCGCACCTGCTCGGCCGCCGCCGGCCCGATCGCCTCGACATAGCTTCGCAGCGCGCTCCCCATCACGCAGCGCCACCAGTCCTCGGGGGAGGCGAGCGGACGCGTGCCGCGCTCGAGCGTCACCTCGGCATCCGGCGACCCGGCCTCGCGCAGCAGCGTTCGCATGGTCTCGGCGTCGTCGGTCCGGGTCCAGGGAGGCCGCACCTCGATGTCGGGGCGCACGGCCCGCACGCTGCGGCGGAAGGAGTCGAGCATCGGGGCGAAGAACCCCGGCCCCAGCACGGTCACGGCGAGCCGCCCGCCCGGGCGCACCAGCCCGCGGAGCCGGCGCACGAGCGCGGCCATGTCGTCGGCGAAGAACACGCCGAGGGCGCAGATGACGACGTCGAAGCGCTCCCCGCCCGTGTCGAGCCGGGTCATGTCCGCCACCCGCAGCTCCACCTGCGCGAGGCCGCGCGCGGCCGCCTCGTCGCGAGCCACGTCCAGCATGGGCTCGGCGTAGTCGACGCCGAGCACCCGGCCGGACGGCCCGACGGCCTCCGCGGCCGGCATCGTCGCCGCCCCGGTGCCGCAGGCGACGTCGAGGACGCTCAGCCCGCGGAGCGGCCCCAGCCGCTCGACCGTCCGCCGTCCGGCGACGGCCCAGAAGTCGCGGGCCGCGTCGGCGTAGTCGCGCGCCGCCGTCCCGTAGGTGGCCCGGGCGTCGAATCCGGCGAGGGCGCGGTCGTCGCGATCGACGGTCATGGCGCCATCGTCCACCGCGGAGCGGGGCGTCCGCTAGCGTCCGCCGGGACGTGAGGACCATCCGCACCGACGCGGCGCCGGCGCCGGTCGCCGGCGCCCCCTACAGCCAGGCCGCCGCCGGGGCTCCCGGCGAGGTCGTGTTCGTCTCGGGCCAGCTGGGGATCGATCCGGGCACGGGGGCCCTCGTGAGCGACGACGTGCACGAGCAGACCGCGCTCGCCCTGCGGCACGTGGCCGCGATCCTCGCCGAGGCGGGGGCGGGCCTGGGCGACGTCGTCAAGACCACCGTCTACCTCGCGGACCTGCGGGCGGACTTCGCCGCGATGAACGAGGTCTACGCGCACGCGTTCTCGGGACACGCCCCGGCGCGCGCCACGGTGGGCGTCGCGGCGCTCCCGCTCGGCGCGCGGGTCGAGATCGAGGCCGTCGCCGTCGTCCCGGAGGGGTGACGGCGGCGTGCGCCAGCGGACGGCTACTCGGCCCAGGTGCGGCGCTCGAGCAGGCTGTCGAGCGCGATGCGGTCGAGGTAGTCCGGGGCCTCGGAGAGCGGCCGGCCGGCGTTGGCCGGGTCCTCGACCCAGGCGCGGAAGCGCGCCTGGGCCTCGTCGAAGCGCTCCTGGAGCTCCGTCAGCGTGAGCCCCTCGAAGCGCGCGAAGGCCGCGACCAGATCGGGCGCCATCGGCGCGACGGCCGCCAGCTTGCGGGAGACCGGGTCGTAGGCCACGAGCAGGAGCTTAGCCGCGCCATGGCGCTGCTGGCCGCGCACCCCCTGGTGCGCCGGGTGACGCCGCACCTCGACGGCGACGTCAGCGTGGTGGGCGGCGCGGTCCGCGACGCCCTCCTCGGCCGCCCCGCCGGGTCCGAGCTCGACCTGGTGGTGGAGGGCGACGCCCCGGCACTGGCGCGCCGGCTGGGCCGGGAGCTGGGCGGCCGCGTGATCGTGCACCCGCGCTTCGGGACGGCCGCCGTCGAGCTGCCCCACGGCGCGCATCTCGACCTCGTCACGGCGCGCCGCGAGAGCTATTCCCGCCCCGGGGCGCTCCCCGACGTGACCCCGGGCACGCTCGCCGACGACCTCGCACGCCGCGACTTCACGATCAACGCCGTCGCGCGGCGGCTCTCGGGCCACGGCGCGGGCGCCCTGGTCAACCCGCACGGGGGGGTCGCCGACGCGGAGGCCGGCATCGTGCGGGCGCTGCGGGCCGACGCCTTCGAGGAGGACCCCAGCCGGCTGGTGCGCGCGGCGCGGTACGCGGCCCGCCTGGGCTTCCTGCTCTCCGGCGACACGGCCGCCGCGGCCCGCGAGGCCGCCCCGGGCCTCGACCCGGGGAGCCCGCGCGTGGCCGACGAGCTGATGCGGCTGGCCCGGGAGCCCACGGCCCCGAGCGCCCTCGCGCTGCTCGGCAGCCTGGGGGTCCCGTGGCTGTCCGGCCCCCGCGACGCCGGCGTGCGAGACCGCTTCGCGGCCATCGACGACGCCCTGGCCCGGCCGGGCGCCCCCGAGCTCCCGGCATGGCCCCTGCGCCTGGGCGAGGCGCTCGACCCCGAGACCCTCGCCGGGGCCGCGGTGCCCGGATGGGCCCGGAGCCTCGGCGCCGAGGAGCGCGCGGGCGCCGGCCTCGCCGAGCGTCTCCGGCCGGGGCTCCCGCCGTCGGAGGCCGACCGGCTGCTGCGCGCCGCCCCGCCGGCCACGGCTGTCGGGGCGCTGGCGCGCGGGGCCGGGGCGGTCGCCCGGTGGTGGGCCGGCGACCGCGACCGCGAGCCGGCCGTCCGCGGCGCCGACCTGGTGCGCGCGGGGGTCCCCCCGGGGCCCGCGATCGGGCGGGCCCTGGCCGAGGTCCGCGCCGCGGTGCTCGACGGCCGCGTGGCGGGGCCGGAGGAGCAGCTCGCCCTGGCCCTGCGGGTCGCCCGCGAGGGCCGGTGACCGGGCCGGAGCTGATCGAGGTCGCGACGGACGCGCCCGCCCGCGCCGTCTTCAGCACCAGGCGCGGCGGCGTCAGCGAGGGGCCGCTCGCGACGCTGAACCTCGGCTCGGACAGGGGCGACGCGGACGCCGCGGTGCGCGCGAACCGGGAGCGGGTCTGCGACGCCGTCGGCCTGGACGCCGGCGCGGTCAGCCTCGGCCGCCAGGTCCACGGCGCCGGGGTGCGGATGCTCGACGCCCCGTCGCGGCCGGGCCTGTTCGCGGGCGACCTGCGCGGGTGGCCGGAGGGCGACGCCCTGGCGACGCGGAGGCCGGGGCTGGGGCTGATGGTGCTCGCGGCCGACTGCCTGCCGGTGCTGCTCTGGCGCCGCGACGAGCCCGGCGTCGCGGCCGCCCACGCCGGCTGGCGGGGGCTCGTCGGCGGGGTCGTCGGCGCGGCGGTGCGGGCCCTGGGCCGCCCCGAGCGCATCGGCGCCGCGATCGGCCCCGGGATCGGGCCCTGCTGCTACCCGGTCTCCGCGGAGGTCCGCGACCGCTTCGCGGCCGCCTTCGGGGAGGCCGTGGTCCGCCCGCCGGCCGTCAACCTCGCCGCGGCGGCCCGCGCGGCGCTCGTGGGGGAGGGCGTCGAGGCGCCGGCGATCGCGACCGTGCAGGCCTGCACGAGTTGCGACCCCGGCCGCTTCTACTCCTTCCGGCGCGACGGCGAGGCCAGCGGGCGGCAGGGGGGGCTGGTGTGGGCGACCGGGTGACGATCGACCCAGAGGCGCTTCGCGACGCCCTCGCCGAGGCCCGCGAGCGCCTCGACGAGGCCTGCGCGCGGGCGGGCAGGCTCCCCGGCTCGGCCGAGCTCGTCCTCGCGGGCAAGTACGTCCCGCTCGACCAGACGGCGGCGCTGCTGGAGGCGGGGGTCGAGGTGGTGGGCGAGAACCGCCTCCAGGACCTGCGGGTGCGCCGGGAGGCGGCCGGCGGAGCGCCTGACCTTCGACTTCATCGGCCACCTGCAGCGCAAGAAGGCGCGCGAGGTGATGGGGGCGGTGCGCCTGCTCCACTCCCTCGACTCCCTGCCGCTGGCCGTCGCGATCGCCGCGCGCGCGGAAGGTCCGACGCGGGTCCTCGTCGAAATCAACCTCGCCGGAGAGCCGACCAAAGGTGGTATCGTGCCGCCCCAGCTTCGGGCGTTCATGGAGGATGTGTCGGAGCAGACCGATCTCGTGATCGGCGGCCTGATGGCGATGCCACCGTTCCAGACCGACGCCGAGCTCAGCCGTCCGCACTTCGCCGCGGCGCGCCTCCTCGCCGAGGACCTCGCGGCCGAGTGGCGGGGCCGTCATGATCTGTCGGACCTCTCCATGGGGACCAGCCAGGACTACCTCGTCGCCGCCGAGGAGGGCGCGACGAAGGTCCGCGTGGGACGCGGCATCCTCGACAAGGCCCTGACCACCACACCGGGAATGGCGTAGATGGCCGTCAGCGACCTCTGGCACCGCACCCTCGTCTACTTCGGGATGGCCGACGAGGCGGACGACTACGACGACGAGCTCGACGACGACCGCTACGACGAGGCGCAGGAGCGCCGCAGCTCGGCCTCGGCCCACGAGGACCTCGAGCGCAGCTACCGCGAGCGCCCCAACGTCCGCCGCCTCGGCCCGCGCCGCCGCGACCCCGACTTCGACGACATCTTCGCCGAGGAGGCGCCCCGCAGCCGGCCGAGCCCCGATGCGCTCGGTCGAGTCGCGGGCGCAGCCGGCCGAGGTGCACCTCATCGTGCCGAAGAGCTTCAACGACGCCCAGCAGATCGCCGACAAGTTCAAGGGGACGATCCCGGTCATCCTCAACCTCCAGAGCGCCGAGACCGACCTCGCCAAGCGGCTGATCGACTTCTCCAGCGGGCTCACCTACGCCCTCGACGGCGGCATGCAGCGCGTGGCCGACAAGGTCTTCCTGCTGACGCCGCGCAACGTCGAGGTGTCGGCCGAGGAGCGCGCCCGCCTCCTGGAGAAGGGCTTCTTCAACCAGTACTGATGGCGGAGCCGCCGGCCGTCTGGCCGGGCCGCGTGTCCGTGGTGGGCGTCGGCGCGATGGGCCGGGCGCTCGCGGCTGGGCTGGTGCGCGGCCACGCGGGCCTGGCGGAGCGGCTCGCCCTCGCCGACGCCGTCCCAGCGGCGGTCGAGGCGGCGCTGGCGGACTCGGGCGGGCGCCCCGCGTCGGTCGAGGAGGCCGCCGGCGCCGACCTGGTGTGCCTCGCGGTCAAGCCGGCGGACGCCGAGGCCGCGCTCGCCGAGATCACGCCCGCGATGGGGCAGGGCGCCGTGCTCCTCTCGGTCGTGGCGGGCTGGGGGCTGGACCGCCTGGCGGCCGCCGCCCCTCGGGCGGCCCTCGCGCGGACGATGCCGAATCTGGCCGTCCGCCACGGGGCGGGGGTCGTCGCCCTGGCGACCAGGGGCCTCGATCCGGGCCGAGAGGCCGAGCTGACCGGCTTCCTGCGCCCGCTGGGGGCCGTCGTCCCCCTTCCGGAGGGCCTCTTCGGGCCCGCGACGGCGCTCGCGGGCAGCGGCCCGGGGCTGCTCGCGCTGGTGGCGGAGGGGCTCGAGGAAGGGGCCGTGGCGGCGGGTCTCAGCCGCCCGCGGGCGCGGGAGCTGACGGCCGCCGTCCTGGCCGGCACGGCCGCGCTGCTCGCGGACGGCACCGACCCGGCCCTGCTGCGCCAGCGCGTGAGCTCCCCCGCGGGGGCGACGATCGCGGGCCTCGCGGTGCTGGAGCGCGGCGCTGTGCGCGCCCACGTGGCCGACGCGGTGCTGGCCGCGGCGCGGAGGGCCGGGGAGCTGTAGGCCCCGGCGCAGGTCCGGCCTCCTTTACGCTCCCTCACCGTGGAGCAACTGGAGACCTACATCTCGGCGCTGTTCACGGTGTTCATCATCGTGATCTTCATCCGGATCCTGCTGTCGTTCCTGCCGGTGGCCCCCCGGTCGCGCTGGACGCGCGCGATCTGGGACTTCGTGCACCAGAGCACCGAGTGGTTCCTGGGGTTCTTCCGGCGCTTCATCCCGCCGCTCGGCATGTTCGACCTGTCCCCGATCGTCGCGCTGCTGGTCCTCTACATCCTCCGGAACCTCGTCCTGGCGCTCCTGGACAGCTTCTGACCACCTCGCTCCCCCCATGGCTCTCGGTCCGCGACGACGGCGTGACCTTCGTGGCGGTCACAGCCGGGCCGGGTCGGCTTCTTCCGGCGCCAGCCCCGGCGAAGCCGGTGCGCCGGTGTGCCGAGGGCCCCGGCCAGGGGCCCTCGGCGCGTCCGCCGCCCCCGAGAGGGGCGGCGTACGCATTGTCGCCCGGCGCGGGATGACGTCCGCCAAGCCGACCACCCGCGACGCGGTCCGGCAGGCCATCGAGCGCCGCCGCAAGCGCCAGACCAAGGCGCGCTGGTGGCGCTTCGGCGCGCTGGCGCTGCTCGTGCTGGTGCTCGATCAGATCTCGAAGGCCATCGTCCGCGCCACCCTCGACCCGCGCGAGGCCATCGACGTGTTCCCGGGGCTCGACATCTCCCGGGTGACCAACGAGGGCATCGCCTTCGGGCTCTTCCCGGGCCGCCAGGCGGCGGTCGCGGTGCTGACCGTGGTCGCGCTCTGCGCGATCGCCGTCGCACTGGCCGGGCTGGTCGCGCGCAACAACATCGTGGCGGCCGGCGCCGGGCTCCTGGTGGGCGGCAGCCTCGGCAACCTCATCGACCGCCTCTCGCGAGGCGCGGTCACGGACTTCATCGACCTCACGCGCTGGCCGGCGTTCAACGTCGCCGACATCGGCATCACGGTCGGGGCGGCGCTCATCGTCCTCGGCCTGCTGCGAGACGGGGAGGAGGACGCCGGTGAGGGCGAGCCCGGCTGACCCCGCGCCGGTGCGCCTCGCCGTGGCCGGGGACGCCGCGGGTCGCCGCCTGGACGCGGTCGTCGGGGCGCTCGACGAGGTGGGCAGCCGCGCCGAGGCCCAGCGCCTGATCGAGGCCGGGAGGGTCCTCGTGGACGGCCGCGCCGTGCCCAAGCGCCATCTCCTGGCGGAGGGCGAGTCGGTCGAGGTGCGCCCGGCGCCGCCCCCGCCCTCGGGCATCGAGCCCGAGGAGGTGCCCCTCACCGTGCGGTACGAGGACGAGCACCTGCTGGTGGTCGACAAGCCCGCCGGGGTGGTCGTGCACCCGAGCGCCGGTCATCGCGGCGGCACGCTGGTGCACGGCCTCGTGGCGCGCGACATCGCCGGCGGCCGCGACCCGGCGCGCCCCGGCATCGTCCACCGCCTCGACCGCGACACCTCGGGCCTGCTGGTCGTGGCCCGCTCCGAGCGCGCGCACCGGCGCCTGCAGCGGACGCTTCGCGACCGGCTGCTCGAGAGGGTCTATCTGGCGCTCGTCCACGGGGCCGCGCCGCCCGCGCTCACGATCGACCGGCCCGTGGGGCGCGACCGCCGGGTCCGGACGCGCATGGCGGTCGGCGCGCCGGACGCGCGGGAGGCCGTCACGCACCTGCGCCGGCTCGAGGGCCTCGGGCGCTTCACCCTCCTGGAGGCCCGCCTCGAGACGGGCAGGACCCATCAGATCCGGGTGCACCTGGAGTCGGTCGGCCACCCCGTCGTCGGGGACCGCGTCTACGGCCGGCGCCCGGAGTCGCTCGGGCTCGAGCGCCAGTTCCTGCACGCCGCCCGCCTGGCGTTCCCCCACCCGGAGACGGGCGCGCCGGTCGAGGTCGAGAGCCCGCTGCCCGACGACCTTCGCCGCGCCCTGGCGCTCGCGCGGCGAGGGTGCGCCTCCGCGACGTGAAGTCCCCGCGCGCTAACATCGCGGGCCGCAGCACTCCGAGCCCTCTCCCCGGCGCGATCCTCGCCCGATGGCGGTGCCCGGTGCGTCCTCGCCCCCGACGGCAGGCGCTCCCGGGTTCCATCGGCCCGCGCCGGCGCCCGACGCCGAAACCGCAGCACAGGAGCCGCCCGTGGCCACCGTCACCATGAAGCAACTGCTGGAGTCCGGGGTCCACTTCGGACACCAGACCCGCCGCTGGAACCCGAAGATGAAGCGCTACATCTTCGGAGAGCGCGGCGGCATCTACATCATCGACCTGCAGCAGACGATCGTGCTGCTGCAGGAGGCGATGGACGTCGTCCGCGACATCGCCGGGCGGGGCGGCACGGTGCTCTTCGTGGGCACCAAGAAGCAGTGCCAGGACGCCGTCCAGGAGCACGCGACCCGGGCGGGGATGCCGTTCGTCTCGCATCGCTGGCTCGGCGGCCTGCTGACCAACTGGGGGACCATCTCTCAGCGCATCCGTCGCCTGCACGAGCTGCGCAACCAGAAGCGGGAGGGCCAGCTCGACCTGCTCCCCACGCGCGAGCGGCTCGCGCGCGAGGGTGAGCTGGCCAAGCTCGAGACCAACCTCGGCGGCGTCGCCGACATGCAGCGGTTGCCGGACGCGGTGGTGATCGTCGACCTCAAGAAGGAGGCGATCGGCGTGCGCGAGGCGAATCGCCTCGGCCTCGCGGTGATCGGCCTCGTGGACACGAACTGCGACCCCGACGAGGCGACCTACGTCATCCCCGGCAACGACGACGCCATTCGCTCGTGCAACCTGATCCTGGGCGCGCTCGCGGACGCGATCGTCGAGGGCAAGGGCGGGCTGCCCCCATCTGGCATCCCGGCGGAGGGCGAGGACGACGCGGGCGCGGCGCCCGGGGAGCCGGCCGCCGAGGAGCCGCCGCCGCCGGCCGCCGAGGAGCCCGAGACCACCGCCGCGGAGCCGCCGGAGCCGGCCGCCGAGGAGCCCGAGACCACCGCCGAGGAGCCCGAGACCGACCGCCGAGGAGCCGCCAGAGCCGGTCGCCGAGGAGCCCGAGACCACGGCCGAGGAGCCGCCGGAGCCGGCCGCCGAGGAGCCCGAGACCACCGCCGAGGAGCCGGCCGCCGAGGCCGCGCCCGCGGCCGACGGAGAGGACGCGGCGTGAGCACCACCATCCCCGCCAAGCTCGTCAAGGACCTGCGCGAGAGGACCGGCGCCGGGATGATGGACTGCAAGCGGGCCCTCGAGGAGGCCGGCGGCGACATCGAGGCCGCGGCCACGGCGCTGCGCACCAAGGGTCTCGCCGACGCCGCCAAGCGCGCCGGCCGGGCCGCCAACGAGGGCCTCGTGGACAGCTACATCCACGCCGGCGGCCGCGTGGGGGTGCTGGTCGAGGTGAACTGCGAGACGGACTTCGTCGCGCGGACCGACGAGTTCCGCGAGTTCGTCCACGAGATCGCGCTCCACGTCGCGGCCCTGAAGCCGCGCTTCGTCAGCTCCGACGAGGTGCCGCAGGAGTACCTCGCCGCCGAGCGGTCGATCTACGAGGCCCAGGCCGAGGACGTGCCGGAGCACGCCCGCGAGCGGGCCGTCGAGGGCAAGCTCGCGAAGCACCTCAAGTCCATCTGCCTCCTGGACCAGGAGTACGTGCGCGACCAGGGCGAGAAGAAGCCCCGGACGATCGAGGCGCTGCGGGCGGAGGCGGCGGCGAGCCTGGGCGAGAACATCACCATCCGGCGCTTCAGCCTCTTCGAGCTTGGCCAGTAGGGCCGACCCCGGCGACGATCTGCGGCCCGGCGGGGCGCCGGGCGACGCGGTGTTCTCCCGGGTGGTGCTGAAGCTCTCGGGGGAGGCGCTGCTGGGGGACGAGCCCTACGGCATCGATCCGGAGCGGATCGCGGCGATCGCGCGCCAGGTGCACGGGGCGGTGGAGCGGGGCGTCAACGTCGCGATCGTGGTGGGCGCGGGGAACATCTTCCGCGGCCTCCAGGGCATGGCCATCGGAATGGATCGCGCGACGGCCGACTACATGGGCATGATCGCGACGGTGCTGAACGCCCTCGCCATCCAGGACGCCCTCGAGCGGCTCGGCCTGACCACCCGCGTCCAGTCGGCGATCGCCATGCAGGAGGTCGCCGAGCCCTACATCAGGCGCCGCGCGATCCGGCACCTCGAGAAGGGCCGGGTCGTCATCTTCGCGGGCGGCACCGGCAACCCGTTCTTCACGACCGACACCACGGCGGCGCTGCGCGCGCTCGAGATCGGCGCCGAGTGCATCCTCATGGCCAAGAACCGGGTGGAGGGCGTGCTCGACGCCGACCCGCGCCAGGTGCCCGGCGCCAAGCTGATCCCCAGGATCAGCCACATGCAGGCGATCGAGCGGGGGCTGAAGGTCATGGACGCGACCGCCCTGACGCTCTGCATGGACAACGGACTGCCAATCTTCGTCTTCAACATGGGCGACGAGGCCAACATCGGGCGGCTGCTGGACGGCGAGCGGATCGGCACGATGGTGGTCACCGAGTGACCGATCGAGGGGGGCGGCGGTGGAGGAGCGGCTGAAGGACGCCAAGCGGCGGATGGACGGCGCGGCGAAGGCGCTCGCGAGCGAGTTCCAGACGGTGCGCACCGGGCGGGCCTCGACCGGGCTCCTCGACCGCGTCACCGTCGACGCCTACGGGACACGCACCCCGCTCAACCAGCTCGCGACGATCCACGCGCCGGAGCCGCGCCTGCTGACGGTGCAGCCGTACGACCGCAGCATCATGGCCTCGGTGGAGAAGGCGATCATGGAGTCGGACCTCGGGCTCACGCCCAACAACGACGGCCAGATCATCCGGCTTCCCGTGCCCGAGCTCACCGAGGAGCGGCGCAAGGAGATGGTCCGGCTCGTCCACAAGATGGCCGAGGAGGCGCGCGTGGCCGTGCGCAACGTCCGCCGCGACGTCCTCAACGAGATGAAGCGGGCCGAGAAGAGCGGCGAGCTCTCGCGGGACGAGCTCGCGCGGGGCCAGGACGAGGTCCAGAAGCTCACCGACGCCGAGGTGAAGGCCATCGACGACCTGATGGCGCGCAAAGAGGCCGAGATCCTCGAGGTCTGACGCGGCGTGACGATCAGGACGCGGCTGCGCACGGCCCGCTCCGTCCTGGGGCTCGGCCGCGAGGCCCCCCAGGAGCGGCCCGCCGGCCGCACCGACGTCCCTGCGTCGGTGGCGATCATCATGGACGGGAACGGCCGATGGGCCCGCGACCGCCACCTGCCGGTGGGGGCCGGCCACCGCGCGGGCGCGCGGGCGCTGAAGCGGGTCGTGCGCGCGGCCGGCGACGCCGGCATCAAGGACCTCACGGTCTTCTCGTTCTCGACCGAGAACTGGTCGCGCCCCCTCGACGAGGTGGACGACCTGATGGGCCTCTTCTGCGAGCTCATCGACCGCGAGGTCCCCGAGCTGCACGCCGAGCGCGTCCAGATCCGCTTCATCGGCCGCTGCGACGACCTCGACCCGGCGCTGCGGGCGAAGATCGCCGAGGCGGAGGCCCTCACGGCGGAGAACGGCCGCCTGCGCCTCTTCATCGCGATGAACTACGGCGGGCGCCAGGAGATCCTCGACGCGGCGCGCCGCTTCGCGATCGAGTGCGGGCCCGACGCCGGCGAGGCCGAGTTCGCGCGCCTGCTGTACGGCCCCGACATGCGCGACCCCGAGCTCGTGATCCGCACGAGCGGCGAGCAGCGCCTCTCGAACTTCCTCCTCTGGCAGTCCGCCTACGCCGAGCTGCACTTCTCGCCACGGCTGTGGCCGGACTTCACGCCCGAGGACCTCGAGCTGGCGCTCGCCGACTACGCGCGGCGCCACCGCCGATTCGGCGGGCGGTGAGCCCCGGCCTCACGAGCCGCCTCGCGATCGCGATCCCCGGGATCGCGCTCGCGATCGCGGTGGTGGCGATCGGCGGCGCGCCCTTCGCGCTCGTCGCCGCCGCGATCGGCGTGCTCGGCCTCTACGAGCTCTACAGCCTCACCGCCGCCCAGCGGCCGCTGCGCTGGGCGGGCTACGCGGGCACGCTCCTGATCGTGCTCCTGGCCTGGGGCTACGACCCGGGCGAGCGCGGCATGCTGGTCGGCGCGGGCATCGCGCTGTTCATGGTCGCGGTCGCCGGCCTCATCCTGCCGCGCCGCGAGGACATCACCGCGCGGATGGCGACGACCCTGCTCGGCGTGGTCTATCTGGGGCTGCCGCTCGGGATCCTCGTGCTCACCCGGGAGCTGCCCCACGGCGCGGGCGCCGTCGTGAACGTCCTCGTGGGCGTGTGGGTCTTCGACACGGCCTCGTACGTCGGCGGCCGCCTCTGGGGGCGCACCCCGATCGCCCCGCGCATCTCGCCGGCGAAGACCGTCGAGGGCGCCGCCGTCGGCCTCGCGGCCGGCACGCTGGCGGTCTGGATCGCGGGGCTCTACATGGACTGGATCGACGGCTGGCAGTCGCTGGTGCTCGGGCTGGTCATCTGCCCGGCCGCCTACCTCGGCGACCTCTTCGAGTCGATGCTCAAGCGGGACGCCGGCGCCAAGGACTCCGGCCGCCTCCTGCTCGCCCACGGCGGCGTCCTCGACCGCTTCGACGCCCTCCTGTTCGGGACCGTCGCCGCGTACTTCGCGACGATCTGGCTGGTGTACTGAGCATCGGGTCGGTGGCTCTGGGTAAGCGAGCCATGACACGCTCGCTGAGCCCGGGAATGCCCCGGGCGCGCCGGCGAAAACGGCTCCGGCCTTCGGCCGGGGCGCGCCGTTTTCGGCAGATGCGGACCAACCCGATTTCACCGCCGGAGGCGGGGCTGGAAATCGGGAATCCCGTTCGAGCTCGGGGCTGGCGCGGAACGCTCAGAGCTCGCCAACGTGCTTCCGGATTTTCGCCCCGCCGAAGGCGGTGAAATCCGGATTAGGCCGCATCTGCGAAAACGGCGCGCCCCGGCCGAAGGCCGGAGCCGTTTTCGCCGGCGCGTCCCGGGGCTCAGCCGGTCATGGCTGGTACCCATCGCTCGCCTCGGCGTCGCTAGCGTGCGCCCGTGAACCTCGACCTCCTGACCGAGCTGTGCGAGACGCCCGGGGCGCCCGGGCGCGAGGAGCGCATCCGCGAGGTGGCCCGGCGCGAGCTGTCGGCCAACGCCGACGAGGTGACGGTCGACCCGCTCGGGAGCCTGGTCGCGCGCCGGGCGGGGCGGCGGCGGTCCGCGCCTGATGCTGTCGGCCCACATGGACGAGATCGGCTTCATGGTCAGCCACGTCGAGGAGGCCGGCCAGCTGCGGCTGCTGCCGCTCGGCGGCTTCGACCCCAAGACCCTCACCGCGCAGCGCGTCGATCGTCCACGGCCGCGAGGACCTCCTCGGGGTGCTCGGCACGAAGCCGGTCCACCTGATGAGCGACGAGGACAAGCGCAAGCCGGCCAAGCTCGAGGACTACTTCGTCAACGTCGGCCTGCCGGGCGAGCGGGTGCGCGAGCTGGTGCGGCCCGGGGACGTGGTCACCAGGGAGCGGGGGATGGCCCGGCTCGGCGACCTCGTCACCTGCAAGAGCCTGGACAACCGGGCCGGCCTCTACGTCATGGTCGAGGCGTTCCGGTCGCTGGCCGACCACGAGTGCGAGGTCGTCGCCGTGGCGACCGTGCAGGAGGAGGTCGGGCTCCGGGGCGCCCGGGTCGCGGCGTCGCGCCTCCGGCCCCGGATCGGCCTCGCGATCGACATCACGCTGGCCAACGACGGGCCCGACGCCAAGCCCCACGAGCGGATCACGGCGCTGGGGGCGGGCGCGGCGGTGAAGGTCTACGACACGAGCGCGATCGTCCCGCGGGAGGTCGTCGACCACCTCGTCGCGATCGCCGAGGAGCGCGGCATCCCCCACCAGCTCGAGGTCATGCCCCGCGGCGGCACCGACACCCGCGAGCTCGCCCTGTCCGGCGACGGCGCCCCCGCGGGCTGCGTCTCCATCCCGACCCGGTACGTCCACCAGGTCGTCGAGGCCTGTCACCCGGACGACCTCGACGCCTCGGTGCGCCTGGTGGCGGCCTTCTGCGAGACGGCCCAGGCCCTGGTGGACTCGGCCCGCTGACCTTCCCTGCGTGCGGTTGGCCGGGGCTTCACACACGCCGACGGGCCGGCGGCAGGACCCCCGCTACACTCGACCGGTGATCCGCGTCCTCGTCCTGGGCTCCACGGGGTCCATCGGCGTGCAGGCCCTCGAGGTGATCGAGGCCGCGCCCGACATGGTCGCCTGCGGCCTCGCCTGCGCCAGCAGCGCGCGCGCGATGGCGGAGCAGGCGCGCGCCCACGGGGTCGCGCACACCGCGTGCGCCGACGACACGCCGGACCTGGGCGACCTCATGGACGCGAGCGAGCCGGACATCGTCCTGAACGCGATCGTGGGGGCGGCGGGGCTGCGGTGGACGCTGGCCGCGCTCGACCGCGGGCTGCCGGTCGCGCTCGCAAACAAGGAGAGCCTCGTCGTCGGCGGCGAGCTGGTGACGCGGGCGCGCGACCGCGCCGGCGCCGCCCTCGTCCCGGTCAACTCCGAGCACTCCGCCCTCCTTCAGCTCCTGGAGGGCGTTCCCCGCGAGCGCGTCGTGGCGGGGGTGCTCACCGCCTCCGGCGGGCCGTTCCGCGGCAGGGCGGCCGACGAGCTCGAGTCGGTCACGCCGGCGCAGGCCCTGCGCCACCCCACGTGGGAGATGGGGGGCCGCATCACGATCGACTCGGCGACGCTCATGAACAAGGGCTTCGAGGTGATCGAGGCCCATCACCTCTTCGGGCTGCCCTACGACCGGATCGAGGTCGTCGTCCATCCGCAGTCCCTCGTGCACGCGATGGCGCGGCTCGATGACGGGAGCGTCCTCGCCCACTGCGGCCCGCCCGACATGCGGGTGCCGATCGGCTACGCCCTCCGGCACCCCGCCCCGCCCCCGCCGGGGGCGCCGATGGACCTGGTGGGCCGCCGGCTCGACTTCGAGGCGCCCGACGAGGCCGCCTTCCCCTGCCTCGCCCTGGCGCGCGAGGCCGGCCGCGAGGGTGGGACGGCGCCCGCGGTGCTCAACGCGGCCGACGAGGTGGCGGTGGCGGCCTTCCTCGCGGAGCGCATCGGGTTCATGGACATCGCGCGCGTCGTGACGGCGGCGCTCGAGGCCGTCCCCGCCGCGCCGGCCGACACGCTGGAGGGCGTGCTCGACGCCGACGCCCGCTCGCGCGAGGCCGCCCGGGCCGCCATCGAGGGGGTGCCCGCGTGGTCGGCCTGAACATCCTCTGGTTCGTCCTGATCCTGATGGTCCTCGTGCTCGTGCACGAGGCCGGCCACATGGTGGTCGCCAAGTGGTGCGGGATGCGCGTCGAGCGCTTCTCGATCTTCTTCGGCAAGCCGCTCTGGTCGTTCCGGCGCGGCGAGACCGAGTACGGCATCGGCTGGCTGCCGCTCGGCGGCTACGTGAAGATCAGCGGCATGCTTCGGGGGGAGGAGATCCCGCCCGAGGTCGAGCCGCGCGCCTACTACAACATGCCGGTGTGGAAGCGGATCGTGACCATCCTGGCCGGCCCGGCGGTCAACATCTTGCTCGCGATCGTCATCTTCGCGGCGATCTTCTGGATGGGCGTCCCGGTCGGCAACCCCACGGTCGCGTCCGTCAACCCCGGCTCCCCGGCCGCGCAGGCCGGCCTGCAGCCCGGCGACCGCTTCATCGCCGTCGACCGGGTCGACGTCGAGGAGGACGCCCGGAGGCTGATCGACACGCTCGCGGCGGGGAGCCCCGGGCAGGAGGTGGTCCTGACCGTGGAGCGCGACGGCCGCACGGTCCGGCTGCCCGCGGAGCTCGGGGTCATCGACGACGGCGAGGGCGGCACCAAGCCGGGGCTGGGCTTCAGCACCCAGGTCGTCGAGGGGCGGACCGTCAGGTACGGGCCGATCGCCGGCCTGGAGCAGGGGTTGGACTTCTCCTGGTTCATCATCGAGCTGAACGGGGAGGTGCTCGGCGACGTCTTCACGAGCGAGGAAGCGCGCGACCAGCTCGGGGGTCCCGTCGGCCTCGGGGCGGTCTTCGACGACGTGGCCGACGACGGCCTCATCACGATCCTGCGCTTCATCGGCGTGATCAGCCTGGCCCTCGGCCTGTTCAACCTGCTGCCGATCCCGCCGCTGGACGGCGGCCACATCCTGTTCGCGCTGGTCGAGAAGGCGAAGGGGTCGCCGGTCAGCCGGGCCGTCTACGAGCGGACCTCGTTCGTCGGCTTCGCGCTCGTCATGGTGGTGGCGGTCTTCGCGCTCCAGAACGACATCGGCCGCATCACCGGCGAGGGCTTCCAGCTCGACCGTTAGGGTGGGCGCATGAGCGGGACCGTGTCGCGACGCCGGAGCCGGGCCTGCCGCGTCGGCGAGGTGGTCGTCGGCGGGGGCGCCCCGGTGGTGGTCCAGTCGATGACCAACACCGACACGGCCGACGCGGCCGCGACCGCCCGCCAGGTGGCCGAGCTGGCCGAGGCCGGGTCGGAGATCGTCCGCATCACGGTCAACAACCGCGCCGCGGCCGCCAGGGTGGCCGAGATCCGCGAGCGCCTGCAGCGACGAGCACGGCGTCAACGTCCCGCTCGTCGGCGACTTCCACTACAACGGCCACACCCTGCTGCGCGAGTTCCCGGACTGCGCCGAGGCGCTCGACAAGTACCGCATCAACCCGGGCAACGTCGGCCGCGGCGCCCGCCACGACGCCAACTTCGCGACGATGATCCAGGCGGCCGATCGACACACGGCAGAAGCCGGTACGGATCGGAGTGAACGCCGGCTCGCTCGACCCGGAGCTGCTCGACCGGCTGATGGACGAGAACGGCCGCAGCGCCGAGCCCGTCGGCGCCGACGAGGTGCTGCGCGAGGCGATGGTGCAGAGCGCGCTGACGTCGGCCGAGGCGGCCGAGGAGCTGGGCCTGCCGGGCGACCGCATCGTCCTGTCGTGCAAGACGAGCCGCCTGCAGGACATGGTCGCCGTCTACCGCGAGCTCGCGGCCCGCTGCGCCCACCCGCTGCACCTGGGGCTCACCGAGGCCGGGATGGGCAGCAAGGGCATCGTCTCGACCACGGCCGCGCTCGGGATCCTCCTGCAGGACGGCATCGGCGACACGATCCGCGCCAGCCTCACGCCGGAGCCCGGCGGCGACCGGTCCCTCGAGGTGCGCGTGTGCCGCGAGCTCCTCCAGAGCCTGGGCCTGCGCTCCTTTCGCCCGGAGGTCACCGCCTGCCCGGGCTGCGGGCGCACCACCAGCACGGTCTTCCAGGAGCTGGCCCAGACCATCGAGCGGCACCTCGAGGCCCGCATGGCCGAGTGGCGCGCCGAGCGGCCGGGCGCCGCCGAGCTGAAGGTCGCGGTGATGGGCTGCATCGTCAACGGCCCCGGCGAGAGCCGCGCCGCCGACATCGGCATCAGCCTGCCCGGCACGGGCGAGCAGCCGCGCGCCCCGGTCTACGTGGACGGGGAGAAGGTCCGCACGCTGGAGGGCCCGACGCTGGCCGACGACTTCATCGCGATGGTCGAGGACTACGTCGTGACCCGCTTCCCGCTCGCGACCGCCGCGGCGCCCGGGTGACGTCGGGGGCCCGGATCGGGGCGCCGGAGGGCTGGGGCCTGCCCGACGCGCCCGTCGGCGGCTCCGTGCGCCTGAGCGGCCGCCTCTGGCCGACCCTGCGCGACGCGCCGGCCGACGCCGAGGTCGTCAGCCACATCCTCATGGTGCGGGCCGGGCTCGTGCGCCAGCTCGCCGCGGGCCTCTACACGCTGCTGCCCTTCGGGCTGCGGACCATCCGCCGCGCCGAGGCGATCATCCGCGAGGAGATGGACCGCATCGGGGCCCAGGAGCTCCAGATGCCGATCCTGCACCCGGCCGAGATCTGGCAGGCGACGGGCCGGTACCCGCTGCCCGAGCAGTTCCGCCTGGAGGACCGCGCCGGCCGCGAGATGGTGCTCGGCATGACGCACGAGGAGATCATCACCTGGCACGCGGCGCGCGAGATCCGCTCCTACCGCGACCTGCCGCAGGCCTGGTACCAGATCCAGACCAAGTTCCGCGACGAGCCGCGCGCCAAGAGCGGGATGCTGCGCGTGCGCGAGTTCTCGATGAAGGACTCGTACTCGCTCGACCGCGACGAGGCCGGCCTCGACGCCTCCTACGAGGCGCACGCGCGGGCCTACGCGCGGATCATGGACCGGTGCGGCCTGCACTGGTACATGGTCGAGAGCGACACCGGGATGATGGGGGGGACCGGCGCCCACGAGTTCATGGCGCCGAGCCCCGCCGGCGAGGACAGGATCGTCCGCGACCCGGGCGGGGGATACGCGGCGAACGTGGAGCTGGCGGTCTCGGTCCCGCGCGAGCCCGACTTCGGCGAGACGCCCGAGGCGCCCGCGCCCTTCGACACGCCGGGCGTGGGCACGATCGAGGAGCTGGCCGCCTTCACCGGCCTGCCCCCGGCGCGGCTGGCCAAGAGCGTCGTCGTGGTCGCCGAGGACGGGCCGGTGCTCGCGCTGGTGCGCGGCGAGCACGCGCTTCACGAGAAGAAGCTGGGCCGGATCGTCGGCGCCCACCGCCCGGCCCACCCCGAGGAGATCCGCGAGTGGTTCGGCGCCGACCCCGGGTCGCTCGGGCCGGTCGGACTGCCGCCGGGCTCGCCGGTGCGCGTGGTCGCCGACGAGACGCTGTCGCGCGGCCACTACGTCACCGGCGCCAACCGCGACGGCGTGCACCTGAGCGGGGTGGTGCTGGGCCGGGACTTCCAGGCCCGCACCGCCGACATCCGCGAGGTGCTGGTGGGGGAGGCCGACGCCGCCTCGGGCGCCGCCCTCGTGATGGAGCCGGTCATCGAGGTCGGGAACATCTTCAAGCTGGGGACGCGCTACTCCGAGGCGCTCGGGGCGACCTACCTCGACGCCGACGGGAGGGAACGGCCGATCGTGATGGGCTGCTACGGCATCGGCCCCGGCCGGATCGCCGCGGCGGCCATCGAGCAGGGCCACGACGACGCCGGGATCGTCTGGCCGCGCGCGATCGCTCCCTTCGACGTCCACCTGGTCCTGATCGGCGCTCCGGACACCCCCCAGGCCGGGCTCGCGGACCGGCTCTACGAGGAGCTGTCCGCGCTCGGGCTCGAGGTGCTCTACGACGACCGCGCCGACACCAAGCCCGGGGAGAAGTTCGTGGAGGCCGAGCTGCTGGGGTGCCCGATCCGTGTGACGGTGGGCGCCCGCACGCTCCCGGACGGTCCGGTCGAGGTGCAGGTCCGGCGCGGGCGGGAGCGGCGCGACGTGCCCCTGGACGGGGCGTCGGCGGCCATCCACGCCCTCTGGGAGGCGTGCGACTGAGATGACCGGGATCCGCCTGCAGCACGTCGGGTTCACCTTCCCGCCCGGCCGGGCGGACGACGTGCGCGCGCTTCTACGGCGGGACGCTCGGCATCCCGGAGATGCCGGTGCCGCCGGAGGTGGCCGACAAGGGCTGGGTGTGGTTCGCGACCCGCGACGAGGGCATCGAGCTGCACTTCATCCCCCACGAGACGCCGCCCGATCCGGCCCGCCGCCACCACTTCTGCCTCCAGGTCGCCGACCTGGCGGCGACGCAGCGGCGCCTGGAGGCCGCCGGCGCGCCGCTCATCGACGCGGGCAGCCGCATCCACGGCCGCGAGCGGCTCTTCACCCGCGACCCGCTGGGGAACCTGGTCGAGCTGGTCGAGTTCGTCCGGCTGAGCTAGGGTTCGCGGACCTTCGGGGCGTGGCGCAGCCTGGTAGCGCACCCGGCTGGGGGCCGGGCGGTCGCTGGTTCGAATCCAGTCGCCCCGATTGAGGCGGGCCCGGAACGTCCCGGCGAGGCCCCCGGTGAGGCGGAGGATGGCCAATTGGCTCGCACTCGGACGGTGCGGCCCTCGAAGACGACCGACCAGTAGTCGCCCTCCCGGCGAAACATGTTGAGGTCGGTGACCGGTGGCTCCTGCGCTCCGCCGTCCGGCTCGACGGACACCGCGTCGTCGGCTGTCGCGCTCGGCTTCGATCCGGTCGAGAACCGCGCGGGCCGCTTCGAGCTCCAAAGCGGCCCGGTGCTCATTGCCGCTCGCGCGGAGAGCTTCGGCGAAACCGGCCCGCGCCAGCGCCGCCTCGTACGGCGCCCCGACCTCGCTCCAAAGCCGCGCGGCTTCGGCGCAGAACCGCTGCGCGTCCGCCGGATCGCCCTCCGCGAGTCGCACCCTCCCGTGAGCGATGGGTTGCGCCGGCCGACCAGCGCCCTGCTCTCGAACCGAGCCGCCACGCGAGTCAACTCGTCGGCGGCCGAGCGCGCTCGAGCGACGTCGCCGGCCGCGATCTCGATCTCGACCTGCGCCTCGAGCAGCGGCGCTCGCTGCAGATCGGTGTCCGGCGGCCGCTCCTTGAAGGGCACCCGCGTCGGATGCTCGAGCGCGTCTCGGATCGACGCGGCCGCCGCCGCGGCGTCTCCTTGGGCGAGCCGCACGAGCGCGAGACCGGGCTGCGGATCCCAGCCGGCGCGATGAGCAGCCAGAAAGGCCTCCTCGGCGCCGTCGATGTCTCCTCTGCGAAATCGGATCCGCCCCAGCTCGCTCAACGGCCATCCCATCTCGCGCCGCAGGTAAGGGCGCAGCTCCTCGCACGCGCTCAGGGCCTCGGTCTCCGCCTCGCCGCATGACCCACGCAGCCGGAGGATCTCCGCGCGGTGGACGCGACAACGCCCGCGGAGGCTCCCGATGGCGTTCGTCGTGCACCACCGCTCCATCGCCTCGGTCCATTCCTCGGCGGCGTCGTACTGCGCAAGCCCCTGCAGGGCGCACACGAGCTCGCAGTAGACGACCCCGGTCGAGAGCGGATCGAGGTCCCCGGAGACCGTCGCCACCCCGACCTCGTCGAGCAGCGCCAGGCCCTGCTCGACATCGCCATCCAGGATGAGGCAGCCGCGCTTCTGCCACGCGGCCGAGCGCGCACGCCGCCGGCTCACGCTTCGAGCCCAGCTCGATGGCCCGCCGGGCCCACGGCCGGGCGTCGGGTAGGTCGCCGGCCAGCATGCCGCTCGTAAGCCCGAACCGACCGCAAGCCAAGCGCTCGCCGGTGTCTCGCCGCCGACCATCGAGGAGCCGCTCGGCTCGCGCCAACCAGCCCCGCACCGGCGCCATGAGGGCGGTATCGAAGAGCAGGTGCATCGCGACGCGAACCGCCGCCCCTGCTGCCGCGTCGGTGTCGCCGGCCTCCACGCACAGCGCGTACGCGCGCTCCCACGCTTCGATGGTCACGTCGAGATGCCCCGCCGCGTACGCGACCTCGCCGAGGACCGGGAGATCGGCGCGACCCGCGAGGCCGTCCGCGTCCGCCTTCATGAAGAGCTCGAACGCCGCCCCCCAATCGCCTCGCGCTGCCGCATCACGTGCGCGCTGGACGAAGGCCTCACCGACAGCGTCGGTCATCGCCACGGCCGTAACCGTGGGAGGTCACCGCTGTAACGGCCTTGCTCACGCATATGGGGTGGACCACACACCCGCGCCAAACGAGGAGGACCCATGCAGAGCGTAAAGGTCAACGGCGTCGAGCTGGAATACGAGATGAGCGGAACGGGCGAGCCCGTGCTGCTCATCAGCCACGTCATCGCGGACGGCTTCCTGCCGCTCGTCTCGCGAACCGGCGCTTGCCGACCGCTACCAGCTGATCCGGTATCACAGGCGGGGTTGGGTCGGAAGCACCCACACCCCGCCGCCGGTGAGCGTCGCGGACCACGCCGCCGACGCCGCGGCGCTGCTCGACCATCTCGGTCTGCGACCCGTCCACATCGCAGGCCACTCGAGCGGCGCGCCGGTGGCCGTGCAGCTGGCGCACGTCGCCTGTGGCCAATTGGCCGGCGCCCCCCAAGAATGGCGCGATGCAGCGGAGGTCCCGTCTCGCGTGGCTGCCCAACGCCCTCACGCTCGCGCGGCTGGCGGCGCTCCCGGTGCTGCTGGTCGTCCTGATCCGGGCCGAGGGGCCGACCTCGGTGCCGGCGGCGATCATCTTCGGCGTCGTCGGGGCCACGGACTTCCTGGACGGGGTCCTCGCCCGGCGCCTCGGCGCCGAGAGCCGCTTCGGCCGCATCGCCGACCCGCTCGCCGACCGCCTGCTGGTGCTGACCGGCCTGGTCGGCGTGATCCTGCTCGACCGGCTGAACCCGGTGGGGCCGGCGATCCTGATGTTCCGGGAGACCTTCGTCGTCGTCGCCTACGCGTGGCTCCTGCGGCGCGGCATCGAGATGCGGGTGGACATGGCCGGCAAGGTGTCGTCGGCGCTCACCATGGTGGCCACCGGCGGGGCGATCCTGCTCGACCAGGCCTGGGTCGATGCCTCTTCTGGGCGGCCGTCGCGCTGGCCGTCGTGACCCTCCTGAACTACTCGAGACAGTCCGCCAAAGCCCTGCGCGCCGGGGGGACGGCCTCGACCACCCCATGAGGGTTCGCCCGCGGCCGCTATGCTGGCCCGGTCGGCACCCGAGGAGCAGCGATGGACGCCCAGCCCGACCTCAGCACGCTGACGGACGCGCAGCTGAAGGACCTGATCCGCGAGCTCACCGAGGAGGAGCGCGAGATCTCGAAGGCGCGGCGCCTGCTGCACGGCCGGATCGAGCTCGCCAAGAGCGAGCTGGTCGGCCGCCTGCGGGGCCGCGACGAGGGCGAGCTGTCGGTCGTCAACGTGGACGCGCTCAGCCGGATCCTGGCCGGGCGGCTTCCGGACCTCGACCGGCTCGAGGGCGAGCGCGACTGACACGGCGGTCCGGCGAGGGGAGGGGGGAGTCAGGATGTACTGCCCCGAATGCGGGTTCCACAACAGCGACGCCCACAAGTACTGCGGGCGCTGCGGCGCCCTGCTGATCGCCGAGAACCAGGGGACCGGCGAGATCACCGGGCCGCTCGCGATCAGCGACGAGGAGGCCGAGACCGGCGTCTGGCAGGGGCCTGCCATCGACGGCCCGACCCTGGCGGTGCGCTCCGGGGGCCCCCCGGGGGCGATCTTCTCGCTCGACCGCGACACCGTGACGGTCGGCCGCGAGCCGACCTCGGACGTGTTCCTCGACGACGTCACCGTGTCGCGCAACCACGCCGTGATCATCCGCCGGGGCGAGGGGACGTCCATCCGCGACCTCGGCAGCCTCAACGGCACGTACGTCAACCGGCGCCGCATCGAGCAGGAGGAGGTGCTCGAGCACGGCGACGAGCTCCAGATCGGCAAGTTCCGCCTGACCTATCTCGCCGGATGACCGAGCCGCGCCTCATCCCCGACGACGAGCCCCCCGCCGACGGCGCGGGCGGCGGCGCGGGGCGGGCGGACGGCAGCCTGACCATCGGCGCGGTCTGCGAGCTGCTGCAGGCGGACTTCCCCTCGATCTCGATCTCGAAGATCCGCTACCTCGAGGACCAGAAGCTCATCTCGCCGAAGCGGACGCCCGGCGGCTACCGGCTCTACTCCCCGCTCGAGGTCGAGCGCCTGCGCACCATCCTGCGCCTGCAGCGGGACGAGTTCCTGCCGCTGCGGGTGATCCGCCAGGAGCTCGAGTCGTCCAGCACGGGCGCGTTCAGCGTCGCCAACCAGGCCAAGCAGCTCAAGCGCGCCCAGCTCGCCGAGCCCGCCCCCACGCGCCGCTACTCGCCCGGGGAGATCCTGGCGACGACCGGCGCCGACCCCGGCCTGCTGCGGGCGCTGGAGGAGTACGGGCTGGTCGGCGGCCGCATGGGGGAGGGGTTCGACGAGACCGACCGGGAGGTGGTGCAGACGGCGCTCGAGCTCGCCTCGTACGGCGTGGAGCCCCGGCACCTGCGGATCTTCCGCGTGGCCGCGGAGCGCGAGGCGGGCCTCCTGGAGCAGCTTCTCGCCGTGGGCATTCGCTCGCGCAACCCCGAGCGCCGCCGCGAGGCGCTGGAGGCCCTCGAGAACCTGGCGGCCCTCGCGGCCCACATGCGCCACCTCATGCTGATCTCCGAGCTGCGCCAGATCGCCAGCGGGTGAGCGCCGGCGCCTTCGACATCGACGCCGCGATCCGCAAGATCCCCGACCACCCCCACCCGGGGATCCTCTTCTACGACCTGATGCCGCTCTTCCAGAGCCCGGCGGGGCTCACGGCCTGCGTCGATCGCATGGCCGTCTGGGCCCGCGAGCGCCAGCCCGAGCTGGTCCTCGCCGCGGAGGCGCGGGGGCTGATCCTCGGCGGCGCGCTCGCGCAGGCCCTCGGGGTGGGCGTGGCGGCGGCGCGCAAGTCCGGCAGGCTTCCGTGCGAGACGGTCGCCGAGTCGTACACGCTCGAGTACGGCACCGACGCGATCGAGGTCCACCGCGACGCGGTGAGGCCCGGCCAGAAGGTGCTGGTGCACGACGACCTGCTCGCGACGGGCGGGACGGCCCTCGCGCTGTGCCGCATGGTGGAGCGGCTCGGGGGCGTCGTCGTCGGCATCGCCGTCGTGGTCGAGCTCGCCTTCCTCCCGGGGCGCGAGACCCTGCGAGGCTACGACGTCCTGTCCCTGGTCACCTACGACAGCGAGGCGGCATGAGAGGGGTCATCGGGGTCAACATCGGCGGCAGCGGGATCAAGGGCGCGGTCGTCGAGCCGCGACGCGGCGCGCTCAAGAGCGAGCGGATACGGGTCGCGACGCCGCAGCCGGCGAGCCCGGACGCGGTGGTGGCCGCCACCGCCGGCCTCGTCGCGGAGCTTGGCCTCGACGCGGGTCCGGTCGGGATCGGCCTCCCGAGCCCGATCGTGGGCGGCACGGCGATGATGGCCGCCAACATCGACAAGAGCTGGGTCGGCGTCAACGCGGTCGAGGCGTTCTCGGAGGCCGTCGGGCGCGAGTGCGTCGTCCTCAACGACGCCGATGCGGCCGGGCTCGCGGAGGTCCGCTTCGGCGCGGGGAAGGGCGTGCGGGGGGTGATCCTCCTGCTGACGCTCGGGACGGGGATCGGCTCGGCGCTGTTCGTCGACGGGATCCTGGTCCCGAACACCGAGCTCGGCCACATCCAGATCCGCGGCAAGGACGCCGAGCGGCGGGCCTCGTCGGGCGCGCGCGAGCGCAAGGGGCTCTCGTGGAGCCAGTGGGCGCCGCTGCTGGACGAGTACCTCGACCGCGTGGACGCCCTGATCTGGCCGGACCTCGTCATCCTCGGGGGCGGCATCTCCAAGCGCGCCGACAAGTTCCTGCCGCTGCTCGACGTGAGGCCGCCGGTCGTGGCGGCGACCCTGCGCAACGAGGCGGGGATCATCGGCGCGGCCACGCGCGCCCGCGAGCTGCTCGCCCCGGCGCGGCCCAAGGCCCGCCCGCGCCGGAGGGAGCGGAGCCGGGCCGTCGCGTGACGGACGCCGGGGGGCAGATGATCGAGTTCGACGAAGCGGCCTCGCGGGCGATCGAGGAGGTCTACGGCACCGCCGACGTCGTCGAGCAGCGGCGGGTCGTGATCGAGGCGCTCGCGCCGGCGTTGGGACAGCGGGCGCTCGACCTGGGGTGCGGGCCCGGCCTGCTGGCGTGCCAGATCGCCCGCGCGGTGGGCCCCGGGGGCCGGGTGATCGGGCTCGACGCGAGCCCGAGCATGCTGGCCATCGCGGCGCGGCGCGAGTGCGGCGCCGGGGCGGCGCGGGTCGAGCTGGCCGAGGCGGACGTCGGGGGGCCGCTGCCGCTGGAGGACGGCGCCGTCGACCTCGCGGTCGCGACCCAGGTCTACGAGTACGTCCCGGACATGCCGGCCGCGCTGGCCGAGGTGCGGCGGGTCCTGGCGCCCGGCGGGCGCCTGCTGGTCCTGGACACCGACTGGGACTCCCTCGTCTGGCACTCCCCGGACGAGGGGCTGATGAGGCGGGTGATGGCCGCCTGGGACGAGCACCTGGCCCACCGCGACCTGCCCCGGCGGCTGCCCGGGCTGCTGCGCGACGCCGGGCTCGCGCTCGAGTCGGCGTCGATCGTCCCGCTGCTCAACGTCGGCTACGCCCGGGAGACCTACAGCGCCGGCATCCTGGAGCTCATCGCCGGCTTCGTGCCGGGCCGCGGCGGCGTGAGCGCCGGCGAGGCGGAGGCCTGGGCGTCCGCCCTCCGCGAGATGGGGGACGACTACTTCTTCGCGATGAACAGGTTCATGTTCCTGGCGAGGCGCTGAGCGCGCTCAGGCGCGGGCGATCAGGGAGTGCCACTCGTTCTCGAGCCGGTATGCGCCGCTCGCCGTGAGGTAGGGCGCCGCGGCCTCGAGGACCGCCTTCGCGACGGCGTCCTCGCCCCGGGCCTCGATCGCCTCGACGATCGGGCCGGGCGACAGCAGCCTGCGCAGCAGGGCCGACTCGTCGGCGAACTCCAGCGCGACGCTGACGTCGAAGGCGGCCTGGGGGGTCAGCCCGGCCTCGGTGGCCGCCCCCTCGAGCACGCCCGGTTGCGAGAGCGGGGGCGCGGGCGGGACGGGCGGCGCCGGGCGCAGCGCCCGGACGGCCTGCAGGACGGGGGTGAGGTCGCACCGCTCCGCCCGCCCCCACACCTGGATCAGCACGGTCGCGCCTGGCTTGGCGACGCGGCGCGCCTCGCGGAGGGCCGCGACCATGTCGTCGGCGAAGAAGAACGAGTTGAAGCCCGTCACGAGGTCGAAGCGATCGTCGCCCCAGGGAAGGCGCTGCATGTCGCCGACGCGCAGGTCCGCGCCCGGCAGGCGGCGGCGCGCGACCTCCAGCAGCCCCTCGGAGGCGTCGAGCCCGGAGGTCCGTGCCCCCCGGTCGGCGGCCATCCGGAGGAACACGCCGCTGCCGCACCCGATGTCGAGGACCTCCTGGCCGGGCGCGATCTCGACGCGCGCGATGGCGGCCTCGTATTTCGGGGCCTCGGCGGCCTCCTCCTCGGCCCAGGCCTCGGCGCGAGCGCCCCAGAGGCGCCCGTGCCGGGCGGCGCTTCGCGTCGTCATAGCGGAGTTGTAGACTACGGAACAGAGTTATGTCGAGCGATGAGCTGAGCCTCTTCTCGTACGAGATCATGGGCCTGGTCGGCCGCACCGGCGCCGGCGCCCACGACCTCCTGCGGATGGCCCGGCGCGGCCGGATCCTCGACTGGGCCGGCGAGAGCCAGTACTACGCCGAGCCGAAGCGGCTGGCCCGTCTCGGCTACCTGGACGCGAGCAAGGCGCCCGGCAAGACCCGCGAGCGGACGGTCTACACGCTGACCGACAAGGGCCTGAAGGCGCTGCGCGAGTACGCGCGGACGCCGGCCCGCCTCACCCCGCTGAAGAGCGAGCCGCTGCTGCGCCTGCTGATCGCCGACCTGGTGGGGGAGGCGCCGACGCGCGCGAGCCTCGCCGCGCTGAGGGAGGACATCGCCGACGTCCGGTCGCGGCTCGACGAGGGGGAGGCCAGCGCCCGCTCGCTCCCGCACCGCGAGGTCTACCTGCTGCTGGTCATCGGCTTCCTGCGCCGGTTCCTCGACCTCCACGCCGACCTGATCGACGAGGTCGAGGCGGGCCTCCCCGAGGCCGGCCGGGAGGGTCAGGCGGCCGCCAAGTAGGAGCGCTCGAGGTGGGCGATGAGGGCGTCGGACCCCAGCTCGCGCCCGGTCGCCCGCCGCATCAGCTCGGGCGTCTCGAAGCGGGCGCCGTGGCGGTGCACGCGCTCGCGCATGAAGTCCAGGATGTCGCGCAGGCGCCCCTCCTCGACCGCCCGCTCGATGCCGCCCAGCTCGGCGTCGGCGGCCTCGGCGAGCTGGGCGGCGTAGAGGTTGCCCAGCGTGTAGGTCGGGAAGTAGCCGAACAGGCCGTGCGCCCAGTGGATGTCCTGCATGGCGCCGAGGGCGTCGCTCGGCGGGCGGATCCCGACGAGGCGCTCCATGCCGTCGGCGAACGTGGCGGGCAGGTCCTCGACGTCCAGGTCGCCGCGGATCAGCGCGAGCTCGATCTCGAACCGGAGGACGATGTGGAGGTTGTAGGTCACCTCGTCCGCCTCGACGCGGATGAGGGAGGGCCGGACGACCCTCGCCGCGCGGTGCAGCAGCGCCGGGTCGAGGCCCGTCATCGCCTCCGGGAAGCGGCGCCGCAGGGCGGGCTCGAGCGCCCCCCAGAACGCCAGGGTGTGGCCGATCTGGTTCTCCCAGAAGCGCGACTGCGACTCGTGCGCCCCGAGCGAGGGCGCGTCGTGCAGGGGCGTGCGGTTGACGTCGGGCGGCAGGCCCTGCTCGTAGAGGGCGTGGCCCAGCTCGTGCATGACGGCTCCGATGTTGCTCAGGGGGCTGTCGCGCGCCACCCGCGTGGTGAACCGCACGTCGCCGGCGTGCGGGGAGCTGGTGAACGGGTGGGCCGAGCGGGCGATCACCCCGGCCGACGCGTCGAACCCGACCAGGGCGGCGATGTCGTCGGCGAGCGCCATCTGGCCCTCCTCGGGCCAATCCCGCGGGGGGAGCCCGGCCGTCTCACGCTGCGAGGCGGCGGCGACGATCGGCGCCAGCCGCTCGCGGAGGTCGGCGAAGACCGGCTCGAGGCCCGCGGCCCGCGCCCCCGGCTCGAACTGGTCGAGCAGGGCGTCGTAGGGCTCGTCGCCGATCCCCACCGCCTCGGCCTCGCGGCGCTTGAGCTCCACGACGTGGCGCAGCGGCCCGGCGTAGGCGGCGAAGTCGTCGGCCTCGCGCGCCTCGACCCAGGCCGAGACGCACCGCGAGCACGCCTCGGTGATCTCGCGCACGAGCGTCTCGGGCACACGCAGCGCCCGGTCGCGCTCCCGCGTCGCGAGGCGCAGCATGGCGCGGGCGTCGTCGTCGAGGTCGTCCGGGTTCGCGCGCAGGGCGTCGAGCGCCGCGCCGGCGTCGGCGCGCACGAGCTCGCGGTGGCGCAGCGCGGCGAGCGTGCCGAGCTGGCGGGCCCGTCCCTCGGCGCCCGCGGGTGGCATCGACGTCTCGCGGTCCCACTCCAGGAGCCCCGCGGCGCCGGCGAGGTCCGCGAGGGTGCCCGCCCACTCGGCGAACCGCTCCCAGTCGGGTGACGAGCGCCCCGGCACCGGGCCATCCTAGTGCTCCGCTCCGCGGGCGTATCCTGGGTGCAGTGAGCACCGTGCAGCGACCCGAGCCGCCCGCGTGGCTGCGCCGGTGGGAGGACCTGCACGTCGGCGCGCAGATCGCCATCGTGGCGCCGCTGGCGATCCTCCTGCTCTGGGCCGTGCACGTGTTCCTGCTGAACCAGCCGGTCTGGCGCGGGCTCACGTACGGCGTCTTCTGGGGCATCCTCGCGACCGCCGCGATCGTGGGCGCCACGCGCTCGGAGCGCGCCCGCCGGGAGGCCCGCCGGCGCTCGGCGGACTAGGGCGTGGCGGCGTCCTGGAACTCCGTGAGGGCCTGGGTGACGCCGGGCAGGACGGCCTGGATGGCCTCCGCATCTCCCGACTCGGCGGCCGTGAGGAACCGCCGCAGCTGGTCGGAGACTCGCGGACCGGACTCGGCGAGCTCGGCGCGCTGCGCCTCGAGCGTGGCGTTGTCGAAGCTGTAGCCCTCGAGCTCGGCGACCGCGTCGTCGAAGGAGTCGAGCTCGGCCCTCGCCTCGGGGACCCTGGCCTGCAGGTCCTCGAGGCTCGTCGTGCCCTGGAGGAGGCTGGAGAAGCTCCGCAACGACGCCACCGCCGCGCCGACGTCCTCGAGGTACTGGGCGGTCTCGCCGCGCCGCCGTCGTGCCGGTCGTCGCCCGGGGGCGTGCCGGTCGTCGCCTCGGGGGCGGTCGCGGTCGCCCCGCCGGCCGTGGATGTGCCCTCGTCGTCCGCGCGGCCGCAGACCGTGAGCCCCAGTTCCTGCGCCTTCGCCCGCGCCTCCTCCTGCAGGCGCTCGATCTCCGGCGTCACCTCGGCGATGACCGCCTGGGGGTCCTCGCCGGCCTCGATGCGGTCGGCGGCCTCGCTGGATCAGCTCCTGGCGCTGCTGGTTCAGCTCGCCCGCCTCGTCGACGGCGGCCTGCAGCTCGTCGGGCGGATCCAGCTCCTCGATCCGGCCGAGCTCCTCGGCCTGGATCGGCAGCCCGGCGCGCAGGAACGGGAGGATCTCGCCGGCCGCGGTCGGCTCGGTGAGGGTCTCGAGGCGCTCGTCGGCGTCGGCGCAGATGGCGTCGGCCTGCTCCCGGAACTCGTCGGCGCTCAGCGAGCCGGAGCCTCCGCCGCAGCCGGCGATGAGGGCGGCGGCGCCGAGGGCGGCGAGGCCCGCGAGGGGCCGGCGGCGGGCGAGCGGCATCGGGGGATCTCCTCCGGGGACGACCGCGGACCCTAGCGGGCCCCCTGGGACCGCGCGACCCGCGCGCGGCTAGACTTGGCGCGACCCGTCAGGAGGAGCCGCATGCCGATCGACACGGCCGTCGTCGACGCCCTCAACGCCCAGCTGGGGCGCGAGCTCGAGGCTCACCTTCAGTACCTGCAGGTGTCGAGCTGGTTCGACGCGGAGGGCCTTCCCGAGCTGACGAGGTTCTTCTCGGGCCAGGCCGCCGAGGAGCACGAGCACGCGATGAAGTTCCTGGCCTTCATCCAGGACGTCGGCGGATCGGTGGCGATCCCGAGCCTGAACGCGCCCAAGGCGACCTTCGAGAGCGCCGAGGAGGCGGTCGCGCTCAGCCTGGACGGGGAGGCCTCGGTCACCGCCCACATCGACGCCGCCGTGGACCTCGCGATCGAGAGGAACGACCACGCCACGCAGGTCTTCCTCCAGTGGTTCGTGACCGAGCAGGTCGAGGAGGTCAAGGCCATGTCCGAGCTCCTGCAGATCGTGCGGCGGGCGGGGGAGGACAACCTGCTCCTCGTGGAGGACTACGTGGCCCGCTCCGCCGCGGGCGGGGCGGCGGGTAGGCCGGCCCTCGATCGGGAGGCTGGCCGGGCCGGAGGCCGAGAGGGAGGGAGATGGCCGAGCCGAGCCCGGACGACGAGCGCCGTGCCCACCCGCGTGCGTCGGCCGAGCTGCCGGCGCGCGTGATCGCCGGCGGGGCGGTCGTCGAGGCTCAGAGCGTCAACCTGAGCCAGGGCGGCGTCCTCCTGGCCGGCAGGGACTTCCCCTCGTCGGCCCAGGTGCGGATCGAGATCGAGCTCGCGGAGATGGGCTGGCACGCGCTCGACGCCGAGGTCGTCCGCCACGACGCGCGCGAGCGGGGAGCGCTGGCGGCCCGCTTCGCCGAGGCCGCGACCGGCGGCGGCCGGGAGGCGATCAGGGCGTTCTTCGAGACGCGGCTAAGCGGATGAGCGCCTCTTAGCGGGCGCTCATGCGCGCCTCCGGCCCCTGGCCGGGGCCTCCGGCAGACCGGCGCACCGGCTTCGCCGGGGCGGGCGCCGGAAAAAGCTCCGCGGCGGTCTCTCGCTTTTCAACTCACGCGCCAGCCGACGTCGAGGGTCGTCGCCGTGGACGATCGCGTAGACCGGCCGGGCGCGCCGCGGGTGGAAGACCACCGACATCGTCTCGCCGTCCGACAGGGCGAGCTCCTGCGGGAGGCGCCGGAAGCTCACGGTGGTCCGGGCCCCGTCGCGGTCGGCGAAGAGGGCCTCGTAGCGCAGCCCCAGCCACCCCTTCTCCAGGCGGGGCCGGCCCACGCAGCGCGCGCCGATCATGGCGGAGAAGCTCTCGCGGCACGCCGGGCAGGCGATGCGCACGACCCGCCCGCCCGCGTCGGGCACGCGGCTGCGGGTGGCGCAGGACGGGCACGGGAGCTCGCGGACGATCGCCGGCGCCTCGGCGGGCACCGGCCGGGCGCCGTCGTGCCGGAGGCGGTCGTAGCGCCGCCGCCGGGCGGGGTCGCCGAGCACGTGCCACGCGGCGTTCGCCCGCTTGGTGATCTCCTCGGCCCGCCGGCGTTGGGCGGGGTCGCGGAAGCGGTCGGGGTGGAAGGCGACCAGCAGGAAGCGCCACGCGGCGCGGATCTCCTGCGCCGTGGCCTTCGGGGCGACGTCAAGCGCCCGGTAGTGGTCGTCGCCCTCGCTCACCCGTGTCGGAAGCATGACGGATGCGTAGGCTCCGGCCGTGGAGGACCTCCGTCCGATCGGCGCACGGCTGCGCGAGGCCCGGATGCGGCAGGGGATGGACCTGTCCGAGTGCGCCGCGGCGACGCGCATACGGGAGCGCTACCTGGTGGCGATCGAGGACGACCGCTTCGAGTCGCTTCCCGACCCCGCGTACGTGAACGGCTTCGTCCGCGCCTACGCCGCGCACCTCGGCGTGCAGGTCGAGGGGCCCGAGCGCACGCTGCCCTCGGAGCGGGCCCCGGCGCCGGTCCGTCCGCGGCCGGTCCACGTGCCGGCGACGCGCGCCACCGCCCGCGCGGTGGGCGGGCGGTCGGGCCCGCTGGCGGTGGGTCCTGCTCGTCCTCGTGGCCGCGGCGGCGGCGGTCGCCCTGCTGATCTGGGCGGGGGTCCTGGGCTGGCCCGGCTAGCGCCTCCTAGGCCAGGATGGCGCCCTCGTGGACGAGCAGCGCGCGCTTGCGCTCGAGCCCGCCCGCGTAGCCGGTGAGCGCCCCGGTGGCGCCGATCACCCGGTGGCACGGCACCACGATCGCGATCGGGTTGCGCGCGTTGGCCGACCCGACCGCGCGGGCGCGGCCGGGCGCTCCGACGCGGTCGGCCAGCTCGCCGTAGGTCGCGGTGGAGCCGTGGGGGATCTCGCGCAGCGCGTCCCAGACGCGCCGGTCGAAGGCGGCGCCCTCGAGCCGCAGCGGGATGTCGAAGGCCGTCCGCTCGCCGGCGAAGTACTCGGCCAGCTGGCGGACCTCGTCGCGGAAGCGGTCGTCGTCGCGGCACCACTCCGCCCGCGCTGCCGGGGGCTCGTCGGCGAACCACAGGCCCGTGAGGGCCCGCTCGTCGCCGCTCAGGAGGAGCGGCCCGGCGGGGGAGGGGGCGACGCTGTACAGCGTGGTGGCGATGGGAATGGTGGTCATGCCCGTACAACGACGGGAGACCGCCGGGCGTGAGACCGCCCGGGGTCTGCCGTCGGGTCGGTCAGGCCGGCGCGCCGAGCTCCGCGGCCTTGGCCTCGGCGTCGATCCCGTGCAGGCGGGCGAGGTTGCCGCCCAGGATCTTGCGCTTGGCCTGCTCGGTGAGCGGCGGGTAGCCGTAGTCCTCGACGATGTCCGTCGGCAGCTCGAAGTTCCAGAACGCCTCCAGCGCCCACTGCGGGTGCCAGATCGGCGCCTCGCCGCCGTAGATGATCTTGTCCTCGCCGCACCACCACATCATCTTGCCGAGCGTCTCGGCGAAGACCCGTGGGTGGCGGGAGATGAAGTTGACGGTCGCGGCGATCGAGGCGTACAGGTTGGGGAAGCGCACGATCTGCCACAGCACCTCGTCCAGCCACGGCAGCCCGACGTGGAAGATCACGAAGTTGATGTCGGGGAAGTTGGCGGCCGCCCCGTCCATGTCGAAGGTGCGCGTGTGCTCGACCGGCTGGGGCCCGAGCGGCACGCCCTTGTGGACGCCGACCAGGTTCACGCCGAGCTTCTGGGCGTGCTCGAAGACCGGGAACGCGATCCGGGGGTCGTCCATGCGCCAGGGGAACGGCTGCCCGTAGTCGTAGCGGACGTTGTAGAACTTGAACGCCTTCGCGCCGTGGTCCTCCACCTGGCGGGTCATGAGATCGAGGGCCTTCTTGCCCTCCAGCGGGTTGACCGAGCCCCAGAAGACCGCCCGGTCGGGGTGCTTGGCCGCCATCTCGGCGCACTTCTCCCACGGCGACAGGCCGTCGTGGAAGAGGTCGGTCAGCGGCAGCGGCTGGGCCACGATCATGTCCGTGTCCGAGCCCTCGATGACCATCTCGTAGATCTCGTCGACGGACCACTCGCGGAAGAACTCGTCGCGGCCGAGGACGGTCTCGCCGGCCTGGGTCAGGAACTGGTGGAAGGCGTAGAGGTGCTCGTCGAACATCTCGCCGGGCGGGCCGAGCGCGTTGCGCTTGTCGAAGTTGAAGATGTGGCAGACGCAGTCGAACACGAACGCGGGCACCTTCCGCTCGCGGGCGCCCGCGGCTTCGGCAGCGGTCTCGGTGGTCGCCATCGTCAGCCTCCTTCGCGGGTTGAGGCAAGGCGCCGCTCGCGGTACGGCAGCAGCTCCTCCATGGGCATCTCGAGCTTCTCGCGGGCCGAGTCGGACAGCCGCTCGGGCGTCCAGACCGGGTCCCAGACCACCTCGACGTTCGACGCTCTCGACGCCGTCGAGGTCGTGCAGCCGCGCAGGGATCATGTCGGACATCGAGGCCACGAACGGGCACCAGCCGGTCGTCAGGACGATGTCCACGCTGACGTGGGCGCCGTCGACGCGCACGTCCTCCACCAGGCCCATGTCGACGACGCTGATCCCCCGGTCGGCGCAGCAGGGGTCGTAGACGTCGCGCAGGGCGTCGATCACCCGCTCTCGAGCGGTCATGGCACCTCCTCGTCGGCGTGGTCGATGTCGATGGCGATGCGGAAGCCGGTCGTGTAGGTGGCGCGCCCCGGGTCGGCCGGCAGGCTCCGGCTGGCGCGCACGCCCCAGGCGTGGTCGAGGTGGCAGCCGCCGCGGACGCGCCGCCAGCCGTCGTCGTCGGGCGGGTCGCCCACCCACTCCCAGACGTTGCCCGCGAGCTGCTCGGCGCCGCAGAGGGAGGCGCCGGCCGGGTGGGCGTCGACGGGGACGGTCGTCCAGGCGTTCGCCTCGGCGCAGGCGCAGCGATCCGGGTCGAACGCGTGGCCCCACGGCCACGGGCGCCCGTCGTCGCCACGAGCGGCGGCCTCCCATTCGGCGCCCGACGGCAGCCTGACGCGCCCTCCGGAACGCGCCGAGACCCAGGCGCAGAACGCGAGGGCGTCGTCGAACGCGAGACCCGTGGCGGGGTGGCGGGCCAGGTGCTCGGCCGCGGGCGGCTCGCCCGAGCAGGCCGCCATCTGGGCGTTCGTCACCGGGTAGCGGCCGATGAGCACCGCCGCGACCTCGACCTCGCGCTCCTCCCCGGGCTCGCCGAGCCGGTAGCGGCCCGCAGGGACGACGACGAGGTCGCCGACCTCGCTGCGGCTCGCGCTCTGGCTCCGCGTGGCGATCCGCGCCTCGCTACGTCGCCTCGGAGGCCAGCGTGGGGTCGGGGTCCGGGGCCGGCGTCGCCGTCACGCCCCGCTCGTGGGCCTCCTCGCGGGCGATCATGTACGAGAGGGCGAGCGTACAGGAGCAGGTCGACGATCACGCCGACCAGGGCCGAGAGCTGGTCGTAGTAGAAGACGAAGACCTGCGTGATCAGCAGGGAAACCAGGATCCCCGCCTTGAACCAGCGGTACGACGCGACCCGCGAGCGGCGCCGCACGGCGAGGCCGATGCCGATGAGGATCGCCGTGACGCCTGCGGAGCCGGTCTCGAACCACGTCGCGAAGTCGTGGCTGTCGCCGTCGACACCTTCGCCGTCCGTGAACGGGCTGACGACCGTGCCGAGGGATGCGAGGCCGTAGATGATCATGACCACCAGGACGAGCGTCGAGAACCAGTGCTGCTCGGCCTTGTGCTGGTACCACTCGGCCAGGCGGGTCCGCCAGCGGGCGTAGGGCGTGAGGTTGCGCCGCTCGATCGTGGGCGTCGCGCGCACGCGCTCGCGCAGCACCGGCACGAGGGCGTCCGCGGGGTCGGCGCGGTCGAGCAGCAGCGAGGATCTCCCGCTTGGTCTCGGCGTCGAGCATCCCGTCGCGCTCCTCGCGCAGCAGGCTCAGGGCGTTCGCGAGCGCGTCGTGGGGGCGCAGGGCGGCGCGGCGGATCGCCCACAGCGCGAAGAACAGGATGATGAAGACGACGTACATCACCGCGAACGCGGGCTCGAAGAAGTAGTTCACGTCGTTGGAGATGAACTTGCCGACCTCGTCGATGAAGAAGCCGAAGCCGACCCCGCCGACGAACGCCGCCGCCCACTGCGCCGACATGTTGAGGAGGGCGAAGACGAGGATCAGCGCGGCGATCATCATGAGGCCGCCGTAGAGGACGTGGGCGATGTGGAGCCCCCCGCCGCCGAGCTTCGGGTAGCCCGAGAGCTCCAGGATGATCCGGATGATGACGATGGTCGTCACCGCGACCACGAGCATCATCTCGATGAGGTCGCCGGCGTTGACGTTTCGGATGGGCCTGGGCGCGCGCATCTTAAGCCGCCGCGCGGCACGTCCGCGCGGGCCCCGACGCTAGAGCCCGCCCGCGGTCCCCGTCAACCGGGAGCGCGCGCGGCCGCCGGGCCTCAGGCGGCCAGGCGGCGCTGAGCCCGGGCGCGGGCCTTGGCCGCCTCGACCTCGCGGTCCTTCGGCCGGGCCGACGTCGTCAGCTCCCCGATGAGCTCATGGGAGATCGCCGCGACGGCGTCGATCGCTCGGTCGAAGGCCTCCGCGTTGGCGCGCGACGGCTTGTGGAACCCGCTGATCTTGCGGACGTATTGGAGCGCGGCGGCGCGGACCTCGTCCTCGGTCGCCGGCGGCTCGAAGTTGTAGAGCGTTCTGATGTTGCGGCACATGCCGGCGAGGCTACACGAGGCCGGCCGGCCCGGGGGCCGGGCATCATGCGGGCGTGGAGCCCGCCCTGTTCGTGCTGGCGATCGTCGTGACCGTCGCGTTCGTCGCCGGCGCGTCGCGCCGCTTCGGGTGGTCGCCCCCGCTGGCGCTGGTCGTGGTGGGCCTGATCGCGTCGTTCGTGCCCGGGGTGCCGACCTTCGAGCTCGATCCCGACCTGGTCCTGTTCGGGCTCCTGCCGCCGCTGCTGTACGCCGCGGCGATCCGGACCTCGCTCGTGGACTTCGCCGCGACCAAGGAGGCGCTCATCCTGCTGGCCGTCGTGCTGGTGGCGGTGAGCACGGTCGCCGTCGGCCTCGTCGCCTGGTGGGTCGTGCCGTCGGTCTCCCTGGCGGCCGCCCTGGCGTTGGGCGCGGTCGTCGCGCCGCCGGACGCGGTCGCCGCCACCGCGGTGGCGCGCCGCATCGGGATGCCCCGCCGGATCATCACGATCCTCGAGGGCGAGAGCCTCGTCAACGACGCCACCGCCCTGGTCGCGCTGACCGCGGCCATCTCCGCGATCACCTCGAGCGTCACGCCGCTCGAGGTCGGGTGGGACTTCGTCCTCGCCGCGGGTGGTGGGCTCCTGATCGGGCTCGCCGCCACCTGGCTCCTCGCCACGATCCGCCGCCGCATCTCAGACCCGGTGCTCGACACGACGCTCTCCTTCACCGCGCCCTACGTCGCCTTCCTCCCCGCCGAGGCGATCGGCGCCTCGGGGGTGCTGGCGGTCGTCGTCACCGGCCTGCTGCTGGGCCACAAGGCCCCCAGGCTTCAGTCGGCGGCGTCGCGCCTCGCGGAGAGCACGAACTGGCGAACGGTCCAGTTCATGCTCGAGAACGCGGTCTTCCTGCTGATCGGCCTGCAGATCCGGCCGATCCTGGAGGACGTCGGCGACTCCGACCTCGGCGTCGGCCGGATCGTCCTGATCTGCGCCGCCGTGCTGGTCGCGACCATCCTCGTCCGCATCCTGTACGTCATGGGCGCCGTCTGGATCTACCGTCACGGCACCGCGCGCATGCGGGCGCGGTCGTGGAGCTGGTTGACCGGGGCGGTCGTCTCGTGGGCCGGCATGCGCGGCGTCGTGACGCTGGCCGCCGCCTTCCTGCTGCCCGAGGAGACCCCCCAGCGGGCGGTGCTCCAGCTCGCGGCGTTCGTGGTCGTCGCGGGGACCCTGCTGCTGCAGGGGAGCACGCTGCCGTGGCTCGTCGCGCGCCTGCGGTTGCCCGCGCCGAGCCCGGCCGAGGACGCGCTCCAGGCCGCCGCGCTGATCAGCAAGGCGTCGCGCGCGGGCCTGGACCGGCTGGAGGAGGTCCGCTCCCCGGAGGATCCCGAGGAGGTCCTGCGCCAGCTGCGCGAGCGCGCCGAGCTCCGGGCGAACGGCGTCTGGGAGCGCCTCGGCCGCAGCCAGTCCGAGATCGAGACGCCCAACGCGATCTACCGCCGGCTCCGCCTGGAGATGCTCGGGGCGGAGCGGGACATGATCGTCCACGCGCGGGACCGCGGCTACGTTAACGACGTGGTGCTGCGGGCGGCGATGACGGCGGTCGACCAGGAGGAGTCGCTCCTCGACCCCGTGGAGGACGCGGAGTCGCCGACCGACGGGGAGCTGCGGCCCGCCGCGATCCGCGCCGGCGACTGCGAGCACCTGCGCGAGGCGCCCCCCTGGCTGGCGCCGCGCACGCCGGAGGGATGCGAGGAGTGCCTGCGCGACGGCACGACCTGGGTGCACCTGCGCCTCTGCCTCGGGTGCGGCCACGTGGGCTGCTGCGACTCCTCGATCGGCAAGCACGCGAGCGGGCACTTCGCCGAGTGCCGGCACCCGGTGATGCGCAGCATCGAGCCCGGCGAGGCCTGGAAGTGGTGCTACCTGGACAACCGCCTCGGCTGACCGGGTATCGAGTCGGTGTCGCCGAAGCTCGGCGGCCTCGATCCTCCCTTGTCCTGCTCGGCCTGCATCCCCGCGTCCACGTAGTTCCCATGGCGACGGGGGTCGGTATGGGCGCGGAGAGCTTCGCCACCGTCGAGGTGAACGGACCTGGTTAGCGAGACGGCCCGCCCGGGTACGGGCGGGGAACAACGACCGACGGAGGTCACCGTGCACTGGGACGAGCTGAGGCCGCGGGCGTTCCCGGCTTCGAGCGCGAGCTGGAGACCGAGCCCGTGACCAACCACCCAGCGCCGCCGGCCAGGCCCCGGTCCTCCGGGACGCGACGCGGTACGCCCGGGTTCCACCACCTGGAGGTGACCCTCGACGAGGAACGGCCGGCCGTCGCCCTCAGGGGCAGCCTCGACCTCGCCGACGCCGGGCGCGCCGGCCGGCTGCTGACGGAGATGGCCGAGGCGGCCGCCCCCCGGCGGCTCGACGTCGATGCGAGGGAGCTCGAGTTCATCGACTCCAGCGGGCTGGCGTGCCTCGTCAGCGCCGAGCGCGCCGGCCGGCGGCTGGGCGGGGGGCTGCGACTCTCGGTCGGGCACGGGCCGGTGCGGCGACTGCTCGAGCTCGTCGATCCGGCCGGATATCTCCTGCCGCAGCGAGGGGGAACGCGCGGCTAGCGGGCGCCCAGCCATGACGGGCCGATCGACCCCGCCGGACCGGCTCGCCGGCGCCCCCGCGGTCCCGCTGGCGAACGGGGTGCTCATGCCCCTGCTCGGCCTCGGCGTCTGGCAGATCCCCGCGGGTGAGACCGGGCAGGCCGTCCTGTGGGCGCTCGAGGCCGGCTACCGGCACGTTGACACGGCCGCCGCCTACGGCAACGAGGAGGGCGTCGGCAGAGGGGTGCGGGCGAGCGGGCTGCCGCGCGAGGAGGTCTTCGTGACCACCAAGCTCCGCCCCGGCCGCGGCCCGGCGCGCCGCCAGCTCGAGGAGAGCCTGGACAAGCTCGGGCTCGACTCGGTCGACCTCTACCTGATCCACTGGGCGGGGCGCGGCGCCGAGGCCCTCTGGCCCGAGATGGAGCGCCTGCACGCCGACGGCCTCGCCCGCGCGATCGGGGTGTCCAACTACGGCCCTGACCTGCTGCGACGGACGGTCGAGGCGGCGGAGGTGCCCCCGATGGTCAACCAGATCGAGTGGCATCCCGGGGTCTTCTCCCCGGCGGAGCTGAGCGCCCACCGGGACCTGGGGGTCGTGCTCGAGTCCTACAGCCCCCTGGGCCGCGGCCGCCTGCCGCGCGACCCGGGCGTCGCGGCGATCGCGACGCGCGTCTGGGGCGGACGCCGGCCCAGGTGCTCGTGCGCTGGTGCGTCCAGCGCGGGATCCCGGCCATCCCGAAGTCCCGCACGCGGGAGCGGATCGTCGAGAACGCGGCCGTCGGCTTCGAGCTGAGCCCCGAGGACATGGAGCGGCTGGACGGGTTGCGCCGGGGCTGACGCCGGGGGGATCGCGCTACCGGAGCGGCTCCGCCGGTCCGCCCCGGCGGGCCTGACCACGACGACCTCTCCCGGGAAGTCGTCACCGCCGCAAACGACAGGGGCTCGCTTGGGTAGCGTCACGAACGTGGGGACGCTCCACCCTGATCAGAAGGCGGCCGTTCGCGCGGTCGCCGAGCAGGTGATCTCGGCCGGACGGATGGAGCTGGTCGACGACATCTTCACCCCGGCGATGGCCAGGCGCGCGCGGCGATGGTTCGAGCCCTTCCGGGCCGCCTTCCCCGACGTCCGGATGGAGGTCGTGGAGCTCGTCGAGGAGGGCGAGACCGTTGTGGGCCGCTTCGCCTGCTCGGCGACCCACGCGGGCCCATGGCAGGGTCACGATCCCTCCGGACGCCGCTTCGAGGACGTGGCCGAGGTCTACTTCTTCCGCTTCGAGGACGGGCGGATCGCCGGGATGTGGGGACTGGAGGACACCGCCTCCCGCCTTCGCCAGCTCGGCCTCGCGACGATCTGATCGGCCCGAGGGCCGTGGCTCTCACATGGCGGTGAAGCCGCCGTCCAGGACGAGGGTGGTCCCGGTGACGAAGCGCGAGTCGTCGCCGCAGAGGAAGCGCACGGCCGCGCAGAGCTCCTCCTTGCGCAGCAGCCGGCCGACCGGCAGGGCCTGCATGATCTGCTCGAGGGGTACGCCCGTCGTCGCCAGGAACCGCTGGAACATGCCGTCCTCGACGTCGGCCGCCAGGAACGCGAGGGCGTTGACGCTGATGCCGTCCTTGGCCACCTCGACCGCGGCGCTCTTGGTGAGGGCGTCGACGCCGCCCTTCGACGCGGCGTAGAGCCCGTTCAGCGGCACCGCCGTGAGGTCGCTCGTCACCGACGACATGTTCACGATCGCCCCGCCGCCGGTCCGGCGCATCGCGGCGATCTCGTGCTTGAGGCAGGCGCGCACGCCCTCGAGGTTCGTCGCGATGACGGACGCGAAGCTCGCGGCGTCGCTGGCGTCGATGGCGACCGGGTGCTCGGTCCCCGCGTTGTTGACCGCGCAGTGCAGCGCGCCGTAGGCGGCGACGGTCTCGCCGACGAGGCGCTCGACCTCGCTCTCCTGCGAGACGTCGGCGCGCACGAAGGTCGCCGTGCCGCCCCGGCCGCGGATGCCCTCCGCCGTCGCGCCCCCCGGCTCGGCGTCGATGTCGTTCACGACGACGCTCGGCGCCCCGGGCGGCGAGATCCTCCGCGATCGCCCGGCCGCAGCCGCGGCCGGCCCCCGTGACGAGCGCGACCCGCCCGGAGAAGTCGTCCACCGCCGCTAACGGCGCTCGTCCTGCGCGACGAGCGCGATCAGGCTGTCGTGCTCGTCGGCGCAGGCGGGGCAGCCCTCGAGGTGCGCCCGCATGCCGGGCACGGCGGCCTCGGCGTCGGCGCCTGCGAGCTCCAGCTCGACGTAGCGATCCAGCTCGTCGAAGCAGGCGTCGCATCCGATGTCGGGTCCGGCCGGCCCGAGCAGCCGCTCGAGCCCGGGTGGGTCGAGCCCGCTCATGACGGATGGCCCGGCGCAGCCATCGGCCGGCTGTCCATGCGCCTGACGCTACCAGTGACGGTGGTCACCCTGCATCCGGCGGGAGCCGTGGGTCGAGCGGCGCCAGGATGCGGGCCGCGGTCTCGGGCGGGCAGCCGCGCTCGGTGAGCTCGATCAGCGCGTGCAGGTCGATGCGGCGGTCGCGCGCCAGCGTCCGGGCCAGCGCGGCGGCGAAGCCGGCGGCGGCGAGGCGGTCGCGGCGCCATGCGACGACCTCCCCCGGCATGAGTCGCGACGGGGCGACGTCGTGCGTCATGCCTCCTTGGTGTCCCGGGCGCCCGATCTCTTACGGGGCATCGGGCCACCGGGCGATGGCCGTAAGAAGGCCGCGTCGGCGCTCACTAAGGGGACATCGAGCGACGACCGCTCGCAGGCACCCGGACGGAGGGAATGAGATGAACCGACACACGCGACCGAGGGGGGCCACCCTCGCGCTGCCCGCCCTGCTGGCGGCGGCCGCGCTGGCAGCGGTCCTGGCCCTCGGCGCTCCCGGCGGCGGCGGCACGGCGATCGCCGACGCGCACGCCGCGGGCGACCACGCGGTCACGCCCGCGCGGCAGCTCGCCCTGCGCCAGGACATGCGCGCCGTCTGGGAGGACCACATCACCTGGACCCGGATGGTCATCGTCGACTTCGCGGCCGATCTCCCGAGCCTGCCCGCCAGCCAGGCGCGCCTGCTCCGGAACCAGGCGGACATCGGCGCCGCGATCGCTCCCTACTACGGGAAGGCCGCGGGCAAGCGCCTGACCGGCCTGCTCCGCGAGCACATCCTGATCGCCGTCGACGTGCTGACGGCCGCGAAGGCCGGCGACGCGCCGGCCTTGACGCAGGCCCAGGCGCGATGGACGGGCAACGCCCATCAGATCGCGGACTTCCTCTCGAGCGCCAACCCCGCGTGGCCGCGTGCCGAGATGCGCCGGATGATGCGCCGCCACCTGAAGCTGACCACCGACGAGGCCGTGGCGCGGCTGACCGGGGACTTCAGCGCGGACGTGCGGGCCTACGACAGGGTCCACACTCAGATCCTGGAGATGGCCGACATGCTCTCGGCCGGCATCATCCGCCAGTTCCCCAGGCGCTTCCGCGAGGCCGCCTGACCCCGAGCACCGCTCGCGCGCGCCCCTCGCGGGTAAGAGGGGCGCGCCGGCGGACACGAACAGGTCATGCGAGCCCTGAGCGTCACGAGCCCGGGCGCCGCCGGGACGCGCTCGGCTGTACGGTCGGGCGGTGCCGCGGAGACCCCCATGACCGCGCGGCTCGACCTGGAGTCGCAGCGATGGCTCAGGGACCTGGGCGACCGGGGCGCGGCTCACGACGACGCGGTGGGCCGCCTGCACGCACTGCTGCTTCGCGCGGCCCGCTTCGAGGTGGCCCGCCGCCGGCCGGCGCTGGCGCACCTGCGCGGGGACGACCTCGACGACATCGCCATGGAGGCCGCCGACGATGCACTCGTGAGCGTGCTGAGACGCCTCGGCGACTACCGCGGCCTCAGCCGCTTCACGACGTGGGCCTACAAGTTCGCCCTGCTCGAGGCCGCGGTGAAGCTGCGGCGGCGCGCCTGGCAGGCCCGCGAGGTGCCCCTGGAGCCCGAGAGCTGGGCGCTCCTTCCCAGCGGGCAGCACACGCCGCACGAGGACGCGGAGCAGGCGCAGGTCCTCCTGGCGGTCAAGCGGGCGATCGAGGACGCGCTCACGCCGCACCAGCGGGAGGTGCTCGTGGCGCTCGCCGTGAACGGCGTGCCGATCGACGTGCTGGCCGAGCGCCTCGGCACGACGCGGGGCGCGCTCTACAAGACCCTGCACGACGCCCGCGCGAAGCTCCGGGCCCATCTGGCGGCGAGCGGAGCCGGCCCCGAGTGGCTCGGGAGGACCGGATGAGGCCCCGCGCGGACGTCGCGCAGGCGCTGCTGCGGCTGCTCGGGCCGGGCCGGCCGGAGCTCGGTTGCGACGAGTGCTTCGCCTGCCTGGACCGCTACGTTGACCTGGAGGTCGCGGGCGCCGACGCCGACGCGGCGATCCCCGGGATGCGCGAGCACCTCCTCGGGTGCCCCGCCTGCCGCGAGGAGCACGCCAGCCTGCGCGCGCTCGCCGGCTGAGGGTCCGTCCCGCCGCCGGGCGGTAAGAACGCGCGCCGTCCCGACACTCATGCGGTACGGCCAACGAGCGACGAGCGCTCGAGGACGACGGGAGCCCACGTGATCGTCGAGAACGGCCATCGGCCGGGCGCGCTGCAGCTGGAGGGACCCTCGCCTGGCGTGGACCGCGAGCGCGCCGAGCGCGCGGTCGCCGAGCTCCTTGACGCCCTCGGCGTCGACCGCCGCGCCGAGTCCCTCCACGAGACGCCTCGCAGGGTCGCCTCGGCCTTCGCGGAGCTCCTGCGCGCAGAGCCCTTCCGGGCGACCACCTTCCCCAACGACGGCGGATACGACGAGCTGGTGGTCGTGTCGGACATCGCCTTCTCGTCGCTGTGCGAGCACCATCTGCTGCCCTTCGTCGGGGTCGCCCACGTCGGCTACCTGCCCGGCTGAGCGCATCGTCGGCCTCTCGAAGCTGCCGCGCCTGGTCGAGCACCGCGCCCGGCGCCTCCAGGTCCAGGAGCGGCTGACCGCGGAGGTCGCCGACTGGCTCGAGCGGGCCCTGCTCCCGCGCGGCGTCGCCGTGGTGATGGAGGCGACGCACATGTGCATGAGCCTGCGGGGGGTGCGGCAGCCCGGCGCGCGCACGACCACCTCCGCGCTCCGCGGCCGCCTGCGCGACGACCCGCGGACCCGCCAGGAGTTCTTCGAGCTGATCGGGCGCCGCGGGGCGCCCAGCTGACCCCTGACCGAGGAGACGTCGTGACGACGCCGAGGACCATCGTCATCGTGGGTGCCGGCCTGGCGGGCGCGAAGGCGGCGGAGACGCTGCGCGAGGAGGGCTACGACGGCCGCATCGCGCTGCTGGGCGCCGAGGGCGAGCGCCCCTACGAGCGGCCGCCGCTGTCCAAGGGCTACCTGCAGGGCGAGGCCGAGCGCGACTCGGTCTACGTGCACGAGGCCGGCTTCTACGAGGAGCGGGCGATCGAGCTGCGAGCGGGGACGGCGGCCACGGCCATCGACCCGGCCGAGCGCACCGTCACCCTGGCCGACGGCGAGCGCCTGCGGTGGGACCGCCTGCTGCTCGCGCAGGGCGCCGAGCCGCGCCGGCTGACCGTGCCCGGGGCGGACCTCGACGGGGTGCTCTACCTGCGCGACCTGGCGGACTGCGACCGCCTCCGCGCGACGCTGCGCGCGGGCGGCCGTCTGGTGGTGATCGGCGCCGGCTGGATCGGCGCAGAGGTTGCCGCCTCGGCACACCAGGCCGGGCTCGAGGTGAGCCTCCTGGAGCGGCTCGCGGTGCCGCTCGAGCACGTGCTCGGGCCGACGGTGGGCGCGATCTACGCCGACCTGCACCGCGAGCGGGGCGTGGACCTTCGCACGGGCGTGGAGGTCGAGGCGCTCGAGGGGACCGGCCGCGTTGAGCGCGTGCGCCTGTCCGACGGGTGCGCCATCGACTGCACGGCCGTCGTCGTCGGGGTCGGCGTGCTCCCGCGCACGGCCCTCGCCGAGGACGCGGGGCTCGCGGTGGAGAACGGGGTCCTCGCGGACGCCACCCTGCGCACGAGCGCGCCCGGCGTGTACGCGGCCGGTGACGTCGCCAACGCCGCGCACCCCTTCTACGGCCGCCGGGTGCGCGTGGAGCACTGGGCCAACGCGCTCAACCAGGGCCCGGCCGCGGCGCGCAACATGCTCGGGCGCGACGAGCCCTACGAGCGCATCCCGTACTTCTTCTCCGACCAGTTCGACGTCGGCATGGAGTACTCGGGGCTCGCGCGCGGGACCGACGAGGTCGTCTTCCGCGGCGACCCCGGCTCGCGCGAGCTGATCGCGTTCTGGATCGCCGACGGGCGCGTGGCCGCGGGCATGAACGTCAACGTCTGGGACGTCGCCGAGCCCATCCAGGCCCTGATCCGCTCGCGCGCGCCGGTCGACCCGGCGCGGCTGGCCGACCCGGCGGTGCCGCTCGACGCGCTGCTACCGGCGCCCGTGCGATGACCCGGGTCGGCCCGGCGACGCCGGGGGTCAGTCCATGAGCCCGTAGAGGGTGGCGGCGTCCCAGTAGACGCGCTCCTCGGCGACGAGGCCGCCTTCCAGCCGGTAGACGCTGACGCCCGGGAGCTCGATCTCACGGCCGCTCGCCTCGAGCCCGGGGATATCTCCCGTGTGGTTGCCCCGGTAGGTCCACTCGAGCGTCGCGGTTCCCTCCCGCTCCTCAAGCCCCCGCACGTCAAGGACGCAGTCGGGCACCGCCGTCATGTACGCCTGCGCCTGCGCCGCGATCGCCTCGCGACCCTCCAGACGCGCCCCCGGCTTGGCGTACTCCACTCGGACGCCGTCCGGCGTGAACGCTGCCGCCACCTTCGCGCCGTCCCGCGCGTTCCACCCGTCGATGAGTGCCTGCACGGACACCTTGCCCCCTTCCGCTCCGAGGATGGCACGGCCCACCGCGCCACCGTTTCGCAAGCATGCGGCGAGGCAGGTGCCCGTGGCAAGCCTCAGATCCAGGAGCCGACGCCTTGAACGCCGTCACCGGCTGCCCCGGCGTTCGCGGGCGGGCGGCGTGACCATCACGTGACCACACGTCGGACGGCCCGGCGCTTGCGGCCGGAATCCATGTGTGCGCCAATGCGGTCGATCCGATTCCCGATTTGGAGGGTTCTGCCGTGAGCATCGTCGTTCGCTTCACCCCCAAGGGGCTTACCGCCGAGCAGTACGACGCGACCGTCCGCCTCCTCGAGGAGCGCGAAGGGACCTGGCCTCCAGACGGGCTCGACTACCACGTCTGCTTCGGCTCGGACGGCAACCTCCTCGTGAGCGAGATCTGGGACTCCCAGGAGCAGTTCGAGGCCTTCGGCACACGGCTCACGCCGGTCCTGGCCGAGACCGGGATCAAGGCCGCCGACCCACCGCAGCATTTCGAGGTCCACAACATCATGAAGCGGTAGCTCGCCTCAGCGGAAGCCCCGCTTTAGCGGGGCTTTCCTCTCTTCATGCGAATAGCGCATACGGGATTTGAACCCGTGTTACCGCCGTGAGAGGGCGGCGTCCTAGGCCCCTAGACGAATGCGCCGTGTTTGTCCGCCCGCCGGAGGCGGTGGACAGCTGGGGGAGGAGGATTCGAACCCCCGCTACCGGGGCCAGAACCCGGCGTCCTACCGCTAGACGATCCCCCACCGCCGGAGGCGCCGACGATGGTACCAAACGTCCCCCCGGCCGCTTCAAGCCAGCGCGCTATGCGGTCGCGGTGGCCTCCCAGTCGCCGTAGAGCTCGGCGTAGCGGCCGTCTGCCAGCATCAGCTCGTCGTGGCTGCCCTGCTCGACGACCCGCCCGCCCTCCAGCACGACGATGCGGTCGGCGTCGCGGATCGTGGACAGGCGGTGGGCGATGACGACGGCCGTGCGGCCGGCGAGCAGCGTGCGCAGGGCCTCGTCGATGCGGTGCTCGGCGCGCAGGTCCACCGACGAGGTGGCCTCGTCGAGGATCAGCAGGCGCGGGTCGGCGACCAGCGCGCGCGCGAAGGACACGAGCTGGCGCTGGCCGGCCGAGAGCCCGGAGCCACGCTCGTTGATCCGGGTGTCGAAGCCCTCGGGCAGCGCCTCGATGAACTCGGTCGCGCCGACCGCGTCGGCCGCGGCGCGCAGCTCGTCGTCGGTCGCCTCCGGCCGGCCGAAGGCCAGGTTCTCGGCGATCGTGCCGGCGAACAGATGCCCCTCCTGTGGGACGATCGCCAGCTGGTCGCGGAGGGAGCGGATCGACACGTCGCGCAGGTCGTGGCCGTCGATCAGCACCTGGCCCCGGCCGGGGTCGTAGAAGCGTGCGATGAGCTTGGCGAGCGTCGACTTGCCCGCCCCGGTGGAGCCCACGAGCGCGACGGTCTCCCCGGGCTCGATGTGGAGGTCGACGTCGTGCACGACGTCCTCGGGGCCGTAGCCGAAGCTGACCCCTCGGAGCTCGATGCGTCCCACGATCGGCGGGAGCGGCGCGCAGTCCGGCGGGTCGGCGAGCTCCGGCTCGACGTCGAGGACGCCGAAGATCTTCTCCAGCGCCGCCATCGCCGACTGGAACGTGTTGTAGAGCTGCGAGAGCTGCTGGATCGGGTCGAAGAAGCTCGCGAGGTACCCCACGAAGGCGACCATGACCCCGATGGAGAGGTCCTGGTCGAGCACCTGGGTCGAGCCGAAGTAGAGGATGATCGCCGTGCCGATGCCGGCGAGGAACTCGACGCCCGGGAAGTAGACCCCCGAGAGCCGGATGGTCACCATGTTGGCCTCGCGGTACTCCTCGTTGACCCGCTGGAAGACGCGCGCGGAGGGCTCCTGGCGCCCGAAGCCCTGGACGACGCGGATGCCGGCCAGCGTCTCCTGCAGGGTCGCCAGCACGTCGGCCACGCGCTCCCGGGTGCGGCGGTAGGCGCGGGTCGAGTAGACCCGGAACAGCGCCGTGCCGATCGCCAGCGCGGGGAAGATCACGAACGTCAGCATCGCGAGCTGGGCGTCGTAGGCGAAGAGGATGGCCACGACGCCGAAGAAGGTGAGCCCGTTGACGATCAGGGAGGTCACGCCGTCCGTGACGAGCTGGTTGAGGGCCTCGATGTCGCTGGTCAGCCGGCTGACGGTGCGGCCGGTCGGGGTGCGCTCGTGGTAGCCCAGCTCCAGGCGCATCAGGTGACGGAAGGTGTCCGTGCGCAGGTCGAGCAGCACCCGCTCGCCGACCCAGCTCGAGAGGTAGCTCTGGTAGTAGCCGGCCAGCCAGCCGACGAGGCCGGCGAGCACGAACAGGCCCACCGCCAGCACCAGCGCGCCCTTGTCGCCCGCGCTGATGCCGTCGTCGATCCCGAACTGGGCCAGGGCCGGGATCGCCAGGCCGGCGCCGGTCACCACCAGCATCAGCAGCACCGTGACGGCTGCCCGGCCGGCGTAGGGCCGGAAGTAGGGCAGCAGGCGCCGCAGCTTGCGCCGGGGCGGATCGGCGGGGCGGGCCTCGATCGGGGCCGGGCTCGTGGCGGCGCGGGTCGTCACGCCTCGCGCGCCAGCAGCTCGGGGCGGGCCAGCCCGCCGTCGTGGATCTCGCGGTACACGTCGCTTGCCTCGTAGAGCTCCTCGTGGGTGCCGCGCGCGACCACCTGGCCCCGCTCCAGCACCACCAGCTCGTCGGCCAGCGCCACGGTCGAGAGGCGGTGGGCGATCACGAGCGTCGTGCGGCCGTCCATGACGGCCGCCAGCGCCGCCTGGATCTCGCGCTCGGTCGAGGCGTCGACCGACGCCGTCGCCTCGTCGAGGATGAGGATGCGCGGGTCGGTGATCAGGGCCCGCGCGATGGCGACGCGCTGGCGCTGGCCGCCGGAGAGGGTGTAGCCGCGCTCGCCGACGACCGTGTCGAAGCCCTCCGGCAGCGCGTCGATGAACTCCTCCGCCTGGGCCATGCGGGCGGCGCGGCGCACCTCCTCTTCGGTCGCCTCGGGGCGCCCGTAGGCGATGTTCTCGCGGACGGAGGTGGAGAACAGGAACGGGTCCTGCGACACGACGCCGATCTCGCGGCGCAGCTCGTCGAGCCGCACGCCGCGCACGTCGGCGCCGTCGATCGCGACCCGCCCTCCCGTGGCGTCGTAGTAGCGCGGGATGAGCTGGGCCAGCGACGTCTTGCCGGAGCCGGTCGGCCCGATCAGGGCGACCGCGCGCCCGGCCGGGATGTCGAGGTCGATCCCGTCGAGCACGGGCGGGCCGTCCGGGTCGTACGCGAACGAGACGTCCTCGAAGCGGATGGCCCCGTCGCCGGCGGGCATCGGCGCGGCGCCCGGGGCGTCCTTGACGTCGGGCTCCGCGTCGAGCACCTCGAAGATGCGGGTGCCGCCGGCGACCGCCCTCTGGGCCTGGCCGATCAGCATCCCCAGCGAGCGGAACGGGACCATCAGCATGGTCAGGTAGAGGTAGAAGGCCACGAACTCGCCCAGGGTCATGGCGCCGTCGATCGTCTGGAAGCCGCCGTAGACGAGCACCACGCCGAGGCCGAGGATCGGCAGGAAGCCCATCAGGGGCTGGTAGAGGGCGCGGATGTGGGCGGCGTCCATGCTGCGGTCGAACGCGCGCCGGGCGGTCGCGCCGAAGCGCTCGGCGCGGTCGGACTCCCGCCCGAAGGCCTTGATGACGCGGATGCCGACGGCGCTCTCCTCGGCCATCTCCGTCACCTCGCCGACCCGCTGCTGCACGTCGATCAGCACGGGGTTGGAGCGGCGGCTGTAGCGCCAGGCCACCGCCAGCAGCGCCGGCCCCATCAGCAGCGCGAGCAGCGCCAGGGACCAGTTCATCACCAGCAGGATCACGGTGATGATCACCAGGGTGAAGGCCTGCATGAAGAAGAAGATCAGCCCGTAGCCCAGGAAGAAGCGCACGGTCTGCAGGTCGCTGGTCGCGCGGGACATGAGCTGGCCGACCGGCATCCGGTCGAAGTAGGCGAACGACATCCGCTGCAGGTGGCCGAACAGGAGCGCCCGGAGGTCGTACTCCACCCCGAGGCTCACCTGGCCGGAGATTCTGCGGCGCACCATGCCGAGGCCCATCCGGACGAGGGCGATGAGCACCACGGCTCCGACGAGTGGCGCGAGCGCATCGCGGTCGCCCGCCTCGAGCACGTCGTCGATCACCCGGCCGGTCAGGTATGGCAAGGTGACGGCGCACGCCATCAGCGCAGCGGCGCACAGGGCGGTGATGGCGACCTTGCCCGTGTACGGGCGGAGGAAGCCGAGGAGTCGGAGCAGGATCGTCAAGGTGATTTACTGGTGAACGGTAGCGGCGGCCCCATGGCCGTACAAGGACCGGGCGCCCTCCTGGAGGAGGGGCTCCCGCCCTCGCCCGCCTCGCCCCTGGCCGTCGCCGTCCCGAACGTCAGCGAGGGCGGCGACCCGCAGGCGGTCGCCGCGCTGGCGGACGCCTGCCGGGTCCCCGGCGCCCGGGTCGTTGACGTCCACTCCGACCCGGACCACGACCGCAGCGTGCTGACCGTGGTCGGCGAGGCGCTCGCGCTGCAGGACGCCCTGGTCGGGCTCGCCGGCGAGTGCCTGGAGCGCATCGACCTGCGCCGCCACCAGGGCGTGCACCCGCGCGTCGGAGCGCTCGACGTGGCGCCCATCGTCGCGCTCGACGACGAGGACGTCCCGCTCGCCTGCGAGATCGCGACGGGCCTCGCCGGGCGCCTCGGCGAGGAGCTCAACCTGCCGGTCTTCCTCTACGGAGCGGTGGCCACCGACCCCGACCGGACCCTGCCGCGCGACTTCCGCCGCGGCGGGCTGGAGGAGCTCGGCCGCGCGATCGCGGAGGGCGAGCTCACGCCCGACCACGGGCCCCCCCGCCTGCACCCGACGGCGGGCGCCGTGCTGGTGGGCGTGCGCCCGCCGCTGATCGCCCTCAACGTGTGGCTGCCGGACGGGACCCTCACCGACGCCCGCGCCATCGCCGCCCGCGTGCGCGAGTCCGGCGGCGGGCCGCCGGGGGTGCGGGCCCTCGGCCTCTACCTGCCCGACGCCGGGATGGCGCAGGTGTCGATGAACATCGAGGACTACCGGGCCGCGCCGCCCGCCGTCGCGATCGCCGCGGTCCGGGCGGCCGCCGAGGCCCTCGGCGTGGACAGCGGGGACGCCGAGCTGGTGGGGCTCACGCCGCGGGACGCCCTGCGCGGGCCGAGCCCGTCGGCGCTGCGGATCCGCGGGATGCGCCCGGGCCAGATCCTCGAGCTCCGGGTGCCCGGCCTGCGCCGGCGCCCCATACCCGCCTAGCGTGGCGAAGCGCAAGCGCCGCAAGAGCGCCGGGCCGCCGCCGGTCCACAACCCCAAGCGCGCGGCGCTCGAGACCTCCGGGTGCGGCATCCAAGCCGGCGGCGCCGAAGCGCAAGCCGGGCGAGCCCGTGCCCCCGAGCTTCAAGGGCCTCCTGATCCGCGCCGGGATCGTGTCCGCGATCTTCCTCCTGGCGCTGGTCTACATCGTGGGCGAGGAACCGGCCGCCGCCCTGCTCGTGACCCTGCTTGCCCTCGCCGTGATGATCCCGCTGGGGATGTTCCTCGACCGCTACCGCTACAAGCGCGAGATGCGCAAGTGGGAGGAGCGGCGGGCCGGGCAGCCGGGCCGGTGAGCGCGAAGGGGCGCCGGCCGGCGGCGCCGCGCGGGACCCGCGACGTGCTGCCCGCCGAGGCCCGCGTGCGCGAGCGCGTCGTCGACGTCGCCCGGGACGCCTTCGCGCGCTACGGCTACGGCGCCATCGTCACGCCGACGTTCGAGGAGACCGAGGTCTTCGTGCGCGGCGTCGGCACGAGCACGGACGTCGTGCGCAAGGAGATGTACACGTTCGACGACCGCGCCGGCCGCTCCCTCACCCTGCGGCCGGAGGGGACCGCTCCCGTGGTCCGGGCCTTCGTGCAGCACGGCATGCACAAGCTCCCGCTGCCGGTGAAGCTCTGGTACCTGGCGCCGATGTTCCGCTACGAGGCCCCCCAGTCCGGCCGCTACCGCGAGCACTGGCAGATCGGTGCGGAGGCGATCGGCAGCGACGACCCGCTGCTGGACGCCGAGGTCATCGCGCTGCTGGACGGGATCCTGCGCCGGCTGGAGGTGCCGGGCCTGCGCCTGCGGATCGGGAGCATGGGGGACGCCGAGAGCCGCGCCCCCTACCGCGAGCGGCTCGTCGCATACCTCGAGGGCCACGGCGACGCCCTCGACGAGGACGCCCGCGCGCGCATGCGCGAGAACCCGCTCCGCCTCTTCGACTCCAAGGACCCCCGCGTCGCCGAGGTCATGCGCGGCGCGCCGCACCTGCTCGACCACCTGTCGCCGGCCGCCGACGCGCACCGGCGGCGCGTCCTCGGGGCCCTCGACCGGCTGGGGATCGCCTACGAGGAAGACCCGGCGCTCGTGCGCGGCTTCGACTACTACACGATGACCGTCTTCGAGTTCACCAGCGAGGGGCTCGGCGCCCAGAGCGCCGTGGGCGGGGGCGGCCGGTACGACGGCCTGGTCGAGGCGCTCGGCGGGCCGCCGACGCCGGGGATCGGCTTCGGGGCGGGCGTCGAGCGCATCGTGCTCGCGATCCAGGGCGAGACGGGAGAGGAGCCCGCGCTGCTCGACTGCTACCTGGCGGTGCCCGACGCGGGGCTGCGCGTCGACGCGCTGGCCCTGCTCGAGCGGCTGCGCGACGAAGGCCTGCGCTGCGAGGCCGACCTGCGAGGGCGCAGCATGAAGGGCATGATGCGGCACGCCGCGAGCCTGGGCGCGCGCAGGGCGGTGATCCTCGGACCGCGCGAGCACGAGGCGGGGGTCGCGACCGTGAGGGACATGGCGAGCGGCGAGCAGCGCGAGGTGCCGCTGGGCGAGCTGGCCGAGGCCCTGCGGGCGTGATCGGCTCGCCGCGCTACCGCACCCACGCCTGCGCGGCCGCCGCCGAGGCGGTCGGCGAGCGGATCCGCGTGGCCGGGTGGGTCCACCGGCGGCGCGATCACGGCGGGGTGGTCTTCATCGACCTGCGCGACCGCTCGGGGATCCTCCAGCTCGTGTTCCACCCCGACGCCGCCGAGGCCCACGAAGCGGCGGGGTCCCTGAGCCCGGAGGACGTGGTGAGCGCGGAGGGCGAGGTGGTGCGGCGCTCGCCGGACACGGTCAACCCGGCGCTCGCCACCGGGGAGGTCGAGCTGCGCGTTGACCGGCTCGAGGTCCTGTCCGAGGCCGACCCGCTGCCGTTCTCCGTGGAGGACGAGGCCCAGGAGGCCTCGGAGGAGCTGCGCCTGACCTACCGCTACCTCGACCTGCGCCGCCCGCGCCGCCTGCGCGCGCTCGAGCTGCGCGCGGCGGTCGCCGCCGCGATGCGCCGGGCGCTCGACGCGGAGGGCTTCCTGGAGGTGGAGACGCCGGTGCTGACGCGCTCGACCCCGGAGGGCGCACGCGACTTCCTCGTGCCGAGCCGCCTGCAGCCGGGCTCGTGGTACGCGCTGCCGCAGAGCCCCCAGCTCTTCAAGCAGCTCCTCATGGTCGGCGGGCTCGAGGGCTACTACCAGATCGTCCGCTGCTTCCGCGACGAGGACCTGCGCGCCGACCGCCAGCCGGAGTTCACCCAGCTCGACGTCGAGGCCTCGTTCGTCGAGCCCCCGGAGCTGCAGGCGCTGATCGAGCGGGTCCTCCGCGAGTCGTTCGCCGCCGGGGGAGCGGACCTCGAGGTGCCGTTCCCCCGCATGTCCTACGCCGAGGCCGTGCGCCGCTTCGGCACGGACCGCCCCGACCTGCGCTACGGGATGGAGATCCAGGACTGGGGCGCGCGGGCCGCCACATCGGGCTTCGGCGTCTTCGAGGGGGCGCTCGCGGCGGGTGGCGTGGTGCGCGCGATCGTCGTCCCCGGGGCCGGGGAGGGCGTCAGCCGGAGGGTCGGCGACGAGCTCATGGAGGAGGCGAAGGAGCTCGGCGCCAAGGGCCTGGTCTGGGCCGGCGTGGACCCCGACGGATCCCTGCGGTCGCCGGTCGCGCGCTTCCTCGACGGCCTGGCCGCCGACGTCGGCGCCGCGCCCGGCGACCTCATCCTGCTCGTGGCCGACGCCGAGCCGCTCGCCCAGCGCGTGCTCGGCGCGCTGCGGACCCGCCTCGCGGACCGGCACGGCCTGGTTCCCGACGGGGTCTGGGCGCCCCTCTGGATCGTCGACTTCCCGCTGGTGGCGTGGAACACGGACGAGGGCCGCTGGGACCCGGTCCACCACCCGTTCACCGCCCCCCGGCCTGAGGACCTCGAGCGGCTGGAGGGCGACCCCGGAGCGGTGCTCTCGCAGGCCTACGACGTCGTGGTCAACGGGCTCGAGATCGGCGGGGGGAGCATCCGCATCCACGATCGCGGGGTCCAGGAGCGCGTCTTCGCGCTGATCGGGCTCGACGCGGAGGAGGCCGAGGCGAGGTTCGGCTTCCTGCTCCGGGCGCTGCGCCTCGGCGCCCCGCCCCACGGGGGCATCGCGTTCGGGCTCGACCGCATCGTGATGCTGCTCGCGGGCGAGCCGTCGATCCGAGAGGTGATCGCCTTCCCGAAGACGGCCACGGGCTCGGACCCCCTCACCGGCGCGCCGGCGCCGGTCGCGCCCGAGCAGCTGCGCGAGGTCGGCGTGCGGCCCGCCGCACCGCCGCGGGACGCGGGTCAGCCCCTCTGAGGGCCCGGACCGGGGCGCTCAGGCCTGGCCGAAGAGCCGTCGCGCGTCCTGCCGCAGCTCGGCCGAGAGCGTGACCACCGCCTCGCGGCTGCCGGCGCCGGCCGGCCACGCGACCCGCACGACCCGCCGGTCCTCCAGCTCGCCCAGCGCGGCCATCACCTCGAGCAGGCCCGCCCGGCCGTGCTCGAGGCCGAGCTCCGACGCGGCCGTCGCGACCGACAGGGCCAGCTCGCCCGCCTCGTCCGCGCCCTCGTCGAGCCACTGCATGACCAGGAGCATCTCGAGGCGCTGGCGGGTGTCGTCGGCCACCGGGCGACGCCTCGGCGCCGGTGACGCTTCGGCCCGCCGCCGCCGCTAGCCCGAGGGGCTGGGGCCCGAGTCGGCGCGGAAGCTCTGGCGCACCTCGCGGTCGAGGTCCTCCTCGGCCTTGCCGGCCGCGCGCTTTCCGGCGGCGACCGCCTCCTTGACCTGCTCGGGGATGCGCTGCTTCTCGCGGGCGACCGTGTCCTTCCACAGCTTCGGGTCGAGCGCGCCGATCGAGTGCAGCCATGCGAGGAGGGCGCCGATGCCCCCGAGAATGAGCAACCACTTCACCGGAATCTCCTCGTCGTCGGGAGCGGACACTAGTAGGGGCTGGGGTGCCGTTTTGGGGCCGCCGCCTCCGCCGCCGGTGCGGCGCTCAGGGCCGGCTCCGCCGCGGGCGGCGGGGGCGCGGCCGGCGCCTCCGGGGCAGGGAACGCGGGGGGCGCGGGCGCCGCCGTGCGGTCGGCCGCCTCCGCCGCACGGCGCGCCTTGAGCGTGGCCACCGCCTCGCGGGCGCCGGCGGCGAGGCCGGTCATCTTGCGGACGGGCGCCGTGACCGCGGTCGACACGGTCTGGACCGACTTCTCGGCGCCCTTCGTGGCTCCGACGGCCGACTTCATGATCTCGTCGGTCCGCGCCAACTCGAGGTTGACGCCGTCCACCGTCGTCTGGGTCTTGTTGAGGAGCGGGACGAGCTCATCGGTCAGGCGGACGAGCGATCGGCCGAGACGCTGGAAGACCTCGGCCATGCGCAGGAACAGGTACGCGAGCCCGAGCCCGGTCACGATCAGGAAGATGGAGAGCGCGAGCTTGAGTACGTCGGACCAGTCCACTTAGAGCTCCGTTTCGAGTGGGTGTGAGCGCTCGGCAGCCGCGATCGTACCCGCGGCGACGAGCCGTCCGTCGCGGTAGAGCGCCGCGGTCTGGCCGGGGGCCACTCCGTCGGCGGGGTCGTCGAGCTCCACGCGCAGGCCGTCTCCGGCCGGGCCCGCCCAGCCCCGCAGCGGCGTCCCGCGGTAGCGCACCCGCACCTCGAGCGTCCCGTCGCCGAGGTCGCCGAGGACGCGGGCGGGCGCGAGCGCGAGCCGGCGGGTCGCCAGCGCCTCCCGCGGCCCGACCACGACCGCGTTGCGCCGGGCGTCGGTCGCGAGCACGTAGAGCGGCTCCGGGGCCGCGACCCCGATCCCCCGGCGCTGGCCGACCGTGTAGCGCCAGTGGCCGGCGTGCGTCCCGAGGCGGCGGCCCGAGGGGTCCTCGACCGGGCCCGGCCGGGGCGCCATGCCGGCCGTGCGCTCCAGGAACGGCGCGTACCCGCCCTCGCCCACGAAGCAGACCTCCTGGCTCTCGACGGCCTCCGCGGCCGGCAGGCAGGCCTCCCGCCCCATCTGCCGCACGCGCGCCTTGGTCAACCCCCCGAGCGGGAAGACGATCCGCTCCCGCAGCGGGTCGTCGAGCATGGCGAGCATATAGCTCTGGTCCTTGCCGGCGTCGGCGGCCCGCGCGACGACGGCGCGCCCGCCGGGGTCGCGCGCGATGCGGGCGTAGTGGCCGGTGGCGAGCGCGCGGGCGCCCAGCAGCGCCGCCGCCTGGGCGAGCACCCGGAAGCGGACCGTGCCGTTGCAGGTGACGCACGGGTTCGGGGTGCGGCCCGCCCGGTAGCCGGCGATGAAGTCCTCGACGACTCCGGCCCGGAAGGTCTCGGCCACGTCGAGGGTGAGGTGGGGGAGCCCGAGGGCGTGGGCGCTCGCCCGCGCGAGGCGCACGGTCTCGGGCGAGCAGCACGACCGCTCGGCGGCCGCCGCGGCCGGGTCGTGCCACAGCCGCATGGTGACGCCGACGACGTCGAGCCCGGCATCGCGCAGCAGCATTGCCGCGACGGCGCTGTCGACCCCGCCGCTCATCGCCACCGCGACCCGCTCGGGCCGCAGGGGCAGCCCCGCCGCCCCGAGGCGCTTCGAGTGCCACCCCTCCAGGGCTCGGGCGACGGCGTCCTCGACGATCTCCGGCCCGTGGCGCCGAGCCGGCCCGAGCCCGCCCAGATCGGCGTCGAGACGCCCGGCGGACAGCCGCAGCGCGTCGTCGAGGGAGGCGCCGGTGAGGCGCGCGCAGGCGGCGCTCGCGGCGGCGGTGGCCGCCCCGCAGCCGAAGGCCTGGAAGCGGGCCTCGCGGACGCGGCCGCCGGCGACGCGCAGGCCGACCCGCACCAGGTCGCCGCACTCGGCGGTGCCGGACTGGCCGACGGCGTCCGCCGCCCCGAGCGGCCCGGCGCCTGCCGGGGTCGCCAGATGGCGCATGGCCTCGGGCGGGTAGGGCGGCACCGCGGCAGGCTACCACGGGCTCCCCGCTCGCCTGAGCGGGGAATGGAGCGCCCCGCCGTGCCGCTCCGGCTCGAGACTTGAACCTGCCTCAGCAGGTGGGAGGCGGGCGCTGCGCGGAGCACCGCGACACCGACGCCGCATCCCTCGTCACGTGCGTTGGCTCAAGGAATGAGGCCGGTGGCGCACACGACAGGGCGCGTCGCAGTCTCGACCATCGATCTCCCCGTGTCCACCGGCGATTCGGATTGTCTTCGCATGTGATCCAGGACGGGCGCTCGGACGTAGTCACTGCTTGTCCCGGACCCGTTCGTGGAGGCCTCGGTGATCGTCCCCCCGCCCGCGCCCTCCTACACCCTGGCGCCCGACGTCGACCCGCTGTGCCCGCGCCAGCAGGCGGCGCTCGAGGCGTGCCTCTCCGCTCTGACCGGCCGGCTGGGCGGCGTCGTCGTGACCGCCGCCGCAGTGAGCGAGACGCATCTCGTCATCGAGCTCATGACGGCCGCCGGGACGCTGCTGATGATGGAGCGGATCGCCCCGCCAGAGCGCTGACGGACCCCCCCGGGGAGGAAGGGCGCGCGAGGGGCCGTTGGTACACTCGGCGGCCGGATGACGACGCGCGAGATACGCGAGGCGTTCCTCTCCTACTTCGAGCGCCAGGGCCACCTGCGGCTCCCGTCGGCGCCGCTGGTGCCCTACGAGGACGATCCCTCGGTGCTGCTGACGATCGCCGGCATGCAGCCGCTGAAGTCGTACTTCCTCGGCGCGGGGGACCCGCCGGCGCGGCGCATGACGAGCTGCCAGAAGTGCTTCCGCACGAACGACATCGACCAGGTCGGCCACACGGCCCGCCACCTGACCTTCTTCGAGATGCTCGGGAACTTCTCGATCGGCGACTACTTCAAGGCGGATGCGATCCGCTTCGGCTGGGAGCTGTCGACCGAGGTCTACGGGCTCGACCCGGAGCTCATCTGGATCACGGTCTTCGAGGGGACCGAGGGCGTCCCGGCGGACGAGGAGGCCGTCGAGCTCTGGGTCGAGACCGGCGTGCCGCGCGAGCGCATCCAGGCGTTCGGCGACCCCGAGAACTTCTGGAGCGCCGGCCCGACCGGCCCCTGCGGCCCGAACACCGAGCTCTTCCTGGACCGCGGCCCGGCCTTCGGGCCCGAGGGCGGTCCGGCCGTGGGCGGGGACCGCTACCTGGAGTACTGGAACCTGGTCTTCATGCAGTACGACCGGGGCGCCGACGGCTCGCTGACGCCGCTGCCGTCGAAGAACATCGACACGGGCGCCGGGCTGGAGCGCCTGGCGGCCATCCTCCAGGACGTCCCCTCCGTCTTCGACACCGACGCCTTCCGGCCGCTCCTCTCCTGGGCCGAGGGCGCCTCGGGGCGCCGCTACGGCGCCGACCCGCGGGCCGACCGCGCGCTGCGGGTGCTGGCCGACCACGGCCGGGCCATGACCTTCCTCGCCGCCGACGGCGTCCGGCCGTCGAACGAGGGGCGCGGCTACATCCTGCGGCGGATCGTCCGCCGGGCCGTCAGCGAGGCCACCCAGATCGGCCTCGAGCCCGAGGCCGTCGTCGCGCTGGCCGGGCCGGTGGTGGACGGCTGGGGCGACGCCTACCCCGAGCTGCGGCAGCGCACCGGCGAGGTGCGGGACGTCATCGGGGCCGAGGCCGAGCAGTTCGCCCGCACGCTGACCCAGGGGCGCCGGCTGCTGGGCGAGGTGATCGAGCGCTCGCGCGCGTCCGGGACGGTCAGCGGCGACGACGCCTTCCGCCTGCACGACACCTACGGCTACCCGCTCGACCTGACCGTCGAGGCCGCCCAGGACGCCGGCCTGAGGGTCGACGCCGAGTCGTTCGAGCGCCTCATGGACGACCAGCGCGAGCGGTCGCGGGCGGGGGCCGGCCCGGTGGACGCCGCCGGCGACCTCGCCGAGCGCGCCGCGGCCGTGGGGAGGGAGGCGGCGCCGGCCGAGTTCGTGGGCTGGGAGGCGATGGAGGTGGACACCCGCGTCACCGCCATGGAGGAGGTGGGGGACGGAACCGCCCTCCTGAAGCTGGAGCGCTCGCCCTTCTACCCGGAGGGCGGCGGCCAGGTGTCCGACTCGGGCGAGATCGCCGGCTCGCTGGGCCGGGCGACCGTGGTGGGGGCCGTCCGGCTCGGGGACGACCAGGTGCTGCGCGTCCGGCTCGACGAGGGCCACCTTCCGGTGGGCGCCGAGGTCACGGCCCGCGTCAACCGCGGCCTGCGGCGCCAGACCCAGGCGAACCACACCGCGACCCACGTCCTCAACTGGGCCCTGCGCGAGACGCTCGGCTCCGGCGTGCGCCAGGCCGGCTCCTACGTCGGCCCGGACAAGCTGCGCTTCGACTTCACCCACAGCGGCCGCGTGCCGCCCGAGGCGCTCGAGCGCATCGAGGCCATGGTCAACGAGCGCGTCGAGGAGGACCAGCCCGTGACCTGGGAGATCGTCGACCGCGACGCGGCCGCCGAGCAGGGCGCGATCGGCCTCTTCGAGGAGAAGTACGGCGAGCGCGTGCGGGTGCTGTCGACGGGCGACTTCTCCAAGGAGCTCTGCGGCGGGACCCACGTGGCCCGCACGAGCGAGATCGGCCCCTTCGTCATCACCGGCGAGGCCTCGACCGGCGCGGGCGCCCGGCGCGTCGAGGCCCTGACCGGCCCGGCCGCGGTGGGATGGCTCCGCGAGCGCGAGCGCCGCTTGCTGCAGGAGATCGCGGGCCGCGACGAGCGGATCCGCGCCCTCGAGGCCGAGCTGCGCCGCGCCAAGTCGGGCCGCGCCGACATCGGCGCCATCGCCTCCCGGGCCGAGGGGTCGAACGGGGTCTCGGCGGTTGCGGCGCAGGTCGAGGCGCTCGACATGGACGAGCTCCTCGCGATCTCCGACCGGGTCAAGCAGGCCCTCGGCGAGGGCGCCGCCGTCGTCTTGGGCGCGGCCTCGGAGGGCAAGGCGCTGCTCGTGGCCAACCTCGGCCCCGCGGCCGTGTCGTCGGGCCTGTCCGCCGGCTCGCTCATCCGCGACGTCGCCCCGATCGTCGGCGGCGGCGGCGGCGGCAAGGACGCGATGGCGCGCGCCGGCGGGAAGGACCCCTCCCGGCTCCCCGAGGCGCTCGAGCGCGCCCGGGAGCTCATGCTGGCGACCGGGGGAGAGTGAAGGTCCTCGCGCTCGACCACGGGAGCGCGCGGACGGGGGTCGCGGTCAGCGACCCCACCGGGACCCTCGCCCGCCCGCTTCCCGCGATCGCGCGGGTTGACTCCCCCGCCGGGCGCCGCCGGCTGGATGCCGTGATCGCCGCCGAGGCACCCGAGCGCATCGTCGTGGGGGAGCCGCGCACCCTCGCCGGGGAGCGCGGGTCGCAGGCCCGCAGCGCCGGCGGGTTCGCGGCCCGCCTGCGGACGCGGGTCGACGTGCCCGTGGAGCTCTGGGACGAGCGCCTGACGACCGCCGAGGCCCGCCGGCGCGCGCGCGAGGCCGGCTCGCGCGCCGACCTCGACAGCCTCGCGGCCTGCGTCCTGCTCGAGGCGTACCTGGCGACGGCCACGTGAGCACCCGCTCGCCGCGGTCGCGGCGCCCCCCGCCCGCGACGCCCGGCCCGCCCGCGGCCGGGGCCCGCACGGCGGGGGCGGCCGCACGCTCCTGTGGCTCGGCCTCATCCTGGTCATGGTCGTCGCGGTGGGGTGGGTCCTGGCGCGGGGATCCTTCGGAGACGATGCCCCCGCCCCCGCCGCGGAGGACGCCGCCCCGAGCTCCAAGCTCCTGATCCGCGAGGGCCTGCGGCGCGAGGAGGTCGCCGCGCTGCTCGAGGCGGAGACCGACCTGTCCGGGGAGCGCTACCTCGCCCTGACCGGCCCCGGCGCGCGCGGGCAGGCGCTCTCCGGCACCGGGCGGCCGACGTCGCTCGAGGGGTTCCTGTTCCCGGCCACGTACGAGCTGCCGGAGGACGCGACGGCGAGCGACCTGGTCAACCTCCAGCTCGAGGCCTACGAGGCGAACACCGCCGACGTCAATTACCGCTACGCCCGGTCGCGCAACCTGACCGAGTTCGACGTGCTGATCATCGCGTCGATGATCGAGCGCGAGGTGGCCGTCGCCCGGGAGCGCCCGCTGGTCGCCAGCGTGATCTACAACCGGCTCCGGCAGGGCATGCGGCTCGACATCGACGCGACCGTGCAGTACGCGGTCGGCGAGTGGAAGGAGGAGCTGACGAGCGCCGACCTGGCGGTCGACTCCCCCTACAACACGCGCCGCCACACCGGCCTGCCGCCGGGGCCGATCGCGAGCCCGGGGAAGGACAGCATCCGCGCGGCCGCCCGCCCCGTGCGGACGCCCTACCTCTACTACGTCGCGCGCAACGACGGCACCGGGCGCCACTACTTCTCGAGCACGCCGGAGCAGTTCGCGATCGACGCGCAGCGCTCGCGCGAAAATGCCGAGGGCTGATGGGCCGCGCCGCCGCCCTCGGCGTCCTGGTGGCCGTCGCGGCCGGTGCCGCGATGGCGGCCTGCGGGGGCGGGGACGGCGACGCCGCCTCCACCGCCCGGACCGCGCCGGCGGGGGGCGAGGCGGCGGCCCTTGCGGCGGTCCACGAGTACGTCGACGCCTTCGTCGGCGGCGACGGCGACAGCGCCTGCGAGCTGCTCACCGAGGAGTCGCGGCGGGAGTTCGTCGAGGCGGTGGAGGCCGCCGTCGGCACGAGCGACTGCGGCGAGGCGTTCACCGCCGCCGCGCGCCAGTTCCCCGCCGAGCTGCGGGAGGACTTCGGCGAGGCGCCGATCGAGATCATCGACATCGACGAGGACTCGGCCGAGGGCCGGGCCACCTTCGCCGGCAGGACCATCGGTCTGCAGATGCGCGTGGAGGACGGCGAGTGGAGGGTCGCGAACCTCCCGGGGCAGTGACCGACGCCTCCACCCGGGTGGCCGGCATCATCGGCTGGCCCGTCGAGCACTCCCTGTCGCCGGCGATGCACAACGCGGCCTTCGCGGCGCTGGGGCTGAACTGGACCTACGTGGCCTTTCCGGTGCACCCGGACCGGGCGGAGCGGGCGATCGCCGGGCTGGCCGCGGCGGGGTGCGCGGGCCTCAACGCCACGATCCCCCACAAGGTCGCCGCGCTGCGGGCCGCCTCGTCGGCCTCGGAGGCGGCCGTCGCGATCGGCGCGGCCAACACGCTCGTCCCGGACGGCGACGGGGGCTTCCGTGCCGACAACACCGACGCCGCCGGCTTCCTGCGCGCCCTCGACGAGCGGGCGCCGCTCGACCTGTCCGGCGCCGATGCCCTGGTCATCGGCGCCGGCGGGGCGGCCCGCGCGGTCGTCTTCGCCCTGCGCTCGCGCGGCGCGCGCGTGCGCGTCGCCAACCGCACCCCGGGCCGCGCCGCCGAGCTGGGCGACCCGGTGCCCTTCGCCGGCGAGGCGCTCGACATCGCCGCGGGGCAGGCCGCCCTCGTCGTCAACGCCACCAGCCTCGGCCTCGAGGGCGGCGGCGTCCCGCCGGAGCTGCCCCTCGCCGCGCTCGGCCCCGCCCAGGTGGTGGCCGACGTCGTCTACCGCCCGGGCGGGACGCCCTGGCTGGCCGCCGCCGCCGCGCGCGGGGCGCGCACCGTGGACGGCCTCGGGATGCTCCTTCACCAGGGCGCGGCGGCCTTCGCCCAGTGGACCGGCCGCGAGCCGCCGCTGGCGGCGATGCGTGCCGCGCTGCCCGGCGGGTAGGCTGCGCTCATCTCGAGAGGGGAGGACGGCGATGGCGGTCTGCGCGCACACGATCTGCACCTGCGAGGCGGAGGCGGGGAGCGAGTTCTGCTCCGAGTGGTGCGCCGGGCACCCGGCCGAGGCCGAGTGTCACTGCCACCACGACGGCTGCGAGGCCCCTCACAGCCACTGAGCCGACGGGGAGGAGGCCGACATGGGCCGCAGCGGCGGGTCCGAGGAGGGGCGCCGGGGCGGGAGGAGTCCCAGGAGGAGCGCATCGAGCGCGAGCGGCAGGAGGCGGGTGACGAGGAGCGCGACTCCGCCGACGGCCCGGGGTACACCGCCCGACCGACCGACGCGGAGCCCGAGGAGCGGCAGCGCCGCCGCGACGGAGGACGGGCCGGCGGCGACGGCTGAGCCGCGCGGCCGGCCCGCGGTGGCCAGGCGGCGGAGGCTCTGAGCGCGGGCTTCCGGCGACCGCGCCGGCCCTGGTACGGTCGCCCGGCGTTCGCAGGTGATCGTCACCGGGCCGCAGGAGAGGCGGCCCCCGGCTCGGGGTGGGCATGGCGGGATTCCTCTATCGGCGTCGGCCGATGGATCGCCGGCCACCGGCTGCTCGTGCATCCTCGTCTGGGTCGCGGCCGTCGTCGCCGTGCTCGCTCGCGGTCAACCGCGATCGGGGCGGAGACCAGCAACGACCTGAGCCTGCCGGGGACGGACAGCCAGAAGGCGACCGACGTCCTCGCCGAGCGCTTCCCGCCCCAGCAGAACGGCACGAACCCGATCGTCTTCCACGTCGCGTCGGGGAAGCTCACCGAGAGCGACAACACCAAGGCCATCAACCAGGCCGCCAAGGCCATCCAGGGGATGCCGGACGTGGTCAGCGCCCCCAGCCCCTTCGGGGACCAAGGCGCGCGCCTACCTCTCGAAGGACGAGAAGACCGCCTTCATCCCCGTCCTGCTGTCGATCTCGTCCGCCGACCTCGACGAGGAGGAGTCCCAGGCGGTGCTCGACGCCGCCGAGAAGCCCGCGAGACCCCTGGGCATCGAGGTGGCGGCCGGGGGCTCCATCGGCTCGGAGCTCTCGACCCCCGAGACGGAGAGCAGCGAGCTGGTGGGGATCATCGTCGCGATGGTCATCCTGAGCCTGGCGTTCGGGAGCATCGTGGCGATGGGCATGCCGATCCTGTCGGCGGTGGTCGGCCTGCTCGTGGGCCTGTCGGTGATCGGGCTGGTGGGGCACCTGTTCGGGGTCCCCGACATCGCGCCGACGCTGGCGATCATGATCGGCCTCGGCGTCGGCATCGACTACGCCCTCTTCATGGTCAACCGCCACCGGACCCAGCTCGCCGAGGGCACGGAGATGAGGGAGTCGATCGGCCTCGCGGTGGCGACCGCGGGAGGCGCGATCGTCTTCGCGGGCGGCACGGTGGTCATCGCCCTGGTCGCGCTCGCGGTGGCGGGGATCCCGCTGGTCGCGTCGCTCGGCTTCGCCTCGGCGATCGCCGTCCTGACAGCCGTCCTCGCCGCGATCACCCTGCTGCCCGCGGTGCTCTCGCTGGTCGGCGACCACATCCACTCGCTCAGGCTCCCGGCCTTCCTGCGCCCGCGCGCCAAGGACCCGTCGAAGGGCCTGTGGGCGCGGTGGGGCCGGGCCGTCACCCGCCGGCCGCTGGTCGCGATCGCCGGCGCGCTGATCCTGCTGGGCGTCCTGATCATCCCGCTCTTCTCCCTCGAGTTCGGCCAGGAGGACATCGGGGCAACCCCGAAGGACACGCAGGAGCGCCAGGCGTTCGATCTGCTCTCGGCCGGCTTCGGGCCCGGCTACAACGGCCCCCTGCTGATCGCCACCGAGCTCGGCACGCCCGCCACGGCCAGCCAGGAGGTGCAGCAGCAGGAGGACGAGCTCAACTCGCTGCAGGCCCAGCTCGAGGCCGAGCAGGCGGAGGGCGAGCAGCAGCAGGCGGCCCTCGAGGCGCGAGGCCGCCGAGCTCGAGGCCGAGCAGGCGGAGCTCGAGTCCGAGCAGGCGAGCCTGGAGGCTCAGGCCGCCGAGCTGGGGAGGGAGGCCGAGGCGCTGCGCGCCGAGCAGCGCCGGGTCCAGGCGGAGCGCGCGCGGATCGAGGCCGAGATCGCGGCCATCGTCGGGCGCCGGGGCGACCTCCGCCAGCGCGCCGAGGCGGCCCTCGCGCGCTACCGCGCGGCGCAGGCGCAGCGCGGCGCGCGCGAGCGGCAGCTCGCCCGGGTGCTCGCATCGATCCAGGCGCGCGGACCGGGTGCCGACGTGACGGCGCTGGAGGCCGAGGCCCAGCGCCTGCGCGGCGAGATCGCGGCCGCCCGGGCGGAGGAGCGGGAGATCCTCGCCGAGGCCGCCGAGCTCCGCCGGCAGGCGGCGACGGCGCCCGGCGCCCGCCCGCCCGAGACGCTGCGCGAGCAGGTGCGCCAGCTGCTGAGCGACGAGGCGGAGCTGGCGGGGAACGCGGCGAGCCTCGAGCGCCAGAAGCTCTCCCTCGAGGCCCAGGCCGCCGAGCTGCAGCGCCAGGGTGCGGCCCTCGAGGCCGAGGCGGCCGACCTGCAGGCCCAGCAGGCCGACCTGGAGGCGCTCCAGGCCCAGGCGGAGCAGCAGCAGAAGCAGGCCGAGTCCCTGAAGAACCAGCTCACCCAGGAGCTGACCAAGGCCGGCGGGGACGACCGCGGGACCGACCCGCGGCTGGTCAAGCTCCAGGACGCCCTGGGCGCCGCATCGGGCGTCGCCCTGGTGTCGCCGCCGGACATCAACAAGAGCGGCGACGCCGCGATCTACAGCGTCATCGCCACGACGCAGCCGGCGGCTCCCGAGACGGCCGACCTCGTGCGGGAGCTGCGCTCGACCGTGATCCCCGAGGCGACGGCCGGCGAGGACGTCCAGGCGTTCGTCGGCGGCTCCACCGCCAGCAACGTCGACCTGGCCGAGGAGATCCAGTCGCGCCTGCTCCTGGTGATCGGCGTCGTGCTGGCCCTCAGCTTCATCGTGCTGATGGTGGCCTTCCGCTCGCTGCTGGTGCCGCTGCAGGCGGCGGTGACCAACGTGCTGTGCGTCGGGGCCGCCTTCGGCGTCCTGACCGCCGCCTTCCAGTGGGGCTGGGGCATCGACGCCCTCGGCATCGACACGAACAGCGACTCCGTGCCCATCGCGAGCTACGTCCCGCTGATGATGTTCGCCGTGCTCTTCGGCCTGTCGATGGACTACCAGGTGTTCCTGCTCTCGGCCGTCGCGATGCGGCGACAGGCGGGCCACGGGGACCAGGGGTCGATCGCCGGGGCCATGACGAACACCGCGCCGGTGATCACGGCCGCGGCGCTCATCATGATCGGCGTGTTCGGCAGCTTCGTGCTGAACGGCGACCCGACGGTCAAGCAGTTCGGCGTGGGCCTGGCGGTCGCGGTCGCCCTCGCGGCCTCGATGGTGCTCCTGCTGGCTCCCGCGGTCCTGACCCTGATGGGCCGCTGGAGCTGGTGGCTGCCCCGCTGGCTGTCGCGGGCGATCCCGGAGGTCGACATCGAAGGGGAGGGCCTCGTGGCGCGCCGGGCGGCCGAGGGGACCCTTCCGGGCGCCCCGGCTCCGGCTCCGAAGAGGCCCGGCCGGCTCCTGATGGCGCGACGAGCGTGGGGCCGGGTGAGCCTGGCGCTCGCGGGGCCCCTCATCGGCATCTTCGCGATGGCCACCGACGCGAGCGCGGTCAACGTCGCGCTCGCGGGCATCCAGGAGGACCTCGACGCGTCGACCGCCGGGCCTCCAGTGGGTGCTGGGCGCCTACATGGTCGCGGTGGCGGCGACGGTCATCGCCGTCAGCCGCGCCGGCGACATCCTCGGGCGGCGACGGGTGTTCGCCTACGGGCTGGTCGCGTTCGGCGTGGGCTCGCTCGCATGCGGCCTCGCGCCCGATGTGCCCGCGCTGGTGGCCGGCCGCGTCGTCCAGGGAATCGGGGGCGGGGCGGTCTACGCCCTGTCGCTCGCCGTGATCACGGCCTCCCGGCCGAAGGACGAGCTCGCGCGCGGCGTCGCCGCGTGGTCCGTCGCCGCGGGCCTGGCGATGTCGATCGCGCCCCTGCTGGGCGGCGCCCTCATCACCGCCTTCGACTGGCGGGCGGTCTTCCTCGTGAACGTCCCGGTGGTCGTCCTCGCGCTCGCGCTGACGACCGCGCTGCTGCCCGAGTCGCGCGACGAGCGGGCCGGCAGGCACGTGGACCTCCCCGGGGCCTTCGCCCTCACGGCCGGGCTGACCCTGCTCATGGTCGCGATCATCCAGGCCGCCGAGTGGGGCTGGACGTCCCCCGCGGTGCTGGGCCTGCTCGGCGGGGGCCTCGTGGGACTGGGCGCCTTCGTCGCGATCGAGCGCCGCTCCCCCGAGCCCCTCATCGACCTGCGGCTCTTCTTCGGCAACCGGCGCTTCGTCGCCTCGAACCTGCTCGCCGTGCCGGTGTACGGGGCGATCTACGTCGTGCTCTTCCTGATGCCGCTCTTCCAGCAGAACGTCCAGGGCCGCTCGGCCGCGGAGGCGGGCCTGCGGCTGCTGCCATTCCCGGTCCTGTTCTTCCTGCTCTCGCGCCCCGCCGGCCGTCTCGTCGCGCGCGCGGGCGCGCTCACGGCGATGGTCCTCGGCTCCGCGCTGATGATCGCCGCGGTCCTGATCCTGTCGTTCGCCGAGCCCAGCACGGGGGAGGCTCTGCTGGCGGTCGGGTTCGCCCTCCTGGGCGCCGGCCAGGCCTACGCGCTGGTGGGCATCAGCGCGGCGGCCCTCGGCGCGCTGCCCCCCGGGAAGGCGGGGGCGGCCTCGGGGATCCGCTCCACCTCGTCATGGGCGGGGGGCGCGCTGTGGGTCGCGCTGGGCGGGGCGATCCTCACCGCCCTCGAGCGGTCGCGCCTCGACGACGGGCGGGCGACCGGCGAGGCCGCGGCCGACGCGTTCGTGTTCGGCATGTCCTGGGTGCTGCGGTGCTGCGCGATCGCCATCGCGCTCGCCGTGATCGGGACGGTGCTGCTCTACCGCGCGGCGGGCGGCCAGGAGCGGCGCACCGTCCCCCCCGGTGAGCACTCGCCGCTGCATCCGCATCCGCCGGCATGGGCTACCCTCCACAGGACGCACGCCGCGACGGAGGAGAGCGCGTGAGCCAGACGCCGGAGGAGTACGGGTACCAGCGCGAGACGTGGGACCGGGCGACGGCCGAGGCCGCCGCGTCGCAGGCGCGCGAGGTCTTCGGCAAGGTCATGTTCCTCGTCGCGGTCACCGCCGGCTTCGCCGCCGCGGGCGCCTACATCGGCCGCGATCTGTCCACGGGCTGGGCCTTCGCCTGCTGGGGCGGGGCGCTCGCCCTCACGTTCGCGATGAGCTTCAGCAAGCGCCGCGAGGAGGTCGGCGCCCCTCCAGCTGACCATGCTCTTCGGGCTGGGGTTGCTGCTGGGCCTTGCGATCGGCCCGACGATCAACGCCTACTCCAGCCTCGAGGACGGCGGGACCGTCATCGCCCAGGCCGCCGGGCTGACCGCCCTGTTCATGGCGGCCATGGGGACCGTCGGCTACGTCACCAAGCGTGATCTCACATGGCTCGGGCGGATCTCGTTCATCGCCCTCCTGGCGCTCATCGTCTTCGGGATCGTCGCGATCTTCGTCAGCATCCCGAGCGAGAACCTGATCTGGTCCATCGCCGGGCTCGTCATCTTCGCGGGGCTCACGGTCTTCGACTTCTGGAGGCTGCGCCGGGCCGGAAACGCGGACGTCCCGATGATCGCCCTGTCGATCTTCCTCGACGCCTTCAACGTCTTCCTGTTCTTCCTCCAGATACTGGGCGGAGGCAGGGACTAGCAAGCGCGCGCCACGTGATCCGCTCGCTGGAGGCCGGCTGCCTGGTCGGCCGCGCCGGCGCGATCGGCTCCGCCCTTCGGCCGGGGCGCGCCGATCGGCGCAGATGCGGACGAATCCGGCCTTACCGCCTTCGGCGGGGCGAGAGGCCGGAACTCGGGCGAGAGGCCGAATTACCGTTCCGTCGAGCCTCCTATCGCGTCGTGGTGGACCATCTCGATGTTGTTGCCGTCGGGGTCCAGGACGTACGCGCCGTAGTAGCCGGCGTGGTACTCGGGCCGCTCGCCGGGCGCGCCGTTGTCCCGGTAGCCCGAGGCGATCGCGGCCCGGTGGAAGGCGTCCACGGCCGCGCGGCCGGCCGCCGGGAAGGCGATGTGGACGTTCGCCGTCGGCGTACCGCCGGCAACGAGTGAGAACGAGCCGTCCCGTCCGGCGCAGAAGACCCGCTCCGCGCCGGCGGTCCTGACCTCGAAGCCGGCGTGGGGCGCGATCGTCTCGTAGAAGCGCGCCGACGGCGCCGAGATCGGCGACGCGCAGCCAGAGGTGGTCGATCCCCGGGCGCTCGCGGCGTCAGGGCGTGGTGCACCGCCTCGGCGCTGTTGCCGTCGGGGTCCAGGAGGAAGCCGCCGTAGTAGTCGTCGCGGTACTCCGGCCTGGGGCCGGGAGCCCCGTCGTCGCGCCCCCCGGCGTCCATGCCGGCCCGCCAGAAGGCGTCGACGAGCCCGCGCGAGCGCGCGGCGAAGCCGAGGTGGAGGCGCCGCGTGGGCGGGTGCTCCGCGTCGGCCGCCGCGAGCGAGAAGTCGTCCCATTCGGGGAAGGCGTCGCCGGTGTAGGTCGGCACGATGCCGACCGCGCCCAGGACGGTGGCGTAGAAGCGCTCCGCCGCCCCGCGGTCGGCGACGCGGATCGTCACGTGGTCGAACACGCCCACACTCTCGCAGCCCCGGCCCCCTAGGCTCCCGCCGTGGCCGATGACGATCGCGCCCGGCGCCGGGCCCGCTTCCTGCGCGAGCTGGCGGCGCGCGACCTCTACGAGTGGTTCGGCATCCCGCCGGATGCCGGCGACGACGCCGTGCGCGAGGCGGCCGAGCGCAAGCGGCGCGAGCTGGCGTCCACCCCGATGCCGCAGCGGACCCGCGCCGTCGAGCGCGCCTACTGCGACCAGGGCGAGAAGGCGCTGCTCCGGCCCGCCATCCGCAGGGAGTACGACGCCCTCCTGCGGTCCTCGCGCGCCCCGAGCGCCACGTCGCAGAGCCGGGCCGTCGCGGAGCGGGAGGAGCGCCTGCGGGCGGCTCGCGAGCGCATCGAGCGCTACGGCGATGACGACGCGCGCATGGCGCCGGGGCCGGCGACGCTGCTGGCGGCCCCCGACGCCCGCGCACGCCTGGAGGCCGAGCGGGCGCAGGCGGCGGCCGTGTCCGATCCGGCCGAGGCACTGGCGGCGGCGCGCCGCGCGCGCGTGGAGGGCGCGGCCCTGCGAGCGCTGGCGCAGGCCGAGCGCGCCCACGCGCTGTCGCCCACGCCCCGGGCGCTCACGACGCTCGCGGGCGCGCGCCGCGACACCGGCGACCTCGCGGGCAGCGAGGCCGCCGCGCGCGAGGGGCTGCGCCTGCTCCCGGGCACCCGGGAGAACGCCCCCGGCTGGGCGGCGCTCGGCGCCACGCTCCGCGCTCGCGGCGAGCTCGACGCCGCTGCGGACGCGGCCTCGCGGCTGATCGAGGAGGACGAGGAGGACCCGCACGGGTGGCGGGTGATGGCGCTGGTCGACTCGGACCGCGGCGAGACGCTGCGGGCCGGCGAGGCCTGGGAGCGCTCGGCGCGGCTCGGCCTCGACGTGCCCGGCGCGCTCGCCGGCCTCGAGGTGCTGCGCCGGGACAGCCTCGCCCGCAACGACTCGCTCGGCGCCGCCGACATCGAGAGCCGGATCGCGAGGATCAGGCGGGGATGACCGCACGCCGCGCGTTCGGGATCGCCGCGATCGCGGGGGCGCTGTCGGCCCTCGCGGTCCTCGCCCGGCGCCTCACCCGGCGGGACGCCTGACGCTCCTCCAGGCCGGTCCCAGGTGGAGCCGATCGCCGTGCTCGCGCAGCCAGGCGCGCCGGGCGCGGACACCGGGGGCGATCTCCTCGACCAGCGCCCAGAAGGCCGGGGAGTGGTCGGGCCGCACGAGGTGGCAGACCTCGTGGGCGACGACATGGTCCGCCACGGCCTCCGGCGCGAGCAGCAGCCGCCAGGAGAACGACAGGCGCCCGGTCGAGGCGCAGCTCCCCCAGCGGCTGCGGGGATCGCGGATCGCGACGGCGGCGACGCTCACCCCCAGCCGCGCCGCCACCGCGCGCGCCCGCCCCCCGAGCGCGCGCGCCGCCTCCCGCCGGTACCACCGCTCGACGATCCCGTCGAGATCGCCGGCCGGCGCGAGCGCGACGGTCAGGCGTCGCCCTTCCCGGCGCACGGACGAGCGGCGGGCCCCGCCGCGCACCGACAGCTCCAGCTCCTCGTCGAGCAGCGCCACGCGGTCGCCGTCGGCCAGCGGCGGCGGGGGAGGCCCGAGCAGCGCCTGCTGCTCGGCGATCCACCCCTCCGACGCCCGCAGGAACCGGTCCACCTCCGCGGCGCCCGCCGCCCGCGGAACGGTCAGGCGGACGCCGGCCCGGGACACCCGCAGCGTCATGCGGCGCGCGCCGCGGTGGCGCACGACGGCGCAGCCGAAGGGGCGATCGCGAGGGGCCATGGGCTCGCAGGCTACCGGCGCCGCTAGGCTGCGCCCGATGCGGATCGTCCTGCTCGTCAAGGAGTCGTCCGGCCAGGGCACCGACGCGGACGCGATCGAGGCGGAGCTGCGGTCGGCGGGGGCCGAGGTGGTGAGCCTGCCGGCGCAGCGGACCGGCGACGTCGCGCGACACGACCCCGAGCGGGTGGTCATCGCGAGCGGTGACGGCAACGTCGCCTCGGCGGCCGACGCGGCCGGTGCGATCGGCGTCCCGCTGGCCGTCGTCCCCAGCGGCACGGCCAACGACTTCGCGCGCAGGATGGGCCTCCCGTCGGAGACGGCCGACGCCTGCCGGCTCGCGGTGCGCGGCGAGCGCCTGCGCCGGCTCGACCTGGCCCGCCTCGGCGACCGGCCCTTCGTCAACGTCGCCGCCGCCGGCCTCTCGCCGGCCGCCACGGACCGGGCCGACGCGCTCAAGCCGGCCCTGGGCCCGGCCGCCTACCTCGTGAGCGCGGTGCGGGCGGCGCTGACCGAGCGGCCCATCCGGTGCGCGGTGCGCTGCGACGGGCGCGAGCTCTTCGCCGGCGAGGCCTGGCAGCTGATGATCGGCTGCTCGGGGGCCTTCGGCGCCGGCTCGCGGCTCGACGAGGCCGACCCCGCCGACGGCCTCCTCGACGCCGTCGCCATCGCGGCCGGCTCCCGGCTGCGGTTGGCCCGCCACGCCTACGGGCTGCGGCGCGGCCGCGTCTCCTCCCAACCGGGGGTCGCCCACGCGCGCGGCCGCGTCGTCGAGCTCGAGCTGCCGGCCGGGGAGCGCCTCAACGTCGACGGCGACGTGGTGGAGTCGGCGCTCCGCGCCGAGGTCGATCCGGGGCGCTTCGAGCTGGTCGTCGGGTGAACGCGCGCTGGCCGGCCGCCATCGCGGCGTTCCTCGCGGTCCGCTACGCCAGCGAGTCGCTCCGGCACCGGCGCGAGGGCGGGCGGGGATACACGCTCGACGATTGCCCCGAGGTCGGCTCCGAGGGCTTCCTGCGGGCGGCCGAGGCGCTCACCCAGGCGCCGATCACGCGCGGCAACACGGCCGAGATCCTCATCAACGGCGACCGCATCTTCCCGGCGATGCTCGAGGCGATCCGCTCGGCGCGGCGGACGGTCAACCTGCTCACCTACATCTACTGGCGCGGCGAGATCGCGGGGGAGTTCGCCGATGCGCTCTGCGAGCGCGCGACCGCGGGGGTCGAGTGCCGCGTCCTCCTCGACGCCGTGGGGTCGATCAAGATGGACCCGGACCTGGTCGCCCGGATGGAGGAGTCCGGGGTCTGCGTGCGCCGCTTCCGTCCGCCCAAGCCCTACGCCATCCGGCGCGGCAACAACCGCACCCACCGCAAGCTCCTCCTGGCCGACGGCCGCGTCGCCTTCACCGGGGGCGTCGGCATCGCGGACGAGTGGACCGGCGACGCGCAGGATCCCGAGCACTGGCGCGACACGCACGTCCGGGTCGAGGGGCCGGTGGTCCGGGGCCTGCAGGGGTCGTTCGCCGAGAACTGGCTCGAGGCGACCGGCGAGGTCCTCGCCGGGGAGGACGACCTGCCCGAGCTCGAGCCGATCGCGGGCGAGGGGGCGGCGATGCTCGCCGTCCGCTCGAGCGCCGGCGTCGGCGACAGCGACCTCGAGACGCTCTTCTTCCTCACGATCGCCGCCGCCCGGGCGAGCATCGACCTGACGTCGGCCTACTTCGCGCCCCGACCCGCCTTCCTGGCCGCCCTGGCCGATGCGGCGCGCTCGGGGGTCGCCGTGCGCGTGCTCGTGCCCGGGCCCCTCATCGACAAGGACGTCGTGCGCCACACCGCGCGGTCGGTCTACGGGCCGCTGCTGCGGGCGGGGGTGCGGATCTTCGAGTACCAGCCCACGATGCTCCACGCGAAGTCGATGGTGGTCGACGGCGTCTGGTCGACCGTCGGGTCGGCGAACTTCGACAACCGGTCGTTCCAGCTGAACGACGAGAACGTCGTCGGCGTCCAGGACACGGCCTTCGCCGCCGAGCTGACCGCCGCCTTCGAGCGCGACCTGACCCGCTCGGCCGAGATCACGCTGGAGGACTGGAGCTCCCGCCCGCTCCACGAGCGGGCGCGCGAGGCCGCGGCGCGGCTGCTGCGCCGGGAGCTCTGACCGCCCTCAGCCCTGCCCCGGGGAGGGGACGACCATCACCGGGCAGGGGGCCTCGCGCACGAGGCGGGCGGTGACGCTGCCGAGGATCGCCACGACCACGCCGTGACGGCGCGGGTGGACGACCAGTAGGTCGCAGCCGGCCCGGCGCGCCCAGGCCAGGATCTCCTCGGCCGGTTCGGGCCCCTGGAGCAGGACTGCCTGGGCGCCGCCCGACTCGGCCGCGAGGCGCTCGAGCCAGGCACGCGCGTCGTCGGCGATGCCGGCGGCCACCTCCTCCTCCGGCGGGCTCCAGACGCTGCGCCCGCCCGCGAACCGGCCGGGGGTCTCCGCGACGTGCACGACGCTGAGGCGCGCGCCGCTCACCGAGGCGATGCGGACGGCCTCGTCGAGCGAGGGCCCCGCCTCGGGCCCCTCGAGGCAGCACGCCACGTGCTCGTAGCCGGATTGCCAGGCCACCGGGCGACCCTATTCCGGGATGCGCCGCCGCCGCCACCGCCCGTTCGATCGGGTATCACTCCGTCCGTGGCCTGGATCGACGTCAGCGTGCCCGTGCGGACCGGGATGATCGTCTACGACGGCGACCCGCAGGTTCGCGTCGAGCGCGTCACGGAGATCGCCCGCGGCGACCTCGCCAACCTGAGCCGCATGGAGCTCGGCACCCACACCGGGACGCACGTGGACGCCCCGCTGCACTTCGTCGACGGGGGCGCCGGCGCCGACCGCCTGCCGCTGGACGCGCTCATCGGCCCAGCCGTCGTCGCCGACGCACGCGGGGCGCAGGGCGACATCGACGCGGCCGCCCTCGCCGCGCTGGGCCTCCCGGCGGGGACCGAGCGCCTGCTGCTGCGCACCCGGAACGGGGACCTCTGGAGGGAGCGCGCGTTCACCCGGGACTACGTCGGCGTCGCCGACGACGCCGCCCGCGAGCTGGTGGCCATGGGCGTGCGGCTGCTGGGCATCGACTACCTGTCGATCGCACCGAGCGCCGATCCCGCGCCGACCCACCGGGTCCTGCTCGAGGCGGGGGTGGTGATCGTGGAGGGGCTGGACCTGCGGAAGGCGCCGCCCGGGCGCTACGACCTGGTCTGCCTGCCGCTCAGGCTCGAGGGCGCCGACGGCGCTCCCGCGCGGGCGCTGCTGCGCCCGTCCTGACGAGGGGCGCCGGGCTCAGGAGGAGCGGAGCTCCGAGGCCGGGAGGTCCTCGGGGAGCGGGACCTCCTGCGGCGGGCGCGGGTCGTCGTCGTCCCAGTCCGAGTAGGCGAGCCCGTCGCGGCCGGCGTGCTCGCCGGCGGCGCCGATCGCGAGCACCACGCACGGCTCCGGGCCGCGGTTGAGCAGCCGCCTCCGCACCTCCGGGCCGACGCGGGCGATCGTGCCCCGCGCGAGGTCCTGCTCGCTCGCCTCCACCTCCAGCGTGAGCGTGCCCTCGACGACGAGGTAGACCTCCTCCTGGCGCTCGTGGCGGTGGATCCGGCCACGCTCGCCCGGGCGCAGGACCAGCTGGTTGAGGCCGAACGCGGTGACCCCGAGTTGCCGCCGCAGCGGCACGAACCGCTCGGACGAGCCCGGCTCGAGCCGCGTCACGCTGACCCCGGCGTCCATGGCGCAGACCCTAGAGTACGAGCGTGCCGGTGGAGCTCGTCGAGACGCAGACGGCGGTCCTCTTCGACCGGGAGCGGCCGCTGGCGCTCGACTCGGGCGCGATGCTCGCGCCGGTCGAGGTGGCGTACGAGACCTACGGGACGCTCGACGAGGCCCGCGCCAACGCGGTGGTGGTCTGCCACGCCCTGACCGGCGACGCGCACGCGGCGGGGCACCACGGCGACCCCGCCCACCGCGGCTGGTGGGACAACATCATCGGCCCGGGCCGGCCGCTCGACACCGACCGGTTCTTCGTGGTCTGCGCCAACCTGCTCGGAGGCTGCCAGGGGACGACCGGCCCGTCGTCGGTCGATCCGGCCACGGGCCGGCCCTACGGCCTGCGGTTCCCGCTGTTCACGGTGCGGGACCTCGTGCGCGTGCAGCGCGCCGTCGTGCGTCACCTCGGGATCGCCCGGCCGCTGGCCGCGATCGGCGGCTCGCTCGGCGCGATGCAGGCGCTGCAGTGGGCGCTCGACGCCCCGGGCGAGCTCGGCGCGGCCGTGGTGGTCTGCGGCAGCAGCCGGCTCTCGGCCCAGAACATCGCCTTCTCGGCCGTCGCGCGGACCGCCATCATGAGCGACCCGGACTTCCGCGGGGGCGACTACTACGAGGCCGGCGTCCGTCCCGACCGCGGCCTCGCGGTGGCGCGCCAGATGGCGCACATCACGTACCTGTCGGCCGAGTCCATGCGCCGCAAGTTCGGGCGGCGGCTGCAGAACGGGGACGTGCCGCGCCTCGGGTTCGACATCGACTTCCAGGTGGAGAGCTACCTGCAGCACCAGGGCGAGTCGTTCCTGCGCCGCTTCGACGCCAACAGCTACCTCTACCTGTCGCGGGTCATGGACTACTTCGAGCCGTTCGCCGACCCGGCCGGGACCGCGAAGGCGGTCGCGGCGATGACGAGCGACGTGCTCGTGATCTCATTCGACACCGACTGGCGCTTCGACTCGAGCCACTCGCGGGAGATCGTGCGGACGCTCGCGGCCCACGGCGCCCCCGTGACCTTCCGCGAGGTCGCCTCACCGCACGGCCACGACTCGTTCCTGCTGGTGGTGCCGGAGTACCACCGCACGGTGGCCGCGTTCCTCGACCGCGTCGCCCGGGAGCGGGCGCCCGCGGCCGCCCGCGCGTGAGGGCGGACCTGGACCTCGTCGCGCAGATGGTCCCCCCCGGCTCGCGCGTGCTCGACCTCGGGTGCGGCGACGGCGACCTGCTCGCGGAGCTGATCGCCTCGCGCGGCTGCAGAGGGCAGGGGGTGGAGGTCTCGCGCGAGGCCCTCCACGCCTGCGTCGAGCGCGGCGTGCCCGTGGTGGAGGCGGACATCGACCGCGGCCTGCCCGAGTTCGAGGACGGCTCCTTCGACGTCGTCGTGCTCTCGCAGACGCTGCAGGCCGTGCACCGGCCGGTGCTCGTCCTCCGCGAGGTGACGCGCGTCGGGCGCGTGGGGATCGTCTCGTTCCCGAACTTCGGCCACTGGCGCCTGCGGGCGCAGCTGCTGGTACAGGGGAGGATGCCCGTCACGAAGACGCTGCCCTACCGCTGGCACGAGACGCCGAACATCCACCTCTGCACGGTCCGCGACTTCGAGGTGCTGGCGCGGGCCGAGGGGCTCACCCTGGTCGACCGCCGCCTGCTGGACGCGGACGGCGGGCCCGCGCCGCCGCGCGCGGCGAGCCGGCCCAACCTGCTCGCCGCCGGGGCCGCGTACCTGGTGCGACGATAAGCGGCGCCACATGGACTCGATCCGCAGCTTCATCGACGCCGTCCAGGCCTTCGGCGAGCGGCTGGCCGCGGTCCACTGGGGCTTCCTCGCCGCCGCGATCGCGCTGAGCGTCGGCAACCTCGCCCTGCGCTCGCGCGCCTGGCAGCAGATCCTGCGCGCGGCGCTGCCGGCCGAGCACATCCGCTACCGCACGGCCTTCGGCGCGTACTGCGCCGGGGTGGGGGTGAACGCGGTGATCCCCGCGCGCGTCGGCGACCTCATGAAGATGTTCCTGGTCAAGCGCTCGTCGCGCGACGCGCGCTACCCCACGCTCGTCGGCACCCTGGTGGCCGAGACGATCTTCGACTTCGCGGTCGCCACCGCCCTGGCGCTCTGGGCCCTGTCCGCGGGCCTGCTGCCGGGGCTGCGGCTGCCGGACATCCCGGCCTTCGACCTCTCCTGGGCGTTCCGCAACGGCTGGGTCGTGCTGGGCATCATCGCAGCCCTCGCGCTCCTCGGCTTCGTCGTGGGCCGCCGCGTGCGTACCTTCTGGCGTCAGTTCGGGCAGGGCCTCGCGATCGTCCGCCCGCCGTCTCGCTGGCTGGCCCAGGTCGTCCCGTGGCAGGCGCTCGGCTGGGCCTGCCGGATCGGCGGCGCCTGGATGTTTCTGGCGGCCTTCGACGTGCCGGCGACCATCGAGAACGCGCTCGTCGTGCAGGTCGCCGGCAGCCTCGGCGCGCTCTTCCCGGCGACGCCGGGAGGGCTCGGCCCCACGCAGGCGCTGCTGGTCGTGATGCTCGCCGGCGAGGCGGGGCGCACCGACGTCCTGGCCTTCAGCGCGGGCATGGAGGTGACCCTCATCGTCCTCAACGTCACGCTCGGCCTGACGTGCATGGCGCTCATCCTGCGCAACCTGCGGTTCCGCAAGGCGATCGCCGACGCCCGGGCCGACCGGGCGGCGGAGCCGACGCCGCCGGCGTAGTCGGTCACGATGCCGGAGCCGCCGCCTCGGTCAGCCGCTCGAGGAGCCACATGGCGGCGCCGTCGGGCGGGCGCGCCGAGGTCGCGAGGACGACCGCCCCAGTGGCCCTGACCACCTTCGTGATCGACCCCAGCTCGACGACGGCGTCGGGGGCGACGCCCCGGGCGGCGACGGCGCGCTCGTCGCCGCGCATCCCCGCGACGGTCAGTCCCGCACGGCGTTTGCGGCGCATCCCGCGGACCAGCGCGGCCGCGACCAGCCGGCCGACGGGCTGGGGGTCAGGCGACGACGCGCGCGACGTCGGAGATGGAGAGGAGGCCGACGAGCCGCTCCCCGTCGAGCACGAGGGCCCGTCCCAGACCCGTGCCGCGGAGCGCGGTGACCGCCGCGCCGAGGTCGTCGTCGGCCGACAGGGTGGGCAGGCGGTCGCGACCGACCATGCAGTCGCCCACGCGTCGGGTCGGCCACTCGGCCCGCGGCACATCCGAGAGGCACCGCAGCGGGACCATCCCGACCGCGCGGCCGTCGTCGACGACGGGGTAGGCCGTGTGGCGGTGCTCCCACGCGATCCGCTCGGCGAACCGGGCGAGCGTCTCCTGCGGGGACGCCGTCACCGGGTCCCGCACCATCAGGTCGCCCACGCGCATGCCGGCGAGCGGGTCGGCCCGCATGATGACCCGCGACTCGGCGGCGGAGGCCTGCAGCAGGAACCAGCCGATCACGGCGAGCCAGACCCCGCTGAACGCTCCCTGCACGATGAACATCGCGATCCCGAGCCCGATCAGGGCGAAGGCGATGACCCGCCCGCCGCCCGCGGCGAGGCGGGTGGCGCTGCGGAGGTCGCCCTTCCAGCGCCAGAGCCCCGCCCGCAGCATCCTCCCCCCGTCGAGCGGCAGGGCCGGCAGCAGGTTGAAGGCGAGCAGCGCCAGGTTGATGAAGCCGAGCCACGCGCACACCGCATTGACCGGCTCGGGCAAACCCGGCGCCAGGGCGATGCCCACGAAGCCCCCGCCCAGGGCCAGCGACACCAGCGGCCCCGCGACCGCGATGCGGAACTCGGCGCCGGGGGAGGGGAACATCCCGGTGAAGCGCGCCACCCCGCCGAACAGCCACAGGGTGATCCCGTCGATCTCCATCCCGTCGCGGCGCGCCTGGACGGCGTGGCCCAGCTCGTGCAGCAGGATGGAGGCGAAGAAGGCCAGGGACGCGACCACCGCCATCGCGAAGTAGGCGTTGTCGCCGAGGCCCGGATTGGTCTCCGGGAAGATGCCGGTGGCCAGCGTCCACATCAGCAGCGCCAGGAGCAGCAGGACGCTCCAGTTGAGGCCGATCCTGACGCCGGCGACGGTTCCCAGCGAGAAGCTGTCCCTCACGCTCCCAAGTGTAGGACGGCGGGGCTCACCGAGCCTCGGTCGCGGGATCCAGCAGCCGCAGTAGGGCGTCGCACGCGCGGCTGGCCGGGACGTCCACGCCCAGGCCCTCGCCGAGGCGCACCACGGCGCCCACGAGCGCGTCGCGCTCCAGCCTCCGCCCCGCCTCGAGGTCGAAGAGGGTCGAGGAGCCGCCGTCGGGCGGCAGGCGCCGGCGGGCGTCGGCGACGTAGGCCTCGGCGGCGTCGGCCGCCACCGCGACGCCGGCGGCCCTCGCCACGGCCACGACCTCCCTCCCGAGCGCCAGCATCAGCTCGACGGCGCGCGGATCGGCGAAGACGGCGCCCACGCGCGCGCGGCCCAGCGCCGTCACCGTGTTGAGGGACGCGTTGGCGACCAGCTTCGTCCAGAGCGCCTCCTGGTCGGTCTGGTCGACGCGGCACGGGACGCCGATCGCCGCCGCGACCGCGGCCAGCGCCTCGCCCGGCGCCCCGGCGCCGCCGCCGGCCAGGAGGTCGCGCAGGCGCCCCGTCGCGGGATCGCGGCTGGGCCGCCGCACGACGCGGTCCGGCGCCAGGCGCTGGCAGCCGAGGTAGACCGCGACGCCGCCCACAGCGGCGTGCGGGCAGGCGCGCGCCAGGGCCGCGGGGTTGCCGACGCCGTTCTGCAGCGACAGGACGACCGCCCCCGGCGCCAGGGCGGGCGCGAGCGCGGCGCCGGCCGCCTCGGTGTCGAAGCTCTTCGTGCAGACGAGCGCGAGCTCGACGGGCGCCCACCCGGCGGGGTCCGCCACCGCGCGCAGGGTGGTCGTGCGCTCCGCGCCGTCGTCGGTCAGCCGCAGCGGGCCGGCCCGGAGGGCGTCGAGGGTCGCCCCGCGCGCGGCGACGGCGACGGGCCAGCCGGCCTCGGTCAGCCGCGCCGCGACGAACCCGCCGACGGCCCCCGGGCCCACGACGAGCGTCCGCGGCCGCGGAAGCGTCAGAGGTCCAGGCCCAGCTGACCCTCGACGCGCGCGGGCGGCCCCTCCTCGGCGAGCGGCGGCGGGGGCGGCGCGGGCTCCGCCTCCCGGGCGGCCTCCTGCGCGAGGCGGTCGGCGCGCTCGTTGGCCTCGTGGCCGGCGTGGCCGCGCACGAGCTGCGGCCGCACGCGCAGCCGGGCGAGCTCGGTGATCATCCGCTCCCAGAGGTCGCGGTTGGCGACCGGCTGCCTCCCCGCGGTGCGCCAGCCCTTGCGGCTCCACCCCTCCAGCCAGCCCTTGGAGATGGCGTTCGCGATGTAGCTGGAGTCGGTGACGAGCTCGACCTCCGAGCCGTCCGGCAGCGACCGCAGGCCCTCCAGCGCCGCGGTCAGCTCCATCCGGTTGTTCGTCGTCGGGAACTCGCCGCCGCTGAGGACGGTCTCGGCGCCGTCGGGCGCGGTGACGATCGCGGCCCACCCGCCGCGGGCGGCCTCGGTGCCGTTGCCCGAGCAGGCGCCGTCGGTGACGAGGATGAAGGTCTCGGCCATGGGCGCCCTTGGTACCGTAGCGCCGCCCGGCCGGGCTCGCCGGGCCGCGAAAGGGGGTGCGGGTGGCCGACGGCCGTGACGTGGGGCGCAGCTTCGACCGCAGCGCCGCCGACTACGACGAGTTGCTGGCGCGCAACCGGATGGGTTCCCAGCGCCTCGTCACGGCCATCCCGGACGGCGACTACGCGCGCGTGCTCGACGTCGGCTGCGGCACCGGCTTCGCCACGGAGGCGATGATCGCCCGGTTCGGATCGCGCCGGGTGACGGGCGTCGACCCCTCCGAGGGGATGCTGGACCAGTTCCGCGAAAAGCTCGCCGGCCTCGGCGCCGAGGTCGAGCTGATCCGGGCGGGGGTCCACGAGATGCCGGTCCCCGACGGCGCGTACGACGCCGTGATCAGCGGGATGGCGTTCCACTGGTTCCCGGACAAGCCGGCGGCGATCGCCGCCATGGCGCGCCGGCTGCGTCCCGGCGGCACCCTGGCGGTCCTCGCCTCGGGCAGGGGGACCGACGAGGAGTTCCGGCTGCTGCTCGAGGCCGTCGAGCCGCCGGTGCCCCCGGCCTGGACCGAGGTCTTCGACCGCATCCACCGCAGCGGCGACGAGCTGGCGCGCTACATGGAGGACGCCGGGCTGGAGGTCGTGGACGCCTGGGAGGAGCACCGCGTACGCCGCGCCGACCCCGAGGCGTTCCTCGCCCGCATCGGGGCGGTGGCCTCGCACCTGTCGGACGACCTCGATCCGGCCGAGGCCGAGGCGCACGCGGCCCGGGTCACGGCGGCCGTCGAGGGCGCCGCGGGTCCGCGGGGCTTCGAGTACACCTTCGTCAAGCTCTACGGGATCGCCCGCCGGCCCGGCTGACCTCGGCACGGCTCCGTCACGCTTCCGGCGCACCCGGGCACACATCCGCGGGCCCGAGCCGGCTGTGCTGGGCCCATGCCCGCCGACGCCGCCGCCTGGACCGCCGCCGCCGCGGCGGGGGGCGCGGCGCTCGGTCCGTTCTCGACGGCGGCGGTGGCGCGGTGGCCCCGTGGCCACCCCGTTCTGCGCCCACTGCCGCGGAGCGCGCTCTGGACCGCCCTCTCCAGGCGCCGTCCGGGCTGCCCCCGGTGGGCGCTCGCGATCGAGCTGGCGAGCGCCGGTGCGGCGGCCGCGGCCGTCGTCGCCGTAGGGCCCGGCTGGGGCGCTGTGGCCGGGGCGGTCCTGCTCGTGGCGCTCGTGCCCGTGGTGGTGATCGACCTGCGCCACGGGCTCATCCCAGACGTCGTCGTCGTGCCGGCCGCTGCGGTCGCGCTCGCCGCCGCGGTGGCCGCTCACCCGCCGCGCTGGTGGGAGCCGTGCGCGGCGGCGCTCGGGGCGGCGGCCTTCCTGCTGCTGCCCTGGCTCGTCCGCCCCGACGCGATGGGCCTCGGCGACGTCAAGCTGGGGCTGCTGATCGGCGGGGCGCTCGGCGCCGCCGCCGCGCCGGCGCTCGCCGCCGCCTTCGTGTCGGCCGCGGCGGCGGGCGCCGCGCTCGTGGCCCGCCACGGCGCGCGGGCCCGTCGCATGACGGTGCCGTTCGGGCCGTTCATGGCGGGCGGGGCGCTGGTGGGGCTGATCTGGGGGCCGGCGATCCTCGACTGGTCGCGTGACCCGGCGTACAGCGGGCCTCTCGCGGGCCCGCTGGGACGCGCAAAAGGGCCCCTGGCCGGGGCCTTTTGCAGACGGCGGCACCGCCTTCGGCGGGACTGGCCGCCGGAACAGCACCTCACGACCGTCATGCCGGGCGGCGGGGTGGCTTTTTCCGGCGCCAGCCCCGGCGCCAGCCGGTGCGCCGGTCTGCAAGATGGCCCGGCCAGGGCCAGCTTGCGCGTCTCCACGCGCCCGTGAGAGGCGCGTGGTACGCCGGTGCGGAGGGCCCGGCCAGGGGCCGGAGGCGCGTCCCGCCGCCGCCCGCAAGAGGGGCGGCGTACGCCGGGGGCGTCCGCTATGTCGCGCCTTCGGAGATCGCGAGCGGGGGGCCGACGAGCAGGTCGCCGGCGCGCGCGGCCAGCGCGTCGGCCAGCCAGGCCTCGGCCGCCCCCTCTCGGGACGGGTCGATCTCCACGATGGCGATCACGCGGCTCAGGCCGCCCTCCGCCGACCGCACGACCACCCGCGGCGGCCCGTCCCAGGGGCCGCCGGCGCCGGCGACGGCGCCGCCGATCTCGTGCACCATCGCCTCGACCGTCTCGGGGTCGGCCGTGAGCATCTCGAGGCGCACGCGCCGGCGGCCGGCCGGGATGACCCGGATGCCGCTGATGGAGCCGTTGGGCACGATCATGCGCTCGGAGCCCGAGCCGTCGAGCACCGTCGCGCGCAGCCCGATCGACTCCACCGTGCCCGTGTAGCCGCTGGGCTCGAGCCGCACCACGTCCCCGACCGCATAGTCGCCCTCGAAGAGGATGAAGAACCCGGCGATGGCGTCCACCAACAGGCGCTGGAACGCGAAGCCGACGATGATGGCCACGATCGCCCCGCCGCTGACCGCGGCCACGCTTCCGCCGCCGGCGATCGCGAAGACGAGGGCGAACAGGGCGCCGATCAGGATCACGTAGCGGAGGGCGCTCCCGAGCAGCTTGACGGCGGTCTCGCGCTGGCGCGCCCGGGGGCCCTCGACGGGCGCCGTCCGCCGGACCAGCCGGCTCGTCAGCCAGGTCGCGAGCCACAGCAGCAGGAGCGCGCCGGCCACGACGAGCCCGGCGAGCGTGAGGCGGCCCGCCCACTCCGGAAGGCCGAAGACGGCGGCGGGGGGGACGGGCACGGGGGCGATCATAGTGGCGGCGTCCGGACGGGCGCCGCTCGGGGGCGGCGGCTACGCTGCGGCCGGCGATGCCCTGCGCCCACACGTACGAGCTCGTCGAGGCCGCCCCGCGCGCCGCCGGCTGCGAGGAGTGCCTGGCGATCGGCGATACCTGGGTGCACCTGCGCACGTGCCTGACCTGCGGCCACGTGGGCTGCTGCGACTCGTCGCGCAACAGGCACGCCACGAAGCACTTCCTCGCCGACGGCCACCCCGTGGTGCGCTCGGCCGAGCCGGGCGAGGACTGGCGCTGGTGCTACCTGGACGAGGCCTTCGTCTGAGCTCGCGAGGGGCTCAGCGCCCGCGGTCCTCGACCGTGAACGCCTGGACGCCGGCGATCGCGAAGACCCGGAAGCCCGGCATCTCCCAGACGTAGCCGTCGGCGGGGCGCAGGCGCCGTGCCGCGATCCGGCCCGCCTCGAGGTGGGCGTCGATCGCCTCGGCGGCCGGCCCGCTCATCTGGGAGCGGAGCGCGAGCAGCGTGCGCGCGGCCTCGGCGGCGTCCGCCGCGCTGAGCTCTGCCGAGGGACCGGCGTCGTCCGCGCGGCCCGACCGGTGGCTCCAGCGCCGCAGCCGCGAGCGCAGCGCCGGATCGTCGTCCGGGCGCCGCACCGCCGGCCGCGCGGGCGCGCCGGGCCCGGAGGGGGCGATGGCGGCCCGGCGCCGCAGCCGCCGGATCGTGCGGAAGGTCAGCAGCCACTCGCGCGCCTCGCGCAACACGCCGCTCACGGCGACGACTCCTCGGACATGGGACCTCCGGGCGTGATGGATGGCGACGATACGCCCTCGGCTCGCCTGCGGCGGGGCGCGCCGTCCGAGGGGCGGGTGAGAGACTGCCATGCCGGTGGGATCGACCGCTGCCGACGCCGGCCCCGCGCCCGATCGGCCCCGTGCCACTCCGGGCCTCGCGGAGGTGGCACGGGAGTGGGGGAGGATCGGCGTCGTGGGGTTCGGCGGGCCGCCCGCCCACATCGCGCTCCTGCGGGACCTCTGCGTGGAGCGGCGAGGCTGGCTCGAGCCGCGCCGGTTCGAGGACGCGATCGCGGCGACGAACCTCCTGCCCGGACCGGCGTCGACGCAGCTCGCGATCTACTGCGCGTGGGCGCTCCGCGGGCCCGCGGGGGGCGTGGTCGGCGGCCTGTGCTTCATCCTCCCCGGGCTCGTGCTGATCGTCGTGCTGGCGGCGCTCTTCCTCTCCGGCTCCGCGCCCGACTGGCTGCGCGGGGCGGGCGCGGGGGCCGGCGCCGCGGTGGCGGCCGTCGCGGTCGACGCGGGGGCCGCCTCGGCGTCCCGGCCTGGCGGCGCGCCTCGGGAGCCTTCCGCGGGCGCCTGGTGGTCTGGGCGGCGCTCGGCGGCGCGGCCGCTGCGACGCTGGGGCCCTGGCTGGTGCTCGTCCTGCTCGGGTGCGGCCTGGCCGAGGTCGCGCTGCGTCGGGCCGCCCGCGGCCGGGGGGCGCTGTCCGGGCTGAGCCCCGCCGCGCTGGTGCTGGCGGCCGGGGCGGCGACCGGCGGCCTCGGCGCGCTCGCGTGGACGGCGTTCAAGGTCGGCGCGCTCTCGTACGGGGGCGGCTTCGTGATCATCCCCCTGATGCAGTCCGACGCGGTCGAGCGCTTCGGCTGGATGACCGACGGCGAGTTCCTCAACGCGGTGGCGCTCGGCCAGGTCACCCCCGGGCCGGTGGTGCACACCGTCGCCGTCGTCGGCTACGCCGCGGCCGGGGTGGGCGGGGCGCTGCTCGCGGCGCTGGTGGCCTTCGCCCCGTCCTTCTCGTTCATCCTCCTCGGGGCCGACCGCTTCCACCGGCTGGTGGCGAACCGCGACATGCGCGCCTTCCTCGACGGCGCCGGGCCCGCCGCGATCGGGGCGATCCTGGGCTCGGCGGTCCCGCTCGCCCTCGCCCTGGGAGAACCGTGGCAGGTGGCGGTGCTGGCGGGCGCGGCCGTGGCGCTCCTCGTCGCCCGGCGGGGGGTCGTGGCGACCCTCCTCGCCGCGGGCGCGATCGGCGCGGTCGCAGGGCTCCTGGGCGCGCCGCTCCCCGCATAGCGGCCGCTAGACTCGCGCTCCGTGGCCCTGACCTACCGCACAGCCGGGGAGTCCCACGGCCCGGCGCTCTTCGCGGTCCTGGAGGGTCTGCCGGCCGGCCTTCCGCTCGCTCCCGAGGACATCGACGCCGACCTCGCGCGCCGCCAGCTCGGCTACGGCCGCGGGGGGCGGATGAAGATCGAGCGCGACCGGGTCCAGGTGAAGAGCGGGCTGCGCCACGGCAGCACGATCGGCAGCCCGCTCACGCTCGAGATCCCGAACCTCGACTTCCCGAACTGGGCCGCCGACCGCATGGCCGTGTGGGAGCCGGAGGGCGAGGTCGAGCCGATCACGCTGCCGCGGCCGGGCCACGCGGACCTGGCGGGGATGCTCAAGTACGGCTCCGACGACCTGCGCCCGATCCTCGAGCGCGCGAGCGCCCGCGAGACCGCGGCCCGCGTTGCCGCCGGCGGCGTCGCGAAGGCGCTGCTGCGGCGCTACGGCACCGAGGTCCGCAGCCACGTCGTGCGGATCGGCCCCGAGGCCGTCCCGCTGCGCGACGACCTGGCGCTCGAGGACTTCGAGGGCGTCGACGAGAGCCCGGTGCGCTGCCTCGACCCCGAGGCCTCGGAGCGCATGGTGGCGGCGATCAAGGCGGCCGGCCGGGATCACGACACCATGGGCGGCGTCTTCGAGGTCTGGGCCTTCGACCCGCTGCCCGGCCTCGGGTCGCACGTCTCCGGCGACGCGCGGCTGGACGGGCGCCTGGGGCAGGCGCTGCTCGGGATCCAGGCGATCAAGGGCGTCGAGCTCGGGGCCGGCTTCGCGCTCGGGGCGATCCCGGGCAGCGAGGCCCACGACGAGATCTTCCACGCGCCGGACCGGGGCTTCTTCCGCCGCACCAACCGCTCCGGCGGGATCGAGGGCGGCATGACGCACGGCTCCCCCGTGGTGGTGCGGGCGGTCGATGAAGCCGATCAGCACGCTCACGCGCCCGCTCGCCTCCGTGGACGTCGCCACCAAGGAGCCGCGCAAGGCGTTCAAGGAGCGCTCGGACATCTGCGCCGTCCCGGCCGCGGGCGTCGTGGCCGAGGCCGCGGTCGCCTTCGTGCTCGCCCAGGCGCTGCTCGAGAAGTTCGGCGGCGACTCGATCGCGCACCTCGACTCGGCGGTCGAGCGCTACCGGGTCGAGATCGGCCGGTGACGTCGTGCGCTGGCTCGTCCTGACCGGCTACATGGGCGCGGGGAAGACCGCGGTCGGCAGGCGGGTGGCGGCGCGCCTGGGGCGGGGGTTCACCGACGCCGACCGGGAGATCGAGCGCCGCGCCGGCATGGCGATCGCGGAGATCTTCTCGCGGCGCGGGGAGGTGTGGTTCCGGCGCACGGAGGAGACCGTCATCCGGGAGGTGCTCGAGGGGGAGCCCGGCGTCCTCGCCCTCGGCGGCGGAGCCCTCGAGAGCGCCCGCACCCGCAGCCTCGTGGGCCGGGTGGCCGACGTGGTCTGGCTGCGCGCCAGCGTCGACGTCGCCTGGGCGCGCGTGGAGGGATCCGACCGGCCCCTGGCCGGCGACCGGGAGCGCTTCGCCCGGCGGGCCGTGGCACGGGAGGCGGGGTACCGCGAGGCCGCCGCCCTGGAGGTCGACGCCGACGATCCGGCCGACGAGGTCGCCGCGCGGGTCGCCGCGTGGGCCCAGCGCGGCGCGCGGGCGGCGCGATGAGCCGGGTGGCGCCGGCTCCGGTGCTGTGGGCGGAGATCGGCGACCGGCGCTTCCCCGTGCACCTCGGGCCCGGGCTGCTCGACGCCCTCGGCCCCCTCTGGGCCGAGCGCGCCGGCGGGAGCGGCGTGCTGCTGGTGAGCGACGGCAACGTGCCGGGGCTCGCCCGGCGCGCGCGCGCCTCGCTGCAGGGGGCGGGCATGCGCGTGATCGGCGCGAGCGTCCCGCCCGGCGAGGGGTCGAAGACCCTGGCCCAGGTGGAGCGGCTGAGCCGGCTCGCGGCCGAGGCGGGCCTTCGGCGCGCGGACGCCGTGGCGGCGCTGGGGGGCGGGATGGTCGGCGACCTCGCCGGCTTCGTGGCGGCCTCGTACCAGCGCGGGGTGCGCCTGTTCCACCTGCCGACGACGCTCCTGGCGATGGTCGACTCGTCCATCGGCGGCAAGACCGGCGTGGACCTCCCCGAGGGCAAGAACTACGTCGGCGCGATCTGGCAGCCCGACCTGGTGCTGATGGACACCGACGTCCTCGACGGCCTGCCGCCCCGCGAGCTCGCCTGCGGCTTCGCGGAGGTGATCAAGTACGGGCTGCTCGAGGGCGGCGAGCTGCTCGAGCTGATCGAGTCGTGGCCCGCCCTGCCCGGGCCGGCGGACGAGCTGAGCGCCCTGATCCGGCGCTGCGTCGCCCACAAGCTCGCCGTCGTGGCGTCCGACGAGCGCGACCACGGCGTGCGGGCGTCCCTGAACCTCGGGCACACCGTCGGGCACGGGATCGAGGCGGCGGGCGGCTACGAGCGCTACCGCCACGGCGAGGCCATCTCGCTCGGCCTGCTCGCGGCCCTGCGCCTGTCGGAGGAGATGCTCGGCCTCGACCCGGCGGTGCGCGGCCGTACGGCCGCCCTCCTCGAGCGGCACGGTCTGCCCACGCGCCTCGATGCCGAGGTGGCGACGCCCGCCGTGCTGGAGGCGATCGGCCGCGACAAGAAGGCCGACGGGGAGGCGCAGAACATGGTGCTGCTCGCCGCCCCGGGCGACGTCCGGCTGCGCATGACGCCGCCGCCCGGGCGGCTCGAGGCGGCCATCGAGGAGCTTCGCGCCTGATGCTCAAGATCGCGCTGCTCCACGGCCCCAACCTGAACATGCTCGGGCGCCGGCCGTCCGAGCACTACGGCACCCTGACCCTCCGTCAGCTGGAGGACCAGGTCCGCGCGTGGGGCGCCGAGCGCGGCATGAGCGTCTCCTGCTTCCAGACCAACCACGAGGGGGCCTTCCTGGAGCACGTCCACGGCCTGGCGGGCGCGGTCAACGGCGCGGTCGTCAACCCCGGCGCCTGGACCCACTACCAGTGGTCGATCCGCGACGCCCTCGAGCTGCTCGACGCGCCGTTCGTGGAGGTCCACCTGTCGGACGTCGAGGGGCGCGAGCCGCACCGGCGCGAGTCCGTCGTGCGCGACATCGCCGCGGCGGCCGTGTGGGGGCGCGGCCCGGACGGGTACCGCGACGCCCTCGACCGCCTCAGGGAGCTGATCGGGTGAGGGAGGTCGCCCGCCAGGACGCCGTGCTGGAGGCGCTCGCGGAGCGGGGGCTCGGCGCGCTGATCGTCACGGACCTGGCGAACGTCCGCTACCTGACCGGGTACGTCGGCTCGAACGGCATGGCCCTCATCGGGCCGCGCGGGCGGACGCTCGTCACCGACTCGCGCTACGAGGTGGCCGCGCGCGAGCAGGCCCGCGGCGCCGGGGTGGTGATCGGCCGGCGCGACCTGCTCGGCGACGTCGCGGCCGCCCTGCCCGGCGTCGCCGGCGACGGGCCGGTGGGCGTGGAGGCCGACAGCCTCACCCTGACGCGCCACGGGCGGCTCGTGGCGATGCTCGACGGCCGTGTCCTGGAGCCGACCAGCGGCCTGGTCGAGGCCCTGCGCGAGGTGAAGGACCCCGACGAGCTCGTCGCGATGCGGGAGGCCGCGGCGGTGGCCGACCGTGCGCTGGCCGGGGTGCTCGCGGGCGGCATCGTGGGGCGCACGGAGCGGGAGGTCGCCTTCGCCCTGCACGGGGCGATGCTCGAGGAGGGGGCCGAGGCGCCGAGCTTCGACACGATCGTCGCCGCCGGCCCGCGCGGCGCCCGCCCGCACGCTGTGCCGAGCGCCGATCCCATCCCCGAGGGCACCCTCGTGGTGATCGACCTCGGCGCCGTCGTCGACGGCTACTGCTCGGACATGACCCGCACGGTGGCGACGGGGCCGCTGCCGGCCCGGCTCACGGAGGCCTACGAGGCCTGCCTGCGGGCCCAGGAGGCGGCCGTGGGGGCGGCGCGCGCCGGCATGGGCGCGGCCGACCTGGACGCGGTCGCCCGGGCGGTCATCGCGGACGCCGGGTACGCTGACGCCTTCGGGCACGGCCTGGGCCACGGCGTGGGCCTCAAGATCCACGAGGCGCCGGGCGTGCGGCCGGAGAGCGCCGACTCGCTGCGCGCGGGGATGGCGGTGACGATCGAGCCGGGCATCTACCTCGAGGGCGAGGCCGGCGTCCGGATCGAGGACCTGGTGGTGCTGGGCGACGAGGGCTGCGAGGTCCTCTCGCGCTCGCCGAAGCGGCTGATGACGGTGGCGTAGGACGGGAGGGAGCGCGGGGTGATCTCGACGAACGACCTGAAGAACGGCTACGTGCTCGACATCGACGGCGAGCTCGTCAGCGTCGTCCAGTTCCAGCACGTGAAGCCGGGCAAGGGCGGCGCGTTCGTGCGCACGAAGCTCAAGAGCCTCGCCTCGGGGGCTGTCGTGGATCGCACCTTCCGCGCCGGCGAGAAGGTCGAGCGGGTGACGACCGAGACCCGGACGATGCAGTTCCTCTACCGGGACGGCGACGAGCTGCACCTGATGGACAACGGCACCTACGAGCAGATGTCGGTGCCGGCGGCGAGCGTGGACAACGAGGACCTGCTGGCGCCGAACACCGACGTGCAGGTGCTGTTCGTCCGCGGGACCCCGATCCGGATCGACCTGCCGACCTTCGTGGAGCTGCAGGTGGTCCGCACCGACCCCGGCGTGAAGGGCGACACGGTCTCCAACGTGACCAAGCCGGCGGAGCTCGAGACGGGCGCGACGGTCGACGTGCCGCTGTTCGTGAACGAGGGCGACCGCCTGCGGATCGACACGCGCACGCGCGACTACGCGGCCCGCGCCTGACCGGCGCCGGATAGCCTGGCCGGGTCCACCAAGGGATGCCCGTGACGCCTCCGTCCGACCACGTCGGCTACGTCGACGCGACCCTGCGCGACCTCGCCCCCTTCCCCTGGGGCACGGCCGTGGGGACGGACGACCTCGCCGTCGCCGCCTCGGCGCTGTCGGAGGTCGGCGCGCGGGTGCTCGAGGTGCTCGACGCCCGCTGTGCGCGGGTGGCGCTGGAGGCGCGCTCGGAGAGCCCATGGGACCGCCTCCGCGCGGTGCTGCGCGAGGCGGGGGACGCGCCGGTCGGGGTCGTCGTCGGCGCGCGAAACCTCTGGGGGGACCGGCCGCTGGCTGCGGATGTCGTGCGGCGGTTCGTCCTCTGCGCGGCCGACAGCGGCGCGCGGCGGATCCGGGCCACCGACCCGCTGAACGACCCCGAGGGCCACGCCCCCGTCGCGCGGGCGTGTCACGAGGCGGGGGTCGAGTTCGTCCCCACCCTGATCGTGGGCCCGGCGCCGGAGCCCGACGACCCGATCTGGATCGAGGAGGCCCGGGCGCTCGCGGGGCTCCCGGGCGCGGCGTCGATCTGCGTCTCCGACGGCGCCGGGCACCTCTCCCCGGCGCTCGTCGCGAGCCTGGTCGCGCGGGTGGGGGAGGCCACCGGCCTGCCGGTGGAGCTGCAGGTGCAGGCCCCGGGCGGGCTGGCGCCGCTGTCGGCGACCGCCGCCGTCGGGGCCGGCGCGGCGGCGGTGCAGGCGTCGGCGGGTCCGGTGGCGCTGGTGGCGGCGCGCCCCTCCGCCGAGACACTGCGCGCCGCGCTGGTGGGCGGCGGGCGGACCTTCGACTGCGCGCCGTCGGCGCTCGACCGGGCGGCGCGGGTGGTGGGGCCGATGCTCCCGGCCGACCGGCTCCGCCAGGCGGCCGCCGCCGTCTTCGGCCCCGCGGTGGCCGTGCCGCCCGCCCTCGAGGCGGGGTTGATCTCGCGGCTGGGGCGCCTGGGGCTGTCGAGAAGCCTGGTCGCCGTGGCGACCGAGTCCGCCGCCGTCGCCCGGGACGTGGGCGCCGCCACCTTCGCGTATCCCCTCGGCGGCGCGATCCTGGCCCAGGCCGCCCGCCACGTCATCGACGGCCGCCGCTGGGCCGAGATCGAGCCCGAGCTCGCCCAGGTCGCCCTGGGGCGCGCCGGCCGGCTGCGCGGCCCGGTCTCGCCGGAGGCCTTGGAGGCGGCGTCGGCCGGCGATCCGGGCCCGCCGCCGCTCCGCGACCTGGCGGCCGTCAGCGAGGAGGCTCCCCAGGGGCTCTCCGAGGAGGACCTGGCGCTGTGGGCGATGTTCGCCGAGACCACCGACCAGGTGGTGGCGCGCCGCCGGTCGCTCGGCGCCGAGGCGGCGAACCGGCCGGGGCAGCCGGCCATCGACCGCGACCTCCTCGAGACCATGGTCGACGTCGTCGAGGCCTCGGACGAGGCGGAGGTCAGCGTCGAGGTCTCCGGCGCCCGCGTGACCGTCCGCCGGGCGGTGGCGTCGGCGGCCGAGGCAGGGGCCGCGCCCGCGGGCGCCGGCGCGGCGGACGGCGAGCCCGAGGTCGATGACGGCCTGGTCAGCGTCACCAGCCCCATGGTCGGCACCTTCTACCGCCGCCCGACTCCCGACCAGCCGCCCTTCGTCGAGGTCGGCCAGCGGGTCGAGGCCGGCGACACCCTCTGCCTGATCGAGGCGATGAAGCTCTTCAACGAGATCGTCGCCGAGCGGGCCGGCGTCGTGCGCACGGTCTGCCTGGACGACGCGGCCCCGGCCGAGTTCGGGCAGCTCCTCTTCCTGCTGGAGCCGTGAGGCCCGCGGCGCCGTGAAGCTGCTGGTCGCCAACCGCGGGGAGATCGCGGTCCGGATCATCAGGTCGGCGCGCGAGATGGGCATCCCGACGGTCGCGGTGTACTCGACGGCCGACGCCGACACCCTGGCGGTCGACCTCGCCGACGAGGCGGTGTGCATCGGCCCGCCGCCGGCGCGGGACTCCTACCTCAACATCTCGAACGTCCTGGCCGCGGCCGAGATCACCGGGTGCGACGCGGTCCACCCCGGCTACGGCTTCCTGGCCGAGAGCGCCGCCTTCGCGCAGGCTGCCGCCTCCGAGGGCGTCACGTTCGTCGGCCCCTCGCCCGAGGTGATGCAGCGCATGGGCGACAAGATCGCCGCCAAGGCGGCGGCGCGCGAGGCCGGGCTGCCGGTGCTCGAGGGCTCCGACGGCCCCGTCGCCGACGTGCGCGCCGCCCAGGAGGCCGCCGAGCGGGCGGGGTTCCCGGTGCTGCTGAAGGCCGCGGCCGGGGGAGGGGGGAAGGGCATGCGCCGGGTCGAGCGGGCGGCCGACCTGCCCGGCGCGTTCGAGGTGGCGCAGCGCGAGGCCGAGGCCGCGTTCAGCGACGGCGGGCTCTACGTCGAGCGGCTGCTCGAGGGCGCGCGGCACGTGGAGGTGCAGGTGATGGCCGACGGCCTCGGCGGGGCGCTGGTCTGCGGCGACCGCGAGTGCTCGATCCAGCGTCGCCACCAGAAGCTCATCGAGGAGGCGCCCGCGCCGCACCTGCCTGACGAGACCCGCGCGTCCATGCACCAGGCGGCGCTGCGCGCCGTCAAGGTCTGGGACTACCGGAGCGCCGGGACGCTGGAGTTCCTGGTCGACGCGGAGGGCCGGTTCTTCTTCCTCGAGCTGAACGCCAGGCTGCAGGTGGAGCACCCGGTCACCGAGCTCGTGACGGGCCTGGACCTCGTCGCCGAGCAGCTCGGCGTCGCGGCGGGTGGGCTGCTGTCGCGCACCGGCGTCGCCGAGGCCCGCGGCCACGCCATCGAGTGCCGCATCAACGCCGAGGACCCGTCGCGCGACTTCCGCCCGGGGGCCGGCCGGCTGCGGGACTTCCGGATGCCGGGCGGGCCCGGGATCCGCGTTAACAGCCACTGCGAGGCCGGCGAGTCGATCCCCCCGCACTACGACAGCCTCCTGGGCAAGCTGTGCGTGTGGGCGTCCGACCGTCCGCGCGCGATCGCCCGGCTGCGCCGCGCGCTCGACGAGACGTCGGTCACCGGCATCCCCACCACCCTGCCGCTGCTCCAGGACATCGCGCTCGACGCGCCGTTCGTGGAGGGCCGCTACACGACCGCCTACCTGGCCGAGCGCGCCGAGCACCTGCCGTCGCTGCACGAGGAGCGCGCCCCGGTATGAGCCCGGACGAGCGGGAGGGAGGCCGGCGGGCGGCGAGGCGCCAGGCGGTGATCCTGCTCTACCAGCACGACGTCACGGGCCTGGCCGTTCGAGGAGCTGGAGGAGAACGCCGCGCGGGAGGGCGACCCGCTCGACCCGTTCGCCCGGGCCCTGATCGAGGGCGTCGCGTCCGAGACCGCGAGCCTCGACGACCGGATCACCCGCGCCGCCGAGGGCTGGACCGCGGAGCGGCTCGCGCCGCTCGAGCGCAACATCCTCCGCGTGGCCGTGCACGAGATCCTCGAGCGGCCGGACATCCCGACGGCCGTCTCGATCAACGAGGCCGTCGACCTGGCCAAGCGCTTCTGCCAGGCGGAGGCCCCGGGCCTCGTGAACGGCATCCTCGGGCGCGATCGCCTCGGAGGCCGCGGAGGTGCCGCGGTGAGCGGCGGGCAGGCCGAGCGCCTGGCGGCCGACGCCGCGCGCCTGGAGGAGGTGGCGCGCCGGCTCGCCGAGGAGGACCTCGCGCCGGACGAGCTCCGGGCCCTCGCCGACGAGGCGCTCGACCTGTCGGCCCGGATCACCGACGGGGTCGCCCGCCTCGTCCGCGGCGAGGGCGGCTGATCTGGCCCGCGCGGACGAGCCGCTCGATCCGCGGGTGCAGGTGGTGGTGACCCCGCCGAGCGACCCGGCCGCGGCGGGCCACGAGGAGCTCCAGGGCGTCGGCAGCGGCGACGACCGGCCGCCCATGGGCGAGCTCGCCGAGCGGCCGTGGCTGACCCAGGGCGAGCCCGCCCGCGGCGCGCAGCTCGAGACCCTGGGCCTCGCGCTCTACGCGGGCCACCCCGAGCTGTCGCTCGTCAACCTGCCGACCGCCTTCATCGAGGGCGGCGTTCGGCTGCTCAAGGAGCTCGGGACCTACGTGCTGGCGGGAGGGGCGCTGGAGGACGGCGACGTCATGCAGATGCGCCACGACCTGCCCCAGCTCATCGGGGTCGTCGCGGCCCCGGGCGCGGAGGGCGAGGTCCTGCGGGTGGTCCTGCTGGCGTAGGAGGATCGGCCCGGGGTACCGCTCGCCCCGGTAGTCCCACGTCGCCTCCATGCCGGCCTCGCCGGCCGCCCCGCCCGCGCCTCGCTCGCGCCGGCCCGCCGCCCCCGCTAGCCGCGCGGCCGCTTGAGCTTCCGCCAGCCGCCGGCCCGGTTGTCGGCGATGATCTGCTTGAGCATCGCGCTGAGCGCGGACGCGTTGATGGCGTCGCCCCGGCGGATGGCCACCGTGCGGGCGGTCGTGTTGTCGTGGCCCCCGGTGATGATGTTCTCCGGATCGGGGACGATCCCGCCGTCGTAGAGGAAGACGTTGACGTGGTCCTTGGCCGCGAGCAGCGCGCAGACGTTGCCCTGCAGCACGAAGTAGGGGCGGTCCCTGAACTTGATGGTCTCGGCGACCTCCGGGTCGGCGCCGTGGACCAGGTCGCGGACCTCGTGGCAGATGGCCTGCTGCCAGTCGGGCAGGGCGTCGATGTAGGCGTCGACGCGAGGATCACGGGCGTATGCCATGGCGCCGAGGCCTATTGCTCCGGGACCGCGGACATGTCCATGTGGATGAACGACCACTGGTGCCCGTCGAGGTCGCGGAAGCCGCGCATGTACATGAACCCCTGATCGTCCGGCTCGCCCATGGCCTGAGCGCCCGCCGCGAGGGCTCTGTCCGTGAGGTCGTCCACCTGCTCCCTGCTCTCCGCCGACAGGCCCACGATCACCTCCCTGCTCGTGGAGGTGTCGGCGATCCCCTGCGGAGCGATGAAGCTCCCGAAGAACGGCTCCACGACCAGCATCACCGAGGCATCGTCGCTGATGATCATGCGGGTCGCGTTCTCGTCGGTGAACTGCTCGTCGAAGGAGAAGCCGAGCTCGGCGAAGAACGCGGTCGCCGCCGCCAGATCCTTCACGGGCAGGTTGACGAACGTCATCATGGACATTGGGGGCACCCCTCTCGCGCCGGAAAGGTCGTGTCCTGATGACCGGCGGCCTCGCCGGAACTCATCGGTCGCCCGACGTCGGCGTCGACCCCGGCCGTCAGGCGCACGCGCGCGAGGCCCAGCCGCAGCCGGCTCTTGACCGTGCCGAGCGGTTGCCCGGTGACCTCGGCGATCTCCCGCTGGGTGAGGCCGCCGAAGTGGACGAGCAACAGCACGTCGCGCTGCTCGGGCGGGAGGTCGTCGAGGATCCGTCGCAGTCGCGCGGCCTCGGCGCGCACGGCGCCCACGCGCGACACGGGGTCATCGGGCGGATCGAGGGCGGCGATCGCCTGCGCCGCGGTCTCGGCCCGGCCCCGGCGGGCCTCCGCCCGCAGCCGGTCGATGGCCTGGTGGCGGGCGATGCCGATCAGCCAGCCGCGCACGCCGCCGCGCCGGGGGTCGAAGCGCGAGGCGTGGCGCCACAGGGCCAGGAAGGCCTCCTGGCACACCTCCTCGGCCTCGCCGGCGCGGCCGAGCTGGGCCCGCACGTAGGAGTGGACCGCGCGGGCATGGCGGTCGTAGATGGCCTCGAAGGCCTCGGGGTCGCCGGCGGCGACGCGGGCCATCAGCGTGGCCTCCTCCAGCGGCGCGTCGCTCCGGGGCGGGGCTGCGATCGTCGAGAGCACCTGCCCCCCATTGATCCGCCTCGACCGCGATCCGTGACAGATGCGAGCTGTTGTAACGCCGGCGGGCCGGAGCGGATCAATGGAGAGATATGGTCTGCCAGCACGTTGGAGGAGGAGCAGCACGGAGCGGGTCGCCGACCCTCGCCGGCACCAGGGCGCAGTCGCACCCCGAGGAGGAGCCTCTCGTCGACGCCCTTCGGGGCGGGGACGAGTCCGCCTTCGCGGACCTCATGCGCCGCTACACGGCGCCGATGACCAGCGTCGCGATGCTCTACGTCTCCAGCCACGCCGTGGCCGAGGAGGTGGTTCAGGACGCCTGGTTGAGCGTGGTGCGCGGCCTCGACCGGTTCGAGGGCCGGTCGAGCCTCCGCACGTGGATCTTCACGATCCTCGCCAACGGCGCGCGCAAGCGGGCGGCTCGCGAGGGGCGCAGCGTGCCCTTCTCCGCCCTCGCGGACCCGGAGGGGCACGACGTGACGGCTGAGCCGGACATGTTCACCCCGGCCGACCACCCCCGGTGGTCGCGCATCTGGACGTCCCCCAACGACGCCTGGGACACGCTCCCCGAGGAGCGGGTGCTCGGGCGCGAGTGCGTTGACGTCGTGCGCGACGCCATCGCCGACCTGCCGCCGCGCCTGCGTGAGGTGATGACGCTGCGCGACGTGGCCGGCTGGAGCTCGCGCGAGGTGGCCGAGGCGCTGGGCATCAGCGACGAGAACCAGCGCGTGCGGCTGCACCGGGCCCGGGCGCGCGTGCGGGTGGCGGTCGAGGGCTACCTCGGCGCCGCGGGGGCGGGGGCATGAGCCGGCCGCCCAGGGCGACCTGCGAGGACGTGGTCCGGCTCCTCACGGACTACGAGGAGGACGCGCTGCCGCTGTCCGAGCGCCTCGACTTCGAGCGCCACGTCGCGGTGTGCCCCGCGTGCCGCGGGTACCTGTCGCAGATGCGGGCCGTCCTCGGCGCGGCCGGGCGCGCGGGGGAGCCCGGGCTCACCCCCGCCGACGAGGCGGCGCTGCTCGCCGCCTTCCGCGCACTCAGGCCGGGTGACCGATGATCGCCTACAAGTTCCTGAGCCCCGGGGCGGTCGGGCTGTTCAGCCGGCTCGCGTGGCCCGTGCCGCGCGGCGCGCGTCCCGGCGACTGGGTGGTGGCGGACGGGCCGCTGGAGGTGTGCCGCAACGGGGTCCACGCGTGCGGCCCCGACGACCTGATCGAGTGGATCGACTCCGAGCTCTGGCGGGTCGAGCTCGGCGAGCCGGTGATCGAGAGCGAGGCCGGCCTCGTCGCGTCCCGCGGGCGCCTCCTGTCGCGGGTGGACGAGTGGGACGAGGACGCGGCCCGCGCCCTGACGCGGGAGTGCGTCCTGCGCGCGCGCGACCGTGCTGCGGATGCGCTCGAGCGGGCGGGTCGGCCCGCCGACGCCGGTGGGCTGCGGGCGCTCGCCGACCCTCGGGCGATCTCCGAGCGCGCCCTCGCCCTGGCCGGCGGCGCGCCCCCCGAGGTCGCCGACCCGCTCGGGTTCGCTGCCGACGCCGTGGCGATGTCGCGGGGGGCGATGCCCGATACGACGCTGCTCGCCGAGCTGGCCCCGCCGACGACGGCGGCGATCGCGGCGAACGTCGCCTTCACGGGCGCCCGCGCGGCCGGACGGGCGCACGAGCTCGCCGGAGGCGCGGGAGGCTTCGACGAGGGATACGCGGCGGAGCGGGCCTGGCAGCTCGGCTGGCTCCGCGCGCGGCTGGGCGTCGCCGCGGCGGTCTGACGCCGGCCCGCGGCGGTCCCGCGGGAGCCGGGGGATGTGACAGACGGGGCCGCTGCTCTAGACTCGCGCGGATGCCCGCCGCCGACCGCCGGTTTCCCCTGCTCCGTGGGCTCGAGGCTCCGTCCGACGTCGGAGGCATGTCGGACGACGAGCTGGAGGCGCTCGCGGCCGAGATGCGCGAGGCCATCATCGACGCGGTCAGCCAGACCGGCGGGCACCTCGGCGCGAGCCTCGGGGCCATCGAGATCACGATCGCCCTCCACGCCGAGCTGGAGTCGCCCCGGGACCGCATCATCTGGGACGTCGGCCACCAGGCCTACGGCCACAAGCTGCTGACGGGACGCCTCGAGGGCATGCCGACGCTGCGCCAGCACGGGGGCATCAGCGGCTTCCTGCGCCGGGTCGAGAGCGAGCACGACATCATGGGCGCGGGCCACGCGAGCACCTCGATCAGCTACGCCACCGGGCTCGCCGAGGCGCAGCGCCACGGGCGCCAGGACGGCCACGTGGTCTGCGTGATCGGCGACGGCGCGCTGACGGGCGGGATGGCCTACGAGGGCCTCAACCAGGCGGGCGCCCTGCGCGCGCCGATCACCGTGGTGCTCAACGACAACGGGATGAGCATCTCGGAGAACGTGGGGGCGCTGTCGAAGCTCTTCCAGCGCGTGCGCGTTGACCCCACCCTCACCAAGGTGCGTGAGGAGATCGAGCGCGGGCTCGCCAAGCTCCCGGGGGCCTCGGAGATGGGCGGGCACATCCGCGACGCCACCAAGTCGCTCTGGTTCGTGCCGGGGGCGCTGTTCGAGGCGCTCGGGTTCGCCTACCTGGGGCCGATCGACGGCCACGACATCGGCGAGGTGCGCAAGGCGCTGCGGACGACGCTCGAGATGGACCGGCCGGTGGTGATCCACGCCAAGACGGTCAAGGGCCGCGGCTACGCACCCGCCGAGGCCGACGGCGAGGCGATGCACGGGATGACCCCGTTCGTCGTCGAGAGCGGGAAGGCCGCCAAGAAGTCCTCCGGCCCGCCGAACTACACGGACGTGTTCGGGAAGGCGCTGGTGGCCGAGGCCGAGCGGGACCCGAGGGTCGTGGGCATCACCGCCGCGATGCTCAAGGGCACGGGGATGCAGCACATGAAGGCACGGTTCCCCGAGCGCACCTACGACGTCGGCATCGCCGAGCAGCACGCCGTCGTCTTCGCGTGCGGCCTGGCGATCGCGGGCTACCGGCCCGTCTGCGCCATCTACTCCACGTTCCTGCAGCGGGCCTTCGACCCGATCATCCACGACGTCGCCATCCAGGAGCTGCCGGTCGTGTTCGCGATCGACCGCGGCGGGCTCGTCGGCGACGACGGCCCGACCCACCACGGGGTCTTCGACCTGGCCTATCTGCGCGCGATCCCGGGCCTGACCGTGATGGCGCCGATGGACGAGGCCGAGCTGGTCGACATGCTCCACACGGCGCTGCGCCTCGACGGGCCGGTCGCCTTCCGCTACCCCCGCGGGGCGGGGCTCGGGGTCGAGCTGCCCGAGCGGCCGCGGCCGATCGAGATCGGCAAGGGCCGGGTCATGGAGTCGGGCGAGCGGATCGCGCTGGTCGGCTACGGCCACGGGGCCGCGCTGGCGCAGGCGGCCGCGGTCCCGCTCGAGGACGCGCTGGGCGCCCGCCCCACCGTGGTCAACGCGCGCTTCTGCAAGCCGATCGACACCGCGCTCATCCGCCAGCTCGCCGGTCGGCACGACCTCATCGTGACGATCGAGGACCACTCCGAGCTCGCGGGATTCGGGAGCGCCGTCCTCGAGGTCCTCGACGACGCCCCGGCCCGGGTCCTGCGCCTCGGCATCCCCGACCGGTTCGTCGACCACGGCAAGCGCGAGCTGCTGCTCGACGAGGTCGGCCTGTCCGCGGAGCACGTCGCCGCACGGGCGATCGAGGCGCTGAACGCTCCGGCCGGCGTCCTCGTCGCCGAGGGGGGATAGCCTCCCGGCGATGCCGCGCTCCCGCCTCGACGTGGCCCTCGTCGAGAGGGGCATCTTCCCGTCGAGGGCGCGCGCGCAGGCGGCCGTCATGGCGGGCCGGGTGCGCGTCGACGGCCGCCCGGTGGACAAGCCCGGCGCGGGCGTCCCGGCCGGCGCGGCGATCGACGTCGCCCAGCCGCCCGAGTACGTCTCGCGGGGAGGGGTCAAGCTCGCGAACGCGCTCGACGCGCTCGGCGTGGACGTCGCCGGGGCCTCCGCGATCGACCTGGGGGCGTCGACCGGGGGCTTCACGGACTGCCTGCTGCGGCGGGGGGCGCGGCGGGTGATCGCCGTCGACGTGGGCTACGGGCAGCTCGACTGGCGCCTGCGCCAAGATGACCGGGTGCACGTCATGGAGCGCACCAACGCGCGCGACCTCCGCCCGGCGATGCTCCCGTGGGTCCCCGACCTGGCGACGTGCGACCTCTCCTTCATCTCGATCGGGACCGTCTGGGGCGCGGTGCGCGCGTGCCTGGCGCCCGGCTGGCGTGCGATGGTGATGGTGAAGCCGCAGTTCGAGGTGGGCCGCGAGCGCGTCGGGTCGGGCGGCGTGGTCCGCGACGCGCAGGCGAGGGAGGACGCGGTGCTCGGGGTCGTCGAGGTGATCGAGCGGGAGGGCGGGCGCGTGCTGGGCACGGCCGACTCGGGGTTGCCCGGCCCGAAGGGCAACCGCGAGACCTTCGTCCACGCCGTCGACGCCGGGGGCCGGCGATGAGCGCGAGGGCGCCGCTCGGCAGCGCGGAGCCGATCCGGATCACCCAGGCGCGGCCGGTCAAGCGGGTCCTGCTGCTGACGCACCGCGAGCCCGCGGTGACCGAGTTGACGCTGCCCGCGATCCTGTCGATCCTCGAGGAGACCGGCGTGAAGGTGCTCGTGCCGGCCGGGGAGGTCGTGAAGCACCGGGCGCTGGCGGCCTACCCCTCGAGCGACGCCATGGGCCTGCAGCCGGGGGGCGAGGACCTCATCCTCGTGCTGGGCGGCGACGGCAGCATCCTGCGCGCGCTCGCCCGCGAGGCGGGGTCGGGCGCGCCCGTGATCGGGGTCAACCACGGGCGGGTCGGCTTCCTCGCCTCGATCGAGCGCGAGACGCTCGAGCGCGACCTGCGCCGCGCGCTCGCCGGCGAGTTCGTCGTCCTCGGGCTGCCGTCGCTCAAGGCCGAGTGGAGCGACGGCGAGGTGCTCGCGGTCAACGACCTGGCGCTCTTCCGCAGCGGCGAGGCCCGCATCGCCGACCTCACCTACGAGGTTGACGGTGAGCTGGTCTCCACGGTGCGCTGCGACGGGGTCGTCCTCAGCACGCCGGTGGGCTCGACGGCCTACAACCTCGCGGCCGGCGGCCCGACCGTCTCCTGGCGAGTGCGCTGCTTCGTCCTGTCGTTCATCGCGCTGCACCACCTCGACAGCCGGCCGCTGGTGATCGGCGCCGAGGAGCTGCTCACGGTCACCAACAGCGCCGTCGTCGGCGACGTTGACGTGCAGGCCGACGGCCAGCGCATCGGGGCACTCCGGCCCGGGCGCGCGATCACCGTGGGGCTCCACGGCGACGAGGTGCACCTGGCGATGTTCCCCGAGGCATCGTTCTTCCGGCGCTACCGGGAGAAGTTCGGCCGGCCGTGATCCGCACGCTCGAGGTGCGGGACCTCGTGGTGATCGAGCGGGCCGAGCTCGCCCCGCCCCCGGGCCTGACGGCGATCACCGGCGAGACGGGCGCCGGCAAGACCGTCCTCGCCCAGGCGCTCGCGCTGCTGGCCGGTGCGCCGGCCGACGCCGGCGCCGTGCGCCCGGGCGCGCGGCACGCCCTCGTGCAGGCGACCATCGCCCTGCCGGAGGGGTTCTGGGAGCGGCTGGAGGAGGATGACCCGGCCGCGCCGCTGCGCGAGCTGGCCGAGGACGAGGGCGAGGTCGTCATCGCGCGGCGCGTGCCGGCCGAGGGGCGGGCGCGGGCACTGATCGACGGGCAGGCGGCGCCGCGCGAGGCCGTCGCCGCCCTCGCCCGGGCGCTGATCCGCTTCTCGGCCCAGCACGAGCACCGCCGCCTCGTCAGCCCCGCCAGCCAGCTCGCGGCGCTCGACGCGTTCGCCGGCGCGGAGGCCGTCGCGGGCGCCGAGCGGCTGGCGGCGCTGCGGCGGCGGCTGCGCGCCCTCGATCGCGCGCTCGCCGGCGCCCGCGCCCGGCGCGAGGCGGCCGAGCGCGAGCGCGCCGACCTGGAGGAGCTGGTGGCGGCGGTGGACGACGCCGGCCTCGACGCCGAGGAGGAGGCGGCGCTGCTGGCCGAGCGCGAGCGGCTGCGCCACGCGGAGGGGCTGGCGGCCGCCGCCGCCGCCGCCGCCGAGGCGCTCTCGCCCGAGGACGACGCGGGCGGCGCGGGGGCCGTCGCCGCCGTCGGGGGCGCCGCGCGGGCGCTCGAGCCGCTCATCGGCGTTGACCGCGCGCTCGCGGAGCCCCACGCCGACCTGACGGCCGCCGAGGCCACCCTCCAGGAGGCGGCCCTGGCGTTGCGGGCCTACCTGCAGGACCTCGACGCCGAGCCCGGGCGGCTGGCCCAGGTGGAGGAGCGGCTCGAGACCTATGCGCGCCTGAGCCGCCGCCACGGGCCGGGCACGGCCGAGGTCATCGCCCGGGCCGACGCCGCCCGCGAGGCCCTGCGCGGGCTCGACGAGGGCGCGGGGGAGGTCCTCGCCCTCGCGGAGGAGCGCGCGGCGGTCCTGGACGAGGCGGTGGGCGTCGCGGCCGCCCTGCGCGAGGCCCGGACCGAGGCCGCGCCGCGGCTGGCCGAGGCGGTCCGCGACGAGCTTGCCGACCTCGCGATGGCCCGGGCCGAGCTGCGGATCGAGCTCGTCGAGGACGACGCCGAGCTGCCGGACGACTCGTGCGTGATCTGGCTCCGGGCGAACCCCGGGCTGCCCGAGGCCCCCCTCGCGGCGACGGCCTCGGGCGGCGAGCTGTCGCGGGTGCTGCTGGCGCTCAACGGCGTCGCGGCCTCCCGCGACGAGGCGACCTGGGTGCTCGACGAGGTTGACGCCGGCATCGGCGGCGTCACGGCCGCGGCGGTGGGCGCGCGGCTGCGCGCCCTGGCCGAGGGGCGCCAGGCCGTCGTCATCACCCACCTGCCCCAGCTCGCCGCGATGGCCGACGCCCACTACCGCATGGTGAAGGGCCTCGACGACTCCGGGAGGGCCACGACCCGCATCGAGCCCGTGGAGGGAGACGAGCTCATCGCCGAGCTCTGCCGCATGCTCGGCGCCACCCCGGCGACCCCGGCGCCCGCCGCCACGCCGAGGAGCTGCTGGCGAAGCGTGGTGAACGACGGGGCTGAGCTCTGGGCCTCGACACCTGATCCGTCAGCTGTGACCGGGCGCGCCTCGGGCGCGCCGGCGAAAACGGCTCCGGCTTTCAGCCGGGGCGCGCCGTTTTCGCGACGCGGACCAATCCGGATTTCACCGCCTTCGGCGGGACTGGAAATCGGGAAGCACGTGGGCGAGCTCCGGGGTTTTCGAAGCGCATCCGAAACTCCGTCCTGCGGAACGGGGAATTCCCGATTTCCAGTCCCGCCTCCGGCGGTGAAATCCGGGTTGGTCCGCAATCGCGAGAAAAGCGCGCCTCGGCCGAAGGCCGGAGCCTTTCTCGCCGGCGCGCCCGAGGGGCTACCGGTCTCAGCGAACGCTTCTCGTGAGCTCGGCGAGCTCGCGGTCGAATCGGGCCTGGTCCTCCACGAACGGCATGTGGCCCACGTCCTCGTACCAGGAGGGCTCGGCCGTGCCGCAGACGTCGAGGACGTGCTCGGCCATGGAGGGCAGGATGATCGCGTCGCGGCGTCCGTGCGAGACCAGCACCGGCACCGAGAGCCCGGACAGGACGTCCGTGCCGTCGATCGCGCGGGCGATCAGCGCCCCCCTGACCTCGGGAGGCACGACCATGTTCCAGCACAGCGCCGTGCTCCAGTCGTCCTGGTCGAGGGGACGGGCGGTGCAGGCCTCCAGGAACCGACGGATGCCGGCGATGCCCGTCGCCAGGTCGGGGCCGCACGCGTCCGGGGCGTTCTCGAGGAACCCCGGGCCGATGTGGTCGAAGGTCGGGGGGCTCAGCACGACCGCGCCGCCGACGAGGTCGATGCCGGCGATGGCCCCCTCGCCGTACGCGCGGACGTAGTCGGTCACGATGAAGCCGCCGTACGACCAGGCGACGAGCACCGGCCGGTCCAGCTCCAGCCGATCGATGACCGCGGCGATGTCGTCCGCCCACAGCTGCGGGTCGAGGTAGTGCGTGCCCTCGGTCGGCTTGTCGGACATGCCGTGGCCCCGGATGTCGAGGGTCACGAGACGGAAGTCCTCGGCGAGCCCGCCGGCCACCTGCCGCGACCAGCAGAGCTGGCTCTGCGACCAGCCGTGGACGAAGAGGATCGGAGGACCCTCCCGGTTGCCCCACTCCCGCGCGTGCAGCCGGAGCCCCCCGCCGCCCCGGACGTCGTGCGTCGCGATCGGCGCCCCGGCCTCCGCGGCCCCTCGCGTGAGAGCGATCGCGTCGTTCATGTCGTGACCTCCTTCGAGCGACGGGCACGACGCTACGAGGCCGCGACCCGTGCCGGCATCGGCGCCACCACCCAACCTCCCGGCGACGGCTGGCGGCCTACACGCAGGACGAGCGCGCGATCAGCCCTGCGGGAAGGAGCGCGGCTCCCGCATCTGCGAGTAGCTCGCCGCGGCGGCGGCCCGGCCCGCCTTGCCGGAGACCCGCAGCTTCGCGTAGACGTTCGAGAGGTGCCGCTCCACGGTGCGGACGCTGAGGCACAGCCGCTCGGCGATCGCCGCGTTGGTCAGCCCCGCGGCCACGCACTCCAGCACCTCGAGCTCGCGCGGGCTGAGCTCGTCGGTCGCCGGCACGGTGGAGGCGTCCTCGCTGCCGAGGAAGCGGCGCAGCTCCGACAGGAAGACCGGCCATGCCGGCTCGTCCGAGAGCAGGATGTGGTTCGCCGAGTCGAGGACCACCAGCCGCGCGCCGGGGATGAGGGCGGCGAGCAGCCGGCCCTCCTCGAGCGGCACGACCCGGTCGTCCCGGGCGTGCACGACCAGGGTCTTGGCGGTCACCTGCGGCGCGAAGCCCGCCACGTCGATCCCGCCGCGCGCGTCGTACAGGCGCACCGCGGTCGCGGTCGACGTCGAGCGGCGCTGCAGGTCGTCGTACCACGCCATCTGCTCCGGGGTGCCGTGGGGGAGGAACAGCATGCTGAACACGTGGCGGAACGTGGGGTTCGGGTCCGCCCAGCCGGCGCGGATCGCCGAGAGCAGCGCCTCGTGCAGCAGGCGCTCCTCCGGCTGTCGCAGCCTGCGGCCGCGCGCGAAGCCGCCGTAGAGGACGAGGTGACTGACGCGCTCGGCGTGGAGGGCGGCGTACTGGAGCGCGACGGCCGCGCCCTGCGAGATGCCGAGCAGCGCAAAGCGGTCGAGCCCCGCGGCGTCGACCACGGTCTCGAGGTCGGCGACCCACGTGTCGACCGACAGATCGCCGACCTCGCGGTCCGAGAGCCCGCACCCCCGCTCGTCGTAGCGGATGAGGGTGTGGCCGTCCCCGAGCGACCGCAGCCAGTGGCGCCACACCGGGCTCTCCCAGTCGAAGTCCAGGTGCGTGAGCCAGGTCGCCGCCCTGACGATCGGCGGTCCGCTGCCGTGCACGGCGTAGGCGAGCCGCACGCCATCCGGAGCGGTGCAGAAGCGAATCTGCTGCTCCACCTCCGGGCGCATCGTATCGGGGGCGCGGAGGACGATGCGCTCGCTGAGCCCGGAAGGTCGTCGGCGCGCCGGCGAAATGGCTCCGGCCTTCGGCCGGGGCGCGCCGATCTGCGCAGATGCGCGACCAATCCGGCCTTACCGCCTTCGGCGGGGCTGAGAGGCCGGAATTCACCGTTCTGCAGGACGCCCTCGAACGCTACGGCGCAGGACCAGCGCAGGACCTCGGTGCCCGGGGCGGGGTCGCCGTCGCCGGGCTCGGCCGTGACGACGATCGTGGGGAACTTCGCCGGGTCGACCGCGGCGGCGAGGGTCACCTCGCTGCGGCCGTCCTCGTCCGGGTGGAAGGTCCCCGCCGAGATCCGCTGGCGGGCGCCCGGGCGGTCGCCGGGGCCGACGAACCAGACCTCGTAGAGCTCGCCCGTCGGGAGGATCGGGAGGTCGTCGCTCGACAGCTCGACCACCCTGCCGATGCCGGTCTTGGTCACCTCCACCGAGGCGGTGGCGCCGCCGCCCCCGGGGTCCACGAGCGTCGCCGTGATCTCGCGCGTGCCGTCGACGCCGCCGTCGAGGACCCGCCCGCCGAGCAGGAACGCACCCGCGAGCGCGGCGGCCGCGAGGGCGGCCACGCCGAGGCGGGGCGCCCAGGCCGGGAGCCGGCGGCGGGAGGGGCGCGCCGCCGGCGCGGCGCTCCCGGCGCGGCGCCGGGGTGGCCTCCCGGCGCACGGCCGCGAGGACGCGGGCCTCCAGGTTCGGGGGCGGCGTGGCGGCAGGCGATGCGAGCGGCAGGAGGCCGGCGACCTCCCGCAGCTCGTCCAGCTCGGCTCGGCACGCCTCGCAGGTCTCCAGGTGGGCCTCGAAGCGGGCCCGCTCGGCGGGCTCCAGCCGTCCGAGGGCGTAGCCGGCGACGTCGTCGTGGTGTCCCGCGGGGGCGCTCAAACGACGGCCCTCTCCTGCAGCTCCCGGCGCAGGGCGCGGAGCGCGTGGTGGGTGCGCGTCTTCACCGTGCCGAGCGGGATGCCCAGGCGGTCGGCGATCTGCGGCTGGGTCAGGTCCTCCTCGAAGTACAGGCGCAGCACCGAGCCGTGGATCGCCGAGAGGCTGTCGAGCGCCTCCCCGACGGCGATGCCCAGGAGCAGCTGGTCCACCGCGTCGACCGCCTCCGCGGTGGCCTGGGGCTCCTCGACCTCGCCCGTGCGCCCCAGGTCCAGGGGCCGGGAGGCGGCGCGCCGCCGGAGGTCGGAGGCGGCGGCGTGGGCGATGACGAACACGAAGGTGCGCACCGAGCCGCGCCCCGGGTCGAAGCGCGGGGCGCTGCGCCACAGCCGGACGAACGTGTCCTGAACGAGCTCCTCGGCCATCCCCTCGTCCCTCAGGAGCCGCAGCCCAAGGCGGTAGAGCGGCGTCTCGTAGCGACGATAGAGGTTGACGAGCGCCTCGCCGTCGTCGCCGGCGGCGACCCGGGCGAGCAGGCGGGCCTCCTCGTCGCCGGCGGCCCCGTCCTGCGGGGCGCCGTTCCGCGAGAATCGCCACATCCGATGCCGGACCGGGGCCAGGTTCCCTCCCGTCGCCCGCCGGAAGGCGAGCGTCCGCCTACCAGGTGTTCGCGGGCGGGCCCCGGACGGTTCAGTCCGACCGGGGCCCATCTCCGCTGGCTCAGCGCTGGGCCAGCGGGATCGCGATGTCCGTGACCGCGCTCTTGGCGCCGATCTTCCCGAGCGAGCGGGCGCGCCCGTTGAAGAGGCTGATCTCGTACAGGCGGTCCCTCCCGCCGACGGTCAGCGAGGCGAAGGCGTCGATGCGGACGGTCGAGCCGTTGCGGACGGTGCTGTAGATGTCGAAGCCGACGGACGAGCCGGTGTCGACCTTCAGCTTGCCGGTCGGCACGACCAGGCCGGCGTTCGCCGGCGACTGGATCACGACCTGGTCGGCGGTCGCGTCGAGGTCGTAGAGCGTGGTGCCGGTGTCGGGGTCGGCGTCGTTGTTCGTGTACGCGGCCCCGGCCGTGCCCATGAACGTGACGGGCGGCGGTCCCGGCGAGGTGAGGGTCGTGTCGGTCAGCGTGTCGTTGTCGGCGTCCACGTTGTCGCGCAGGTTCTGGCCGGTGTCGCTGACGATCCGCAGCCGGTCGACGACGGGGTTGAAGTCCACCCCGAAGGTCGTGCCCTGCAGCGCGACGTTCACGCGCGACTTCAGCGTGGCGCGCGCGCCCTTGCCGATCGTGTAGACGCCGCCCTTGTCGCCGACCGCGTAGAGGTCGCCGGTGGCGGGGCGGTAGTCGATGCCGACCACCTTGCCGTCCATCACCAGGCCGTTGATCTTGCCGAGGTCGCGCGTCCGCCAGGGCTTGGTCTCGGTGAACGACACGAGCCGCTGATCATCGGTGAGCCCGACGATCTGGAGCTCGAAGTGCGAGCCGCGGTCGTAGCCGCGGTCGAAGCCGCTGGTGGCGAAGGCGAGCGGTGCCCCGGCGGCGAGGCTGAGGCCGGCGGCGCCGAGGGCGAGCTTGGTGGAGAGCTTCACGGGGTCCTCCTGGAGGTGGGTGCGGTGCTGCTTCCACCTCCCTGTTCGTGCCGCGACCGCCGAAAGGTTCACTCGCCCGTTGCCCGCCGAGCCCGGCGCTATCCTGGTGGGGTCGTCGGGCGAGGGAGGGCAGGTGGGAGAGACGCCGGTGAAGTACGTCTTCGTGACCGGAGGCGTCGTCTCCGGCCTCGGGAAGGGCATCTCCGCGGCATCGCTGGGGACCCTCCTCAAGGCGCGCGGGCTCGCGGTGTCCCTCCAGAAGTGCGACCCCTACCTCAACGTGGACCCGGGCACCATGAGCCCGTTCCAGCACGGCGAGGTCTACGTCACCGAGGACGGGGCCGAGACCGACCTCGACCTCGGGCACTACGAGCGCTTCACCGACGAGAACCTGTCGCGGATCTCCAACGTGACGACCGGCGCGGTCTACGACGCGGTCATCAAGAAGGAGCGCCGCGGCGACTTCCTCGGCGCCACCGTGCAGGTGATCCCGCACGTCACCGACGAGATCAAGGGCCGCATCCGCCAGGCGGCGGGGAGCTCGAGCGCGGAGGTCGTCGTGGTCGAGATCGGCGGGACGGTCGGCGACATCGAGTCGCTGCCCTTCCTCGAGGCGATCCGGCAGCTCCGAAACGACGTCGGCCGCCAGCACGTCTGCTTCGTGCACGTGACCCTGGTGCCCTACCTCGACTCGGTGGGCGAGCTCAAGACCAAGACGACCCAGCACTCGGTCAACGAGCTGCGCCGCATCGGCATCGAGCCGGACGTGCTCGTGCTGCGCTCGAACCGCCCGCTGACGGACGACATCCGCCAGAAGATCGCGCTCTACGGCGGCATCCCGGCCGAGGCGGTGATCTCGGCGGTCGACGCCGGCGAGATCTACGAGGTGCCGCTCAACCTGGAGGCCGAGGGGTTCGCGCGGGTCGTGTGCGACCGGCTGGGCCTGCGGACGCCGCCGCCCGACCTCACCGACTGGCGCCGTCTGGTGGAGCGGATCGGGGCGTGCGAGGGCGCGGTGCGGATCGCCCTCGTCGGCAAGTACGTGCAGCTCCACGACGCGTACCTGTCGGTGGCCGAGGCGCTCAAGCACGCCGCCATCCACCATGGGGTCGAGCTGCAGATCGACTGGGTCGACGCCGAGGACCGCGACCTGGCCGCCGCGCTCGATCGCGCCGACGGCGTCCTCGTGCCGGGCGGCTTCGGCGGGCGCGGCATCGAGGGCAAGATCGCGGCCGCCCGCCACGCCCGCGAGCGCGGGATCCCGTACCTCGGGATCTGCCTCGGCATGCAGATCGCGGTGGTCGAGTTCGCGCGCCACGTCTGCGGCATGGACGGCGCCAACTCGAGCGAGTTCGACCCCGAGACGCCCTACCCGGTCATCGACCTGCTGCCCGAGCAGCGCGCCATCGAGGAGCGCGGCGGGACGATGCGGCTGGGCGCCGACCCGGTCCACCTGGCCGAGGGCACGCGCACGCGCGCCGCCTACGACGACCAGGCGGTCATCTACGAGCGCCACCGCCACCGCTACGAGGTCAACCCGGCGATGCGCGAGCAGATGGAGGCCGCCGGCCTCGTGGTCAGCGGGCACTCGCCGAACGGGCGCCTCGTCGAGGTCATCGAGCTGCCCGGGCCATCCGTGGTTCTGCGCCTCCCAGTTCCACCCCGAGTTCAAGAGCCGCCCGACCCGGCCCCAGCCGCTCTTCCGCGAGTTCGTGGGCGCCGCAGCGGAGCTGTCGCGCGCGCGCGAGGTGGCGCCGGAGCGCGAGCCGGCGCGCCTGGGCGGGTGAGCCCGGAGGACCTCGCCGGCCTCCATCCGGCGGCTCGGCTGATGGTGCGGCTGTGCGAGATCCCCTCGCCGTCGCGGCAGGAGGGGCGGGTCGCCGAGGTGGTGCGCGCCGAGCTCGGCGCGCTGGGCGCGGAGGTCACCGAGGACGACGCCGCGGCGCGGATCGGCGCCGGCTGCGGCAACATCGTCGGGCGGTTCCCCGCGACCGCGCCCGGCGGGACGCCCATCGTCCTGTGCGCCCACCTCGACACGGTCCCGGTGAGCGGCCCGATCGAGGTCGAGCTCGTCGACGGCCACCTGACGAACCGGCACGCCGCCATCCTGGGCGGCGACGACAAGTGCGCCGTGGCGGTGATGATCGAGGCGATGCGGCGGGTGCGCGACGAGAGCCTGCCGCACGCGGGCGTCGAGCTCCTCTTCACCCCCTGCGAGGAGATCGGCCTGCTCGGGGCGGCGGCGTTCGACCCCGCGGCGCTCCACGGCCGGCTCGGCTTCGTCTACGACCACACCGGGCCGGTCGGCAACGTCGTCGCCTCGGCCCCCGCGCTGCACAAGATCGTGGCGACCTTCATCGGCCGCGCCGCCCACGCGGGCATCGCGCCCGAGGCGGGCCGCAGCGCGATCGACGCCGCCGCGCGTGCCATCGGCAGGATGCCGCTGGGGCGCATCGATCCGGAGACCACGGCCAACATCGGCACGATCGAGGGCGGCACGGCGACCAACGTCGTCGCCGAGCGGTGCGAGGTCACCGCCGAGACGCGCAGCCGCGACGAGCGGGCCCTCGCCGTGCAGCTGACGGCGATGCTCGACGCCCTCACCTGGGCCGCGAGCGAGCACGAGGTCGACCTCGAGACGCGGGTCGAGAAGGACTTCACCTCCTACCGGCTGGCCGAGGACGATCCCCAGGTGCGGATGGCGGTGGAGGTCCTGACCGCCCTGGGGCATCGCCCGCTGCTGGTCGCGAGCGGCGGCGGGTCGGACGTGAACGCGCTGATCCGGAACGGCTTCCCGGCCGTGAACCTCGCCAACGGGCTGATCGACATCCACACGCCCGACGAGCGGATCGCCCCTGAGAGCCTCGAGGCGATGTTCGACGTCACCCTCGGGCTGATCGACGCCGCCCGCCAGACTTGACTCAGCCCCTCGGACCTGGGGCCGCCCATCGCGACGACCCCGATCTACGAGGGCACCATCGTCGACCTCCGCCGCTCGGACTATCGCCGTCCGGACGGGACGGTGGTGAGCCGGGAGGTCATCGACCACCCCGGGGCCGTCGTGATCGTCCCGGTCGAGGACGACCACGTGCTGCTGGTGCGCCAGCCGCGCGAGGCGGTCGAGGAGTACACGCTCGAGCTGCCGGCGGGCAAGCTCGACCGCGGGGAGGACCCGCTCGAGTGCGCCCGCCGCGAGCTGGCCGAGGAGGTCGGGCGCGCGGCGTCGTCCTGGCGGGACCTCGGCGGCTTCTACACCGCCCCGGCGATCCTCACCGAGTTCATCCACTGCTTCCTCGCGACGGGGCTGACACCGGCGTCGGGGGCCGCCGCCGACGAGGACGAGGCCATCGAGGTGGTGGAGTGGCCGCTCGCCGAGCTGGGCCTCGCGATCGACGAGGTCCGCGACGCCAAGACCCTCATCGGCCTCCTGCGCCTGGAGCGGGAGCTGCGCCGGGCGGGCTGAGCCGCCGGGCGAAGAGCACGTAGTCGCAGCGGCAGGACTCGCCGCAGTAGGGGCAGGCGCCGGAGAAGCCCTCGACCGGCCCCGGCACCTCGGCGAGGCGCGCGAAGCCGGCCCGCAGCACCGAGCCCTCGATGTGGCACCCGTCGGGCGGGCTCCAGCCGAGGGCTGCCGCGACGCCCGCGCCCGCCGCCGCGCCCCACTCGAGGCGCGCCGCCAGCATCGCCGCGTAGAGGCCGCGGCCGCGGTGCGAGGGCGCGACGGCGGCGACCGTGAGCATGAGCGCGTCCGCCGCCGCGGGAGGCGAGGCCGCGAAGCGCGCGATGGGGTCCGCCGCGGGGGCGGGGAGCGTCCGGGCCAGCTCCTCGACGGCGAGGACCCGGCACCCGGCCAGGCCCGTCACGCGCCCGCCGTCCTCGGCGACCAGCGCGAGCCGGCCCGGCGCGGCCCGCAGGTCTGGCCCGGCGAACCACCCCGCCCCGATCGCGTCGTCGAGCAGGGCCAGGGCCTCGGGAAGGTCGTCCTCGCGCAGGGGCCGGATCATGGGGGGAGCATGCCCGACGCGCACCCCGGCTCCGTCCGGGCGCGCCGCTACCGTCCCGCGCCCATGGCCTCCACCCACGGCTACCCGCGCTGGCAGACCGCGCCGCCGACCGCGCCGCACATCGAGGCCCAGAAGGCCGCACGGGACGCCCGCTCCCCGCGCGATCCGCTCGCGTCGGACCCGGCCGCTCGCAGGCTCTACCGGCTGCGGCCGCCGGCGGCGCGGGGCGCGGTCTCGGACCGCCTGCGCGCCATGCTCGACCCCGAGCAGCTCGCGGCCGTCGAGGGGGCGCGGGGGCGGGCGCTGATCCTGGCCTCGGCCGGCTCCGGCAAGACGCGCACGATCGTCGCGACGCTCGCCCACCTTGTGGAGACCGGCACGCCCCCGGAGGCGGTCATGCTCGTCACCTTCACCCGCCGCGCGGCGCGCCAGATGGTCGACCGCGCCACCCGGCTGACGGGCGCCGACCTCGGCGGGGTGACCGCGGGCACCTTCCACTCCGTCTGCCGCCGCCTCCTCCACCGGTACGGCCCGCTCGTGGGGATCCCCGCCACCTTCACGATCCTCGACGGCGAGGACCAGGCCGAGGTCGCCGCGATGGCGCGCGACGCGGTGCTGGCGGGGCGCGAGAGCCGGCCCGCGCTGCCGAAGCCGTCGGCGATCGTCGGCTTCGCCTCGCTCGCGGCGGAGTCGGGGCGCTCCCTCGAGGCCGTGGTGCTCGAGCGCAACCCGCGCCTGGGGGACCGGCTGGAGGACCTGACGGCGATCGCCGACGGCTACGCCGAGCGCAAGCTGGCCATGGCGGCCCTCGACTACGCCGACCTGCTCGTCCTCGCCTCGCGGCTGCTGGAGGAGCACCCGCGCGTGCGCCGGCGCCTGGCCGAGGTGCACCGCTGGGTCCTCGTCGACGAGCTCCACGACGTCAACCCGGTCCAGGCGCGCATCGTCGAGGCCCTGGCCTCCGAGGGCTCGCAGCTGGTCGCGGTGGCCGACCCGGACCAGTCGATCTACGCGTGGCGGGGCGCCGATCCGGAGGTCGTGAGCCGGTTCGCCCGCGGTGACGGCACGCGGGTGTTCCCGCTCCAGACCAACTACCGCTCGACCCCCGAGGTGGTCGCGCTCGCGCAGGAGACGCTGCCGGCCGGCAACCCCTACGGCAAGCGGCTGCGGGCCCACCGGCCTGCCTCGGGGGCGCCGCCGGTGGTGGCCCACCTCGCCTCCGTCCAGGACGAGGCCGCGTTCGTGACCCAGATGATCGCCGACCTCATCACGGCCGGCAGGGCGCCCGGTGAGATCGCCGTGCTCTACCGGGCGCACCACCACTCGGTCGAGCTGCAGCTCGCCCTGGCGCAGGCCGGCGTCGAGTTCGAGCTGTTCTCCGGCGCCCGGTTCGTCGAGAGCGCCCACGTGAAGGACGTCCTGGCGTTCTGCCGCCTCCGCCACAACCCGCGCGACGAGCTCGCGTGGCACCGGGCGCTGCGGCTCTTCGACCGGGTGGGCAGGGCCGTCGCGGCGCGGGTGTGGGCGCAGATCGGCGCGCGGCCCGACCCGCTCGCCGCCGTGGCCGAGCTCCGCCCGTCGGGGGCTTCGGCCGCCGGGCTGGCGACCTTTGCCGCGACCGTCGCCGACGTCGCGCGGCTCGCCCGCCCGGAGGAGATCGTCCTGCGCGTCGCGCGCTCGGACTGGTACCGGGACCACCTCCAGCGCACCTATCCGAACTGGCGCGACCGCGAGGGAGATCTCGCCCGCCTGGCGGAGATCGCCGCGCGGGCGCCCGGCCTCGACCGCTTCCTGGGCGACCTGCAGCTGGCCGAGCGGGTCGAGGCCGACGAGGACGTCTCCGGGCCCGCCCGCCGGGTGACGCTGTCGAGCGTCCACCAGGCCAAGGGCCTCGAGTGGCCGGTCGTCTTCGTCCTCCAGGTCGAGGCCGGGTCCTTCCCGTCCGGCTGGGCGGTGAGCGAGGGCAACCTCGACGAGGAGGAGCGGCTCTTCTACGTGGCCGTGACGCGCGCGGCCGACGAGCTCTACCTCTGCCGTCCGATCGCCGCACGGCGCGCCTGGGACACCGGGCCCGACGCGCTCGCGCTCAACTCCGGCCAGGGGTTCCTCGACCGCGACCTGACCGGCCTGGTGGAGGAGTGGTCAGTGCGATGAGCGCGTGCCAGGATGGCCCGGACGTGGAAGGCCGACAAACCCCTCCCCGGCGTCGCCGGCGACAGCGCACGGATGGTCGCCGACGGCCTGATGTCGAGGCTCCTCGACCTGGCCGAGGCGCTCCACGGAGCCGGCGAGCTCCGGCGACACCCCGAGCGCGTCGGCCGGCTCCGGCGACCCCGCGCGCGCCGGCCGCGGCACCGGCCGTCGTCGGGGAGGCGGACGGGGGCGGCGCGATCCGCTCGCTGGTGTCGCTGCCCTCCCGGGTGGCCGCCGACGCGGCGGGGGCCGTCGCGGGCGGCGGTCGTGCCCGCGGTCGTCGACCGGATCGACGTGAACGCCCTGCTCGCGAAGGTCGACGTCGACGCGCTCGTCGCGCGGGTCGACGTCGACCGGATCCTCGACTCGATCGACCCGAACCGGCTGCTCGAGCGCGTCAACGTCGACGAGCTGATCGGCCGGGTCGACGTGGGCGCGCTGGCCGGGGAGGCCCTGGAGGGCATCGACATCGGCGACGTGATCCAGGAGTCGACGGCCGGCATCGGCTCGGAGGCGCTCGAGGCCGGTCCGGGTCCAGGCGATGCGGGCCGACGACCTCCTCGCGCGCATCGTGGATCGCGTCCTCCTGCGGAAGCGCCCGCGCGACACCGCCCTCGCGCGGCCGGACCGCCGACGCCGTGAGCCCCAAGCCGCACGATCCGCGAGCGAGGGCCCTCCAGGGGCGCCGCGCGGGGTTGGTGTCGCGCCTGCTCGCGCTGGCGATCGACGTCGTCGTCGATCATCCTGCTGGGGGTCGTCTGCTGGTCGTGATCGCGGCGATCCGGGCGCTCTTCACGGAAGAGTTCACGGTCGAGGTCTCTCAGGACGAGCTCGGAGCGGCCCGCTCGCCGTCCTCCTCGCGCTCGCCTACATGGCCTACGGCTGGGGCCTGAACGGGCGCACGGTCGGCATGGTCGCCCTCGGGCTGCGCGTCGTGCGCGCCGACGGCCGCGATCTCACGCCGTTGCGCGCCCTCGTGCGAGCGGTCCTCTACGTCGTCTTCCTGCCGGGCATCCTCTGGGCCGCCGTCAGCCGCAGGAACGCGTCCGTCCAGGACCTCATCGTCGGCACGGCGGTGGTCTACGACTGGGGGCCGGCCGCCGCGCGGGTGGCGGGGACGTCTCGCTCGGAGCCGAGCCCGGCCCGCTCGGAGCCGAGCGTGTGATCGTCTCCCGGCGCGCGGGGGAGCTCGTCCTCGTGCGCCAGGTGGACCACCAGGAGCAGTGCGGGCTGATGGCCGACGCCTGGGGCAACCAGGGCTTCGAGCGTCCCGAGCCCTTCGGCCCGGTCGCGCTCGCCGCGCGGGTGCACGACGAGGGCTGGCGCGGCTGGGAGGAGCGGCCCGGGGTCGGGCCCGACGGGCTCCCGGTCAACTTCTCCGACATCGACCGGTCCGTCCACGTCGCGCTCTACCGGGACGGCATCGCGCGGGCGGCGGCCCGCGACGCGGCGACGGGGCTCCTGGTGAGCCTTCACGGTCAGGGCCTGTACGAAGGCCGGCGCGGGCTCGATGCCGGCCCGGCGACCCCGCGGTCCGAGCGCGAGCCCGCGGTGCGGGCCTTCCTCGCCGAGCAGGACGAGGTCCAGGCCGGGCTGCGCGCCCGCATCGGCGACGGCGCGGCGCTCGACGCCTGGAGCTGGGCGGGCTACCGGCTGCTCCAGACGTGGGACGTCATGAGCCTCTTCCTGACGTGGTCGACCCTCTGGGACCGTGGGGCGGCGACGCTGCCGCAGGTGCCGCGCCGGGTCGGGGACGCCGGCGTCGAGCTGCGGTTGCGGGCGGAGGCGGACGGCCAGGTCACCTGCGCGCCCTGGCCGTTCGCCGCGGAGGCCGTCAACCTGCCGGTCGCGTCGCGGGCGGTGCCCGGCCGCCGCTACGCCTCCGACGGCGACCTGGCGGCCGCGCTCGCCGAGTCCGAATGGAGCACGTTGGAGTTCCGTCTCCGGCCGCCGAAATCAGATACGGGCCTCACTCGGCCTCGTACTTGAAGGACAGGTTGAGGCGCGCGCGGTACTGCTGGACCTTGCCGTCGTCGCCGATCGTCACGTCCAGCTTGCTCACCTCGGCGACGCGCAGGTCGCGCAGCGATCCGCTGGCCGTCGCCACCGCCGCCGCGGTCGCGTCCTCCCACGATGTGTCGCTGGTGCCGATGACGTCGATGACCCGATACACGCTGTTCGCCATTGGGATCCTTTCCCGGGGATTGAGTGGCCCGGGGAGACTACGCGTCGGCGGGCGCGCGGTCGGGGGCCTCGGCGGCGAGCCGGCTGAGCGTCAGCTCGACCCTCCCGCGCAGGTTCGCGTCCGCCGGGAAGGCGACGTGGCCGGATGCGGGGTCGCCGACCGTCGCCGCGCCCTCTCCGCGGGCCAGGCGCAGGGCCGCATAGGCGCAGCAGAGCGCGTCGAGGCGGGCGGCGTCGTGCAGCGCGTCCCAGTCGTCGCCGTCGGCCCGCGGTGCCCAGCCCCCGAGGTCGAGGACGTCCGCAAGGAGATCCCGGGCGCGCGACATCCCGGCCGGCCGGGCCCGGCCGCGCCCCTTGGGCCGGTACGAGGGCGCGCGCACGCCGAGCCACGCGGGCCGGTAGTCCGCCAGATCCATCGCCGGGGCGCCCGGCGGATGCGCGCGCTCCCACTCGAGCTCCCGCAGGACGAGGTCGGGGAGGGTCTCGCGGACCGTCCGGCCCGGCCGCGCGAGCGCGGCGGAGAGCGCCACGCCGCGGGCGCCCCCGAACACCGTCTCGAGGCGGCGCAGCGACACCGGGAACGCCGGGACGTCGCACCAGGCGAGCACCCGCTCGGCCGGACGGCTGCCCTCACGGTTCGGGACGGCGAGGGGCGCGTCCACGCACAGCCAGGCGGCCTCCTCGGGGACCGCCGCGATCACCTCGTCATCGGCGTCGGCGAGGTCGAGGGCCTGCAGCTCCCCCCGCCGCCGACGAGCGCGACGGCCGAGCGCCACCGCGAGCCGACCAGGTCGATCGGCTGGAGGAGATGAATACCGACGACAATCATCACATACGCAACTCTAAGCGGCGTTCAGCCTGGCGCCCGGCGGCCCCGATCACTACTCTCGGCCGGGCCCAGACCCCCGGCAGGCAGAGTGCCCTGCAATGAGCACGATTCTTCTCCTGGTCATCTCGATCGTCGCGCCCTGGACCGTCCACCTGGCCCCGCCGCGCCAGCGCCCCCTCGCCCTGGTCGGCGTGGTGGCCGTGTTCCTCCTCTACGGGATCTTCGCCGAGAACCCGCTGACGCAGTGGGAGATGTGGGCCGGCCTGGCGGCTGGGATCCTGACGGTGATGTTCCTCGCCGGCGGCGCGGGCGCGGGCCGCGGCGGACGGCCGCGCGGCAGCGGGCGCGCGCGGGCGCCGCGCAGCCGCCCCTTCGAGGAGGGCAACGAGCCGACCGGGGAGCTTGTAAGCGTACAGCGGGCCTCTTGCGGGCTCGCTCAAGGCGCGCCTCCCGCCGAAGGCCGGGGCCGCCGGCTGCCGGCGGCCCCGCCATCGGCCGGGGCTGCGCCGCCTTGGAAGACCACCCCGAGGCCGGTACGTCTTTTCAGGGGTCCGCGGGCTGCAGGTGGTTCCGGATCAGGCGGTCCGCCCGGTCCGGCTCCTCCAGGAGCACCAGGCCGCGCCGCAGCGCCTTGACGCCGTTGGCCTTGTCGCCGCTGGTCAGCAGCGCGATCCCGAGGGGCAGGAAGGCGTCGGCGTAGCGGGGGTCGAGCGCGACGGCGGTCTGGCCGGCCGCGACGGCCTCGGCGACCCGCCCCTCCTGCAGGAGCGCGTAGGCGCGGAAGCCGGCCGCGGCGGGATCGGCCGGGTCGAGGCGGGCGGCGGCGGCGAAGGCGACCAGCGAGGGCCCGTCCACCCCCAGCTTGGACAGGGCGATGCCCCGGCCGAGCTCGGCGGCGCTGAGGGTGGCGTCGCGCGCCCGGGCGCGGTTGTACGCCCCGAGGGCCCGCTTCCAGCGCGCCTGCTTGGCCAGGAGGTCCCCCTGCACGAGCTGCCCGGGCGCGCTCCTCCGCCAGCTCTCGCGCCAGCCGTCGATGAGCGCCCGGGCCTCGACCAGCATCCCGGCGCCGATGAGCTGGCGGGCCTGGGCGAAGGAGTAGGCGATCGTGGCGGGCTCGCGGCGCACGGCCACCTCCAGCGCCCTCGCGTAGTCCGGCGCCCGCTCCCAGTCCGGCTTGGGCGTCACCTGCACCGACAGGGGCTGCCCCCGGCGCAGGAGATCGACGGCCACCGGCTTGTCGGCCGCGAGCGCCCTCATCGCGACGGACCACCCGCCGTCGGTCGCGACGCTGCGCCCGGCGACCGCGGTGATGATGTCTCCGCGACGGATGCCGGCCGCCGCCGCGGTGCCCTTCGGCCCGACGACCGCGACGAGCTGGCCGGGGGCGTCGATGCCCGCCTGGCGCCGGAAGGTCGGCAGGTAGGGGACCGTGAAGGCGTCGAAGAGGCCGCGCGGCGGCGTGAGCGTCAGCCGGAACGGCGTCTCGAGCGCCTCCGAGAGCCGGCCGTCGGCGCCGGCCGCCTGCACGCGAAGCCGGTACCTGCCCCGCAGCAGCTGGAAGCCGGAGTCGTCGACCGCCTCGATCCTGATGTACGCGCGCCCGGGCCGGCGCGCGGACGCGTCAACCGCCGTCTGGACCACCTTGCCGTCGCGGGCCCTCACGACCTGGACCGTCACCTTGGCCGCCGCGGAGAGCCGCACGCCCACCAGGAAGCGGGCGTGGCCCTGCTGCGCCGAGACCACCTTGGGCAGGCGCAGGGAGTCGAGCGACGGCGGCCCGGCGGGCGTGGCCGGGCGGGCGGGTGAGGCGGGTGCGGTCTGCTGGGCGGTGGCGGTCGCCGCCAAGCCGGCCAGCGCCGCCACTGCGGCCACCGCGGCCGCTGTGACGAGGCGCAGCACGCGGGAGACCCTAGCAGCGGGCCACACATCCGCCTGAGCAGGCGGTTCCGCCTCCACGGAGTAGAGTGCCGCCCGAGAATGGCCGCGCCTCTCGCCCCCGTCGAGGTGATCGAGCGGAGCCGGCGCGGGGAGGCCGTGGACGCGGCGAGCGTCAACTCCTTCGTCCGCTCCTGGCTCGACGGCACCGCCGACGACGCCCAGATGGCCGCCTGGTGCATGGTGGCGTGCCTCCGCGGGATGCCCCACGACCACGTCGAGGCGCTCACCCGGGCCCTCATCGCCTCGGGCGACCGTCTCGAGCTCGGCTCCCTCGGCCCCACCGGCGACACCCACTCGACCGGCGGGGTCGGGGACAGCACCACGCTGGTGGCCGCGCCTCTGGCGGCGGCGCTGGGCGTACGGGTGGCCAAGATGAGCGGGCGGGGCCTGGCGCACACGGGGGGCACGGTCGACAAGCTCGAGGCGATCCCGGGGTTCCGGGCGGAGCTGCCCCTCGCCCGCTTCGTGCGCCAGGTGAAGGAGGTGGGGATCGCGGTGACCTCCCAGACCTCGCGGCTCACCCCGGGCGACCGCCGCCTGTACGCGCTGCGCGACGCCACCGGGACCGTCCCCGCCGCCGGCCTGATCGCCGCGTCGATCATGAGCAAGAAGATCGCCGGCGGGGCGGGGGCCATCGCGCTGGACGTCAAGGCCGGGGGCGGCGGGTTCTTCCCGGACGAGGCGGCGGCGCGCGCCGCGGCCGAGCTCATGGCATCGCTCGCCGAGCCCTGGGGACGCCGGGTGCGCTGGACCGTGACCTCGATGGGCCAGCCTCTGGGGCGCTGCGTCGGGAACGCGCTGGAGGTGCGTGAGGCGGGCGAGGTGCTGCGGGGCGGCGGGGCTCCCGACGTGCGCGAGCTCGCCGTGCGGGTGGCGGCGGAGCTCGCCGAGGCCTCGGGGGTCGCGCCCGGCGGCGAGGGGGCCCAGCGCGCCGCCGAGGCCCTGACGTCCGGGGCGGCGCTCGACGCGGCCGAGCGGTGGGTCGAGGCCCAGGAGGGCGATCCCGACGTCTGGACCGACCCTGGGGCGCTCGCGATGGCGCCCGTGCGGGAGGAGGTGCTCGCGGAGGGGAGCGGATGGGTCGAGGCCATCGACGCCCGGGGCATCGGCGAGGCGGCGCGCTGGCTGGGCGCCGGGCGCCTTCACGCGGACCAGTCCGTCGACCCCGTGGCCGGGATCGAGCTCCTCGCCAAGGCCGGCGCCGAGGTCGCGCCCGGGCAGCCGGTGGCCGTGGTGCACGCGCGCGACGAGTGGACGGCCGGGCGCGGTCGGGAGATGGTCGCCGGCTGCCTCCGCATCGCCCCCGATCCGGTGCCGGCGCCGGCGCTGGTGCTGGCGGAGGGGAGGGGCGGTGCCGGAGCTCCCTGAGGTCGAGACCATCCGCCGCCAGCTCGCGGAGCGGCTCCCGGGCCGGACGATCGCGCGCGTGGCGGTCGCCGACCCCCTGCTCGTGAGCCCCGAGGACCCCGATGGCTTCAGCGCACGCGTCGAGGGGCGGCGGGTGGAGGGGGTCGGCCGCCGGGGGAAGTACCTGCTCGTCGAGCTCGACTCGGGCGACACGCTCGCGATGCACCTGCGGATGACCGGACGCCTGCACTGGCGGCCGCCCCCGCCCGGCGACGACGACGGGGAGCGCTTCCTGCGCGCCCGGCTCGACCTCGACGACGGCAGCACCCTGACCTTCGCCGACATGCGGCGCTTCGGGCGCGCGTGGATCGTGCCGGCGACCCTCGCCGACCGCGAGGGCTACTGGGCGGCGCGGGTCGGGATCGAGCCGCTGTCGCCGCGCTTCACCGGCCGTGTGCTCGGGGCCCTGCTCGACGGCCGGCGCGGGCCGATCAAGGCCGTGCTGCTCAATCAGGCGCTGGTCGCGGGGCTCGGCAACATGTACGTGGACGAGGCGCTCTTCCAGGCGAGGATCCACCCGGAGCGGCCGGCCGGCACCCTCGACGACGAGGAGATCCGGCGTCTGCACCGGGCGATCCGCGACCGCCTCGCGGCCGCCGTCGAGGCCCGAGGGGCCTCGATCGACAGCTACCGCGACTCGCTCGGCGAGCGGGGCACGATGCAGGACCTCCTGCGGGTGCACCTGCACGAGGGCGAGCCGTGCCCCCGCTGCCGCACCGCGATCCGCAAGACCCGCGTCGCCCAGCGCGGCACCTACTGGTGCCCCACCTGCCAGCCGGAGCCCCCACCGTGGTGAGCGAGGTCGCGGGCGTGCGGGTCGGCCACTGGACGGACGCCGCCGCCGGCACCGGGTGCACGGTGGTGCTGCCGCCCCCGGGCACCGTGGGCGGCGTGGAGGTGCGCGGGGGCGGGCCGGCGACGCGCGAGGCCGACCTCCTGGCCCCCCTGGCGTCGGTGCAGGAGGTGACCGCCCTGGTGCTGAGCGGCGGCAGCGCGTTCGGCCTCGACGCCGCCGCCGGGGTGGTGCGCTGGTGCGAGGAGCGGGGCCTGGGCCACGACACCGGCGCCGCCCGCGTCCCCGTCGTCCCGGGGGCCTGCATCTACGACCTCGGGGTGGCCGCGGACGGCCACCGTCCGGGCCCGCAGGAGGGCTACGCCGCGTGCGAGGCGGCGCGCCCCGGGGCGCACGCGGTCGGCAGCGTCGGCGCCGGGACGGGCGCCACCGTCGGCAAGCTGCGCGGCCAGGCGGGGTGGTGCAAGGGAGGGCTGGGCGCGGGCTCGCGGCGCCTGTACGACGGCACGGCCGTCGCGGCCCTGGTCGTCGTGAACGCCTGGGGGGACGTCCTGGATGAGCGGGGGGCGGTGCTCGCCGGCGCGTTCGACCCCCGCGAGGGGTTCCTCGGGGCCACGCGGCGGGTGATCGAGGCCCCGCCCGAGCACCCGCGCCTGGCGGCCCCCGGCAGCACGACCCTGGCCTGCGTCGTCACGGACGCCCGCCTGCACAAGGCCGACTGCTCGATCGTCGCGCGGATGGCCCAGGCCGGTGTGGCCCGGGCCGTGTCGCCGGTGCACACCCCGCTCGACGGCGACGCGGTCTTCTGCCTCGCGACCGGCGGCCGGCCCGCGAGCACGTTCGCCTGCGGCGTCGCCGCCGCCGAGGCCGTGGCCGACGCCATCCGCGACGCGGTGCGCAGCGCGACGGCCGTGCGCGGCGTGCCGACCGGGGCGGAGCGCGCGGCGTCGGCCCGCACGAGCGCTCCTCGTTGATCCCCCCCGTCGGTCCAGAGCGTCCCGCCCGCGTCTCCCGCTAGCATCGCCCCCCGATGCCGAACATCACCGGGCCGATCGTCGACTTCGCCACCACCCAGGTGGGTGACTACGGCTCGCTCGCGGTGTTCCTGCTGATGATCCTCGAGAGCGCGTGCATCCCGGTGCCGAGCGAGGCGATCATGCTCTACGGGGGCTTCCTCGTGAGCCAGGGGGACGAGAGCCTGTTCCTGATCGTGGCCGCGGGCGTCCTCGGCAACGTGATCGGGTCGTGGATCGCCTACTGGGTCGGCCGCTCCAAGGGCCGCGAGTGGGCGCTGCGCTGGCACTGGCTCCACATCACGCCCAAGCGCCTCGACAGCGCAGACCGCTGGTTCGCGCGATACGGTGACTGGGCGGTGCTCATCTCGCGCTGCCTGCCCATCGTCCGCACGTTCATCTCGCTGCCCGCGGGGATCGCGCGCATGCCGTTCTGGCGCTTCACGATCCTCACCCTGATCGGCTGCATCCCGTGGGTCCTCATGCTCGCCCTCGCCGGGCGCGCGGTGGGCGACAACTGGGAGGACCTGCAGCAGCAGCTGCACCTGGTCGACTACGCCCTGCTCCTGCTCATCGTGGTCGGCATCGGATGGCTCGTCGTGCGTCACCGGCGACGCCGGCGCCCCGTCGAGGCGTAGCACCGATGGACGCAGACGCCATGAAGCGGTTCGCGCTCGAGCGGGTCGAGGCCCTCTTCGACCGGGGCGAGATCGACCGGGTGGAGGAGTTCGTCACGCCCGACTTCGTGAACCACGAGGCCTGGCCCGGCGAGGACCCCGGCTACGAGGGCTTCAAGCTCCGCCTGCGCCGCCTGCACGAGGCGATCTCGGACCTGCGGATGGAGGTGCACGAGGTCATCGCGGAGGGCGACCTGGTCGCCTACCGGGCGACCCTCTCGGGGAGGCACACCGGCGCGCTGCTGGGCATGCCGCCCACGGGCGGCTCCTTCCGCGTCCAGCACATGCACATGCTGCGCATCCGCGACGGGAGGGCATCGGAGCACTGGGCGACCAGGGACGACCTCGGGATGCTCCAGCAGCTCGGCGTGATCCCCTCGCCCGGGGGCGGAGGCTAGGCGACCCCCAGCAGCGGGTCGAGCCGGCCCGAGGCGTCCAGGGCCCTGAGCTCGTCGTACCCACCGATCGGCGTCTCGTCCACCAGGATCTGGGGGAAGGTGTAGCGCCCCGTGAGCTCGACCAGCCGCACGCGCGCCTCGACGTCGTACCTCGGCAGGTAGACCTCCTCGAAGTCGACGCCCTTGGCGAGCAGCAGGCGCTTCGCCCGGACGCAGAACGAGCACGCCTCGCTCGTGAAGACCCGGACGCGTGGGGGGACGTCCATCTCCCACAGTGTAGCGAGGGCGTCGAGCCGGCCGGCGCGGGACCGCGGGCCGGGGCCCCTGCGATGATCCCGCCATGGCGGCGTACGACACGGACGCGGTGGTCCTGCGCAGCATCCGCTACTCGGAGGCCGACGCGGTGCTCGCCCTCTACACGCGGGAGCGGGGGAGGGCGTCGGCGATCGTGAAGGGCGCGAGACGCACGACCTCGCGGCTGGGCGGGCGCCTCCAGCCGGGCGTCTGCGCGCGGGTGACGATCCACGAGGGCCGCGGTGACCTCGGCACCGTGCGCGCGGCCTCGGTCATCGACGCCCACGCCGGGCTGTGGATCGCGGGCCACCGCCTCCAGGCCGCCGGGTGCGTCCTCGAGACGGTCATGCGGGTGATGCCGGAGGAGGAGGCGAACGACGAGGCCTGGCACCTGCTCGCCCGGACCCTCGAGCTGCTCGCGCGGGCGCCGGCGCCCGCCGGACCGGCCCGGCTGGACCCCCTGGTGCTCGGCTGCCAGGCCAAGCTGCTCGTGGTGAGCGGCCTGCTCCCGATGCTGACCCGCTGCGCCCGCTGCGGCGCGCCCCCGCCCCTGCCTGCCTTCTCGGCGTCGGCCGGGGGAGCGCTCTGCGACGCCTGCGCCGCCGGCGCCGACCCGGTCGACGCGCGGGCGCTCCAGGCGCTCGCATCGCTCGTCGGGCGGCCGCTCTCCGAGGCCTCGGCAGCGCTGCCGCACGAGGCCGCGCCCGGCGTGGAGCGCCTGGTGGGCCTCGTGCTGCAGGAGCACCTCGGGGTCAGGCTGCGGTCGGCAGCTCCCCTCTGAGGTTCGCCGCCACGATCCCCGACAGAGCCTCCCAGTACCCTTCGGAGCCGATGCGAGGGCACCCGCCGTTCGACGCGCTCGGCGCGATGCGCGTCACCGGCCACCTCCCTGCCACCGGCCGGCTGGGCCGCGCCCGCCTCGGGCGATGGAGCGTGAGCGAGGAGGAGGCGCGCGAGGCCGAGGCGCTCCAGCGCACCTGGTCGCCCGAGGCCGATGGCCACCCGCTCGCGGCCGGCGAGTACTCGGTGCTCCTCGTCGACGGGGAGTTCTCGATGAGCGACGCGCCGTTCGTCCTCCGCAACTACGTGCCGTTCCTCGAGGCCGCCGAGGGGGACGTCCTGCTCACCGGGCTCGGGCTCGGCTGCCTCGTCCGCGGCCTGCTCGCCCGGCCCCTCGTGCGGTCGGTCACCGTCGTCGAGCTGCACGCCGACGTCCTCGAGCTGATCGGGCCGTACTACCGGCGGCCGGGCGTCGAGCTCGTCCACGCCGACGCCCTCGACTGGGAGCCGCCCGAGGGCCGGCGCTGGGACGTGGCGATGCTGGACATCCTCGACGACCGCGAGCTCGTCGAAGGCCTGCTCGACCACTACGAGCCATGGGTCCACGCGCTCTGGCCCAACCCGGCGGAGATCCCGGACCAGCCCGCCGGCCCGGACCTGGAACACCTGACCTCCCGCGCTCGGGCGGCCGTCGCCTGACCGCGGGTCGAGCGCCGCCGGGGGGCCGTTGCCGTGCTCAGCGCACGGAGGCGGGCGCGCGGCCCTCTTCGAGCCCGGCTCGCAGGAGCACCGTGGCCGCCCAGCGCAGCACGGCGAGGGCCTCGTCGTCGTCCAGCCGGCACACGTCCTTCATCACGACGATCGAGTCGATGCCGAGCGTGAGGGCGAGGGCGGCCCCGGAGGCGCCGCCGCCGCTCGGCGGCCGCCTGGCGCCACCCGTCGGGGTTGCCCCCGGCCGGCTGACCTCGGCTCGGATCTCCCCGGATCGACTCGCCTCGCCTGGAAACTCCCTGCACAGGCCTATGTGCATGACCGACCAGGGGAGCCGCGGCCGGTCCGTCCGCCCCTATCCCCGGGTCGAGTCATCCCTCCGGAACACGAGGCACTCGGTGCGCCCGGCGCTCATCGGGACGAGGAAGCTGCCTCGGAACTCGGCGCCGTACCGGGCCAGAAGGTCGATCGCGGAGCTGCGCGGGATCACGACCGGGTAGGTGGACTCGGTGGCCAGCCAGTCCTCGACCGTTTCCGGGTCCATGCAATCCTCGGTGACCAGGTCGAAGACGAGCCAGCCGCCCGGGCGTGCGACCCGCACCATCTCCCGCATGTAGCGGCAGGTGACGAGGAATGGCAGGTAGACGAACACCTTGTGCGCCTGCACGACGTCCGCCGAAGCGTCGCCGGTGGCGGCCAGCGTCCGCCCGTCGCACGGCTGGCGGATCACGCCGTAGCGCTCCACGAGCCAGGCGGCCCAGTCCGCAGCCGGCTCGTAGATCTCGTAGGCCCGCGGCCGGCAAGCCTCGATCGTGACCTCCACGTACCGGCCGATCCCGCTCCGATCTCAACGACCCGATCCACCGGCGAATCGAAGACCCCCAGGGCGCGCATCTGGTCGATCGTCTCGCGCGTGGCCCCTGGGCTGGCGTTCTTGGTGTCCAGGTACTCGCCGACAGAGAGGCCCGCCTCCTCCGCGGCGGCCACTGTCTCCTTCATCGGCACGAAGTACTGCACCGGGCCGTCAACCCTCCGGACCAGCTCGAACCCGAGCGGCCCGAGCGCCCGGTTGACGCCCCGGCGCGCAACCGCTTTCACCGTCATCACCGACCTCCCGAGATGGACGCATGCCGCGCGTGGCTCCATCCGTGGGGACTCGGTCACTCGTTCAGGCGTCGTGAGGGGGTCGCAGACCCTCGACGATCACCATCCTCCGCCCCACCTGAAGTGGTCCTGAACGCCTCTCGGCGGCCCTCAGCGTGCGCGCGAACCCGCAGAATTCGGCCAGCATTCGGGCACAGTCGGCCCAAGAGAAATCGTCAAGGAGAGCCCGATCGGGCCCGCTCGCTCGGCGCTGGCCGATCCCGCTCGAGGGCTGCCCGGATCCCGCCGGATCGCTAACGGCAAGTGCGAATCGCTGAAGGTCTCAGGGAGCGCGTCCCTCCCTAAGAAGCCGTGATCACGGAGCCGGTGCTCGTGATGTTCGCCGTGGTGATCGACACGATGATGTTCTTCGCGCGACGAAAGGCCGAGGCATACCTCGAGGCGGGGACTACGCGCGATGTTGTCCACGGCGTGGAGGATCGCTGCGGCTCCGGCCAACCGCATCCGGTGGAGAACGACGGCGTGGTCCCCGCCGACTCTGCGGGAAGGTGCGCCCGGTTGACCCAGCCGACCGGCTGCAGATCACCCCGGGTGAAATCCCGACCGGGGTGATGACCGCTCACCCCGCCCGCCCCCACCGTGGGAGCTGCCAAGCGACCGAGACACGGAGGCGCGCGATGGCGGGCTCGTACCGGATCACCGTCAGGGGCGTGATGAGCGAGCGGTTCTCCCGGGGCTTCCCGGGGCTCGCGAGCCGCCCCGGCGCCGACCGCACCGTGCTCGAGGGCGGCCTGCCCCCGGGCGTGCGCCTCGACGACGTGCTCTCCAAGCTCGGCAACCTGGGCGTCGAGGTGCTCGAGGTCGAGCCCCTCGGCGCGCGTACGATCCAGTCGAAGGAGGCCTGATGTCACGCCTCGCCAGCCTCGCCTCCCGCCGGCCGTGGCGGGTCATCATCATCGCCGTCCTGTTCCTCGGCGTCTCCGTCGTGGTGGGCGCGCCCCTGACGGGCAACCTCACCGCCGGCGGGTTCGAGGATCCGGACGCCCAGTTCGTCCAGGCGCGCGAGCGGCTCCAGGACGCGACCGGCGCCCAGCCCGGCCCCGCACTGATCGCGCTCGTCGAGCCCGGCGCCGACGTCCGCGCGGGGCAGGGCCGGGCGGAGGTCGAGCGGGTCGCGGCCACGATCGCCGAGGACCGGGACGTCCGGCGGGTCGTGACCGCGTTCGACGGGGGCGGCCGCGCGCTGATCTCCGAGGACGGCACGGCGTCGTACGTCGCGGCGTTCTTCGCCCCGATCGGCGACGACGCCGTCGAGGACGCCGCGAGCCGGATCGGCGACGAGCTGGAGGGCGAGCCAAACGTCTCCCTCGGCGGCGTCGCGGTCGTGGGCGAGCAGGTCGGCTCCATCATCGGCGAGGACCTCGCCCGGGCCGAGATGATCGCGTTCCCGATCATCTTCCTGCTCTCCCTGTGGGTGTTCCGCGGCTTCGTGGCGGCCCTCCTGCCGTCGCTGATGGGCGGGGTCGTGATCTTCGGCTCGTTCCTGGCCATCGGCCTGGTGAACGAGGGGCTCACCCTGTCCGTCTACGCGCTCAACCTCGCGATCGGCCTGAGCCTGGGCCTCGCGATCGACTACAGCCTGCTGATCGTCTCCCGCTACCGCGAGGAGATCGCGGCGCGCGGCCCGGGGCGCGAGGCGCTCACCCGCACCCTGCAGACCGCGGGCCGCAGCGTGCTCTTCAGCGCGATCACCGTGGCCGCGGCGCTCGCGGGGCTGATGGTCTTCCCGCAGCGCTTCCTGTTCTCGATGGGCCTCGCCGGCGTGATGGTCGCCCTGATCGCCGCGGCGATCGCCCTCGATCGTGCTCCCGGCCGTCCTGGCGCTGCTGGGCACCCGCATCAACAGCGGCGCGCCGAGGTTCCTCAAGCGGCGCAGCGAGGAGGCCGACCAGCCGGTCACCTCCGGCTTCTGGTACCGCCTGTCGAACGCGGTGATGCGGCGCCCGGGCGTCGTCGCGGCCACGACGGCGGCCGTTCTGGTGATCGTCGCCCTCCCTGCCCTCGGCATCAACTTCACGTCGGTGGACGCGAGCGTGCTCCCCACGAGCGCGAGCGCGCGGCAGGTCTCCGACACGATCGACCGCGACTTCCCCACGGACGTCAGCGAGCCGATCTACGTCGCCATCGACGCCCCGGACACCCCCGAGGCGCAGGCCGAGCTGACCGCGTACGCCGAGCGGCTCCGGGGCCTGCCGCACGCGGCGGTCGTCACCCCGCCCGCCGCGGTGGGCGGTGACGCGTGGCGGATCGACGTCTACGCCGACGCCCCCAGCCTGGACCAGTCCACCCAGGACCTGGTCGCGGCCGTGCGGGACACGCCGGCGCCGTACCCCACGCTCGTCGGCGGCCTGTCGGCGAGCTTCGTGGACCAGCAGGAGAGCCTCGCCGCCCACCTGCCCTACGCCATCGCGGTCATCGCCGCGACGACGATCGTGGCCCTGTTCCTCATGACCGGCTCGGTGATCCTGCCGATCAAGGCGGTCCTGATGAACGTGCTGACCCTCGGCGCGACGCTCGGGCTGATGGTCTGGATCTTCCAGGACGGGCGCCTGGAGGGGCTGCTGTCCTACGACAGCTCGGGAGCGCTCGACCTGACCCAGCCCATCCTGCTGGGCGCGATGGCCTTCGGCCTGTCCACCGACTACGCGGTCTTCCTCCTGTCGCGCATCAAGGAGGCGCACGACGCGGGCATGGGGAACAGGGAGTCCGTGGCGATCGGCCTGCAGCGCACCGGGCGCATCGTCACCGCGGCGGCCCTGCTGTTCGCCGTCGCGATCGGCGCCTTCGCCACCTCCGAGATCACCCTGATCAAGGAGCTCGGCGTCGGCACCGCCATGGCCGTCCTGATCGACGCGACCATCATCCGGGCGCTGCTCGTGCCCTCGCTGATGGCGCTCCTCGGCGACTGGAACTGGTGGGCCCCGCGCCCGCTGCGCCGCTTCCACCAGCGGTTCGGCTGGTCGGAGTCCGGCCCGCGGGGGACCGGCCCGGAGCCGGCCGGGGCGTAGCTCCCCGCCGGGCGGGATGCGGGACGAGGGGCCGGCAACGCCGGCCCCTCGCGCGTCCCGGGCTGTCGCGCGCGGGCGCCGTCGTTGTACGGTCGCCCCCGTGGACCCGATCCGGCTCGAGGAGCTCCAGCTCGCGGCCCGCAACCACGGCATGCCGCTGGAGGCCCTGCGCTACCCGGTCACCCCGGTGGGCCTGCACTACCTGCTGATCCACTACGACATCCCGGCCGTCAACCCGCGGGGATGGAGCCTGACGATCGGCGGCAGGGTCGCGCGCGCGGCCGTCCTCGACCTCGGAGGAGCTGCGCGCCCGGCCGGCCGTGGAGGTGACCGCGACCATGGAGTGCGCCGGCAACGGGCGCGCCCAGCTCACCCCGAGGCCGTTCAGCCAGCCCTGGCTCGACGAGGCGGTCGGCACGGGGCGCTGGCGCGGCGCGGCCCTGGGGCCCCTGCTCGAGGAGTGCGGCGTGCTCGACGACGCGGTGGACGTGGTCTTCACGGGCCTCGACAGGGGCACCGAGAACGGCCTCGAGCAGGACTTCGCCCGCAGCCTCCCCCTCGCCGAGGCCCTTCGCGACGAGGTGGTCCTCGCCTACGAGCTCAACGGGCAGCCGCTGCCGCCCCAGCACGGCTTCCCGCTGCGCCTCGTCGTCCCCGGCTGGTACGGCATGGCCAACGTCAAGTGGCTGTCGTCCGTGACCGTGCTCGCGCAGCCCTTCGCCGGGCCCCAGCAGGCCGTCTCGTACCGCCTGCGCCAGACCGAGGACCAGGAGGGGGACCTCCTCACGCGGATGCTCCCCCGCGCGCTCCTGATCCCGCCGGGCGTGCCCGACTTCCCCACGCGGGCGCGCACCCTGGCCGCGGGCCGTCTCACGCTGGAGGGGCGGGCGTGGTCGGGATGGGGGCCGATCGCCGCCGTCGAGGTGTCCACCGACGGCGGGCGCACGTGGGCGTCCGCGGCGCGTCGACCACGACGTGGACTCCCCGTGGGCCTGGAGCCGCTTCCACGCCGACTGGGACGCCGAGCCCGGGAGCCACGAGCTCCGCTGCCGCGCCACCGATGCCGCCGGGAACGTCCAGCCCGACGAGCCGGCGTGGAACCTGGGCGGCTACGCCAACAACGCGGTGCAGCGGGTGCCGGTGAGGGTCGTCGCGGCCTAGCGCTCCGCCAGCGACCCGGCCAGCAGGCCCAGCTCGCGCCCCGGGCGACCGCCTCGGCGCGGGTCGTCACGCCGAGCTTGCGGTAGATCGACCTGATCTGGGTCTTCACGGTGTTGTGGGAGACGTAGAGCTGGTCGGCGATCTCGCGCGCCGAGGCGAGCCCGGTCAGCATGCGGAGGACGGCCAGCTCGCGCTCGGTGAGGTCGGCGGCCGCCGCCGGCTCCGCGTGGCGCGGCGCGGCCCGGAGCGCGTCGTCGAGCACCCGCAGCTTCTGGGCGAGGTGCCCGCCGGGGGAGGGGGCGCTTTCCAGCAGGTCGCGGGCGTCCCGGGCGCAGGCGCGGGCGAGGCCGTCGTCGCCGCGCATCAGGGCGACCTGGCCGCGCACGATGACCGAGTAGGCGATCTCCGTGGGCGCCCGGCCGCGGGAGGCGAGCTCGGCACCGCGGTCGGCGTGGGCCTGGGCTGCGTCGAGGTCCCCGCGCGCGGCGGCGACCTGGGCCAGCCCCGTGTGCGCCCCGGCCGCGTGCGGGTACTCGGCGTGGCTCTCCTCCTCGGCGTACGCCAGGGCCTCCCGGGCGCGCCGCTCGGCCGACTCGAGATCGCCCCGCTCGACCTCCTGATCGGCCAGGTGGCAGAGGGCCACCAGCGCCGGCGCCCAGGCGCCGGTCCGCCGGCCGACCTCGGCGCACTCCTCGAGGATCGGCGACGCCTCGGCCATCCGATCGACGGCGTGGAGGGCGATGCCCGCCGCGAGGCACGCCCCCGCCCGCAGCCAGGTCTCGTCGCCCTCGGTGGCGGCGAGGGCCTCGTGCCCGAGCCGCAGCGCCTCGGGCGCGTCGCCCGCGAGCAGCCGCTCCAGGGAGCGCGCGGCGATCCGGCTGGCAGCGATCTCGGGGCCGTCGCCGGGCCCGGCGGCCTCGTCGACGGCGAGCAGCCAGCGGTCGGCCTCGCCGGGCAGGCCCAGGTTCACCGCGAGCCAGGCCTCGGCCAGGCACAGCCGGACGTCCCCGCGGACGGTCTCGGGCGGCAGCAGCTCGAGCCAGCGCTGGGTGGTGGCGGTCCAGCCCCGGCGCAGGTGCTCCGACCAGCTCTCGGCGATCAGGTCCGCCGCCTGGGCGAGGTCGCCCGCGGCTGCTGCGTGGCCGATCGCGTCGTCAACCGAGCCCTCGGCGACGTGCCACGCCGCCGCGCGGCGGTGGAGCTCGGGCACCTCCTCCGGCGAGCCCAACGCCAGCTCGTGCTGCAGCAGCTCGCCGAACAGGTGGTGGTAGCGGTACCACTCGCGGCGGTTGTCGAGGGGCACCAGGAAGAGGTTGGAGCTCTCGAGCTCGGCGAGGACGCGGGCCGACCCCGTCGTGTCCGCGACCGCGTCGCAGAGCGGCCCGGTGAGGCGGCCGAGGATCGAGGTGCGCAGCAGGAACTCCCGGCGGCCGGCGGGCAGGCCCTCCAGGACCTCGTCGGCGAGGTAGTCCACCACCAGGCGGTCGTCGCCCGCGAAGTCGGCGATGAAGCGCGAGGCGTCGTCGCGCCCGCGCAGGGACAGGCCCGCGAGGTAGAGGCCCGCGGCCCAGCCCTCCGTGCGCGCCCGCAGGCGGGCGACCTCGTCGGGGCCGAGCCGGAGCCCGGCGTCGGCCAGCAGGGCACCCGCCTCGAGCTCCGTGAAGCGCAGGTCGTCCGCGCGCAGCTCCGCGAGGTCGCCGCGCGCGCGCAGGCGCGCGAGGCCGATGGGCGGCTCGACCCGGCTGGTCATGACCACGCGCAGCCCCTCGGGCGCGTTCGCGCAGAGGAAGCTCATGGCGCCGTGGATCGAGTCGTCGTCGATCAGGTGGTAGTCGTCGAGCGCCAGGAGCGTGCGTCGAGGGGCGGTGGCGAGCGCGTTGATCAGGGTCGAGAGGCCGGCCTCGGTCGTCTCGCCGCCCCCCGAGAGCGCCCCGACGGCCTGCTCATCGACGGGCGCGCCGGCGCGGCGCAGGGCCTCCCCGACGTAGCGCCAGAAGCGGGCCGGATCGTTGTCGGCGGCGTCAAGGGCGACCCAGCCGGCGCCCTCCGAGGCGCGCCCGGCGAGCCAGTCTCCCACGAGCGTCGTCTTGCCCCATCCCGCCGGCGCGGTCACCAGGGTCAGGCGGCGGTCGCTTCCGGCGTCCAGGCGCGCCAACAGGTCGGGCCGGGGGACCAGCCCGGCCCGCCGGCCCGGCGGTCGCAGCTTGGTCTCGAGCATGGGCGGAGCGGCAGCGGCGGTGCTCATCCCCGACGGATGATGCCGGATAAGCTTTCCGCCGTGGCGGGCCCCACCTTCCAGCAGGTCATCGAGCGGCTCGCGGGCTACTGGGCCGAGCGCGGCTGCCTCGTCACGACGCCGTACCACACCGAGGTCGGCGCGGGGACGTTCAACCCGCACACGCTCCTGCGCAGCCTCGGCCCGGAGCCGTGGCGCGTGGCCTACTTCGAGCCCTCGATCCGGCCCACGGACGGGCGCTACGGCGAGAACCCGTTCCGCCTGCAGCACTACTTCCAGTACCAGGTCCTGATCAAGCCGTCGCCGGACGACATCCAGGACCAGTACCTCGGCTCCCTGCGAGCCCTCGGCCTGCGGCCCGGAGGAGCACGACATCCGGTTCGTCGAGGACGACTGGGAGGGCCCCACGCTCGGCGCCTGGGGGCTCGGCTGGGAGGTCTGGATGGACGGGATGGAGATCACCCAGTTCACCTACTTCCAGCAGGCCGGCGGCGTCGACCTGGCGCCGATCTCGGTGGAGCTGACCTACGGCCTCGAGCGGATCGCGATGTATCTGCAGGGCGTGCGCTCGGTCTACGACCTCGAGTGGGGTCACGGCGTCACCTACGGCGACCTGTACAAGCTCAACGAGGCCCAGTGGAGCGCCTACAACTTCGAGGTCGCCGACACCGACGCGCTCTTCGCGGCCTTCGACCGGCACGAGCGGGAGTGCGGCCGCTGCCTGGACGCCGGCCTGGCCCTCCCGGCCTACGACCAGGTGCTGAAGTGCAGTCACACCTTCAACCTGCTGGACGCCCGCGGCGTGATCAGCGTCACCGAGCGCGGCGCGTACATCTGGCGGGTACGCACCCTCGCCGCCCGGGTGGCGCGGGCCTGGCTCGAGCTCACGGTCCCCGCCCAGGAGGCGCTGCGTGCCTGACCTCCTCGTCGAGGTCGGCTGCGAGGAGCTCCCGTCGAGCGCGTGCCGCGAGATCATCGACCAGGCGCCCGCGCTGTTCGCCTCCTCGCTCGAGGCCCTCGGGCTGGAGGGGCCTCAGCGGGTCGAGCTCGCCGTCGCGCCCCGGCGCTTCGCGCTCACGGCGCCGGTGGCCGACGGGGTGGGGGCGAGCGCCCGGCGCGTGCGCGGCCCGTCGGCCGAGGCGGCCTTCGGCGCCGACGGCGCGCCCACTCGCGCGGCGGAGGGCTTCGCGCGCGGGCAGGGGGTGGCCGTCGAGGACCTGGTGATGGGCGAGGAGAACGGCCGGCGCTTCGTGTTCGCCGAGCGCCGCGACGAGGGCAGGCCGGTCGACGATCTCGTGCCCGAGCTCGTCGCGCGCCTGATCGGGGGCCTGCGCTTCTCGAAGACCATGCGCTGGGGCGAGGGGACCGGCCTGCGCTTCTCCCGCCCGGTCCGCTGGATCGTCGCGAAGGTCAACGAGCGCACGGTGCCCTTCGAGCTGCACGGCCTCGTCGCCGGGGACGTGAGCCAGGGCCACCGCTTCCTGGGGGGGCCGGCCGAGATCCGCTCCGCCTCCTCGTACCACGACGCGCTCGAGGCGGTGGCCGTGATCGCGGACCACGATCGCCGCCGCGCGCGGATCGTCTCCGACCTCGACGCCGCGGCCGCCGAGGCCGGCGCGGCCTGGCGCGACCCCGGCGGGGTGCTGGAGGAGGTGGTCTTCCTCGTCGAGTACCCGAACGTCGTCTTCGCCCGCTTCGACCCGCGGCACCTGAGCCTCCCGCCGCGGGTGCTGGTGACGGCGATGCAGGGGCATCAGCGCTACTTCCCCCTCGAGGGCCCGGACGGCGCCCTGCACCCCGCGTTCCTCGCCGTGTCCAACGGCGACCCGGCCCACGCCGGCGCCATCGCCCGCGGCTACGCGGACGTGCTCGACGCCCGCCTGCAGGACGCGGAGTTCAGCTTCGAGCGCGACCGCGAGTCGGGCCTGGAGGCGCTCGGCGCGCGCCTCGACAGCATCGTCTTCCACGCCCGCCTGGGCACGATGGCCGACAAGCGCGACCGCCTCGTGGCCGGGGTCGGCGACATCGCCGCGGCGACCGGGGCCGGCGACGAGGTCGCCCGGACCGCCGCCGAGGCCGCGCGCCTCGCCAAGGTCGACCAGGGCGCGGTGCTCGTGGCCGAGTTCTCGGAGCTGGAGGGCTACGCCGCCGCCCAGTACGCCCGCCTCGAGGGGGTCGACGAGGCCGTGGCCCGGGCCGTGGAGGAGCAGTACCTGCCCGAGGGCCCCGACTCGCCCCTGCCCGGCGTCCGAGGCCGGCGCGATGCTCGCGGCGGCGGACAAGGTCGACAACCTCATCGGGGCGTTCGCCGTGGACGAGGCCCCGACCGGCTCGAAGGACCCCTACGGCCTCCGGCGCGCCGCGGCCGGCCTCGTGCGGATCGCGCTCGCCCGCGACTGGGACGTGGACCCGTGCGACCTGCTGCGACCGGCATACGACCGCCTGGCGGCCCAGGGCGCGCAGCTCACGGTGCCGCGCGGACCAGGCCGTGGACGGGGTGGTCGAGTTCCTCGGCGACCGGCTCGCCTACCTGCTGGCCGAGGAGGGCGTGGGCGCCGAGGCCGCCGCGGCGGCCATGGGGGCCGGGCTGGGCGGAGCCCCCTCGACGGCGGCGTGGGCCCGGGGGATCGAGGCGGCCCGCGGGAGCGAGGCCTTCGCCGCGGCCTGGACGGCGGCGACACGGCTGGTGCGCATCGCCCGCAAGGGCCCGGCGCACGAGGCCGCCTTCACGCCGGGCGCCGACCCGGGCGAGGATGCCCTGCACGCGGCCGTCGAGGCGGCCCGGCCGGACATCGAGGCCGCGCGCGCGGCCCGTGATTTCCCGGCGGCGCTGGAGGCCGCGGCGGGGCTCGGGCCGGCCGTGGACCGCTTCTTCACGGATGTCCTGGTGAACGCCGAGGACCCCGCGGTGCGGGCCCGGCGCTACGCGCTGGTCCGCGAGGCCGCCGACCTCCTGGCGGGCGTGGCCGACTTCGAGCGGATCGCAGACGGAGGGGGATCCCGGTGAGCACCGAGGTGGGCGTGAAGCGGGTCTACGACTTCTCGGAGGGGTCGCGCGACATGCGCGACCTGCTCGGGGGGAAGGGCGCCAACGTCGCCGAGATGACCCGCCTCGGGCTGCCGGTGCCCAAGGGCTTCACCATCACGACCGAGACCTGCATCGAGTACCTCGCCAACGACCACCGCTTCCCGGAGGGCCTCGACCGGGAGATCAGCGAGCATCTCGCGGCCCTGGAGGAGGCGGCCGGCAAGCGCCTCGGCGACGCCGAGAACCCCCTGCTCGTCTCGGTGCGCAGCGGCGCCAAGTTCTCCATGCCGGGGATGATGGACACGGTCCTGAACCTCGGCCTGAACGATCGCAGCGTCGAGGGGCTCGCCGCCCGCACCGGCAACCCGCGCTTCGCCTACGACTCCTACCGGCGCTTCATCCAGATGTTCGGCGACGTGGTCGCCGAGGTCGACAAGGAGCACTTCGAGGAGGCGCTCGCGGCGATGAAGGCCGCCCGCGGGGTGGAGCAGGACGTCAACCTCACCGCCGACGACCTGCGCGAGCTGGTCGCGACCTTCACGGGCATCTACGAGGACCGGAGGGGGGAGCCGTTCCCCCAGGAGCCGCGCGCCCAGCTCGACGCCGCGGTGCGCGCGGTCTTCGAGTCGTGGGACAACCGCCGCGCCCGCGACTACCGCCGCCTCAACCGCATCCCGCACGACCTCGGCACGGCGGTCAACGTCCAGCAGATGGTGTTCGGCAACACCGGCCCGCGGTCGGGCACCGGCGTGGCCTTCACCCGCAGCAACGTGACCGGCGAGAAGGGCGAGCCGTTCGGCGACTTCCTCATCAACGCCCAGGGCGAGGACGTCGTCGCCGGCATCCGCACGCCGCGCCCGCTCGCCGAGCTGGCCGGCGAGCTGCCCGAGGCCGCCGCCCAGCTGAACGAGACCATGGAGATGCTCGAGCGCACGTACCGCAACATGCAGGACGTCGAGTTCACGATCGAGGACGGCGTCCTCTACATGCTGCAGACGCGCAACGGCAAGCGCAGCGCCCAGGCGATGGCGCGCATCGCCGTCGACATGGTCGACGAGGGCATCGTGACCGAGCAGGAGTCGCTGACGGCGCTGGTCGACCCCGACCAGATCCACCAGCTCCTGCTGCCCCAGCTCGACCAGGCGGCCGCGCCCGCGCCGCTGGCGAGCGGCGTCAACGCCTCGCCGGGGGCCGCGGCGGGTGCGATCGTCCTCACGGCCGACGAGGCCGAGACGCGCGGGAAGGCCGGCGAGCAGGTGATCCTGGTGCGCGACGAGACCACCCCCGACGACTTCCACGGCATGGTCGAGGCGCAGGGGATCCTCACGGCGCGCGGCGGCAAGACCAGCCACGCGGCCATCGTGGCCGTCGGCATGGGCAAGCCCGCGGTCTGCGGGGTGACCGAGATCCGCTTCCAGGAGGACGGGACGATCGCGATCGGGGACGCGTCCTTCTCGGAGGGCGACCGGATCACGATCGACGGGACCACCGGGACGGTCTTCGCCGGGGACGCGCCGCTGCTGCCGCCCGATCCGAGCAACCCGTACCTGCTGCGCATCATCGAGTGGGCGAACCGCGCGCGCACCCTGGGGGTGCGCACCAACGCCGACACGCCCGAGGACGCGGCGCGTGCGCGCGAGTTCGGCGCCGAGGGCATCGGCCTGTGCCGCACCGAGCACATGTTCCAGGGGGAGGGCCGGCTGCCGATCGTCCAGCGGATGATCCTGGCCGGCGACGACGAGGCCCGGGTGGAGTCGCTCGCGCGCCTGCGCGAGTTCCAGGAGGGCGACTTCGAGGGCATCTTCCGCGCGATGGCCGGCCTGCCCGTGACGATCCGGCTGCTCGACCCGCCGCTCCACGAGTTCCTGCCGAGCCTGGTCGAGCTGTCGGAGCGGGTGGCCGTGGCCCGCGCGACCGGCACCCCCGACCCCGAGGCCGAGGAGCAGCTCCCGAAGGTCCAGCAGCTGCACGAGGTCAACCCGATGCTGGGCACGCGGGGCTGCCGCCTGGGCATCGAGTGGCCGGACGTCTACCGGATGCAGGTCGCCGCGATCATGAGCGCGGCCTGCACGGTGAAGCGGGAGACCGGCGCGGCGCCGCTCGTCGAGATCATGATCCCGCTCGTCGGGTTCGAGGAGGAGCTGCGCCTGCTGCGCGAGGAGACGCTCGACGTCGCCGAGACCGTGCTTCGCGAGCGCGGCGAGCGCATCGACTACCTCGTGGGGACCATGATCGAGCTGCCCCGCGCGGCGCTCCTGGCCGGCGAGATCGCCCGCCAGGCCGACTTCTTCTCCTTCGGGACCAACGACCTCACCCAGACCGTGCTCGGCTTCAGCCGCGACGACGCCGAGAACAAGTTCCTCACCCACTACCTGCAGAACAACGTCATCACCTTCAACCCGTTCGAGACCATCGACCAGGCGGGCGTCGGCGGCCTCGTGGCGATGGCGGTGACCGCGGCCCGGGGGGCGAAGCCGGGGATCAAGCTCGGCGTCTGCGGCGAGCACGGGGGCGACCCCGCCTCGGTCATGTTCTTCCACGGCGCGGGCCTCGACTACGTGTCCTGCTCGCCGTTCCGCGTCCAGACCGCCATCATCGCCGCGGCGCGGGCCGCGCTGGGCGGGTAGGCGGCAGGGAGCGGATGAGCCTCGGCCGCGAGCGGTTCGAGCTCGCGAGCCTCGGCGACCTGATGCAGCTGCTGGTCGACGGCTGGCGCATCGATCGCCTCCACTACGCGGACCGGTCGGGGGCGGCGGGCCCCCCCGCGGCCTACGTGGACCTCGTGCGCGGGGCGGGCGAGCGGCGCGCCGTCTACGTCCCCGACGACGGCCGCGCGCTGTCGCACCGCGCCCTCGTGGCACTGGTGCGCGAGACCCCGGGCATCTGGAAGCACCGCTCGGCGGACACGATCCCCCCGCCCGACACCGACGCGGCGACGCCCCCGGACGAGTGGGGCCCGGTGCCCGAGCCGTTCCCCCAGGCGCTCGTGTTCGGCCCGTCCACGCTGCGGGCGGTCGTTGCCGTGAACCAGCTCCAATCGGTCGCGGGCCTCGACATCGCCCTGACGTCGCTCGAGCGCCACGACGGCGGCGCGCGGCTGCGCTTCATGTGCCGGGCCTCCGACGCCGCGACGCGTCGCCGCATGAGCGTCCTCGACGTGATCGCCGTCGACGACGCGGCGCGCCTCTACCGGGTGGCCTGCTCCGAGAGCCGTCCCGAGGGCAATCGCCTGGAGGGGGCGTTCGCCGTGGCGCCGGCCATCCCCGAGGACGTCGGGCTGCTGACGGTCACCGTCGGCACGATCGGCGACGAGGGGCGTCCGCAGGACAGCGTCCCGGGGCCGTGGGTCTTCCCGATCCGCCTGAGCCCGCGGCCCTGAGCCGCCGCGAGCCCCCGCTCGGGCCCCGGGCCGCGCGGGCCGACCTGGCCGTGCGGCAGCGCCCCGAGGAGCCGGACCCGCTGCGGACCGCGTTCCAGCGCGACCGCGACCGGATCCTCCACACGACCTCGTTCCGGCGCCTGAAGCACAAGACGCAGGTGTTCGTGGCGCCGGCCGGGGACCACTACCGCACCCGGCTCACCCACACGCTCGAGGTCTCGGCCCTGTCGCGCACCGTGGCGCGGGCCCTCGACCTGAACGAGGACCTGGTCGAGGCCATCGCCATGGGGCACGACCTGGGCCACGCGCCCTTCGGCCACGCGGGCGAGGCGGCTCTCGACGCGGTCCTCCAGGAGCGGCACGGGCGCCGCTTCGAGCACAACGTCCAGAGCCTGCGGGTGGTCGACGTCCTCGAGCGGGGCGGCCGGGGGCTGAACCTCACGTCCGAGGTGCGGGACGGCATCCTGCGCCACACCGGGCCGGGACGACCCGCGACGCTCGAGGGCCAGGTGGTGCGCCTCATGGACCGGATCGCCTACGTGAACCACGACATCGAGGACGCGCTGCGCGCGGGAGTGCTGTCGCCCTCCGACCTGCCGGCCGACGAGGTGGCCGCCCTCGGGGACACCACCTCGCAGCGCCTGACCACCCTGGTCGTCGACGTCGTGGAGGCGAGCCGGGACGCCGACGAGATCCGCCAGTCGCCCGGCGTCGGCTCGGCGTTCCTGCGCCTGCGCGCGTTCATGTTCCGCAACGTCTACCTCGCGCCTCCCGCCAGCCTGGAGGCCGAGCGCGCCGGAAGCGTCGTGCGCGCCCTGTTCGCGCGGCTCCACGACCGCCCTGAGCTGCTGCCGCCCTCGCCCGAGCCGGACCTCGTCGCGAGGGTCACGGACTTCGTCGCGGGCATGACCGACCGCTACGCCCTGCGTGCATACCGCGAGGCGTTCATGCCGCGCGAGGGGCCGCTCTGAGGGCCGGACCACGACCGGTGCGGAGGCGGGTGATCCACCCGGCGCCGGGGCTCGTAATACCCAGATCGGACAGCGATCCGGACATCGCCCCTCGGCCGGTGACGATCTCGTAGCGCCCGCCGCGATCGACCTCGCGTCAGGCGCGACGCGGGCCGAGGTCCTGCGCCGCGCGACCGCCGGCGGCGCGGTGGTGCTGCTCGGCGGGCTCACCCTCGCCGCCCTGGCGCCGGGCGCCGGGGCGGCGCAGCCCGGCGGCGCGGATGCCGACATCCTGAACTTCGCGCTCGGGCTGGAGCGTCTCCAGGCGGCGTTCTACGCCCGGGCGGTCGACGGCGGGGCGCTGGAGGGCGACCTGGCCGAGTTCGCCCGCGTCGCCGCCGGCCACGAGCGCGCGCACGTGGAGGCCCTGCTGGCGCTCCTCGGCCCCGACGCCGCCGGCGAGGCCGAGCTCGACTTCGGCGACGCGACCTCGGACCCGGACGAGTTCCTCCGGGCCGCGGTCGGGCTCGAGGACCTCGGCGTTGACGCCTACAACGGCCAGGCGGCGAACCTCAGCCCGCGCGCCCGCGCGACTACGGCGGGCATCGTGTCGGTTGACGCCCGCCACGCGGCCTGGATCCGGTCGATCGCCGGGGAGACGCCGGCCGCCGAGCCCGTTCGACGCGGGCCGGCCGGCGGCTGCGATCGAGGCCGACGTCGCCGCGACCGGGTTCGTGGTGGAGCCCTGAGTGGAGCGCGCCGCCGACCTGCGGGCGATCGACCCGGCCGGCGCCGTCGCGGAGGCCGCCGACCGCGCGGGCGTCACCCGCGGCGCCTTCATGGGCAGCGCGGCGCTCGCGGCGGGCATGGCCCTCGGTCTCGGCGCCGGGCCCCTGGCCGCCCAGGGCCCGGCGGACGACACGGCCATCCTCAACTTCGCCCTGTCGCTGGAGTACCTCCAGGCCGCGTTCTACTCCGAGGCGGAGCGCCGCCGGGCCATCGGGGCGGCCTCGATGGAGGCCGCCCGGAGCATCGGCGCCGTCGAGCGTGCCCACGTCCGGGCGCTGCAGGACGCCCTGGGCGGCGCGGCCGCAAGGAAGCCCTTCTTCGACTTCCGCGGGACCACCGAGGACGACGAGGCCTTCGTGCGGACCGCGGTGGCCTTCGAGGACTTCTCGGCCGCCGCCTATCAGGGCGCGCTCACCATGCTCCAGGCGCCGGCCCTCATCTCGGCGGCGGCGTCGATCCACACCGTCGAGGCCAGGCACGCCGCATGGATCCGCTACCTCGAGGGCGTGCAGCCCGCGTCGGTCCCCATCGACGCTCCGATCTCGGCGCGCGAGGCGCAACGGCTGGTGGACGAGACCGGGTTCGTGCGGCCGCGCCCACGCACGACCGGCCGCCGCGCGCCTCGCTTCACCGGGTGACACGCCGCGGGGGCGGCGCGGTCGTCGTCGTCATGGCGGTGGGCGCCGTCTGGGGCTGCGGCGGCGGCGGGGCCGACCCGGGCGGCGCCGCAAGGGTCCCGGAGCCCCCCGCCGCCGGTCTTCGCGTCGGCGCGCCCGAGGCCCTCGACGAGGCGGCCGGCGCCTGGGCGCCGGTCGCCCGGGCCGCTGCCGTGCGGGCCGAACCGCGCGCCGGGGCGCCGGTCGTCGCCGAGATCGCGGCGACGACCCCGGAGGGAACCCGGAACATCGTCGCCCTCGCCGACGAGCGCGGCCGCCGGGCGGCGCCCGCCGGGTGGGTGCGGGTGCGGCCGGCAGCCCTCCCGAACGGGACGACCGGCTGGGTGCCGCGGTCGGCGCTGGGCGGGTACGAGGTCGTCGACACGCGCCTGGTGGTCGACCTGGGCGCCGAGTCGATCGCCCTCCTGCGTGGGGGCCGGACGATCCTGTCGGCCCCGGTCGGCGTCGGGACCGCGGACGCCCCCACGCCGACGGGGGAGTTCTACGTGCGCAGCAGGCTCACCCGCTACGCGAGCCCGGCCTATGGTCCGGTCGCGTTCGGCACCAGCGCGCGCTCCCCCAGCCTCACCGACTGGCCCGCCGGCGGGTTCGTCGGGATCCACGGCACCGACCGCCCCGATCTGCTGCCGGGGCGGGTCTCGCACGGCTGCATCCGGATGCGCAACGAGGACATCCTCCGCCTGGCCGAGCTGCTGCCCATCGGGACCCCCCTGTCCATCCGGGGCGCGTGATCCGCGGCCTGCGGACCGCGCTCGCGCTGCTCTGCGTCGCCGCGGCCGCGGCGCCGGCGGCCGCCCAGACGGCCTCCCCGGGCCTCGCCGAGCTGTACGAGCGCTACCCCGTCACCGCCAGGGGCGCCACGGAGGCGCAGGCGCCCATGGGCCAGACCGCGGCGCCGTCCCCCGAGGACGGCGCCCTCAGGGGGCTCTCGCCCGGGGCGCTCGCGGCGGTCGGGGCGCTCGCGGCGGCCGGGGCGCTCGCGGCGGCCTCCATCACCCTGGGCGGGGGCTCGGCGCCCGGGCGGCGGCGCCGCGGCCGGAGACCGCCGACGCCCGTCGGCTGGCGGAGGGATATGGTTCCGTCGGTGACGAACGACCACGGCCTGATCGACCTCACCTCGGCCACCGAGGATGACCTCTGCCGTCTCGTCGGCGTGGGGCCCGCCCTGGCGAGCCGCATCGTCGCGTGGCGGGATGAGAACGGCGGGTTCACGTCGGTTGACCAGCTCGCGGGGATCAAGGGCATCGGCCAGAGCAGGCTGGAGCTCCTGCGCCCGCAGGTGACCGTGCCGCCCGCCGAGCCCAAGGCCGAGGAGCCGGCCCGCCGCCGGCTGCGGGCGCGTGCTCAGCCGCAGCCCGGGCCGGATGCCGGCCCGGCCGTCGAAGACGAGCCGCTCGACGGCGTCGTCCTGCCCGCCGAGCGGGCGCCGAGCGCTCCGCGCCGGGCGCTCGCCCGGCGCCGGCTGCCCGCGGTGGTCGACGCCCCGGCCCCGGGCGCCGAGCCCGAGCGGGGCCTCGCGGCGTTCCTGCGCGACAACACCGTGAACGTCGCCCTGCTGGGGCTGGCGGTGGCCGCTCAGCTGCTGGTCATCGTCCTCGTCGTGTGGGTGCTCTGAGGCGGGATCACTCGGCCGAGGCGACGCCGACCGGGCAGCTGACCCCGGTCCCGCCGAGCCCGCAGTAGCCGTTCGGGACCTTCGCCAGGTACTGCTGGTGGTAGTCCTCGGCGTAGAAGAACTCGGGGGCGTCTGCGATCTCCGTCGTGATCGGGCCGTAGCCGGCCTCGGCGAGCCGGCGAGCGTAGGCGGTGCGTGAGGCCTCGGCCGCGGCGCGCTGCGCGTCGGAGTAGGTGTAGATGCCCGACCGGTACTGCGTGCCGACGTCGTTCCCCTGCCGCATGCCCTGGGTCGGGTCGTGGTTCTCCCAGAAGAGCTTCAGGAGCGCGTCGTAGCTCGTGACGGCGGGGTCGAAGACGACCCGCACGACCTCGTTGTGGCCGGTGCGCCCCGAGCAGACCTCCTCGTAGCTCGGGTTCGGCGTGTATCCGCCGGCGTAGCCCACGGAGGTGCTGATGACGCCGGGCGCCTGCCAGAAGACGCGCTCGGCCCCCCAGAAGCAGCCCATGCCGAACAGCGCGAGCTCGGCCCCCTCCGGGAAGGGCGGCTCCAGCGGGGTGCCGAGGACCTCGTGGCGCGCCGGCACCGGCATGCGCTCCTCGCGCCCCCGGAGCGCCTCCTCGGGGGTCGGCATCTGCCCCTTCATCCTCGAGAACAGCCCCATCCCGCGCCTCCCGTCCCGTGCTCGCCTCGCTTCGAGGATAGCGCCGTCGTCATCGACGGCCCCTCGGTGCCCCGTATCCTCAGGAGGGTGCCACCGACGCAGGCGACCATCGAAGCGGTCCGCGAGGGCAGCGACCTCGTCGATCTCGTGCGCGGCCGGGTGAGCCTCGTGCGGCGCGGCGGGCGCTGGTGGGGCCGGTGCCCCTTCCACGACGAGCGCACGCCGTCGTTCAGCCTGCTCCCGCCGGACTTCCGGCGCTACTACTGCCACGGCTGCGGGGTCACCGGCGACGCGATCGACTGGATGCGCGAGCAGGAGGGGGCCACGAGCTTCTACGAGGCCATCGAGCAGCTCGCCGAGCGCTTCGGCATCCCCGTCAGGTTCGAGGAGGAGTCGCCCGGTGACGCCGCCCGCCGCGAGGCGGTCGAGCGCCGGCGGGCGCTGCTGGAGCGGGCGGCGGCCTTCTACGCCGAGTACCTCTGGCGGGCAGACGAGGCGGCGCCGGCGCGGGAGTACCTCGCCGCGCGCGGCTTCGGCGAGGATCTCGTGCGCCGCTTCCGCATCGGCTACGCCCCCGGGGGAGGCGCCGTCCTGGCGGGGCGCGCGATCCGGGAGGGCTTCTCCCGCGAGGCCCTCGTCGACGCCGGGCTCGCGCGGATGCGCGGGGGCCGGGCCTGGGACTTCTTCGCCTCCCGGATCACCTTCCCCATCGCGGACAGCCAGGGGCGGGTGCAGGGGTTCGGCGGGCGGACGCTCGACCCCCGCGAGCGGGCCAAGTACGTGAACTCGCCCGAGGGCGACCACTTCAAGAAGCGCAGCCTGCTCTTCGGCCTCGCCGAGGCCCGCGGGCCGGCCGCCCGGGCGAAGCACTTCGTCGTGGCCGAGGGCTACACCGACGTCATGGGCCTGGCGGCGGCCGGCGTCGAGCCGGCCGTCGCCTGCATGGGCACCTCCCTGACGACCGACCAGATCAAGCTCCTGCGGCGCTGGGCGCCGGAGATCAGGCTGTGCTTCGACGCGGACGCCGCCGGCGAGCAGGCGGCATGGCGGACCGTGGAGGCCGCGGGGGGCCTCAACGTCGCGCTGTCGGCCGTCACGCTGCCCCCCGGACGCGATCCGGGCGACCTCGCGGGCGACGAGGAGGGGCGCCTTGCGCTGGCGCGCGCCGTCGACGATTCCGAGGCTCTGGTAACTTCCCTCATCCGCGCGCGCGTCTCGCGGGCGGGCGGGTCACCACGGGACCGGGAGGGGGCACTCGAGGACATCGCTCGACTGTTGCGCCACTTTCCCGACTCGGTGGAGAAGGACGAGGGGGTTCGCTTGACCGCTGGCCTGCTGCAGCTGTCCCAGGGGTTGGAGGAACGGCTCCGGCACTCGTCGCGTCATGACGCCCCCCCGACAGCCGTGCTGCCGCCGCGCGCGAGCGCCCCGCAGGAGGTGCGCGAGCGCCGCTTCCTCGCGATGGCCGTCGCGCTCCCCGACGCCGCCCGGTCCTATCTCGAGGGCCTGCCGCCCGAGGCCTTCCAGGTCGAGGGCCACCGGCGGGCGTTCGACCTCCTGAAGTCCGGCGTCTCCTCCGTCGACGACTGGCCCGACGACCTCGCGGAGGTCGGCCTGGCGGTGCGCCTCGACCTCGCGGGCGCCGACGTCAGCGAGGCCGAGCTGCGTGAGGCGGCGTACCGCGTCGAGCTGCCGATGCTGGAGCGCCGCGCCGCCGAGCTGCGGGCCGCGGGCGACGAGGAGGGCCGGCTGCGCGCCCTGGACCTGGCCCGCCGGCTTCGCGCCGCGCTCCGCGGGGACTCGTGACGGGATGAGCACCGAGGTCTCGATCACGAGCGTCGAGGAGGTGCGTGAGCTGATCGAGGAGGGGCGCGAGGTCGGCGCGGTGCCGCTCTCGCGCATCGTGGACGTGGTCGAGGCGGCCGACCTGTCCGAGGAGCAGCAGGAGCGGCTGCTCCAGATGCTCGCCGAGCTGGGCATCGAGGTGCTCGCCGACGTCGTCGACCCCGTCTCCAACGGCGCCGGCCCGCGCCTGGACCTGTCGGTCAAGGCTCACTCGAGCGACCCGGTCAGGATGTACCTCCGCGACATCGGGCGCGTGTCCCTCCTCACGGCGGCCGAGGAGGTGTCCCTCGCCAAGAGGATCGAGCACCGCGACATGAGCGCGAAGGCCGAGCTGATCGAGGCCAACCTGCGCCTCGTCGTGTCGGTCGCCAAGCGCTACGTCGGTCGCGGCCTCGCCTTCCTCGACCTCATCCAGGAGGGGAACCTCGGCCTCATCCGCGCGGTCGAGAAGTTCGACTACCGCAAGGGCTACAAGTTCTCGACGTACGCGACCTGGTGGATCCGCCAGGCCATCACGCGCGCGATCGCCGACCAGGCGCGGACCATCCGCGTGCCGGTCCACATGGTCGAGACGATCAACCGGCTCTCGCGCGTGCAGCGCCAGCTCCTCCAGGACCTGGGCCGGGAGCCGACCATCGACGAGGTCGCGAGCCGAGCTCGAGGTGTCGCCGGACAGGGTCCGCGAGATCCAGAAGGTCGCCCAGGAGCCGGTCTCGCTGGAGACGCCGGTGGGGGAGGAGGAGGACTCGGAGCTCGGCGACCTGATCGAGGACCGCGGCGTCGAGGGGCCGGCGGACGCCGTCTCCACGCTCATGCGCCGCGAGGAGCTGGAGGAGGTCCTCTCTCAGCTCACCGACCGTGAGCGCAAGGTCCTGGAGCTGCGCTTCGGTCTGCGCGGCGAGGAGCCTCGCACCCTCGAGGAGGTCGGCCAGCGCTTCGGCGTCACGCGCGAGCGGATCCGCCAGATCGAGGCCAAGACGCTGAACAAGCTGCACGCCTACCGCGACACCCAGCGGCTCCGGGAGTTCCTGGAGTAAGCCCGGGAGCCACGGGGGTCTTGCGGGCCCGGCGGGAGCCAGCCCCGCCGAAGGCGGTGCCGACCGGCCGCACCGCCTTCGGCGGGGCATGGCCGTCCGCGCCGAGCCCGCTAAGACGGGCCCGGCGTACGCTGGGACGCTCGATCAGGGCCACCGCCTCGGCGCGCCGCGTGGTGCCGGCCATCGCGACGGCGCTTCGCGCGGACAGCGCGATGCGGCCCCCGGCGTCCTCCGGGCATCGCGCCGCCGGGCCGAGCCAGACGAGGCGGGGAGGCGGACCGAGCAGCGCCGCGCGCTGCGCCCACACGAGCAGCCTCGCCAGGGCCAGCGCCCCCGTGCTGACGGCCCCGGGCCGGCCGCGGGCGGCGACGTACGAGCGGTGCGCGGCCATCGACGGCCGCCAGCGACACGGCGTCGGCGGCGCCGTCGTGGTCGAGATCGAGGTCGACGAGCAGGGCCTCGACGGCGTCGTCGCCGTCCTCCCCGGGCCGGGTGAGCCCCGGCGCCAGGCGGGTGAGCTGGTCTCGCAGCCCGACGCCGATCGCCTCCGCCGCCATGCGCAGGTCAGGCTCGAGCGCGCCGACCATCTGGGCCTGAGCCTCGGTGAGGCGCAGGGCCACGGATGGGTCAGGTCGTGGGTGGAGGCGGGGCCGGGGGGGACTCGGCCTCGTCGGCGGGCGGGGCCTCGGCCGGGGTCTCGGTCTCGGCGGCGGGCGGGGGCGGCGCAGGCGTCTCGGCGTCGCCGGCGGGCGGGGCCTCGGTGAAGACGAACTCGTCCGGCTCGCCGCCGAGGCGGTCCTTCACCAGCCAGTACGCGAGTCCCGCGAGAACGAGCAACACCAAGAGCTTCTTCATGGATCCGTCCCTTGCGCTCGTGGAGACGTCGGACCGCAACCGTATCGCATCGGCCGCACCGCCTCAGGCGACCGACAGGACGACCTTCCCGATGGTCGCGTCGTCGCCGACGGCCCGGTGCGCCTCGGCCGCCTGGGCCAACGGCACGACCCGGTCGACGACCGGCCGCAGGCGCCCGTCGGCGAGGCGGGGCAGGCCCCACTCGGCGAACTCGGCCACCAGACCGGGCCTTCTCCTCGGCGGTTCGGCCGCGGAGCGTGCTCGCGCGGATCGTCGCCTGCAGCGGCAGGAGCGCGGAGAGGTCAACCTCGGCCCGGGCGCCCCCGACCAGGCCCACGATGGAGATCCGCCCGAGGCGCGCCAGCGCGCGGACGTTCTCGGCCCAGTACGACCCGCCGACGAGGTCGAGGATCACGTCGGCCCCGCGCCCGCCGGTCGCGTCCCTCACCTCGTCCGGCGAAGGTCGCCTCCGGCGTCACGATCGCGCGGGCCCCGAGCCCGGTCACCGCGCCGGCCTTCTCGGGCCGGCGCACCGTGCCGATCGCGGAGGCGCCGAGCTCGCGCGCGATCTGGATCGCGGCCGTGCCCACCCCGCTCGCGGCGGCGTGCACCAGCAGCGTCTCGCCGGGGGCGAGGGGCGCGAGGTGGCGGAGGGACAGGAACGCCGTGAGGAAGACCTCCGGGACCGCCGCCGCGTCGGTCAGCTCGAGCCCCTCGGGCACGCGCATGAGCTGGCCGGTTGGAACCACGACCCGCTCGGCGTAGCCGCCCCCGGAAAGGAGCGCCATCGCGCGGTCCCCGGCCGCCCAGTCGGCGGTGCCCTCGCCGAGCGCGGCGACCGTTCCCGCCGCCTCGAGGCCGAGGATCTCGCTGGCGCCGGGCGGGGGAGGGTAGCGGCCCATGCGCTGGAGGAGGTCGGCGCGGTTGACGGCCGTCGCGGCGACGTCGAGCACGACCTCGCCCGGCCCGGGCAAGGGGTCGGCGACCTCGCGGAGCTCCAGCACCTCCGGGCCCGCCGGGCTCCCTGACGACGATCGCCCTCACGCGGCCACGACCTCGCGCAGCAGCCGGCCCAGCTCCTCGCGCGCGTCCCAGAAGAGCATGTGCCCCGCGTCGATCGCCTCCTCGCGCAGGCGCGGGCCGAGGTCGTCGCGCAGCCCCGAGCGCAGGGCGCCGGTGACGATGTCGGCTCGGAGCGCCTCCACCAGCAGAACGGCGCCGGGATACGCCGCGAGCGACGGGACGGGCTCCGACATCTCGCTCCATGCCGTGACGGCCGCGGGGCGGCAGTAGCGGAAGCGGACGCGCCCATCGGCGCCCTCGTCGAGGAAGGTGCGCAGGTCCTCGTCGACGCTGTCCCGGGCGTGGTCGGGTCGCATGGCGAGGCGGGCCGCGCGCGCCTCGTCGACGCTGGCCCAGCCGTCGTCGCGGCGCACCTGCTCGGCCTCCTCGCCGGCCCGGCCCGGTGCGATCGCGACGGCGGGATCGACGAGCCCCAGCGCGTCCACCCGGTCGGGGTGCGCCGAGGCGAGGGCCATGCCGATCAGCCCGCCGAACGAGTGCCCGACCACGGCGGCCCCGGCGACGCCGGCGCCGTCCAGCGTCAGCACGAGGTCCTCGACGTGCCGCTCCACCGACCACGGGGGCTCCCAGGTGGAGTGGCCGTGACCCCGCAGGTCCGGCGCGAGGACGCGGAGCCCGGGCAGCTCCTCCTCGGCGAGGCGCCGGTAGCGCGCGCCCGTGTTCGTGACGCCGTGGATCACCAGCACCGGCCGCCCGTCGGCTGGCCCCCAGGCGTGCAGGTGCAGGCGGCTCATCCGCCGCGATGCTCTCACACCCGCGGCGGACGGCCCGTCCCCCGGCGATTCAGACGAGCCTGCGCCGCGAGGAGCGGTTGTCGATCCAGCCGTAGATCAGCAGCAGGACGATCGCCCCGACGATGGCGGTCAGCCAGGTCGAGAGGTCCCAGAACTCGTCGAGCGGGTCGGCGTCGAAGATGGCGCCGGCGAGGAAGCCTCCGATCAGGGCGCCGGCGATGCCGATCAGCGTGGTCACGATGATGCCGCCCGGCTGCTTGCCGGGCAGGATGGCCTTGGCGATGACGCCCGCGATGAGGCCGAGGATGATGAAGGCGATGATGCCCATGGCGTGTCTCCCTCTGGGCCGGGCTGCGATGGTGGTTCGTGACCCGGCCCGGGGCGCTTGCAAACACGGTCGGGCGTGAGCGCCGGCCGACCGGTGCTCTATAGCATCGGATACGAGCGCTTTGCGACAGCGGATGGCCTGCGTGACGCCCTGGAGCGGGCCGGCGTCGAGCGGGTCGTCAACGTCCGCGACCTGCCCCGCAGCCGCCGGCCGGGCTTCTCGCGCCGCGCCCTCGAGGCGGCCCTCGCGCGGCGCGGGGATCGTCTACGAGCACCGGCGCGAGCTCGGCAACCCTGCCGCGATCCGCGCCGTCTACCGCTCGGGCGACCGGGACGGCGGGCGGAAGGCGTACCGCGCCCACCTCCTCGGCGATCGGTGGTCGGCGCTCGGCGGCCTGGCCGAGGCCGCCGTCGAGCGCCCGACCGCGATGCTCTGCCTGGAGGACGACCAGGCCGCTTGCCACAGGGACGTCATCGCCGAGGAGCTGGTGCGCCGCCACCCCGCGATCCGGGTCGAGCCCATCTGAGGCCCAGCGCGGCGGGCTCAGGGGCGCGTCAGCGTGAAGGCGTCGGCGTAGAAGGCGTTGCCGCTGACGGCCGAGGTGTGGCTGAGGCGCACGCCGAGCCGGTTGCCGGCGGCGGTGGTGCGCTGCACGGTGATCTGCTGCCAGGAGGTGGAAGGTTGACGGCCGGCGCGGCCGACGTCGGCGACCACCGTGCCGCCGGCGAGGTGCGCTCGCGCAGCTTGATCTGGATCGGCTTGCCGATCGAGGAGGCGGTGGCCGCCTTGACCCAGGCCGTGGCGGTGTAGGTGGCCGCGGCGGTGCGAGGTGACGTTGTCGCCGCCGTCGATCGTGAAGTAGGTGCCGCTGGTGCAGGCCACGCGCGCCACGGCCCCGCCGTGGGGGGCCCCGACCTGGGCCTCGCGGGTCAGCGAGCCCTGGTAGCCGCTCCAGCCGACCGTGTTGACCTCGAAGGAGGGGTTGGCGACCAGGTTGCCCGGCGGCGGGGGCGGCGGGGTCGCGGAGACCGTCACCTGGCGGGTCGTGGTCGCGGTCGCGGGCGTGTCGGCGTCGTCGGTGACCTGCAGGCGCACCGTGTAGGTGCCGGCGGAGGGGAAGGTGCGCTGGGCCTGCGCGCGGTTGCCGTCGTCGAAGGCGCCGTCGTTGTCGAGGTCCCAGGCGCGCGACTCGATCGTGCCGTCGGAGTCGGTCGAGGCGTCGGTGAAGGTGACCTGCTGGCCGGTCTGGGGGCTGGCGGGCAGGAACGTGAAGGCGGCCGTGGGCGGGGAGTTGGGGGGCGGGGTCGCCGAGACCGTCACCTGGCGGGTCGTGGTCGCGGGCGCGCCGTCGTCGTCGGTGACCTGCAGGCGCACCGTGTAGGTGCCGGCCGACGGGAAGCTGCGCTGGGCCTCGCGCCGTTGCCGTCGTCGAAGGTGCCGTCGTTGTCGAGGTCCCAGGCGCGCGACGCGATCGTGCCGTCGGAGTCGGTCGAGGCGTCGGTGAAGGTGACCGGCTGGCCGGTCTGGGGGCTGGCGGGCAGGAACGTGAAGGCGGCCGTGGGCGGGGAGTTGGGGCGGCGGGGTCCGAGACCGTCACCTGGCGGGTCGTGGTCGCGGTCGCGGGCGGTCGGCGTCGTCGGTGACCTGCAGGCGCACCGTGTAGGTGCCGGCGACGGGAAGCTGCGCTGGGCCTGCGCGCCGTTGGCCTCGAAGGTGCCGTTGTTGTCGAGGTCCCAGGCGCGCGACTCGATCGTGCCGTCGGAGTCGGTCGAGGCGTCGGTGAAGGTGACCTGCTGGCCGGTCTGGGGGCTGGCGGGCAGGAACGTGAAGGCGGCCGTGGGCGGGGAGTTGGGGGGCGGGGGCTCGGGACCGCCCGTGGAGAGCGTGAAGGCGTCGGCGTAGATGGCGTTGCCGCTGACGGCCGAGGTGTGGCTGAGGCGCACGCCGAGCCGGTTGCCGGCGGCGGTGGTGCGCTGGACCGTCAGCTGCTGCCAGGAGGTCGTGAGGGACACGCTGACCGAGCCGACGTCGGCCACCGTGGCGCCGGCGGGGGTGCGCTCGCGCAGCTTGATCTGGATCGGCTTGCCGATCGAGGAGGCGGTGGCCGCCTTGACCCAGGCCGTGGCGGTGTAGGTGGCCGCGGCGGTGGAGGTGACGTTGTTGCCGCCGTCGATCGTGAAGTAGGTGCCGCTGGTCCAGGCCACGCGCGCCACGGCCCCGCCGTGGGGGGCCCCGACCTGGGCCTCGCGGGTCAGCGAGCCCTGGTAGCCGCTCCAGCCGACCGTGTTGACCTCGAAGGAGGGGTTGGCGACCAGGTTGCCCGGCGGCGGGGGCGGCGGGGGCGGGGGCGGGCCGTCCGAGACCGTCACCTGGCGGGTCGTGGTCGCGGTCGCGGGCGTGTCGGCGTCGTCGGTGACCTGCAGGCGCACCGTGTAGGTGCCGGCCGACGGGAAGCTGCGCTGGGCCTGCGCGCCGTTGGCCTCGAAGGTGCCGTCGTTGTCGAGGTCCCAGGCGCGCGACTCGATCGTGCCGTCGGAGTCGGTCGAGGCGTCGGTGAAGGTGACCTGCTGGCCGGTCTGGGGGCTGGCGGGCAGGAACGTGAAGGCGGCCGTGGGCGGGGAGTTGGGGGGCGGGGGCGGAGGGGCGCCGCCGCCCAGCCTCACCCACCGAGCCACCGAGGGGACGCCGTCGGCCGTGAGCGTGAACAGCATGTAGTTGCCCGGGGGCGCGAGGTTCGCGTTCGCCGGCGCGACGGCGGAGAGCCCCCCGGCGGTGGGCGTCACGGAGAGCTCGACGTGGCGCTGGTTCATGTCGTTGCCGTGCGTCGTCGCCCCGGGGCTCATCAGCACGGCGCGCGTCGGCGAGCCGGTGGCCTCGATCGCGAACGGGCTGCCGTAGCCGAGCGCCGAGGGCGCCGAGACGATCGAGGGGCGCGGGCCGCGGAAGAGGTAGGGCGGCTCGAAGACCTCGACGACGTCGTCGTCGTTGCCGCCCCCCGAGGCCGTGTTGTCGCCGCCGGAGAAGACGCGGCCGTCGGGCAGCAGGAGCGCCGTGGAGTGGTAGGCGCGCTGCTCGCTCTGGTCGGCCAGCCGGGTCCAGCTGTTGGTGGCCGGGTCGTACAGGACCGTCTCGCGCTGGGGCGAGCCCTCCTGCCCGGAGCTGTTGCCGCCCACCGCCAGGAGCGTCCCGTCCGGCAGGATCACCGTGTTGAGGTTGCGCCGGGTCTGGGGGAGGGGGGCCGGCGTTGGTCCAGCCGGCCGACGGGTTCTGGAGGTTGAGGCGGTGCGTGTTCGGCGTGCCGCCGCCTCCTGCCAGGAAGGCCGTCGTCGCTCCCGACGGCGGTCCCGGCAGCAGCACGCCGCTGCCGAACCCCGTCCGCGCCTCTGGCAGCAGCGGCAGGTCGGTGAACTGGTAGGTCGAGAGATTGAAGAGCGCCGAGTCCGACCGCCCCGGCCCGCCCATCAGGGCGCGGCCGTCCGGCAGGACGTGCCAGTGGGGGTAGAACTGCACACGTCCCGGCCGGTGTGGACGAGCTGGATGCTGCCGGCCGCGCCGCCGGGGGTGAAGATCTCGACGTCGCGGTTCATCGTCTGGGTCCCCGTCTCGTCCCAGCCGCTCGTGATCAGCACGCGCCCGTCCGGCAGCCGGGTGGCGGTCGGGTACCAGCGGCCGTGGCGCATGTCGACCTGGCGGGTCCAGGTCTCCGCGACCGGGTCGAAGATCCAGATCTGGTTGAGGCCGAAGAAGTTGTCGCCCCCGGTCCAGTCGAGCTGGCCGCCGACGAACAGGATGCGCCCGTCGGCGAGGGCGACCTGGCCGGCGCAGAAGAGGTTGGACGGCGGGTCGACGCGATGCCCGTCCCCGGTGACCGGGTCGTAGACGTACGCGTTGCTGTTGCTCTTGGCGAAGAGCAGGTTCCCCGTGGGCAGCAGGACCGCGTGCACGGCGACGGACGGGACGGTCCGGGGCGGGCCCCAGCGGCCGACCTGCGCGGGCTCGCCGACCGCGAGCGACCGCCGCGCGCGGCGCCGGGACGAGACCGGGATCACCGGCCGCAGGCCCGCCCTCACGCGGGCGGCCTTCACGCGGCGGATCTTGGCGCGCACCTTGGCGTGCTCGGCGGCGTGGTGCGAGCCGAGCGCCCGGTTCTCGAACCGCCGCAGCCTGGCCTCCGCCTTCAGCGCCGTCGACGACGTCGGGCCCGTGGCCAGCCGCTCGAGCGCCGGCGACGGGGTGGGGGACCCCGACGCGGCCGGCAGCCCGGCGGCCAGCGAGGCCGCGGCCACCACCGCCATCGGACCCGCCACGCGCCGCACGGCACCCTCCTTCCGGGACGTTCAAGGGCGACGGTATGACGATTCCGGCGGATCGGGGTACTGGCCGGACGTCTAGTCGCCGGCTCGCTGCGGCGAGACGAACGGTCCTGGCGCGGTTTGGCCGCGCCGGGGGAGGGTAGGAGCGGCCCCATGGCCCAAGTCGCCGACAGGCCCGGCCACCGGTGAGATCGCCGCCCCTCGAGCGCTGGGCCGAGGACATCGCGCTTGGCGAGCTCGCCAGGCTCGCGCGCGACCTGCCCGACATCCCGCCTTCTGAGGCGTGGCGGCGCCTCGGCCGCCTCAGCCTGGACCAGCGGACGGTCGTGATCGCGACGCTCGCCCGCGCGAGCCGGCGCGCCGAGGCGCGGGCGTGACCCGGCGCGGTCGAGCCGGGGCCCGCGGCCTCACGAGGCGAGCGCCTGGGGGCTGACCTCCTTGGTCTTCTGGACGGTCCACTTCATCGTGCGGACCGTCTGCGGATGACAGCGCGCCACGACCTTCAGAAGGGCCCCGTCCTCACGGCCTGCGCTCCCTGGCCGAGGGCGGTCCACGCCAGCAACGCCCGGGCGGCGGCCAGGTGGAGTCCCGGAGGTCGCCGAGCAGGAGCACGGCCGGCTCGGGTCGGCGGCCCACGACCTCGGCGCCCCGCTCCCTCAGCCAGCCAGCACCCCTGGCCGCCGCTCGCCGCCGAGGGCGTCGCCCTTGGAGTGCAGGATCGACGCGCTGGGGACCCACTCGTCCACGGCATCAGCCGTCACGCCGTCGGCCAGGAAGCCATCGACCCGGACCGGCCAGCGATCGTCGCGAGCGTAGGGCGTTCTCGTGCCCCAGGGGTCCGCGATGCGGTCGGATCGGGAGGCGGTGACTCGAGCCACGGGTTCGGCGACCTACGCCGGGCGCGCACTGGCGGGCAGGCGCGTGGTCGGCGGGCGCTGGCGCGGGCGCGCGGGGCCAGAAGCCGCGACGCCCGACCAGCGTGATCAGGGCGGGCACCAGGAGAGGCCTCACCACGAACGCGTCCAGAGCGATGCCGAGCGCCATGACGAAGGCGAACTGGCGCAGCGCGTCAACCGGCACCAGCGCCAGCAGCCCGAAGCTGCAGGCCAGGACGAGCCCCGCCACGGAGATGCTGAGCGACGCCGATGGCATCGCGCTGCGGATGCCCTGGACGATCCCGACCCGCTGGGCCGCGCGCCAGATGCCTCCGACGAGGTAGATGTTGTAGTCGGAGCCCAGGGCCAGCAGCAGGACCGCGGTGGCGAAGGGGACGTAGTAGACGAGCTGCCCCTGCCCGAGCGCGTCCTGGAAGACCCAGGTCGCGATGCCGAGCGTCGCCGCGACCGTGAGGGCGTTGGCGGCAAGCAGGTAGAGGGGCGCCACCAGCGCGCGCAGGAACAGCGCGAGCAGAAGGAAGTTCACGATCAGGGCGGCGATGCCGACCCGCAGGAGCTCGGTGCGCATCGCGTCGACCGAGGCGCTCGCGATCGCCGTGTCCCCGGCCAGCGAGGCCCGCGCCTCCGGCGCGCCCGACGCGGCGAGCATGCCGGGCAGGGCCCGCTCGATGGCGTCGAGCCGCTCGATCGCCGCGTGCTCGGTGGGCTCGGAGTCGAGCACCACCACGAAGCGCGAGGCGCCGGCGTCCTCGGACACGAAGACCCCTGGTGCGAGCCTCGGCACGGGGCCGCTCGGGCCGATCACGTCCGCCACCCCGGGCTGGGCGCCCAGCGCGTCGCCCAGCCGCGCCAACGCGGCCGCATCCGTGGCGCCGGGTCCCTCGACCAGCACCTCCGTCGGCGCCGTCACGCCGGGCGCGAAGCCGGCCTCGACCGCGGCCTGGGCGTCGGACGACGGGCCGCCCGTCAGCCCGAGCCCCAGCTCGAGGTCGCGCAGCGGCGAGGCCGCGACGAGGAGGCCCCCCACCAGCAGGACGACGACGACCGCCGCGACGCCCCGGGTCGTGAGCATGCGGGTCGCGAGCGGCGGCCGGGGCTCCCGTTCCGCGCGGGCGGCGGGCAGCCTTCGGCCGGGCCAGAAGGCGCCCCGCCCGAGGATGGCCAGCAGCGCCGGGAGCAGGGTGACCGATACGGCGACGCTGACGACGGCGGTCAGGGCCAGCGCCGGCGCGAAGGCGCGGAAGAAGTCGACGTCGCCCACCAGGAGCGCCGCCGTCCCCAGCGCCGTCGTGAGGCCCGCCGTCAGCACGATCGCGATCGTGTGCGCGCTCGCCCCGATGGCGGCTCCACGGGGGCCGCCCTCGCGCAGCCGGGAGCGCACGCCGAACAGGTAGAAGATCGCGTAGTCGGTGACGATGCCGATGAGCAGCGCCGACACCACCGGCTCGATGTCCTGGCTTGTGGAGATCCCCGTGGCCTCGGCGACGGCGCCGATTGCGCGAAGGTCGACGGCGTAGGTGACCGCGATCGTCCCCAGCACGACAAGCGGTGCGACCAGCGAGCGGAAGACGACGGCAACGACCAGGGCGATCAGCGCCAGGGTCACGCCGACCACCAGGGGGAGCCACTCGTCGATCGCCTCGAGCTGCTCCTGCCGGGCGGCCGACGAGCCGGTGATGCCCGCGGTCGCCCCGTCGGGTATCGGGGCCGCGGCGATGTAGTCGCGGCCGAGGCGCGCCTGGCGGGCGATCGAGGCCGACTCGGCGAACGCCAGGTAGGTGAGCATCGAGGCCGGGCCCTCCCGGGCGCCGGGCGCGATGCCGCCGGCGCTGGTGAGCGGCGCGGCCGCGGCGATCTCCTCGAGCCCCGGCACTCGGCGGCGGCTCACATCGAGGGCGAAGCGCGCGAGCGCCGCCTGCTCGGCCACGCTCAGCCCGCCGGGACGGCTCACGACCACCTGGGTGCGCGAGATGAGGGGGGCGCCGAAGACGTCCGCCGACCTCCGCTCCGCGGCCAGCGGCGCGGCGTCGTCGGGGAGCGGGAGCTCCAGGTCCGCCGACCCCCCGAGCCCCGGAAGGGTCAGGACCATCGTGACCGCCGCGGCGATCCACCCCACCACGATCACGTGGCGCAGCGCGACGATCGCGCGGCTGACCAGGAGGGACCAGCGCGCGCCGGGTCCGGGTTCCTCGCTCACACCATCTCCTCGGGTGTAGGCCCGCCGTACCCCGGTCGGCCGCCGGTCAATCCCGCCGGGGCGAATCCTCAGGACCTGGCCCAGGCAGGGACGCGCGTCGGCCCGCAAGCCTGGCGAAGGTGAGATGCTCCGGCCGTAGGGTTGCCCAAATCGCCAGGGAGGCTCGAATGGCTCTCGCACGCGTGGTGTCGTTCGAAGGGGTCAGCAGCGACCGGATCGATGAGATCAAGCGGGAGATGAGCGAGGGGGAGCAGCCGGAGGGGGTTCCCGCGACGGAGGTCGTCGTGCTCCACGACCCCGAGGCCGAGAGGTCACTCGTCATCCTCTTCTTCGAGACCGAGGACGACTACAGGCGCGGAGACGAGACGCTGAACGCGATGCCGGCCGGCGACACGCCGGGGCAGCGCACGTCGGTGACGAGGTATGACGTCAGCGTTCGGATGACGGCGTAGGGCCGGCCACGCGAAGGAGGCCCGAACGGTCCGCCGGGCCTCACGCCGGCGGGTTGCTAGGCGTCGCCGAAGACCAACGCGGCGAGTCGCTCCAGGGCTTCGAGTTTCGTCTCGCCGTGCGCCAACAGACTGGTCGAGCCGGCCGTCTGATGTGCGGCCCCCGAGGGGATGGCCACGACGAGCCAATCCGGGAAATGGGCGGCGGCGCGGGGCTCGTTGTCGAACCACACGCCGAAGCCCTCGGCAGCCAGTCTGGCTTCGATCTCGGCGGCGCGGCGCTCATCGTCCATCGCGTGAGCCTATCCTCGGGCGCACACCCGGTACACACCCACGGCTCGCTCGTGTTGGCCGCGAATTGGCGTCCGGGTAACTGTGCCTTGGCCGCGGCGTGGGAGCGTCGCCGCGCACCGGTCCCCCACGACCGACGGCTACAGCGAGGAGGGCTCAAATGCCCACCACCACCTGGACACACCCGCTCGACTACGTTCGCAGGCGCCGCTGGACGCGCGTGGAGGGGCCGGCGCCGGCCATCACCATTCCTCCGCCGCAGGACCTCCACCTGATCTGACGCCCGCGTCGGGTGCGGCGGCTCCCGCGGCGCGGGGCCGGCCGCCGCAGCTTTCGCGGCGCCGGGTTCTGAGATCCCGGCGGAAACCCGATGGGGACGGTGGGAGTCGAACCCACACGAGGGATTTGCCCTCAGCGGTGTTTGAGACCGCGACCGCGACGCCCGAGACACCGCATCGGAACAGGGCTCTCGGCACTCGCCCCGGCCGATCCGCCAGCGCATCCGCCAGTCAGGGCGCGCCGGTAGCCTCGCGGCGCACTTAGGGTTCGTGAGGTCCCTGCCGCTCTTGCTCGGCCAGCTCGCGCAGCCGGGCGATGTCGCCGGCGATGGCGGCGAGGGGAGCGGAACCGCGTGCGGGGGCCGCGCCTCAACGCCGCCTCAACACTCGCGGGCCGGGACGCTTCGCGCGGAACTGCGCGAGGTCCGTCTAGCAATCCCGCACTTCAGCTCGATTCCCGACGGAGGTCGCAGGTCGCTTCGCGCGCCCGCCCCTCGCCCCCGTGCGCTAGCACGCGGCTTAGCCCGATCGGCAGGAAGGATCTCCGGATAGGCACGGCGAAGCGTCGGCCCGTGGACAACGCCCGACCAAGCATCCCCAGCGGAGTCCCGGGACGCCTGGATGGGCCCTCGGGCGGTCCGGGTCGCCAGACGGCTGGAGCCATCGATGTCGGGGCCGCCCTGCTACGATCCCGACGATCGCCGTCGAAGAGGCCGCCCAGACTCAGGCCGGATATGACGCTGCGCTGGCGCTCAACTGGTTCATCTGGCTGGCCTTCCTCGGTGAGGCCGTAACGATGCTGGTGCTGGTCCATGACCGCTGGCGCTGGTTGCGCACCCACCCCCTTGAGGTGGCGATCGTGGTTCTGACGCCGCCCTTCCTCCCTACCCTGTTCGGCCTCCTGCGGCTGGGCGCGCGACTTCTGCGCTTGCTGCCCCTGATGCGAGTCGTGCTGTCGGCCCGCAGGGTCCTCTCCCTTCAGGGCCTCTGGCTTGTCGGCGTGATCACGCTCGCCCTCGTGCTGATCGCCGGGGTGGCCTTCTCACGGCTGGAGAGTCCGGGCGGGGAGGACGCGTCGGTATGGGACGGCATCTGGTGGGCCCTCACGACCGTCACGACCGTGGGCTACGGCGACCTCTACCCGGAGACCGACACCGGTCGGGCCCTGGCGATCGCCGTCATGGTCCTGGGCATCGGCTTTGTGGCCATGCTGACGGCGGCCGCCGCCGAGTACTTCGTCCGCATGGGACTGCGCCAGCACGAGGGTGCGCTCGACGACAAGGAAGAGGTCGAGGACCGCATCGGCGACCTGGACGACCGCCTCGAGCGTATTGAGGGCTCGCTCGCTGAACTCACGGCCGAGCTGCGGGCGCTGCGGGCCTCATCCAGGTCGCCGCGGCCACCTGCTCAATGAGGTCGTCATCCGAATCGCAGGGGCAAGCAGCCGAAGGACAAGTAGCGCCCCACGTCACCCGACGCGCTGCCGCGACCTCGGCGGAGCGGTGTTCGTCACCAGACCTCAAGGCGACTGGGCCGCTGCCGGGGCTCGCGCAGGGCCGCGTTGAGCTGCGCCCCGAACGAGGGCGGCGGTCCCGGCGAGCCGACGCCTGCCCCCGCGTCGGCGGGGCCGGGGTGGACGTAGCCCTCGGGCTCGGGCTCGGGCGGGCCTGGCAGTGGATGGCCGCGTTGAAGGCCGCGCCGAAGGTGTCGTCGCTCTTGTGCGCGCGGCCGGCCGGCGAGCGGGCGATGAGGCTCGGGGCCGCGACCAGGCAGCAGATCCCCGCCGCCTGGGGGGCGCGCGCCAGGCCCAAGCCGGTCGGGCCGGCCTATAGGCGACCTGGACCGGCCCCGGGAGCCCCCCCAGCCAGCCCACCAGCGCCGCAATGCGGTGCGGGGTGCGCAGCACCCGCAGCTCACCGGTGTCCTCGGGGATCAGCCCGGCGATCACGCTCCTGGCGTGCACGTCCAAGCCGACGGCAGTACCGTTGCCCATACCGGCGCCCCCCATGACTGTGGCTCTACCGCCGGGCATGCTTTCGGCGGCAACCCACGATCACGCATGAGCGAGGCGCCGGAACCGACCCGGCGCTCAATACGGTCTAGGTCA
>CAWIDG010000014.1:0-17116 GCA_963834875.1 Miltoncostaeaceae bacterium
CATCGGCGGGGCTGGCCGCCCGCGATACCACCTACGCGTCGTGTCTAGCTCCCGGTTCTCGCTCCATGCGGCCGAGGCGCTCGACGTTGCGCACGTCGAACTCCTCGTCGCCGTCCGGCTCGTCCAGGAACGCCTCGAGGATCTCGCGGCCCATCGGCGGGCTGGTCGAGCGCCAGGGACAGGGCGAGCACGTTGGCGTGGTTGTACTTGCGCGCCATGCGGGCGGTCTCGGCGTCAACGCACAGCGCCGCCCGCGCGCCGGGGACCTTGTTCGCGGCGATCGAGGCGCCCGTGCCCGACCAACAGCAGACGACCCCGCGCTCGGCCGCGCCCTCGGCCACGCGGCGCGCCACGGCCGCGCTGGCCTCGACCCACTCCTCCGCGCCGCCGGCAGGAGGGCCGTGGAGCTCCACCTCGTGCCCCGCCTCGCGCAGGGCGACGACGAGCGCCTCGTCGGTCAGCGGGGTGACCTCGTCGGATCCGACCGCGATGATCACGTGCTCCCCCTAGCCTCCGAAGAGGCCGCCGAGCTGGTCGGTGTCGAGCTCGCGGGGATTCGGCGGCGGCGCGATGTCGACCGGCTCGCCCCAGGCCGTCATGTCCGCCGTCAGGTCGATGACACCGTCCCACGCCCTCGGCGACGCGCGCCGCGTCGGCGTCCAGCACAAGGTGCACGCGGCGCGGAGCAGGTCCTCGACGCCGACCCAGAACTCGACCCGCCCCTCACGCAGCGCCGCGCGGGCCTCGGCGGCGGTCGGGGCGTCGCCCCCGATCAGCGGCGCCAGGCCGCTGATCGCCCGCTGGGCGTCGAGCTCGCCTGCCACCTTCACCGTCTCGGTGCCGTCGACCTCTTCGCGCCCCTCCTCGACCGGGTTGGTCGTCCAGTCGACGAGGGTGGGGTAGAGGGCGCCGAGGTCCAGCAGGGCGACCTGCTCGGGCGGCAGGTTGACGCGGAAGTCCTGGCCCAGCGCCCCGACGAAGACCTCGTCGCCGATGCGGGTGATGTTGATCTGCAGCGGCAGGCCGGACACCTCCGCGCTGGCGTCGATCGAGGCCCGGTCCGGCGGGTCCACCGGGCCCTCGCCGGAGATGTCGAGCGGGCCGTTCAGCAGGTTGCCGCCCGGCACCGACGAGGGGTCGGTGAGGTCGACCTGGCCCGTGACCTCGAGGGCGATCCGGAACGGCCCGGCGGCCTCGGCGGCGTCGGCGCTCTGGGCGAGCAGGTCGGCGGGCGGCAGCCCCTGGGCCCGGTCCTCCCCATCCCCGTCTCCGCCGCCGCACCCCGCGACCAGCCCGGCGGCGAGCGCGAGGGCGAGGACCGGCCCGAGCAGGCCGCGGAGCGGGCGCGCCATGGCCGCGGTATAGCATGGCCCGCGATGCGCGGGCGACCGGACGGCACGTGACGGCGCCGCGGCCGGTGCTGGTGCCCGTGGGCGTGGGGGCCGCCTACGCCCGGCCCGGCGAGGCGCAGAGCTGCTACCTGGTGCGCGCGGGCGACCGCGCGGTCGTGCTGGACCTCGGCGCGGGGGCCCTCAACCGCCTGCAGGAGCAGGTCCGCCCCGAGCGCCTGGCGGCGCTCGTCGTGACCCACCTCCACCCCGACCACTGCGTCAACCTGCTCTCCCTGCGGGTCTACCTCGCCTACGGGCCGGTGCGTGCGGGCGCGCTCCGCGTGCTCGGGCCGCCGGGCCTGCGGGAGCGGCTCGTCGGCTTCGGCAGCTCGGACGGCTGGGACGACGTGATGCGGTTCGAGGAGCTGACCGGCGTCGCGGGCGAGCGCGACCTGGGGGGCGGCGTGACGTTGCGCTACCGCCAGGTGCCCCACCTGCCGCCGACCTTCGCGCTGCGGGTCGAGGCGGGCGGGGCCGCGGTCTGCTTCGGCGCGGATTGCGCCGACAACGACGAGCTCCCGGTCCTGGCCGAGGGCGCCGACGTGCTGGTGTGCGAGTGCTCGTTCGGCGCCGGCGAGGTCCCGCGGGGCGTGCCGCACCTGAACGGCGCCCAGGCCGGGGGGATCGCGGCGCGGGCACGCGCGCGGCGGCTGCTCCTGACCCACTGCTTTCCCGAGCATGACCGCGACGCGGCCCTCGCGGCGGCGCGAGCCGAGTTCGCCGGGCCGGTGGGGTGGGCGGTCCAGGGAGAGGAGGTCCCGGCGTGAGCCTGCGCCGCCGGCCGCCCCTCGGCCGGCGGGCACTGATCATCGCCGTGGTCCTCAGCCTGCTGCTCCCCGGCCTCGGCCACGCGTACATGGGACGCCTCGGGCGGGCGCTGATCTGGTTCGGCGGCACGGTGGTGATCGCGCTCGTGGTCGGCCAGGGCAGCGACAACACGGCCCTCGCGCTGTCGTTGGGCCTCGCGATCGCCGTCTTCGCGGCGCTCGACGTGTTCATCCTCACCCGGGCCCAGTCGCGCTCCGGGCGGGCGCTCTGAGGCGGCGCGGCGCGAGACCATAGACTGGCGGGGTGAGCCGCGACGCGTTCTCCGGTGGCGCGGCCGGCGCCGCGCAGGGCGAGGAAGAGCTCCGCATGCTCTGGCGCCGGTACAAGGAGCGCGACGACGGCGCCGCGCGCGACCGGATCATCCTGACCTTCGCGCCGCTGGTGAAGTACGTCGCGGGCCGCATGCGCAGCGCCCTGCCGTCCCACGTGGACGAGGCCGACCTCATCTCGTACGGGCTGGTCGGCCTGATCGGCGCGGTCGAGCGCTTCGACCCGTCCCGGCGGGTGAAGTTCGAGACGTACGCCGCCACCCGCATCAAGGGCGCGATCATCGACGAGCTGCGCGCGCTCGACTGGGTCCCCCGCTCGGTGCGCGCCCGCGCCCGGCAGATCGAGAAGAAGTCCGCCGAGCTGGAGAGCCGGCTTCATCGCGCGCCGACCGACGAGGAGCTCGCCGGGGCGCTCGGGATGGCGCCGGACGAGTTCCAGCACGCGCTCACCCAGATCTCGAACGCCTCCATCGTCGCCCTCGACGAGATGTGGACCGTGTCGCCCGGCGGCGAGCCGATGTCGCTCATGGACACCCTGGGCGACTCGCGGGCGGGCGACCCGGCGGACCTCCTCGACGTCAGCGACCTGCGCGACACCCTGGCCGACGCCATCGCGCGGCTGCCCGAGCGCGAGCGGATCGTGGTGGCCCTCTACTACTACGACAACCTCAGCCTGAAGGAGATCGGCGAGATCCTCGGGGTGACCGAGAGCCGGGTCAGCCAGCTCCACACGAAGGCGGTCCTGCGCCTGAAGGGGCGCCTCCAGGACGGGTCCGGGGAGGCTGACTCGGCCTGAGGCGCCGGGTAGACTGCGCCCCCCGCTTGTCAGGAAAGGCACGAGCGATGGCGCATCCCGACCCTGCACAGATCCGGAACGTCGCGGTGCTCGGGCACCGCGGCAGCGGCAAGACGAGCCTGGTCGAGGCGATGCTGTTCGCGGCCGGCGAGACCAACCGGCTGGGGACCGTCGCCGAGGGCACGACGGTGGCCGACTTCGACGACGACGAGCGCCGCCGCACCATGAGCATCAGCGCCTCGCTCTGCCACCTCGAGTGGGGCGGGGTGAAGGTCAACCTCATCGACACGCCGGGCGAGCCCTCGTTCCAGGGGGAGAGCCTCACCGCGCTCCGGGCGGTCGACGCGGCGCTGCTGGTCCTGAACGCCACGGCGGGGGTCGAGGTGCAGACCGAGCGGCTGTGGTCGCGGGCGGGCGAGCTCGGGCTCCCGCGGGCGGCCGTCGTCAACATGCTCGACCGCGAGCGCGCCGACTTCGACGCCACCATGGCGGCGCTGGAGGAGCTGGCGCCCGGCGCGGTCGGAATCCAGCTCCCGATCGGGAGCGAGGCCGGCTTCCGGGGCGTCGTCAACCTCGTGTCGATGACCGCCACGACCTACGACGGCGGCTCGCCGGCGGGCTCCACGGGGCCGATCCCGGACGACCTCGCCGACGCGGCCCAGTCGGCCCGCGAGGCCCTCATCGACGTGGTGGCCGAGAACGACGACGCCCTGATCGAGAAGTACCTCGAGGGCGAGGAGATCACGACCGAGGAGCTCATCGGGGCGATCCTCGCGGGGGTCAAGGAGCGACGGATCTTCCCGGTGGTCTGCGCGGCCGGGGCGCCGGCGATCGGCGTCGACCGCGCCCTCGACCTCATCGCCGAGGCCCTGCCCTCGCCGGCCGACGCGGCGCCGCGGCGAGGCGACCGACGCCGGCTCGGGCGAGGCCGTCACGATCGGGCTGGCGGAGGACGGGCCGGTCGTCGCCCTGTGCTTCAAGACCCTGGCCGACCAGTTCAGCGGCCGCATCAACCTCCTGCGGGTGATCTCGGGCACGCTCCCCGGCGACAGCCACGTGACCTGCGTCAGGACCGGCGGCAAGGAGCGGGTCGGCCAGCTCTTCACCCTCCAGGGCAAGGACCACGTGGCCCTGCAGGAGATCGGGCCGGGCGACATCGGCGCCGTCGCCAAGCTCAAGGAGGTCGCGACCGGGGACGTGCTCACCACCGGCCGGCCGGTCGCCTTCCCGGCGGTGCAGTTCCCGCCGCCGCTCATGAGCTTCGCGGTCACGGCGCGCACCCAGGCCGACGAGGACAAGCTCCACGCCTCGCTGCGCCGGATGACCGACGAGGACCCCACCCTCGACGTCCACCGCGACGAGCAGACGGGCGACTTCCTGGTCGGCGGGCTCTCCCAGATGCACGTCGAGGTCGTGGCCGAGCGCATCGAGCGGCGCTTCGGCGTCGCGATGGACCTGGCCCCGCCCCACGTGCCCTACCGCGAGACCATCACCGGCTCGGCCGAGGCCGAGGGCAAGCACAAGAAGCAGAGCGGCGGGCGCGGGCAGTACGGCGACTGCTGGGTCAGGGTCGAGCCCCTGGGGCGCGGCGAGGGCTTCGAGTTCGTCGACAAGATCGTCGGCGGCGCGATCCCGCGGCCGTTCATCCCGGCCGTCGAGAAGGGCGTCGTCGAGGCGCTGCGCGAGGGCGGCCTCGCGGGCTACCCGGTGGTGGACCTGCGCGTCACGCTCTACGACGGCAAGCACCACGCGGTCGACTCCTCGGAGATGGCCTTCAAGATCGCCGGGTCCCTCGGGGTGCGGGCCGCCATCGAGAAGGCGGGCCCGGTGCTGCTGGAGCCGATCATGCGCGTCGAGGTGACGGTCCCGTCCGACCACGTCGGCGACGTCATGGGCGACCTGAACTCGCGGCGGGGGCAACCCCTCGGGATGGAGACGCGGGGCGGCAACGAGGTCATCAAGGCCGAGGTCCCGATGGCCGAGATGCTGAGCTACGCCCCCGACCTGCGCGCCATGACCGGCGGCCGCGGCGACTACACGATGGAGTTCGACCACTACGCCCAGGTGCCGGCGCACCTGGCCGAGAAGGCGGCGGCCGCCGCGGCCGCCTGATCGGCGGCGCGGCGGGGGCCGCCCGCGTGCGCATCGAGGCGGTCAACGGCGACATCACCGAGCAGGCCGTTAACGTCATCGTGAACGCCGCCAACCCCGCGCTGCTGGGCGGCGGGCGGCGTGGACGGCGCGATCCACGCAGCCGCCGGGCCGGCCCTGCTCGTGGCGTGCCGGGAGCTGCGCCGCACGACGCACCGCGACGGGCTCGCCGTCGGCGACGCCGTCGCGACCAGGGCGGGGAGCTTGCCGGCGCGGTGGGTCGTGCACACGGTCGGGCCGAACCGGCGCGCCGGCCAGACCGACCCGGCCCTGCTGGCCTCCAGCTTCTCCCGCTCGCTGGAGGTGGCGGCCGGGCTCGGGGCCGCCACGGTCGCGATGCCGGCCGTGGGAGCCGGGATCTACGGGTGGGACGTCCGCGAGGTCGCGGACATCGCCGTCGCCGCGGTCCGCGAGACCGCCGGCGCCGGCCGCGCGCCCGGCGTGACCCTGGTGCGCTTCGTGCTCTTCGGCCGGACGGCGCACGCCGCGTTCGAGGAGGCGCTCGCCGCCTGACGCGTGCGCGGCACTACCATGCGGCCCATGCTGGTCGCGCAGCTCCTCGCCGCCATCGAGCGCCTCGCGCCCTCTGCGCTCGCCGAGGAGTGGGACAACGTCGGCCTGCTGGTCGGCCGCCACAACCAGCCGGCGCGGCGCGTGCTCGTCGCCCTCGAGCTGCGCGACGAGGTGCTGGGCGAGGCGCGCGAGACCGGCTGCGACGCGGTCCTGACCCACCACCCCCCGATCTTCCCCGCGCTCTCCGCGCTCACCGACGCCGGCGCCGCCAGCGAGCTGGTGCTGCGCGCCGCCGAGGGCCGCGTCGCGGTCATCGCGGCCCACACCAACCTGGACGCCGCTCCGGGGGGCCTCAACGACGTCATGGCCGGGGTGCTCGGCATCACCCCCGAGAGCGCCCTGGTGCCGAGCGCCGACGACCCGTCCTCCGGCCTCGGGCGCGTCGGGCCCGTCGCCCCGACGACCCTGGGCGCCCTGGTGGAGCGCGTGCGGGCGGGCTTCGACGGGGCGAGCGTCAGCTACGCCGGCGATCCGTTCGCGCGGGTCCAGCGCGTGGCCTGCTGCACCGGGTCCGGCGGCTCCCTGATCGACGCGGCCCGCGAGGCCGAGGCCGACGCCTATGTCACCAGCGACCTGCGCTACCACGACGCCGACCGCGCCGAGGGCCTGCCGCTCGTCTGCATGCCCCACGCCCGCGCCGAGCGGGTGGCCATGAAGCGCTGGACCAAGTCGCTCGAGCAGGCCCTCGCACCCGACGGCGTCGAGGTCCACTTCGCCGAGGCTGACACCGACCCCTGGCAGGCGGCGTAGCTACGCGCGCGCCATGAGCGCCGCGCGCCGCTCGGGCGACAACCGCTCGATCGCGTAGCGCAGCATCGTCCGCGGCATCCCGGCGCGGTGGGTCTCGAGGAACGCGACCAGCGCGCGCTCGTCGCGCTTTCCCGCCTCACGGAGCATCCAGCCGACGGCCTTGTGGATGAGGTGGTGCGGGTCGGCCATCAGCCGCTCGGCCAGGGCGAAGGTCTCGTCGAGCTCCCCCTGGCGGATCAGCGCGAGGGTCGACACCACGGCGATGCGCCGGTCCCAGAGCCGCTCCGCCCCGGCCAGCTCGCCGAGGATCGTCCGGTCGCCGCCGACCAGCTCGCCGCCGAGCAGGTCCGGGGCGCTGGCGTCGACCAGGTCCCAGTTGTCCACGCCGGCGCGGTGGTCGAGGTAGAAGCGCGACAGCCCGGCCCGCAACGCCGGGTCGCGGCTGCGCCGGTAGCGGTCGACCAGCACGACGAGCGCGGTGAAGCGGTGCTCGTGGACCGGGCTCGCGAGGAGCGTCGCGGCCTCGTCCAGCGGCAGGTCGCGCGCCGCCCTGGCGACGCGGCGCTGGCCCGGCACCGGGATGCCGAGCAGCACGTCGCCCTCGCCGTAGCCGCCGGGCACGACCCCCAGGTACGGCGCCGTCCAGGCCGCCCGCTCCGGGTCGGCGAGCTCGGCCAGCGCCGCCCGCACCGCCCGCGCGTCGGCCGCTTTGGACCCCTCCGTCACGGCTCGGTAGACTGACCGCTCCCGCGGATGTAGCTCAGTTGGCTAGAGCGTCTGCTTGCCATGCAGAAGGTCGTGGGTTCGAGTCCCATCATCCGCTCCTGCAAAGCCCCCGCAAATCGGGGGCTTTTGTCGTCTCAGGCGGGGCCGACATCGAGCCTCGTCTGCATTTCATCCCACATCCCTCCCACAGCAGAATCGCCGGCTGAGCCGAAGACGTGAGCCTCGAGCGCGGTCGCGGCCTGGCGCCGGGCGCCCGCGTAGAGGTGTCCGTAGCGCTTGAGGACCAGGCCGCCGCCGTCCGAGTGGCCCATCTGCTCGGCGATCACCTCCACGTGGCAGCCGGCCGCGATCATCAGCGACGCGCGATGCGCCGAGTCGTGGAAATCGAGGGAGGGTGGCACGTCGAGCGCTAGATACGCTGCCTGGCGGCACCGGCCGCCCCATCTGCCCGGACACGCCGTCGGCGCTGCCGCCGTGGATGTCCGGGGTACGACAAGGCCTTCGGATCCGACGCACTCAGCTAGGTCAGTCGAACGCCGCCCCACCGACAAGGAGGTCGTCATGAGTAGCACCGGCGCGACCGCCAAAGAGATCCGTCCCTTCCAGGTCGAGGTGCCGCAGGCCGACCTCGACGACCTCCGCCGGCGCCTCGCCGCGACGCGCTGGCCCAGCAAGGAGCTCGTCGCCGACCGATCGCAGGGCGTCCAGCTCGGCGACGACCCGGGCGCTCGCGGACTACTGGGCGAACGAGTACGACTTCGGGCGCGTGGAGGCGAGGTTGAACGCGCTGCCGCAGTTCACGACCCAGATCGACGGGGTGGACATCCACTTCATCCACGTGAGGTCGCGGCACGAGGACGCGTTGCCGCTGATCATGACGCACGGTTGGCCCGGCTCGGTCATCGAGCTGCTCGAGACCATCGGCCCGCTGACCGACCCGACCGCGCACGGTGGGCAAGCGGAGGACGCGTTCCACCTCGTGCTGCCGTCCCTGCCCGGCTACGGCTTCTCCGGCGAGCCCGCCGACCTCGGCTGGAACGCCGGCCGCGTCGCGCAGGCCTGGGCGGAGCTGATGCACCGCCTCGGCTACACCCGCTATGTCGCCCAGGGCGGCGACGTGGGCGCCCTCGTCACCGACGCGATGGGACGCCAGGCGCCCGAGGGGCTGCTCGGCATCCACATGAACCTGCTCGTGACGGTGCTGGCCGGCCCCCCGCCGGCGGAATCCGAGCAGGAACGCGCGGCGGCGGCCCAGCTCGCCACCTTCAGGGAGGACGGCTTCGGCTACTTCCTGGAGATGGCCACGCGGCCGCAGACGATCGGCTACGCCCTGCTGGATTCACCCGTCGCCCTGGCCGCCTGGCTGCTCGACCACGACACCGACAGCTACTACAAGATCTCGCGCGCCTTCGTCGACGGCGAGCCCGCGGGCAATCTCACCCGGGACAGCATCGTCGACAACGTCACGCTGTACTGGCTGACGGGCACCGGCGCCTCGGCCGCCCGGTCGTACTGGGAGGACGGACGAGCCCTGGCTCAAGCACTCGCGTCCGGCCAGGCTCCTCCGGACGTCCCGCTCCCGGTCGGCTTCACCACCTTCCCCGGCGAGATCTGGCGGACCCCGCGCAGCTGGGTCGAGAACTCCTACCCCAACGTCGCCTACTTCAACGAGGTCGACAGGGGCGGCCACTTCGCCGCCTGGGAGGAGCCGGAGCTCTTCTCCGCCGAGGTGCGGGCTGCATTCAGCTCACTGCGCTAACGACGCCATTGTGTTCGGCTCTAGTGCGCGCCCTTGCAGAGGCACGCGCCTCGCCAACGGCGTGGGAGCACGAGGCGCCCGGGCTTGCGCAAATGCGCGAAACGGAGCTGTCTCGGGCGTCAGACCGAGGCGCTCGCCGTGGACGAGAAGCAGGAGCGACGGCACAGGCTGCCCGTCCCCAAGGGCGCCCCATGACGTCTGAAGGTGACATGTTGACGGTCACGTTGAGGGCCTCGCCCAAAGGTGAGCGCCAGCGGCTCGGGCTCGTCGTCGTCCGGGTCGGCGTCGGGCGCCGGCGCCGACACGATGAAAAGCGGGACGCTCGGGGCGCGTTGGCCCCGCGACTCCGCCGCTTCCGTTGTGGATAATGCGCGCAGCGGGCTGGGTCGCCGGCCGGAGGCCGACGAAACCGAGGTGGAGATGAGCGTCGAGGACGAGATCGAGCGGGTGCGGAGAGGCGAGTTGGTCGTCGCCGGAGTAGCAACGACCGAGCCGGAGGCGGCGGTGGCGTGCGGTCTACTCCGCACCGCGGGGATCTGGTGCGCGAGTCGCGTGACGAACTTTGGAGCGGGGGCGTCTGACGGCCTGTCCGTCGGCGGACCGCACGAGATCCTCGTCCGGCGGGAGGACCTCGAGCCGGCTCGTCAGCTTCTGCGGACAGGGGGCTGACCCCAGGTCATTGCGCAACGGGAGGTCGTCATGAGCAGCACCGTCGAGAGCGCCGGCGAGATCCGGCCGTTCCACGTCAACGTTCCGGATGAGGCCCTGGACGACCTCCGTCGACGGATCGCGGCCACGAACTGGCCCGAGAAGGAGACCGTCGCGGATCAATCGCAAGGCGTGCCGCTTGCGACGATGCAGGAGCTCGCGCGCTACTGGGAGACGGAGTACGACTGGCGCAAGTGCGAGGCGAATCTGAACGCTCTACCGCAGTTCATCACCGAGATCGATGGGCTCGACATTCACTTCATTCACGTGCGCTCGCACCATGAGGGCGCGTTGCCGCTCGTCGTCAATCACGGCTGGCCCGGCTCGATCGTCGAGCAGCTGAAGATCGTCGATCGACTCACCGATCCCACGGCGCATGGCGCGAGCGCAGCGGACGCCTTCGACGTGGTGATTCCGTCGATGCCCGGCTACGGGTTCTCGGGCAAGCCGACGAGCACCGGCTGGGGCCCCGAGCACATGGCCCGAGCCTGGGCAGAGCTGATGACGCGCCTCGGCTACACCCGCTACGTCGCCCAGGGCGGCGACTGGGGTGCGTTCGTCGTCGAACCAGATGGGCCTGCAGGCACCTGCGGGGTTGCTCGCCATCCACACCAACATGCCTGCCACCGTTCCCGCCGACGTCAACAAGGCTTCCCTAGCCGGCGAACCGCCGCCACCCGATCTCTCGGCCGAGGAACGACGCGCCTACGAGCAGCTGATCAGGACGTTCCAGCAGGTCGACTATGCGAGGTACATGGCGTCGCGCCCGCAGACGCTGTACGGCATCGCGGATTCACCCGTCGGCCTGGCCGCCTGGCTCCTCGACCACAACGATGCCGACGGCCAGCCGGCCGCGGCGGTCGTAGCTGCCCTGGACCGGACCACGAGCGCCACGGGCGAACTGACGCGTGACGAGATCCTCGACAACATCACGCTCTACTGGCTGACGAACACAGGGGTCTCGGCGTCGCGTCTCTACTGGGAATACAAGGGCGGCTTCTTCAATGCCAAGGGCGTCTCCATCCCCGTTGCCGTGACGGTCTTTCCCGGCGAGCAATACCAGGCGCCCAGGAGCTGGACCGAGCGGGCGTACCCCAACCTCATCTACTTCAACGAGGTCGACAAGGGCGGCCACTTCGCCGCCTGGGAGCAGCCGCAGCTCTTCAGCGAGGAGGTCCGGGCGGCCTTCAGGTCGCTGCGTTGATCGGGCGCGTGGGGCGGCGCGCGCATGCGCGGGCCGCCCGCAGCCGCCGTCTTGAAAGGGAGCACATGTGTGCGACGCAACCCACACCGCTGGCTCGCCGACCGTCGTGTTGGTGCAGGGCGCGTTTGCTGATGCGCTGAGCTGGAACGGCGTGATCGAGCGACTGCAGGCGAAGGGCGTTCAGGTCACGGCCCGGGCGAATCCGGGTAGCGGCCACAATGTGCCGCAGGAGGCGCCGGACGCGTTCACCGGCGGTGCGACGTGAGCTGGTTCGGCGCCCGCCGTCATCCCGGGACGACTCCCTTGCCCTCCGAAGGCCGCCTGCCCGGTTTCGACGGCGCGACCGGGTGGCTCAACTCACCGCCGCTCATCGCGGCGGACCTGCGCGGCAAGGTCGTCCTCGTTGACTTCTGGACGTACACCTGCATCAACTGGCTCCGCACGCTCGCGTATGTCCGCGCGTGGGCGGAGAAGTACCGCGACCGGGGATTGGTCGTCGTCGGCGTGCACACGCCCGAGTTCCCGTTCGAGGGCGACATCGAGAACGTCCGCGAGGCCGCCAAGGCGATGCGGGTCGAGTTCCCGATCGCGCTCGACAGCGACTACGGCGTCTGGCGGGCGTTCGGCAACCGGTACTGGCCCGCCGTGTACATCGCCGACGCAGAAGGACGAATCCGGCAGCACCACTTCGGCGAGGGCGCGTACGACGAGTGCGAGTGGGCGATTCAGATGTTCCTGCGCGAGGCCGGTGACGAGAGCATCGGTGACGACCTCGTCTCCGTCGAGCCCGACGGCCTCGAGGCGCAAGCCGACTGGACGAACCTGGGCTCGCCCGAGACGTACGTCGGCTACGAGCAAGGGCGGAACTTCGCGTCGCCGGGTGGTGCGGTGTTCGACGAGCCGCACACCTACGTCGCCCCGGATTCGCTGCAGCTCAACCAGTGGGCGCTGGCCGGCGACTGGACGATCGAGAGTCGGGCCAGCGTGCTGAACAGGGCCGATGGGGGAATCGTCTTCCGCTTCCACGCCCGCGACGTCCACCTCGTCCTGCGGGCGCGCGAGGCGGGCACGTCCGTGCCGTTCCGCGTGCTCGTGGATGGAGAACCTCCCGGCGACGCGCATGGGCTCGACGTCGACGAGCAGGGCCACGGAACCCTGGTCCAACCGCGGCTCTATCAGCTGGTTCGCGAGCGGGGATCGGTGACCGACCGCACATTCGAGATCACCTTCCTCGCCCCCGGCGTCGAGGCCTACGTGTTCACGTTCGGCTAATCCCGGCCCGTCCGCCCCCGGGCGGTCCGCCTTGCCTCCGACCGGGGCCTGCCGGAGCTGGGCCACCGGTGCTCATCGTGCCCGGAGCCGGTGTTCACCCGGGCTGTTCGATGTCCTCGAACAGCGGTGCCGCGTATGCGCGCCCCCACGCGGCGTCCTCGAATCTCATGAGGCACGCCAGCGCGGCGAGACCGGCGACCACCCCCGAGGGCATCGCCGCGGCGAGCGACCCGTCCGAGACCGCGGCGGCGAGGACCCCGACGGCCGAGCCGGCCAGGACGGACGTGATCACCGCCATCATGCCTGCCACGCTCAGGAACTGCTGGAACCGCCGCGCCGACAAGCCCTGTACCGGAGGCGCTTGGACGGCGGCACGCTCATGAGGTACGGGGTGAGCTCGGGCGCCGCCTCGAAGTAGAAGGCGCGCAGTCGGGCGATGCGCCGCGCGTAGCCGTGGTCTTCGATCCCCGACTGCAGCACCCGCTCGAAGGTGACCAGCCCCACGAAGGTCAGCGTCGGAAGCAGGACGAGGGCGAAGGCGTAGAACGCTGCCCCCACCCCGGTGGCGGCGGCGACCAGCCCGAGGGCCACGAGGCCGCCCGAGACCGAGGTCAGGAACATGGTCGCCCGGCCGGTCGACTCCGCGATGGTCGCCGCGCGAGCCCCTTGGAGGGTGAAGTGCTCGGTGGTGATCACCGTGACCGCGGCCGAGCGAGGCTCCCCGCGCGGCTCGCCGATCTCCTCACCCGTGCTCATGATCGCCGTGCCCCAGTCCCCGCGGTTGGTCTGGCGTGCGGCCGGCACTGTGCACGACCGCCTGCCAAGGGACTCTACGAAGGCTGCCCGCGCAGCGCACCTGAGGACTCACCGCCTCCGCGGTCATAGGCCGAGGGTCATCCCGCGACTGGGCGCCTGCCTGACCGGCTGCTCATGTGCCCTCGACCACGCGCGCTCGGGCGAGGCCGGGCGAACGCGGGCATCGTCGGGGGCGAGTGCGCGCAGCTCGGTCTGGAGCTCGCGAACGGCGTGGCGCTGGACGCTGATGGCCTCCCGCAGCTCGCCGTGGCGAGGACCACGCCCGAACCAGCCGAGGCGCGAGAGCTCGCTCTCGGTGGCGCGGAGCTGCTCCGCGCGTGAGTCGAGCTGGATCTGCAGGCGCTCGATCTCCGGCTGGAGACTGCTTGACGTCGGACCGCCACCTGCTCCGCGGCCGTGCGCTCGGCCGCGCTTCGCGAGAGGGCGTCCGCGAGCGAGCAGGTTGAACGGCGGGTCGTGCCGGCGCTCTTCGCTCAGCCTCGATCTCCGGCCCCACCGCATAGAGGCGCGTCTCGGTCCGGGCCCGGGAGGCCGCGACGTAGCCCCATTCGGCCAGGGCACCCTGGGCGCGCACGAGGACGAACGCCCGATCGACCGTCGCGCCTTGGGCGGCGTGGCCGGTGAGCGCGTAGCCGTGCTCGAGGTGCTCGGCGGCGTAGCGCTCGGGGAGCTGGCGGCTCGGCCCGGCGTCGACCTGCAGCGTGACGATGCCGAGGACGGGCTCGACGTCGCGCACCGTGGCCGCGTGCCGTTGCGGACCCCGAGGTCGGGGTCGTTCCGGCGGCAGACGACCCGGTCGCCCGGGCGGAACTCGCGGTCGCCGGCCACCAGGGCGCGCTCTCCGAGCTGGCCCGCCTCGCGCATCAGGGCCCGGGCGGCCTCGTTGAGGTCGCGCACGTCGGCGCGCCGGTGGGCGAGCATCACGGTGTCGCGCACGTAGCCCTCGGGGCCGCGCGCCACCAGTCGGCCAGGAGCTGCTCCTTGGCCTGGGCGGCGTCGTCCGCGATCCAGAAGGCGTCCCTCGCGGGCCGCGTGGCCGAGGTAGCGCTCGGCGTCGCCGTCGCGGAGGTCGGGCGAGGGCGTCGCGCTCGGACGACCTCGCGCTGGCGGTGGTTGTCCTCAGGCTGCACCGCACCGACGCGATCGCAGAGCGCCTCGTAGAGGCCGCCCGCTCCGACCGCCGGAAGCTGGGCCGGGTCGCCAACCAGAAGGGCCTTGCCGCCGGCCTCCTCGACCAACCGGAGTACGGGCGTGAGCACTCGCGTCTCGGCCATGCCGGCCTCGTCGATGACGAGGACGCACCCGGGCGGGAGGCCGCCCGAGTGGCGGGCATCGTTCAGCAGGGAGTGGAGCGTCTGCGACGGGATGTCGGTCTCGCGCTCCAGCTCGTCGGCGCGCGGCCGCTCGGCGCGGCGCCGAGCACGGGGATGTCCGAGCGCGAAGCGCGTCGCCGAGGACCTGGAGCGCGGTCGTCTTGCCGGCGCCGGCGGCGCCGATCGCGCAGACGATCCGGTCGGGCGAGAGCGCCGCCTCCTCGACGAGCACCCGCTGCTCGTCGGAGAGCGTGATCGGGGCCTCGTCGAGGGCCGCGGCGAGAGCGTCGCCGTCGGCGACCGGGGCGCCTGCGCCGCGCCCGTCGAGGGCGATCCCGAGCGCCTCGCGCTCGAGGTCGAGGAGGCTTCGTCGTCGTGAAGCGCGCCGGCCGGCCTGGCGCCGGGTCGTCGCCGACGCGGGTGAGCTCCGGCCGGCGGGCGATCTCCTCGACGTCGGCAAGGACATCGTCGACGGTCATGCCGTCGCGCGCGGCGCCGGCGACGGCGCGCACGAGCTCCGGTGTGGTGACCGTGGTCTGGTGGGCGGTGAGGTCGTCGATGGGGATCGCGGGCGCCTCACGGGCGGCCGGCTCGCGGTCGAGGAGGCCTCGGAGCTCGATGGCTCCGAGGCCCATCTCCGCGGCGCGGGCGAGCCACGAGTCGCGAAGCTCGGGCAGGTCGATCGCCTCCTTGCGCTCCCGGGTGGCGAGCGCGGCGACCCGCGAGGCGGCGAAGCCCGAGGTGCCCATCGCCTCCATGTGCTCGACCAGCGACTGGCGGCGCGTGGAGAAGGCGCGGATCGCCTCCTGCGGCACGCCCTCGATCTCGGCCATGCCCTTGACCGGCTCGGTCCAGCGGACGCCGAGGCTGCCCGAGAGCTCGTGGCGTAGGTGGGCCTCGTAGAGGTAGCCGGCCGCCAGGCGGTAGGTGCGCAGGATCGCCTCGCCGTCCAGCGCCCGCCAGGCGCCGTCGGGCGAGCGGGCCAGGTTGGCGACGATGACGTGGGTGTGGAGGTGGGGGTCCTGGGCGCGGCTGGTGCGGTGGCGGAAGGCGGCGGCGACGAAGCCCTCGCCGCGCTCGCGGATCGCGCCGCCGCGGCCGCGGCGCACCACGCAGGCCTCGGTCCTCGAGGTAGGAGAGCGCCGCCTGCCAGCTCGCCTCGTGGGCGTCGGAGATCGCCCTGCGGACGTCCTCGTCGCCGGTCAGGGCGTGCAGGAGGCTGACGCTCTTGGGGCACGAGAAGACGAGGTCGTAGCCGGCGACCGGGGCGAGGGTCTTCGGCTCGTCGCGCCAGACGCCGGTCGCCTCGTCGAGGGCGCGAACGGTGATCGTGCGCTCCTTGGCCGGCGCGCGCAGGCGCTCGCCGTCGGCGGGGCTGAGCCCGGAGAGGAGGACGCTGACCGCGCCCTCCTCGACCGTGCCGACCAGCTCGATCGCCTCAGCGCCCGATCCGACCCAGAGCCCAGGCGACTCACCGCGCCCGGCGTAGTAGTCGTCGAGGCCCAGGGCGACCTGCTGCTCGTAGTAGGCCTCCTGACCGAGGGCGAGCTTGGCGACGCTCAGCACGGCGAGCTCCGAACGGCAAGATCGATCGAGCGGGACGCAGATGCACCACGGTGCGAAAAAAAGATGCGGCTGCAACGATCGAGGGCGATTTCATCCCACGTCCATCCCACATGACCGTCGCAAGACGGCCTCTTCCCGCGCAGACGAGCCTGCCACTGGCAAGAAAGCCTGCTCAAACGGGGATCACGACAGTTGGAATCGGCGCGCAAAGGGCTGGAATCGATCTTCTGAGCCGCGGGTCGCAGGTCGAGTCCGCCGGGCGCATCAGGGCCCGTAGGCAAGCGGTTTCGCGGCGAGGCGCGTGTCATGCGCGCCAGGGGGACCTCGGGCGCTGACCCCGTGCCCCCCGTGCCCCCTGGGAAATCCCCCGGCGCCACCCGCCCGGGCGCGCGGGGGGGTGATTTTCTCCCGCCGTCCCCTACTAGGTGAGGAGGGGCAATCTGGGCCGCAAGTCTCAGACAAACAACGTCGGCAGCAGATACCAAAGGACGAGGAGTACGAACCCCACGAGAACAGGATGCCAGAAGCCCACCTGAAGGACCTGGCGTGGCCAGCGCGACGGAGGCGCGCCAGCCTCTCGCCGTCGTCCTCACCGTCGGCCTGCCAGCTGAGGGCGACGAGCGCGACAAGGACGTTACCCTGATGATCGCTGGGACGATGCCCTGACCACTCGCCGGTCCGACCCTGGAATGAGTTGCCTTATGTTCAGAAGCTCGGCGCTCGGCGTCTGTTCCTCGACCAGGTGGAGGCGATGGGGCAGCGACGTCGACCATGGGGAGCGGGACCCGGGTGCCCGCCGCCCCGGGGCGGTCCCATGAAGCCGGCCCGGGCCGGCGGCTAGCGCCCGGACCAGCGCTCGAGACCTCCAGGATGTGAGGAGGCAGCGGTGGGCGCGCCCCGCTGCCCACGGGCGGCGGGGCTGACGGTGCTCGCGACTCTCCTATGGTCGGCTGCGGCGAAGCCAGCGACAGCTCCGACGACGAGCCGCCTGCGC